>NZ_JAKMCM010000002.1 GCF_022662015.1 Aestuariivivens sediminicola | reverse complement strand
ATAACTTATCCGCTTTTGAGCCTGCAAACATAATACTCTTTTAGCTTTACACAACACCTTTTTAAACCTTTTTTTTAACAATACAATATCCACCTCACTAACTGCCTATCTATGCGGTGGTTATACCATATTTTTTTTCTGTCCTTTTCGGAATCTCTCCAAGGGTTTCATACGAGGTATTGAAAATAGACCCTATAATAACCTCCAACATATGAAATCGGAAATTTCCAAGGAAAAGCCTTAGTGATTGAAGCCTGGTCCGAGCGCCTTTGTTGCCATGCCTTATGTTATAGGATTACTTCTTTGGCCGTTACACGCATGGCCTACAAAAAGCGACTACCTAAAGCACAACCCCGACACCCAGTTATGGTGGAGGGGAACGCCCAATTCATTCATTATAAGAAAAAATTCCAAACGACTCCAAAACGCACCACAAAATCTCTGTACGGGGTATTCGGAGCTGCAAAATACGTATAGCCTGTGAAAGGGGCGTTGAAATGTTCAGCTTTCAGATAAATTCTGGTCTGTCTGATCTTGGCATTGACAAAAAAATCGAGTCTCGGGAATCCACCATATTCCTTTTCATTCTGTACATAAAATTCAGCCAGCAACGGACTATAGTCGTTCATATAGTATTCGGTGAAATAATTGAATATGACCCCCGTTTGCAGGAACATGGCTTTTTTAAATACATGACTTGAAAAATATAAGGTGTTTCTGGTAATGAGTTCCGGCACGTTAAACACATTATTGTCATTCTGTACATTTTGATACATGACTGTATTGTTCAGCGCAAACTTTCCGTACTTCAATTCATTGACGAGTTTCACCCTGAGATAGGTAATGGATGCATCGGATTGAAAGGGTCGCACGGTACTGGATACCGGATCTTCTGCAAGGTATACATAATCATTTATGGTGGAGTAGTCTATTGTGATATCTGCAAGATCCCGATACTTCATTTGAAATGCCAACTGCTGGGACTCTATATTATTAAAAGGGTTCTGCCAGTTATAATTCGTATACTGGCTCTGATAGAGCAGCATATTATAATTTGGTGCCTTGGAGCTATGGTTAATGGTAGCCTTGGCAAAAACATCCTCATTCAATTTAAATGTTGCATGTGCCTTTAAAAAATTACCATCGAAGTCACCCGAAACATTCAAGCCTAACTCCCCCTGGAGTTCGAAACCCCTGAATGCCTTACGGTACTTCCCACCTGCTGAAACGATATCCCCTTTTAACCTGTTGGTGATATCGATCCCATTTGGCAGGTCTCTAAACAATGAGTTGTACCCGTAGTTATAGTTATTGTGATTCAGGTTAAATTCCACATCGCCTAAAATGTTATTACTATAGTTGACAGACACTTTATTGTAGAAGTGTTCCAGAGTCACTTTATCTTTTATGGAATTTTCAGAGGCCTCCCCAAAAATAGATGTCGCCGGTGCCGATTGAGTGTATTCATAGAACTTATCCTCGAAAGACATGACATGACCAATACTTAACTTATTTTTGGATAGAGAATCCTTTTTTTGAATGATATGGTACACATGATCTAAATGAAATCGTTTACCCTTTAAAATACTCTCGGCATTTTCGAAATTGACCTCCAGAAGCGAACGGTCCAGGAATTCTTCAATACCACTTTCAAAATTTTCGACCATGTCGTCTCTCAAACCGCCATTTTCCTGGTTTAAAAGATCCTGCATCACAATATGACCACGCATATGGTACTGATTATTTTTTGTTGTATAATTCGTAGTAAACCTAAAGTTACCCGTACTGGTTAACAAATGCTGGTAATTTCCCAGAGACCGCAATCCTTTATAAGCAATTGAAAAATTAAACTGTGGAGAGCTATTAACGGTAAAAAACGAATCCGCTAACTGACCTTGCTCAAATGCAGTCTTAAAGAATAGTTCTGTTAAGGGTGTCGGCACCCTGTAATAATTTATGTCCTGAATTTCCATATAATTAAAATGACGCGCCCGTGCACCGAAAAGCGGCATCAAATGGGTACTCTGGAAATCTTTTGTGAGCGTATTATAAGTTTGCCCCAGATTTGAGAATGGCATTAATCCAAAGTTATCCTTTCTCAAATAATTGAACTTGTATTCTTTTTGAATGGTTAAGGTCGTGTCGACATGTGTTGTATCGTTTAGATAGGACACTATAAGGTAGTCTTCAATTTTAGCATTAACATTCTTAATATCCTTAATCCCTGTGCTTGCTCTTTGGGCTGCACTAAGGGTATCCTGCCGAGCCGGATTATTCCGCCCCCCTTGAGGACGCAACCCTTGTACCTGCGCATGGCCAACACCAATCAAACACAATAGCATACTTATTGAAACACTCTTTTTAAACATGTGAGCTGTAATTGTATTTGTGAGTTGAAACCATCCTTTATATGATCTGACCTTTTGAAGATGTACAAAAAAGAAGTATCTGTAATACCATTCGAACTATTATTCGTCACAAATGTAATTATTTGAACTATAAAAGACTTTAATTTTTTCAATAAAGAAAGCCAACATGTTTATGCTGGCTTTCTTCTCTATTTACCACCTGTAAAAGATGGCCTTTCGAATATTTAATTTGAGTTAGTCGGCTACAAACATCTAAATATTATCTTAATTATCCAAACAAAAAGTTATAAAAAGCAGCATTAATCACGTAGAGTCTTGAATATTTGATAATTATACCCCTTATTATTTGTGTAAAATTTAAAATAATACATTTATTTTGACTAATCAATAAATATTTCGCATGCTAATGATAAAATCATAAAATGATTACTGACCCGCCCTGTCATTTCAGAAATCCCTAGATTTGTATGCTAATATAAACGATGTTAACACGTAATTATTCGGGACATATCTTGGAATGCGGCACAGATGAAGCAGGAAGAGGCTGTTTAGCCGGTCCTGTAACAGCAGCTGCCGTTATTTTACCGGAACACTTTAATAACAGCATTTTAAATGACTCCAAACAGCTTTCCGAAACCAAACGCATTCAGTTAAAACCAATTATTGAAATGGATTCCATTTGTTTTGGGGTGAGCCATATCGATCAGAATGATATCGATAGCCTCAACATTTTAAATGCCTCCATTCTCGCCATGCACAAAGCCATTGAACGCCTTAAACCATCTCCACAATTTATTTTAGTTGATGGTAACCGATTTAAGCCCTTCAAAGACATTTCACATGAGACCATTATAAAAGGGGATGCCAAATTTATGAGCATTGCAGCTGCATCTGTTTTGGCGAAAACCTACAGAGATTTGTATATGGATAAAATACACGATGAATTCCCGATGTATAACTGGAAAAAAAATAAAGGGTATCCCACCAAAGAGCATCGTGAGGCCATTAGAAAATATGGTATTACAAAATACCATCGCAGATCGTTTAAATTATTGCCCGAACAATTAAAATTTGATTTTTAAATAGTTTTGAACTCCTTAAAAATATAGTAGGTTTGCAAAAAAGACCGGTATCGATGAGATTTTTATGTTTTGTACTTCTAACAACTTTCATTTTAAGCTGTACAAATTTTAAAGCAAAGCATTCAAAACTTATTGACTATATTCCTAACGATGCTTCATTGATTATCGAAACGAATTCCCTGGAGGGACTCGGGAGTAACTTAAAGAATAACGTGTTCCTTGAACAGTTCGCTTCAACAGCCGCGTACAAGGCCATATCAGCAAAATTGGAATTTACCCATTTGTTAAAACCGACTGAAAACGTGCTATTTGGTTTCGGGCGAAATAAAAATGACAGTTTGGAATTTACCATCGTTACGCCTTATCATCAGGACCTGTTCAAAAGGGATTCCCTAAAGGACTATCTTGAAGAAGAGCTTGAGTACAACGGTAAATCTGTATTAAAATCAACCTTCAGAAATCACAGCGTTTACAGTAGAATTATCGATAGCGTATTTATAGCTTCCTCATCTAAAGATGTCATAGATGCCATTGATAATTACGATTTTGCTGAAGACGGTTTGGAAAAAATATACAGTACAACCGACGCCAATAAGACCCTATCGGTAATTGTAAAGCCCGACAATCCTTTTATCAGGTCCCTGTTTGTTAATGATTCCATAAGCTATCAGGCATTTACCGATTACCTGGCTGTTGACATGGATATGAATCAACGGAAATTGGAATTCCATGGTGTGGCGAAAACATCAGATACCACCATGCTTTTATTGGACACCTTCAAGCAGACGATTCCACAGGAAAATCAGTTACAACACCTTACCCCTACCAATAGTGATGGCTGTATGAGTTTGACCTTTAATGACTTTTCCGTATTTCATGATAACCTCAATACCTACCTAAAAGGTGATGCCAGCTCTCATACGGACCCGCTGTTCGAACATAGTGTTGAAATTGGTGTTATATATGAAGGCGAACAGAGGGCGGTAGCTTTAAATTCTATTGATGTGATTGCCACGAGTGACGCCTTATTGGCTGAACAAACGGTAATTGATACCTTCCGGCAGATAGAAATTTTTAGTTTTAGTCGTCCAGATGTGTTTGCTGAAACCTTTTCTCCGTTTCTTACCCAAACAGGTTTCAGCATGTACTGTGTACTGGATTCATTTTTTGTATTTGCAGCCGATATGGACCTGCTTCAAAACATCATTGCGAACTACCAAAACAATACCACCATAGGAAAATCAACTTCTTTTATGGAGATTCAAAATCATTTGAGCAGTGCCTCTTCGGTCATGATGATCCTCAATGGCAACACCCTTGAAAATACCATTTCAAAGTCCTTTACTGAAACCTTAAAGGTGAATCTGGATGCGTATAAATTCTCTGCACTTCAGTTTGTGTATGATTCTGATTTTGCTCATGTTAACGGTATTATAAGTAAAAGTAAGCCACAGATCAGGGATCGATCCATTACTGAAGAGTTCAGCATAAAATTGGATGCTGATGTATTGAACAGGCCACAATTCGTAACGAATCACAGGAGCGGAGACAAAGAAATTGTTGTACAGGATATTCAAAACAATTTGTATTTAATCTCAAATGACGGTAAAGTGCTTTGGAAAAAGCAACTGCATGGCCCCATTCTGGGAACTGTCGAACAAATCGATATGTACAAAAACGGACGCTTACAACTCGCATTCGCAACACCTCATCGTCTATACGTCATTGACAGAAACGGTAAAGATGTTGCTCCATTTCCCGGAAAATTCAATGACGAGATCACACAACCCCTTTCGGTATTCGATTACGATAAAAACAAGAGGTATCGTTTGTTGGTTACTCAGGGTCGCAATGTACTCATGTACAATACACAAGCCAAAATCGTATCCGGATTCACCTTTAAGAAAGCAAAAGGGAGCCTTGTGCATCAACCACAGCATTTTAGAATCGGTAGTAAAGATTACTTAACCATCAAAACCGGGAACCAACTGTATATTTTAGATCGTACAGGTAAGAACAGGGTGGTCCCAAAAACGAATTACACCTATTCCAACGAGGCGCTTTATTTGTACAGAAACAAATTTACAACGACTACAGCCGATGGAAAACTGGTAACTATCGATACCCGGGGTAATACCGGGGTTCAGGATTTAAACCTGGGTGATCAACACCATATTTTTACCTCATCAAAGAGTCTGGTTGCTCAAAGCGATAATAAACTCTCCATCAAAGGGAAAACGAGGGAACTTGATTATGGGTCGTATTCGCCACCTGAACTGTTCTACATAAATGATAAAATCTATGTTGCCATTACGGACAGACAGGCTCAAAAAGTATATCTCTTTGATAGCCAGAATGACCTAATCCCAAATTTCCCGGTCTATGGAAACACCCTCATAGATCTGGATAATATTGATCAAGACAGAAATTTAGAATTTGTCACACAAGGAGACAGCAACTCCATCATTCTCTATCAAATGAATTAGTTTGAAAAAAAATATCCTAGGCACCATGTTGCTTATCGCAAAGTAATTCATATATTTATAAGCACTATGAATCAATCCATTACAAGCTTCAGGCCCCGTTTAAAACAAACTTACACAACCGTTAATTAGATGATATTTAAAACAAGTCCTCAAATCTAGGGCGTCAAAACATTTGTTTTGGCGCTCATTTTTTTAGGTGTCTGCCAAATCTTGCACATATCGCGTATTATCAGGTTTTATTGCTGAATAATTGCATACCTAACTTATTGACCCATCCGTTTTTTAAAAAATATTAGTCTCATCAGAATTTTTTTTTATTAACTTGGGAGGCATGAAATCTTCCGGCAGCGATACCTCAAAAAATAAAACATTTGATTACGACAAGGAATTGGGCAAACTCCATATCGAGTTGGTTCACCTGCAGGAGTGGGTCAAAAGTCAGGGCCTCAAAGTGGTCATTATTTTTGAAGGCAGGGATGCCTCAGGTAAAGGGGGTACCATAAAGCGTTTTACTGAACCCCTGAATCCCCGGGTGTGCAAAGTGGTGGCCTTAGGTGTTCCAACGGAAAAAGAGAAGACACAATGGTATTTTCAAAGGTATGTTGAGCATTTACCCCATGCCGGTCAGATTGTACTTTTTGACCGGAGCTGGTATAACAGGGCCGGTGTTGAGAAGGTGATGGGTTTTTGTACGGAAAAAGAATACCGGGAGTTTCTGCGCTCCTGTCCGGAGTTTGAACGTATGTTGGTCAGGTCCGGTATCATCCTCTTGAAATATTGGTTTTCTGTGAGCGATGAGGAACAGGAAAGACGTTTTAAAAATCGTATAAAGAATCCACTGAAACGCTGGAAATTCAGCCCTATGGATGTGGAGTCACGATCCAGATGGCTGGAATATTCGAGAGCTAAAGACGTTATGTTTGCCCATACCGACACCAAACAAGTACCCTGGTATGTGGTAAATTCAGATAACAAGAAAAAGGCCAGACTCAATTGTATTAGCCATGTGCTTAGCAAGATTCCTTATCAAAGAATGAAAATTGAGCCTATTGAATTACCCGAACTGCCTGACGATCACGCCTATGTTCGCCCTCCTATGGATTACCAGACCTTTATCCCGGAGAAGTATTAGAAGAATTCCCTGTATTGTAAAACTCGAAAATCAAAGGTATTGAAATTGGGATTCGCTGCTTTCAGTTGTTTGTACAGCGGTATACTGCCAATGGCTCTGTTGGCACTGCCCGAGGCCGAGGTCAGTGATACTGTTTTAATAAGGCGTGCCCCCTTCTGATATGGTGTTTTTGAGTTACTGTTCTCACTCGGAAGGACAAAACGATGTATCCTTGGAATGTCTTCCGATACCAATTCTAATTTCAATCCATAGTCTCTTAAATGTTTTCTAAAGAAAAACTCCGGACCGTTTTTGCTGTTTCCTCCGGTAAACAAAATGGTTTTAATACTCGGATATTGCTTTAAATAGCCTATCACATCGCGCAGTACTACGTCCTGCATTCCGAGATCTGAAGCATCTATTTTCTCCCGAACACAACTTTCAACAATATCGCATATCCCTATTTTATGGTCGATTAAAAACTGTTTTCGTTCTGCTACGGCTTCACCGGAATTGTCGTACCGTAGGTTTAAACTGTAAATGGTATCGATATACAACCATAAGGAATTGTAATAACTGCCATAACAGAAATCTACATCCCTTTCTAAGAGATCACCAGTTGAAAAACGCGGGGGTGGCAGGGTACCTACAATTAATTTTTGGGTATCCGATGTTATGAAAGGGGGATATGGATGTCGATGCTTGAACACTATATTGCCGTTTACCTAAAATTTCTTATTTTAAGAGTACCAAAATATAAAAATCAGAGCGTAATTATTTTTTTACGTTTAAACGCATCAACATGTAACACGATATCTTATGGGAAAAGGTGATAAAAAAACAAAACGCGGAAAAATAAACCGGGGTACCTTTGGTGTAAGGCGACCAAGAATTAAGAAAAAAACACCAGTCGAAACTAAAATTAACGTAGGGTCCAAGGCAGAACCAAAATAGACACTACCTTATAAAAACCAGTTCTGTTTCTGTAGACATGGGTTCGCTGTAATTATATCCTTCGTAATTGAACCCTTTGATATCGTCTATTGTATTGGCATTGGTATCCACAATATATCTGGTCATATAGCCGCGGGCCAGCTTGGCATAGGTCATGATCGATTTATATTCACCGTTTTTAAAATCTTTGAAGGTAGCGGTTACGACAGGTACTTTTAGATTTTTGGTATCTATGGCCTTGAAATATTCATTACTGGCCAGGTTAAGGAACAATTCTCCCTCCTGGAGTTCATCGTTCAATGCTTTAACAATAGCCTTCTTCCAGAATTGATAAAGGTTTTTATATTTACCTACCGGTAGTTTGGTTCCCATTTCTAAACGATAGGGTTGTATGAGATCGGTGGGTTTAAGCACGCCGTAAAGACCTGATAAAATGCGCACCTTATCCTGTAGAATCTCGATCTTTTCTTTTGGGATGGTATAGGCATCCAATGCGCGATACACATCACCACTGAAGGCATAAATAGCCGGTCTTGCATTATCCGTGGAAAACGGCAACTCCCAACTCTGGTTACGTTCGTAATTCAACTGTCCCAAAGCATCTGAGATACTCATAAGCTTTGATAAACTCCTGGCCGATTTCTTTCGAAGCACTTTGTTAAGACGCTCCGAGGCCTGCAGAAACTGAGGCTGGGTGAATTTATCGGTTGGTAATTGACTTTCAAAATCCAACGATTTTGCTGGTGATAATACAAGTTTCATCTCCTCTATTTTTTGTGGTCAAATTTACAATTCCTGATATACATTTAAAAAAAGCCGTGATAAATTTTGTTGATGGAGGTATAAGTCGTAAAAACCAAAACAGCGGCTAAAATACAGTGCTAAACCCAATTCTCAACCATCCATATCCATATGCCTGGCATAACCACGCCACTTATCGATACATTCCTGCATATCCTCAGGCAGGGCCGCTTCAAATTGAAGAAATTCGCCTGTTGTTGGATGTTTAAATCCTAAAGTTCTTGCGTGAAGGGCCTGTCGTGGAAGAATCTTAAAACAGTTTTCCACAAACTGCTTGTACTTCGTAAAGGTAGTGCCTTTTAAAATGCGCTCACCACCGTAACGTTCGTCATTGAACAGGGTGTGCCCAATATGTTTCATATGCACTCTTATCTGATGTGTTCGCCCCGTTTCCAATTTACAAGACACCAAGGTCACATAACCAAACCGTTCGAGCACCTTATAGTGCGTTATCGCGGGCTTCCCTTTGTCCGCCTCGTCGTCACTAAAAACCGTATTTTGTAATCTGTTCTTAGGATGCCTTCCTATATGACCTTCGATGGTACCCTCATCGGATTCCACATTGCCCCAAACCAGTGCGACATATTCTCGCTCACTCGTTTTCTCCGCAAATTGCAGAGACAGGTCGTTCATCGCCTTTTCGGTCTTCGCAATAACAAGCAATCCACTGGTGTCTTTATCAATTCTATGCACCAGACCCGGGCGCTCACTGGAATTGTTTGGCAAATTATCAAAACGATAGATCAAAGCATTGATGAGGGTTCCGGAATAATTTCCATGACCTGGGTGCACCACCATGCCGGCAGGTTTATTCACCACCAAAAGGTCCTGATCCTCGTAGACCACATCGATGGGAATATTCTCTCCTACCAATAAATGCTCGTGCGGCGGATGGGTGAACAACACTCGGATTTGATCATCGGGTTTCACCTTGTAATTTGATTTTACAGCAATCCCGTTAACCACAATACTGCCGTTTTTTGCAGCAGCCTGAATTTTGTTTCGTGTGGCATTTTCAACAAAATTCATTAAATACTTATCGATGCGCAAAGGTGATTGTCCCTTATCTACGGTAAAGGCATAATGTTCATAAAGTTGATCATCGTCCTGTTGTGAAGTGTAATCGTCCATTTCAAGGTCTCTTGCCATTCCCCAGAACGAGATCTATCACCGCCGTTTTTGGGAGTTTATCACCGGGATTTATGGGGCTACCCTTATGTTTTAAACCTAAAACGATATCCTTGCCAATGTTATCCACATAGGTCAAGGTTCCAATTTTAAATTCCAAGGCCTCTAATGTACTTTTGGCCAGCCTAAAGGTTTTATCTTCTAAATTCGGCACCAAGATTTGCCGATAGCCTGAGGGATTCAAGGTTAAATAAATCTTCCGGTTCTCCTTGACCTTTGCTCCGGGTTTGGGATCCTGGTCGATAACCGAAAACTTTGGATAATCCGGATTGTAATTCGCAGAATCCTGAATTTGCATCACTAAATTGTTATCCTTCAATTCCACTTCCGCTAGGTTGATGGATTTCCCCGTAAGATTGGGAACCGTCTCAAAATCGCCATGATTTGTCGACATATTCAGCCATTTAAGTGCTATAAAACTCAGTACCACGATCGCAACCACGGCCAATATAATTTGTTTGAGAAAGACTTTACTTAAAAGGAACTTAATAATGCTCATGAATTGGGTTTTCTTTCAGGCAAATATATAAAAACAGAACTGTTTTTTCTTTTGCGATTTATATGATATTTTAGCTTAACTTACAATAGGTACGTTTTATTGTTCGTTTTAGATTGATCTTTACCTTATGAAAAAAAATATCGCCATCGTTATGGGTGGGTACTCCAGCGAGTTCCAAATATCCTTAAAAAGCGGCAACGTGGTTTTTGAAACATTGAATCCTTTAAAATATAATGCCTATCGTATACATATCTTAAAGGACAAATGGGTTTATGTTGATGACGAAGCACATGAATTTCCTGTAGATAAAAATGATTTTTCGATTACTATTTCGGGTAAGAAGATAACATTCGACTGCGTCTTTAATGCCATCCACGGGTCTCCGGGAGAGGACGGGATGATACAGGCTTATTTTGAGTTACTGGATATACCGCATACGAGTTGCGGTATGTATCAGGCCAGTTTAACGTTTAACAAACGGGATTGTTTGAGTGTTTTAAGACCCTATGGCATAAAAACCGCCACTTCTTATCATCTGAATCTTGGGGATGCCATTGATGAAAATGAGATTTTGAACAAGGTAGGCCTACCCTGCTTTGTCAAGGCCAATAAAGCGGGCAGCAGTTTTGGGATTACAAAAGTGCATCGTAAGTCCGATCTGCAAAATGCGATTGATGTTGCCTTTAAGGAAGATGATGAAATCATCATTGAATCCTTTTTAGATGGCACCGAAGTCTCTGTGGGTGTTATTACCTATAAGGGAGAAACCAAAGTATTGCCTATTACCGAAATTGTTTCGGACAATGATTTTTTCGATTATGAGGCCAAGTATCTGGGTAAATCTCAGGAAATCACTCCGGCACGCTTATCACCCGAGGAAGAAGCCAAGGTAAACACCCTTGCCAGACTGGTCTATGATAAACTGAAATTATCCGGGTTTAGTCGCAGCGAATATATTTTCAAGGACGGTGAACCACACTTATTGGAAGTTAATACCGTACCGGGGTTCACCAAGGAAAGTATTTTACCGCAACAGGCCGCAGCTGCCGGAATTGCGCTGGAAGACCTTTTTGGCAATGCCATTGAGGAGGCTTTACTCAAATCGTAACCGGACGAACTACGCCCCCGTTTAAGAAAAGAAGATCCTTTAGGCAGACCTTTTCGAAGTCATGCTTTTGTCGTCTAAATGTTCTAAGCACGATAGGTTCAAAAACACCTGTGAATTTTGAAAATTCACAGGTGTTTTTTGAAAATTCACAGGACAATTTTAGCATATCTTCCCTATAGAATGTTAAAGATAAGACCAGAGCTTTACAAAATTGTACTTATGATTTCTAATAAAGAACACAAGGGGTTCCTCCTATAGTCCTTTCTATGATGCCACACGATAAGCTCGGGACAGGAAACTAAATTTGTTTTAAGCATGAACTCATTGTATCTTTAACTCAATAATAAGGCAATCCCTTTGTTAATTGAAGAACACCGATGAAACGCGCACTATTTCCAGGATCCTTTGATCCTCTAACATTAGGGCACTATGATATCATTAAACGCGGTCTGACCGTTTTTGATGAAATTATTGTAGCCATTGGAATTAATGCCAATAAAAGCTATATGTTTTCTCTTGAAGAGCGTCAAGCCTTTATTGAAAAGGCCTTTGCTGATGAATCGCGAATAAAGGTCATGACCTACACAGGGCTGACAGTCGATTTTTGCACACGGATTGGGGTTGAATTCATTTTGCGCGGATTGCGGAACCCGGCCGACTTTGAATTTGAAAAGGCCATTGCACATACGAATCGAGATCTTGCGCCTATTGAAACCGTTTTTCTCCTTACCTCGGCACAGACCTCTTACATATCGTCTTCCATTGTTCGGGATGTGATTAAGAACAATGGCGACTACACCAAACTTGTCCCGGAGAGTGTGCGGGTGAAGTGATGCTTTGCAGGTAGACTGACCTCCTGATAATTTTACTCGAACTTATATGCTGCCAAACCTTTGGTAAAGGCCTCAGGGTTCTCAGCAAGATAATAGCGCGGGTCATCCACAGCCTCAACAATGACTTCTCTGAATTTGGGACTGGACTTATAGAGTAAGACCTTACAATCCTCACTCAGATGGGTTAACTTGATTTTTTTACCGGCGGCTTCGTATTTATGGACCAAATTAAATATGGCCTCAATGGCCGAATGATCGCTTACCCGTGATTCAATAAAATCGACTTCAACTTTATCCGGATCGTTTTTTACGTCGAATTTTTCATTGAAGGCTATAATAGATCCAAAAAACAATGGTCCCCATATTTCATAGACTTTAGTACCATCTTCTTTCATGCGCTTTCTGGCGCGAATGCGCTTGGCATTTTCCCATGAAAAGACCAATGCACTGATAATAACCCCTGCAATGACCGCTATAGCCAAATCAAATACCACGGTTAGTGCCGAAACTGCCACCAGAACAATAACATCGCTCATGGGAATCTTGTTTAAAATTCTAAAACTACTCCATGCGAATGTTCCTATGACCACCATAAACATAACACCTACCAATGCCGCAATTGGAATCTGCTCAATATAGGATGCCCCGAAAAGGATGAACATGAGCAAAAGTACAGCGGCAACTATACCCGATAAGCGTGTTCTTCCGCCAGATTTTATATTGATCAGCGATTGCCCGATCATGGCACAACCTCCCATGCCACCAAAAAAACCAGTTATGATATTGGCCCCACCCTGAGCCATGCACTCCCGGTTGGCATTCCCTCGGGTTTCCGTCAGTTCATCAATTAAATTAAGGGTCATCAGGGATTCTATGAGTCCGATAGCAGCAAGTATTAATGCATAGGGCCCGATGAATGACAGGGTTTGCCAATTCCATGGAATTTTATGAAATAGGTCCATCTGAAACTGAGGCAGTCCTCCTTTTAAACCCTCTCCTCCTCCATCTCTGATAAAGCTCCCAACCGTGGCCACATCCATATCTCCAAAAATGACAATGGCAGAGACCACTAATATGCCTATTAAGGCTTCAGGTAATTTTTTTGTTAGCCTGGGTAAACCGTACATGATCCCCATGGTAAGGCCAACCAATGCAAACATAACCCACAGTTGCGTTCCTTCAAACCAATCCCCTCCGGCATCTTTAAACATACCCAATTGGGATAAAAAAATGACTATGGCCAGTCCATTGACGAAGCCCATCATCACGGGATGCGGTATCAATCTCACAAACTTGCCAAGCTTCAGGATACCGGCCAACATCTGTATGATGCCCATTATTATTACTGTGGCAAACAAATAATAGAGTCCCAGGTTTTCGCCTTCAATTCCCATCGCATTTCCTTCTGCAACAAGACTCACCATAACAACGGCCAGCGCTCCTGTAGCACCGCTAATCATACCCGGGCGTCCTCCAAAAATCGAAGTTACCAACCCAATCATAAAGGCCGCATATAACCCCACCAGAGGATCGACACCTGCAACGAAAGCAAAGGCAACAGCTTCAGGCACCAGAGCAAGTGCTACGGTTATTCCACTTAAAATATCATCCTTAACGTTTGCCGCCCGCTTTCTTATAAATGCAGTCATAATGGTTTGCTTTAAAAAGCGGCAAATTTAGGCCTAATAAACAGAAGCACAAACCCGATGGCGATCTTATTCCAAATAATGGGACTAAAACGTTTGAAATAGAAATAATTGTAAAAAATGTCTCGGCAGGTCATATAAAAACCAATACATTTGATGATAAACACACGCATTTGAGATAATTTAACCCATGTTATATCCTCTACGATACGTAAATCTGAGTTTCGTATTCCTATTTACCATTCATTTTTTAACGGGTCAGACTGTTGATTTTCAAACGCATTTTGAAAAAAGCAGCGGTCTGGAAACGGCCACTTACGAGCAAACCATTGCCTTTTATACTGATCTGTCTGAAGCCTATCCGGACCTAGCCATCGACAGTATTGGTGAAACGGATTCCGGAAAACCCCTTCACTATGTTGTCTTGAACAAGGACAGGAATTTTCATTTTTCAGACATTCGCCAAAACAATAAGAGGATAATTTTCATTAACAATGGTATTCATCCGGGAGAACCTGATGGCATCGATGCCACAATGCTCTTGTTCAGGAATCTTGTTCAAGGCAAAATCCCTATTCCGAAACATACCGTATTAGTTACCATACCCCTTTATAATATTGGGGGGAGCCTCAATAGAAATTCTAAAACCAGAACCAACCAGAATGGACCCGAGGTCCATGGTTTTAGGGGTAACGCCAGGAACTATGATCTGAACCGTGATTTCGTGAAATGTGATACTAAAAATGCACGGGCGTTTAACCTTCTCTACCATAAGATTCAACCTGATGTCTTTATTGACACACACGTAAGCAATGGGGCAGATTACCAATACACCCTCTCTCATTTGTTTACGCAACACGATAAGTTGGGAGGTGAACTCGGATGGTACTTACATACGCGTATGATGCCTAAATTAGAAGAAAAACTATCTGAAAAACAATGGGATATTACACCTTATGTTAATGTCTTCAACAGCCCTCCAGAACAGGGATTTTCTCAGTTTTTTGATACGCCGCGCTATTCAACAGGGTACACCGGTTTATTCAATACCCTGGGTATGATGGTAGAAACGCACATGTTGAAACCTTATGAGCAACGTGTAAAAGGCACTTACGAATTATTGCGTAGTATGATCGAGATCGTAGAAGAAGATGCAGATACCATTACAACCCTAAGAGCAAAGGCTTTTCACAAATATAGAATTGGTGATTCCTATCCAATACTATGGAAACTCGATCCGAACAGAACCACTCTGATAAATTTCAAGGGATATGAGGCTCAGATTTTACAAAGCGCTGTTACGGGTCATGACCGACTCAGGTATGATCGAGAAAGCCCCTACACCAAAACGATTGCTTACCAAAATAATTTTGTGCCTCAATTGGAAATCACCATACCAAGAGCGTATATCATCCCCCAGGGATGGCATAGGATCCTGGATCTGTTAAAATTGAATGGCGTTGAAATGGTTCCCCTGGAAAAGGATTCGTTAATCCAAACCGAATCGTACAGGATCACCCATTTTGAAACCGTCGAAACACCCTTTGAAGGCCATTACCTTCACAAAAATACCAGAGTGAACACTTCTTTGGGAACCCACATGTTTAAGGCGGGTGATCTGATCGTTCCAACCGGCCAATACGCCATGAGATACCTCTTAGAATCCTTGGAACCTATGGCTGTTGATTCTTTTTTTAATTGGAATTTCTTCGATACGATTTTACATCAAAAAGAACACTTTTCTCCTTATGTATGGGAAGACAAGGCTTTGGAAATGTTGAATAACAATGTGCAACTGAAGGAAGACTTTGAAAATCGAAAACGTCAGGATAGCGCATTTTCAGAAAACTGGTACGCCCAGCTCGACTGGCTGCACAAACGAAGCGATTATTATGAAAAGGCACATTTGCACTATCCCATTCACAGAATACACCCTTAAATCAACATTCTAATGTTGGCATAGGAATTATCCAGAGCTTCATGCATCTGCGACCCGTTCAACCATTCCACCCTGGTGATGCCTTCATTCTCCTGAGCTACGAGATGCCCTGAAAAACTGGTTCTCATCTCAAACCAATAGGTAATCTTTATTTTATGTCGTCCATTGCGTTTGAAGATGTGATAGGTGGTCTCAAGAGGTTTTACAATTTCCAAGCCTCCAACTCCTGTTTCTTCCATCACTTCTCTCAGTGCCGTGCGTTCTATGGACTCATTGCCCTCTATTTTACCTTTGGGTAAATCCCATTTATCATTTCGATAAATGAATAGCACTTTCCCGTTATCATTGTATACCTTCCCACCACCTGCAATAACGTTGGGCAACCTTTTGAGAAACTTTTTTAATAATTTTTCCTTTTTATGATGTATAAGGCGTACCTCCCTCAGATCGGTCTTGTTCAGCTCTCTAATGACCTTACCAATATTAACGGTGTCTAACAAATAGTTTTTAAACCCCTGCTCCAACTCAACTTTATCTGTTAACACTATTGGTTTGTCTCCAACAAAAACTTGATACATTATAAAGGTCTTCGGTTTGGTTTCGGTAAAAATATCATTTTTCACAACAAATTAAAATTGTTAAAAAAAATATTTTAATTCCAAATATGAGATCCCCTAAAACTAAATTAATGTGTAATTTTGCATTTATGATTTTTAATAAACATACCGCCAGAAAAACGGCAGAGGTGTTATTACAGGTTAATGCCATAAAACTAAGTCCGAAGGACCCTTTTACCTGGGCTTCCGGTTGGAAATCGCCGATATATTGTGATAACCGGATTATATTGTCCTATCCTCATATTAGAAATTATATTCGTGAGGTCATGGGGAAACAAATAGAAAAGCAATATGGTAAACCCGATGCCATAGCAGGTGTGGCAACAGGGGCCATTGGTATTGGAATGTTGGTTGCCGAGTATTTGGGCTTACCCTTTATTTATGTAAGACCGGATGCCAAAGGCCACGGTCGAAAAAATCAGATTGAAGGCTATATAGAACCCGGTCAGAAAGTTGTGGTTGTCGAAGACCTCATCAGCACCGGGAAAAGTAGTTTAAATGCGGTAAAGGCCTTAAGGGAGGCCGGGGTAATCGTGAAGGGTATGATTGCTATCTTTTCTTATGGTTTTGACGTCGCTGCCCAGAACTTTTTGAAGGCCGATGTGAAGCTCCAGACCCTGGGTAATTACAACAGTTTGCTGGAACAGGCTGTCTATACCAATTATATCTCGGAAAAAGAATTAAAGGCTTTATCCGAATGGAATGAAAATCCCGGTGAATGGAGCCCGAAGTAATGGGCATTCCAAGGGCTGAAGTCTTAAACGCATACCATCTAAAATAGAGGTGAATTGACATATACAAAACGATGAATTTAGAATCCCCGAAAATTACAATTGATAAGCCGGCCCAAGAGGTGTTTAATTTTTTGTCCGACCTTAAAAACTTTGAATCCCTGATGCCCGAAAACATCAGTAACTTTGAAATCCTCGAGGCCGATAAATTCCTTTTTGCATTAAAGGGGATGCCTGAAATTGTATTAAAATTAAAAGAGGTAAATGCACCAAGTAAAATTGTTTTAGGCGCTGCAGGAGGTAAAATCGATTTTTCCCTAACCGGTGAGATTCATGAAATCAATCCAACAACTAGTGATGTTCAATTGCGGTTTAACGGGGACTTTAACCCCATGATGGCCATGATGATCAGAGGGCCAATTACGAAATTCATAGAAACCTTGGTCTCAAATATTCCCACTGCCATCTAGTACATTATGCCCTGTAACCACAGCGCTAATACAGTAATTGAATTTCCTTTAAATCGTATTTCCTGACCACCTCATCTTCAAGCAGGACCATTAATTTTCCATACTTGGTAACCCCCTTTATGAATCCGGAAAATAAGGTACCGTTTTCATTTTTAAACGTTGATGGCTTATTCCTGCGAAACAAATAAGACTCATATTCCTGCTTTACAAGGTCATATTTACCTTCCTGTAGAAGTTTGGAGTAGGCCTTGGTGTGTTTAATTATATAATGCAGGACCTCATCCAAATCATAATGTATTCCAGTTATATTCTTTAAGGAGGAGGCCTGAGGCAAATGTTTAAATTCGGTTTGATTAACGTTCACACCAATGCCTATAATCGTAGAATTGAGCCTGTCTTTTATGACATTTTCAATTAAAATACCGCAAATCTTCATATCTGCTGACAAAATGTCGTTTGGCCATTTAATGCTCAAGTCAGGAATTTGAAAGGATTGTAATGCTTTTAAAATGGCCAGCGAAATGCCCATGCTGATGTAAAACGGGAATTCAACAACATGTTCACTTAAATCCTTAAACAGGCTAAACATAAGGTTTTTACCGCTTTCTGAAGACCAGGAGGTGCCCATTTGTCCTCGCCCCTGAGTTTGGTGTTGGGCTACAACAACGGTGTAATCTTCAACGACTTCATTATAAATCATTTTTCTCAAAAATGCATTTGTCGAATCGATGGCATCAAGTTTGATTATATGCATGGGTAATGAGGTGCTAAACCTTATGAATCTTAAATATATTTTAAAGCATAAAGAACTAAAAAAATAATAACTTTGCACAAATTAAAAAAAATTAATGGCGAAAGAAAAAATAAGTCCAGACCAATTGATATCGGTTGTAGTTAATGGAATTGAAGATGTAAAAGGCAAGGAAATAAGTATTTTAGATTTAAGAGATATTGAAAATACGGTTTGTGATTATTTTATAATTTGCGAGGGTACTTCGAATACGCAAGTTACCGCTATAGTAAATTCAATTCAGAAAAAAGTCAGCAAGGAACTCAAGGATAATCCCTGGCATACGGAAGGATTAGATAATGCCGAATGGGTGCTCATCGATTACGTTAATGTGGTGGTACATGTTTTTCAAAAACATATCAGGGAATATTACGATATCGAAAGCCTTTGGGGAGATGCAAAAACAACAGTTATAGAAACGAGCTACTAAAAACATGTCGAATAACAAAAAAAATTCAAAAGATAAAAAACCAAAACTGAGTCCGTACTGGATTTACGGTATTATTATTTCAATATTTCTGGGATTCCAATTATTCAATAGTGGGGGGAGCCAGGAGGGTAAAAGTACAACCCCCGCCGATTTTTTTGAGTACTTAGAAAATGGGGATGTAGAGCGTGTTGAGGTGATAACCAACCTCGGTGTTGCCAAAGTCTATTTAACCACGGAGGCCCAGACCAAGGAAATACACAAAAAGGCCAAACCGCAGTCCTTTTTCCCTTCTGCGACGAGATTGCCTAATTATAAGTTTGAATTTGGTGCCCTTGAAATTTTTCAAACCAAATTAGATGATGCCATAAAGGATCTGGACGTAAAACCGACCGTTGAATTTGATAAAGATGAGGACGGACTGTGGGGTAGTTTATTGCTCAACCTGTTGCCATTCATTTTATTAATCGCGGTCTGGATCTTTATCATGCGTCGTATGTCCGGTGGTGGTGCAGGTGGCGCCGGTGGACAGATATTCAACATCGGAAAATCAAAGGCCAAATTATTCGACCAGAACACAGAGGTGAAAACGACATTTAAAGACGTTGCCGGTCTGGAGGGCGCTAAGGAAGAAGTTCAGGAGATTGTAGACTTTTTGAAATTCCCAGAAAAATACACCACATTAGGTGGTAAAATTCCCAAGGGAGCCCTGTTGGTTGGACCTCCGGGAACCGGTAAAACCTTATTGGCAAGGGCCGTGGCAGGTGAGGCTAAAGTTCCTTTCTTCTCCTTATCGGGATCGGATTTTGTGGAAATGTTTGTTGGTGTTGGTGCCTCCCGTGTGCGTGACCTTTTCAAGCAAGCTAAAGAAAAATCGCCATCGATTATATTTATTGACGAAATAGATGCCATTGGACGTGCTCGAGGCAAAAATGCCATTTCCGGGAGTAATGACGAACGTGAAAATACCCTGAACCAATTGCTAACCGAAATGGATGGCTTTGGAACCAATGCCAATGTTATTGTAATTGCTGCAACGAACAGAGCCGATATTCTGGATAAAGCACTGATGAGAGCGGGACGTTTCGACCGACAAATTTTTGTCGATCTTCCCGATGTAAGAGAGCGTAAGGAGATATTTGAAGTGCATTTAAGACCACTCAAAAAGGCCAAGGATTTAGATACTGATTTCCTGGCAAAACAGACCCCCGGTTTTTCAGGTGCAGATATCGCCAACGTATGTAATGAAGCGGCCTTAATAGCGGCCAGAAATGGTAAAAAAGCGGTTGACAAACAGGACTTTTTGGATGCGGTAGACCGAATTGTTGGAGGTTTGGAGAAGAAGAATAAAATCATTACCCCTAGTGAAAAAAAGGCGGTTGCCTATCACGAAGCCGGTCATGCCACCGTGAGTTGGATGCTGGAACATGCTGCCCCACTGGTTAAGGTAACCATTGTGCCTCGTGGAAGGTCCTTGGGTGCCGCATGGTACTTACCTGAAGAGCGGTTGATTGTAAGGCCGGAACAAATGCTTGATGAAATGTGTGCAGCACTGGGTGGACGCGCTGCGGAAAAGGTTATTTTTGACGAAATATCTACAGGAGCCCTCAGTGACCTTGAAAAGGTAACTAAGCAGGCAAGAGCAATGGTAACCATTTACGGTCTCAGTGACAAGATTGGTAACCTCACCTATTATGATTCATCCGGTCAGAACGAATTCGGTTTTACAAAACCCTACAGTGAGCAAACGGCGGAACTCATAGATAAAGAAATATCTGATATCATTGAGGAACAGTATCAACGTGCCATTAAAATCCTGGAACAAAATAAAGATAAGTTGACCCAGTTAGCAGAGGTTCTGCTTGAAAAAGAGGTTATTTTTAAGGATAATCTCGAAAAAATATTTGGCAAACGGGCCTTCGAAAAAGAAGAACAGAAAAAAGAAGAACAGGAAGAAGAAGTTAAAGAAAAGTAATGTAATTGACTTTATTTTCTGTTCCGACAGGTAAAAATCTTAAATTAACCATATGGTTAGTTTAAGATTTTTTATATTTGATAGACCCCACAATATAATTGACTAATAGCAACATCTAAATGAGTCTTTTTAGAAAAATTTTTGGTTTGAAATCTAAGGTAAAAGATGAAGAACTAAAAACAACCGAAAGAAGTAAATACATGCCGGAGATCAAGTTGCCAATAGACGAGAGGTTTACAATAAACTTTAAAGCTAATGGGGGTAAGTTCCTGTATTGTGAAAACTTAGATGAAATTTTTCAGAACCTACAAAATATCCTTATAGAAAATGGCTGGGAGGAAAAGAAGGTATTGCTTCTGGACGAGCAGCTGGAAAGTAAATTTAAAGATTCCCAATTAAATGCGACACGAAAAATAAATGATGCTAAATTTTTCCTCACTACCTGTGAAAATCTGATAGCAAATGACGGATCCCTGCTTATATCTTCCAAACAGATCTACGAAAAGAAGTTAACCGAACTTCCGTTTAATTTTGTGGTTTTTGCAACGACAAGTCAAATTGTAGAAAGTATAGGAGAAGGGCTTCGTGTTATAAAATCTAAGAGCAGAAAAAAAATACCAACGAACATTACCACGATAAAACATTTCAAATCTGCCGATGAGAAAGACTTTTTAAGTTATGGCAGCAGTGCCAAAAATCTGTACCTCTTACTTCTAGAAGACTTATAAATGAAGGAATTTTTAATTCGCGGATTATCGGGCTTACTCTATATCATCCTGCTCATATCATGCATGAATTCGGAACATGCCTTTCTTATCCTTTTATTTGTTTTCGGATTCATATGCCTCATTGAATTTCAAAAGCTAATACAACTCAAAAGTAAACTCCCCTATTTTATTTTTACCCTACTATACGGCATATTTGGGTATTGGCAGGAAGTGTTACAATCGAATGGAGGTTTGGATGAAGCGACACAAATATTATCCGTAATTACCATTTTTGTCCTGTTATTCTTAATTAAAGATCTGTTTTCGGAAAAAGTCATTCCTCTGTTCATGACCAAGAGGTTCATCCTG
The DNA here is from genome assembly GCF_022662015.1 of Aestuariivivens sediminicola. Taxonomy (GTDB): domain Bacteria; phylum Bacteroidota; class Bacteroidia; order Flavobacteriales; family Flavobacteriaceae; genus Aestuariivivens; species Aestuariivivens sediminicola. The sequence continues at coordinate 592,247 of NZ_JAKMCM010000002.1, read as the reverse complement.
ACAACATTTTATCTGTCCAGTGGTTTTGTCTTTCTGGTATTGATCACCAATTTTTATCCAACCTATGATCCCACAATTTTACTTGGGGCATTTATACTGGTTTGGGTCAACGATTCGTTTGCCTATCTGATTGGTAAAAATTTTGGAAAGCAAAAACTATTTGAAAAAATATCACCAAAAAAAACGGTTGAAGGCTTCCTGGGAGGGCTGTTTTTTTCCTGTATTGCAAGCTATTTTATCGCTACCTTTACAGATACCTTAAGTTTTACAAGTTGGCTTATTTTAGCAAACATTGTAAGTGTTTTTGGAACCTTAGGCGATTTGGTGGAATCGAAATTTAAAAGACAGGCAGGCGTTAAAGACAGCGGTGTAATCATGCCTGGACATGGCGGGTTATTGGACCGATTGGACAGCATCATTTTTGCGGCACCTTTTATATATTTGTTTTTAAGACTACTTAAATATGTTTCATAAGGAAGGGCATAAAATTATAATTGTCACTTTTATTGCCGTTGTAACCGGAATTTTATTGACGGATCATTTTGTGGCCATTCCATGGTTACGCCTATCTCTGACGATAGTGCTCCTTTTGCTATTGATCCTTATTCTACAATTTTTTAGAAATCCCAAACGACACACTCAGATCGATGAATCCGCAGTTGTATCCCCTGTAGATGGTAAGGTGGTGGTCATTGAAGAGGTTTTTGAAAAAGAATATTTTAAGGATAAGCGGATACAGATCAGTGTTTTTATGTCTCCGATAAATGTGCATGTTACGCGCTATCCGACAAGTGGAGAGGTTATTTACAGCAAATATCATCCGGGTAAATATCTGGTAGCCTGGCACCCAAAAGCCAGTGAGGAAAACGAACGCACTACAGTAGTGATTAACAATGCATCCATGGGTGATATTTTATACCGTCAAATTGCGGGCGCCATGGCCAAACGCATTGTTAATTATGCGCAATCCGGGGATCAGGTCATTCAGGGATCAGACTCCGGGTTCATCAAATTTGGCTCCAGAGTGGATGTTTTTTTGCCCTTGGATACAAAAATTGAAGTACATTTGGGACAAAAAGTTAAAGGGGGTGAAAGTGTTATTGCGAAAATGAATGAGTAAATCCGATCTGGACATAGCATTTCAAGAAGCCGTACAACGGGTTAACGAATACACCGATCCCTTTCCTGCCGATACCCTTTTAAAGCTCTATGCCTACTATAAAAAAGCCACCAATAACTATGGTAAACCCAGTAGCAGGAAGCCTATAATCAATGCCTTTAAAACCAATGCGTTGTTCCAGGTACAAAACATTAGCCAAAAGGAGGCCAAAAAAAAATACATTGAATTGGTGAACAATTATTTCTTATACCGGGAGTAACCCTCAATTATCCCTTCACATCGGCATTGAACAGCGCTTTAAAATGACGGATTAATTTGTGCTTAACCTCCTGTGTATCTAAACTTTTAACTCCAAGTTCAACATTCAGAGAAGTCACACCTTTCCCTCGAATTCCGCAAGGAATGATATGATCAAAATAACCTAAATCGGCATTGACGTTCAACGCAAAACCATGCATGGTGACCCATCGGCTGGCGCGAACCCCCATAGCACAGATTTTACGAGCAAAGGGCGTGTCTACATCAAGCCAAACACCCGTCTCACCTTTACTACGGGTCGCTTTTAAACCGTATTCGGCCAGGGTTAAGATAATCATTTCTTCAAGTAAGCGAAGGTATTTGTGAATGTCAGTAAAAAAGTTCTCAAGATCTAAAATAGGATACCCCACTATCTGACCTGGACCGTGATAGGTAATATCGCCCCCACGGTTTATTTTATAAAATACGGCCCCCTTCTCGGCAAGTTGCCGCTCATTTAAAAGCAAATTGGATGCATCACCACTTTTACCAAGGGTATAGACATGGGGGTGCTCTACAAACAAAAAGTAGTTCCCGGTTTCCAACTGGGTTTCCTGATGCCTGTTTTTAATTTTAGTATCGACAATCCCTCTGAATAATTGCTCCTGATAATCCCAGGTTTCTTTGTAATCTTTAAATCCGAGATCCTGCAATTCGACATGCTTATTCATAGGCTGCAAAAGTACATGAAATTTTTCATTTCGATGATCTAAACACCCTAATTAAGGGCATGAATACGATTCACAAAACAGACCATAACCAGATGTCATCCTGTGATGACAGAATGAGAACCTAAAGAATGACTTAACGATTCGGGTTATTCAGAATAACCAGGGCTGCAATAACTCCGGGCACCCAACCGCATAGCCATAATAAAAAGACGATAAATACAGAACCGCACCCCTTATCTATGACAGCCAGGGGTGGGCAAATAATGGACAATAGCACTCTCCAAAAGCTCATGTGAGTAATGTTTTTAATTGATGACACCAATTGGACGTCAGGCCGTTGCATTTGTTACAGCACCCTTTAAAAATCATGAGGGCTAAATCGCAAAACGCAAATCAAATGATTATCTTTGCGCCAATAAATTTTCAACGTATTAGGAGCATGGCGCAATTATCAGAACAAGAATTGGTTCGTAGAGAGAAACTGGCAAAATTACGTGAATTGGGCATCAATCCCTATCCGGCCGATTTATATCCCGTGGAGGATACGTCAAAATCCATAAAAATTAATTTTAAGGAAGGTGACCAGGTGGTTATTGCGGGTCGTTTGATGTCAAGGCGTATTCAGGGCAATGCCAGTTTTGCCGAACTTCAAGATGCTGAAGGACGCATACAATTGTATTTTAACAGGGATGAGATTTGTTCAGGAGAGGATAAAACCAAATACAACACAATTTATAAAAGGCTTCTGGATATAGGCGATTTTATAGGTATTGAGGGCGAACTGTTTACAACGAAAGTCGGTGAAAAGACAGTTATGGTCAAGGACTTCACCTTATTGAGTAAAGCTCTTAAACCCCTGCCCTTACCTAAGTTGGATGCCGAAGGCAACATTCATGATAAATTTGATGATCCGGAATTACGTTACCGTCAGCGTTATGCCGATTTGGTGGTAAACCCACATGTTAAATCCATTTTCGTAAAGCGTACCAAACTGTTCAACGCCATGCGTCAATTCTTTAATGATGCGGGCTATTTTGAAGTAGAAACCCCAGTGCTGCAACCCATAGCAGGTGGTGCGGCTGCACGTCCCTTCGTCACCCATCACAATGCACTGGATATTCCGTTGTACATGCGGATTGCAAATGAATTATACCTGAAACGGTTAATCGTTGGAGGATTTGACGGGGTGTATGAGTTCTCCAAAAATTTCCGTAATGAAGGTATGGACCGTACCCATAATCCGGAATTCACCGCCATGGAAATTTATGTGGCCTACAAGGATTATAATTGGATGATGGATTTCTGTGAGCGTCTTTTGGAGCACTGTGCCATTGCTGTAAATGGGACCACCAAAGCCACTTTTGGTGCATATGAGATCGATTTTAAAGCCCCTTATCCCAGGGTTACGATGACAGATGCTATAAAGGAATTTACAGGTTTTGATATTACTGGTAAAAGCGAAGCCGACATCAGGCAGGCTGCACAGGACATGGGTATAGAGGTGGATGACACCATGGGTAAAGGGAAACTGATTGACGAGATATTTGGTGAAAAATGTGAAGGCAACTACATTCAACCAACTTTCATAACAGACTATCCAAAGGAAATGAGTCCCTTGTGCAAGGAACACCGCAGCAATCCGGAATTAACCGAACGCTTTGAGTTAATGGTATGCGGTAAGGAAGTGGCCAATGCCTACTCCGAATTAAATGACCCCATAGATCAGCGTGAGCGATTCGAGCACCAAATGGAATTGGCTAAAAAAGGGGATGATGAAGCCACCGGTACTATCGATTACGATTTTTTACGGGCCTTGGAATATGGCATGCCACCAACCTCCGGCATGGGTATTGGAATGGACCGACTGCTCATGTTTTTAACCAACAACCAATCCATACAGGAAGTCCTGTTCTTCCCTCAAATGAAACCCGAGCGGAAACAGGTGGACCTCAGTGAGGATGAAAAGGCCGTGTTAAAACTCCTTAAAGGCAGCTCTCCGATGGATTTGGTAAGCCTCAAAACACAATCGGGATTGAGTAATAAGAAATGGGATAAGACCATTAAAGGCCTGACAGGTAAAAAAGTAGCCAGGGTCATTAAGAACGAAGAAGGCCTTTTTGTTGAGGTTCTTTAGTTCAACGATCGTTGTCCTGATCGTGTTCGAGTATCTTATAAAACTTAAAGGGAATTGTAAAATGTGATTCCCTTTTATAATACAAATAATTGAAATAGATTCTCTATTTGTGCAATGAATTGATGACCGGAAGAATCAGATGCTAAATTGCATTGAGAAATTTTGCACTATGTATTGACAGATTTCTGTGACTCATTTCAAAAAAACGGATACTTCTTAAAATTCCATAGTAAAAATCCCTTCCTATTACTTTTGAGTTGAACGTTTTCTATAAATCTGTTAGGGAAAAAAGGCCTTCAAATATTCAGAATTAGCATCTTTATACCGTTTTAATTTTTATGCAACATCGTCTATAATAGTTATCACCACTAACTAAATTGAATCCTAAAGTTAATCTGCTTGTCCTTATTATGTCAGGTTGTATCGAATAATATTGGATATTTTCTTCATGTGTGTTAATTTTAATACAGTAATTCCCCTCCTCTATACCGATTCTTATTACTCTTAGTTAGAACGAATGATACAGGACGATACATTAATATCGAAATTAAAGACTATAGTTCTTGAGAACCTTCAAAATGAGCAATTTGGCGTTGAAGATTTATCAAAAATAATAGGACTGAGTCGTTCTCATCTGCATAGAAAATTAAAGAAGTTAAAATCACAATCCATAAGCCAGTTCATTAGAGAGGTCAGGCTTCAGGAAGCTCACAAATTACTTCAGCAAGATACATATTCAATATCTGAAATAGCATATCAAGTAGGTTTTGGAAGTACCTCTTATTTCCACAAATGTTTTCACGAATATTACGGGTACCCCGCTAGTGAGGCAAAAAAACATATTAACAAAGAATCCTTTAAACAACGAGAGGAAAAGAGAAGGCTCTTCAATTTTAAATATCAAAATAAAACAACTTATAAGTTTATTGCGCTTATAGTTATTTCCTTTTTTGCCGGTTATTTACTAATTAACCATTTTGCAAACAATAAGGTTTTATCTCCCAATGATAAATCCATTGCTGTATTACCATTTAAAAACATTAGCGGTGATGAAGAAAATCAGTTTTTTGCTGATGGGCTGGTTGAAGGACTCTTAAATAGGTTAGCCACCTTAGAGGAATTCAAAGTTATTTCACGCACCTCATCAGAAATTTACAAACATAACACGACAAAAACCATCCCTACGATAGCATCGGAATTGGGTGTATCCTACATTCTAGAAGGAAGTATTCAGAAGCATGAGCATAAAGCCAGAATAACGGTTCAGCTCATCGATGCTGCTCGCGACGATCATGTTTGGATTAAGAGTTTTGACAGAGAGTTATCTGATATTTTTAATATACAAAGCGAAATAGCTATCCAAATAGCTTCAGACTTGAATACAACACTTTCAGAACAACAAACTTCAAAGATAAAAAAGAATCTAACTGAAATTATTGAAGCCTATAGATTGTATCAATTAGGTAGATTTTATTGGGGTAAACGGCTAAAAAAGGATTATGCCACTGCCATAGCGTATTTTAACAAAGCTATAGATAAAGACCCGAATTACGCTTTGGCTTATGCAAGTTTGGGCGATACTTATTTCTTAAAAATTTGGGTATCTCAAAGCCGTGAGGAGATCGGAGAAAACAGATTAAAGGCTGAATACTACGCTTTAAAAGCTTTAGATTTGGATCCTAATCTCGTAGAGGCTCATACCGTATTGGCCTCCCTTTACTTCTATATAGACTGGGAATGGGAAAAAGCTAACCAAGCATTTGCCAGGGCTTTCGAAGTGGGAACCAACAATTCTACGCTGCATCATAGATATTCAGAATACCTTAGTAGCATTGGCAAACATGAAGAAGCAAGATTGCATATAAATGCAGCTCTCGAACTTGATCCATTATCATATATAGTAAGAGAGGTAAGTGCCAAACTTTATTTAAATAGAGGGCAATTTCAAGAAGCTATAGACGAATCAAAAATGGCGGGCGATTTGAATATGGACCACATACGACCCCCACTATACCAGTTTTTTGGACATTATATGCTCAAAAATGACGAACTGGCTTTAGAAAATTTAAAACAGCTCAGAACTGTACTAAAAAACAGCACGACTGATAAGGTTTTGGAAAGCATTTTTAAAATCTCCGGAAGAAGAGGGTTAATGACATGGTGTGTAGAAAATATCCCCGACAAGTATTTTAAAACCAAAAGTCTGGTGTTTTTGGGTGAGAATGAAAAAGCGATACATGAGCTTGAAGAACTTTATGAGAGTGGAAGACGTTTACCAGATGTCCCCTATTGGTATTCTCCTAATAGTTTAGAAACACACCCGCGTTTTATTGCCTTAATGAATAAAATGAATTTGCCCTATACGCCGACTTCCCTGCCATAAATTGGTCTTAATCTTCTAAAAATAAAAGCCCGTTATCTGTCCTGCAACATAGTTTCATCAAACAACATAGTTTTTAAAAAAATTTAAGGTTTTTGCAACATAGTTTCTTTACATCATGTACATTTTTTATCCAACTTTATAGATATAAATGTATTGTAATACCTTATAAAAACATATCATTATGAAAACTATAAAATTATTGAGTGTAGTCCTTTTAAGTCTTTTTCTTTTTACAGCCTGTGATGATTCAACAGATGCGTTTGAATCAGAACAAAGTTTATTTGAAGTGGACAATATGGCCTCAAAATCCAGAATTGAAAAAAGTTTGCCTTTAAAAGCTACCTTTACAGTGTGGCGAGCAGAGACTCCCGGTTCCCAGTCATGTGATGTTGGTTTTAGTGAAACCATGATGTTGAAGGGAAATGGTAAAATGACCCACCTCGGGCAGCTGCAGGAACTCTTTATGAGATTTTGTTCAATGCCTACTCCCGAAGTTATCTTTCCTGTAAACTATTCATTTATTGAAACCGGTAAATTTGTAGCTGCCAATGGAGACGAATTGCACTGTATAATCGAGTCAGGCCAGATATGGCCATATACGGGAGATAATCCTAAGTATCAACTCTATTTTAATGACGATATATTATTTATTGGAGGTACTGGCCGTTTTAAAGGCGCATCCGGATGGGCTAAAACCAATGCCTATGTTCATCCGGGAACTACCGATAATGACGGAGAGGATCCTTTTTATACCGATTTCTTTATAAACGAAGGAGAATTAATCATTATACCTGGTAGTGCATCAGAATAAGCACTAAAAACAAGAAAAGTCTTGATAAAATGGGAATCTTAGTGTACGGATTCCCTTTTTTATTTAAACGATTTTCTCTATTGCAAAACAAATCCGGTAAATAATAATGGTACCACCAAATATCCCCAAATCATAAGGCTATTAGTAGATTCTCTGTCTCAAAATTGGGAGTGATGAAATACATCCTAACACATAAAATAGTTAAGAATGTGTCCTTCTGTGGCTTTGAGTCTTTAACATTTATCCATCCAAATAATTCTAACATAAATTTTCTTTAAATTTATTGGTATATACACCCCGAAAATGAGATCACCCCGATTTAAAAATAGATTCTGAGTCAAAAAGATAATGTTTGATTTATTAAAGATATGAGAGTTAAAACATTGATGATTCTTTTTGGAATCATAAACAGTTGTTTTTTAATGGGCCAAACTAGCCTAGAGGACTCTATCGTATCTTCGATCCTAAACTTTTCGGAAAGAGCCTTATATGAGGCCAGGTTTGAAGAAGCAAAGGCTATCGTTAACCTTTCATATTTTAAAAATTTTAAGGGCTATAAGATTGAACATGAGATCCTTTTATCAGTTCAGAAATTGAGAATTGATGGCATAGCAAATAATGTTTTCAATAAAGGAACAGATCACAGAGAAAACCTGAATACGCTCCTTAAATTTTTACCCGATTCTAAGGAGGTTGAAGACACTGAAGTTCTGGGAGACCTGTTTTTTGCTTTATCACAGGCCTATCGTTCTCATAACAATATTGACTCATCATTAATTTATCGCAATAAATCACTACACATTTTTGAGAGCACTGGTAATTTCGAAAAAATAGCTGAATTAAGAGCTTATGATATTTCCGTTAAGCACAATATGCTACTTCAGAGGGGCGAAAGAGATAAAATATTAGAATTAATTCCCGAATACGAAAAAGAGATCAAAGCGAGTAACCTTTGCAGTAAGTACGTTCTAGCATACAACACGCGACATTTAGCACAGATTCACAGAAGGCAAACATTAGATTATGAAAAAGCGCTGCAATTATTTAAGTGGTCCCTGGACTTGAGACTTGAAATTGGTTTTAAACCTTATTTGCCGGCATCATATTCATCTCTCGGCGATGTTTACATGAAAATGGGTGAAGATAAACTAGCCATTGAAATGTATGCAGAATCTTCCAAATTAGCAGAGGAAATTGGATTTATTAGATTTCAACTCTATCCAAACTTGCAGATAGGAGATATTTATCTGAATAAACAACAAACAGAAAAAGCGTATGAATATTATCTAAAAGCGCTAAAACTAGCCTCAAAAAATAATTTTTCATTGGGTATTGATCAATCCATTGAAAGAATCAAAAAACTTAATACAACAAGATATAAAATGAATTAAAAATGCATCTTAAACCGGCCATTGTAATTCAATAAAACAAACCAAAAATCAATGATAAAAATCTTTAGAAAAACTGGATGGAGTTTAATTTCGAAAGGAAAGTCTGGAATGTACCGTTTTATGGTTTTGTTCCCTTAAATCCATCGTGCTTTCCTGTCTTAAATCAATTATCATTATATTTATCGGCGTTTGTACAATTGCCTCCATCTGAGGAATGGCTTGAATAGGTACAGGCATAACATCTAAAACAATAATTAACTATGAAACACCTTTTTTTAACCATGCTAAGTGCCCTACTTATTACGGGAGCAGCTTATGGACAAACAACATCCTTGTTTAATGGCAAAAACTTAGAGGGCTGGCATATATACGGCACTGAAAAATGGTATGTTGAAGATGGCATGCTTGTTTGTGAAAGTGGCCCCGATAAAGAATATGGTTATCTGGGCACAGAAAAGCATTACAAAGATTTTATACTCACCTTGGAGTTCAAGCAAAATAGCAATGGCAATAGTGGCGTCTTTATACGGTCTACTGTCGAGGGTACTAAAGTCAGTGGCTGGCAGGTAGAAGTTGCGCCACCGGGAAACCATACCGGGGGCATATACGAATCTTATGGCCGTGGTTGGCTTATTAAACCAGATCCCGAAAAGGAAAAGGTCTTAAAAGAAGGGCAATGGAATAAAATGAAAATTAAAGTGCAGAACAGCAAAATTACCTCATGGCTAAATGGCATTAAGATGGTGGATCTTGAGGATGAAAAAATAGGCATGGGAGAAGGTGGAATCGTCCTCCAGATACATAGCGGCGGGGATGTTAAGGTAAGCTGGAAAAACATTGAAATAAAAACACTTTAAGCGCTTTTAAATTATTTGGAACCTTAGCCCCTCTGCATCTCGTGACATACGATGGCCTTAGGGATTTATGCAAAATATGTGATCACCCTTAAAGGACGATAGGCAATAAAGTAGCTCTGGTCCTGAAATACGACAAAGCCTTTTTTGTTGAGTTGGTATACCGCCGCTTATATTGAAGTTGTCATTCCTGGAATTTATTCACTTAACTTATTGATAACCCGTCAATTTTATTGAAATTTCCTTAACTTTAATGAAATCCCGGAACGGAACATAACGCGTTTACGGGCATTCTTAAATTTTATGTATACAATCTTCCGAACAACAAAATTAATCGTTCAACTCTTCGTCGCTTCAATCATTTTTTGCGGGTGCTCTACATCCGAACCATTTGATGTATTGATTAAGAACGGTCTAATCATTGACGGATCGGGTGAGGTTCCATTTACAGGGGACATTGGGATTAGAGCCGACACGATTGCGGTTATTGGCAAATTGCCCGGGGCAAGAGGACATTTGGAAATCGATGCCTCGGGTTTGGTGGTGGCGCCCGGTTTCATAAACATGCTTAGTTGGGCCAATGAATCACTGATAGAAGATGGCACCTCCCAAAGTGATATCCGGCAAGGTGTAACGCTGGAAGTTTTTGGAGAGGGAAGTTCCATGGGACCATTGAATGAAAGCATGAAAAAACAATGGTTAGATGGCCAGGGTGATATAAGCTATGATATCGAATGGAGCACCTTGGGTGAATATCTTGAATTTATGGTTAAAAAAGGGGTTTCTCCTAATATCGCATCATTTGTTGGCGCCACAACCCTTCGGGTTAATACAATAGGATATGATGACAGGGAACCCACAGCTGAGGAACTCGAACAAATGAAATTATTGGTACGCCAAGCGATGGAAGAGGGTGCATTGGGCATTGGTTCATCCCTGATTTATGCACCGGCATTCTTTGCCAGTACTGAAGAACTCATTGAGATCTGTAAAGTCGCCGCAGAATATGAAGGCATGTACATATCTCATTTGAGAAGCGAAGGTCAGAACATATTAGAGAGTTTAGACGAATTGATAGACATAGCAGACAAAGCGAATATAAGGGCTGAAGTATATCACCTCAAACTCAGTGGGAAAGCAAATTGGCACAAATACGACAAGGTGACCTCAAAGATTGACTCGGCACGTTCTGCTGGATTGCACATTACGACAAATATGTATACCTATACTGCCGGATCTACAGGCTTAGATGCTTCCATGCCGCCCTGGGTACAGGAAGGAGGTTATAAAGAATGGGCACGTCGGTTAAGAGATCCGGAAATTCGCAGACAAGTATTTGAGGAAATGACCACGCCATCCAAACATTGGGAAAGCTTGATGCAAGATGCGGGTTCTGCAGAAAACATGCTGCTAATCGGTTTTAAAAATGACAGTCTGAAATACCTCACCGGCAAAACCCTGGCAGAAGTGGCCAGAATGCGCAACTTATCACCGGAAGAAACCGCAATGGATCTGGTGATACAGGATGGCAGTCGTGTGGGGACCGTCTATTTCTTAATGTCAGAGGAAAACATAAAAAAGAAAATAGCTTTGCCTTACATGAGTTTTTGTTCAGATTCCAGATCGTCCGCTCCCGAAGGTGTTTTCCTTAAATCGAGCGTACACCCCAGAGCCTATGGTAATTTCGCCCGTCTGCTAGGCAAATATGTGCGAGATGAAAAGGTTATTCCCATAGAGGAAGCCATCTATAAACTAACCACCCTTCCGGCTACAAATATGAAAATAAAAAAACGTGGTGCATTAAAGGAAGGCTATTATGCCGATTTGGCACTATTCAATCCGAATGAAATCCAGGATCATGCGACCTATGATAAACCTCAGCAGTTTGCAACCGGAATGATACATGTGTTTGTAAATGGGGTTCAGGTACTCAATGAAGGTGAACATACCGGAGCATTACCGGGACGTGTTGTTCGAGGTCCGGGATATAGAAATAAATCAGTTAACAATGAATAAATACAGGTGCTAAACCCATTGATTGCAAGAAGAGAACAGGTATATCAGGCCCCTTAGAAATGGGACAACATCTTGAACCACAATTAAAACAGATAGTCATGAAAACAAAATTTTCCAAGGTATTAGGTTCATCCCTTCTCATAACTTTAATTTTCATCCTGGGATGTGTCCAAAAAGAAAATCAACCGACCTCTGAAAATGAACACGTCACTCTGTCTCGATTGGAGAAGGAAATTGAATCAAAGCTCCGAGAATTTGAGAAGAACTTAAAAAATGGGGACTCGATTGCATTGGGTAACATGTACCTGGTAGATGCTGTAATCATGCCTTCCCTTGTGGGAACAGAACGAATTGTGAAGAATTTCGGAAGCATGATTCGCGATAGTATTACCGGATCGAACTTTAAGACCACCGGGCTTTGGGGCAATGATGCTTTGCTCGTTGAAGAAGGAACCGGTGTTTGGTCTCACGCAAATGGACAGGTTGTGGGACGTGGTAAATATTTGGTGGTGTGGAAAAAAGAGGATGGCGAATGGAAAATACTCAGGGATAGCTGGTATCCCGAAAAAAAGAAGTAAATCATTTTAGATGACTTTTTTATCCAAGATTTACAGCGATTCCAACAATAGACCAACCACCAAATAAAATGGTCTATCGTTACAAGTCCTATTTCTCACCATTTTAAATTAAAATGTACATCTCGTCTATGTCAGTGAAAACTAATATTCAAAACCAACCGTTCCTACTACTATGGGTAATGTTATCATTCTTTGGATGTACTAAACTCTTATTTGAAAACCCTGTTCCAAATAAAGTTGAAATTGTACTGGTTTTACCTGAATTCTTCCATGGCAAATTTCTCAAGTTAGGAGAACAGACCTACTATGAATTTGAAAGAATAAATGAAAAACACTGCATCATTTACAGTACGGAATGGATACAAAAGGATTCCATCAATTCCCTTATTGAGAGTGCTAAAAATGATTCTACTTCTGTAGAATTACGAGAAAGCACAATAATTATAAAGGAAAAAGACACCGTACAAAAAATAAAACTTAGGTTGAAGAACAACCGCTATTATACCGAAAAAAAACCGGCCTATGAATTGAACCTTGAAAAAGGCTATTTTATAGATGACTTTGACACACAACATAAAAAGAACGCTGTGCTCAAAGTTTACGAACAAAGGTATTTTCTAAACATTCTTGACAATGAAGAAAAATGGTTTGCCATATGGCTGGAAAATAAAAATGATAGTTTAATTATACACAACAGTTCCATTTCGGACAAGTCCTTCAAGGATAATCTGGATTATTATAATGACATTACGAAAATTGATGAAATTGAAGACAAGACCTATTTAGCCAACCCTTCGGATATCGAATTTTTTAAACTTTTAGAAGAACCCTCCCTATTCAATAAAGAGATATGGGTAAGAGTCAATGATAAGCGGCAATGGAAGATCACGGGGACAATAATAGGAATCAGTATTCTGGTTCTATTTATACTATTTATGGTCCTCAGAACATCAATTGACAAAAATAGACTAACTTAGAACGACAGCTATAAATGTCATAAATATAAAATGAATCTGTCAATTACTAAGCACTATTATGTCTTCTTCGTATCATTAGTCGTATCCATTATACCTTTATCAGAAATCACGGGACAGGAGGCTAAAGAACATAATGACCCCGGGGCAAGATGGGGTCATGTTATGATCTATGATCCTGTAAATAAGAATATGCTGCTCTTTGGGGGAACCAACAAAAAAGGAGGTGAATTTCTGGGCGACACCTGGATTTGGGAAAATAATCAATGGAAACAGATGACCGTTTCCGGTCCTTCTGCCAGAGGCTTTTGTGCCGTCACTTTTGACAAAGTAAGACGTTCGATCATTTTACATGGTGGTCGTGGAAATAACAGGGTGACCTATTCAGACCTGTGGGAATGGAATGGTTCAGTATGGTCTCAAATTGAAGAAAATAGTGATTATAAAGCGGATCATCATCAAATGGTGTATTTGAGTAATCAAAATACAATACTGGCCTTTGGTGGGTGGAATGGCGAAGATGTTATTGGCACAACATGGATGTGGTCAGATGGGTGGCATAAATTAAATATCCCTTCTCCCCCAAAAAGAGCTTCCTATGCCATGATTTATGATGAAATAAACAACTGTGCCCTGTTATACGGTGGCTTGTGGATCAGTGGACAATATGCCGATCTGTGGAAATGGTCTAATAATCAATGGCAGTCTTTAAGTGGCCCATACGACAATTCATCTCTTGATCATCATGCCATGATTTACGATAAAAAATCGAACAAAATCATTGGTTTTGGCGGTAAGAATTACCGTTATGTCTTCCAAAATGTGACATTTAAAATAGAGAACAATCAAATACATGTTATAGACAGAGGAGGACCGACAAGACGACATAGTTTTGGATTTACATACGATTCCTATGAGAACTTTGGTTATCTATACGGCGGGAAAGCATATGTTGATGGCGAACAACTTCCTCTGAATGATTTTTGGAGATGGGATGGAGAAAAATGGGAAGCATTATCTCAAAGGAATACTGAATAATATTATAAAACCTCCAAACTCATAAATAGTCCGTTAAATAAGTAGTGCATTAACAACATGTCTTAATTATCCTTATCTTTAAAAGGTACAAATACCACGAAAAGCATGTTTTGGGAAGGTCATTTCCGATATAATGATCCATCCCAAAAATGGATCTGAAAACCAACAAACCAAGCAGTATAACATTATGAAAAGAAGACACTTTATTCAACAATCCTCCCTTATGGCATTTAGCATTAGTGCCTTTGGGGCCATTCATTGGGATGGAAAGAAGTATGTGGGCGATACCCCCACAACAACAGATATTCTAGGCCCGTTTTACCGACCCGGCGCGCCCTTTAAAAGCAATATCATTCCGCCCAATTCAAAGGGTATTCCTTTACATCTAAGTGGGGTTATTTACGATGAGGATGGAATAACGCCCAATGCCAACGCCATGATTGAAATCTGGCATTGCAACGAAAATCAGGAATACGATAATACCTCGGATGACTTCTTGTGCCGGGGGGCCATTAGAACAGGAAAAGACGGCAGATACAAGTTTACCACCATTATGCCGGTACCCTATAAAGCCAACCCGGATAACGATTCCAGCTGGCGACCCGCTCACATACACATACGTGTTTCGAGCCCGTCTCAGCAGGACCTGATCACACAGATTTATTTTAAAGGTGATGACTACCTCCACATGGATTCAAGTGCCTCTGCACCTGAAGCCGTCAATAGGACCCTAAAGGTGACTACAACACCCGAGCAGGAAAAAGAAGTGCAGTTTGATATTGTGTTACGTAAAACCTATCCTCTCAGCGATGCAACCTATAGTAAGATTGAAGGCCTGTATCGCACTGATCAGAAACTTGCCGACAGTGAAAGAATCTATGAATTCGTGAGACGAGATGACATCCTGTTCCTGAAATTAAAAGGGCAATATCTTGAAGGTTTGACCTATGTTGGAAATAATACTTTTGAAGGTGGCAGAGGGTTCCCCAAAGTTACCTTCGATTTACAGGAGGGCGGCCACGTTAAAGCGACCATTGCAATGCCTAAGACAAACATTGTAGCTGAGAAGTTTTTGAAGTATTCGGAGTAGTCTTCAATATTGTTATCCGGTGATGTTTTGCAGGGCCTGGAGGCTAATATTCTGGATATTACCGATAAGAACTGCAAAAAGCAGCGTCATTCATTAGAGAATCATTGAAACACAAGCAGTTACTCTATCATACCTTTGTGAATCCTTACCCATTGGGTTTGAACCTCTGAGCCCGATGAGTGTCTTAAACATGGGGTTTAAGAGCCTGAATTACACATTTTAAAGTCATGTGATTTGCTTATCTTTAACAAGCTCACCTGTAAAATAATAAGATGGATAAGCCGGATTGGTTAAGAAAAGCAGAAGACACCCTGATACGCTATTGTGGTGATTTTTCACCAATCTTAATCGAGAAGTCCAAAGGATCCTATATCTATTCAAAAGAGGGCAAGGCGTATCTTGATTTTACATCCGGACAAATGTGTTCTGTGTTTGGACATAATCATGACAAGATCGTACAGGCCCTTAAGAGTGCGTCGGAAGATAGCATTCATTTACTGAGTACCATGCTTTCTCCTCCGGTCATTGCATTGAGTCAGCAATTAACGGATTTACTTCCGGAAGGATTGGATAAATGTGTATTCGTTAATACGGGTTCAGAATCGAATGAAGTGGCCATTAGAATGGCAAAATTGGCAAGTGGTGGCTTTGAAGTCATTGGTTTTTTAGGCTCCTGGCACGGTATGACTGCAGGTTCACAATCCAGCACCTATTCCCATACCCGTAAAGGCTTTGGTCCGGTAATTCCCGGCAATCTGTCGATCCCCGCGCCATATGCTTACCGATGCCCGATCAAGCATTGCAAAAATACATGCGATAACACCTGTCTTGAAGTGGGCATGGACATGGTCGACAAGCAATCTGTAGGGGCTTATGCGGCCTGTATTGTTGAGCCCGTGTTATCCGCTGCCGGCATTATTGAGTTATCAGCAGATTACCTCCAAAGACTCAAGGAACTTTGTGATGAAAGAGGTCTTTTACTCATCCTTGATGAAGCACAGACAGGATTTGGGCGACTGGGTGTTAATTTTGGATTCGAATTATTGGAAACGATACCAGACTTTCTAACGCTTTCCAAAACGTTGGGAGGAGGTCTCCCCCTGGCGGCAACAATAACGAGCAAGGCTATTGAAGAGGATTGCTACGCTAAGGGTTTCATTAACGTGACCTCCCATATTTCAGATCCCTTGCCGGCTCGAGTGGGTCTGGCCATGATCGAAATTTTGATTCATGAAAAGATGGCTGAACGTGCTGAAAAACAGGGTGCCTACTTTAAAAAGCATCTGCTGGAATTAAAACATAAGCATGAATGCATTGGCGATATAAGAGGGCGAGGCCTGATGCTAGGCGTTGAAATTGTCAAGGACAGGGCATCCAAAGAACCTGATATTGAATTGGGGTATCGCATATCCGAGGCCTGCCTGAGCATGGGATTGAGCATGAATATTGTAAGGTTAAAGGGTATGTCCGGCGTGTTTAGAATAGCACCGCCCCTATCCATTACCAGAGCAGAAATTGATTTGGGAATAGAAATTTTAGACCGGGCGATAGAGATTTCCATGACCAACACATCATAGAAGTTATCGAAAGGCCGGTATGGCATAGTCACAATTTCAAAGTTTAAACCCTATATTTGTTACACAGCGCGAGATGTGCCTCTTGATTATGTAAAATATATTTGGAATTGAATCTTTTACCACCATGCCATAAGTGCAGCATTACACAACTATAAAACCTGTAAAATGACACTAAATATCATACTTGCCATTGTTCAAATATTGGGTATCATAGCGGTACTTTATGGCATCTGGATTGGAATTAAACAACTCAAACTCAATCGGCAACAGCGAAGGGATCTGGCGGTCATGGAATGTGCGCGATCTTTTGAAGACAGGGAGTTTACGGAAGCTTACCGCATACTGGCAGAGTTGGAACCACACCTTTCACCCGAAGAATTCAAGGCCCTTGGACCGGAATATAAAGCCGCAGTCTTAAGGGTATGTATGAAATTTGAGACCATCGGACTCCTAGTGTATAAGGACGTGGTCCCTATAGATGCGATCGAGGATCTGGTAGGTGGTGTCGCACTATTATTATGGGATATATTACACAATTTTATAGTGGATGCAAGGGAGAGCGGTAATCACCCCACCTATTTTGAATGGTACCACTGGTTGGTGGACCGATTAAAGGAGCGCGGTCGGTTTACCAAACAACCTCCTGCATTTGTAACCCATAAAAATTGGAAACCGAAATATTAAAAATGTAAGCTTACATCCGTAATTAGGTAAAGAGGGTCCTTTTGGAATTATATGCTGTGATGTCACTACCCTTGGCCCAGGCAACTTAATAGATTTTTTTTTATTCTTAAACATAAAAAAATGCCGCTCAATTGATGCGGCATTTCGTCTTGGGGGCTTTGCTATTAATCTTAAAGACTTTGTTGTGCGTAAAAGTCTGCAGGTAAGAAGGCTTTAGTGTCAAAACCAAGACAAACCTCCTCCTCAAGTTCATAGAGTTCTATGGAATTCCAATTTATATCGTCCTTTCCTTTTAAAGCATTGAAATCTGCGGGCAAATAGTCTTTTGTGTCAAAACTGATGTTCACCGCTTCTTCCAATTCATAGAGTTCAATCGAATTCCAGTCTACATCACCCTTCCCTTTTAAAGCATTGAAACCTACAGGCAAATAATGTTTGGTGTCAAAATCAATACTAACGGCTTCTTCCAATTCAAAGAGTTCAATCGAATTCCAGTCTAAGTCACCCTTCCCCTTCAAAGGATTGAATCCTATGGGCAAATACTGTTTGGTATCAAAACCAATAAGTACGGCCTCATCTAATTCATATACACTTATATCCTCAATATCAACCGGTTGTAGAGTATCGTGTTCTGTAGCACCGGAAAATAATTGACATTCTTCTATGTGGGCCTCATCGCATTCGAAGTTCAACCCAATTGTTCCTGAATTTAACGACGCAGCCGTTAGCGATATAACTAACATGCTACTAAGTGTGATTAATGTTTTCATCTTTAAACTAATCTGGTTTGTTTAACAAAGGTAGGACAGTATTATTGAATTAAATCGTGCCTTGTGAAAGGTTTAACACACCTTAGGAAAGTTTAACACAATTGCGATTTTTTTATGTTTTTCTTAAGAGATTTTCCTACACCAAAATGTGATTACTTATCAATTAAAATTGGTCCAATTTTGGTATTTCAGAATAGCTTGCCGAGCCAGCATAAACTCGCCATAAATTTTAAAGGATGACATCTTAGGCCGTATCGCACTTCTTTAAAATGGATCAAAATAAAAACCCGGCATTGCATTACCGGGTTTTTACTAACTAACCAACTAAACTAAATTTATTTACTAACTTAACTCTTATCAAATGTTATGAAAAGATTATAACGCTAGACTGTACTAAATTATAACACAAAGAGACATATTTTTTTTTAGATGTAAAACTTATTTAGAAATGTTTAACAGCACAATTGGAAATTTTATATTTTCTTTAAGAATTAATCTTCTCTCAGAGCATCTTAGGGCAAAATAGTGTGCATATAAGACCAATAGCGTTCATCTTCCCCTAGGGTATTGTGCTTTCCATCTTCAATAGAAATAAAAGTAGTTAATGATCGGGGTGCAAGTGCATTCAATCGTTTGGCTGAGGCTATAGGAACAATGTCATCTTCGGTACCATGGATGATGGTGATTGGAGAGGTAACCTCGGCAATACATTTATAACTGGGAAAGGGATATTTCAAAAGTTGTTTCACCGGAAAGATGGGAAAACGCCGTTCAGCAATATCAACCATACTATAATATGGCGTTTCCAAGATGAGTTGCCCGGGTTTGTTATTCGAGGCCAGACAGGTAGCCATATACGTACCCAGTGAACGTCCATAAAGCGTGATCTCATGTTCTTTGTAATGATCGCGCACATAGGCATAGAACAATTGGGCATCGGTACTAAAAACATCATGGGCCAATGTTCCGGTACTTTTGCCATAAGTGCGATAATCCATCATAACAAGGTCATATCCCTTTTTCACAAATGGTTCGGCTATCTTTCCCCATCTGGAGAGGTCGCCTGCATTGCCATGAAAATAAAGGATAACCCCTTTAGGCTGAGTCACCTTGAAATGAATACCATTCAACAGTGCACCATCAGTCGCCTTTAAAAAGAGTTCTTCGAAGGGATAATTGAATTCAAACCGGTAGTCCTGTTCCAAATGAGTAGGTAAGAATAACAGCCTTTCCTGCATTATATAAACTGAGGTCAGTAGAATAAAATAACTGACCGCAATGATAAAGGCTATTTGCCTAAGCCTTTGTTTTATTTTTTTTGGAGCTGTGTTTGACATGTATACTTGTGGTTGACAAATCGATGTCCTGGGGTTGTGCATTTAAAATATCGTGAATCATCTTATGATAGGACTCAAAATTATTTAAGTTTTTGTGTCCGCCCCCAATTACGGTATGTAATTTTGTTAATTTCGGATTGACCTTAGACAGTTTAACACTGGTCTTGTAGGGTATAAGCTTATCGTTAGTACCATGTATGATATGAATAGGACATTGCACATACTTTAACCACTTGTACGTTGGTAAGGGATACTTAACCAGGAGCGATAAGGGCATGAACGGAATGTATCGCGCCGTTACTTTGGTCAGACTGTAGTATGGTGCATCCAAAATGAGCATTTTCGGATGGTTTAATGAGGCTAGTTTCGCCGCAAAACCGGAACCCAAAGATCGGCCATAAAGAATAATTCTATCTTCTGTTGTACGTTCCTTTATTTTGTTGTACACCTCCTGTAAATCCCTTTTAATGGCTTTTTGCGATCGCTTTCCGGTGCTTTTTCCAAATCCTCTGTAATCGATCATTAAGACATTAAAATTATGTCGGGTGAAATCGACGGCAAATTTACCCCATCCCTTTATACTTTTTGAATTTCCCTTCAGGTACAGTACAATACCTCTCGATTCTCCTTTGGGTTTGAACAAAACGCCGTTAATTACAGCGCCGTCACGTGTTTCAAGATTGTATTCCTTGATGTCCTGATTTTCATAATAGAATTCAAAATCCTTGGGAAGCTTTTCGGGTTTAAACAGCATGTAATCCTGCAGATAAAACAAGGCAATACTAATGGCAATGTACAGCAGTACAACGATAATGAGTATATATAACCATGTAGCCATGTCTAATCTTCCTAAATTACTAAGATACAATAATTACCAGTAATACAATGTTATTCCTGCCAGGGCGATTTTTATTCAAAATAGGCAATTATAAAATTATACTTTAGTTATTTTTATCGCATGCTAAAAAATGTGCTGCCTGCTATTTTGTGTTTATGCTTTCAAACGTCCGGAGGGCAAGGGCTAGATTCCTTATCCTTAAAAATTGGAATAGAGAAACCACATATTTTAGCCACCCATCATTTTGGCATGTTCAGTTCGCGAATAGAACAGAACTTCAAAATACAGCCTGCCCAGACCGCTGTCCTTTCATTTAATTATTCGAGTGGTAATAATTTTCATCCTTTTGTTGAAGCCTACTTCCCTAAAGATCCGGAGGTAAGGAAGCAATTAAGCCAGGTGATCTGGCATGACAGACGTTTTAATTTTGTAGATCAGGAAACCACACCTGCCGATTATTTAAACATTGTTATCGATGCTGTAATTAAGGAATTCCGAGTCAATTTAAAGGTTCCCTTAGCTCGGCAGCATGAACTGTACATCTCACTTCGATCCTATTTAATAACCAACGGAAAGTATCCGTTTTCCGTATTTACGAACGATGAGGCCATCGAATGGTTCCACAGTACGCTCTGGGGAGGAGAAGACCCTTATGGCCGGCGGTATTACGGTTTAAATCAGGTTAATTTTGAATATACCGATCGCAATGGTCGTACGCTTACACTCAACAATAATGATTTTTTTATAAGCGGTCTGGAGCTGAACCATTACTATTATCCGGCTTCTCTGAGAAATAAAGCGAAGCAACTGTATTTTAATCTGGGTACCCATTTGGGAATTAACACCTCTAAATTCAACCCGTCCATCGATTTCGGACTCTCGATGGCCGGTATTAAAAAACTGCTCCTGGATAAGCATAAAGTCTTCCAGATCGGAGTCGGGGCCAATGTACTTCATAAAAATAGCATCAATTTCGGGGAGAGGGTGGATTTAGGAAACAACCGCTTTCTGGCTGCTATCGAAGCACATCTTGAGTACACGACCTATACCATGAAGCAGCATTTTCATGCCTTTGGAGTGAACTACCGAATCCAATCCAGATATAACCAACTTGAGGAGGCCGATTATTATAAACTCTTAGGGAAGTGGCAGGAAATTAAAGGCGGTTGGCAACACGGTGTTGAAAAACTGTATCGTGCCTTATCGGATTGGACCTTCATCTATACCTACGGACATCCAAAATTTAAGTTATCGCTTTATTTTAAGGAAGATTTTTTAGTTAACAATGCTCCTGATTTTCAAACGGGGATAGGTCTTCAATTTCCCATTACTGAAAAATAGGCCTCTCAATACACGCTGTATTTCGTTAAAAAGCAGTTAAAATAATCATGGCATTAAACCATTGCGCCCGACATCAGTCAAAAGAGTAAACAATTTAAAAAATAATAGTATGAAACAGTTTTTTTTAATGGTTCTTGCCCTGATGGCATTTCAGCTTAATGCCCAGGAACCGAGAAGGGAAGGCCCTAGAGAGCATGGAAAAATGATGCATCTCTCGGCAGAGGAAATGGCAACTTTACAAACCAAAAAAATGACCCTACATTTGGATTTGAACGATAAGCAACAGAAAGAAATTTACGCCATAAATTTAGAACAGGCAAAAGCCAGGAAGGCACGAATGGAAGAACGAAAAGCGAAGCGAGAGGCCGGAACTGCCGAAAAACCTTCTCAAGAACAGCGCGTAGAACGAATGAATGCCCTATTAGATCACAAAATTGAAATGAAGAAGAAAATGAAAACCATTCTAAATGAGGAGCAGTTTGCTAAATGGGAAAAGGCACAAGCGAGAATGGCTCATAAAAGAAAAGAAGGCATGAAGGACAAAAGGGCAAAACATGCAAAAAAAATGAAAAAGCAACAATGATTTAGTTTAGTTTGATTGGTTATAGTTGGTTGATGATAAAGCGCATTTCTGAAATTAGAAATGCGCTTTATCTTTTCATAGGGTCTCTGCAACTTTGTTCACCGCAGCAATTGTAAAATCTAAATCCTGATAGTTAAGCGCATCACTTATAAACCAGGTCTCAAAGGCACTGGGGGCAATGTAAATACCGGCATTTAACATCCCGTGAAAAAAGGCTTTAAAGCGTGGATTATTCCCTTTTGCGGCCGTTTCAAAATCGACAACTTCGTTTTCATCAAAATGGACCGAGATCATTGAACCTTTTCTATTTATGGTATGCGCTATCTTATGATCCTGCAGCGCTTCGGCAATGCCCTTATGCAGATAGAGGGTCTTTTCCTCTAAACGCTTAAAAATCTCCTGATCCTCATTCAAGGCCGTTAGCATCGCCAATCCTGCCGCCATAGCCAGGGGATTACCACTCAAGGTTCCCGCCTGGTAAACCGGACCCAACGGGGCCAAATGATTCATGATTTCATTTCTAGCGGCAAAGGCCCCGACCGGTAATCCCCCGCCAATCACCTTTCCAAAGCATACAATATCTGCTGCTATTTCATAAAGTTCCTGCGCTCCGCCCCTGGCCAGTCGAAAGCCCGTCATGACTTCATCAAAAATTAACAGTATATTATGAGCTGTGCACAGATCGCGCAAGTCCTGTAAAAAGCCTGCTTTGGGAGGTATACAACCCATATTTCCAGCCACCGGTTCTATGATGATACAGGCTATTTCATCTTTGTTGGCCTCAATCAGTTCAGTTACATGGGCTATATCATTGTAACGGGCTAACAAGGTGTCTTTAGCCGTTCCCTGCGTAACACCGGGACTGTTCGGTGTTCCAAAAGTAACCGCTCCACTACCGGCCTGAATTAAAAAAGAATCACTATGACCATGATAACAACCTGCAAATTTTATGATCTTTTCCTTCTTTGTAAATCCACGAGCGAGGCGCACGGCACTCATACATGCTTCTGTTCCGGAATTGACAAATCGTATTTTATCAATATGAGGCACCATGGATACCGCCAAGGATGCGATCTCAGTTTCGATTTCGGTTGGTGTTCCAAAAGAAGTTCCTTTTTTAGCTTTTTCTATAACAGCCTGCACTACGGGTGGATAGGCATGACCTAAAATCATCGGGCCCCAGGAATTGATATAGTCTAGCAGTCGGTTACCATCTTCATCATAGAGATAGGCCCCTTTGGCCTGTTTAATAAAAATAGGGGTCCCCCCTACACTTTTAAACGCCCTTACCGGAGAGTTGACACCTCCGGGTATGACTTGTTCAGCTTCGGCAAACAGTGCACTGCTTCTTTGATAAATCATGATCTGTTATTATAGTTGTATGACTAAAATTTGACCTATACTAATAATGTTGTCCTCCAAACCATTCATTTGTCGGAGCGACTCCACCGTTGTATTGTATTTTTTTGAAATAGAATATAAGGTATCCCCCTTTATAACAGTATGCTTAATATCACCTTTCGAAACATCAACTGTCGATTTCGGTTCATAACCATAAGCTTCCCTGTCGTATTTATAGAGTTCGTAACGTTCTATTAGAGAGATCAATTTTTGTGGATATTTCCTATCGGTAGCATACCCCGCTGCCCTCAGCCCTTTGGCCCATGCCCTATAATCGTAGGGATCCAAATCGAACAGGAAGGCATAACGCTTGCGCTCTGATAAAAACAATGAGTGATCCCTGAACGAATATTTGGCATCCTTGTATTTTCTGAAGCATTCCTGGGACCTGTCATCATCGTGATAAATCTTTTTACCTGTCCAATCATGACACTTAATTCCAAAATGGTTGTTTGCTTCTATGGATAGTCGGCCCCTTCCCGAACCGGATTCTAAAATGCCCTGTGCCAAGGTAATACTTGCGGGTATGCGGTACAGTTCCATTTCCCTAATGGCAATGTCCTTATAGGTATCGACATAGGCCTCCGTTGCATTGGCATAGCTTTTAGACGGTACGGGTTTGGTAACGTTCTCTTTGGATTCAATACCCCCGGTAACCGTTCTATTCTTAACTTTTTGTTCTTCAGCAGGCCTTTGAGCAACAGCCCTTTTCTTTGAACCGCAACTGCATATCACAAGACATAAGAGCATTAGGGCAAAGGTTTGTTTCATTTAAATTATTATTTTGGGCAGATTCTTTTTCACTAACCGGTCGTTCATTCCGGGTATACCTTGTAATCCTCCGGTATGTATAGTCAGGATCTTCGATCCCTTTGGGAAAAACCCTTTGTTAATCAGATCCATAACACCAAAAAGCATCTTTCCGGTATATATCGGATCCAGAGGAATACCGTACTCCCTTTTGAACCTATTGATAAACGCGACCAAGCTAGCATTTATTTTTGCATAGCCGCCAAAATGGTAATCGTTTACCAGTTTCCAATTCGATTTCGTTACAAATTTACTAATATCTTTATGTAAAAACGACCCTTTTAGTGCTGGAAAGCCCAAAACTTGTTGACCGGGTTTTGAACAATTGATTATCCCCGCGATGGTCCCTCCCGTACCAACCGAAACACAGATGTAATCGAAATGGCTATCCTGTTCACTCAAAATTTCTTCACACCCTTTTACTGCAAGGGCATTCGTTCCACCCTCGGGAATTAAATAAAAGGCACCAAATTCCTCTTTTAGATCATTCAAAAAAGATGCCGATGTCTTTAACCTGTATTGCGATCTCGATACAAACTTGAACTGCATCCCACATTGCTTGGCAAATTGTAAGGTGGGATTCCCATCGATCTGTGCATGCAATTCCTCTCCGCGAATGACGCCAATAGTCTTTAAACCCAAAATCTGCCCGGCTGATGCCAATGCTGAAATATGATTTGAATAGGCCCCGCCAAAAGATAATAGGGTCCTTAAACCTGAACGCTCAGCCGCCTCAATGTTGTATTTTAGTTTTCTGTATTTATTTCCGGACACATAATCATGTAGCTTATCTTCCCTTTTTATATATAATTCAATATCCGAACTGGGAAACACTACCTGCTGATTAACACTTTGTTGTAAGCTAAACATGATTGCTGCGAAGATAGCTTAAAAACTTTTTAATCGGCGTCTTTATAAGCGCTAGAAATAAGATACAGGTATTCTGAAATTGCACTATCTTTGTTATCTATGAAGAAGATAATCCCTATTGAAGAAGGCGATTTTTACTGGACTGCGGACGGTTATCGCTGTTTTACCGAACAATATCACCTGAAGCGCGGCTATTGTTGTGAAAGCAATTGCAGGCATTGTCCCTACGGTTTTAATCCCATGAAACCGAAAACGGAGAGCACCTGAGTGAGATAGACTGCCAGTCCAGATATTTTCAGGGGTTTGACTGCGGTGCTTGGTATGATTATTGATGCTAAATTAAATTATAGAAGTGGTTTTAAAACTATGTTTTGCAACCTTAAATAACCCTAAAAAATTGCATTATGAATACATTATTAAGAACATTACCACTGTTAGCATTCGTATTGGTACTAACATCATGTAGCTCAGTTCGGGTTGCAGCGGATTATGACAAAAACGCAAACTTCAATGATTACAAAACATTTGCCTTCTTTAAAACCGGGATTGACAAAGCAGAGATTAGTGACTTGGACAAGCGCAGAATTCTAAGAGCTATTGAAGCCGAGCTATTGTCTAAGGGCTTTAGTAAATCAGAAAACCCGGACCTTCTGATCAGTCTGTTTACAAAATCCCAGCAGCGTGTTGACGTTTATAACAATGCCTGGGGTAATGGTGCCTGGGGCTGGGGCGGATGGGGTCCATGGGGCGGATGGGGTCCCTGGGGTGGCTTCGGACCTGGATGGGGATGGGGCTGGAACAACCCTCAAGTATCTACCAGTACGCAAGGTACATTGTATATCGACCTTATCGATGCCAAGAAAAAAGAATTGATCTGGCAAGGCATGGGTACTGGTTTTTTGAGTAGGAATATCGAGAAAAAAGAAGAACGGATAAAAGAGTTTGTTACCGAAATAATGTCCAATTACCCGCCGGGAAATAAACAATAAAAATGAAAAAGCGACTTTAACAGTCGCTTTTTTTATTGGGCCTTTCTTACAAAGACACGCTATCACCTTCCCAAGGTTTTAATTAATCCGCAATTTTACAAAGAATTACATGTCTAATCTTAAATGATTGCTTAAAAAATGGTGTTTTTCATGTATTATTCGTATTTTTAATGCACCTTGTGTTGAATTAAATATTCTAATTTTTTAGCCATGTCCGATACTTTTGAATCGAATGCTATTTTAAACAAATTACCTAAGCACCTTAAGCAATTTATAAAGCCCCAGAACTATGATGACTATTCGGCAATAGACCAAGCCGTATGGCGCTATGTTATGCGCAAAAATGTCGATTTTTTAACCACCGTCGCCCACAAATCCTATCTCGAAGGATTAAAACAAACAGGGATTTCGATAGACCATATTCCCAACATGTATGGTATGAACAGGATTCTGAAAGAAATTGGTTGGGCAGCAGTTGCGGTTGATGGATTTATACCGCCCAATGCCTTCATGGAATTTCAGGCCTACAATGTTCTGGTTATCGCAAGCGATATCCGCCAACTGGAACATATTGAGTACACCCCGGCTCCCGACATCATTCATGAAGGCGCTGGACATGCACCGATAATTGCCAATCCCGAATATGCGGAATACCTGCGACGATTCGGAGAAATAGGTTGTAAAGCCATTTCATCGGCCAAGGATTATGAATTGTATGAGGCTGTTAGACACCTGTCCATCATAAAAGAGGCCCCGAACTCAACGGAAGAGGACATTGCTCAGGCCGAACAAAAAGTTGAAGATCTCCAGCAAAACATGGGGGCTCCCAGTGAGATGGCCCTGATTAGAAATTTACATTGGTGGACGGTGGAATACGGATTAATCGGAACCCCTGAAAATCCAAAAATTTATGGCGCGGGATTGCTGTCATCTATAGGAGAAAGCGCATGGTGTATGACAGATGACGTTAAAAAACTACCTTATACTATTGATGCCGCCTTTAAAGATTTCGACATCACGAAACCGCAGCCTCAATTGTATGTCACACCGGACTTCGCTCATTTGAGTTTGGTTTTGGAGGAATTTGCCAATACCATGGCCTTGCGACGCGGTGGACTCTCAGGCATCAAAAAACTCATCGCCTCAAAAGCTTTAGGAACAATTGAGTTGAGTACGGGTTTGCAAATTTCAGGCGTCTTCACGAAGGTCATTGAAGACAACGGAAAACCGATTTATGTTCAGACTACAGGTGAAAGCGCCCTGGCCTACAGGGAAAAAGAACTGGTGGGTCACAACATTAAGAATCATGCGAAGGGGTTTGGTTCTCCCATTGGCAAATTGAAAGGTATCAACCTGGCTATTGAGGACATGAGTCCTCGCGATCTTGCAGCCTATAATATCTATGAAGAGAAAAAAGTAACATTGGAGTTTGAAGGCGGTATTATCGTTTCCGGTGAAATTATTACCGGAAAACGGAATCTTCAGGGCAAAATCATTCTCATCAGTTTTAAAGATTGTACGGTTACTCATGGTAATACCACTTTATTTAAACCTGAATGGGGTATTTACGATATGGCCATAGGTAAGGAAGTCGTTTCCGCCTTTTCAGGTCCGGCCGACCTTAACAGTTTTAACCTCATAACCCATATCCCCTCTACCCAAACGATTCATGTGAAAAAATCGGAAAGGCGACTTGAACTGGAAGCACTCTACCAGCAGGTCAGAGCATACAGGGAAGGTATTAACAGAACGATCTCCAGAACCAAGGTCCTGGAGCAGCTCATGGAAAGACATCCAAACGACTGGCTATTGCCTGTTGAGCTCTATGAATTGGCCTTTAAAGGCAATGAAAAAAACTTAATGGACCGTATCCTAAATCACTTGAAAACCATAAAGCAGAACAAACCTGAATTTGGAAAGCTCATTGATGATGGATTGGAAATTATTGAAAAACCCTTAGTCACCGGATAAGGCTTTATTTGCGCATAGTGAGTTCGGTTTAAGAGGATGGTGCCTGCAGGACTTTAATAAATCAGGGATAGAAAAAGTTCTTTTACCTAAATTTTTTTAATGTGCTCTTGGTAAATTCGCTCAGCACCAATCGCCCACTAATTGCCGCGCGTTGCAGCAGTAAGTCATTCCAGTGACCGGTACCTTCCCAGAACACCTTTTTTAATTCTTGCAACGCTTCAGGGTGATACCCACATAATTTTTGAGCTAGTACGTCCACGCCCTCATCTAATGCTTCAACAGTCTCAAATACCTCGGCATACAAGCCTTTAGCCTTTGCCCATTCGGCCGAATAAAATGTTTCTGCATCAATACTCATTTGCGACATGGCGGTTCCTCCAATCTTTCGCGAAACCACAGGTTCTATAACAAAAGGACCTATACCTATACTTAGTTCACTTAGTCGTACTGCCGCATGTCGCGTCGCTAAACAATAATCTGCGGCCGCAGCTAAACCTACACCTCCCCCTACAGCCTTGCCCTGTACGCGGACCAAAATTAACTTCGGACATTGCCTCATGGCATTAATGACTCGAGCAAATCCGGAAAAAAAGGCGGTTCCTGTTTTTTCATCTGAAATTGAAACCAGTTCCATAAAACTTGCCCCAGCACAAAAAGTCCTGTTTCCACCACTTCGCAACACAATAACGCGAACCATGTCATCTGCTCCTGCTTCTTCTATAAGGGTGGCCAGTTGACTTAAATTATCACTGGGCATGGCATTATGCTCAGGATGGAAAAACTCAATATAGCCTACTTTGTTTTTTACATTTAGTACAACGTATGGTTCCATGAAGTTTCAATTTACCGGTTGAAGATACACAAAAATATCAGTAACTCTTGTTACACACCATTATTAAAATTTGTTGATCTTTGCACCAAACAACATCAGTTATGGGCTTATTAAATTTACTTTTTGGAAATAACGAAAAAACAATCAAGGATTTTCAATCGCAGGGAGCGGTCATCATTGATGTTCGCACCGTGGCTGAATTTAAGCAAGGTGCCATTAAAGGATCTAAAAATATACCGCTGCAAATATTAAGCTCAAAACTGAAGGACATAAAGAAACTCGATAAACCTGTCATTACCTGCTGCGCCTCAGGCGTGCGTTCCGGAAGAGCGGCCACCATTTTAAAAAGGGAAGGCATCCCATCGGTTAACGGCGGGGGCTGGAAAGAATTAAATGCTCTGTTGTAATTTTTTTAACAAAAAAAACATTAGTTTCCTTCGACATATGAAGTCTAACTAATGTTCATTCTCCCGATTAATAGCACAGCAAATGTAGGTCCTTTTTTTATAAATTGTATTAACCCTGTGTTAAGCAATTATTATATTAAATTATGCCTTCTGGCCTTTTGGACAGCCTCCAATTTGTTATGAACCCGAAGTTTCTTGTAAATATTCTCGACATGCTTTCTGATCGTTCCTGAGGATACGATTAAATTTTCAGCTATGGCATTATAGGACAAGCCCTTACTTAATTGCTCTAAAACTTGAATTTCCCGAACCGATAACCTAACGCTTTCGAGTTCTTTATGGGGTTCCAATGCTATTGGATTACGTAATAATTTTAATGTTTTCATGGCTATGGAAGGCGTCATTGCAGCACCACCCTCCATGGTTTCATGTATTCCATTATATAAATCCCGGGCATTCACTTCCTTTAAAAGATACCCGTCGGCCCCAGCCTGTATGGCCTTAAAAATGTTTTCATCGTCATCAAAAACGGTGAGCATAATAACCTTTATCTGAGGATATTTTTGCTTGATACGTTCTGTTGCCTCTATGCCGTTAACGATTGGCATTTCAATATCCATTAAAACAACATCGACAATAGGGTCCTTTTCTAGCTTTTGAATAAGGTCATCGCCGTTAAGGGCCGTATATTTGAGTTGTAATTCATCAAAAAAAGATAGTTTTTCGGCTACTACCTTAATTAAAAATGAATTATCCTCGGCTATCACTATTCTTATGGCCATATCTATACTATAAAACTAATGTTGGTGCCTTTCCCTGCTGAGCTGCTTATTACAAGTTCTGTATGACATTCCTCAGCTCGTTTTCTCATATTGTGTATCCCATTTCCCGGATTCATTTCATTCAAATCAAACCCTTTACCGTCATCCGATATTTCTATTTTGAGTCCCTCATCATTCTTATGGAAAGAAACTACAATCGATTTGGCATGTGCATGCTTGAGCGCATTATTTAATGCCTCCTGAATTATTCTGTAGATATTCATCCCTTTTACCGAATTAAAGGTGACATCCCTATTTAACGATGCATCCAAATCAAACTCAAAATGTATATCACGCAGGGCCACCTTGGCTTTGTCCATAAAGTTCAATATACGAACTTGTAAATCTTCCAGTGAAATAGCACTTTTATTCATGGCCCAGATGGTATCCCTTAATTCAGAGATGGTTTCTTTAGCAAAGCCACTGATGCCCTCCAGTTTTGCGGTTAACTTTTCATTCTTTGTTTTAAAACCATACTGTAAATTTTCAATTGCAGAAATTATAAAGGTCAATTGTGCTCCAATATTATCGTGCAGATCCCTCGAGATTCTTAAACGCTGTTCGTGTAACTTATTTTGGGTCTCAATTTTAACGAGCGCCTCCTTGAGTTCGTTTTCCCTGATCAACTGCATGTGCTTTAATTTTTGCTGTTTATAGACCAAATAACCCAAAATGGCAAGAACTGCGAGCAGTACAATTAAGCCTGTAAGTTGCGTGTTCTTTGTGTTCAGGATGAGTTCCTTTTCAGCAATATCGGCCCTTTGTCTTTGGATTTCCTTTTCCTTTTTTTCAGTCTGATATTGCACTTCCAACTCATTGACTTTATTCTTTACCTCCGAAGAGGCAATGGAATCGTTTATCGTTTGAAATAGTTTATAATACTCCAGAGCCGGTTTAAATTTATTTTGGTCGCTGTTCAATAGGCTCAGAATATGCAAAACCTCCTTTTGAACGTATAGGTTTTCACTCGCCTTAGCCAGTTCATACCCTTGATTCAACTGCTCCCTTGCTAAAGCAAACTGCTTGTCCAACCTGTAGGAATCCCCTAAATTTATCCTGGCTGCCATTTCTTTATTGACATCTTTGGCCTGAATACTGGCCTCCAATGCCCTTTTACCATATATTATGGCTGTTTTATACTGTTCCAGAGAATTTTCTACCAGGGCTAAGTTGACATAAGCGTTGTTCCTGCCGTTGGTGTATCCACCTGCGTCACTCAACCGCAGTGCTTCCTGAAAATAGTGTCTGGCTTCCAAAAGTTTGATGGAATCATCATAGGTCACCCCCAGATTTCTCTGATTCACCCCAAGGTTCAGATAGCCACCTACGATATCTATCGTGTTTCCTACCTGTTTTTTTATTTCCAAAGCCTCTAAAAAATAGGGCTCAGCCTTTTTAAATTCCTTGAGATCGATATATATCAGTCCGATATTATTATAGGATTTTGCAAGACTGAGACTATCCTGCTGCTTTTCGGCTATTTTCACCGATTCCATATGCATTTTCAGTGCCCCTTCGAATGCACCCAAATAGGTCTTACAAATGGCGATGTTATTATAGCATCTGGATTGCGTATCCATATCATTGTCTTGTATCGCAATGGCCAAAGCCTTTTCGAATTCCCCAGAAGCTTCAGTATACCTCGTTTTATAAAAAAATAAGATGCCGCGATTGATATGAAGTATTTTCTTGAACCTTTTGGCCTGAATCGTCTCAATTAATCGTTCTGCATCATCAAAATAGGATTGCGCCGAATCCAACTTCGACTTATCCGTATAAGCCTTTCCCAAACCCAAAAAACTTTTAATTCTTAAGGTATCATTGTTTAATTTCTTTGCACAGGCTTCAAGTTGTTTAAAGGCTGTAAGGGACGAATCGATATTGCTCTTTAAATAGGAGGTGCCAATTTCATAGAGGGTATTGCATTGTGAAACCGGATTGGTTTCTGAATGATATTTCGCATGAATACTGTCTATAACCGGCAGCCTTTCCTGGGCCATGGCATTTAAGAAGCACAGAATGGAAAAACATGTGAAACCTATTGTTTTTAACATGAAAGATGAATTACCAACACTAACAAAGTAAGGTAATATAATAAAATTTACTTTTCAATTATTCGGATGCGTGGAAATTTTAATTGTGATTCCAAATGCAAAAACCCAAAAATTTTGACATAAACTATAGCCAGTTTAAGTGTCCTCAACGAGCCCTTCGCAGAGCAGTAGAAGCGCCTTTGTAATTTGAAAATTTGAAACTGCCAATGCACGAGCCGATTGTTGATCCAGTTTTAATTTTTCCTTAAGCTCCCTGCTTTTATGTAGTTCCCTGAAATAGCGCTTATGTAAGGTAGCATGGGTAAAGCGGAACGCCTTATTGTACTTCCTGAATCGGAAAAAAACAACCATAGTTGCACCAATAACAAAAAGTATCAGGGCATATAAAATCAAATTAAATACCATGACTAATGACTGCAGTTAAAGGCTATCACAGTAAAAGCGTTATAAAAAAAACACCAACAACTAATTTTGAATAGCCATCGGTGTTTCCTATATGAACTGATTAATAGCATATTAAATGTACAACTAAAACTACTTCGAAACGCTTTTTTTCGATAAAATGGCATTTATAAAAGATTAAGCGCAATAACCTGGTTATTACGCCCAATCAAACAAATCTCAACAACAAGATTATTTGTTTAAATTAAAGGCACTTATGTTATTTCCCTTATCCTTAAAATACATAAAGCCCTCAATATCGTCTACTTCGTACATTGGATCCTTGTCCTGGATGACGATTTCATTTAAAGTTTGTCCGGAATCTTTATCTACCTTTACCAGGGCGACACCATCATCCACTTTGGTTAAGATGAATGCGGAATTAGCCGTAGCCTTGGTCGCTTTAAAGCGCTTGGCCATTTCTTGAAATCCGGCATCTGTCACATTCGCCCAGGTGTCCGCCATTTCCTCATGGTACTGCACGGTGCTGTTATAAGAGGGCACCCCTGCGCCTTTCATATATCCGGCTGTTGCAGAGTGTGAAATGGCCGCCGATGCCGTAGCCAATGTTAAGGCACCCACAATGGCCAGTCCAAAAGCACTCTTACCCGGTGCGCGATGGTAGACATGCCAATTTTCCTCCCCATCGAAACCCAACATTTCTAAATTCTGTGAGGCTGTCAATAAAATACCATGCGTTCTGACTTCAATTCCTGTCGGGTCCTCCTTACCGTCAAACCGAATGGAGCCCGTCAATAAATTATACTCCCCATTCTGACCATCTATTTCGTAGACACCGTCTTTGCATGTGATTAAAAAACGATCCCGTGTTTTATCATAGGTTGAGGCAACTGCCTCCGAACGCTTGTACTTAATGGCTTTTCCAAATACCGATTCACCTGTTTGCATATCAATGATATCGGCATCAGTTTCTGAAATATATAATAATCCGGCAGGTACTGTGGCCATGATTTGAATCGCAGGACCGGTTTTAAGCGGTTTTTTCCATCGCGGTGTACCGTCAAAGGCAATTTTATTGATCCCACCGTCTGAAACCCCGAAAATAATGCCATCATCCTCCACATAAAAATGATTAATAATACCCTTGGTTTTTGGTGATTTATCCCATAGATCTGCTCCTGTATTGAAGTCTAACAAATAGACTTTTGAGGTACCTGAACCTTTCAGTTTGCTGGCTAGTTTACTTCCTCCGCCTAATATGTTCGTAACAATGGCCAGGCCATGATCTGTAAACTCAATTTTAGAAATGACCCCTTTTATTTTGTTGCCTTCCGGCCATAAAGAAGCTCCGTTTTCAGCATTGATCTTATAGACCACGGTATTATCGCCCTTGGTGCGAAACGCATAGATTTCTTTCGTAACCTCATTCGTTATTATATTCGTGGCATTTTTAATATCTGCAGTCCATTTAACAGCTCCTGAACTAATAGAATAACACTCTACATTCTTTACTCCCGGTATTACAATGTCATCTCCCATAACATCCGGCTCGCCCATCATGGGATTTGTTGGTTTTCTTTCGAAGATATTAACCAGCTTTCCTGTTTTCAAATCGTAAAGCCCTACGCCTCCCGTATATTTGCCTGAAGCCTGATCCTTGTGCATTCCATTGACGACAAACATCATTTCCGGACTAATAAAATAGCGACTGGTTACCCCATTTTGCCAGTCCTCGGCTTTGGAATCAAAAACAATAGTTCCCTTTACAACATCAACCACTACAGTGTGCATGAAAATACCTCGTGGTTTAACGATGAGATAGGGTGTATTGGGTACAAACTCCAAATGTTCTTCCTTAACCCGTTTAAGACGATCAAATTTGAATGACACGGTACTGCTGTTTGGTCGAATTCCCGCTAAAGCTTCACCTGTCGAAGCCAATAATGTGCCTGATTCATGAAGTATGAGCCATTTTACCGCACCATCGAAGGCATATTGGTAATCCGGTGTGGTTTTTTGCGTCCATCCTAAATGCGTTAATAACAGCATCGTTATCAACATCATAATTTTGTTTTGCGTTCTCATTGTTGATTTTGTTTTTTGAATTAATAGCTTTTCAAAATTGCAATTCAAAACCATGGAAATCAATACGCAGAATGTCGTATTTTTTGAACACTAATTGTCAGGTAGTCACCAAAACAGTAACTTCAATCAGCGAAAGTACTAAAATGACAGGTGTGGGTAACGCTGCAGAAGGGTCATCTTCTTCTGTTCTAATTTCCGAAGAAACTTCTCATGTGCTTCAGAATCCGGATGGAAGGGTTTATGCGCAAGGCCCTTTTGAATGTCCTCAATAGCGGTCATTGTTTTTATGGTATCTTCTTCCATCCATACCTTTTTAAATTTATCCCAGATATAGGTTATTGCAGTGGTATTGGGGTGTACCAGATCTTCCTTGTAAAAACGATAGTCGCGCAGTTCATCCAACATGATCTCGTAGGAAGGGAAATAGTAAAACCCTTTGGATTCAGGCTGAGATGACAGCAACTCGTGTATTGCAGCAATAAGATGTGCCTTGCTGCGGGTGTTTTCAACAAAACCGTCCTTAATATGACGTACGGGCGATACGGTAAATATAACAGCGGTATTCGGATTCATGGCTTTTATTAAATCGGTTGTATAGCGCAACGAATGAACTATAGACGCGATTGACAACAATTCTTTTCTAAATTGCTTCTGGGGTACTTTATGACAATTGGCCACAAGGGCATTCGTTTTAATGTGACGATATGCCCATGCCGTTCCCAGGGTTAGGATGACGTGCGTCGCGTTACGCAGATGCTCAGCCGTTTTATGGACCTGCTGGTTCAGGTTATGGATGAGATCACTTTTGGATGCACTACTCCATTTCGAATGTGCATCAAAACAATGCCACAACCCATTATGTTGAAAAATAGCCTCTTCAGTATAAGGGATCTTACTAAAAGAACGAGCCACAACCGTTTCAACAGCTTTTGGGTGAAATACGATTCCGAAAGGATTTTGAAAGGTAGGAAACTTATAGTAAGCCAGTTTTTCGCCGATATGTTCTACAAAGCAAGAACCAATTAACACTACGCGAGCATCATAGTCCAGGAGATGCTCTGAACGCTGTTCTAATGGTATTGTAGTTTGAAGTTTCATCGGTTTTCGCTGTTAATTCTCGTTCAGGGATGTCCTATTCTAACTAATCATAGCTTCAGAACGAGAGGGTCATGAGCTTTTGGCATATGAAAACAAGAATCAAATTAATGGCCTGTTGGTGTATTAATTCAGGTAAGACCGGACCTTTTTCAATGCCTCGGGAATACCTTCCGGATGTTTACCACCTGCTGTTGCGAAAAAGGGTTGGCCTCCTCCGCCACCTTGAATATATTGACCCAATTCCCGAACCACCTGGCCTGCATGCAGACCTTTGTTCGACACCAATTCTTTCGAAATATAACAAGACAATAGGGCTTTACCCTCCTTTTCGGCAGCCAATAACAAAAACAGATTGTCTACCTGACTTCCTAATTCGAATGCTATATCCTTTAAACCGGCCGCAT
Source organism: Aestuariivivens sediminicola (assembly GCF_022662015.1). Classification (GTDB taxonomy): domain Bacteria; phylum Bacteroidota; class Bacteroidia; order Flavobacteriales; family Flavobacteriaceae; genus Aestuariivivens; species Aestuariivivens sediminicola. Next base: position 555,616 of record NZ_JAKMCM010000002.1, on the reverse strand, counting down.
CCAAATCCAATTGTTTTGCAAGAAACCGAATCCCATTAATTTCGGTCAATTCATTTTTCAATTCTTCTTTAATGGTCCTGGCCTTGTCTTTCAATAAGGCTTCTATCTGCTTCTTTAGATCTGCATTCTCATCCTGCAAATGTTGTAAGGCCTTAACCGGTTCCTTCGTATTGTTGAGTAAGGCCCTGATCTCAGAATACGCCTGGTTGTTTTCCTTAAAAAAATCTTTTACCGCGTCGTTGGTAATGGCCTCTATTCGTCGAATACCCGCTGCCACTGCACCCTCCGAGATAATTTTGAAATGCCATATGTCGGCCGTGTTCTTTACATGTGTTCCACCACACAACTCGATAGAGGTACCAAAGCGAACCGTGCGTACCGTATCGCCATATTTTTCCCCGAAAAGACTCATAGCACCTTGAGCCAAAGCCTGCTGCTTGGGAATGTTCCGCTGTTCTTCCAGGGGAATCTTCCCATCAATACGTTCATTCACAAAGTTTTCTACCTTTTGTAATTCTTCAGGGCTAAGTTTTGAAAAATGTGAAAAATCAAATCTTAAATATTTAGAGTGCACCGCACTCCCCTTTTGCTCCACATGTGTTCCTAAAACCGACCTTAAGGCCTGGTGTAAGAGATGGGTTGCCGAATGATTGCATTCGGTTCTGTAGCGCTGTTTAGCATCGACAACAGCAGTAAACACCTCATCCATATGAGTTGGCAACGTCTTGGCAAAATGGATAATCACATTATTCTCCTTCCTGGTATCTATAATGTAGACCACATCGCCGTGTTGGTCTTCTAAATAGCCCTTATCGCCCACCTGGCCACCACCCTCGGGATAAAATGGTGTTTTATCAAACACAAGTTGGTAGATCTCCCCTTCTTTTTTCGAGCTCACCTTTCGATATCGCGTTATTCTGACCTGTGCCTGTAAGCTATCGTAACCTATAAATGCTTCTTCTTCATTTTCATTTAAGACCGTCCAATCCCCCGTAGACATTTCACCGGCCTTACGAGAACGCTCCTTTTGCTTTCGAAGTTCGACATTAAATCCCTCTTCATCCAAATTCATCCCCTTTTCAGAAAGAATCAAGGCCGTCAAATCTACCGGAAATCCATAGGTGTCATATAACTCAAACACCTTCTCCCCTGAAACCACTGTCCCTTTGGTTTCTTCAACAATGCCATTTAAGAGCACCAATCCCTGATCTAAAGTCCTGAGAAAGGATTGCTCTTCTTCCTTAATCACATTTTCAATAAGATGCCTTTGTGTTTTGAGTTCCGGAAACGCCTCGCCCATGGTATCACTCAATACATCGGCCAATCTATAGATGAATGGTGACTTTAATTCCAAAAACGTGAAACCGTAGCGTACTGCCCGACGTAAAATGCGACGTATCACGTAACCCGCACCTGTATTACTGGGCAATTGGCCATCCGCAATGGAAAAGGCCACGGCACGAACATGGTCTGCAACGACCCTTATAGCGACATTGGTCTTCTCATCAGCACCATAGGTCTTATGGGAAATCCCCTCAATTTCCTTGATCAAAGGGGTAAACACATCCGTGTCATAATTACTTTGAACACCCTGTAAAACCATACATAAACGTTCAAAACCCATACCTGTATCGATATGCCTTGCCGGCAAAACTTCAAGGCTTCCGCTAGCCTTGCGATTGTATTGGATGAATACCAGGTTCCAGATCTCTACAACCTGGGGGTGATCTTTATTAACCAATTCCCTTCCCGGTATCTTCGATTTTTCCTCTGCCGGGCGAATATCGACGTGAATTTCACTACATGGACCACAGGGTCCCTGCTCGCCCATCTCCCAAAAATTATCTTTTTTATTCCCTTTAAGAATCCGATCTTCAGCGATATGGCTCTTCCAAAAATTCAAGGCCTCTGTATCCATGGGAATCTTATCCTCCTCATCCCCTTCAAATATGGTAACATAGAGCATGTCCTTTTGAATGCCGTAAACCTCCGTTAACAACTCCCATGCCCAGGCTATAGCCTCCTTTTTAAAATATCCGGCTTCCGGATGGTCGGGATGACCAAAACTCCAGTTACCCAACATTTCAAAAAGGGTGTGATGATAGGTGTCGTATCCTACCTCCTCTAAATCATTGTGCTTTCCTGAAACCCTTAAACACTTCTGAGAATCGGCTATGCGATTGTGCTTCGGTTTTGCATTTCCTAAAAAATACTCTTTAAACGGAGCCATTCCGGAATTGACAAACATCAAGGTGGGGTCATCCTTAACCACCATCGGAGCAGAAGGGACTATAGTATGTTTCTTGGCTTCAAAAAAGCTTAAAAATTTGGAGCGAACTTCTCGTGACTTCATTTACTTTTAGTAATGCGTTTTCTTTTTAATACATTATTAACAAAACAATTTTTATCTTTACTCGCCTTAACGCGTTTGGGAATCATTGAAATTAGTGATACTTTTTTATCGCGTTTTGCGTTTGCTTAAAAACACTAAGACCTTGTTGTTTTAATTGAAAGCAAAAGTACATGAATTTTTTCATTTGAAATGATTCTTAGCAAGGAGACGAAGCTACATAATTCATAAATGGGAATGGCATCAGACCTTAAACAGATGACTATTTGTCGAATGAACATTTATGAAGGCCGTGAAAACAGATGATAAACACTTATAAAGTCTGAAATAAAACTGTAAACCAGGTAATGAGCAGAGTAAAATATTATTACGATCCGGAGTCACTGAGCTACAGAAAAATTGAGCGTAAAAAGCGAACCACGTTGAAGTACGCCTCCATGTTTATTCTCGCATCTGCCATCTTCGGGTTTATTTTTGTTTTCATTGCGAGCCAGTATGTCGAATCCCCAAAAGAGCGTGCTTTAAAGCGTGAATTACAGAACATGCAGCTACAGTTTGGTATTCTGAACAAAAAAATGGAACAGGCTGAAAGGGTTTTGGAAAACATTGAAGATAGAGACAATAACATCTATCGTGTGTATTTTGAGGCCAACCCTATTCCTGAGGAGCAGCGTAAAGCGGGTTTTGGGGGAATCAACAGGTATAAAAACCTCGAGGGTTATGACAATTCAAAACTGATCGTTGAAAGTAGCAAACGATTGGATATTTTACAGAAGCAAATTGTCGTGCAATCGAAATCCTTAGATGAAATTGCCAAATTAGCTGAGGAGAAAGAAAAACTGCTGGCTGCGATTCCAGCGATTCAACCCGTAAACAATAAAGATTTAACCCGGATGGCCTCTGGGTTTGGGATGCGTTCCGATCCATTCACCAAGGCGAGAAAAATGCATTGGGGCATGGACTTTACCGCACCACGGGGCACCCCGGTTTATGCAACGGGCGATGGTGTTGTGGTCAGGGCGGATGCCAGAGCAACAGGCTATGGAAGGCATATTCGGATTGATCATGGTTATGGATATGTAAGCTTGTATGCACACCTGTACAAATACAATGTAAAGCGAAATCAGAAGGTTAAACGTGGTGACCTTATTGGTTTTATTGGTAGCACAGGGCGTTCTCAGGCCCCCCATCTACATTATGAAATCTTTAAGGACGACCGACGCATCAACCCGATTAACTTTTACTACGGTAGTTTAACGGCAGAGGAATTCGCTATATTATTAGAACGTGCCTCACTCGAAAATCAATCTTTAGACTAATGCATATAGAACTTCCTGAAAAGCGGTATTACAGCATTGGCGAAGTGGCCAGGGCATTCAAGGTAAACACCTCGTTGATTCGCTTTTGGGAAAAGGAGTTTGATATTCTAAAACCTAAAAAAAATGCCAAAGGGAATCGCAAGTTTACACCGGAGGACCTAAAGCATCTCAAATATATTTATCATTTGGTCAAAGAGCGCGGTTTTACTTTAGAAGGGGCTAAAATACATTTGAAAGAAGATAAAAAGGAGGCGCTTAGCAACTTCGAGATTATTGAAAAACTGGAACAGGTAAAACACCAACTTATAAAAATCAAGCAGCATTTGTAACATTTCACGTGAAATGTAAACCTATCAGGTACAACTTCAAAACACTATATTATGAAAAAATTTCTTCCGTGGATTATTTTAGCCATTATTGTCTTCGGTCTTTATTCCTGGGGTAAAGGATTTAATAATACGGCCATTAGCATGAATGAAAATGTTGGCGAGGCCTGGGGAAACGTTCAAACAGCCTATCAACGTAGAAACGACCTTATTGGCAATCTCGTGAAAACCGTGCAGGGAGCAGCCGATTTTGAACGCAAAACATTAACCGATGTTATCGAAGCGCGCGCCAAGGCAACTTCTATCAGCATAGACCCAAATAACATTACTCCCGAACAACTGGCACAGTACAACCAGGTACAAGGGGGATTAAGTGGCGCATTGAAAAGTCTTTTGGTAACCGTGGAACGCTATCCTGACCTTAAAGCCAATCAGAACTTTTTGAAACTACAGGATGAACTGACAAGTACCGAAAATACGATCCAAACAGCCAGGACACGATATAATGAGGCCATAAAACCATACAACGTGCATGTGAAGACCTTTCCGAATTCGCTATTGGCCGGTCTTTTAAATTTTGATGGCAAACCCTATTTCGATTCAGAAGCGGGTGCCGACCAGCCTGTTGATGTCGATTTCGATTTTAATTAGTTCCTGATGTCTGCTGTTGAAGATTTTCTTAGCCCTGAAGAAGAACAGGAAGTCATTGAAGCCATCCGAACCGCTGAAAAAAATACTTCCGGTGAAATTCGCGTTCACATAGAACATTCGGCGAACACAGACCCTTTTGATCGCGCCCTTGAAGTATTTCATTTTTTAAAAATGGATAATACCAAAGCGCAGAATGGCGTCCTGATCTATGTGGCGGTAAAGGACAGGCAATTCGTTATTTATGGGGATAAGGGCATAAACGATGTCGTCCCCAAAGACTTCTGGAACAGTACAAAAGATAGTATTCAGCTTCATTTTAAATCGGGACATTTCAAGAAAGGGCTCGTAGCGGGCATTTTAAAAGCCGGTGAAGCACTTGAACAACATTTCCCATGGCATCATGCGGATGAAAATGAGCTGTCCGATAACATTTCTAAAGGATGAATACCTTAAAACCCTTTTCAATACCTCGGGTTCGATCATTTGTAAGACATGTTCGATTCACCCTGTACACCTTAGTTGCTTTTTTAAGTTTCAATAGCGTTTTTGCCCAATTTGATATTCCTGAAAAACCGGACTTTCAAACGAGCGTCTATGATTATATCAGTTTATTATCCGCATCAGAAAAACAGGGTCTTGAGCAAAAACTGATTTCTTATGCCGATTCCACCTCAACTCAAATTGTCATTGCTGTTATATCGAGTACCAAAGGAGAGAATATAGGCCTGTTAGCACCACGCTGGGGCCATGAATGGGGCGTTGGACAGGCAAAAGAAGATAATGGTGTTTTTATTTTACTCGCCAAGGATGATCGCAAAATCTGGATTGCTCCCGGATACGGTGTCGAACACAGGTTAACAGCCGGAATCACCGGTGAGCTCATTCGGAATATTATAATTCCCGAATTTAGAAAAGGCGATTATTACAGTGGTTTAGACAAAGGTACGGATGCCATAATTCAGATTCTCAAAGGTGAATACAAGGGTTCAAGGGAAGTTAGAGCTACAAAAGAGTTTCCGGTTGGTGTGATCGTCGTTCTGATCTTCATTTTTATTGTCATCATTATATCCATTTCCAAGAACAACCGTGGCGGAGGGAATCGTGGAAATCGACATAAAGGATTCGATATATGGGATGCCATTATTTTGAGCAATCTGGGAAGAGGCAGTTTCGGTCGCAGTTCAGGAGGCTGGGGCGGCAGTTCCGGTGGCGGCTTTGGTGGCGGTTTCGGCGGTGGCGGCTTTTCAGGTGGTGGTGCCGGAGGCGGATGGTAGTTTTTAAGCCCGTTATCTTGTAAATCTTCCCGATATGTTACCTTCTAGAGACTTGGTAACTACAATTATCCTTGCATCATTAACACCGCTCTTGATTTATTTCTTCCGCATATAAATACTAATGGGTACACCGGTAAACCCAAATTTATCCCGGAGTTTATTTTCCAAAAATCGTTTATACGGTTCTTTCACGTACTGAGGCAGATTGCAGAAAAAAGCAAACTGAGGCTGTGGTGTAGGCAACTGCATGATATATTTTATTTTCACATACTTGCCTTTGTAAGCGGGTGGTGGATAACGTTCTATGATGGGCAGTAACACCTCATTTAGCTTGCTTGTTTTAATTTTCTTCGACCTGTTCTTATAGACCTCTACCGCAGTTTCTATTGCTTTGTAAATCCGTTGTTTGGTCAGTGCCGAGATGAATACAATGGGTACATCAGTAAACGGTTCTATTTGTTTTCGTATGGCCTTTTCATAGTCTTTTACGGACTGATGGTCCTTTTCCACCAAATCCCACTTATTCACCAGAATAACGACGCCTTTTCTGTTGCGTTCAGCCAACCAGAAAATATTCTGCACCTGACCATCAAAGCCTCGTGTGGCATCGAAAACCAGCAAACAGACATCACAATGCTCAATCGCCCGAACGCTGCGCATCACCGAATAAAACTCCAGGTCTTCCTTTACTTTGGATTTTCTTCGAATTCCGGCAGTATCGACCAGATTAAACTCAAACCCGAATCGGTTGTATTTGGTGTCTATGGCATCCCTTGTCGTACCGGCAATATTGGTAACGATGTATCGTTCTTCTCCAATCAATGCATTTATAAAGGACGATTTACCGGCATTGGGACGCCCCACTACGGCAAATCGCGGCAACTCCGCCTCATCACGATCTTCTTTTTCAGGTAAGGCCTCAACGAGGGCATCGAGCAATTCACCCGTACCACTTCCATTAATACTGGCCACCGTGTAGTATTCTCCCAGACCTAAGGCATAAAACTCGACAGCATCTTCGGCCCGTTTCGCATTATCTACCTTATTAACCACTAAAAAAACAGGTTTATTCACTTTGCGCAAAAGCTTGGCAACATCTTCATCCATCCCGGTAACCCCGCTCTCAACATCGACCATAAAAATGATAGCATCTGCCTCATCAATGGCAAGCTCCACCTGTTTGTCAATCTCGGCCTCGAAAATATCGTCGCTACCAACAACATAACCTCCGGTATCGATCAAAGAAAACTCCCTGCCATTCCAGTCACTTTTCCCATAATGCCGGTCTCTCGTCACCCCGCTTACCGCGTCGACAATAGCTTCCCTTCTTTGGATCAATCGGTTAAAAAAGGTCGACTTGCCTACATTTGGCCTTCCCACAATAGCTACTATACTACCCATATGCTTATAATTGTTTGCAAAGGTAAGGTTTAATATTAAAGAAAAAACACTAATTTACATCGGAAAACAGATCACATGCTAATATCCAATGACATTGTTTTAAGGCCTCGATTCAAAATTGAAATTCCCCGCAGCAATGCGTCGATTTTACAGACCTTTGAACAACGTAAAACGTCGCAATCCAACTATATTGTGAGTCGTGTGGATGATCATGTTTTTATTAAATTCCCCAGGGAGAAACGTCATTTCTGGTCGCCCCAATTGCATCTCGAAATTAACGAAGTCGACAAGGATTCAAGTTTACTCTATGGCCTGTTTGGACCCAACCCAACCGTTTGGACGCTCTTTATGTTCCTGCATTTTGTTGTGGCTGTTCTATGTCTTGCCTTTGGAATTTGGGCCTATACCAATTGGACCTTGAACAACGGCTTCGCCATACAGCTGAGTTTGATGTTACTTATGGTGGTCCTTTGGTTTGCCTTGTACTTTATCGGACGCATTGGACGCGATTCCAGTAAAGATGATATGTTGCAATTAAAAAATTTCATGATAGAAACACTAAATCAATAGGTTTTTACGTATATGCACTAAACCCTTTTAGTCATGAAAAAAACCATTAGCGCTATTGTATTTAGTCTGGCCATTATTATCGCAGCATTTTTATTAGGCAACGCCGTCAAGAACAGAAATAAAACCAATGGAACCATTGCGGTTACCGGATTGGGAAATGCGGATTTCACCTCCGATCTGATCGTTTGGGAAGGCTCATTCACGCGGGAAAACACTGCCCTTAAAAATGCTTATAACGATCTGGAGCAGGACAAAAACATAATTTCAGATTATTTAATTCAGAAAGGCATAAATGAAGATGAATTTGTATTTAATGCGGTAAACAGTCGGAAGAATACAAAGGCCAAATATGCCCAAAATGGAAAATACATTGAGGATGTTTTTTTGGGATACATTTTGACTCAATCCATAAAAATAGAATCGAAAGATGTGGCCAAAGTTGAAAGAATAGCACGTGAGATTACCGAATTACTCAACAAGGGCATACAATTTTATTCTCAACCCCCGAGGTATTATTATACGCAGCTTGCCGATCTGAAAATTGAAATGATATCGAAGGCCTCTGCCGATGCAAAATCCAGGGCCGAAAAAATTGCGGAACATTCCGGAGCGCAGTTGGGAGATGTCTTGTCGGCCAAAATGGGTGTCTTTCAAATTACGGGTCAGAATTCTAATGAAGGGTATTCCTGGGGTGGTACCTACAATACCTCCTCAAAAGAAAAAACAGCCTCAATTACCATGAAACTGGTATACGAAGTCGACTAATAGTTTTACCAAAAAGCAGGGACTTAATAGAGATCGTGTACATTAATAATTCCGTCTAACAGAACGCAAGTCTTTTGTAACCAGAAAAGTCTTGATTGACAGACATCCAATCCAGTCGGTATTGTGTTAGCTCTTTTTAAGGTCATTCGATGAATACGCTTATGAGACAAGGGTTGCTCTAATCTTTATACAATCTGAAATTTAAGACACGATGCATTATGGCTACTGATTGTAACCAAAACGTTTCAACTGATTCGGATTACTGCGCCAATTCTTGTTGACTTTTACGTATAATTCCAAATGGATCTGTTTCCCGAAAAACTGTTCGAGATCCTTCCTGGCTTCTACGCCCACGCGTTTCAATGCACTGCCCTTGTGCCCGATGATGATGCCCTTTTGCGTATCGCGTTCGACCATTATAACAGAGCGTACCCTAATGATGTGATCCTCTTCCAAAAATGAGTCGGTGTCGACTTCAACCGAATAGGGGATTTCCTTTTTGTAATGTAAAAGTATTTTTTCGCGAATGGTCTCGTTAATAAAAAACCGCTCCGGCTTATCGGTTAACTGGTCCTTGGGGTAGAACGGAGGCGATTCCGGGAGCAATTCGATTATTCTGTCAAACACTTCCTTGACATGAAATCCTTCGCGGGCCGATATTGGAATGACTTCGGCATTTGGTACTTTCTTTGTCCAGAATGCTACCTGAGATTCCAATTGTTCCTGATGAGACAAATCAATTTTATTGATCAACAAAAGCACCGGAATTCTGGAATGGGTTATTTTTTTGAAGAAATCTTCATCTTTAAGAGCCTGCTCACCCACCTCAACGAGATAGACCAGAACATCCGCATCTTCAAAGGCCGATTTTACAAATCCCATCATGGATTCCTGAAGTTCGTATGCCGGCTTAATGATACCCGGCGTATCGCTGAAAATAACCTGAAAATCATCCCCATTAACAATACCCAAAATTCGGTGTCGGGTGGTCTGCGCCTTAGACGTAATAATGGATAACTTCTCGCCAACGAAGGCGTTCATCAGGGTGGACTTCCCCACGTTGGGATTACCAATAATATTTACAAATCCAGCTTTATGTGGCACGTATTAAATAATTATTTAAACTATACAAAACTACAATCTTTTTAAATGCAAAAGGCAGGAATGAACATCCTGCCTTTAGGTATTTCTATTAAGCCTGTTTTACTACTCCAGGACCTCGAGTAACTCCACTTCAAAAATAAGGGCATCGAAAGGTCTGATTTTGCCTCCTCTTGGTGTGGCTCCATAGGCTAAATCCTGTGGAATAAAGAACTTATATTTCGCGCCTTCCTTCATGAGCTGCAATCCTTCAGTCCACCCCGGAATTACCTGATTAACCCCAAAGGTAGCCGGCTGATCCCTGTCCACAGAACTATCGAAGACCGTATCATCAATTAGAGTACCATGATAATGTACCTTCACGCGCGATGTCGCAGTGGGTTGCTTTCCGGTGCCCTCTTGCATAACAAGATATTGCAATCCGCTTTCGGTCGTTAATATATCGGGATTATTGGCTACATTCTCTTCTAAAAACTTCTCACTGGCTGCCTTTACCTCAGCGTATTGCTCCTCTGCCTTTTTTGCAGCAATCTCTTGCTGTCTTTTCATCATTTTCTCTCTGTTCTTCTGAAAATAGGTCTGAACAATACCCTGAGCCAACTCCTTGTCTATTAAAACCTCTGCTGAATCCAATGTATTCAAATAGCCCGCAATGAACAAATCGTTGTTTATCGATTCAAAACTCATTTCTACATTACGACCAACATCCATACCCAAAGCATAGCTCACAGAATCCAACTCTGTTTTTAAATCTTCCTTTGTTGTTGCTTTCTGACCACAGGACACTACGCTGGCGGTCATGATAACGGCACTTAATAATTTTATAAACTTCATTTTATCGTTTTTTTATTCGGTAGCCAAAAGTAGCAAAATTTATTAGAAATCACAGGTCTTAAACTATTTATTCGTCTTAAATATTTCTTAAAAACTGTTTTAATACCGGGTTCCGACTTCCCTTGTTCCAAACGAGCGACAATGTGGTCTTATGGGGAATTTTTTTCAACTCAATAAATCGAACCCCTTTAACATTCTCGTCCGTCAGTGATCGCGGTACGATGGAAACCCCAAAATTGTTCTGAACCAGTTTATAAATTGACCCGGCATGTATGGTGTTATGAGATACCATCGGTGAGAATCCCGCGTCCTGAAAAATGCGCATCACTTTGTCGTAATAACTGGTACTGTAATTTGGATCGAATAAAATAAAAGCGTCCTTTTCAAGTTGTTTCATATGTTTAAAATTGGTTTCTGTTACGGGGTGCGCTTCCGGCAACACCAGACAAAACCTTTCTTTTAACACAGGCCTGGCGGCTATACTGTCCGGTATCCGTTCCAATCGAACAAAACCAATATCGATGTCTTCAGTGAGTAAAGCCTGAATTTGCCTGTCGTTGTCCATCTCTTTTAAGGAATATAAAATGTGAGGGTGATCTGCCTCAAATTTTAACAGGAGGTCGGGTATAATTTGCTGCATGGCAGAGCCGACATAACCCAACTTCAAATGCCCTTCAATACCATCCTGTAACAGCCTGGCATGCGCGATAATCCGTTCAAGTTGCTTTAAATTTCGAGTTATTTCCTGTTTCAGATAGAGGCCTGCCTTTGTAAGTTCTACTTTACGGTTGTGCCTTTCAAACAATTGAATCCCCAGGGCCTCCTCCATCTGCTTTATTTGTCGGCTGAGTCCGGGTTGCGAAATAAAAAGGCGTTCGGCCGCTTTTCTATAGTGCAGATCTTCTGCAACAGCTAAAAAATAGTTCAGATGTCGCAGTTCTAATTGATTACTTACAGTTATCATTAATAAATAAATTTGTATTAATATGAATTAAATTTAGACATAACTTTGCAATAATCAAACAATTGAAACGATGATCTTTAAATATGGTATCGACCAACTCACGGTCCCTAAGGTAATGGCCATTTGCAATGGAAGCCTTGAGGCCTCTCTCACGGCGGAAGCCATTAAAAAAATTGAGGCTTGCCGGCAGATGGTCTTGACTATGGCCCATTCAGATAAGGCCGTATATGGCATTAATACGGGATTCGGGCCGCTGTGCGATATTAGGATAACCCCGGAAGAGACATGCAAACTTCAGGAAAATCTGCTTATCACGCATGCTGTGGGTGTGGGATCACCCATAAGTAAAAGACTTTCAAAACTCATGATGATATGTAAGGTGCATGCCTTATGTCAGGGTTATTCAGGAATTCGGTTGAAGGTTATAGAACGTATCCTTTACTTCATCGAAAATGACTTGATACCTGTTGTCCCGGAACAGGGTTCGGTGGGTGCGTCCGGCGATCTCGCCCCGCTTTCCCACCTGTTCTTACCCCTCATTGGAGAAGGCGAATTCTGGATAGGGGATCACATTGTTCCTGCAAAAGCGGTACTGGAACAACATGAGCTCAAGCCCATACAGTTGCAGGCCAAAGAAGGATTAGCGCTTATTAATGGTACGCAGTTTATTTTAGCCCATGCCGTTACAGGACTTGATACAATGGAGTATCTCTTAAATTTAGCCGATTTAGCCGGTGCCATGAGTATTGAAGGCTATAAAGGCAGTGCCTCGCCATTTAAAGACGCATTGCATACCATTAGGCCGTACAAAGGTGTACTGAAAGTCGCAGAGCGCATGCGCATGTTTTTTGAAAATTCGGAAAATATCATGTCCCATGAAAATTGTGAACGCGTTCAGGATCCCTATTCCATGCGTTGCATACCACAGGTGCACGGCGCTTCCAGAAACGCTTTCGACCACCTCAGGGAATTGGTTGAAATTGAACTGAATTCCGTCACTGACAACCCTATTGTTCTGAGTGACACCGTCGCTATTTCCGGTGGTAACTTTCATGGGCAGCCTCTGGCCATGGCACTGGATTATGCCGCCATAGCGGCCTCCGAGCTCGGTAACATTTCCGACCGAAGGTGCTTTTTGCTCATCGAGGGCAAATTTGGCTTGCCACGACTTTTAACCACAGGTGGTGGCCTGAATTCAGGATTTATGATTCCGCAATATACCACGGCCGCTTTAGTTACGGAAAACAAATCGCTTTGCTTTCCACCTTCAGCCGATAGCATTCCTACATCTTTAGGACAGGAGGATCATGTCTCCATGGGCAGTATTTCCGGACGCAAATTCAATCAAATACTGAGCAATCTTGAAAGCATCCTGGCTATCGAGTTAATGTATGCTGCTCAAGCCATGGAATTTAGACGACCGCTTCGATTTTCCGCTCTTTTGGAAAAGAATATGAACATTATCCGTAAGCAGGTGGCCAAACTGGAAAATGACCGCCTTTTAAAAGACGACATCACCGCCATGATAGGGCTCGTGAAGTCTCGATCCTTAATCATCAATAAATCATAACCCATGACGTTTAAAGAAGAAATTTTACAGGGTATCCCGGATGTATTGCCCGTAAAAAAGCCCTATCCAAAACAGGCCAACAGGGCACCAAAGCGAAAAGATATTTTGAGTCAGGAAGAAAAACAACTGGCTATTAGAAACGCCTTGCGGTATTTCCCGGAAAAATGGCATGGCATTTTGGCTGAGGAATTTGCTGAGGAGCTGAATGCCTTCGGGCGCATTTACATGTATCGCTTTAAACCGAATTACGACATGTACGCCAGATCCATAGCAGACTATCCGGCTAAGTCCATTCAAGCCGCGGCCATAATGCTCATGATACAAAATAACCTGGATCCGGATGTGGCACAGCATCCGGAAGAGCTCATTACCTATGGCGGCAATGGTTCTGTTTTTCAGAATTGGGCACAATACCTGTTAACGATGCAGTACCTGGCCACGATGACCGACGAACAAACCCTGCATATGTATTCCGGCCATCCAATGGGTCTGTTCCCTTCCTCCAGAAATGCACCACGCGTCGTAGTTACCAACGGGATGATGATTCCAAACTACTCCCAACCGGACGATTGGGAAAAATTCAATGCTATGGGTGTCACGCAGTATGGACAGATGACTGCAGGTTCCTTCATGTATATTGGTCCGCAAGGTATTGTGCACGGTACAACGATTACCATAATGAACGCGTTCAGAAAGATATTATCTAAAGACGATACGCCATCGGGCAAACTGTTTTTAACCGCCGGATTGGGTGGCATGAGTGGTGCCCAGCCCAAGGCCGGAACTATAGCCGGGTGTATTACCATATGTGCCGAGGTGAATCCGAAAGCAGCACGGAAGCGTTATGAACAAGGCTGGGTAGATGTGTTGGTCGAATCCATGGACGATTTGCTTGCCCGAACCCGAGCAGCACAATCTCAGGATGAAGCCCTGTCAATAGCCTATATCGGTAATGTTGTGGAGGTATGGGAGCGGTTTTTTGAAGAGGGTATTTTTATTCATGTAGGCTCCGATCAGACATCGCTTCATATTCCCTGGACAGGGGGGTACTATCCTGTTGGGACGACATTCGAAGAGGCCAACCGTTTAATTCGCGAAGATCCCGAGGACTTTAAGGTTAAAGTTCAGGCATCGCTTAGAAGACATGCCGCTGCCATAAACAAACATGCTGAAAAGGGCACCTACTTCTTTGATTATGGAAATGCTTTTTTACTTGAAGCCTCCCGTGCAGGAGCCGACGTAATGGCAGAAAATAATATTGATTTTAAATACCCTTCTTATGTTCAGGATATTTTAGGGCCGATGTGCTTCGATTATGGGTTTGGTCCCTTCAGATGGGTGTGCACATCCGGTAAAATGGTGGACCTGGAACGAACGGATGAGATCGCTCTGACAGTTCTTCAGGACCTCATGAAAGAAGCCCCTGAGGACATTAAGCAGCAAATGCAGGACAACATCACATGGATAAAAAACGCCAAAGCGAATAACCTGGTGGTCGGTTCTCAAGCCCGTATTTTATATGCTGATGCCGAAGGGCGCTCCAAAATTGCCCAAGCCTTCAACCGGGCTATAAAACTAGGTGATATCGGGCCGGTTGTACTGGGAAGAGATCATCACGATGTTAGTGGAACAGACTCGCCGTATCGGGAGACCTCCAATATTTACGATGGCAGTAAATTTACTGCCGACATGGCCGTACATAATGTGATTGGCGACAGTTTCAGAGGTGCCACATGGGTGTCCATTCACAATGGCGGCGGCGTGGGTTGGGGTGAAGTCATTAACGGCGGTTTTGGTTTGTTATTGGATGGTACAGAGGCTGCTGAAATCCGTTTAAAAAGCATGCTTTTCTACGATGTTAATAACGGTATCGCCCGAAGAAGCTGGGCACGAAATAAGGAGGCCCTCTTTGCCATTAAGCGGGAAATGGAACGCCGTCCAGACCTGAAGGTAACACTGCCTCATATTGTGGATGATGCGCTGCTGGAAAATCTGTTTTAAACCTTATCTTACAGACATCCATGACCGTTTGGGTAAGGAAAAACGGTATGCTATTGACGAGGAATACCAGGGGGCATCAAAATCGTGCCTGTCTCTTCGAAATTTCATCCGCATAAAATGCAAAAAACATAGGCATAAAATGCAGAAAACACCGGTATAAAATTTATTTTTCTGCCTATGTTTCTTAGCCCCTGTAAACACTGGAGTTTCGAAAGGATTTGGGAGCGATTTTTACACATTAATTACCGAACTGGGGCTTCATTGGCCAAAGACCGGCTAAAGCCCTTTTGATGGCAAGGCGTTTAAAATATACCCTTCAATTGAATCAAGGCCTCATACCATCGCTCAGGCCGATAGAAATTAATAAAGCCCACAACGGTGTTGCAGGCTTTATCGCTCTATTAATCAGTCATATGAGTTATACCATATCAAGAAGTTCAGTCTTAGTTAGGTTTCTGTCTTAAGGAATAATAAACTTAAAATGAACCTCAATATTGTATATCACATCAGATAGGGTATAACTTCAAATCTTTAACTAATAATGCCATCTCACAAAGGCCTCAATAGCGGCGTAATGTGCCAGACCCAGTTGATTGTAAATTTCCGCGGTCTCGCGGTTTCTGTCTTCCGCCCTCTGCCAAAACTCCCTGCTATCAGTTCCCTGAAAGACCACACCATCCTTTTGAGATTGGTGTTTGAAAATACCATGGCGTTTCTGTAACACCTGATCCGGACTCATGGGTACTGCCATTTCTATCTCGTCAATACCCCATTCCTGCCATGCACCTCTGTATAACCATAACCAGCAATCCTTCATGAATGGTTTTGGCTTTAATCTTTTAAGGGCTTCCACGATGGCATCCAAACACACCTTATGCGTCCCATGGGGATCTGCCAGATCACCGGCCGCATAAATCTGATGGGGTTTTATTTTTTCGATTAAATCCATGGTGATCTTAATATCGTCTTCACCAACCGGATTCTTTTCAATGGCACCCGTTTCATAGAATGGTAATTCCATGAAGTGGATACGCTCATCAGGTAATCCCACGAAATGGCTCGTTGCCCTGGCCTCTCCTTTTCTAATCAACCCTTTAATATAACGAACTTCTGCGATATCTATATCACTACTCTTCTTATTTTTTAAAAACTCCGATGCTTTTTTATAAATATGTTCTGCCTCATCGCTCTGTATTCCAAACTTCTCATTGTAATCTATGACAAAATTGGCGAACCTAAGGGCCTCGTCATCGGCCACTGCAATGTTACCCGAGGTTTGATAGGCCACATGCACTTCATGTCCCTGCTCATGCAGCCTGATGAACGTACCACCCATACTGATAATATCGTCATCCGGATGCGGACTGAAAACTAAAACACGCTTCTTCGCGGGTTTTGCACGTTCAGGACGTTTACTGTCATCCGAATTCGGTTTACCACCGGGCCACCCCGTAATGGTATGCTGGACCTGATTGAAAATATTGATATTGATATCATAGGCCGGCCCAGAGTCGGCCAAAAGATCACTCATACCGTTTTCAATATAATCGGCATCGGTAAGCATTAAAATAGGTTTCTTGAGTTTGAGCGCCAATCCCAGCACGGCTTTCCTTATCATTTTATCGGTCCACTCTACTTTTTCAACAAGCCATGGCGTTTCTATTCGAGTCAGTTTTGAGGATGCGGCCTTATCAATTACAAAAATGGCATTATTATGCTCCTGTAGAAATGACGCGGGCACCTGAGTGGTTACCGGACCTTCCGCGGAAGCCTTAATGATATTTGCCTTGCGCTCACCCCAGGCCATTAAAATGACCCTTTTGGCTTCCATTATTTTTTTAACACCCAAGGTAATTGCTGTTCTTGGTGTGTTGGTCAAACCTCCAAAATCATTGCTGGCGGCAACCCTGGTGATATGGTCCAAGGCAACCAAACGCGTTTTGGAGTTCTGTAGGGATCCTGATTCATTAAAGCCGATATGGCCATTACCTCCTATGCCCAGGATTTGAAGGTCTATGCCTCCTAAGGCCTCTATTTTTGCCTCATACTCCGCACAATATCCGGCAATTTCTCTTTTCGAGAGCATGCCATCCGGAATATGAAAATTCTCCGGTAGGATATCGACATGGTTGAACAACAACTCCTTCATGAACCTGACATAACTGTTAACAGAATCCGGTTCCATAGGATAGTACTCATCCAAATTGAAGGTAATGACATTCTTAAAGCTCAGGCCTTCCTCCTTGTGCAAACGAACCAATTCCGCGTATAATCCCTTTGGTGTGGATCCTGTTGCCAAACCCAGAACACAAGACTGGTTGCTTTTTTGTTTGGCCTTTATCAGTGTAGCTATTTCCTTGGCAACCGCAATTGACGCCGCTTTTGAATCTTCGAAAATGACGGTGTTAATGTTTTCAAACCGTTTTTCGAATCCAGTAGCCTTATCTGTACGACTCTTAATCATTTTTAATGTTGATTTATTTAATTTTTAATTTTTGTCCAACTTTTCATATTATGACCCCATAGGGCAAAAAACAATATAATGGCATAACAGGGTATGAGTATCCAGTAACTGCTTGTAGATGCTGAGGCCAGTGCCTCAGTTTCTGACATTCCGCGGGCTACGAGCTCATGTGTTCCACCGTCGACCAACCTGCCGTAGAGTGGTGGAATAATGGCCCCACCGGCTATGGCCATGACCAGCAAGGCAGAAGCTGTTTTTGTGAATTTC
Source organism: Aestuariivivens sediminicola (assembly GCF_022662015.1). Classification (GTDB taxonomy): domain Bacteria; phylum Bacteroidota; class Bacteroidia; order Flavobacteriales; family Flavobacteriaceae; genus Aestuariivivens; species Aestuariivivens sediminicola. The sequence continues at coordinate 537,759 of NZ_JAKMCM010000002.1, read as the reverse complement.
CCCAGTCCTTCTAAAGTCAGGGGCCAAACAGCCGGCCATACTAAAGCATTGGCTATACCTAATGCGGCGACAAAAAGTACCGATGTAAAGCCAGTGGTCACCAAGATGCAGACACTAAAAATAATTCCCAGGGCGGCACTTATCTTTAACGCGGTATCCTGCTTTAGATATTTAGGGATCAAGAATACACCCAGGGCATACATGGTAATCATAGCGGCCAGGGTGAAGGGCGTAAAAAATTTAGCTTCATCGGCGGGGAAACCAAGGGATAAGCCATAAGCAATAATGGAATCTCCGGCTATAACTTCCGCTCCCACATAAACAAATAGGGTCAGCACACCCAACCATAAATGAGGAAACTGGAATATATTCGTTTTAGTTACAGCGCCTTCTTTATCCGTTTCGTCTATCGGATCGGCTTCAACATGTGGCAGTGGTGCCTTTCTGATTAACAATCCAAATACCAACAACACAATAGCCATGACCACATAGGGTGCCACCACACTATCAGCCATAGCATTCAGCATGCCTTCTTTTTCTTCAACAGACGCCGTTGCCAATTTATCCTTAACATCATCAATCCCACTTAAAAGAATGGAACCAAACACAATGTTGGCTATTATTCCAGCACCTTTATTTGAAATTCCCATAATAGCAATACGCTTGGCACCGCTCTCTATAGGCCCTAAAATAGTAATGTATGGATTTGCTGCAGTTTGTAAAATGGTCATTCCCAATCCCTGGATAAAAATGGCCAGCAAAAACACCCCGTAGGTACGTGCCTCAGCAGCCGGAATAAACACCAGAGCCCCGATAGCCATAATTATCAAGCCCACCGACATACCCCTGCGATAACCAATTTTATTCAACAGATAGGATGCAGGCAAGGCCATGACCACAAAAGAAATATAGGACGCCGATGCCACCAAATAGGATTGTGCTTCGGTTAATTCGTTGATTGTTTTCATAAATGGAATAAGGGTCCCGTTTATCCAAGTTACAAAACCGAAGATGGCAAATAGACCGGCTATAATGGCAATGGCCACTACATTACTACTTTTTGATGTTTGTGTCATGATATTAAGAATTTAGTGATATGTTCATTATACAGTGTAAAACCTTTCCAAGTTAAGCATTCCCTTAAAACAGCGCATTTAAAAATCAATCTCAACGGTATCCCTTTTTTAATTTTCACCATGTTGTCAGACCTTCATTTGTTTTTCCATGCTCTCTATGAGTTTAAACTGGTTCCTGGCCCGATCTAAATTATGTTCGGGATATTTGGTCTTATAGTAGACATCCTCATTGAGGTAGTCTGTTAAAAAACGGATACCCATAATAAAAATCATGGTTTTCGCAGCCAGCGGCAAGGTTTCAATTTCCAGATCGGATAAGGTTGTTTCCAATTCTTCCAAAAACCCGCTTTTATAGGCATCGTAATAAGCGACATTAAAATGCACGAGATCCAGATTGCTTTCATCTTCGGCTGCCGAATTGCAAATGGTTCTGATGGCATCCCCAAAATCGTAGTGCACCACACCAGGCATCACGGTATCGGTATCGATAACACACAAGCCCTTATTGTTCCTGTCGAATAAGGCATTCGATATTTTGGTGTCGTTATGCGTAACCCGTAATTTTATGGCACCGGATGCTTTTAAGTTTTGAATGATATGCATTTCATCCTTAAGATCGGCTACTTTGAGCAAGTAGGTTCTGGCCTTGTCCTTTCTTTGGGCTGAAGCGACCTTAAGCGCATCTTCAAATTGACTGAACCGGAAGGACATATCATGGAAGTGCGGAATGACCTCGACCAGTCTTGAGGCGTCCAAATCACTGGTTAAACGTAAAAATTCCCCAGATAGTTTCCCGCCCTCATAGGCGACTTGCTCACTGGTTACAATATGGTGTGTGATACTGTCCTTAATATACACCATGACGTTCCAGTAATGTCCTTCATGGTCCTTAAAGTAATATGTCCCGCTACGGGCCGGAACGAAAGTCAGCACCCGATTTTTGATCTCCTCCTCGGATAGATCAGAACGTTTATGCTTGAGATGTTCACTGATCAAAACCTTGTTGGCCATTAATCCTGGAATGTCTTTAAATACATGATGATTGATACGCTGGAGAATATAATGGGGTTCTTCACTGGTTTTAATTAAATAGGTATCATTGATATGACCGGAGGCAATTTCATTGAAAGCCACATAGGATGAAGCGTGTTGAAATTGATCGAATGTGTGCATGAGTTGAGCTTCCGTCATAACTGCCACAGGTTTTTGGGATAAACGTTAGCCCTTTTCAATGCTTCAATATTTTCTTGTACTACCGCCTTATCCTCTTTATAGGTTACCCCGAACCATCTGGCATCCGATTTCAAGACCTCAACCGAAGCCTCCCCCGACTGTATTACAGCGTTGACTATAGATGGCAGATAAAATTCAGCCTTTAAATCAGCTGCATTGTGCTTAAGAAATTCTAAAAAAAGCGTTTCGGCAAAATCAAAACACCGGGGCGTAAATCCCCAAAAATTCATGGAAACTATCGTGTTTTCATCAATTGAAATATAATTGCCCTCCTTATCCTTACGCATGAGCCCCCCATTCCTCTTTTCGATATGTGTTCTCTCGGTAACATCGATTAAAAATCCACGATCATTTACCTGGCACTCCCCCCGTGACACATAGCCATAATCGGAAATCGTGTTCTTTAACAAATAGGCCATGGTCTTGAAATTGCAGGAGGTCTTATCGGTGTGTCTCAAGGCCTCCGCCATGGCGATAAAGGCTTCTCGGCCGTAGAAGTCATCGGCGTTAATTATGGCAAAATTTTCGGTAACAGTATCTTTGGCCATGAGCAGCGCATGACCTGTACCCCATGGTTTCACACGATCCGGATTGATATAGGCCTCTGGAACCTTGTCAACTTCCTGGTAAACATAATCTACGGCAATTTTACCCTGTAATTTTTTATTGAATTTGGATTTAAACTCCTCTTCAAAATGTTTACGAATAATGAATACGATCTTACCAAAACCGGCCTGAAGGGCATCGTAAAGCGAGAAGTCTATAATCGTATCGCCTTCCGGAGTAAAAGCATCCATTTGTTTTAAACCGCCGTAACGGCTTCCCATTCCGGCAGCTAGTATGACAAGTGTTGGTTTGCCCATTATGATACAACTTAAAATTAAAACTCTAATGCTCCTGAATCTTGTTCACAAAACGGTTACAAACCGTTAAAAAACAATGATTTACAAGATAAAAAAGCAGGTTTTAATGTGTCTTGAGGTTACGAAACTACACAATAAACCGCAATAAAAAAAGAAAAATTTCAAAAAAGTGTGTTCGAACACACTTTTTTATGTAAATTCGTATCACCAGGCAGTGATCTATTAAAAACAGTTACATTTGCAGCGAATGAAAAAATATACCATTAAAGATATTGCAGAGTTGGCGGGGGTATCGAAAGGCACCGTAGATCGTGTTATTCACAAGCGGGGCCGGGTATCAGCGACGGCCTTGAAAAAAGTGAATAATGTACTTCGCGATATTGACTACCAACCCAATTTAATGGCGCGAAGCTTAAAGCACAATAAACATTTTCTTTTGTGCATGCTCATGCCCGATCCAAAAATAGATCCCTATTGGAAGCCTTGCCTGGATGGTATTGAGGAAGCCCTCAATGAATTCTCCCCTTTTGGTATACATGTAAAGCATGTTTTCTTCAACCCCTTTGATAAAGACAGTTTTGTAAAACAAGGGGAAACGGCCTTACATGCGGATGTTGACGGTATTGTATTGGCGCCCTTGTTTCAAAAGGAATCCATTACCTTCATAAAGACCTGTGAAAGCCTGAATAAACCGTATTTTTTATTCAATAACGACCTAAAGGATGCCGATTCGCAGAATTTCATAGGGCAGGATTTGTATCAAAGTGGCCGAATCGGAGCAAAGCTCATTCATTCCACCTTGAGGGGCAATGCCGAAGTTGCGATCATTCATATTGATGAAATTTACAAGAATGCCACGCACATGCAGGAGAAGGAAAAAGGATTTCGAAGCTACTTCGACGCGCTTGAGAATTCTGATTTTACCATCAAGACCTATAAACTGAAGCATCGAGATGCCAACAACCTCAAAAAAACCATTAAATACTTTATAGACATGCATCCTGAAATCGATGGGTTTTTTGTGACCAACTCGAAAATTAATTTGTTAGCGGCCCTTTTAAAAAGAACCAGAGAATCCATGTGTGTTGTCGGATACGATTTATTGCCCGAAAATTTGCACTATTTAAAAAATGGTACCATCGACTATTTAATTCATCAAAACCCGAAGCGTCAGGCCTATCTGAGCGTTGCCCTTCTGGCAGATGCCTTGCTGTTTAATAAAGTCATTCCCAATAAAAACCTCATTCCCATTGATATCATCAATTCCGAAAACTACATGGGCTACATCAATTAGTTAGTCCAGAAGTTGCAACACCCCGAATGACGACGGGGTATGAAATTCGGGCATTTCAGTCCGGGGATCGATCCAGGTGATCCAGGTAGGTGTATAAGAGCCATTGCTTTGCCTATGGTATTTCGCCCTGTAGATACCTGTTTCGATACGATTTCCTTTTAGCACATTTAAGGCTTTGAGAGTGGCCAGACTAATGGCCCCTTCTACCGTAAATCCTGTGGCATCACGTGCCGATTTTACACGAATACCATCTTGCGGCCAGTACCAGGAAAAATCGAAATTCCGTGAAGGGCGCGCAATAAAATCCATAATTCTCGGGGAGGGATCAATTTCTAAACAATAATACGGATCAAGCTGCTCGTCGGCCCTGAAAAATAACTCCACCCGATCCGAGTTACTAATACTGCTCTTGGTATTGTCCGTTCTATCGATATATACTTCTGTATCCTCAACACGAAAGCAAAACAACAAATGCTCCGAAGAATGAAGTGCTCTGAAGGTTATGGGCTTTATTTTTTTCAAATCCCATGGGGATTTAAAATCGGTCAACACATGCGCCTCAGCCCAGAAAGAGGCATCACCGTTTCCTGTGATGATGGCGTGTTCCGTTATTCGATTTACATTGTAGACCTTCATGAGGCTTAAAAATACGTATTTAAGAAACGTAATGATACTACATTTAAACGTAACCATTACTATTAAACAAAAAATGAGCACGCAAAGCATACTCATTTTTTAGTTGAACGGTTAAATACCGACTCATATGACGTTCAATTCCTTTCCCACTTTTACGAAGGCATTCACTGCTTTATCAATGTGCTCCTTACTGTGCGCGGCAGAAAGCTGAACCCTTATCCTTGCCATACCTTTTGGTACGACAGGATAAAAGAACCCTATCACATAAATCCCTTCATCCAGTAATTTGTTCGCCATGACCTGTGATAACTTGGCATCATATAACATTACTGGTACTATGGCCGCATCGGCACCAATCAAATCAAACCCCGCCGCTTCCATCTTTGTTCTAAAATAAGTGGTATTGGCTTCCAGTTTATCCCTTAAAGAAGTGTCCTTCTCGATCATTTCAAATACTTTTAAGGAAGCGCCAACAATAGCCGGAGCAAGAGAATTGGAGAACAGGTAGGGCCTTGAACGCTGTCGCAGCATTTCAATGATCTCTTTCCGTCCTGTTGTAAATCCACCCATAGCACCGCCCAGGGCCTTTCCAAGGGTTCCGGTAATAATATCGACACGCCCCATCACATTTTTCAATTCAATTGTACCACGGCCTGTTTTACCAATAAATCCGGAGGCATGGCATTCGTCTACCATCACCAGCGCATCATATGTATCGGCCAAATCACAGATTTTATCCAGCTGAGCCACTACGCCATCCATGGAAAACACACCATCCGTTACAATGATCTTAAACCGATGGTTCTGTGCATTGGCCTCCACTAATTTCGCTTCCAGATCCTCCATATCATTGTTGGCATATCTGTAGCGCGCCGCTTTACACAAGCGCACACCATCAATGATTGAGGCGTGGTTCAGGGCATCAGAAATTATAGCGTCCTCTGCTGTAAACAAGGGTTCAAAAACCCCGCCGTTCGCATCGAAGGCCGCAGCATACAAAATGGTATCCTCACCGTGGAAAAATTCGGCGATTTTATGTTCCAGCTGTTTGTGTATGTCCTGGGTTCCGCAAATAAAGCGCACGGAGGACATGCCGTAACCATGGGTATCCATGGTGTCCTTGGCTGCCTGAATAACCTCTTTGTTATTGGACAGACCCAAATAATTGTTAGCACAAAAATTAATAACTTCTTCGCCAGTCGCCACTTTTATAACGGCGTCCTGAGAGGTAGTGATAATGCGCTCTTCTTTGAATAGGCCTTCCTTTTTTATCGATTCGAGTTCGTTTTGTAAATGCGTTTTAATTTTTCCGTACATCACTCTGATTTATGCTATTACTGAATTGTAATACGATTTTAAATTCTCAATCATGACCCGGGACATGGCATCCAAATCGTAACGCGGTTTCCAACCCCAGTCTTCCCGTGCTTTAGAATCGTCGATACTCATGGGCCAGGAATCTGCTATTTTTTGTCTGAAATCGGGATTGTAACGCACCTCAAAATTAGGATAGGTCTTTCGAATAGAGGCCACTATGTCTTCCGGACTAAAGCTCATGCCTGCAATATTGTATGAGGTCCTCACACTGAGTTTTTCAGCTGGCGCATCCATAAGTTCAATTGAAGCCCTTACGGCATCCTCGATATACATCATTGGCAACCGGGTTGATGCCTTTAAAAAACACTCAAAGGGTTCCTGTTTAACGGCTTTATGATAAATGTCTACCGCATAATCCGTGGTACCACCACCGGGAAGAGACTGATAGCCAATAACCCCTGGATAGCGAATTGAACGCACATCCAGTTGGTAGGTATTGAAATAATAGTTTCCCCAGTTTTCACCGGCTACTTTAGTCATTCCATATACCGTTGTCGGTGTTAAATTTGAAAACTGAGGCGTATTAATACGAGAAATATGATGCCCAAAAACAGCTATTGAACTGGGATAAAACACCTTCTTTACTTTTAAAAGTCGAGATATTTCCAAAACATTCAATAAGGTCCCCATGTTGATATCCCAGGTCTTTTGCGGAAAGGCTTCCCCTTTAGCCGATAAAATAGCCACCATATGATATATTTGGGTCACTTTGTACCGCTTCACCACCTGTTTAAGGGCTTCGGGATCGGTGGCATCCAACTTTTCGAAAATGCCCCGTGCTTCCTTATTGGGACGCAAATCGGTCGCAATAACATGATCGATTCCAAATTTTTGCTGCAAGGATTTGGTCAGTACCGCACCAAGTTGCCCGCTGGCTCCTGTAATTAAGATATTTTCTACACCCATACTGCCTAAAATAGTATAGTACAAAATTAAGGATTTTATCAGTATTTTGATTTTTTTACCTTTATTATAATATATAATAAGTATTTTTATCTTTTAAATTGCTTATTTAAAGTATTTTTATCTTTTAAATACTGCTTTTCAATGTGTAAAAAGTAAAATCAACGTGCTATGGAAAAATTGGATACAACCGATTTGGATATCTTAAGAATACTTCAACAGGATTCCAAAAAGACCACAAAGGAAATTGCCGAAGCATTGAAACTGACCCCCTCACCGGTATATGAACGCATTCGGCGACTGGAACAGAAAGGCTATATAAAAAAGTATGTTGCGCTTTTAGACAAAAAACTCGTCAAAAAACCGATTACCGCGGTATGCATGGTTTCGTTAAGGTATCATAATGAGGGTTTCATTGACAAATTCGACAAACAGATTCGGGCGCTTAGTGAAGTACAAGTGTGCTACCATATGGCCGGAAAAGTGGACTTTTTCCTGAAAATCAATATTGAAAGCCTAGATGCCTATCACGAATTCGTTCGCACGAAACTATCGAAAATCGAAAACATTGGTGTACTGGAAAGTTATTTTGTCTTAAAAGAGATTTTCCACACTACAGCCTATGATATTTAGAATGGAACAGGAATCGGTTTTTAAGGAAACAAGCTCATAAAAGACCGCCACCTCAATAAATCAGTCTTTTGATTTTGTCAGTTCTTCCAGTGCAGGCATGATAAATCTTTCACGTTGCGGTGTGCGGTGTTCTTTCTGAACTATCGCTTTAAATTTTTCAATCAGTTCCGGGTGATCATTGGATACATCATGTTGTTCTGACAGGTCGTTGTTCAAATCATAGACTTCAATATCTGTATTTCCTTTCTTAATGTCTTTCCAGATGACTTTCCATTGCCCCATCCGCAAGGCAACCTGACCATCATATCCGGGAAATTCCCAATACAAATAGGGATGCTCCTCCTGTGCCCCTTTTTGGGTAAGTGTATTTAAAAAACTTATACCATCTGTCTTTTGTGGAATGGCGACCTCTGCGACATCGCATAAGGTGGGTAAGACATCCCAAAATGCAGAAACATGATCCGTACGACCTCCAGGTGCAATCTGATCTGCCCAGGATGCGATCATAGGGACTCGAATCCCACCTTCATAAACATAACCTTTACCGCGACCATGACCACTTTGAAAGGGCTTTGCACTATCGAACCAGGACGAATCGGCGCCACCGGCATAGGTAGGGCCATTGTCGGAAGTAAAGATAATCAAGGTATTTTCGTATTTGCCTATGGTCTTAAGATGATCTATCAATTTTCCAATATTCTCGTCTAAATAGGAGATCATAGCGGCATAAGTGGCATGCGGATAACGCACAGGGAAATAGCCGTTCTTACCCAGGTATGGTTCTTCATCTCCAAATTTTTTAACATAGTAATCCACCCATCGTTTAGGGGCTTGTAATGCCGCATGAGGTATGGGTGTTGCCCAATACAAAAAGAACGGGGCATCCTGAACCCCATCTACAAAATGTATCATTTTTTCGAAAGAGACCTCGGGAGCATAAAAAGGCTGATTGAATTTTGCATAGGCCGCTTCGTCGTATGGGTTCACCCCATCGCTCAATCCGGTATGTGGTGGAACCGTATCATTCGCCAAATGATAACGCCTTTCATTTTCGTACAGATGTAATGGATTATAGGTATGGGCTATCCGCTGACAATTATATCCAAAGAAATAGTCGAAGCCCATTTGAGTTGGAATAGAGGTGGTATGCGGTGCGCCTAAACCCCATTTTCCGAACATCCCGGTGGTATATCCTGCCTTTTGCAGCAATTCAGGTAACAGTACGACTTCCTTACCTATAGGTGCCTGACCTTCCAGAGTGGAATCCTTCACCATTTTTACATAATCCCAGACATCACCCCTACTGCCCCATTCATGATTCCCTCTTATGGGTGCATGTCCCATATGCATTCCGGTTAAAAGTGAAGCCCGTGCCGGAGCACAGACAGGGGCCCCCGAATAATGCTGTGTAAATACCATGCCGGACCTGGCCAGGGCATCTATATGCGGGGTTTCAATTTTTTCCTGACCGTAGGCACCGACCTCAGCATAACCCAAGTCGTCCGCCAAAATGTAAATAATATTGGGCTTTAATGCCGTTGAGGAATTCTTTTCAGGCTTCGAATTGCAAGAACAGATGATAAGACTTAAAACCATTATATAAACAGGTATTGAATTCATTTTCAATACACCGGAAATAAACCGCTTAGCACTCATCTTTTGCGAATCTTTTGATACATGTAATCCCATAATTTTTAATTCCTTTATTAAAACGTTTCTCAGTCCTACAAATGTAATAATACCTTCAGAACTGTTTTCTATATGACCTGAAAACCGAAGGCATATGGATCATCCTCCGGATCTATCGTGATGGTATTATACCCGTAAATTTTGGCCCAGCCCTGAATACTCGGTATTATGGCCGGCTGCCCCATTAAAGTGGTTTCCTCTTCAATACGGCCAATAAATTTACTACCAATAAAGCTTTCCTGAATATAAGGCTCTCCTTTTTTAAGTTCTCCCTTGGCATGGAGTTGCGCCATTCGCGCCGAAGTTCCTGTACCACATGGACTTCGGTCTATGGCCTTGTCCCCATAAAACACGGCATTTCTTCCTGATGATTCCGGATCCAGGGTTTTTCCCGTCCAGAGTATATGGCTGACACCTCTAATGGTATTATTTTCCGGATGAATAAATCGATCCGGGTAGTTCTGATTAATCAGCTGTCTTAATACTTGCGAATCGCTAATAATTTTCGAAGCAGAAACAGCATGAACGCCCTCAAAATTTTCCTGTGGATCGACAATGGCGTAATAATTTCCTCCGTAGGACACATCGAAGACAATCTCACCCAACCCAGGGCAAGTTACTTTCAGACCTTCTGCAGCCAAATAGCTTTTCACATTAATCAATTTCACCCAATCTACCTTTTTACCGGTTTGATGGTATTCAATATGGATCAATCCGGCGGGCGATTCCATTCTAATTTTCCCGGGTCGTTTAGGCTTTATCAAACCTTCCTCAATGGCTACGGTAATGGTTCCAATGGTGCCATGACCACACATGGGCAAACACCCTGAGGTCTCAATAAACAAAATCGCAAAATCATTATCCGGATCATGTGGCGGATACAATAGGCTGCCACTCATCATATCATGTCCCCTGGGTTCAAACATCAACCCTTTGCGTATCCAATCATAATCTTTCAAAAAGTGCTGACGCTTTTCGCTCATAGTACCGCCTATGAGATGAGGAGCCCCCGCTTTTATAACCCTAACAGGGTTACCGCAGGTATGGGCATCGATACAAACAAATGTGCTTTTACTCATAGGTCAGGCATTACTGTAAAGCCTTTGGCAATAATTCTTTAGGAAAAGATTGATAGCATATCGGCCTCACCCATCGCGCTATGGATTGTGTGCCCACTGCTGTAAATCTGGAATCCGTGGAAGCCGGATAAGGTCCCCCGTGTTGCATCGCTGGGCACACCTCAACTCCTGTAGGAACCCCGTTGAAAATCAACCGCCCTACACGGTTCTCGAGTGCATCAACCACATCGCATAAGTCCTGATACTCCTCTTCTTCCGCAATGATGGTCCCTGTTAACTGTCCCTCCAAATTGGCAATGACTTCTAACAACTCCGTCTTATCCTTACAGCGTACAACTAAGGAAAAAGGTCCGAATACCTCCTGACTGATCTCCGGGTTATTTAAAAAATCGCTGCCTGAAACCGTAGCAATTAGCGATGGGGCATAATTGGGTTCCAAGTCGTTTTCTTTCCTCCCGACCACTTGTACACCCTCCTGTGCGACCACCCTGGCTCCATTCTCCATAAATCCTTTTTTAATGTCGGGATGCAACATGCATTGGGCTTCAATAGCAATCGTTCTTTCTGCAAGATCATTTATAAACGCTTCTGTTTTCGGCCCATCAACTGTTAAAATCAATCCCGGATTGGTACAAAACTGCCCAGTGCCCAGGGTAATGGAATTCGCATAGGTCTGAGCAATAGCTTCAGCTCGGCTAACGAGTGCTTTTGAAGTAATGACTACCGGGTTAATGCTTCCCATTTCAGCGAAAACCGGAATGGGTTCATCCCTTCTCGAGGCCAAATCAAAAATGGCACGTCCACCTGAAATACTACCTGTAAATCCAACAGCCTTAACCTTTGGATGTTTGACCAGGGCTGTACCAACGGCATGGCCATATCCCATAATATGAGAAAACACACCGGCAGGCATTCCCGTTTTTTCTATGGCCTTGACAACAGCCGATGCCATCAATTCCGAGGTGCCGGAATGCATCGCATGCGCTTTTACAATTACGGGACAACCAGCCGCCAGGGCACTGGCGGTATCGCCTCCTGCCGTAGAATAAGCCAAGGGGAAATTACTGACTGCAAAAACCACCACTGGCCCCAAAGGAATTAAGGTTTTTCGAAGGTCAGGCTTGGGAACAGGTTGTCTGTCCGGAATGGCCTCGTCAAAAGTGTTGTTACGCCAATCCTCATTGGAAACGAGTTCTGCAAAAGAACGCAATTGAAAAATGGTCCTTCCACGCTCACCAATGGCTCTTCCTTCCGGTAATCCGGATTCCGCCATGTACATATCTATCAATTCCTGACCCAAAGCTAAAATCTCATCTGCTATGGCATTTAAAAACGCAGCCCGTTGTGTTCCGGGAATTTTCCGATAGACTGTAAAGGCTTCCCAGGCCAAATCAACCGCCTCATTAATTTCCTCATCCGTAGCTTCAAAAAAGGGGACCTCCGTAGGTGTATTCAATTTCGGATTAAAGGAATGAAAGGTTGCATTCCCTCGTGCAGATAGGGTATTTCCGATATAATTTTTTCCTGTAATCATACTGTTTGGTTTGTGTTGTACTTAAGGCATATGCCTGAGGTCTCCTGACCAAGAGACACCTTAACCGATTTCATTTTTATATGCTGGTAACTGCGGTCTGTTCGCTAAGGCATCTGTAATTATCTTTTCCACACGTCTGCGCTCCTCTCCCCGGAGAATCAATCGCGGCGCTCTAACATGCTCTGACCCGATACCTGTATGCACAGCGGCCAGCTTGATATATTGTACTAATTTAGGATTTATATCCAATTCCAGCAATGGCATGAACCACCTGTAAATTTTTAAAGCCTCTTTTATTTTACCCGCCTTTTGTAATTCGTAAATTGCGACTGTCTCAGCAGGAAAGGCATCCACTAAGCCGGCTACCCAACCATCAGCACCGATTAACAGGCTTTCCAGAGCCAAGGTATCTACACCTGTCATGATGGCCAGTCTATCTCCAAATCGATTTCTTAACCGGGTAATATTCGTTGTATCACGGGTGGATTCCTTTACCGCCTGGATGTTTGGACAGGCTTTGAGCAAATCTTCAAACATATCCAGGGTGACTTCGATTTTATAGTCAATGGGATTATTGTAAATCATTATGGGCAACCTCGTACTGTGTGCTACAGATTTGAAATAGGCGACCACCTCATCGTCACTTGCCTTGTAGCGCATGGGAGGCAACATCATGAGTCCGGATGCACCATCTGCTTCGGCAGCTTTGGCCAGGTTTATGGCTGCCTTTGTAGTTTGCTCTGCAATATTCATTACCACGGGTACCTTCCCTTCTACAAATGCAACGGTCTCGCGAGTAAGTAGGCGTAATTCCGCCTCCGTTAGTGTACTGGCTTCCCCGAGTGTACCCCCAAGGACAATGCCGTGAATTCCGGCATCCAATTGTGCTTTGATATTCACTTTGAACATGTCTAAATCTAAAACATCATCTGCTGTGAATTGTGTTGTAACCGCGGGCATGACCCCCTTCCATTGAATTGCCATATGTCTGTAATTTTGATGGATTAAAAGTATTCATAATATGCTGTTATTCATAATGTATTGTTATCCATAATTAATACTATATTATCCATAAAATGATACTAAATATGATAATCGAATATTATTTTAATATATTTACCTGAATTCATGACTATGAAAGCCTTACCTTTTAAAATTCCAAAACATGAGACCTCCAATATTATACTACAGGAAGACCATGATGCTATTTTCTATGACCGATTGCATCAGCATGAAGAAATTCAGATAAGCTTAATTTTGGAAGGAGAGGGCACCTTAATAGTTGGGGATACGGTTAATTACTATACCAGAGGCGATATTGTAATTATAGGGAGCAACATTCCTCATGTGTTTAAAAGTGATCGCGGTATACACCAAGATTCCCATATGATGAGTCTTTTTTTTACTAGGGGTGCTTTCGGGAATCGCTTTTTTGAAATGGAGGAATTAAAGGAGGTTGCTGCCTTTTTTAAACGTTCTGAATACGGTTTTAAAGTCAACTCTCACAGAAAGACCATTGCCAGGTTCATAATGGGCATCGATAAGCGCTCGAAACTCGACATTCTTATTAATTTATTACAGATATTAAAGCTTTGCGCCAGGGCCAGTTATACCAGCTTATCCTCCTATGTATACGACAAGAAGTTTTCGGTGAACGAGGGCGAGCGTATTCGCAATGTCTTTGAATATACCATGAATCACTTTGAGGAGGACATCTCTCTGGAGACCATTGCATTTGTGGCGAATATGACGAAAAATGCATTCTGCAAATATTTTAAAAAAAGGACCAACAAGACGTATATAGAATTTTTAACGGAATTACGCATTGAAAAGGCCTGTCAACTTTTAACCAAAACCAAGGACCTCCAAATTTCAGAAATCGCTGAAACCTGCGGGTTTAACAACATTTCAAATTTTAACAGGCAATTTAAAAAGGTAAAACAGCATGCACCGTCACATTATAAGTCACAATTTTTGCAATGATTTTGGCTTTGTGCTAATGTTTTGAGTTTAAAATAAGGCTTACACAAATTAACGAAATACCCACGAGACTTAAGATGGTGTAGTGTTCCGCAAATAGTAAAACACCTGCAATCATAGTAAATACCACCTCGATATACTTAAGCGGCGCAACGAATCCGGTTCGGGAATGCTGCAAGGCTTTAGTCATGTAGATCTGACCAATGAACCCGGAGACTCCCAGGCTCAACAAGACCAACCATTCCAAACCTACAGGATTTTGCCAGTGGCGTATGCATAAAATTCCACTTATGATGCACGAGGTTAACATAAAGTAATTCACAATGACCATGGGGTGATCTTTATCTCCAATTTGCCTGATTATGACAAAAACCCAACCTGTTAAAATAGCGGAGCAAAGTGCAAGAGTAAATCCGAGGCCAAAACTATGAAACTCAAAACCCTTCAGCGCAACGACCCCAACGAAGGCCATCGTAAAATAGAACCACTGCAGGGGTTTAATACGTTCTCTTAAAATGAACATGGCGAAAAAGGCCGCAAAAATTGGAGCGAGATACCGAATTGAAATAGCTGTACCTGTGGGTAGTAATTGTAAGGCGCTAAAAAATAAGGCCATGGCAATAAATCCGAAAACACTTCTTAGTACGAGTAGTTTTACCCTGTTACCAATAAAAGAAATTCTTCTCTTAATTAAGAAAGGAAAGGTAAAACACAAGGAGCCAAAAGCCCTGAAAAATACTATTTGATAAACATTGAACCTACTCAGATACTTGACGCCTACATTTAATAGTGCAAATGCCAGGGCGCTTATTATCATAAATTCTACGGCCTTTCTCAAAAACTCCCTATTTATTGATTAACTCCCGCTGTTGAAGCCAGTGCTCTAAGGACGACGTCCAAAATTGATTCGTACCTGCCTTTCCAAGACCAAACCCATGACCACCGTTTTCATAAATATGCATTTCTACCGGTACATTATACTGAATTAACGCCTCATAATATTGAATGCTGTTCTGAACCGGAACCGATCTGTCGTTGGAGGCATGAATCAGGAAGGTTGGAGGTGTAAGCGAATCAACTTGTTTTTCAATGGAGAAGGTCTCAACCAGATCCTTTGCCGCAGCATTACCTAACAGATTAGATTTTGAACCCTGATGCGCTATCCCGTCCGACATGGCTATTACAGGGTATATCAATATTGAAAAATCCGGTCTTGCCGATATACCGTCATCAGACGCATATACCCTTGAATCGTATAAATTGGAAAGGCAAGCTGCTAAATGTCCACCCGCAGAAAAACCCATGACTCCAATTCTGTTCGGATCTAATTGCCACTCCGGTGCATGCTGTCTCACCAGCCTAATAGCTTTTTGGGCATCCTGTAATGGTCCAATATGCTTATTTACCATAATGTCGTTACTCGGTAGCCTGTATTTTAGCACAAAGGCCGTTATCCCTATAGAATTTAACCAATTCGCCACTTTTGTTCCTTCTTTATAAATGGCGAGATGATGATAACCGCCACCCGGACAGATCAGAATTCCTGTTCCGTTTGGAGTTTTCGGTATAAAAACAGATACGGTTGGCGTAGTTACCATTTCAGCCCTAACAAGGGTTCCATTTTCCATCTGAAGCTGCTCCTTAAAGGTTTTAGATGGCTTGGCACCTGGAATAGCATCTGCCCAGAGTTCAAGAATCTTGTCCTGCGCATGAATACAGGAACATGTCATTACAAATAACAGAAACGAAACTACATATGCTGTAACATTGCCTTGATGCATGGCCCCTATTTTTTCACAAATAATTTAAACCCTTCGACCTCTTTCTCCAAGGCGTCTACTGCCATTCTGGCTATTTCCGTAGCACCAAAAACAGACAAATGGGTGTTGTCTTCCTTGCCATCGGGATAATAAGAAATCTCATTTGGCCTAAAATGCAAATGCAGCTTTTTAGAACCTTCATGGCCAAGATTTTCCTCAAGTTTTTCAGTTAAATATTGTAAATCGATTAAAGGAACCTGGAATTCCTGTGCCACCAAGCGCACCTCTAAGGGATAGACACCATGCGTATCGACTAAAGTTGAGTCTTCATTAAAATTTCGACGTGTAATGGAGGTGAACAATACCGGAATTGCCTTTTTTTCTCTGGATTCCACGACAAATTTTATCAGGTTATTACGATAGGCCGTATGCGGGTTCGTATAACGTTTGGGAGAATTAACCTTCTGGTCGTTATGTCCAAACTGAATAAAAACATAATCATCTTCGCGCAACATTTTATATACGGAGTCCCAGCGCTGTTCCGAAATAAAACTGCGCGAACTTCGGCCATTGACCGCATGATTTTTTACCGTTGCCTGCGCATTTAAAAATTGAGGTAACATTTGCGCCCAACCCCTTTCCGGGTTCTCCTCCGGATTAGGCTTGTTAGCCATGGTAGAATCACCAATGGTATAAATTGAGACTATTTTTGGATTGTCTTCTTTTTGTGTATTGTTCTCACTTTTGCAATTGCTTAAGACCATGAACGCCACTAAAAACAAAATTTTATAAAACATTCTCATACCATTCCCGTTTTAGATTATCCTTATTATTCCCCAAAACAGCCTTTTTACTGAACAATTCCGATTCCCGTTCTGAAAGTTGTTTGGACCATGACACCCGCGCATCAGGTTTAGATCCTTGTCCATAATTCTTGTATTCTGCATAAAATGCAGTCTTCTCAGCTTCAGATTTCGACCAGTTGTGCCATCCGGCCGGCAATATATGGGCACCCAATTCGCAATTCATAAAAACGGTCTGTGCATAAATGCGCCAGGGTCTTCCCAGATAGACTTTGGCAACCCCTTCGTCTGCCGTCAG
This sequence comes from Aestuariivivens sediminicola, assembly GCF_022662015.1. Classification (GTDB taxonomy): domain Bacteria; phylum Bacteroidota; class Bacteroidia; order Flavobacteriales; family Flavobacteriaceae; genus Aestuariivivens; species Aestuariivivens sediminicola. The sequence continues at coordinate 520,601 of NZ_JAKMCM010000002.1, read as the reverse complement.
CCTACAATTGTTGAACACATAACCGTATCGCGATTCACGGGGTGTTGAAGCAGCAGTTATGTAAGAATCCTTTTTACTGTGTATCCGGCAATTTTCAAAATAAGCGGTGGCACTACCAAAAATAAAATCGGTAGTCCCCTCGATGTAACAATCCTGATAATACTGCTTTCCTTTGCCTGAAGTGTACAATGTATCCTGATGACCCAAAAGGTTGCAGTTAATGACCGCAACCTGATCTGAAATCACAGATAAGGCAACGGCTTGACCAACTTCACCTGAACTATTTTCAATAGTCAGGTTTTTAAGAACAACGTTATTCGCCTCAACCATTAGGGTATAGGTATAAAAGGTACTGTTCCTGCCCAGTGCAATTTTATTAAAATGGTCATCATAGATAATTTTAGTATGCTCCTTACTCTCGCCAATGAGAATAATATTTGAGTTCCACTCATGGATTTTTACCTTTTCGTAATAAATTCCATTTTTTACAAAAATAGTCACCTTGTCGTACGGGAATGCCTTGGTATGGTTTATAGCTTCTTGGATGTTTGAATAATCGCCTGTGCCATCTTTTGAAACCACAACATTATGGTGTGCTTTGGGTTGCATTTCACCTGCAGGCAAAATTTTCATTTTCCATTTTGGATATTCATCAAGTAAAATTTGAGGTTCCCGGGTATACCAGGCATAGCCATTTCTGCGCTCATCACCAATTTCCGCCAAACTACTCCTTTTAATACCATCTCTATCACAGAAAAACGGGGTATTATCATCAAGTTCCATGAATCGCGCCCAAAGTGGTAGTGCCGTTTTGTCGACAACAACCTCTTTATGAACAATGCGTCCCTGATGCCTTTTAAGCTTGACATCAATACCTGTTATTTTTACATCCTCAAACCATTTTACCGCATGATTAATGGCATTTATAACAGCATCTGAGGGATCTTCGATAGACATTAATAACAGTACAATTTGTGCCGATTCCTTACCACTTAATGAGGGTAATTCATAAGAGCGCGCTCCTGCTGGCAGCAATTTCTGCCGATCATACTGTGCACACCATGCTGTTAACACCCCGTTTTGCTTGTATTGCGTTTTAAGAACGCAATCAATTCCTTTATTAAAGGCCTTTCTTGTTTTATTCAAAATGGGTAACGAGGGCCGAATCGAATAGTAACCCGAATTATCATTGATCTCCTTGAGCAATTTAAGGATATTCACCATATTGTCATCGTTATATGTAATATGGCTGTAATACCCCTTTCTCAATGGATAAAATTGTGGCCAGCCGCCGTTGTCATATTGTGCCTCCAGAATATAGTTCAGACCTTTCAGAAAGGCTATCCTGTAGTTTTCCCTCGGGACTTGTCGATATACTTTGGAAAGAAAAAGCATTTCCTGGACGGTGGCACCGTTATCTGTTGTGCAACCCTCGGGACGTTTCTTTAATGCTTTTAAGGTTTCCTTCTCCTTTTGGGAGAGCGGCTTATGCATCTGAATATTTTTGGGCCAACCCCCAACATCTCTTTGATAAAGTAAAACATTATCTGCTATGACCTGTGCTTCCTTACTGGCGAACCAGGCATCTTCGCCGCGTGCAACTATGGTTCTCCAGGAGGTATCCAAAACCTGAGCCTCGAAATGAACGGAGATGACACTAATAATAATGAACAAATAAAACCTCATACTTCGATAATCCTATGATTCAAATGACTTTCTATGGCAGCTTGGATAATTTTTATCACATTCATAGCTTCATATCCTGAAACCGGCATGGGTTTATCGAACCGAATGGCCTCATAAACCTCATCGTAAAATGCCATATAATCTCCTCGTTCAGAATGAATAAAGGACTTTTTTGAATTTCCATTGCTCAAGGTATGCAAAAGCCCTTTTTCAGCATCTGGTTCTACACCCCAATCCATTGTATCAGGCATCTTCCCACTCTGAAGATCGTTTTCCTGGACATCCGATTTTGATTTTACAAATGATCCTTTCTTACCATGTACACTATATGCCGGTAAGGGCTCGAGAACAAAATAGCTCGATTTTAAATTAACGTAATGTGATGGATAAAACAATTTGATATCGAAATAATCATCGACTTTAGAGTCTTTTCTCCGGGTATCCAAAACAGCAAAAACCTTCTGGGGCATGCCAAACAAAACCAATGCCTGATCTATGATATGAGATCCTAAATCGTAAATGTTTCCAACCCCATCACTGGGGATTTCTTTGTGTACTTTGTAGCTTAAACTTGGACTAAACCGATCGTAATGGAACTCTGCCTCGACAATTTCCCCCAAAACGCCCGCATTGATTATCTTTTCAACAGTTTTGAAGTCACTGTCCCACCGCCTGTTATGAAAGACGGAAAGTTTTACATTGTGTTGTTCCGCCAAATCGATTAAGGACTTTGCCTCTGTTACAGAGGCTGTAAACGGTTTTTCAATGATGACATGTTTGCCCGAAAGAATGACTTTTTTAGCAAACTCGTAATGGGTAATATTGGGTGTATTTACAATGACAAGGTCTACATTCTTATCCTCAAGTAATTCTTCGATACGTCTATAGGTCATCACATCGGGATATTTTGCCTCGGCTAAATTTTTGCTGCGTTCAAGAACACCATGAAGTTTGAATTTAGGACTTACATCAATAAATGGTGCATGAAATAATTGGCCACTCATTCCAAAAGCGCATAAAGCTGTATTAATGGATTTCATAATTTTTAGAATGTGACCAAATTACGTTCGATCGATCGATGGTTTTATATCGGTTAATCCTTCTATCTTTATCGGTTTGTGAGATGCAATACTTTTTCGAGCAGCAATTCCGATTATCGCAGACATCGCGCCATCTCTGCTACCTGCAGCCCTCTGATACGGATCTTCCAGATGTGAAGTTTTAAATATTTTATCATGTAATCTCTGATCGCCACCACCATGGCCGGCCTTTTTATATTTAACTTTAATGGTATCGTAATCATTCCAAAGCTTGTGGACAATTATGTCTTCAAAATTGGCCTCTTCCAAAGCATTCTGTTCCATTTCTTTGGCATGCATTTCAGCTTGATCAATCTTCACTTTTTCATTGTATGGAATATCTAAAGAAGCCTCTATCCTACCTTTAGTACCATTAAAAGCAATGCGCCAGCCCTCAAACGGAGAATAGGTTGTAAGGGAATAATTTACCGTCACATTATTGGCATACTTAATCTGAGCGGACATTTTATCATAAATATCAATTTCCTCTCTAAAAAGGCAATTATCCCTAATGTAACCATCATAGGTTTCGTTAGCTACATAGAGATCCATTAACCGTTGATCCTTACTAATATCAAAATAATAGTCACATTTATTCTTGTGTTCACATGTCCTACATTTTTCTCCTCGAAAAGGACCATTTTTACCATAGTGTTCTAAACTTCCATAAGCAAAAACCTCGTAAGGATCTGAATTGAGCCACCAATTCATCAGATCGAAATGATGGGTTGCCTTATGCACCCACAAACTACCTCCTTTATCCATTAAGCCATGCCACCGCCTGAAATAGGATGCCCCATGATAGGTATTTAAATACCAATGAAAATCGACTGATGTCACCTGACCAATGGTAGCGTTCATTAAGAGTTCTTTAATTTTCGTATTGTAGGGACTCCACCTGTAATTAAAACCAACAATAAGTTTCCTTCCTGAGGATTTCTCAGCCTTCAATATCTCCTGTATTTTCCATTCATCAGTACTAAGTGGTTTTTCAGTAAGGACATCGCAGCCAAAGTTCAATCCTTTGACAATAAACTGATGATGCGTTGAATCGACCGTTGTTACAATGATTAAATCCGGCTTTGTTTCTTTCAGCATGTCATCAAAATCAAGAAAAACCGGGCAATCCACACCGATGTATCTTTTGGCATATTCTAATCGTCCCTGATTAATGTCGCTCAATCCAACAAACTCTAAGATATCAGAATAGGCCTCAACAAGCCGTTTTCCCCAGAAACTAGTTCCTCTAATACCGGTACCTACAAGAACAATCCTTAATTTCTTTGACTGTCCAAAGTTAAACTGACTTACCGGAAAAACACTGGAAGCGGCAAGCATGCTGATTGAGGCTAAAAATTTTCTTCTGGAATTAATCATCATGTTTTCATTTAATTAAGTGCATGTCAACACTGTATTATTTATTATATTTTTTGATAACTAAATATTTTAGTTCCGTATCGCCAACATTCCTGATACCATGTTCATACCAGGAAGGACAATAAAAACTTGTATTCGGACCGGAAACATGAGTTTCACCATTTAAATAGAATTCGGCCGTCCCCTCCAAGACATAAAAAAATTCATCCTCTTCATGTTTATGTGGCGGATGTGTGGCCATATAAGGTCCTACAACACTCATTTTCAAAGTTCTACCATCTAAAAACTCCTTGTCTACAAACCAATACTGGTACCCTACTTTCGTTTTTATCGTATCGTTTAAATTAAACTCATTTACACAATTCTCAATGGTATAGGCAACAGCTGCTTGTGATGAGACATCTTTCTTTTGAGCATGACTGCCAGCAAGAAAAAGCAGAAACACCAATCCGCTGATGCGCCTACTGACCTTTGAGGAACCGCCATTGTAACCGGGAGTAAAATTAAAATTAGTCATATGACACAGTATATTCTGAAGGTGTTAAGTATTAAGACAATCGATTGCAAATATATAAAATATGACCGCACAAAAAGCTTAATAATTCAAAATACTTTAAAAATCTTAGTCATAAGTTAAAATTGCCATAAATCCACTTTATTAATATAAATAACTGTATTTTAAATACTTAAGACCCTTTTAGTGATTTTCCATATTATTTTCACGAAAATTATACACTTACAAAATGTATAATTTATTTGTTCTTTTCAAAAAATAATTTATCTTTGTGCAATCGATTACATTTTATTGCATTTTAAATAAAATTAATCATCAATAAGGATAAACTAACTCAAACTAATTCTATGACAAGCAATTCAACGCGTCGTTTGCATTTTTCTTTTCCCGCAACCGACAACACGATTTCTTTTCAATCGAAAAGGAAAGATTACATGGTATTGTTATTGAGCCTAATTTTTATATGCAGTGTCCATACACTTTTCGCTCAAACAAAAACCATAAGTGGAACGGTTACCGACCAAAATCTTGGAGAACCATTGCCCGGTGTCACAATTTTGGTTAAGGATACCACTAAAGGAACTACGACTGATTTTGATGGTAATTTCACTTTAACTGACATAGCAACTGATGCCGTCGTGGTATTTTCATATGTGGGCTATAAAACACAGGAAATTGATGTTTCAGGACAGGACATCCTATCCGTAGCACTGAGTCCCGATTTGGAAGCGCTGGAGGAGGTCGTGGTTATTGGTTATGGAACAGCTCGAAAATCGGATCTCACGGGTTCCGTTGTTGCCATTTCTGGTAATGATCTCCAAGAGCAACCCATACCCAATGTCGCCGAGGCATTAACAGGCCGTCTCGCAGGGGTTCAGGTAGCTTCGGCTGAAGGATCTCCCGATGCGGAAATAAGAATTAGAATTCGCGGTGGGGGTTCGATTACTCAGGACAGTTCGCCGTTAATCATTGTAGATGGTTTCCCGGTAAACAGTATAAATGATGTTTCATCCTCTGATATCGCTAACATTTCTATTCTTAAGGATGCTTCATCAACCGCTATTTACGGTTCCAGAGGGGCCAATGGTGTTGTAATTATTACAACAAAGAGCGGTGTGGATGGTAAAATTTCTGCAAATTTTAATATGTTCTATGGTGTCAAAAAGATTGCTGAGACTATAGACGTTCTTAGCCCGGAAGACTTTGTGAAGTGGCAGTACGAATATGCCCTCTTAAGAGATTCCGACGACATCGATTCTTATGAACGCTATTTTGGATTATGGCAAGATTACGATCTCTATTTAGGTCAAAGTGGCACGAACTGGCAAAAACAGATTTACGGTCAAATGGGCGAAGTTGAAAGTCGGGACCTGGCAATTCGAGGTGGTTCTGATAAAATAAATTTCAATTTTAATTACGCTTTGTATGATGAAAAGGCCATCATGTTAGGATCCAATTTCAAAAGAAACAACTTATCTCTTTCCTTAAAAAGTAAACCTAGTGATAAAATAAATTTATCCTTCACCCTTCGTTATTCGGACACAGAAATTAATGGCGGCGGTGCAAACGAACAAAATGAGGTCTCCTCTGCCGATGCGCGCTTGAGACACAGTGTCGGCTACTCTCCTATTCCAATTTCGGGATTGACAACCTCTGATACTGATGAAGCGTTAGCAAGCTATTTGGTCAATCCATTTGTGGCTGTGGACGATAATCAGCGACTACAACTCAGAAAAAACTTTAACATGGTGGGGAGCTTTTCATGGGACATCATAGAAAACCTGCAATATAAAATGGATTTAGGCCTGGATAATCGTAACGATTTGGATTATCGCTTCTATGGTCGTTCAACCTATTATTCCAATAACAGACCATCTGCAGAAAACCAAGGTTTGCCTTCCATAGTTTCCAGCGATGAAAAACGAGTTACCTTTAGAAATGCGAATACCTTAAATTATGACTTTGAAAAAATTATAAAAAATGAAGATCATAATCTGAAGTTACTAATCGGGGAAGAAATGATCGTACTAAAAAGGAATGAAATTACTAGTGAAATTCAAGGGTACCCCAAACTTTTTGACTTTGAAACAGCGCGTAAATTAACAAGCCAGGGCACACCACTTCTCGTGGACGATTTTTATAGTCCGGATGATAAATTACTCTCATTCTTCGGTCGTTTGAATTATGATTATAAAAATCGTTACCTTTTAACGGCCACATTTCGTGCAGATGGATCCAGTAAGTTCTTAGGAGATAATCAATGGGGATATTTCCCCTCTGCAGCTTTTGCATGGAAATTATCAGAAGAACCATTTCTTATGGATACTGAATGGTTAAACACGCTCAAGCTGAGAATTAGTTACGGCGAATCTGGTAACAATAATATTCCTGCCGGACAAACCATTCAAAATTATCAGTCAAGCGCCACCTCGCAGATCAATACGTTTTCAAATTACTGGCGTCCTGCGGGTACGCTGGCGAATCCAAACCTGAAATGGGAAACCACCATTACTCAAAACATTGGATTAGATTTTGACCTGTTTAATGGACTTATATCAGGAACGGTTGAAGCTTATAAAAATACAACGGAAGACCTTCTTATTCGATTTCCAATACCGGGTTCTGGTTATGTAGATCAGTTTAGAAATCTTGGGGAAGTGCAAAATGAAGGTATTGAAGCATCATTGAATATCACAGCCTTCGATAAAGAGGATTTTGGTTTAAGCTTATCATTTAATGCAGGAATGAATAAAAACCGTATTAACTCACTTGGTGATCTGGAGGATTTTGGTCAAAATACCAACTGGGCCTCTACCCAAATTGGAAACGATTATCTGGTGACTGTTGGTGAACCTTTAGGTGTCATGTACGGCTTTGAAAATGATGGCCGTTATGAGGTTTCCGATTTCGACTATGACGTTACTTCGGGTACTTACACCTTAAAATCTGGTGCGGTGGACAATGAATGGCTCGGTGGTGCGGAACCGGGAATGATGAAATTAAAAGACTTAAACGGGGATGGTATCGTGGATATAAACGACCAAACCATTATCGGAGATTCCAATCCGGATGTAACCGGTGGATTTGTTATTAATGCACGTGCCTATGGATTTGATCTTACTGCAGCATTTAGTTACAGCATCGGCAATGATATTTATAATGCCAATAAAATTGAATTTACAACGGCTAACCAAAATAATCAATACAGAAATTTGAGTACCATTATGGTGGACGGTAACAGATGGACCAATTTAGATCCTAACACCGGAGAATTGATCACAGATCCTGTTCAGTTGGATGCCGCTAATGCCAACACAACCATGTGGTCGCCATTTATGTCTCGCTATGTATTTAGTGACTGGGCGGTGGAAGACGGCTCTTTTTTAAGATTGAATACCCTGACCTTAGGCTATACGGTTCCAGAAAAATTAATTTCATCGATGGGAGTCTCAAATTTACGATTTTATGCTACAGCTAATAATCTTTTCGTTATTACTGATTATTCAGGTCTCGACCCAGAAGTTTCTACAAGAAGAAGGACGCCGCTCACACCTGGTGTGGATTATTCCCCCTATCCAAGAAGTAGACAATTGGTTTTCGGCTTAAACCTTAACTTTTAAAAAACTCTTAGAAAATGAAAAATATAATAAAACTCATAATTTCTGGTGTATTTATAGCCGTGCTTTTTAATTCTTGTCAAGAATTAAATGAAGACTTTTTAGATGCACCTGCACAATCCACTATAGCCGATAATGTGATCTTTTCCAACCCTGATCTAGCACAAGGTGCGGTAGATGGTATTATTGAAATTATAGCTCATACGAATTCCTACAGAGGGCGTCACATCCCGTTCTACGGATTTAACACGGATACGGAATGGAATTACAACTCCTCTTCTGAGGGAAATTCAACAGGAGAGCTTATGATTTATGATGCAAAACCAAATAATGGTCAGATGGACAGAAGCAATAGCTCGTGGAACGAAATATACATCGGTATTGAACGGGCTAACAAGTGTATTGAAGGTATCCGCACATTTGGAAGCTCGGAACCCGGGACTGAATTAGGTCGTTTACTTGGTGTGGCGTTAACCTATCGCGCTGTCTTCTATGGCGACCTCATAAAATCATGGGGTGACGTTCCAGCGCGGTTCGAACCTATCAATTCAGAAACTATTTACCTGGAAAAAACAAGTCGTGATATTATTTACAAGCAAATTTTAGCCGATCTTGAGGAAGCTGCTACATTAGTTCCCTGGCCAAATGAAAGCCCGTCGACTACCTCTGTAGAAAAAATAAATAAGGCTTTTGTTAAAGGACTCAGAGCCCGTTTGGCATTGGCTGCCAGTGGTTTCCAACAATATCCGGGTGATGGCGTGAGAAGAAGCAACGATAGTGATCTCTCGGTTGGGAAAATGTACCAATTGGCACTAAATGAATGCCAGTCTGTTATTAATAGCGGAACAGCATCACTGGAACCAACATTTGAAACTATCTGGAGAAAATTAAATGAAGATAATGTTACCGCCGGAGGTGAATCTCTATGGGAAATGCCTTTTTCCGACGGTCGTGGTCGTGTAAACTTTTCCTTTGCTATTCGTCACCGCAGTGTTGATCAGCACACAGGTCAGGCGAGAGGAGGTATTGCAGGACCTTTACCTACCGTTTTTTACGATTATGATGAGTCCGACTCGCGCAGAGACATTACCTGCGTTCCTTACCAATGGGGATCAGCTGATGCCTCTGGATTTTCTCAACAACAACTTGTTGGACTCAATACATGGTATTTTGGTAAATACCGTTACGAATGGATGAACAGATACGTTACATCCTCTAATGATGATGGCGTCAATAAATTATACATGCGCTATGCCGAAATTCTTTTAATGGCTGCAGAAGCGGCAAATGAATTGCAAGGACCGGCCGCAGCGGCTCCTTATTTGAAACAACTTCGAAGAAGAGCTTTTGACCCTGCAGATCACGCTGAAAAGGTCGATGCTTATGTCGACGCATTAACCAGTAAGCAGGATATGTTAAATGCTATTATCGACGAGCATAAATATGAATTCACGGGAGAAATGGAACGCAAACAAGCCCTTATAAGATGGAACCTGCTTGGAGCTAACCTTGTTCAGGCTAAGCAGAAAATGAGGGACTTACAAATGCGTACAGGAGATTATTCCGATGTGCCAACCACATTATACTATAAATACGCAGATGATAATGAAACCTTAGAAATCTATGGATTAAACAGAGGTGAAACGAATAACCCGGGATCCGAGTATTCATCCCAAGATTGGACTAATCTTCCTGAAGATGAAATCAATTCCCTGTTCAAAACAGGTGTTGACCCTGACACGAGGCAATTTTGGCCAATATGGCAGACCTTCTTAGATGGAAGTAACGGTAAATTGGTGAATGATTACGGTTACTAATAATGACTAAATAAACAAGGCATGATAATTATGAAAACAAAATATATATCAAAAACAATATTCGCAGTACTAGCTACAGTCATTGTAATAGGTTGTGGTTATAATGAAGAGGTTATTGAGGAACTTTCTATTGACAGAGAGTTTGCACCCGTAGATCTGACAGCCAGAGTTAGAAACCAAACCAACGTTGAGTTAGATTGGGAACCAAATAGCAATGCTGCCTATTACGTCGTGGAATTTAGTGCTGACGATCCCTCATTCTCTACGATTTTCCAAACAGAGCAGGTAACGGCAAATCAATTACCTGTATTAATAAGACTGGAAGGAGAGACACTTTATTCCATAAGAGTTAAGGCTGTTAGTGACAGAGGAAAAAACGATTCGTCCTGGGCGATTACTGAAGCCCAGACTTTAACAGAACAAATCATGCTTCCCTTTGAACCGGGAGATGTTCAGGCACTTCAGGTGACCTTGAGATGGGAAGCGGGTCTCAACGTGACACATTTTATACTGCAACCCGGTGATGTAAGATATGATATTTCTGCACAGGAGAAAGCCGCCGGGGTGGCCACTGTATCCGGATTAATGTCTGAAACAGATTATGTTGCTACGCTTTACAACAATTCAAAAATTAGAGGAATCGCAGAATTCACCACGGGTATAGACGTTGGTGACAACACATTAATTTTTCCCTCTGACGATTTGTTCCAAACCATTGCCGACGCACAACCAGGAGATATCATTCTTTTAGAGGAGGGAGATTACACCTCTCAAACGGGATCGATAACATTAGATAAGTCGATTACAATTCAAGGATTAAGAACGGATTTCAAACCTCTATTAAAGGTTAGTTTCTCAATTGTAACTGGAGCTGAAGACGTCAACCTAATTGATCTGGACTTGATGGGCGATGCAGCTAATGGTCTTACAGATGCCGTGCGCTACAGTGATCCCGGAAACTATAATACATTATTGGTAAGTGGATGTAATATTCATGACTATGACCGGTCATTCATCGCAGGGAATGTGACCGATGCCATCCTTCAATCATTGACCGTAGAAAATTCGATTGTAACGAACGTACTCACCAATGGTGGCGACTTTATTGATTTTCGAAATGCAGACGTACTTGATGTCAACGTAAATACATCTACATTCAATAACTGCGCTCCGGGTCGTGATTTTATTAGAATGGATGCTGCCGGAACTTCAAATGGTAATGCTATAGCGAACATTTTGATAGACAGCTGTACCCTTTATGCATGTTCCAATAATTCAAGTAGACGAATCTTATATGTGCGCTTCGTCTCGAATGAGGTTACGGTGAGAAATGTATTGATTACAGATACGGAATCCGAAGGATATGCAGACCGGGCCGGAATCGACGAAAGTCCGACCTTCAGCAATAATAATTACTTTAATGCCCCCGGTTTTACAAATACAAGTCAATATATTTATGATTCAGGAAACTTTACGGAATTAGACCCAGGATTTGTCGATGCATCCTCAGGAGATTTTACAGTCACCAATCAGACCTTATTGGATAATGCTGTTGGAGACCCTAGATGGAGACCATAAATAGTAGTTTATAGTTGTTTTAGTTTTGGTTAATAGTTCATAGGAGGTATGCATGCGTTGTATACCTCTTTTGATATCAATCCAATTTAAATTCAAGTCATCAAAGGAATATAAAAACAAATGCCAAAAAAATCGTATCTTCTATTTTTTCTGACTTTACTGATGTGCAAATTTAATTTTTCACAACCATTGGCCTTTCCGACTGCGGAAGGATTCGGTCGATTCGCTTCGGGAGGCAGAGGTGGTCTTACATATACGGTTACAAATTTGAATGACAGCGGTGAAGGCAGTCTGCGAAAAGGAATCCTAAAAAAGGGGGCGAGAACAATAGTATTTGCGATCTCTGGGACCATTGATTTAAAGTCTGAATTAGACATTAACAGAGGTGATCTGAGTATTTTAGGACAAACGGCCCCTGCTGAAGGAATTACGATAAAAGGATACCCTGTTACGATAAAGGCCGATAATGTTATTGTTCGTTATTTAAGGTTTAGAATGGGAGATATTAATACTATAGAAGGCGATGCCCTGGGTTGCAGAAATACTACCAATGTCATTATAGACCACTGTTCCATTAGTTGGGGAACCGACGAAAATGCCTCCTTTTACAACAATAAAAATTTTACGCTTCAATGGTGTATTGTTTCAGAAGCCCTGAATAAATCCATACATAAGAAAGGAGCACATGGATATGGCGGTATTTGGGGGGGCGTCAATGCATCCTTTCACCATAATCTAATAGCATGTAACAACAGTAGGAATCCAAGATTTAGCGGATCATCAACCACAGAGAATTCTTTGAATGAATTCGTCGATTTTAGAAATAACGTGATATTCAATTGGGGAGAGAACAGCATCTATGGAGGAGAGAATGGCAGCTATAACCTGATCAATAACTATTTTAAATCCGGTCCGGCAACAACCTCTTCAAAATTGGATCGCATTGTTAGCCCATCAGAACCCTATGGGAAATTTTTTGTCGATGGTAATTTTGTCGATGGTTTTGAATATATTTCCCAGAACAATTGGGAAGGCGGGGTACAGTGCGAAAATCAGGATGAGGTCAAACTAAATAGCCCTATCCGTATTTCAGAGAATATAAAAACAGACCCGGTAAATGTATCTTATAAAAAGGTTTTGGAGCATGCCGGATCAAGTTTTTACAGGGATACAGTTGATGAAAGAATACTACATGACACTAAGAATGGGACATCCTCATTCAAAAATGGCATTATCGATTCGCAGTCTGATGTTGGTGGTTGGCCCGTGCTTAAATCCGATCGTGCTTTAACAGATTCTGATGGTGATGGCATCCCCGATTCCTGGGAGAAGAATCATAAACTGGATCACTTAATAAAAAATGGAAACCTGAAGACCTTAAGCAGTGATTATACAAACATTGAAATGTATGCGAACGCTCTAGTTACAACGCGGTGTCTCTAAAAATATAAACTATGAATACAAATCGATACTACCTTAAGTTATGTATTACTTTAATAATAGCCTTCAGTTCGTGTAAAGACAAAGAAAGTGGAGTAGTAAAAGAGGATCCATTCGATGCGGCCGATACGATCATTAATTCCATCAGGGCACTAGAATTTCCGCCCAGGACCTTAAACATTTTAGATTTTGGTGCGGTTGCCGATGGGACGACATTAAATACAGAAGCATTTGGCCGTGCCATAGACTCCTGCTACAAACTGGGAGGAGGTAAAGTTTTGGTGCCTTCGGGATCCTTCTTAACGGGACCCATAGTTTTAAAGAGCAACGTGAACCTTCATTTAAATGAAGGAGCAATCGTGCTGTTTTCAACAGATCATAAAGACTATTTACCGGTAGTTCATACCTCCTATGAGGGCCAAGAACTAATGAATTACTCCCCTCTCATATATGCCTATAAGGAAACGAATATTGCCATTACCGGGAAGGGCACTTTTGATGGACAGGCCAATAACAACAATTGGTGGCCATGGTGTGGTAAAGCTGTTTACGGTTACCTTGAGGAAATGCCCAATCAGAAAGATGAGCACAATTTACCGCGTCTATGGGCAATGGCAGAAAACAACACCCCTGTTTCAGATCGCATTTTCGGAGAAGGTTACCAATTAAGACCGTTATTTGTACAGCCATTTGAGTGTAAAAATGTGCTCATTCAAGGGGTGACCATCACCAATGCACCCTTCTGGGTCATGCATCCAATTAAATGTGAAAATGTTAGAGTCGATGGGGTAACGGTGAATAGCCATGGCCCGAACAACGATGGCTGTGATCCCGAATACTCGAAAAACGTCCATATAACAAACTGTACATTCAATACAGGTGATGATTGTATTGCTATTAAATCCGGACGAAACAATGATGGCAGGAGAGTGAATATCCCGAGTGAAAATATTGTTGTTGAAAACTGTTACATGAAAGACGGGCATGGCGGTGTGGTCATGGGCAGTGAAATTTCCGCGGGTGTTAGGAATGTTTATGTTAGAAACTGTAGAATGGATAGCCCTGAATTGGACCGGGCCATTCGAATAAAGACCAATACCCTGAGGGGCGGGTTTGTTGAAAATGTTTTTGTAAAGGACATCAAAGTTGGGCAAGTCAAAGAATCTGTGTTAAGAATAAATACCTACTATGGTATTTACGCCAATCAGGAGGGCGATTTCATGCCTGCAATTAAAAACATCCATCTTGAAAATATAGAGGTTGAAAACGGAGGGAAATATGGCGTTCTAATTAAAGGCAGACCAGAACGCTTTGTTCAAAATGTAACCTTGACAAATGTGCACATCAAATCGGCGAAAACAGATTTATCCGTTGAAAATTCGGAGCCTATTAAATTTAAAAACACCACTATCAATGGAAAATTATATTGAACACATGAAAAAAGCAGCAATTTTAGGATGCATCACTTTAAGCCTATTCTGCTGTAAAGACAAAAACACCACGCCCGAAACTGAAACCGTCAAAGCGGTATCAGAAGACTTAACATTATTTAAAACCTATGCAGAGATCTCCATGGCAGAAGGCGGCCAATGGGTTGATGGCCCAAGAGGACATAAGGAATATGCGGGTGGAACTCATTTTAAAAATGTTGATTCTCTGATAATACCTAAAGAACATACGGATCATACCTGGTATATTCGTTACGAAGGTCCCGGTTGGGAAAATAAGCAAGTGGGATATCGCATTTATCTTGACTGGAGGAATGCCATAGATATTTTTGGTAAGAAAGTGGATTCTATGGTATTACCGTATGTAGGCCAGGATGGTTTTGATTCCTACCATGAACCAGCCGACTGGGGACAGGATATTTTAAAAGCCGGAAAGTCTATGGGTATTGGTGGATATGGACGCTTAGTCGCAGATTCTGTTGTTCATTTTCAATCCGTAAAGAATACCATGGCCAGGATAGAAAACACAAAAGACAGTTCTTCGGTTCATATTTCATATGATGGATGGAAAGCAGGTGATGACATCATTGATTTAAAATCGACTTTAACTATTTATCCTGACGACCGATACACGAAAGTAAGACTTTCACCTTCTAAGGAAATCAGCGGTATTTGCACAGGAATTGTAGATCATGGTGTAACCTTTCATAAAAATGAAGGTGAAACCTGGTCATATATTGCAACATACGGTGAACAAACCTTGGCGAGTCCTCCGGATAAATTAGGTATGGCACTGTTTTACAATCGGGATGAAGTTGACATACAAAAAGAAGGTGAATACGAGCATTTGGTGATCTTTAAACCCACTTCTGGGGTAATTACATATTATTTTTTGGGTGCCTGGGAACAGGAACCAAATGGGATCAAAACCGAAGAAGATTTCATCTCCGATTTAAATTTAAAACTCAGGTTATTAAACGAAGCAAATTCATTAAAGTAATCGAAATATGAATGCAATGAAATTGATCGTATGGGTTGTTTTAATTGGTTTTTTAGCAGTTACGGCTTGTCGAGATAAAAAGAAAACGGAGGACCCATTAATCAGCTCCGCAGATATAGAAATTGTCCCCAAAGATTTGAAATGGTCCGAGCGTATGATGCGCTCTGAAATGGAACGTTTTCCCGATCCCTCCTTATTGGATTTCCGAACAAAACCCAAATGGAGCTACACGCCGGGTTTAGTGTTATCAGCCTGTTCAAAAGTTTTTGAAATTACAAACCATCAGGCGTATTACGATTACATTTATGCCTACGCCGATAATATGATTGACAGTACCGGAGGGATAAAAACCTATAAGTTATCAAATCAAAACCTCGATATGATTAAATCCGGGGATGTGCTCTTATTTCTGTATCCTAAGACAAAGGAAAAACGCTTTTTAAAAGCAATGGAAACCTTGGATCAACAAATGAAATCACAGCCTACAACTTCCGACGGTGGGTACTGGCATAAGAAAATATATCCCTATCAAATGTGGCTTGACGGCTTGTATATGGCAGAACCGTTCCATACCCGATATGCTCGTGATTATATCGAAGATTCATTGGAAAAACAAAAGATTTACGACGATGTCGTGCTTCAGTTCGACTTGATTCAAAAGCACAGTCGAGATGAACAAACAGGATTGCTATACCATGGCTGGGATGAAAGCAAAGAACAGCGCTGGGCGAACAAGGAAACGGGTAACTCCCAGCATTTTTGGTCCAGAGGCATGGGTTGGTATGGTATGGCCATGGTAGATGTTTTAGACTTTCTGCCTGAGAATCATCCCGGGAGAGAACGCATCATTTTATACTTGAATCAATATGCAGAAGCGATAACCAAAGTTCAAGATCAATCGGGACTATGGTGGCAGGTATTGGATCTAGGTAACAGAGAAGGCAACTATCTTGAAGCCACCGGATCATCTATGTTCACCTATACTTTCGCAAAAGGGGTCCGAAAAGGCTACCTCTCCAAAGACTATTTGGAAGTGGCGAAAAAGGCCTATAATGCCATAATCAATACCTTAATTTCGGTTGACGACAATGGATTGGTAAATCTGAATCAATGTTGTGCTGTGGCAGGATTGGGAGGCGATCCTTACAGAGACGGATCATTTGAATATTATATTGGGGAGTCTATAAGAGCCAATGATCCCAAAGGTACAGGGCCATTTATCCTGGCAAGCCTGGAATTGGACAGGTAGTAAAAATGTGTCTCAATGAAATCTGTCTTCAACTTATTACCGTTCCTTCTTGCGACTTTAGCATGTGCTCAAAATAAAGGGTATGTTTCCGATGTCTGGGTGGCAGACAACGGTGACGGCACGTATAGGAATCCGATAATTTACGCCGATTACTCCGATCCTGATGTAATTCGTGTGGATGAAGACTATTATATGACGGCGTCCAGCTTCAATGCTGTACCTGGACTGCCCATATTGCATTCAAAGGATATGGTCAACTGGAGTTTAATAAATCATGCACTTCAAGAACAGATTCCCGTCGAAACCTTTAACATCCCTCAACATGGCAATGGTGTTTGGGCACCATCAATGCGCTATCACAATGATACCTATTATATTTATTGGGGTGATCCGGATTTTGGCATCTACATGGTAAAAACAAAAGATCCTTATGCCACCTGGGATACTCCCGTTTTAGTAATGAAAGGAAAAGGGTTGATCGACCCCTGCCCCCTTTTTGATGACAATGGCGAGGTCTATCTGGTGCATGCCTATGCAGGCAGCAGGGCCGGCGTTAAAAGCTTATTGTCAGTTAATAGGATGAACGCCGAAGGGACCCAGGTACTGGATAAAGGAATACATGTATTTGATGGTCATGATAGGCATAATACAGTTGAAGGCCCGAAACTTTATAAACGCAATGGTTACTATTACATATTTGCTCCTGCTGGCGGGGTAGCCACAGGGTGGCAACTCATATTGCGCTCGAAAACCATTTATGGCCCATACGAAGAAAGCGTCGTGCTGGAACAGGGGAGTACCGATATTAACGGACCGCATCAAGGCGCTTGGGTCGATACACCCAAGGGAGAATCATGGTTTTACCATTTTCAGGATAAGGATGCTTATGGAAGAATTGTACACATGCAACCTATGCGTTGGGAAAATGATTGGCCGGTTATGGGTCAGGATCTAGATGGTAATGGTATTGGCGAACCGGTTAAGGTTCATAAAAAACCCTTTGTTGGTCCGTCCTACCCTATTGTAACGCCTGCCGAAACGGATAATTTTGATGACTCTAAAATTGGACTTCAATGGCAATGGAATGCAAATCCGAACGTCTTATGGCATGCAAAACTTCCTGGAAACGACTTTCTGAGATTATTTTCAATAAAAATACCGGAAGATCTTACGAATCTTTGGATGGTTCCCAATCTTTTGTTACAAAAGTTTCCAGCTCCAAATTTTACAGTTTCCACGAAAATAACCTTGCATCCTGAAGAAGCAGAAAACGGGAAAACAGCGGGGCTAATCCTTATGGGTATGGACTATGCCACACTGGCTTTGACTCATGATGAAGATGGTTATTATATCCATCAGACCGAGGCCATCGATGCCTTTAAGGGTTCAAAAGAAATAATCAATGGTCAGGTAAAACTAAAATCAAATACGATATACCTAAATATTAAGGTAATGGGACCAGACGCGAGGTGTCGATTCTATTATTCTGAAAACGGTGAGACCTTCAAGGAGATAGGAAAACCGTTCAGGGCAAAAGAAGGGAAATGGATAGGTGCCAAAGTGGGTCTGTTCAGTGTAAGTACGCAGGAGGCTAAACGCGGAGGGTATGCCGATATAGACCATTTTACCATATCCGAATAAACTGGTGGTTTAGTTCATCTAGGCCCAAATAACCAGAGTAAAAATAGGTTTAAACCTTATAAGTTGTCGTCAATTATCATGAAACTAAAAGCCTTCATCTTGCTATTGATAGTATTACCTATCACCGTAATTTCCGCTCAAAAAAAGGAGAACTATAAACCTTATACTATTCAAAGCACCTATAACAAGCTTAAAAAAAAATTCCCGAACGTCTCCCCTATCCAACCCTTAGTCTCCAACAAAATAAAGATTAAGGAGAATCGTGTTTACAAAAAAGTAAATCAAACGAAATTAAGATTGGATCTCTATTTACCAAAGTCCAATATTAAAAATCAAAGATTTCCTCTTGTATTGCTTATTCATGGCGGAGGATGGTTAACAGGACAGAAGGAAAACCAGCGTGTTATGGCCCAGCATTTGGCACTACATGGTTATATCGCGGTGACAGCATCCTATCGATTGGGTCTTGAAGCTCCTTATCCAGCCGCAGTTATTGACCTAAAGGATGCCCTAGTCTGGTTGAGGCAACATGCCAAAAAATATAAAATACATACAGGTCAAATTTCAGTTTTAGGTACTTCCGCTGGCGGCCAGTTGGCCACATTAATCGGGGTAACCCCGAATTCAGAACGCTTTGAGCCTGATACATCGGTATCGGAAGTCGTTCAGGCCATCATAAATATTGATGGTATTGTTTCGTTCATACACCCGGAGGCATATCAGGAAGGAGCTATGGCCAGTATCTGGTTAAATGGCACAAGAGAATCGAATTGGAAAAACTGGAAAGAGGCCTCTCCTCTTGAATATGTCAATGAAAATGCACCACCTATGCTTTTTATTAATAGCTCACAAGATCGATTTCATGCCGGCAGAGATGATCTTATTTCCATATTAAAGAATCATGATATTTACAACGAAGTACATACTCTTGAAGACAGTCCGCATTCATTCTGGCTCCTACACCCTTGGTTTGAACCCACTTTAAAAATAACCGTCAATTTTCTAAATAAACTATTTTATCCTTAGAAGAAGGAAATGAAAATTGAATGAAAGTCAATTAAGAATAAATAAATGAATTGATTGTTAAGCAATTAATTCAAATCTCGTATGAAATATTTTGTTGAATATAAATTTTTTTATACTTTTATGCAATCGATTACAATTCCATCATTCATGAAGACATACTTTGAGATAATACTATTCATATTGAGGTGATTAATTTCTCAGACATTTTTTTTTATTTATGATGTAATCGATTACATCTTTAATTACGAAATAACGAACTAACTAAATTAACCTTCTAAGACATGAAAAAACTATCCTTTGTTTTATTAATTCCTTTATTACTTCTTTCTCTGGTAATACACGGACAATCGATCACAACCTATAACCTGGGTGATGGTTCGACATTTGGAAATACCGGTACACAGTGGGATCCGGTAACCACAACCACAAGCCCCGACGGTAAATTAAGAACGCAGGCAGCCACAAGCTTATGGCATAGCTCGGGTTATGGAATCGCATTTAAAGAGGGTAACTCTTTAGAAATAGATGTTGCCGGACATACCACCATACGCTTTTACGGATCGGTTTACAGTGCCGGTATCATGAATGGAGGGACAACTGCCGGCGGCAGTGATTTGGGTTCCATTGATGTCGATCTTGACAACCATCCGGGGATGGCCGATCGCAGCGGCTATTATGAATTCATGTATGTTGGAGGAGCAACAACCTTGTATTTCACATTTAGCGGGAGTAATGCTTATACCCCGGCAATTGAGGTGATTTCTCCAACTACCAATTATAATTTAGGCGATGGGTCCACATTTGGAAATACAGGAACCCAATGGGATCCGGTGACCACAACAACAAGCCCTGATGGTAAACTCAGAACTCAAGCTGCCACAAGTCTATGGCACAGTACAGGATATGGAATTGCCTTTAAAGAGGGTAATTCGCTTGAAATCGATGTTGAGGGCACCTTTTCAACGATTCGCTTTTATGGTTCCATATACAGTGCTGGAACTATGAGTGGAGGCACATCAATGGGTGGTAGTGAATTAGGAATTATCGATGTCGATTTAGATAACCACCCCGGAATGGCTGACCGAACAGGATATTACGAGTTTACCTATACCGGTGGTCCAACCACATTATACTTCACCTTCAGCGGCAGTAATGCCTATACCCCCGCAATTGAAGTTACGAATCTTTCCGTTTCCGTTGCAAAAACCGATGTATGGGATTTCGGTGCCAAGCAACTGGATGACGTACTGTACAATAACATGCTCACTGAGGATAAAATAAATGCCTGGTACCCTGGAATAACTCCTGGAACTTCAGGTGTGAATACGCCCTCAACATTTACGGAAGGCATCTTAACCTGGACCAGTTCCAGCAGTACAAGCGACCGCTTAAGAACCACAAATACCAACCTAACACGCTGGGATGAGAATCTCAGTGGTGTAACAGATCCTGAATATACCGGAAGAATATACAGCAACAGCCGCTCGACGAGTCGCTATTTTACATTAACACTGAGTGAAGATGATGAAGTTACTGTCATGATGCTCACTCAGGATGGTTCAGCTGATAATGTACAGTTCCAATATGCCGCCGACCCCGGGATTCAAAATGATGTTATTTTTGTTGGTACAGATTTAACAGAAGTTAAATTTGTCGCTAAGGCCGCAGGAGATTACAAATTATTTTCCTCAAATGATAAAATCAGTGTTTACAGAATTTCAAGAAAAGATGCCGAATATGTTACCTTATCCGGTAATGTCGATGAAACGAATGCGCCAGGCATCCCTGCAGGATATTCCATAAACTTTACGAACGAAGCAGGCAAAACCTTTTCTACAGTCGTTTCTGGTGGCACCTACAGTATAGATTTACCAATAGAATATACATACACCCTCAGTTTGAGTGGTGCCAATGGCTACCTGATCGGTAACGGGCTAACGCTTAATGTAACTGCCGAAACTACCACTTACGACATACAGGTACTTCAAGTAACACTCTACACGGTTAGCGGTAATATTAATGGTTTGCCGGACCTCACAAATCTGGAATTAACCTATACCCCGGATCCGGCGTCAAACAAAATTTACAATCCTATAGTAACCATAGATGAGGTGGGTTCAACCTATTCGGTTCAATTAGAAGCGGATGTAGAATATACGATTACTGCAGAAGGCGTGAATGATTATGAGATTGCTACCAATACCATTACCATTACCGGAGATCAAACGGCAGATATCGATTTTACGCCCAAGCCCACATACAGTATCACGATAAACACGCCTGATTTGGATACTTCCCAAAGAAGTATGGTTGGTCTGACATTTACCAATTTAAATGAAGAAGGTTATTCATACAGTTTTACCGGTCTGGATGCCATTTCCTTAAGAGACGGTGTTTATGCCTTAACTTATGATGGTGGTTTGGATGCCTATCCACTTAAATTAGCGCTGACATCGAACCTGACTGTCTCCGGATCTGACACCTCAAAAGATCTGGCTTTCAATCCGGTTACGGAATGGGTGTTTAATACGCGTACCATTTCATCCGCTTCAGCTTATGAAGGATTATTATTTACGGGAAATGTCAATGTTCGGGGTGGAAACGGCGATTTGAATGCGGGCAGCGGTGCGACCATTGCAATTCCTGTTAAACCCGGACAAAAAGTACTCTTAACAGATTATTATGCCTCAAACTATTCCATAGAAGGTGGTCCAACCATTTCCAATACTTCAAACAGTACGAGTATCAACGTTGTCGGGGAATATGTTTATCCCGGAACGACCGATGGCTATGTCAATGTTGCCATCGGAGGCACTACCTATTTTGTATCCATAAAGGTTCTTGATATAGTGGCCTATAAAGCAGTTATCACTGTTGGTGCAGATAAAGACTACCAAACGATCAATGGTGCATTAAATGCCATTTCGAAAATGGATCGACCAAACAACGAATTGGTAACGGTTATGATTGATCCGGGTAATTATGAAGAGATGCTGGTTATAGAAAGTCCGAATATTTACTTTAAAAATGCCGGGGTCTTTCCTAGCATAGGTCTATTGAACAAGGGTGTAGATATTGAAAATGATGCCGTACGGATTACCTCATATTACGGACAAAAGTACAATTTCTTTTCCCAGGGTACGAATAACAAATGGAGTGCTGAGGCCTTAGCGGTTAATACCGCCAACGGTTATACAGAATATGTAAACAAAGAAGGTACAGGAGGTGGCGATTCCTACTGGAATGCAACGGTTGTCATTAAGTCGACCGACATTACTTTTGAGGACATCATACTGGAAAATTCATTCAACCAATACATTTCCCTCAAGGAATCCCAGGACATTGTGCTTGCTAAAGATCCAACGAGTGAACCTACCCGACCCACAGATTATGGTAACACCAACGTTCAGGACAGAGGTGCGGGTTATGTCACCCAGGCAGCAGCCATCGGGATTGCAGCTAGTGCCGATAAAATTATCTTAAATAATTGTCGCGTTATTGGACGTCAGGATTCATTCTATGGTGCCGGACCCGCCCGAGTTGTGGTTTACAAAGGTGCCATGATGGGTGCCGTTGACTACATCTATGGAGCGATGACCGCTGTGTTTTACCAAACAGACTTCGTTTTAAATACGAGCGACAGCAGTAATGATGCAGCTTATATCACAGCCGCTCAACAATCTGGAGGCAGAGGCTATTTAATGTATGAATGTCATGTGAAATCCCCTATCCCCGGGGTTGAAACCGCTTCAACCTATGGTTCAAAACCCGGGTATTTTGGTCGCCCATGGGCACCTAATACCAGTGAAGTCGTCTTTTATAACACGATCATAGATAGTTCAACCTATCCGGGTTCCGAAGGACTTTCGCTAATAAATCCAGTGGGATGGACGAGTTCACTCGGAGGCGAATCGCCGTTTATGTACGAATACGGAAGTACGGAAGCCTCCGGAGAGGATAACTCGGCAAACAGAGCAAGTTGGTCTACTGTGCTAACCTCGCCTACATTAACTGATGGAACCGATATCACCACCTTTAATTTTACCAAAGGAAATGACGGTTGGGATCCCATTCCACAATTGAATGCTGAAGAAGACACCGATTATGATGGCGTTTTAGATGTAACTGATAACTGTATAGAGAATCCCAATGCCGATCAAGGCGATTTTAATAACAATGGTATTGGTGATGCCTGTGAAGATTCTGATGGCGATGGTCTTCTCGACAGTGAAGATGATTGTCCGGAAAGTCCCGCAGGGGCCATTATCGACGTGTTCGGATGTGAGATATTCGAACTGCCATCAAATAACTTTCTTATCTCCACAACATCCGTTACCTGTAACGGTCAGAATGATGGATCTATTAGTATCAGTGCTCAGGATGCTTCTTATACTTACAATGTCTCTGTTGATGGTGGTGCAGCGGTAAGCTTTACCTCAGAAGTGCTTCTCGATGGTCTGGCACCGGGAGTTTATACGGTATGTATTACCATTGAAGGAAAGGATAATTACGAACAATGCTATAATGTAACTGTCGATGGACCAGAACCATTAAGTGCCTATTCGAAAATAGATCGCGATAAGAATATTGTGACCTTAACCCTATCCGGTGCAAGCAGTTATAATATTGATCATAATGGTACCATGACCACAACGACCAAGAGTACTTTAGACATCAACCTATTACCTGGAAATAATTCGATCATAGTAAGTACTGATAATAGTTGCCAAGGTAAATTTTCAGAGAACATATTTGTCTCAGAAGACGTTATGGTATTCCCGAACCCGACGAGAGGAAACATTCAGGTGTATATAAATGGCAAGGATGGTAATGTAAGTGTCTCCATTTTTGATCTTCAAGGAAGGGTATACAAAAATTCAACAAGAGCAGTATCATCAAACAGAATCATTAATCTTGATTTAACCAGTTTAAGCAATGGTATCTATTACCTTCAGTTGAACGGAAACACAGTTAGCAAATCAATTAAAATCGTAAAAAAATAATTATGAAAACCTTAGTATATAAATTCTACTATAAAGCCTTTACGGTTTTTTTAGCACTCTTAGTAATAACTTCGTGTTCTGATGATGATGAATTTAAAGCTCCAACATATACATCTACACCGGGAGAAGCCCTATTAAACCTGCCTTTAAACAATCAGGAATGTGAAATTGGAGAGGTTATCGACGATCAGGCAACCGTAACATTCAGTTGGAATGAATCTGAAGCCACCGAAAATTATAACCTCACCATTACAAATTTAATAACCCAAGATGTTACCCTTAATGTCGGGCTTGAAACTAATACCACGGTGGTGAGACTCACAAGGGGTTATCCCTATTCCTGGATGGTTACCTCAAGAAATTCAGGTGGAACAACAACGAATTCTGAAGTTTGGAAATTCTATCTTGCAGGAGATGGTGAATCTAACAATGTACCCTTCCCAGCAACCCTTTTAAGTCCGCTATCGGGAGCAATAGTTGCCCCGGTGGATGGCAAAGTTACCCTTGAATGGGAAGGATCGGATTCCGATGGCGACGCCATTACCTTTACTCTTTTTGCCGACACGGTTGATGGAAATCAGACACCTCCGGTAGAATGGCAGAATATAACAGAAACAAGTGTTGAGATCCTGGTTGAACCAAACACGGTATATTTTTGGCATGTTGAAACGTCCGATGGGCGCAACACTTCAATAAGTCAAACCTTGACATTTAAAACAGGAACACCTCCTGAAGGTACTGTGGTAGCTACTTCCCAGGAGATATTGGATGCCATAAGCGCTGCGGTATCCGGTGAAATAATTTATATTCGTGGTGGAGACTATGTATTTAATTCTACCATAGATATTACAAAAAGTGGTGTCTCGGGCAGCACCATCTCCTTAGTCGCCTATCCTGGAGACTCTAGCAGACCCAAATTTGATTTTTCATCAATGAGTGAGAGTTCCTCAAACCGCGGTATTCAATTAGAAGGATCGTATTGGCATATCAAAGGTATCGATGTCTTTGGCGCCGGAGATAATGGCATGTTCATCAGGGGACATCATAATCTCATTGAATTCTGCACATTTAGTGAAAATTCCGATACGGGTCTTCAAATAGGTAACGGCGGCTCCAACAATACCATATTGAATTGCGACTCCTACTTTAATGCAGACTCCACTCTGGAAAATGCTGATGGATTTGCCTCTAAATTAGATGCCGGAACCAACAATAAATTCATTGGATGTCGCGCATGGCAAAACTTAGATGATGGCTGGGACGGCTATATGAGGGGTAACGACAATATCACTACCTATTATGAAAATTGCTGGGCATTTAAAAACGGCATCTTAAAAGATGGCAGTACAGGCTCCGGTGACGGTAATGGATTTAAAACAGGCGGTAGCGATGACAAATTATTGAAGCATAATGCCATATACAACAATTGTATTGCAGCCGGGAATGTTTTCGATGGATTCGACCATAACAGTAACCGTGGCGATATCACCATCTATAATTGTTCTGCCTACGATAATGGAAGAAACATAAGCTTTAGCAGTACAAACCCGGCTAACGCACTTATCATTAAAAATTCGGTGAGCCTGGATGGCAATAGTAATGATAGCTTCAATGCCACTACTACGGATATCACGAACAACAGCTGGCAAAACGGACTGTCTGCGGACGCTTCCGACTTTGTGAGTTTGAATATGGATCTGCTCAGCAGTCCACGAAATGCCGATGGGAGCTTACCCGATATTGATTTTATGAATTTGGTTAATGGCAGTGACCTTATCGACGGGGGTGTAGACGTGGGATTACCCTATAACGGATCGGCACCGGATCTAGGCGCTTTTGAATATGAATAAAAGATAGATTAAACTTGAGAAATCAGAAGGGTCAGGCTTTATTTGGAGGTCTGCCTTTCTGATTTCAAATAGGATTTACAACTAGTGTATTCCGGGATTTTTTATGGATTTTAACCTATTTAATCCCTGATATTATAACATTAAGTGACACTTATTCAATCATTTTTTATGAGATCATATGATGTTAATGCCAAATAATATACCTTTAGAACCATAATAATACACATACGTGAGTAAAAAAACAACCATATATGATATTGCCAAGGCCTTAAACATTACCGCTGCAACGGTGTCGCGGGCCCTCAATGACAATCCCAAAATAAGTGAGGATACAAAAACCCTGGTCCTGGAGACTGCTGCTAAAATGAATTATAAGCAAAACAAACTGGCTCGTGCCCTCAAAAGTGGTAAAAGCTATAATGTTGGTGTTATCGTTCCTCGCATTGACAGTAATTTCTTTAGTTCCGTTATTCGTGGCATTGAAGAAGAACTAAACCAGTATGGCTATCATGTCATTATTTGCCAGACACATGAAGATGCAGGCCTGCAAAGTGAAAATATTGAAACTTTATTGAACGCTCAGGTCGATGGCATTCTCGTATCCACAACTTCAAATTCAAAAAAGGAGGATTTCCAAAGGGTTTTGAAGAAAAATATCCCACTCATCTTTTTCGATAGAAGAAAGCAGATGGAAGGGGTCAGTTCTGTAATCATAGACGATTTTGACGGAGCATACAAGGCGACAAAACATTTGATAGACCAGGGATGCACTAAAATTGTACATTTTGCAGGCGATCAATCCCTTGAGATCTTCAAAGAACGGTGTCGGGGTTATAAACAGGCATTGACCGATTCAGGCCTGGCTGTTAATGAGGAATATATCATAAAGACGAAAAGTAATCTTGACGAAGGCATTACGGCAGCCAGAAAATTGTTAAAGCTGAGTCCGCTGCCGGATTCCATATTTTCTTCGAGTGATTTCACTGCTCTTGGTGCCATTAAAGAACTGAGAAAACACAATATACAGATTCCAAAAGACTTCTGTGTCGTCGGATTTAGTAATGAACCTTTTACAAAATTCATGGAACTTCCCATTAGTTCGGTAGACCAATCGCCTGTTGATATGGGAAAAATGGCAGCTAAAGTATTTTTAGAACAAACTACCAGCAGCACCAATATAAAAATGGAAAAAAAGGTCGTTTTAGAACCCGAGTTAATTGTCAGGCAATCGTCATTAAAAACGCAGCCTGTAACAGAATCCTAAACGCCTCAGCATGAAAGGCCTGACAACACCTTAAAGGGAGACGCCCCTGCGCCATGGAATAAAGTCGTTTTGATCCAGAAGCCTGGCTTTTGCTTTCACCTTACCACTGGCCACATCTATGATAAACTCCAACAGTTCTTCGGCCATGTCATCAATGGTCTTTTCACCGCGAATAACCGCCCCCGTGTCAAAATCAATTATATCCGGCATTTTGGAGGCTAGCTCACTATTCGAAGACACTTTAATTATGGGAGCCACGGGATTTCCCGTAGGCGTTCCCAAACCTGTTGTAAACAGTACGATATTGGCACCAGATCCTACCAAAGCGGTCGTGCTTTCCACATCGTTCCCAGGCGTACATAAAAGATTCAATCCGGGACGGACCAGGTATTCTCCATAGTCCAGGACATCCGCTACCGGTGAAGTCCCTCCTTTCTTTGCCGCCCCTGCCGATTTCATGGCATCCGTAATAAGACCATCCTTAATATTCCCCGGAGAAGGATTCATGTCAAAACCGGAGCCTGCATCGACTACCGATTTTTCATATGCCTTCATTAGGTGTAAGAACTTCTCCGATTTTTCTTCGTCCACACATCGGTTCACCAGTTCCTGTTCCACACCACACAACTCAGGGAATTCGGCCAATACCGCCGTACCATTTAAGGCCACCAACCTATCCGAAACCGCTCCCAGTGTGGGATTTGCCGAAATACCTGAAAAACCGTCAGATCCCCCACATTCCAATCCTACCTTTAATTGCGATAAGGGCGCGGGCTTTCTCTCTATACCATTGGCTTTTCTAATCGCCTCAAAAGAGTCTTTGATCACTACGGATAACATATGGTCGACCGTACCCATTTGCTGCTGTTCATAAATTAACACAGGCTTTTTTAAATCCGGGTTTAAAGCGTTCAAGGCCTCCTTGAAAATACTTATCTGAAGGTTCTGGCAACCCAAACTTAAAACCGTTGCACCCGCAACGTTGGGATTATTCACATAGCCTGCCAATAATCGCGCTAAGCTTTCAGAATCCTGTCGAATACCTCCACAACCGCCCGGATGGGTGATGAATTTTACTTCAATATTATCAAAAACATCACTTGATGTATCGGCTGTTTGTGTGCCATCAGCTCCATGCACCAAAGAGCGCAACAATAACTGATGGGGATTTTCCCTTTTCTTTAAAAGTTCTTTTTCGAAAACATCTTTTAAAATTTCAATATTGCGATTTTCACAAAACACCAAAGGAAAGAAGAGCCATATGTTTTCGGTTCCCACCTGACCGTCCTCACGGTGATATCCCAAAAATGTCCTGTTCTTCCATTTTTCAACATTGGGGGCCGTCCAGTTAAAGGCTTCAGTCTTACCAAATACCTTTTCACTCTGATGCTTCACATTGTCGGTAGTTAAAATAGCACCCTTTTCTATGCGCTCATTGGCAGAACCAACCAGAACACCATACATGATAATTCGGTCTCCGGGATGAAATGTCCGGAGTGCTATCTTGTGTTTTGATTTTGTATCTGATAATACGCTTAGCTCCCCCTCCTCGAAAGGAATACGCTCTCCGGCCTTCAAATCTCTTAAAGCTACGGCTACATTATCCTCCTGGTGAACCTTTATAAGCTGCTGTGACATAGTCTTATTCATAAAACGATTAATAGTTTTCCTTGTAGTGTTCCAATCCCTTCTCAACACCGTGATTTTCAATCTGCTCCAAAGCAAAAGCTATGGCTTCCGACAAGCCTTCCACCTGCGTTAAATCCTGATCCCAAAATTCGGTATTTTGCAAACATAACTGAGCGACCTCTTGAACGCTTTTACTACTCCAAATTTTTTCAAAGGCCTGAACCACCGGTTCCCCGTCCTTCACAGGTAAAGGTTCACCGCGCCACGATCCCTTGTAGAATCTTATGAGGCATGCCAATGCAAAGGTTAAGTTGGTCGGTAATTTTTTATGTTTGGATTCAAACGCCAATAAACTCGGGAGAACCCTTACTTTAAACTTTGAAATGGAATTCAAAGCAATATCCGCCAAGCGGTGTTTGATAAACGGATTTCTAAATCGATCCAATACATCACTGGCAAAAGCATCCAGTTCAGACCGTTCCATGGGCAGGGTTTCATTGATCTCATTGAAAATGGCCTGATGAACGAAGGTCCCTGTAAAATCGTTGTCGATGGTTTCCTTTACCGTTTCATTACCATATAATAATGAAAATGGCACCATTGCCGTATGGGCTCCATTCAATATCCTCACCTTTCTGGTGCGATAGGGCTGCATATCGTCAACGATCTTAACATCGAGAGCCGTCATATGAAAAGGCAATTTATCCTTTAGTTGTGCATCACCTTCAATGACCCAGAGCAAAAAGGTTTCGGCAGTAACAATTAAATTGTCAAGGTAATCCAACTGTGCATTGTGGGCCTCGATATCATCTTTTGGATATCCCGGAACAATACGGTCTACCAAGGTGTTATGGAAAGAACAGCCTGTGTCCAACCAATCCATAAAGGCGCCGTCCAGGTTCCACAAGGCGCCATATTTTAAAATGATCTCCTTTAGCGTATCGGCATTATAATTGATCAGTTCACATGGAATGATGGTCAGTCCCTTTTTCGTATCTCCCTTATAATGCTCAAAGCGCTCATACAGTAACCGTGTTAGTTTCGCCGGAAAAGAATTGGGTGGCTCCATACTGAAGGTATCATTGGCATCATAGGCAATACCGGCCTCCGTTGTATTTGAAATAATAAACTCCAGATTATCCTCCCTGGCCAGTTCGAGATATTGATCAAAATCCGTGTACGGATCAATACCCTTGACAATGTTTGTAATCAATTCCTTTTGCTGCACAGCCTCGCCATTCTGAATACCTTTTAAGAACAGGGTATACAGACCATCCTGGTTGTTCAGCATGTTAACCATACCTCTGGCAATAGGCTGCACCACAGCAATACCTGCATTAAAATTTACTGTTTTATTTAATTGCTGAAATGCATACTCGACAAAGGCCCTTAAAAAATTGCCTTCACCAAACTGAACCACCTTGACGGGTAATTTTTCTTCCAAACCCATGGAAACCCGATTCAAATGTTTATGTGTGGCTGTTGACATATCGAATTATTTTAAAGATTGAACAATCTTGGTAGCCAAAGCGAAAGTTCCGGGAAATACGTTACCAAAAATAAAGCAACTACCATAGCTATAAACAGAGGTATTAATGGTTTTAACACCTTTTGAATGGTTGTTTGAGCCACACCAACACCTACAAAGAGCACCGAGCCTACCGGAGGTGTACAGAGCCCTATACATAAATTAAGCACCATGATAATCCCGAAATGTACCGGATCCATCCCAAGGTCAACCACGACAGGAAGGAAAATAGGCGTAAAAATAAGTACCGCGGGAGTCATGTCCATAAAGATCCCAACAAACAGCAGTAAAAGGTTTATAATGAGTAATATTATGATCTTGTTTTCACTTATAGCCAGTAATGTAGAACTGATATCCTGAGGAATATTTTCATAGGACATTACCCAGGACATGCTCATGGAGGCCCCTATTAAAAGCATCACTATAGCCGTTGTTGCCGATGATTCCAATAAAATCTCAGGTAATGATCTCACTGTGATTTCCTTATAAGCGAAGCCCAGGACCAGGCAATACAGTACCGCTACGGCAGAGGCTTCAGTAGCCGTAAAAATACCCGTTACAATCCCGCCAATAACCACAACCAATAAAAACAGGCTTGGTACAGCGTCAATAAAGGTTTTCCACACCTCCTTTAACTTACTTCTTTCGCCTATTTTATATTTTTTCTTTTTCGCCCAAACCGAAGCCACAATCATGAGAAACAATCCGGTAAGAATGCCCGGAATGTATCCGGCTAAAAACAGGGCTGCAATGGAGACCCCTCCACTGGCCAATGAGTAAACAATAAGCACATTACTCGGGGGAATCACCAGTCCGGTGGTGGCAGAGGTAATATTTACCGCTGCTCCAAATTCTCTGGAATACCCTTCCTTTTCCATTTCAGGACCTAAAATACTTCCCATAGCAGAGGCAGATGCCATAGCTGATCCCGCTATAGCGCCCATTAACATGGCACCAATAACATTGATCAGTGCCAGACCTCCAGGCAAGGACCCCACCAGGGTTTTTGCAAAGGCAATGAGCCTATGGGCAATACCCCCTTTATTCATGAGCTGACCTGATAATATGAAAAACGGGATGGCTAATAGGGCAAAGCTATCCAGACCTGTTCCCATCCGTTGTGATACCGTTGTAAAGGCCGGCATCATAGGAATGCTAACCAACATGGTTAGGACTGAGGAAATGGCTATACTCCATGCTACCGGTGTTCCGATGGACAGTAAGGCGACAAAACTAATGACTAACACTAATACTGGTAAATACTCCATAACTATTCCAGGTTTAAAATATCAGATACTTTGTAAAAAATTATCAATATCCCACTTAGTGGAATAGCCAGATAAACTGCGGCCAGAGGTATTTGAAGCGCGGGCGAATGCTGACCCAATACATAGGTAATATACACCAGTCTGCTGCCCCCTACAACCATAGCCAGAAGGGCAAATATGATGATTAACACATAAACAATGAGTTTCAGTCTTCTTTGCACATCAGTGGTTGCTCTTTGAGGAAGGACATCTATCGCCACATGCATATTTCTTCCTGAAACGTAAGCGGCACCTAGAATCCCCAACCAAATCATTAAATAACGTGCCAACTCATCTGTAAATGAACTCGGTGTACCCACAATAAATCTTGTAAATACTTGCCATAGTACATTTACAACCATGATGCTCATAATGACGATAAGCGCGGTGCTGAGTACCTTGTCAATTTTTTTTCTTAATATCATTTAGTTATAATTTTTAATCCTTTCTATCAAATCGCCAATCGCCTCGTCCTTCTCATATTCCGAATAAACAGATTCCACTTCTTTCGAGAATATAGATTTGTCGGGTCTGATAACCGTAACGCCCGCTTTCTGTACTTCTTCCAGGGCTTCTTTTTCGGCTTCGGCCCACAACGCTCTTTGGTAGGCCACGGAAGCATCGACTGCCTGATTTAACCACGCTTTTTCCTCGTCCGACAGCCTGTTCCAGATATGCGTCCCGATAATTAATACGTCGGGGAGAACGGTATGCTCATCTAAGGCATAATATTTACATACCTCATAATGCCGCGATAAATAAAAACTCGGCGGATTATTCTCAGCACCATCTACGACCCCCTGCTGCAATGAGGTATATAACTCACCCCAGGAAATTGGAGTGGGAGATCCCCCTAAACTCTTTACCATATCCATAGCCGTAACACTCTCCATGACCCTTATTTTAAGACCTTTCAGGTCATCAGGTGTTCTCACCGGTTTGTCCTTGGTGTAAAAACTTCTGCTTCCGGCATCATAATAGGCCAAGCCCTTGATCCAGTATTGTATGCCCTCATCAAGGAGTTCCTCCCCTATGGGTCCGTCCAGCACCTGAAAAGAATGTGCCCTATCCTTAAACAGATAAGGTAAACCAAAAACTTTCATAAGCGGTGCGAAATTCTCCATAACACCAACAGAAACCTTGGTCATGTCCAAACTTCCTATTTGCAGGAGTTCAATGCACTCCCTTTCGGTACCAAGCTGTTGACTGGGATAAATTTCCAATTGCATTTTACCACCGGAATTTTCCTTTAAATCCTCACCCATTTTAACCATGGCTTTGTGCACGGAGTGATTCACATCCAATCCATGAGCTAACTTAATGGTTCTGGTTTGTTTAACCTGGCTGCAGTTCTGTACAATGCTGCATGTGCATACGATGAGTATCAATCTCCGGAGCGCCTTCATATATTCCCTTTAGTGTTTAATTCTTCTTATCAGATCCAGCGCCTTTCTTACGGTCGCTTCCAAAGCAACATAGTCCTTATTGGCTATTATTTCCTTTGAGATCAACTGCGAGCCCATACCCACACAGGTCACCCCTGCATTGAACCACCCCTTTAGGTTCTCTTCCGTAGGCGATACCCCTCCCGTTGGCATAATGCTGGTCCATGGCTGAGGGCCTTTGATTCCCTTAACAAACTGCGGCCCGTAGATATCTCCCGGGAACAGCTTGACGATCTCACAGCCCAACTCCTCGGCTCTGGCGATCTCGGTTAGACTTCCACATCCCGGTGACCATAAGACTTTCCTTCGGTTACAGGCTATGGCGATGTCCTCTCTTAATACAGGTGTTACAACGAAATTGGCACCAAGCGCCATATACAGGCTGGCTTGAGCAGCATCAGTCACTGAACCCACGCCCATGATCATACCCGGCAGTTCCTTTATGGCGTATTTGGTGAGTTCCCCAAAGACCTCATGGGCAAAGTCGCCACGGGCGGTAAACTCCAATAAACGTGCCCCGCCATCATAACAAGCCTTTAGGACCTTCTTACTCAATTCGATATCGCTGTTGAAAAACAGAGGAACAAGCCCGGTGTCTTTCATGGTTTGTGCTACTTCCAGTCGTGTGTATTGTGCCATGTTATCTCATTTAATCCTTCCCTATGGAAAGCATATTTAGTTTTAGTTCTTTTATATTACTGTTTTTTTAACTTATCTGGCCACCCTGCCTGAGGCATCACCGCCCATCAATTTTTCCACTTCCGATACGGTCACCAGGTTTGCATCGCCCTTAATGGTATGCTTCAAACAGGAAGCGGCCACCGCAAAATCAAGGGCATTCTGGTCGTCATCCGGATATTGCAACAGGCCGTAGATCAATCCGCCCATAAACGAGTCACCACCACCTACTCTATCCACAATATCAGTGATCTGGTACTGACGTGTCTCATACATTTTGTTACCATCGTAAAGCACGCCTGCCCAGGTATTGTGCGAGGCCGAAATCGACCCCCTCAGTGTGGTGATCACCTTTTTGGCCTTTGGAAACTTTTTCATCATTTGTTTACAGACCGACAGGAAGGCCTCGGCCTTGACATCATGGCCGTGTTTGTGTACATCCAGACCTTCAGGGTGTATACCGAAATGCTTCTCTGCATCCTCCTCGTTACCCAGTACAATATCACAGTATGAGGTGAGTTCGGTCATTATTTTTTCTCTATGGGCATCATCACAGTAGGTCCATAGCTTGGCGCGGTAGTTCAGGTCGGTAGAGATGGTAATCCCTTTATCACTGGCCACTTTAACAGCCTCCAGACAGGCATCGGCTGCCCCCTGAGATATGGCCGGGGTAATCCCCGTCCAGTGGAACCAGGCCACACCATCGAAAACAGCATCCCAATCGATCATTCCGGCCTCGATCTCACTCATGGCCGAATGGGCGCGGTCGTATACCACCTTACTGCCCCTGCTCACGGCGCCTGTTTCAAGGAAGTAGATGCCCAGCCGGTCACCACCCCATAGGATCTTGTCGACACCAACACCGCGCTTACGCATCTCCATCATGGCACACTGGCCTATATCATTTTTTGGGAGGCGTGTTAAAAAATCGACATCCACACCATAATTGGCCAGGGAAACGGCCACATTGGACTCGCCCCCGCCATACACCACATCGAAACTGTTGGCCTGTGAAAATCTTAAAAATCCTTCAGGGGCCAATCGCAGCATGATCTCCCCAAATGTCACTACTTTACTCATTGAATATTATTATTAATAATTGTTCTACTTTAAAAAATCCTTTCTTACAGGGGTAAACACATCTATCAAAACACCCGATTCCAGGCATACGACCCCATGAGGTGTATTTGATGGTACAAAAAAGGAATCTCCTTTTTTAAGTACCTTTTTATCATCAGCAACAGTCACCTCAAATTTTCCTTCAGATATGTATGTGGATTGCGTATGCACATGATGATGCACTGATCCAACGCCCCCTTTTTCAAATTTAACATTAACCATCATCATGGTATCGTCATAACCAACTATTTGACGCTCAATTTTATCTTCAACGGCTTCCCATTCCATCTCATCCTGTCTGAAAAAAATAGCCTTATCCCCCATTATGCTTTATAAATTGAAATATGCTTTTGCATTGAAATAACTGATATCCGAAACGATCTTTCCTATCCATTCCATATCAATGGGCAATTCCCCTCGTTGCATTTCATCTCCAAACAGATTACAGAGAATGCGTCTGAAGTATTCATGCCTTGGAAAAGACAAAAAACTTCTGGAATCGGTGAGCATCCCCACAAAACAGCTCAGCAATCCCATATTGGACAGCGCGTTTATCTGCTTGATCATGCCATCCTTTTGATCCAGGAACCACCATCCGGATCCAAATTGCACCTTACCCTTTGTACTTCCATCATTGAAATTCCCGATCATGGTAGCCATAACTTCATTATCGGCCGGGTTTAAATTATAAATAATGGTCTTGGTCAATTTGTCATTGCTATCCAGGGTATCCAAAAACGCCGATAAGGACTGTGCCTGAGGATAATCCCCGATCGAATCCCATCCCGTATCCGGTCCCAGAATGCGATGCATTCTTTTATTATTATTCCGCAAAGCCCCGAGATGGAATTGCTGCACCCAACCCCGAGCATGATAATTTTCACATAGGAATAAAAGCAATGCGGTTTCAAATTTAGCAATTTCGTGTTCGGATAAGGCCTTTAAATTCCTTTTCTTATGGAATATACTTGAAATTTCATCATCTGTAAACGATTCAAAAGCAATCTGCGTTAGCCCATGATCAGAGATGCGACATCCCTGTGCATGGAAATAATCTATCCTGCTGACCAAGGCATCCTTTAAATCCTGATAGCTGTTAATATTAAGATTGGCTGCCTGACCTAAAGCCACCAGGTAGTCATTGTAATTTTGGCTACCTATTAAAATAGCCTTATCCGGTCTGAAGGCGGTACGCACCCTAATTTCAAAATCGCTTTCTGCCAGTGCCTTATGATGGTCCAAGGTATCGATCGGATCTTCAGTCGTGCAGAGGTATTCCACCTTCATCTTACGAAGTAGATTTCTACAACTGTAATCGCTGCTCTGTAATTTCTCAGAAGTTTCCTCGTAAATTTTTTCGGCCGACTGATCATTGAACATATCGAAAATACCAAAATAACGAGCCAATTCCATATGGGTCCAATGATATAAGGGATTCCGCATCGTATAAGGCACGGTTTTAGCCCATTGCAGAAACTTTTCCTTGTCGGCAGCATTACCGGTAATATAGCGCTCATCAATACCCAGGGTGCGCATGGCCCGCCATTTATAATGATCGCCGTTTATCCAAAGTTGGGTTAAATTGGGGTATATTCTATCGTCGAGAATGTCTTTTGGTGGCAGGTGATTGTGATAATCAATAATAGGCAGGTCCTTCGCGAAATTATGATATAATTCTTCAGCATATTTGTTTTCAAGAAGAAAATTATGGTGAATAAAAGGTGTACTCATCATTAGTTTGGTTAGCTTAATTAGTTTCTGCTACATGGCATTCCTGTAACATTCTAAAAATAGGCTTACAACATATTAATGCAATATTTAGGATTTTTTTATACAAACCTATCCCGTGCTATCCGCCTATTTTTTAAATCACTCGAACATGTGTTGAGCGCGTCGCATTATTTTTCCAATGTTTTATTGACATCAGCCCGTTGCAAATCAGGTATCAACCCACTCAAATCACATTTTAATGTAATCGATTGCACAAATATAGATAAAATAATTAAAACATGGCATGTTTAATTCATTTTTTCAACTTTATAAGTCCATATCAGCCTGAATTCCATATGTGTTTCAGCATTCATACGGGTTTCCTTCCAGAGCCCTCATTCAAATCTGAAAACAGGTTAACCCTTGTTCTCAAGACTTAAACCCCGGCAACAGCATCCATTTTTCATAATTTACCAGGTGCTTTCTTCAACTCAGGATCGCGATTTACGCACCGTGTCAAATCATTGTGCCCCTGAATTCTAGGGGTTGCCCTAAAATGTATGTCAAGATTAAAATTAAATCCGTATTTTTATGTGATACACATATCTTGTACTATTAAAAAGATGACATTATGGGAACCAATCAAACACAAACAAAAATCAGATTACACGATGCCATAGTTGGTATACTTTACGGTGTAAGCGTTATCCTTGCTGTTACTGTGAACATGCAATGGCTTTATGTAACCGGGGCTGTTGCCCTGTTGCAAATCATTAGCCCTATGACAAAGTTCTGTCCTGTTTATTTTATTTTGAATAAAATGATGCCGGATTCCGATCCCATTCAAAACGGGAAATGAGTAACAGCTTGACTGAAGCAAAAAGCATTCTGTATTTTTCTCAGTCAATAAAAATCCTTTATTGAAGTGTTGAATCCCACCTGATAACCCCATTATCATGTGGGTTTTTTATTTCGGACATCCAAAACGTCCCTTGTCTATTTTGAAAAAAACAGAAATAAATATACCAGCTTGATCAACTCTCGGAACCTGGGTAGGCCATTTAATAGTTTCAAAGAGGGTTAGTTCGGACATACTTCTAGATTCAATCCCTGGCCTTCATACCATTTATCATCTTAAAATATTTAACAGTTCTTTAATAGGGGTATTACATTATTTTCACGTCTTTGCTGTGTGAAAAGGTGGACAGGGTATTTAATATCCAGTAAAAAAATTATACATTTAGCAACCAAAGCATGAAAAAAACACTTCTTATACTATTACTCGGGATGCTGACGCTCTTCAAGGTGTCGGCTCAAATAGTTGAACCGGTAACATGGACCACATCGGTAGAGAAAATTTCGGATTCCGAATATTATCTGGTGAGTACGGCCACGATCGATAAGGGTTGGCACCTGTATGCTCAGGATGTCCCCGAGGGTGGGCCCATACCCACCACCTTTAGCTATGATGATCAGGGTGGTAAAATCACCTTATCGGGCAACACCTCTGAAGAGGAAGGTCACACGGTAAACGATCCGGTGTTTGAGATGGAGATCAAATTCTTTGAGGACAAAGCCACCTTCAAACAAAAAATAGCACTCAATGAATCCGTTGTCGCTGTCGAAGGCATGGTAGAGTTCATGGTCTGCGACGATACCAAATGCCTGCCACCAACGGAAGTCGATCTGACCTATGATCTCAATACTGCTAATGCAGGTGGTTCCAAGACCCCATTGGAAGTAGCCTCTGAAGGGACTCAAGAGGAGGATACGTTGTCCAAAACGGAATCTGCTGACCCTGCCAGCTCGAATCGTTCAAACTCCCGAAGCTTATGGGCCATCTTTATCATTGCCTTTTTCTCCGGGTTTGCCGCTTTGTTAACCCCCTGTGTTTTCCCGATGATACCCCTCACGGTGAGCTTCTTTACCAAGCAAAGTAAAAACAAGGCCCAGGGTATAAGAAATGCCATTTTCTATGGCATCTCCATCGTTGTTATCTATGTGATTTTAGGATGGCTGGTCAGTGCTATTTTTGGAGCCGATGCCATGAATGCGCTTTCCACCAATGTATGGTTTAATCTTTTCTTCTTTTTATTACTGGTTGTTTTTGCAGTATCGTTCCTGGGAGCCTTTGAAATTACTTTACCGCAATCCTGGGCGAACAAGGTGGATGCCCAATCCAACCGCAGCGGACTCATAGGTATCTTTTTTATGGCCCTGGCCTTAGCCATTGTCTCCTTTTCATGTACCGGACCCATTGTTGGAACCTTACTCGTTGAAGCGGCTGTAGGCGGCAATAACATAGGTCCTATTATTGGAATGCTTGGTTTTTCATTGGCCATTGCCCTGCCTTTTGCCTTATTTGCCGCCTTCCCGGGATGGATGAATTCACTGCCAAAGTCCGGTGGCTGGTTAAATACGGTCAAAGTGGTTTTAGGGTTCCTGGAACTGGCTTTGGCCTTCAAATTCCTGTCACAGGCAGACCTGGTGCTGCAATTGCACCTCTTGGAACGCGAAGTGTTCATCGCCATCTGGATCGCCATTTTCGGTGCCCTGGCCTTTTACCTGTTTGGAAAAATACAATTGCCTCATGATTCACCCGTTACCTACATCTCAGTAGGCCGATTGAGTCTGGGATTATTGGTGCTGTCCTTTACCATCTATATGATTCCGGGGCTCTGGGGCGCACCCTTGAATTTAATAAGTGCCTTCCCGCCGCCCTTGTATTATAGTGAATCGCCCTATGGTGTTGGCTTTTCAAAACTGGATGAAGGGGCATCGGCAAAATCCTATGAATCCCTGCCTGAAGGAGCACACCTTCTGGAGCCGCATGATATCATGGCCTTTGACGATTACGACAAGGGACTTGCCTATGCCAAAAAAGCGAACAAACCTGTGATGATCGACTTTACGGGCTGGGCCTGCGTCAACTGTCGAAAAATGGAACAGAATGTATGGCCGAAGCCTAAAGTCCTGGACCTATTGAAAAATGAGGTTGTCCTCATTTCGCTTTATGTTGACGATAAACGTAAGCTTCCGGAAGACCAAATCAAGGAATCGAAGGTGCGTCCCGGAAAAATGTTAAATACCATAGGTAAGGTATGGACGGAATTTCAGATTTTAAAATATAAATCCAATACACAGCCGCTCTATGTGCTGATGGATCATAATGAGGAAAATCTTATTGCCCCGGTGGCCTATACGCCAGATGTCGACGAGTTCCATAACTGGCTTCATACAGGGATTGCCAATTTTAAATAGAATTTGGTCTTAAAAGCGCCTCCGTTCAATGAATTGTAGTGATCATGCCAATTGCGTTTTCGGATGATCTTGACAGATTGAAATCTTTCGAACCGGTGATCAGAGTGATGATATAAAATTTAAGATGATGAAACATGTAGTCGAGAACTTTAAATCCGGGACCATCGCGTCCCAGTCTAGCCTGGAACACTATTTCCAGCAGTTCAGAAAACATATTGTGGGTAGCGATACCACCTTTACATCGCCCTACGGAAAAAAACCATTGATTTATACGGACTGGACGGCCAGCGGGAGATTGTATCGGCCTATAGAGGAAAAGCTTATCAATGACTTCGGCCCATTTGTGGCCAATACGCACACCGAAACATCCACATCAGGAGCTGCGATGACCCTGGCCTATCACGAAGCGCGCAATATCATTAAGCGCCATGTGAATGCCAGTAAGGATGATGTGCTTATTACCAGTGGCTCCGGTATGACAGGCGTGGTTAACAAGTTCCAGCGTATTTTAGGTCTCAAGGTTTCTGAAAACCTGAAAGATCATACCCGGATTCCGGATGAAAAAAGACCCATTGTCTTCATTTCGCATATGGAACACCACTCGAATCAAACCTCATGGCTGGAAACCATTGCAGATGTCGAGGTGGTTCCCTGCAATGAAGACGGTCTGATTTCGCTTGCGCATTTTGAGAACTGCCTGAAAAAACACGAACACAGGCATTTAAAGATAACATCGATCACCGCCTGTTCCAATGTTACCGGAATCAGAACCAACTATCATGAGATTGCGGCACTTACCCACAGATATAACGGACTCTGCTTTGTGGATTTTGCCTGTTCCGCGCCCTATGTGGAGATCGATATGCATCCGGCTGATGAGGATGCGTATCTGGATGCGATTTATTTCTCTCCTCACAAATTCCTGGGTGGACCGGGAAGCTCCGGGGTTTTACTCTTTAATAAAAAACTGTATAAGAACATGGTTCCCGACAACCCGGGGGGCGGTACCGTAAGCTATACGAATCCCTGGGGCGACCACGATTACTTTGACGATGTGGAAACCAGGGAGGATGGGGGTACGCCAGCGTTCTTACAGACCATAAAAGTAGCCTTATCGATACAGCTGAAGGAACAAATGGGTGTGGATAAGATTCATGCCCGGGAGGCAGAGATCAACTCTAAAATTTTCACAACCCTGGAAAAACTTGACAAGGTGGTGCTATTAGCCCCTCAGCATAAGGAGCGATTGGGTATATTTTCGTTCTATTTTGTAGACTATCATTTCAATCTGGTGGTAAAACTGCTCAACGATCGGTTTGGAATTCAAACCAGGGGCGGTTGTTCCTGTGCCGGAACCTATGGCCATTATCTGCTTAATGTAGATCAACAGACCTCCAAAGCCATCGAACAGCAAATCCTGGAAGGCTGCAATACCGAAAAACCAGGTTGGGTGCGTCTGTCAATACATCCTACCATGACCGATGACGAAGTGGATTATGTATGTCATGCCCTGGAGGAGTTGGCAGCACATATCGACGTATGGTCTCAGGATTATAAGTACGATCCTATAAAAAACGATTACGTTCATAAAACCTTACCGTCTGCGGAAAAGGAACTCGTAAGAGACTGGTTCAAGGTGTAAGGTGACATGAACCGTATTTCCATGTAAAAATGGCCTTAGCCATAGAAAAGCGATCCTGTATAATTTTAGGTTGTGGTCATGCTACATCATGGGCTTAAAATTAAATCCCCATGCAAACATTTAGTATTTCGAGAGGTAATCCAATCTGTTCCTGACATCCTTAAAGGTTTTTATCTCCTCCGGAAGTTGCTCAAATTCATAGGTCCCCTGATGTCCTATCCCATCGGTAAGGAGTACCATGGAATTTAAGATCAACAGGGCCTCGGCCTTTTCAGTCGACTGATACAGGATGTCGGCCATAGCACTCAGGGTGTTTTCACCCAGGTACAGTCCCATATACTCCAAAGCCCTTAGCCTATTTATCGGCTCCTTATCATCTTTGGCCATTAATTTGATCTCTTCAGACAGTTCTCCTGCCGCTTCACCAAAACTACTGCAAACGATAAGTCCCCAATAGCGTTTCCAGGTATCAGAAGACTGTAAGGCTTCAATGATTTGCGGTTTCACATCATTGAACTTCCTTAGACTTAAATCGGCAATATGCATATAACTGACAATTTGCTCCCTGTGTTCCTGACCGAATTGCTCCGGGTTGTCAAAAGCTTGCTGTATCAAATAATGCTCCGGATAAAAGGAGAGGTCCGGCAGATCGGTGATGTACGATTTCAAACGCCCTCTCATGGTATTCAGAAGGTCCTGAACATCAGGGTCCCGGGCCAAGTTATGGGTTTCGAAAGGGTCCTGTTCAAGATCAAAGAGCATTTCCGGAGGTCTGACTTCAAAAAAGCGTGATTGAATGGCATTCAAGCGGCCCTGTTCATACATATCGGCCCATTCCTGATACGCCAGTTGCTTATAGCGATACACATTCATAAGGCCATCGAAGTTGAAACTTTGATAGTTCCGGATATACTTGTACTTCCCTTTTCTAAGGGCACGTACCATATCATATTTTTCATCGAACCGATCCGCATAACTGAAGGCCTCATCCCTGGAATTGACCTCATCCGCCAACACCCCTTCACCTAAAAACGGCTTCCCGTCCATTTTCTCGGGAATCGCCACACCGGCTAAATTCAGAACGGTAGGCGCCAGATCTACGAAGCTTACAAAACCATCTACTTCAGCTTTAAATCCGTCATCTACCAGATGTTTGTACTTTTCGGGTACATGGACCACCAAGGGCACGTGCAATCCTGTTTCATACAGGTAACCCTTACTGCCCGGGAGTACGCCCCCATGATCGCCGTAATAAAAAATAAAGGTACTGTCGTAAAGTCCGTCCTCCTTGATCTGGTCTATGACTTTGCCTATAGCCGAATCCATTTGAACGATCTTGTCCCTGTAAACGGCGTTGGTATATCTGAACAGATCAGTTTCGGGATGGGTAGGCATCATGGCGAACGCCTCTAAATCGGTTTTGGTGCGTTGTTTTTCAAAGACATCCTGATTAAAATGCAGTCCACCCTCATGGGTGATGTGGTTGTTATAAACATGAAAAAAAGGTTGATTTTTCGCCCTGTTTCTCCAGGAGGCCTTATTAGAGGATTCGTTCCAGACCGTATCGGACTTCACAAAATTATAATCCTCCTTGCTGTGGTTTGTGGTATAATAACCGGCTTTCCTTAAATAGGCCGGGAACATCTCAAGTCCTTCGGGCATGGGCACAAGCTGGACCTTCCTGTGGTAATGGCTGGCCAAACGGGGCCCATAGCATCCGGATATGATGGTTGATCTGGCGGCACTGCATACCGGTGCATTGGAAAAGGCATGGGTAAAAACCAATCCGTTTTCTGCGAGGCTTTCAATATTCGGGGTTGGAGCACCATCATCGACATACATATCCATGTAATGTACAGAGTTGTCCTCGGAAACCACCCATACGATATTTGGAGGCGGTAAGGATTTAACCTCTGTTTTACATGATGATAAAGTGATAAACAATATAACGACGAATAGGACTGCTATTTTTTTCATGACACTAATGTAACGATATGACTTCAAAAATCACGAACAAAATCACCTTGTATTTTTTGCATACCGTATCTCAAACAGGCCTATAAAATAAGCCTGCCTACAGATTCAAAATTTTATGCGCAGGAAATGAAGAAAACATAAGTACAAAATGAAGAAAACATAAGCAGGGAATTCCCATTTTATGCGCATGTTTCTGAGGCCCTTTAAATACTGGTGTTTCAAGAGGTTTTTTACACTGAGTTAAACCAATTGAATACATGCAAGTATTATGACAACTTCGTCCAGAATAGAACTACAGCATGACTCAATTGGTACATCCGTATTCTTACTCGTAACCAATATAAACGGATAAAATAATGGTAATCAATGCAAGCCCCATTAAAATGACAAACAGGGGGAATACGAATTTTAACCATTTTTCGAATGCTATTTTACCGATACCCAGCATGGCCATTAAAATACCGTTCGTGGGAATCACAATATTGGAAAACCCATCCCCAAAGACGTAGGCCAGAACTGCGATCTGCCTTGAGAATCCCAGGAGATCCGACAAGGGTGTCATTAAGGGCATGGACACCAAAGCCTGTCCTGAGGCGGAAGGGATAAAGAAATTCAGAAAGGATTGAAAGACCAACATACCGGAGACGGCGACGGATTTTGACTGGCTGGCCAGTACATTGGAAAAATAGTACAAAATGGAATCCATAATCTGAGAATCGATCATCAC
The DNA here is from genome assembly GCF_022662015.1 of Aestuariivivens sediminicola. Lineage (GTDB taxonomy): Bacteria > Bacteroidota > Bacteroidia > Flavobacteriales > Flavobacteriaceae > Aestuariivivens > Aestuariivivens sediminicola. The sequence goes on along the minus strand of NZ_JAKMCM010000002.1, from coordinate 475,989 downwards.
CACAGAGATCCCCCTGGCCACACCGACGATCAGTGCCGGAATGATCATGGATTTTAATCCGTTGGAAAAGATCTCCATAGCCTTATCTCCGGACCAGCCACTTATAAAGATAACGGCGATACCGATTGCCAGAAACCCGGCACTCATTTCCACCAGCCCCCATCCCATGAATTGTACCGATCCTAAAATGATGGCATAGCCAATAAGCAGTACGATCAATATAGCCACGTGTTTTTTCGTTAAGTCTTCATGCTCAATTTCCCGGACTGGAGCTTCAGCACCCTCCTGACCCGTCTCGGTTAAAGTCGCTTTTTTCTTCTTGACCCTGTAACCATAGCGCATGATGTAGGTAAAACCGATCAAAATCCCCAGGCCAAAAATGACAAATCGCAATCCCATGCCGCTGCCTATGGGTAATTCGGCAATCTGCTGGGCAATCTGAACGGTGAATGGATTGGTTGTTGCGGTCGACCAGCCCACATATACCGGAACAACACCTAGGGCGAACCCAAACATCCTGTCGTAACCATTTTGCTCCCCAAGCAGCATGAGTATGGGGATGAGTGGTAACAATTCAATATAAATGCCCATGAAGGCACTACCTGTGGATATGGTCAGGTAAATCAGGAAAAAAAGAACGGTAGGGTAATTATTGAACCGCCTGATGAGTTCCGAGAGAAAGGCATGGATGGTTTTCGTCTCAACAATAAGACTAAACACCGCGCCTAGAATGAATATAAAAAATATAAGGGTGGCGGATTGGGCCAATCCGCGCGGTATGGATGTCAGGACACTGAACATGGAATTTGGCGCTGCATAACCACTTCGATTCTCACCTATAATGACGCCTTTTACAGAGACATGTTTGGGAATTTCGGAATAGCTCCCGGGGACTACCATATTCTGTTCAATTTTATTAATGACCCTTTTTTCCCGCTCAAAACTGCCTGACGGAATGATATAACTCAGGGCCGAGCAGAACAGGATGATCCAAAACAAAAAAATAAAAACATGGGGGACTTTAAAATCGCTATATCTCATGAAGGTTGGTTAGATAAGTAAATGTAATAAAACCTTTGAAGGAGACAAAAAATTACAGCTTTCGGGTTTTGAAATCACTAAGTTTCACCACTGTTTTTATAACCTAATGAATTAATTGATTATATTTAGACTGTAACCAACACAGTAACTAATCAATACAACTCATGAAAACAACATTCTTAGTACCACTTTTATTGCTGGGTTTTATGATCTCCTGCAATACAAACAAAGAGCAACAAAGTAGCGATGCCTTAGTCGAAGCCCAGCCATTGGACTCTCTTGAACAACTGGAAAGAGGCAAATACATAGTTGAGTTGGGGGGTTGCCATCATTGCCATTCCCCAAAGATAATGAGTGACCGAGGTCCTATTGCAGATCCGGACAGACTGTTATCCGGTCATCCTTCCGATGAAGCCTTACCGCCCTATGATGAGGAAACGGCAAAGGGCTATGTGCTTTTCACAATGGGTCTTACCTCAACAACCGGGCCCTGGGGTACCTCTTTTGCTGCTAATCTCACCCCTGACGATTCCGGTATTGGCACCTGGTCTGAAGAACAATTCTTTACGGCATTACGCAAAGGAAAACACAAGGGACTGGAAGGCAGCAGACCGATTCTTCCCCCAATGCCGTGGGAGGATTTTGGGAAAATGACGGACGAGGATCTTAAGGCCCTTTTTGCCTACCTGAAAAGCATGAAACCTGTTGAAAATGTGGTACCGCCTGCGAGACTTGCCCAAATGGAACCACAATAAGTCGGGGTATTTTTGCATAAAATAAAATATCATTACATAAAAAACGCCTTGAGGTATCAAGGCGCTTTTATTTTTTAAAGGTGCTACTACAAAATTGAATCTCAAAACACTGAAGTGACTATTTTTCTAACAGTTAATTTCTTTCAAATGTCAGATAGTCTGTTTCTCCACTTCCTCCACTGACATCGATAAGCTCAATTTTTGTTGACGTTTGGGTCAATATATCCCAATCATCCGTAAGTTCTTCGAAATCCGGTGGTGACGAAAAGAATATATTAAAATCCAGATCATTACTGCTGCTTGAACTGCTGCTGCTGTTTGAGATATTCCAGGTTCCCGAAATGGTGTTTGTCCCATTGGTAGCTGTCAGCACATTGTTGTCTCCAAATGTGAATTCATAACCGGTATAATGGTACAACTCATCCACACCACTATCGATGTATTTCGTTATCACCCAGGTGCTCGATTTTAAATTCGTTTCAATTTGGCTCTTGGTGTTATCGTTTGCGGGGGTGTCGTCACTGGAGGAACACGCCATTAACATCACCGTAAATACGAGAAGAACAAAGCCGTTTTTAATGCGTCTGCTTGTCATAGCTTTTAATTTAGATTGCTGTTACTACCTATATAACAACTGAACCTCTGAATCTCCTACCTCAAAATAAAATTTATACCATAATAAAGTCCTGCTTGATTTTATAAGGAATTCATTTCGGGAATATTCGATTATTTCAGGTCTTGTCCTCGTCCATCCAGGAAATTCATCTTACCGGTTATGCGTCCCCTTCTGTTAATATAATTTGCTGTTCCATTGAAAGGATTCCCGTTATATAAATACACCTCTATTCCCATTAAATCCGTCGTCTTATCCAGATCTTTGAACGATAGGTCATTTTCTTGCTCCTGACTATGGGTATTCCCGATATTGAATACAACTACAAAGAACAACAGGCTTAATACATAAGAGGTTAACGCAACGGTGCTCAGTTTCATCATATTATTTTAAGGTCTAAATAGTATACCTATCGCCCATTGTATTTATCATTACTTCAGATTGCATAAATCCTTAATCTCCTTTTTTAATACTCCACCATCAAGGCTATTTGCGATAGCCCAGTTTTCGCATGCAAAATCCTGTTTTTTCTGTTGAAAATAGCAATGCCCCAATAAAAAATAATATTTCGCATCCATATGATCATAATTAATGGCCCTTAAAAGCTTAAAAATTGCTTTATTAAACTTCTCTTCTTTGTAATCCTTCAAGCTGCTATTATAGAAGGCATTACCGATATTTTTGTCGCTTAACATTGTATTATTTTGTTGACCGAATGCTATGGGTATCACATGATATGAAGCCACATATTTACCGTTCGCTTTTGCAGGTTTCCATTTGGGCATATTATAGAGATGTTCAATAACAGCTGAATCCATTTGTTTAGTACCATTTACAATAATATCGATATCGGTTACATCACCTTCTTTATTAATTTTAAATCCTGTAATTGTCTTGCCATTAAAAACCATGTTCCCCTGTCTTAATTTGTAATCAACTTTTTTAATATATTCATTTAGTTCCTTTTTATCTCCGGGATATTGGGCTTTAGTATAATTATCTTTAAGGCTATGTGGATTAATGTTGTCTAATTCATTTTCTATACTACCATCTTGGTTATACCAAATCCATTTCCCAGTGGCTTCGCCCTTTTCATAATGTGCTGATCTTGAGATATTACCAGTAATAAAATAATATTTTTCATCTCCATGTTTAAGATTGTTTTCAAATGCAACAGTCCGTGACACTTTACCATTGGGGAAATAGCTCATAAGTATTCCTGTTTTTTGTGTAAGCTTTTTATCAGTAAAGCTACCCGTTCGGTATAATGAATCATTCAAATAGTAATCCCGGACATTCCAAATATTATTTTGATACCTCACCGTACGTTGAAATTTTGCGTTTGATTTTGATGTTTTTTCACCTTTAAAATCGATGTAGTACGTTTTCAGTTTTTGAGAATAACCATTAGAAGCAAAAATCAAGAGGGCTAATAAGAATATCACGTTTTTCATTTTCGTTTTGATTAAATTTAGCCTACTCTGTTCAGTTTTCAGCAAACCTGTATTAGTTCAAAAACACGCAAAGTGTTTTATTCTAACAATATATGTCTTTATTGCGACAATTCCACACAGTAAAAACAAAGAATTTACAACATAAAAAAGCGTAATCATTTCTGATTACACTCTAATTGTAGAAGGAACATTATTATAATTATTGACTTGCAGGAGTGCTCTTTAAAACGTAATAGGTAAATACATTTTTTGGTTTAAATTTGGTAAAAATAAACGCACTGGTGTGTTTATAAACTTGTTGACGGTACGGATAAATGAAAATACTAAAACGGCTTTTAAAAATTATCTTCGGGCTCATTGGAGTGCTTACACTGTGCGGAATTATTATATTATGGGTTGATTCATCGGGATCTGACTACTTAAAAATCGATAAGAATGACCTGGCATCCAATAATTCTTATATAATTACTCATGTTAATATCATACCGATGAATCAAGACACTGTTTTAGTCGATAAAATGGTGTATATAAAAGAAGGTATAATTGAAAAGATTGCAGACACTATCGAGGTCAGGGGAATTGAAATATTCGACGCAAAAAACAAATATCTAACACCCGGTCTTATCGACATGCATGTTCATGTGTGGGATAGATATGAACTTGGTCTTTATCTGTCAAATGGTGTAACGGCTGTTAGAAATTTATGGGGTATGCCGATGCATTTAAGAATTAAAGAAGACCTAATTAAGGACAATATTTTTTCTCCAGCGTTTTTTACCACAAGCCCAAAGCTTACTGGTCGAGAATTCATAGGTGACGATAATTTGAATCTAACCAATCCCAGTGAGGCTAAAGAAAAGGTGATTTCATATAAAGACAGAGGTTACGACTTAATCAAAACTTACTACGGATTGGATAAAGAAATCTTTGATGCCGTGATTGAACAAGCCAAGATTTCCGAAATTGATATCGTAGCTCATCCTTCTCAAAAAGTGCCGTTTTCATATCATTTAAATCCACAAATCAAATCTATTGAACATGCCGAAGAAATTGTACAACAACCTTTGCAGTTTGATTTAGAGGCCATTAAACTGCAACCTATTATTGATTCCATTGCACAGTCCAAACACACCAGTTATTGTCCCACAATTACGGGGTTTAATAATATCTACCAAATGATGATGGATGATTCCATTTTAGATTCGGAATCACTGGAGTTTATGAATCCACTAATTAAAAAAACAGACAGTAAAAGTCAATTTTACCGTTGGTTTTATGCCAAACAAAACGATTCAACTGTAGTCAGTAGAATAAAGAATCAACATGATTTTCATATTACAATTGTACAAAAACTGCATGAAGCAGGTGCCAATATAGTTTGTGGAACGGACGCTGGTATTGGTGTTACCACTCCTGGATTTTCAATACATAAAGAGCTTAAATTTTACAAAGAGGCAGGTCTTTCCAACTATGAAGTACTGAGAACGGCCACTGTGAATGCTTCTAAAACACATGCCATTATGAATTCTATGGGAACTGTTGAGGTGGGTAAAATCGCTAATTTATTATTAGTTGATGAAAACCCTCTTTTGGCGTTGTCATCACTTGAAAATCCGACCTGCGTTTTCGTAAGAGGGCGGAAATTAGATAGAGAGACTTTGGAATCTTATAATGAAAAGGCAAAGCACCGGAAGAATCTCATAGCCTCGGCGCTTAGGTATTTAGAAAACTTAATTATTGAAAAATAAACTACCGTTAATCAAGACTATAAGCAATGGCCTTTGCTCTCATCCCTTTGAAAATGGTTATGAGATTTCAATTTTTAGAATACCTATTAAGAAACGGTCTAACAAAAGTTCCCTAACACTGGGAATACCGACTATCACTCATTAGAATATGTCATGGTAAAACACCTCATAAAATGAGACCTGTGTTATAATATGTTGTGTGGGTAGTCATTTGCAATTAATGCTATTTTATTAATCTCTGAATGTAAGAAAAATACTTATATTGTAGAATAAATATAATAGATATAAATACAATTGTGTTTATACAACTGTTGTGTTTAATTATTATAACATGAAATATACTTTAACCATTCTGCTAACTTTTTTTATCAGCATATCTTTTTCTCAAAGCCTCAAGAAGTGGACCATCATATATTATGCAGTGGGCTCTAATTCTTCAGAATCTGACTTATTAAGTGATATTGCTGAAATGAAAAAAGGTAAAAAATCCATGGACTACAATTTAGTATTGCTTATTGACAGAGTTGAAGGTTTTTCAGAAGACTCTATAACCTTAGATGGAAACTTTACCGATACTAGATTGTATCAAATCGAGCATAATTCTTACAATCGACTGGACGGCAAAGAATTTCTTCCTGAAATTGACGCTATGGGATCGTATGAGGCAAATATGGCAGACGCTTTGATATTGAAAAAATTCATACAATATTGCAAAAAATACTACCCTGCACAACATTATCTCCTGGTATTAAGGTCTCATGGAAATGGAGTTGGGATGTGTCCTGATGCCGAGAGTGGAGATAGAGATCGACTTTATCCTGCAGAAGTAACCAAGGTGTTGAGCAAAAATGAATCAGTTGACATTCTCGGTTTGGACGTTTGTTCAATGGCAGGGTTGGAGAATTTATACCAATGGAGGCCGGAGAACAACTCTTTTTCAGCAGATTATGTCATTGCTTCTTCTCCTCTTTCTGGTGCTTGGGAATATGACCAAATACTTGAAAGATTAGTAACTAATTCCAGTAATGATCTTGAACTTCATTCAAGGTCTCCGGATGTGGAATCAAAAAACATATTAAACCCCAATCAGATGACACCTTTAGCTTTTTCGAAAATGATTTTCGAAGAAATATATGAAAACCAGCAATGGGCATCTTGGGGGGTATTTGATAATTCAAAAATAAATGAATTGAAATTAATAATTGATGAAGCTTCAAGGTCTTTAGTCAATGAAGAAAAGGCAATTATCAATAATATTATCGAAAACACTTTAGGGTATTACCATAACACATCAAATAATTTAGAAATAGCACAACTGACATTTCCATATATTGATGCATATCACTTTTGGAGTCAAATTGCCACAAATGGATCATTCTCCTCTAACACCCAAAATAAGGCAAAAGATGTTTGTGAATTAATCAATGAACTTGTGATTGATTCATATTATGGTCATGGTTTTTTACCTGAAACCGAAAATTTCACTAATGGAAAAAGCGGAGTTTATCAAATTATCCCTCAAGGAACCAAGACATATTCGCAGACAAAGAATTCATTCTGGAGCCATTGCGGGTGGTATCATCCTGACGATAAATCCTCCGGTCAAGATTCGTTTGGGCAATATGATTGGTGTATTAATGGTGCGATTAAAGGAAATGATCAAGTTGATAATTTCTTTGAATTGTTGGACTATCTTTTTGATGATACCAATGATGATACTGGTGGAGTAAATAAATACAAATGGTAAACTAAACACAACACCGTATATGAAATCATAGCTCCCACTCGGTCGCTACGCTTCATATACTAAACCGTTACCCTTCATTGTGACCAAAATAAGAAAAAATACCATCAACATATGAGAACTACTACCGTCATTCTTCCTCTTTTATTAATGCTCTTTTTTAGCTGTCAAACGGATAAGAAAGAAAGGACCAGTAAAACCAAAACTGAAACCCTTACTTCCAAAGACTATCAGGATTTAGTTGCTTTATTTAAAGAATGGAGAACCTTCGAAATGCCTCCAAAACTTGAAGGCGCACCCGATTATCGGAAAGCCACTTTCACTCAGCGCATGTCGGCTTTTGATCAATTAAGAGCACGCCATGCTGCAATTGACACTACTGACTGGTCTATCCCCAATAAAGTGGATTGGATGGTCGTCTGGGCAGAGATGAACGGTTTTGATTTTAACTATCGCGTATTGAAGCCATGGGAACGCGACCCTGCTTTCTACAAGACCATATGGACCTACAAGAGTGATGTGCCAGCGCATGAAGGCCCCACTAATCATGGTACCCTGGAATTGTGGACCTATGAATTTCCGCTGAGCAATGCAGAACGTGAAAGAATGCTCAATGATCTGGCTGTAATCCCATCATTGAACACACAGGCCAAAACCAATCTTACAGGCAATGCAAGAGACCTCTGGATCGCGGGTATCAGAGATATCAAGGAGCAATCTGAAGTACTCGAGGACATGAAAAGTGCTGCAGGTGTGCGTGCTGATGAAGACCTTATGTCCGCTATTGAAAAAGCCCAAACGTCTACAAATCAATTGGCAGAATGGCTGGAAGCAGAATCAGATAAGAAAACAGGTCCTTCAGGTATAGGCAAGAGTAACTACACTTGGTATTTGCAAAATGTGCATTTGGTTCCGTTTACTTGGGAAGATGAAGTGATGATCCTAAAAAGAGAAGTTGCTCGTGCATGGTCGGCTTTGAAATTGGAAGAACATCGCAATCGTGATCTCCCCGAACTGATAGCCGTAGATTCACCAGAGCGTTATGATGCCCTTGCCGATCGCGCAGCCAAGAGTTTGATCAGCTTCTTAGAAAATGAGGATATACTAACGGTGAAGGATTATTTCGACCCTGCCTTAAGAGAGCACTTGGGTACTTTTATTCCGGAGGAAAAGAGAAACTTCTTCTATATCACTTCTCATTATGACCCTCGCCCACTCTTCTCTCACTTTTATCATTGGTTTGAACTGGCCAGAATGGACAATGAGCCTAACCCAAGTGAGATCAGAAAAGGACCACTGTTGTACAACATCTTCGATTCTCGAAATGAGGGTACTGCCACTGCAGTGGAAGAAATGTTTATGGATGCCGGCTTATATGATGATGACCCCAGAGTCCGTGAAATCGTCTACATCATGATCGCACAAAGGGCTGCCAGAGGATTAGGTTCTCTCTATGCGCACGCCAATGAAATGACCATGGAAGAGGCCGGTGGCATACATTCTGAATATACGCCTCGAGGTTGGATGAAAACTGAAAAAGAGCTATTGCTATTTGAGCAGCACTTGTATTTAAGACAGCCGGGTTATGGCACAAGCTATATCACGGGTAAGTACTTGCTGGAAGCCGCCATGGCAGAATATGCTCTTAGGAAAGAGCTAAATGGAGAGGCATTCGAACTCAGTGATTTCTTTGATAGCATCAATCGCATTGGCAATATCCCTGTAGCATTGACCCAATGGGAAATGACCGGTAATTCAGATCACATGATCATGATGAAGTGAGTCAATGTTAGACAATTATTAATACAATCACATGAAAAATATCTCTTTTTGGCAAACATGGTTGATAACAGGCCTACTGATGGCGATGACCTTAACCATCAAAGCGCAGGAGAATGATCTCACCCTTGATGACCTATTCGCAACGCCAAAACTGACAGGAACAATTCCGTCACCGCCTGTATGGGCGCCGAACAGCGACCACTTTGCCTTTTCCTGGAATGAACCAGGAAATCCTGGGCACGCACTCTGGGTATCCACAAGCGATGGGAAGGACGTGCGCCTCATTTCCAATATGTCATCCCCGTCAGTGCGCAATATGGTCTGGGCTGATGCAAATACGATCATCAGCCTTAGAGCTAACACACTTTGGCAGACAACGCTGAGTCAAGGAGAAGACCTCGAATTGATGACTGTTGAGACAGGTGCACATAACCTGTCGATATCACCAGGGGGCAATCATTTGGCATATATAAGCAACGGTGATCTGTGGCTTGCTGACTTCACTACCAAACAAAATCGCCGGCTCACCAAGATTGGTATTGCAAGTCTCTCGAACTTAGGAAAGGGGCATTACAGCCGACCGGAACGTGAAATCGGTCCAGGCATCTGGAGTGGGCCAACCTACAAGTGGTCCCCAGATGGCAATACAATTGCATTTCACTCCGTTGACAGACGTGAGATGCGAAAGGTGCCATTCCCGAATTACCTCGCTGCCGAAACCAATCCCAACGAAGTACGCAGAAGTTACCCGGGCGATCCAAACGAGATTCGTAAGGTTGGCCTGCTCGATGTAGAAAACGGTAACATGGTGTACCTTGATTTACCAGACCCTGGCGCCAACCAGATCATCGACTTTAACTGGTCACCAAAAGGTGCTCTGCTGGTTGATATCGCATCCGACAATGCGGTTGAACGTAAATTGTTCGTTGTTACACCTGGAGAAAACCAACCACGCGAGATTTGGAGCGGTGTCCGAGAGCGCCGTATGTACACATCGTTTGGATCTAACTGGCATCCAGATGGAAAGAAGGTCGTTTTCTTAAGCGATATGGGTGATCGGTACGGGCTTTATACGATCGATCCCTCAACGTCTAAGCGTAGTCCACAACTCCTGACAGATCCTTCCTATGATGTGCTGTCCGCCCCAAGGATTACTGGTAATACACTGTTTTATGAAGGCAATGGTGTTAATCCATACGAACGACATGTGTATCGCTTGAATATGTCCGGAGGCGAACCTGAGCAGGTGACGCGTTTTGCCGGCCGAAACGTTGGCTATCCTTCACCGGATGGCCAGAACCTGGTGTTCATGCATAGTAACGACACATCACCGCCTGAGCTTTACGTAGTAAGCAGCAAGGGTGGTGCCGCTAAGCGAGTAACCCATTCGCCATTACCCGCCTTCACTGAACGAACCTGGGTGGGTGCCGAATACGTCAGTTTCCCCAGTCTTGTAGATGACTACACGCTGCATGCCCGGATTCTGAAACCTACCAACATGCAGCCCGGCAAGAAGTATCCGGTGCTGTTCGGGCCCGTGTATTCGAATACAGCGAGGAACCGCTGGGCTGGTAACTACAGCCTCGTACAGCAACTGCTGGTCAGGAAGGGGTATATTGTTGTGCAGGTGGATTCGCGAGGCAGCGACGGTTATGGTCGCGCATTCCGTGAATCGTTCCTGTTAGGATTTGCCACCATGGACATAGAGGATTATGCAAGTGCGGTTGCCTACATGGAGTCACTGGATTATGTTGATCCCGATCGCATCGGTATCTGGGGCAGCAGTTACGGTGGCACACTCTCCGTTTATTCGTTGTTGAAGAAGCCCGGCTTATTCCAGGTAGGCATTGCTGCAGCTGCGGCTGTGGACCCAGTGTTCTTTGGCACAGACGATGTTGCGATTGTTCGTACCCCACAGACACACCCTGAGGTCTTCGAAAGAAAAGCGCTCAAGTACGCCGCGAATCTGCAAGATAAACTCCTGTTCATCCACGGCATGCAGGATCATGTGGTCCCCTTTAAGACTACGGCCATGTTAGCTGAAGAACTGATTAAACAGGGTAAGAACTTCGACTTTGCTTTTGCACCGGGTGCGACGCATGGATGGAGCCGTGAGCGGAATTACGATCGCTACCTCTTTGGTAAACTAATAGAATACTTCGACCGATACCTGGCCGAGCCATCGGAGTAGATATGTGTAGGTGTGCTGTTGCCGGGGTTGGGGAACACGGACTAAAGGTGTGTTTAAATACCCTTCTGTAGTTTTTACAACAGAGTTGTAGGTTTTGATGGTATTTGCACTATTCCGTTTAACCTCCATTATTTTCACAAAGTTGGGACTACTTATAGTCAATGAATTTTCAACTAAATTAGTTTAAAGGAATAAAAGATTTGAGTAAAAAAGTAGTTGGATTAATACATGAAGAAATAACGAAAGCAGAACAACGTGTATAGTTCATTGCGCCTGAACCCTTTAAAATCCTCACATTACGGTATCTTCTGTAACCAATATACCGTAGATTTATTTTGCCAATCTCAGTATTCTCAAAGCTCCTCTTATAACTACAACAAAGACAATCAAACCAATAATCAAATCAGGCAAGCGGTCTTCCAATATACTTACGAGGACGCCTGCAACGATTACCCCAGTATTAATAATGATGTCATTACTGGTGAAAATCATACTGGCCTTCATGTGAGCTTCGTTAGATTTTGATTTCTGAAGTAAGTACAGGCAGACGCCATTGGCAACCAACGCAAAAGCAGAAATAACAATCATCAATACAAAGTCAGGTATGTCCTCTTCAAAGAAATAACGTCTAAAGACCTCAAAAACACCGATGATTGCCAAGAGCATTTGAACGTATCCGCTGAATCCGGCTATTTTCTTCTTTTTTACGACTGTGGCTCCAACAGCCAGCAAACTCAATCCGTAGACAAATGCATCGGATAACATGTCTAAACTATCCGCCACCAGTCCCATTGATCCGGACACAAGACCAAAAGTCATTTCCAGAATAAAGAATACAAAATTGATAATTAATACCTGCCACAACAACTTGGACTGAATGGTTGCATCGCTTTGAATCCTTTCCGCAGTAGTTACCGTCTTCAAGAGCGTCGTATCGAGCAGTAAGGCATCCAATGACTTCAAAATGTCCTGGTCATCTTCCTTATGGTACACCGTGAGCTTCCTGTCTTCGATGTTGAAGTCCAATTTCACAATGGATTCATGCTTGTCAAGCTGCATGCGGATGAGGTTCTCCTCCGAAGGACAATCCATTTTTCGAATATGAAACACACTCTTTTTCACAAGTACAAAATTAAGTAGAATTGTTTTAATTGCTCTATTTTACATGTCATTAGAGCTTTAGGTTAAGGGAAATACCGTACATGTGAAATTCACCTATCATGTTAAGATGCGGAACACCATTGATGAGTTCTTTCTTTCTTTAAATGATTATAAACAAAAAAGAAAAGCGCCTTGATTTCTCAAAGGGCCTCTGTGTAACGGAAGCTGGATTAGCTCGCTAAAGCTCGTTTGGCCTAAAAGAGGGCCATTACATTCGATACCCAATATAAAAAGCACTAATCTATAGGTCCTTTTTCAATGAGCTTTCCTTCTCTATCAAATCTTTTCCAATCTTGAGTTAATAAACCATTCTTATAATTTCCAATAAATCCTAATTGCCCATTATCATAATATTTCTTGACCTCAAAAGAACGATTGTCCTTGTAATTATTAATTTCTCTTAACTGTCCGTTTTCATAATAGCTTTTCCATTCACCAGAAGGCTGCCCTTCTTTATAATTTTGAATGTCACTTATTTGTCCGTTATCATAATAACTCCTCCACTCCCCATTTGGTTGACCATAATCCTCCATGTAATTTTCAATCCGTCTTAATTGCCCGTTTTGATAATAGTTTTTCCATTCTCCTATCTTTATATCATCATAAATGAAACTTCCTGCTGACTCTAATTGTCCATTATCATAATAGCTCTTGTATTCTAATGTGGAAAGACCTTCCTTATACGTTTTACTATCTTTTAATTGTCCGTTCTCATAATAATGCTTCCATTCTCCTATTTTTATATCACTATACTCTTCCTCTCCATATTCTTCCTCTCTTAAATAGTTTTCTAATGATTCCAATTGTCCATTTTCATAATAGCTTTTCCATTCACCAGAACGATTGCCTTTGAGGGTGAAATTTTCAATCCTATTTAATTGACCGTTTTGATAATAGCGCTTCCATTCTCCTATTTTTTTATCATCATAAACGCCATCGCCATTATAACTTCCTATTGATTCTAGTTGTCCACTTTCATAATAGCTCTTGTACGCTCCGGAACGCTTACCATACTTATAATTTGAAAGCTCCCACAATTGTCCGTTCTCATAATAACGCCTCCATTCCCCTGTCTGTCTATTCAAATAAAAATAATCGTCTTTTGCGTAATCGTCTTTGCTAAAATAATTTCCAATGGATGCTATTTGTCCGTTTTTATAATAATGCTTCCATTCTCCTGTTTTAGTATCAAAATCATCTCTTGCCACAAGATAATTTCCTGTTGATTCCAATTGCCCATTGTCATAATAAGTTTCCCATAGTCCATCTTTAGCACCGTTTATATATTTCTCCTTGCACCGTAACTCTCCATTTTCATGGTACTCTTCCCAAAGCCCGTCTTTTTTTCCATTTATGTAATTCCCCTTGCTTTTAACATGCCCTTCATAACCATATTGTTCATAAAAACCATCCTCAATATCATTCTTAAAATTCACTTTCCTTTCTAACTGTCCATCATAATAGTACTCCCAAAGGCCTTCTTTTTTATCATCTATATAGTTTCCTTTTGATCTTATATTCCCACTGTATGAGTCAAAATCTTCTGAAAGGCCATTTTTTTTATTGTTCTTCCAATATTCTCTTCTATAAAGTTTGCCGTTATAATTATCGTATTCCTCTGACAAACCATCCCTTTCACCATTCTTGAAAGTATGTTTGATGTGTAAATCACCTTCCTTGTTATTTTTTATCCAAACACCATCTTTTCTTCCATCTTTTATAAAGCCTGATATTTCAAAAGTCATATTCTGATTATATTGTTTTACCCCTCCTGTATATAAATTTCCATTGAGGTAGTACAGTTCATTATAATTGCCATCAACCTTTAACTCCAAATCATCATAGGCAACTGTTATATCCTTCTCATCGACTTTTAGTGGTGCTTTCAAATCATATTCGTTATCCAGAGCGCCTCCCTCAAGTGTAAAAACACTGGATTCCCATCCATCCCTGTAATTGGTTTTTACCAAATCGCCATACTCTGAGTACGCCTCACTGTATCCATTTAGGATCCCTTTCGAGTAATTCTTTCTTGCTTCTATCTTACCATCTGGGCGATAATAGGACCATATGCCTTCCTGTAACCCATCTTTAAAGCTACCTGTGAATGCAATCATACCATTCGGTCGTACGTTTTGACAAACACCACTAAAGGGTTCATCGTTGTAATTCATTGTTCCAGCAGTTGTATCATAGTTCAATTCATTGACAGAAACTATTTTTTCCTGTGCATTGCTTTGATTTGTCCCAATTACAAGGAAAGTTGTAAATAATAACACCAATAATCTGGGGTGCCTCATCTTTTTAGTATGTAACTTCATAGGTTGTTCCAATTGAGGTTGGTAAGATAGATAATAATTTAATAGCGAAGAATAAAAAAACCTCCTGAGCATTCAACAGGCTTCTTTGTAGTGGTAACTCCATAGATTCGTCCTGATGCCTCGATGACGCATCGGACCAGAATGGGGGTGGCTTTACAAAGAAAACCCAATGGTAGTGCAATTGTCGGCTTTCTTTTCAAATAAGTAGTTGTAAGTAAAATGACTGGATTGCCGAATTAGCCTGCGGCTTTTCGGCGGACCAGAAAGGGGGAGGTTTTACAAAGAAGCCTGCTGAGACTTTAAAAACATAAATGGTGATTAGGACTTATTATGAGCCGCTGGATTGATTCGTCCCGATGCCTCGGGACTCATCGGACCAGAATGGGGGTGGCTTTACAAAGAAGCCTGAACAGCTTGGCTGTTTAAGGCTTTCTTTTTTCTGCAAGTTGAAGTGAAACTTCACTTGCGACAAAAAGAAAAGCCTCCAGAAAATCTGGAGGCTTCTTTGTAGCGGGAGCTGGACTCGAACCAGCGACCTTCGGGTTATGAGCCCGACGAGCTACCTACTGCTCTATCCCGCGATATATTTTATTCAGTAACAATGTTACTTATTAGTTTTTTAAGGGCAAAATATCAAGACAGCTGTCCCGAAATCTTGGATTGCAAATATACAACCCTTTTTAACTTTATCAAGTATAAATTCAAAAAAATATATTATTGGCCAATGGGTGCCACATGGAAGTCCGTGAGTTCCAAATCTTCAAAACGCATCTCGAATTGTATGGGATTACAGCAGACTTCACAGTCCTCAATGTAGGATTGTCGTGCTATAGAATTGTCCAGTAAAACCGATACGCCCTGCCAACAATAGGGACATACAAAATGATGCTCAATCATAGTTGTAAAAATAAAAAAAGCGGATGATTCAGCCCGTCATCCACTTTTTTTAACTAACTAATTTACTTAAAAAACTATTCTAAAATTACTCTTTTTCTATATCCATATTGGCCGTGGCATTCTGATTCTGAAGTTCCACAAAGATCATGTCAGGTGGATTGTTTCCGGACATTGTGGTAAATTCATTATTTAAATTATTATCGCTTACCATAATGGTGTTTAAGTTTGCCATGTTTATAAACTCAACCGGTAAATCTCCTGTAAACTGGTTGCTTGATAATATTAATTCTTCTAAATTGGTCAACATTGCTATCTCTACCGGAATTTCGCCATCCATCTTATTATCCATAAGACTTAGCTTTTCTAATTTCGATAAGGCATAGATCTGATGCGGTATGGTTCCTGTTAAAAAGTTACTGCCTAAGAGCAACTCCTTTAAATTTGTTAGACCCATCAAACTGTCCGGAATGGCTCCGGATAACTTGTTGCTATATAATTGTAAGGACTCCAGTTTTGATAATTCTCCAATCTCACTTGGGATATTGCCCTCTAACTTATTCATGTAAAGTTCCAAGGATGTGAGTGCTTTTAAATTTTTAATGGATGTCGGTATGGTACCTTCTAATTTATTGAATCCTAAGTTGAGCTTTCTTAGGGATGTTAAATTTCCTATTTCCTGCGGGATGGTACCTTGCAGGTTGTTGAACCATAAATTGATTTCAACGACTCTGTCGTTTTCTACTTTTACACCGAACCAGGCATCAACAGAGGCCTCCAGGTCCCAGGTGGTATTCCACTCACTGCCATTGGCAGCCTTGTACAGGGCAACCAGCGCATCCTTTTCCGTTTGTAAAACGCCGGCAAATGTGTAAAAGGAAATACATAAGCAGGCAATAGTTAGCTTTAAGGTCTTCATATCGAGTAAATTTGGGATTAATTCTCACAACGAAAATACTTGATATATAGCCTAAATGCTATTTTATTCGATGAAATACATGAAATTTTAACAATTCTCAATCGACAAACTGCTCGATTTCCAGTTGAATTTCCTCCCATTTTTGCATTAAGTCCTGCAAATCTGTTTTCATTTTTTGATAATTATCGAAGAAATCAGGCTCTGAAGTCACCTCCTGATAATTAATTTCGAGTTCCAGATCGACGCTTTTTATGTCTTTTTCCAACTGACCAATCTTCGCCTCAACACTGCTCAACTTATTGTTTAGGGACTTTAATTTCTTTTGGGTTTCGTAAGACTGCTGCTTTTTCTCTCTGGGTTGCTCTTTTACCACGGTTCGCTTTTCAACCTCCCGCAAATTCTCCACATTTCTGGATTCCAGGTAATAATCTATATCCCCTAGATATTCCTTGATCTTTCGATCCTTGAATTCGTAGACCTTATTGGATAAGCCCTGAAGGAAATCCCGATCGTGAGAGACCAGAATTAAGGTGCCCTGATAGTGTTTTAAGGCCTCCTTGAGGACCTGCTTCGATTTCATATCCAAATGATTGGTAGGCTCATCCATAATCAAAACATTGAAGGGCTGCAGCATTAATTTTGCCAGTGCCAATCGGTTTCTTTCCCCTCCTGAAAGTACCCTCACATACTTTTCTACCTCATCTCCTCGAAACAGGAAAGATCCTAAAATATCCCTTACCTTACTTCTATTCGATTCATTGGCCGCATCAATCATGGTGTCCAGCACTGTTTTATTCCCGTCCAAATACTCCGCCTGATTTTGTGCAAAATACCCTATTTGTACGTTATGCCCCAGTTTTAAACGTCCCTCATGTTTTATTTCACCGACTATAATTTTAGCCAGAGTCGATTTTCCCTGACCATTCTGTCCGACGAAGGCTGTTTTACTGTCGCGCTCTATAAGCAGATTGACATCCTTTAATACCTGATTTGACCCATAGTTCTTGGAAACCTGATGCGCTTCAATAACCACCTTACCGGGAACTACCGAAACCGGGAAGTGCAAGGTCATCACACTATGGTCATGCTCATCTACTTCAATACGCTCGATGCGATCAAGTTTCTTTATCAACGACTGGGCCATTGAGGCCTTCGAAGCTTTAGCCCTGAACTTTTCAATGAGCTTTTCGGTATGCTCAATTTGTTTTTGTTGGTTTTTTTGAGAGGCTAACTGCTGTGTTTTCAACTCCTCCCTCAAGACCATATATTTGGAGTACGGCTTGGGGTAATCATAGATGCGTCCCGATGAAATTTCAATGGTGCGATTGGTCACATTATCCAAAAACATTTTATCATGCGATACAATAACCACAGCTCCTGCATAATTTTTTAAAAAGCCTTCTAACCATATAATGGATTCTATATCCAAATGGTTGGTAGGCTCATCCAGCAAGAGAATGTCGTTATTCTGCAACAACAATTTTGCAAGTTCAATGCGCATACGCCACCCCCCTGAAAAGGTATCTGTCAGCATGTTAAAATCATCGCGCTGAAACCCTAAGCCCTGGAGAATCTTTTCGGTATTGCCCTGATAGTTGTACCCGCCCAGTATTTCATATTGATGTTGCAATTCGTTAACATCGACCATCAGTTGATGATAGGCCTCACTCTCATAATCGCTGCGTTCGGCCAACTGGGTGTTGATATCCTCCAACTGTGCCTCTATGTCTTTGATCTCCTTAAAGGCTTCATAGGATTCCTCTAAGACCGTCTTCCCATATTCGAAATCGATGTCCTGTTTTAAAAATCCTATTTTTAAGGTTTTATCGGTGGCAATCTGCCCCGTATCCGGTTCCATTTCTCGAGATAATATCCGAAGTAAGGTCGACTTTCCAGCACCATTTTTACCAATTAGACCCACGCGATCACCATTACCCAGTTTAAAGGTAAGATCCTGAAACAGGTATTCCCCCTGGAATGAAATCGATAAATTGTGGATGTTCATCATAGAAATGTAACTTTTATTACCTTGCCTTTATCTCAAAGACGTAATTTTACCCGCCTATTGCGGTATTACAGCAACTTATTGTTTTGGGTATTAGCAATGGCGTCTGCAAAAATACATAAATAAAATGTTTAAAAAAGGTCATAAACTATACAGTATCATCAACGGTTCATGTCCCAAATGCCATGAAGAATCGATGTTTAAGAATAAAAATCCCTACATCCTTTCCGAAATTCTCGATATGCATGATACCTGTAGCAATTGTGGAACGAAATATAAAATCGAACCCTCGTTTTTTTATGGCTCCATGTATGTGAGCTATGCCGTAGGTATTGCCTTCGCCACAGCGGCCTTTATCATTTCATTTTTTGTTTTTAAGGCTTCTGTAAATGGAATATTTATATCAATAATTTTGACGCTTATTGTATTCCTGCCCATTATTATCAGGGTTTCCCGGAACATCTGGATTAACTTCTTTATGCATTACGATAAATCTCTGGCGAAGAAAAATGTGTGATGACACTGATATCCCGATTTAGCCAGGAAAGCGACTAGATGTTATTTTTCCAAGTTTTCAGGCTCTGATTTACTTTTACACCGATGTTCATCAATGCCCTAATTGTATAGAAATGGGTGTCCGCACAGCTTATTCGAAGGTGAAATATTCAGAAACCCAATCCTTACTTATCAAACCTACAGATATCGATTTCCTTATCCAATGGTGTATTATGTTCCATAAATTCGAATAGCTGTCCAGCAACATATGGGCCGATCATAACACCCCTTGTCCCCAGACCGTTAAGCACATATAAATGCCTATGAGCACTATGCCTGCCAACTAAGGGTCGCCTATCCTTAACCGTCGGACGAATACCGGCAACATGGTTGATCACCTCAAACGAACAGTTTATTAGCGTTTTTAACTTCTCCACCAGATCAGACCTTGCTTTATCCGTTATGTCATGGGAGGTATCCCCCCGGCCATACGTAGCACCGACCAAATAGGTATCCTGCTGTAAGGGGATTAAAAAAACAGGTCCTTTGAGAACGTAATCTATTTTCAAATCGGGAGCATGAATCGTCAGCAATTCACCTTTGGTCGGCAAGAGTGGCAGGTCTTTAAAATACGGGTTTTTGTGCATCCCATATCCTTCTGCGAAGATTACTCCTCTAGCTGCTATATTCTTATAGGTCAACATAGTATCTGAACTATTCAGAATACTGTGATTAAAAGCGTCTTTAATATAGGTCCCTGCTCCTTTGAGTTCTTCGGTATAGGCCTTAATCAGGTTGATCACATCGATCCTACCGGTTTGGTTCACCTTTCCAAAACCAAAAGGTGCATTAACCGCCACATTATCATTTTTTATGAGTGTTGTATTGAGATAGTCGGTCAGTTCAGGCTTGTCTGAAGCTGTAAACCAATTGTTTTGTTCCTTAATGGAATCGAACTTACGGTAAACCGAAATAGGCCTTATGACATTGATATGAAGTCGTTCCTCTATGGATTTATAGTGCTTTAAAGCGATGTTCAATTGGACCTTGCTTTTCCAAACGGGTGTAAATCGCTTTAAAACGACAGGATTGTAGAGTCCGCCGGCAACCCATGAGGATCTTTGAGAGCCATCGTCAAAAACAACGAAGGTTTTGTTATGGGCTCGAAGCTGTTCACAAATGCCAATCCCAGCCAATCCCAGACCAACCACTATATAATCGACTTTCATCTTGCGAAGATAATGAGAATTAAAATGTTCTTTAAAATTATCAAATGGTCAGTTTTGAAGATGTGCTATCTTGAATATATGATAAAGAAACGACAAGCCTCATATCGCTTCTGTTGCAGTTATCAATAAATGGAATCCATTAGTCTGTGTCTGGGATCAGACTAATAGAAAGCGATATAGTTATCGTCCTTCTAGAAGTCCCATAAAAAAACGCCCACATAACGTGGGCGTTTTCCTTTAATTACCTTGTGTGACTTCATTAGTAAGTCCACATATCGAGTTCAAAATCGCGAATTTTTGTTTTAATTCTATCGGACTCCAATAATTGCATTAATGCATTTTGGGCGATATATTCGTTCACTTTTCGATCACCTTGGACATTTTCTTCAGCATATATGAGTGCATTGAAACGTCGTGAATTCAAAATATGATCGAAAGTGAATGGTATGGCACTATTTTCATTGTTAAATGCTTTGGCATCATGCAGCACCTCCCTCGCATCGGGGAAGAACACCCAAAACAGTTCCACTAAATCGGGGTTCTCATCATCGATGAAGTTGACATCGGGTGCGACCGGAGCAATACCTAAAAGACGATATTTCATTTCGGCCTGACGCTTATCAAAGTACCACAAGCCAACAATACGGTATTCCTCTATATTTGCGGCTGTGATATTTCGTCTGTCAATATATTCGGCAGACAATTCCTCTCCGGCGTTCAGCTGTTCTATACCCAATTCGGTCGTATCAACTTTTACCAAAGCAGCTTCGATATCTTTTAAGGTACGTTTTGTAGTGAAATACGAATCATCATAAATGTTTTCTATATTACCATTTTTGATGTTTTTCATTAATACATCGTACAACGACCTTCTATTGCTGCCAATATTATTGGTATCGATTGGATAATATAATGGGAAGTTAGCCCGCTCGTCGAGGACTATTTTCTCCCAAACCTTTTTGGAAAATAAAATATCTCTATCATCTACATAACCATAAGGTAAAGGTTCATCATTATCGATAGCCTTCTGTAATTCTGTTCTTACACCTATTTCGTCAGGTGATTTGGCATTCAATATATTGGCCTGAGCAAATACTTGTGATGCAACAAAAACAGTTATAACGGTTAATAAAAAACTTTTAAAATTCATGTGTTCAATTTTATATTTCATCTGTTATATTCTACCCTTTTCAAAGGTCAGATGGAATGTACTAATTCAATTTATCTACTTCTTTCGATAAAACTTTATTAAGCTCATTTCACAATCCAACTTGGGGCTGTGCCTGGCACAGATTTGTAACAGCTATAACTCCTTAGAAGTTATAGCCGTTATTCTATTTTAATTTGTAAGCTCAATGATTACGGGTGATACTTTCTTAAGTATAACACTAACACCTCCTGCTTTAGCCTCGATATCAAATATCTGAACATCTGATCCGCGTTTGGCTTTGCGTAATGCATTTTTCGCTCTGCTGTCTAACTTATTTCCACTAACATTAATGGTTGGTTGACCTGATACTTTAAATTTAAACCCGGTTACACGTAATGGTAATTCAAAGTCGAAATCATCGAATTTCGCACCGACAGTAGAAATTTCAAGACTCTGACGCTGCATTTTTGTTTGCCCGTCCTCACCTCTGATCGTTCCTGTTGGTTTAGGTAAATCCTTTATTCTGAAAGTAGCATTATCACTAACGGTTTGTCCATCAGGTAATTTACCGGATACGTTAATGGTTACTTCTCTGCCTTTTACAGTAGTCACATCCATAACATACTTACTTCCGCTAACCCGAGATAAACCTTGTGCTCTTGCAGATACATTGTTATCGGAAACTCCCGCAAAAGAAATGGTCATTGGGTTTTTAACACCACGATATACCACGTTCATTTTGTCTGCAGAAATAGTTGCTGCATTCGGTTTTGGAACTGTAGCAAAGGAAGATGATACCGGAACTTCAATTTCAGCGCCATCCTGGGCGAAGATTAGTTTTCCTTCAATTTTGTGCTCACCCGGATTACCGGTTCCAACACTCAATTTTACCTTACCATCTTCAATGGTGTATTGTGATTCTGTTAATGGTCTGCCATCTAAAGTTAATTCAACTCTATTTGGTTTGGTGGTAGCATCTTTTCTACCCAGAACAATCTGACCATCAAAAGTCTCTCCATTAAAGTACGCTGATTTCGACGTTTCCAATAAGGTTGTATAGTTTGTCATTGAAACCTCACTGGTCAATGTTCCCTGTAACATATTGGATAACACTTCAGATTCCGTTGTTTTAATATCAGCTTGAAGTTGTGTCATTTTTGTCAAAGATGCCACCAGTGGGAAACCTTTATAGTGGTGTTCTAACCAGTGTACTTCTCCGGCTGCTCTTTTAACCGGGTCAGTTCCAAATTTTGTGTTCACATCTTTTACAATGTCCTGCATACCTGGTTCATCCGCTAAAACATTAGCTACACCATCTCTAAAAGCGGCCATTTGTGCCATGAATTCCTCTCCTCCGGGTTTCAATTTGTCACCTTTGAAAAAGTTTTCATCCAAATAATCGCCTTTGTCCATGATTTCATAATCGGTAGGATCGTCTACCGTACTGGACATCTTTGATTTTAAATCTTCCAGGTAACTGTTAAAGTTAGTCGCCAATTCCTTAATTTGAAGGGCCTTGTCCTTTAACGGTTCATATTTGTCTTTCTGATCTATTGCCTTTTGTTCAAGACTAGCAATAAAAGCAGTATTACGTTCGGCAGCCGCTTGATTGGACTCCGTCAATTTTTCGTTCATTAATCCAAAGGCAGAAAGGACTTCTTTCGACATATTTAAAGCTAGCATCGCTATAAATATTAAATACATCAAATTGATCATCTTCTGTCTTGGAGATAAATTTGCTTGTGCCATAACTAATTAGGATTTTTGGTTAATTAATATAAACTTGGGTAAATCCCTAATTAGCTTTTATTCATTGCAGACAACATACCACCGTAAACCCCATTCAATGAGGACAGGTTGGATGCCAATGATTGCATTTGTTCTTTTAATTTAGCAGCATTTTCTACAGACTCTTCATTAATAGCGGCTTGCTTATTGATACTTTCCAACTGTACTTTATACAAGCTATTTAATGATTCCATCTGAGCAGCAGCTAATGACAATTCTTCACCGTATTTCTTAGTCGCCTGAATAGAGTCTACCGTTGGTGAAATACTCTTGGCAGCACCTTCGAAATTCTTAATGCTGTCTCCTAAACTGGATAACAATTCGCCATCTATCTTAGCTTCTTTTAATAGCTCATCCAATTTTTTAGATAATAGACCCTGAGCGTCCTTAGGTTCTTTTTTATTTGCTTCTCCTCCAGCTAATTCAGGATATACCAGAGACCAATCTAAATCGTCGTCTACCGGTTCGAAAGCTGAGATTGCAAAGATGATTGCCTCGGTAACTAAACCGATGGTTAACATTACATTTCCTGTTAGCGGTCCAATTTCAAAATGTATGATTTTGAATAACGCTCCAACAATTACGATTGATGCTCCTAGACCATAAGCTAAATTCATAAACTTTTTACTTGCTCTTGACTGTGCCATAATTTTCGATTTTTAAATGTTAAGTATGAATACTTAAGTAGGTTAATTAATAGTGTTTATAATTGATTTGATTTAATTACTTACCGTTTTTTGTCACTTTTGTCCCCATGTAATCTTGAACGGTTCTGAATCCTATATACGATCTTGCCGAATCGGCATATTCATAATCTCTTGTACTGACCTGCAAGAAATAGGCAACGTCTTTCCATGATCCACCACGAACCACTTTACGCTGATTTCGCGTGTCATTTACATTAGGATTTACAGTTGAAACATATTCGTAGGAACCTGGATCGTATGAAGCATTTACCCATTCCGATACGTTCCCAGCCATGTTGTACAGATTGTAGTCATTCGGCTCATAGGAGTCAGCCTCCACGGTATATAAGGCCTGATCTGCGGCATAGTCGCCACGTACAGGTTTAAAGTTGGCCATAAAACAACCTCTATCATTCTTGGCATAAGGTCCTCCCCATGGGAAAGTTGCACCTCTCAGGCCACCTCTTGCCGCATATTCCCACTCGGCCTCAGAAGGCAATCGGAAAGCATTGACGAAATGCGCTCCTTTTTTACTCTTTTGGTAGGCATTTTTGTTCAATGTACGCCACTGACAAAATGCTTTCGCCTGTTTCCAGGTCACTCCAACTACCGGATAATCGCCATAGGCATCATGCCAAAAGTAATCGTTGTGCATGGGTTCATTATAGGAATATGAAAAATCTCTTATCCAGGTTGTGGTATCAGGATATACTTCTACGTCTTCTTTTCTTATGACATCCTTACGGGTTAAGGATCTGTCCTTGGCCGCCTTCTGAATGTCCATATAGGTATATTGGAACTTGAACTTTTTAACATCCCAGGTGCGTTGTCCGTTATAAGACTCCTCCATGGGCAGATACATGGTATCCATAACTTCGGAATAATATTCATCCGGATACTCGGCTGTATCAAATATCAGGTCGACATCGTGATTTAATTTGTAGCCTTCGTAAGGATCTTCTCCTAAACCGAAGTAGTTATCGTGCATGTACTTCTCATACGCGGTCATATTAGCGGTATCGGCATCCTTAAATGCGAATTCTCCAATACCACCGTCTTCTTGAGTTAAACCGACCTCATCTGCTAATATGGCTAATTTCGTTCTTATGATAGAATCTCTTACCCAATTTACAAATTGTCGGTACTCACTGTTTGTTATTTCCGTTTCATCCATATAAAACGCCCTGACAGTAACGGTTTTTGCCGGTGCATTTTGCACACCTGCCAGGTCATCGTCCGCTTTACCCATAGTAAATGCGCCACCCGGAACCAATTCCATACCATATGGCTTTTCTGGATGCCACTTCTTTCCTTTAACACCAACAAGTTCGCCTCTATCCTTAGAGCCACAACTTGCGAACAGTGTTAGTAATGTGGTTAATAAAATAAACTTCTTCATATCCATGTAAAACTCGAGGTTAATTATTCAGCTTAAATATTGAGAGCGTAAACATATTTATATATTTTTTAATAAGCAACTTTTTTTCTAAAAAAAATACGTTTTATCGTAAAAAAGAAGCATTTCGTCGATAAAATACTCGATGAACAACACAAATTCATCAAACACAATTCTTTTGAAACGCCTTGAACCATCGGTCCGGAACCACGTTATTACAAGCCTCAACATAATCCTGATGCATGCAAGGTAATAACGTATGTCTCTTTAATTTATTATTGACATCGTTTAAAAAAGGGATTTCAATCCACCAACGTCCTGTTTTATTACTTTTATAAAAGATCAATTCCTGCGAATCCACTAAGGTTATAAACTTCTGGAAGTTATTTTCATTTGAAAAATCGTCATCCTTAACCCTGAAGTTTACACCCTCTATGAAATACCATAATATTTGCGCCACCAGCATCGATGTTATTTCATCGTCCTTTGATGGTTTATATTCATAAACCCCGAATGAGGACACCTTATTGCTTATTCCGGCATATCGAGATATGGCACATATTTCCTTTCCGTCCAGCCCATTTGGGGAGTGCTTTTGATTTAAACTCAATTCTGAACTCTTCACAGATCCGAGATCGATACTCACTAAATTCGCGTCACGCAACACTGGTTCAGCCAGGGTAATATCATTTGATACTTGCCCCAATCTATACGCTTCGAAGTAAAGTCTGTCCATTAAATCAATTTCCTCCTGAGAATTAAAATAGGTTTGATAGCCTATTGTAGCGTAGTTAAAAAGATTATAAGGTTGATCTAATATAATTTTACCTACAAAGCTAGTATTCTTTATGGGCTTACTGGAATCACCTAAATCAAATTTACTATCCACATTAACAATGTTCACCATGGGTATAATATCGTCATAAGCCCGGTAGTTTGCATAAGTAAGATCTTGTGTCCCCCCGATAATTACAGGTATTATATCTTTTCTTATCAATTCTGAAATTGCCGTTTTCAATGCAAAATAGGTGTCCTCTACACTTTCTCCCTTATGGATATCCCCCAAATCGGCAATACTCGTGGTCCAACTTCCCGGGAAAAGCTCATAAAAGGCCTTTCTGATCTCATTCAATTGAAACTCCTCACCTATATAATTCACATCATTTCTGTTTTCCAATACACCTATAATGGCAATCTTCACATTGTCCAGGTCCGGTATACCATGTTGCGAAGAATGAATGCGAAGCTTTTTACCTAAAGCTTGAGTAGACAACAACTCATTATGAGCAAGTACCACGTCAGAAACTGGGGTAAGGAAAGTAAAATTCATAACGAAATATTAAGTAAGCCTTTATTTTTACCCAATGCATTTAAGGGGTCAACTACACAAATATCACAAGAATAAATGGTTTTTACCACCTATTTACATTAAAATAATCGAGAATTACGGATACAATAAAAATCCTTATATCAATTTACTGTTTACGAAAATCTTAAGGGCGAATCACCTGTAGAATTACAATTCTTATTTCTTAGATTTTCTTTTGGTCGTCTTTTTCTTTGTGGAATTGGCTTCGATTATGGCTTTGGCATCATCCAAACTCATTTGACTCACATCTACGGTTTTTGCGAGTTCTACTTTCGTTTTTCCTTTTATAACATGGTGCCTGCCCCATCGCGCTTTCTCCACACGAATCCCTGCATCTGCCCAATTATGAACCAGTTTATCCTTTTCCTTTTGAATTTTATCTTCAATGAGTTCTATGATGTCCCCTTCCGATAAATTGTCCCAATCGTATTTTCTACCAACATTCACGAACATATTGTTCCATTTAATAAATGGTCCGAAACGTCCTTTTCCCTTTTGTACAGGTAGCCCCTTATACATATAAATAGGGGCATCAGCCTTTTTCTTTTCTTCGATGAGCTCTATGGCCTCATCCAATTCTATACTTAATGGATCTGTTCCGTTAGGAAGGGAAACAAAAGATTTCCCAAATCTTACATAGGGTCCAAAACGTCCATTATTGACTTCTACATTTTCGCCTTTATAACTGCCTAAAGATTTCGGCAGCTTAAACAAATCCATTGCCTCCTCAAAAGTGATGCTGTTTAATTGCTGCTCTGGGGTAAGACTCGCAAACAATGGTTTTTCATCGTCTTCCACCGTTCCAATTTGAACCATAGGCCCGAACTTACCGAGACGTACACTAACCTGTCGGCCCGTTTTTGGATCGGTCCCCAAAATACGTTCCCCTGATTCCCGGTCGGCATTTTCCTTAACATCTTCCACCTGTGGATGAAAATCCGCATAGAAGGATTTCATCATATGGGTCCAATCTTCCTTTCCATCGGCAATATCATCGAAATCCGATTCTACCTTGGCTGTAAAATTGTAATCCAAAATATGTTCGAAGTGATTCACAAGGAAATCTGTAACGATCATCCCTATATCCGTGGGCACCAATTTGCCTTTATCCGATCCTACCTTTTCAGTCAGTATTTTTTCTTTCACCACCCCCTTCTTCAATGTTAACTGTGCATATTTACGAGGTTCGCCACCAATACTTCCCTTTTCTACATAATTCCTATTTTGAATGGTTGAAATGGTTGGCGCATAGGTCGATGGTCTTCCAATTCCCAACTCTTCTAATTTCTTTACCAAAGATGCCTCGGTATAACGCGCCGGCGGACGGGTATAGCGTTCGGTGGCTGTTATGAAATTATTGAATAGTCTTTCATTTACGCTTAGGGCAGGCAGAATCCCATCTTGTTCTTCAAATTCATCATCGGTACCTTCTAAATAGACTTTTAAAAATCCATCAAAGGTGATCACCTCTCCACTGGCCGTAAAGGTTTCGTTGTGAGAAGTGGTTTCAATTTTTACATTGGTTCTTTCCAGTTGGGCCTCACTCATTTGAGACGCAATTGCCCTTTTCCAAATTAAATCGTACAACCTCGCTTGATCCTTGTCTACCGTTACGGATGACATTGAAAAATCTGTTGGGCGTATGGCTTCATGGGCGTCTTGGGCCCCTTTTGTTTTTCCTTTGTAATTTCTTGGTTTACTGTAACGCGAACCATAGGTTGCTTCTATTTCCTTTTGAGCTCCTCTCCTCGCTTCATCAGACAGATTTACGCTATCGGTCCTCATGTATGTTATTAAACCCGATTCGTATAAGCGCTGGGCTACGGTCATCGTCTTGCTCACTGAAAAGTATAATTTACGGGAGGCTTCTTGTTGAAGGGTTGATGTAGTAAAAGGTGCTGCTGGTGATTTTTTTACCGGTTTTTTCTCTAAATCGGCGACATTAAATTGGGCCGAAATATTTTTTTGCAGGAATTGCTGAGCATCGGCTTTTGTTGGGAAATTTTTCGGCAGTTTCGCTTTAAAGGATTGGCCATCTTCATTTGAAAATTCGGCATCAATGCGATAGGACGCTTCAGGTTTAAAGTCTTGTATTTCACGCTCTCTCTCTACAATTAAACGCACTGAAACCGATTGAACACGCCCGGCAGATAAACCGCCTTTGACCTTGCGCCATAATACAGGCGACAATTCATATCCCACTATTCTGTCCAACACCCGACGCGCCTGCTGTGCGTCGACCAAATCATAATCAATTCCCCTGGGGTTCTCAATGGCCTTTTGAATTGCGGATTTTGTTATTTCATGAAAAACGATTCGCTTGGTTCTGGCTTTATCCAATTTTAAGGCTTCTGCCAGATGCCAGGCTATAGCCTCTCCCTCTCGATCCTCATCACTGGCCAACCAAATTGTCTCTGCTTTATTGGCAAGTTCCTTTAACTTTTTAACTATTGCTCTTTTATCCTTGGATATTTCATATTTTGGCTTAAAATCACCGTCAACATTCACACCTAACTCCTTGGAGGGAAGATCTGAAATGTGTCCAAAGCTCGATTCAACCTTAAAATCCTTTCCTAAAAATTTTTCAATTGTTCTGGCCTTCGCCGGTGATTCTACTATTACTAAATTCTTTGCCATACTCGATTTTTCAAGCTACAAATGTATATGAAAATTTTTTTATGGCCCTAATTCAACTTTCCCGTACCGTTGTTTTTTACGAAAAAACGCTTGTATCTATAGTTGTTCTTAAGGGCTATATAAAACCATTTATCGCATTATGACGCCTCAGATTTTTCAATAGTATTTGAATCAGCAGCAGGCTCAAAACCTACAGATTCCTTGTACACGAAATACGTCGGTAAATAACTGAATGATGCGGTTACGAAGACTCCCACAATACACAATAGCATGCCTACCAGTTGCGCTAGAATAGAAGAAACAATTAACAATCCAAATGTTATTACCCATTTTCTATTCCCTAATTTAAATCCGACTTTTATAATTTCAGATGCCGAAAGATCCGGATTTAGGGCATAAATTACGGTAATTAACGCAATGGGTACCATAACATATATTAAGGGCAATACACAAAGCAGCATCGCCACCACACTGATTCCGAAGGTCATTATTGCCAAATTAATTGTTTTACCTAAATAAGGTCTTTTGAAGAAATAAAAATAATCGTCGGAACCCATCTCATTGAGGTCTTTATTTTTACATATTCTATAAAAGGCTGATTGTAATCCAAACCCGATGATCATTGCGAAAAACGAAATCAATAAAACAAGAATGATCATAGGAATGGCGATCACAATATTAAGGTCCTCATTATGTTGAAGTACCTCCTGATCCAATAATCCCAGAGCAATTAGTGGAAAATACATTACGATATATATGGGAATCATTAAAGCCACGGTTAAAAGCAACATGATCAATCCTTGTAACCATACTTTTTTGAATAGTTCAATTGATTTATTAAAAATATCCCCAAAATCTAAAGCTTTGGCATTTTCAACTTTTTCAAGAAGCGTATTTACATCCATTATTTCCAATTTTAATTTTAAACTTTCCTTATTAATACCGTTAATTTCTATGTAGTTATATCCTCAAAACCAATGACCTCTCTATAAATAAAAAATACAGGCAGATAAACCAGACATAGGGTAAACAAAAGCCCTATAACACATGCCAGGACGCCAAGAGCTGCCAAAAGCCCTGATACGAACAGGGTTCCAAATGTTAATAACCATTTCTTATGCCCTATTTTAAAACAGACCTTTACGATCTCTACTTCGGTCAAATGGTGATTCATTGCAAAAACTATCGAAAAATAAGACAGCGGTACAAAAACATATATATAGGGAAAGAAATATAGTAACTGTGCTACCGTTGCAATGCCCGTATATATTATTCCCAACATCAGCAATTTGGAATAATACGCCTTCTTCAAAAAATAAAAATAGTCATCGCTCACAGATTCTCCTAAGACCAACTGCCTGCAGATCCTGTAAAAACCTCCAACCAGTCCAATCATGAGAGCACTTAAAACAATATTTTGTGGTACGGCATAAAGTGAATTTCTGGTCTGATGTTCGGTGAAGGCCTCAAAATCAAATCCATTCTCAAAATTATAAGGAAAAGTAGACAGTCCAATAATACCGAAAACAAGATTTATGACTATGGCACATCCAAAAAGAATTGAAACTACAATAAAGCCCTTTAACCAAACTTTTTTAAATAAGTCAACAGATTCTGTAAAAATGAGATTAAAATCGAGGTCTTTCGCGTTTTCAATCTTCTTAAACAAAGACTCTGAGGTATTCATGGTTGTTGGTTTAGTTGCGGCTAAAGATAAACATTATATATAAAAAAATCCTGTCGAAACAGGATTCTTGTTTTATGCTCTTAATTAAAATTAAATTGAAAGGGAACTTATTAATTGCAGATTGTTTTCTGAATAGCGATACTGATAAAGTGTATTATTACCAATTAATATTAAGGAATTTTGAAGTGGAATAACATCTGTCGTTTCAATACCTTCAATACTACCGTTGAGCTTAACATTCAAGGGATCGGAAATATCAAATAGTTTTAAGCCCGCAGTTCCATCGCATACATACAATGTATTGCCCTGAAATCCCAGACCATAAGGATTCTCTAAAGTATACCGGCCCGCCAGAATGGGGTTCGTCCTGTCGGTAATATCAATAACCTCAAGAACACTTTCCTGCTGTCCACAAGCATTTCCTC
Source organism: Aestuariivivens sediminicola (assembly GCF_022662015.1). Classification (GTDB taxonomy): domain Bacteria; phylum Bacteroidota; class Bacteroidia; order Flavobacteriales; family Flavobacteriaceae; genus Aestuariivivens; species Aestuariivivens sediminicola. The sequence continues at coordinate 444,499 of NZ_JAKMCM010000002.1, read as the reverse complement.
CTCTTAGGGTCAAATAGGCATATTGACCATCGACCACCACCGGGTCACAGCCTTCCCAGTGAATAAATTCCGAAACAAATTCCGGTAAGGATGGATTCTCCAAGGCGTAAATAAACATCCCATTTGTACTTCCTAAATACAAGTAATTGTCGGCCTGAAACATGGTTTCTATATTCCACCCAACATACTGAATATTTTCCAAAACAGGCGTTTCTAAATTCTGAATATTGAAAATCGTCATTTTCTGGCTTCCAACCGTATACAGGTAATCCGAAACAATTTGAAAACGGGCTAAGGAACCACCGATACCTACAGCAGATTCGACACTGTTAAATCCGCCGGTGTTACTGTCAAAAACCACATCAATTAAAAGATCATCATTTTGCTTTTTCCGACGTTCTAAAGTTACTGTCCAGCCCACAATAACCGAGTTTCGATCATCAAACCCCTGATAATCTACAACTTCAGCCTGCAGAGGAATTCCAAAATTATACACATCAAATACATCTTCAAGACGTTCAATCATGACTATGGCATTTATATCCGAGATATCGAACACCAGCAAATCGGTGGCACTATCAGCATAAAGAAAATTGTCCTTCACCGAAATATCCTCATTTTTCGGAATTTCAATGAATGCCTTTGCGTTTGGGTTTTCAGGATTAGAATTATCAATAACATGCACACCTCCTTTGTCGCCAATAAAAATATAATCCTGATAAGCATAGATTTTACCGGCCTCTTCGATTTGCTGAGCCGATTTAATATGAACTGAGTTTCTAAAATCGGTTTTACTCATGACTTCGGGCACTGCCACCTGAACTAATTCAAAGTCGGAATCATCGTTATCACAAGAATAGGTAACGAACAAAATCACAGTCAAAAAAAGGTACTTTAAATTCATAGTTGGATGTTTTATAATTAGGATGCCAATCTTCAAATTTAGTTGCGTTAGCATCCCATAATTTTTGCTATAATCACTAAAAAAATAAAACTGCCACTTTGTCATAAAAAGCAAATAAATTGTATCTTTGCACCTGCTTTGAACGACACAGGCACAAATATTGACCTGTAGGATTAGCGTAGTTTTATGGAAAAGATAATTGACGAAAATAAACAAGGTGAGTCGCTTATTCTAGAGCAAAAAGAAGGGAACACCAAAAAACTTTTTATAGAAAGTTACGGTTGCCAAATGAATTTTAGCGATAGTGAAATTGTGGCTTCCATATTAGCTGATGAAGGCTTCAACACAACACCCCATTTAGAAGATGCCGATCTTGTTCTGGTTAACACCTGTTCCATCCGCGATAAGGCAGAGCAAACCGTAAGAAAACGTCTGGAAAAATACAATGCTGTAAAAAAAATAAACCCATCCATGAAGGTTGGTGTTTTAGGATGCATGGCAGAACGTTTGAAGAATAAATTTTTAGAAGAGGAAAAAATTGTAGATCTCGTTGTAGGTCCGGATGCCTATAAAGACTTACCCAATCTTCTTACGGAGGTTGAGGAGGGCCGTGATGCCATAAATGTAATTTTGTCGAAGGAGGAGACCTATGCCGATATTTCTCCTGTGCGCTTAGACAGTAATGGGGTAACTGCATTTGTCTCCATCACACGCGGTTGCGATAACATGTGTACTTTTTGTGTTGTCCCTTTTACAAGAGGTCGTGAGCGAAGCCGAGACCCACAAAGTATTATAAATGAAGTTAATGATCTTTGGGATAAGGGCTATAGGGAAATTACTTTGCTTGGTCAGAATGTAGACAGTTACCTTTGGTATGGAGGTGGTTTGAAAAAAGATTTCGATAAAGCCAGTGCTTTGCAAAAAGCTACCGCAACCAATTTTGCTCAGCTTTTGGAATTATGTGCCAAGGCACAGCCAAAAATGCGAATTCGCTTTTCTACGTCCAACCCTCAAGACATGACTTTAGATGTAATTGAAACGATGGCAAAGTTCCCTAATATTTGTAATTACATCCATTTACCAGTTCAAAGCGGGAGTAACCTTATTCTCAAAGCCATGAACAGGCAACATACCAGGGAGGCCTATTTTGAACTCATCGATAATATACGACGTATCATTCCGGACTGCGCGATAAGTCAGGATATGATTGCAGGCTTCCCAACCGAAACTGAAGCGGATCATCAGGACACGCTGAGTTTGATGGAGTATGTTAAATATGATTTTGGCTTCATGTTCGCCTATTCGGAACGTCCTGGAACCCTAGCAGAGCGAAAAATGGAAGACGATGTACCCGAGGACATTAAAAAGCGTAGACTTAACGATATAATTCAATTACAGCAAAAACATAGTTTATACAGGACCCGGCAACATATTGGAAAAGTGGAAGAGGTCCTTATTGAGAAGTCTTCCAAAAAATCAGAGGCACATTGGTCAGGACGAAACAGTCAGAATACTGTTGTCGTGTTTCCCAAAGCACATTATAATGTAGGAGAATTTGTAAACGTAAAAATAACAGACTGCACGAGTGCCACTTTAATTGGTCAGGCAGTAGGCTATTCAGATAATAATTAATTTAAAATTTGAGATTCCTGCACCAGCTTCTCAAGAAGATGTAAGATGGAGGAATAGTAAGACATGGAATCTGTTCAAGCTATAAAACAACGTTTTGGTATTATTGGAAATACCCCTGGTTTAAATAGAGCCATAGAAAAAGCTATCCAGGTGGCTCCTACCGATATTTCGGTATTGGTTACCGGTGAAAGTGGTGTGGGTAAAGAAAGCATTCCAAAAATTATACACCAACTCTCTCATAGAAAACATAACAAATACATTGCCGTAAACTGTGGTGCAATTCCTGAGGGCACCATAGACAGTGAGCTCTTCGGACACGAAAAGGGCGCATTTACGGGAGCCACCCAAACCAGGCAAGGCTACTTCGAAGTGGCTGATGGCGGAACCATTTTTCTCGATGAAGTAGGTGAGTTACCCTTAACAACGCAGGTTCGCCTGTTGCGTATTCTGGAAAATGGTGAATTTTTAAAGGTAGGTTCCAGCAAAGTTCAAAAAACAAATGTACGTATTGTTGCCGCTACCAATTTGAATATGCAAGAAGCTATTGAAAAAGAAAAATTCCGGGAAGATCTTTACTACCGGTTAAGCACTGTCGATATTCATTTGCCGCCTTTGAGAGAACGCCAGGACGATATTCATTTGCTATTTAGAAAATTTGCAAGCGATTTCGCATTAAAATATAAAATGCCAACGGTAAAGCTAACAGACAACGCCATCGATCTCCTCTTAAAACACCGTTGGAGCGGAAATATTCGTCAATTACGAAACGTAGCTGAACAACTTTCAGTCTTAGAACAAAATAGAACCATTACCGCTGAGACCCTCCGTAGTTATTTGCCTGCATCGGTAAATACCAACTTACCGGCCATCATCAAGACCTCGAAATCAGAAAGCGATTTCAGTAGTGAGCGAGAGATCTTATATAAGGTTCTTTTTGATATGAAAAGTGATCTTAATGACTTAAAAAAACTGACCCTGGAGCTAATGAAATCCGGCAATGTTAAAGATATTGAAAAAGACCATGAGGGATTAATTCAGAAAATATATGGTAGTGAGGATGAAGCTGAAGATATCCAAACTACCGATGATACTACAGAGGTATTGTCGATTCCAGAGCATAGTTCCAGAACTGATGACAGCACCGATTCCGATAAATATCACTTTGCCGAAGAAATTGAAGAGGAAGAAACGCTGTCTCTGCATGACAAAGAGTTGGAATTAATAAAAAAATCTCTCGAACGTCATAATGGAAAACGTAAATTAGCAGCCGCGGAATTGGGAATCAGTGAGCGTACGCTATACAGAAAGATTAAACAATTCGATCTTTAGTTCAGAAAACAGTGTTGGTTCTAGCGCAATGTTGACTTGGCTGAGACAACTTTAAGGACTGATGATTTCATACGATATATAAAACAGCAACATGAAACCTTTAAAATTCATCTTTATCAGCTTTTTAGTTTTAGCTTCCTTTGGATGTAAAATACAATATGGATTCACACAACCTAGTTCTATAAACGCTGAGACCTATCAGGTGAATCGCTTTGAAAATACATCGCTCTTATTTGAACCCGGTTTGGATTTGCTTTTTCAAAATACACTTCAGGATTTAATACAGGATCAAACAAATTATAAACTTGAGACGACCAACGCCGATTTAGTTTATGAGGGTGAAATTACGGATTACAGGATTTCTCCAACCACCGCAACCGCACAAAACACTGCGGCTCAAAACAGGTTAACCATTACCGTAAAGGTTAACTTCTACAATAGAAACAATGAGGAAGACAATATAGAAAATAAAACATTTTCATTTTTCTATGATTATCCGGGAAGTGCACAACTCATTGGTGCTCAAAAAACCACGGCTCATGAAGAAATTTTTGATCGATTGACTCAAGATATTGTGAATGCCACTTTGGCAAGATGGTAGCACAGAGAGACTGTGCTGTCCATTCTGGAGGCACCGTAGACAGGTCATACCATTTACCTAAGTTAGGTGTTTTAAAGTTACCGAACGAAGGCCATGACATTTACGAAACAAACGGGAAAAAACATATATTTGCTATAGATTAAAATAGTGCATTGAACAAATCCGATTTTACATATTTATTACAGCACCCTCAGTCCATCACATTCCATCAAACCGAGGAGTTAAAATCGTTAATCGATGCCGTACCCTATATGCAACCTGCCAGAGCGGTTTACCTCAAAGGCTTGAAGGATCAGAGCAGTTTAAACTACAATCAGGAATTAAAGAAAACCGCGGCCTATACGACGGACCGTAGTATTTTATTTGACTACATTACTTCCGAAACTTTTATTCAAAATGAAATTTCCCACTTTATCAAACAAAATAGTGAGCATTTAAAAGAAATCGAAGTAACAGCGGAAGACCTATCCGTAAGTAAAAGTGTAGCTATTGACGAGCTGCTAAAAAAACAAATTCAGGAGACTCAGGGTGTATTAGATCCTTCTTTATTCGAACCTAAGGATGTCAGGCCGAAAAAATTGGAAACCTTCAGTTTAGATGAGAGCCAACCTATTGAATCAGTAAACGAGGAGCACCATTCGCAAGAGATCACAGCTGAAGACCTTTTAAATTTAGGAGAACCCTTGGTCTTCGATAAATCGGAAACCCATTCCTTTAATGAATGGCTCAAACTGACCAGCTTCAAACCTATCGATCGCTCTAAGGACTTGAAAAAACCTTTGAGTGCAACGCAAGATACATCCCGATTAACAGATAAAGCGAAATCTAAAAAATTCGAACTTATCGATAAGTTCATCACTGAAAATCCAAAAATTAATCCGTCTGCAACAACATCATCAAAAGGGAATTTGGCAAAAGCTCAAATGATAAAACCAGAAGCCCTGATGACCGAGACCTTAGCTCGTATTTATGTCGAACAAAAAAACTTTAAAAAGGCCATTCAATCTTATAAAATATTAAGTTTGAAATATCCGGAAAAAAGTAGTTTCTTTGCAAACCAAATTAAAGCTGTAGAACAATTACAAGAACAAAATAAGAAAGAATAATGAGTACGTTTACAATATTTCTGGCATTGATCGTGGTGGTCGCATTTTTACTTGTGGTAGTCATCATGGTTCAAAACCCAAAAGGAGGTGGCTTATCCTCTTCTTTCGGAGGTGGCGGAACACAACAATTAGGTGGTGTGAAAAAAACAACCGACTTTTTAGATAAAAGCACCTGGACTTTAGCCACCTTATTATTGGTATTAATACTGATTTCAAACGTAGCGATTAACAGAGGAACTCAGAGTGTGGATTCTAAGGCATTAGATCCAGATGCACAGAATACACAGCCATTGCCGGCTGCACCCACTGAGACCAGCTCTGATGTGAATCCTGTTACCAATACACCAACCGATTCAACAGGTAATTAAATTACATAAAACACACATAAAAAAATGTCAGCTCAGATGGGTTGACATTTTTTATTTGCGCACTTTGATTTACACTTCTGCAAGTTTGTCAGTCCCCGGAGGTTGGCACATTTTTAGTATATCCAACACCGTGAAACAAAAATTAATTAAAATCATATAACTAATGAGCTTAAACATTAAACCATTGGCAGATCGTGTTCTTATAGAACCGGCTGCAGCTGAAACTAAAACAGCATCTGGTATTATTATTCCTGATAACGCCAAAGAAAAACCGCAACGAGGTACAGTGGTTGCTGCCGGTCCTGGCACTAAAGATGAACCTATAACCGTTAAAATTGGTGACACTGTACTATACGGCAAATATGCAGGGACCGAACTTAAACTTGAGGGCAAGGATTACCTCATCATGCGTGAAAGTGATATTCTAGCGATTGTTTAAGGATTTCCCCACAGAATAAAGGGATAACTAATTTTTCAAAAAAATCAAAATTAATTTAAAAGAGACTTCCTAATTAGTTTGGGAAAAAAATAAAGTGTATTATGGCAAAAGATATAAAATTTGAAATCGATGCGCGCGACGGTTTAAAACGCGGCGTCGATGCGTTAGCAAATGCGGTAAAGGTAACATTAGGTCCTAAAGGACGCAATGTCATTATCAGTAAAAGTTTTGGTGCACCTCAGGTAACCAAAGATGGTGTTACTGTCGCCAAGGAAATTGAATTGGAAGATGCTCATGAAAATATGGGTGCTCAAATGGTTAAGGAGGTAGCCAGTAAAACAAACGACCTTGCGGGTGACGGTACAACTACGGCAACTGTACTGGCACAAGCCATTGTTAAGGAAGGTCTAAAAAATGTGGCCTCAGGTGCCAATCCAATGGACCTTAAACGCGGTATTGACAAAGCGGTTGAGGCCATTACGGCAGATTTGGAAAAACAATCTCAGGAAGTTGGAAACTCTTCAGAAAAGATTAAACAAGTTGCCGCTATTTCGGCCAATAATGACGATACGATTGGTGAACTGATAGCTCAGGCTTTTGAAAAAGTCGGTAAAGAAGGGGTCATTACAGTTGAAGAGGCGAAAGGTATGGAAACCTACGTGGAAGTGGTTGAAGGTATGCAATTTGACAGGGGCTATCTGTCGCCTTATTTTATCACGGATTCTGATAAAATGATCGTTGATCTCGAAAATCCATACATATTGTTGTTTGATAAAAAGATCTCGAACCTTCAGGAAATCCTTCCCATTCTAGAGCCTGTTGCACAATCCGGTCGTCCGCTATTAATCGTAGCTGAAGATGTAGATGGACAGGCCTTAGCTACCCTGGTTGTGAACAAATTGAGAGGTGGACTGAAAATTGCAGCTGTAAAAGCGCCTGGATTCGGTGATAGACGCAAAGCCATGTTAGAAGATATTGCAATTTTAACAGGAGGAACAGTCATCTCTGAAGAAAGAGGATTTACTTTGGAGAACGCTGATTTAAGTATGTTAGGTACCGCTGAGACGGTTACAGTTGATAAAGATAATACGACAATCGTAAACGGTTCCGGAGATACTGATGCCATTAAAGCTCGAGTTAACCAAATTAAAGCTCAAATAGAAACCACAACGAGCGACTACGATAAAGAAAAACTTCAGGAACGTTTGGCTAAATTAGCCGGAGGTGTAGCCGTACTTTATGTTGGTGCTGCGAGTGAAGTTGAGATGAAGGAGAAAAAAGACCGTGTTGATGACGCCTTGCACGCAACAAGGGCTGCCGTAGAAGAAGGTATTGTTGCCGGTGGTGGTGTAGCTTTTGTACGCGCTAAAGCTGTTCTTGAAAAACTAGAAACAGTGAATTTAGATGAAACAACTGGCGTTCAAATTGTAAACAAAGCCATTGAATCACCATTGCGAACCATTGTTGAAAATGCAGGTGGGGAAGGCTCTGTTGTTATAAATAAAGTACTTGAAGGTAAAAAGGACTTTGGGTACGATGCTAAATCGGAAGCTTTTGTGGATATGCTTAAAGCAGGGATTATAGATCCTAAAAAAGTAACCCGTATTGCATTAGAAAATGCAGCTTCTGTTGCCGGTATGATTTTAACCACAGAATGTGCCTTGATTGACATTAAGGAAGACACTCCGGCAATGCCTCCTATGGGAGGTGGTGGCATGCCAGGCATGATGTAGCCATAAGCCATAAATACAATTTCAAAACGCTTCACCCGAGTTACTACTATGGGATGAAGCGTTTTTTTATTGATTGATATTTCTTAGATTTAGACAAACAAGATCATCATGAAACAGAAATTACGTTATGCTCTAGGGGAAATCCTGATCGTCATTATAGGCATTTCTATTGCCTTTAGCATCAATAAATGTGCTGAAACACAAAAAAATAATGCCGAAAAAAAGCAGTATATAGAAAAGCTCAAGCAAGACATTGAAGTCGACAAAAGAAACTTTCAAGAGAACGTTGAAGCCATTCAAACCAAAATTACCACACTGAATCAAATAATACCCCTTATAAATACCGATTCTCCAAAAAAATTAAATCTACAGCAGGCCTTATTCGGCACCTTTAATTTAACTGAATTCTATCCAAAGGACATAACCTACCAAACTATGATTAATTCGGGTGATTTGAAATTAATCGATGATTTTAGATTGAAAACTGCAATTGAAGAACATTATGCAAATTACAAAACAATCCTAAAGGATTATACCCGTCAGGAAACTATACATAAGGACTATTTAGGAGACTATCTGATTCATTATGCCAATTATGACAAAATGCGAAATGGTGGATTTGCATTTGAAAACGAGGCGCTGCTCAAAAACATATTACAGAGCATGGCGGGATCTTTTAACATGAAGAAGCAAGCTTCTGAGAAAGGTATAAAAAGTTGTGACAGTCTGCTTAGCGTTTTAAATCAGTATTAAATTTGTATGACCAAAATTTGGCTTGCTGAAGAAAAAAACGTCCAGACAACCGTTATCTTAGAGAATACCCATTACTTCTTCTTATTCCAACTAATGAAAATTTCTGTAATGAGCAGCGGTACGGTCCACGAGACCCAGATGGTTGTTGGTCCTCGTTCTATGAAAGTTCCTAAATCTTGGAGCATAGGCAATTCATATAACCATCGGAAGGTAACAAATGCGAAGGTCACCACATAGCTTCTAGCCATCCAATCGCGATGTTGTTGGATGCGTTTACGCCTTACCGAAATATAAGCCATACCTGCCGTGACCATCCATGCAAAAGCTAAACCTTGTAGCGACATAGCCCAAGTCCAGTGAATTTTCAAAGCACTGGTCCATGCTAAATGAATTGCAGACAGGGTTCCGATCAGAATAGCAATTAAGTATATTCGTCCTAACAGCTTATGAATTCTTAGGAATTTGTTTCGAAACGATTTCCAAAACTGAAATGGCCCTATGATTATGGCTAAAATACCCCCTGAAACATGTGCAATTAAAGACCATTTATAATCCCACAGTTTTCCAAATACCGCTTCGTCAAAACCGAAATAAGGCAAGGCATTCTTAATAATAAATTTGGCTGAAAATACCATCAATAATAACCATGCCAGGACGTAGAGATAAGATTTGGTTTTAAAAACTGGAGCACTCTTCGATTGCTTCATTCTATTCTATTTTTAATTCGTCAATTCTATTTTTGAGATTTATTTTATATCGCTAATCAGTGCGATCCATTCAAACCTCTGTAGTTGTACAACACTATTTTTGTCCTATCCGATCATTTTCAAGATAACACCGATAGTATAAATTTAAAAATTGTAATTAAACTATTCCTAAAAAAATTGGAGCTGTCGAAGGATGGTATACCATTTTGGTATCTCATGAAAAAAAAACCCGAAGCAATAACCTCGGGCTTTACAATGTATGAAATAATGTTTTACTCCTTATGCATATCATGCGCATCATGAACAACTTGTTCACGATACTTGCAGCAATCATGTACTTTGGCATAAGCCTCATCAGTTGCTTTAGCATTTTTGGTATCATGTCCGGCTGCCAATATGCGACTTTCTATTGCTTCTAAATTGGTTTTTCGCTCGTCATAGATCACACTTAATTGATGGGTATCGACATTCCATTGGGCATATTTAACACCTTTGGTATTTAAACAGGCCTTTTCGATTCTCGATTTGCACATCATACAGACGCCATCTACTTCCATACTGCCCTTGGCATTTTTATTTTGAGCCACCAGCGTTGATCCGGTGAGCATAAGTACGATACATATTATTTGTTTCATGATCTAAATTTTTTCGTTTAATTAATTTTATTTTATATCACTGTTTAATGACACATTGATTTTAATTGTATTATTATTCTATTCTAAACCTCAACCCCGCATAGTACATACTTCCAAAAATAGGGCCGAATACAAAAGTGGAATCAAAATTCGCGCCAAACGGATCATCCGCTCCCAAGATGGGATTATTCTGTTTTACATTTGTCATGTTTTCACCTCCTAAATATATTTCAAATTTTGAAGAGAACACTTTTGTGATCTGTGCATTTAGTGTTGCTACTGTCGGTGAATAATCCGGCAACTGATAGGATACGGGATTAGCCTGAGTTGATGCAAATCGTTGCTCTCCAAGCCAATTAAAGGTTGCATCAAATTTCCATCGCCCTTGTTTTCCCTCTCTTAATTCCGTTTTATATGATGCATTGGCAAAAAAACGATGCTTGGGGGTTAACGGTCTGGCACGTCTGCCTGAATTATAATCCGTTTTTACATCGTAATATTTATAGGCCATCCGTAAATCGAAATATTCAAACGGATTGTAATTCACTTCCGTTTGGAAACTATTGGCAAAACTCTTGCCTTCCAAATTATAAAAATTAATTTCCTGAGGATTCTCCCAATCGACCACCACCTGATCTACAAAGTCAGTTTTATAAAAATCAAATGTGATATCGCCCTTTCTTCCGAATAAATTAAACCCTTGCAAATAAGACATCCCATAATTCCAGGCAATCTCAGGATGTAATCCATATATGCTTCCGCTCGAACCTATAATATTAATAGCCCTCGAAGTCGCAAATAATTGTTGATTCTCGGCAAATATATTGGCGCTTCGCTTCCCCCTCCCAAAAGAGGCTCTGAATGCGGATTTACGCCATGGGGAATAGCGAACATGCAATCTGGGCGTTATAAAATTACCTAATAAATTATGATGATCGACACGAACTCCTGCAGTGAGATTTAACAATTCTAAATTATCGTAGCTGTATTCAAAAAATGCACCGACAGAATTTTCATTTCTTTTAAAATCCAAAGTATTAACGAATTCATCATAGTAATCGTAAGTATAACTCAATCCCGTCTTTATTTTATGACGCGAATCGCTTATTATGGAATTATAAATGGCATTGGCATACAAACTATGATGTGTAATGTCGTAGATATTTAGGCCAAAATAAGAATTCTGTTCATGACTGCTATAAGCCGTTTGTATGCCTAAACTTTGCCAAGGTATATTCGGATTCACATAGCCGAATTTACCAGATATCTCAAAGCGTTTTGTATCTATTTCGCTACCCCAGGCATTGGTTGTTAATTTGTCGGTGTCCGGATTAAAGTTAAGTTCTCCGGTTTGTTTGGTGTCATTTAAAAACTTCAGGCTCAAAAAGCTTACAAATCCATTTTCGGTATCCGTGTATTGCCAACGATTCAGCACATTTATTTGATCGTACATGGGCATATCCATAAAATTATCGTGGTTTACATCGTGTTTTTGGTTCAGTGTACTGCCATGCAGATAAAGTCCTGAATGCCATTTACTACCAACGGACGTATTCAGATGGGTGTTCAATTCCAACCGCTCATTGGTGGCCCCATAGAGGTTAACAAACAATTTAGCATCTTTACTCGGTTTTAACAGTTCCGCATTTATCTGACCCGCTATACTTTCATAACCATTAACCACACTTCCTGCTCCTTTAGTAATCTGAATACTTTCTACCCACGTACCAGGAATAAAGCTCAAACCATAGGCTTGAGAAGCCCCTCGAATCGATGGAATATTTTCGGTAGCAATGAGAATATAGGGACTTGTTAAACCCAGCATTTTAATTTGTCGGGTTCCCGAAATGGCATCAGCAAAGTTGACATCTATAGACGGGTTTGTTTCAAAACTCTCAGACAAATTACAACAGGCTGCTTTAAGTAATTCATCACTATTTACATTTATGATATTTTGGGCCTTTAAATATGATCTGGCTGTAGATGGCTTTCTGGTCGTTACGGTAACTTCATCCAAATTGTCCGTAGGTCTCAGCCAATGTCGAATCGGTTGATTGGGATTCGAAACAGTGAGTGTATCCGTTTTAAAACCCACATAACTTATAACCAGCTTTTTAAATTTTGGATCGTAGGACAAATTAAACCCGCCATCAATATCAGTAACAGTGCCTATTTCAGTATCTAACCAGTACACATTAGCCCCTGCCAACCCGATAGGTTCATTTTTTTCATTGGCCTCCATAATCATCCCTGATATTTTTTCCTGTGAATATATAATGGAAGGCAATAGTAATATGATGTAGTATAAAATTTTCATTTGTATTTAATGTTTGCGTTTATAAATGCTTATAACACTGTTTCAGTAAGCATTTCTTATGTCTCACATGTTCATAAGAAATTTAGAAACAACACAATCAAATAATGAAAATCTGGTCCAGAACCTGTATGTCTTTAATTAAATTAGGAGGAGAATAATCTTTATGCGGAATAACTTGCCCGGGTAATGCTTCAAAAAGCCTAAGGTAGGCATACAAATAAGAATGAATAAAAAACTGCTTTGCTAAATTCAAGTCCTCAAAGGTTGTTGTCTTTAACTCATCCTGACCTTTTACAACCTCGACGATATCCTTACAGCATGGCATTTCTGCGATATTCGACCTTTCCATCTCAAAGGAAGCCATGGCACATTTTTCAACGTCGGTAAATATGGACATATCTATTAAAACATCACCACAAAAGTGCTTTTCAACAGTAAAGGATACTGTAGAAAACAATACCGCCAGGGCCATGAAAACTGAAAAAACTTTATGTAAAATCGTCTTTGTCACGACACAAAATTATAAAAATATCGTTGAAGTCACCTCTCCTTTATTAAATGATTAACATTTAGGATTTTAACTTATGGTAATATAATGCCGGCACCAACAGCAATAAAATAATCGGTTGAATAAGAAATCGACGTACGTTAAAAAACATATAATAATCTTCTTGTCTCGGGTTTATCACAAAATACAAATAGATGAAAACGAGTATGACAAACGCCATTATATAGACAAACGCCGAAAATTTCGTCATGTTCTTATCTCTAAAAAAAATATGAATAATCCCTAACGAGATACTACTATTTAGCCAATACCGCAAGCCGGTAAAGAGGGTTAACTTAAACACCTCACGTCTCGGGTTGTCTATATATAAATAGTCGTTTTGAAAAAACACCAAATAGGGATCATAGAATAGTTCATTCTCGAATACTCTAATCAAAATCAAAAACCCAATCAACACAATTAAAAGGGCATATTTAATGTAATCAGTCATTTCTCCTATTTAGCTTTACAAAATAGTTTACCCATATCATCCATAGAAAGAATACCATACCGTAAATAATAGCAGGGAAAATAACGGTATGTAATACTTCCTGTCGCCATGGATAATGATACAGTCCTATGGTTAAAACCGTTATTCTTAAAAGGTTAACCACATAAATCATGACACTGCCAGAAAGTATATACATGAGCGTTTCCTTTAATCGTCCTGAAAATGCCATTATAAACGAAATAAATAAAATAATAACACTCACGGCATTACACCCTTCCACAATACGAGCCACATACTTCGTGTTGATAATGACTTTTAAAGAAGGCTCATCGGGGTGCGGTACGACCTGCACATCATACCCAAAATCACTCAATAACAGCTCTGTTTGTCTTCCAACAAGATGCGTCATGTAATCCGGATAAAATTTTGCTCCATCAGAAAATTCCAGATAAAATTTATAGGTGAGTGATAGTATCACATACACCAAAAGAAAAGTAAGTATAAACCTGATTACATTTTTATATTTTCTAAAAAGATATTTCAATAATTTGAAATTTATTTGGGTATAAATTAAACACAAAAATAGGGATCCAAATTACAGCTTTTTAAATACTTTTACCAAAACTTAGGTCATCATGATATTCGAATCCTTAAAACCAAAAGTTGTAAACCTACTTTCACGCAGTGAGCTATCGATCGAAGAGCGTTTATTTGATCTGTGTCAACTTTTAGAAAATAAGATCGCCTACTACAATTGGGTTGGATTCTATTTCCGCAATGGGGAAAAGGAGGAGTTGATCTTAGGTCCTTATGTTGGCGCCCCTACGGAACATACGGTCATTCCATTCGGAAAGGGCATCTGTGGACAGGTAGCAGTGAGTAATCAGAACTTTGTAGTACCAGATGTTTCGGCTCAAGACAATTATATCGCTTGCAGCTTAACCGTTAAAGCCGAAATAGTCGTTCCCATTTTTGTCAATGGGGAAAATATAGGCCAGATAGACATTGATTCCAATACGCCCGATCCATTTTCAGAAGCAGACGAACGGTTTTTAGAGTTCGTCTGTGCAAAAGTAGCCGATATATTATAGTTTTAAGGCTTAGAGGTCTATTTTCCAGTGCAGATTTCAATGTGCTATTTTCATTAATCACACCTGTTAATAACTTGCCATTTTAGTTAAAAAAAAACACGGCTTTTTTAAACATCTCAGATCTATTTTGGCTTTAAATAGTTACTTTTGCATTTTATCAAAATTGACATTTACTTAAAATACACATTAACCTTTTCCCCTCTTTTGGAAACCTAAGAATTCATCAGGAATGAGCAACGAAAAAACCATAAAATCGGCATTACTATCTGTATTTAATAAAGAAGGCTTGGAGCCGATAGTGAAAGCTTTGGACAAACAAGGTGTAACCCTGTATTCTACAGGAGGTACTCAAAAATATATCAATGATTTAGGTGTTAATGTTATTCCTGTAGAACATATAACCTCTTACCCCTCCATACTCGGTGGTCGGGTAAAAACATTGCACCCTAAAGTCTTTGGAGGGATTTTAAATCGTCAGGACCACGATGGGGATATTGCTGAACTGGACGAATTTGACATTCCTCAAATTGATGCCGTGATCGTGGATCTCTATCCTTTCGAAAAAACGGTAGCTTCGGGTGCGAGTCATCAAGACATTATTGAGAAAATAGATATAGGTGGTATTTCATTAATTCGAGCGGCAGCAAAAAATTATGCCGATGTCATTTGCGTCTCTTCTGTCAATGATTACGAGGAATTTTTAGAATTAATAACGGAGAATAACGGTGCCATATCCGAAGAGGACCGCATGCGTTTTGCAGCGAAGGCATTTAACATATCGTCACATTACGACACAGCTATTTTCAACTATTTCAATAAAAACAACCACGAATTGGTTTTAAAGATAAGTGATACCAAGGGGCAGGTCTTACGCTATGGTGAAAACCCACATCAGAGTGGTGTCTTCTTTGGCGATTTTGATGCTATGTTCGATAAATTGCATGGAAAGGCATTAAGTTACAATAACTTGTTAGATGTTGATGCTGCCGTTAATTTAATGAATGAATTTAAAGCTGAGGCACCGACTTTCGCTATTCTAAAGCACAATAATGCCTGTGGTTTGGCACAACGAGATACCTTATTACAAGCCTATAAAGATGCCGTGGCCGGGGATCCTATTTCAGCATTTGGTGGCATCCTGATAAGTAATAAGGAGATAGACAAAGCAACGGCCGAAGAAATTCACAAACTGTTCTGTGAGGTAGTTATTGCTCCAGCCTTTTCAAATGCAGCCTTAGATATTCTAAAGGGTAAAAAAAATCGGATTCTATTGGTTTTAAAAGAAATTGATTTACCTGACAAAAACATCAGAACATGTTTAAATGGGGTACTGGTTCAAGACAAGGATGCGGTTACGGATCGTGTCGAACACCTTCAAAATGTAACCCATCTTAAGCCCACAACAGCTCAGATTGAGGATTTGTTGTTTGCCTCGAAAATATGCAAACACACGAAATCCAATACTATCGTCTTGGCCAAAAACAAGCAGTTATGCGCCAGCGGAACCGGACAAACCAGTCGGGTAGATGCATTGAATCAAGCCATACATAAAGCACAGGCTTTTAATTTCGATTTGGATGGTGCCGTAATGGCAAGTGATGCCTTTTTTCCCTTTCCCGACTGCGTGGAAATTGCCAATAATGCTGGAATCAAAGCCGTAATTCAACCGGGTGGGTCCATAAAAGATCAATTGAGCATTGATTATTGTAATGAGAATAATTTAGCGATGGTTATGACAGGAACCCGTCATTTTAAACACTAAATACAGATTTATTGTCGATTCTGCCAACCTGAAATAAAGGCAATCGTCAAGTCCTAACATCTTGGTGTATTCCTGTTAAAAGTCATTCCTGAGCCAACCAAAATCGGACGAAATGCGTATAAGTGGAATACACCTTAAATCGAGAGAATTTTAAGCAGGATAATTCCTAGTATATTATTAACTTTTATTACATTTACGAAATTCGTTTTTTAAACTTTTAAACTACAAAACACTTATGGGATTTTTTGACTTCCTAACCGAAGATATTGCAATAGATTTAGGTACTGCCAATACCCTTATCATCCATACCGATAAGGTAGTTGTTGATGCCCCTTCGATAGTAGCTCGTGATAGAATTTCCGGTAAAATTATTGCAGTCGGTCAGGAAGCCAGCTTAATGCAAGGTAAAACACACGAAAACATTAAAACCATCAGACCGTTAAAGGATGGTGTTATTGCAGATTTTGATGCGTCAGAGCAAATGATCAGTATGTTCATTAAAAACATACCGGCCTTGAAAAAGAAATTTTTTACCCCGGCCTTGCGTATGGTGATATGCATCCCCTCAGGAATTACGGAAGTTGAAATGCGTGCTGTTAAAGAGAGTGCTGAACGTGTTAACGGCAAGGAGGTCTATTTAATTCATGAACCTATGGCCGCCGCAATCGGTATTGGAGTTGATATTATGCAACCCAAGGGTAATATGGTCGTTGATATAGGAGGTGGAACCACTGAAATTGCCGTCATTGCATTAGGAGGTATTGTTTGTGATAAATCAGTGAAAATTGCTGGCGATGTATTTACAAATGACATTGTGTATTACATGCGCACACAACATAATTTATATGTCGGTGAACGCACAGCAGAAAAAATAAAAATACAGATTGGTGCTGCAACAGAGGATTTAGACTTACCACCGGAAGACATGAGCGTTCAGGGCCGTGATTTGCTTACCGGAAAACCAAAACAGGTATCTATATCCTATCGAGAAATTGCTAAAGCCCTCGATAAGTCCATTTTACGTATCGAAGATGCCGTTATGGAAACCTTATCACAAACCCCTCCTGAATTAGCTGCCGACATCTACAATACCGGTATTTATTTGGCCGGTGGCGGTTCGATGTTAAGGGGATTGGACAAGCGGTTATCACAAAAAACGGATTTGCCTGTATACATTGCTGAAGATCCTTTGCGAGCTGTTGTTCGGGGAACCGGTATTACACTTAAAAACTTACCTAAATACAAAAGTGTATTGATTAAGTAAAGCATAAATAGGTTTAAAACCCATGCAACAGATTATAAATTTTATTATAAGAAACAAAACCTTTTTGTTATTCTTGCTGCTTTTCTCTGTTGCCCTTTTATTTACCATACAATCTCACTCTTATCATAAAAGTAAGTTTATCAATTCTGCCAACTTTTTTACTGGTGGTATCTACAACTCCATAAACAATATCAGTTCTTATTTAAATTTGAATTCACAGAACAGGATGCTCGCCGAAGAAAACAATCGGCTGAAATCAATAATGTATAATACGCCGGAGAGGGACTCCAGTTTCCTGGATAGCCTAAAATTCAATAGTTTATATCGTTTTACCCATGCCCGTGTCATAAAAAACTCATACAGTTTAAACAATAATGTTCTGCTTGTAAATAAAGGGGAAAACGACAGTATTCGTGAAGATTTTGGAGTTATAAGCAGTCTTGGGATTGTTGGAATCATAAACAAAACCAGCAACAACTATGCTACCGTGATTTCTATTTTAAACACTACAAGTCAAATAAGTGCGAAACTCAAAAATACGAATCATTTTGGCACCTTAATTTGGAATTCTAATTCTCCTGAGATCATGCAGCTAATTGACATTCCAAAAGCAGCTGAATCTTATCTGACCATTGGTGATACCATCATTACTTCAGGAAGGTCTTCCATATTTCCCAAAGGCGTTTTGGTAGGTGCTATTCAGGATTTTAGATTAGATGATGCAGAGAATTATTTTACCCTAAGCGTAAAACTGTTCAATGATATGACTAATTTAGAACATGTATATATCATAGAAAATATGGACAAACCCGAAATAACCGATTTGTTAAATGAATAATGTTATTTCTATACATGCTGTGCGTTTTGTTATTCTTATTTTGACGCAGGTCCTTATTTTTAATCAGATAAATTTTTTGGGGTACATCAACCCCTATCCATACATCCTGTTCATTCTTTTATATCCGGTGAAAAATAATAGAATGCTCTTTATTTTTCTCAGTTTTTTATTGGGTTTAACCATAGATCTATTTATGGATTCCGGTGGGATTCATGCCGCAGGATCTGTTTTGGTCGCTTATACCAGGCCCTTATTTTTAAAGTCTTCTTTTGGTACGGTCTATGAATATCAATCCATTAAATTCAACACGGTTGAATTTGGCTCAAAATTAAACTATATCGCCATTTTAACTGCTGTGCATCATTTAGTCCTATTTTCACTTGAAATTTTTAGTGTTTCAAAAATAATTTTAATCCTTCAGAAGGCGTTATTCTCTAGTATATTTACTATATTATTATGTGTATTATTAACAATAATATTTAGTAGGAATAAAACATGAGAAAATTTTTGCTTTTCTTATCGGTCATTTTTATTGGATTTATTTTCATTGGCAGACTCTTTTATTTGCAGGTATACACTTCAACCGAGCATAATTTGTTTGAGGATAATGCGATTAGAAAGGTATATGATTATCCAAAACGGGGATTTGTATATGATCGCAATGGTCAGCTCTTGGTGGCCAATCAGCCTTCATATGATGTCATGGTCATTCCAAGGGAAGTAAAGCCTTTAGACACCTTAGAATTTTGCAGTTTATTAAAAATTGATAAGGCGACCTTTATAAAGACCTTCGAAAAAGCCTATCATTATTCACCACGCCTACCTTCTGTTTTTGTAGCCCAATTATCTAAAGAAGATTACGCCGTGCTACAGGAAAAAATGAGAAAATATCAGGGGTTTTATATACAAAAACGTTCCTTAAGACATTACCAGACAACCATAGGAGCGAATGTTTTAGGAGATATTGGTGAAGTGGGCTACAGAGATATCAAGGACGATCCCTATTACATTATGGGAGACTTAAAAGGGAAACAAGGTGTTGAGGCCTCCTATGAAAACACCTTACGTGGTGTAAAAGGGATTAAATTTATTCAGAAAGACCGATTTAACAGAGATATTGGTCCTTATAAAGAGGGTAAGTTTGACACGGTTCCTCAGCAAGGTAAGGACATTACCATAACTATTGATGCCAAATTGCAGGCTTATGGTGAGCTCCTTATGCAAAACAAACGCGGCGGTGTTATTGCCATTGAACCATCATCCGGCGAGATTCTGGCCATGATAGCGGCGCCTTCCTACAACCCGAATATATTGGTGGGTCGAAATCGATCTGCTAATTTTACCAAACTTTTTAGAGACACCATTGGGAAACCTTTATTTAACAGAAGTCTTCAAGGTGTTTATGAACCTGGATCTCCCTTTAAACTGATGAATGCGCTGATAGCCCTTCAGGAAGGGGTTTTGACACCCAAAGAAACGGTGACCTGCTACCGCGGTTATCGCTATGGCAATCGCTTCATGAAATGCCATTGCAACGTCGGAACGGTCAATAATATGATAACCGGCATCCAGCGTTCATGTAATGCCTATTTTGCAACGGCCTATCGTAAAATCCTTGACAAAAATGGAAATGCATCCGATGGGATCAACAATTGGAGTACGCATGCCAAAAGTTTTGGATTGGGAGAATTTTTAAACAACGACTTGTATGTGGGTCAAAAAGGCAGGATTCCGGACCGAGACTATTATAAACATGTTTATCCGAAAACATTTTACTCTACCTATACCATCTCGAATGCCATAGGCCAGGGAGAGGTAGCCACAACACCGATACAGTTGGCCAATATGATTGCCGCAATAGCGAACAGAGGATTTTACTATACCCCTCATATCATAAAAAATATTGAAGGAGAAACATTGCCAGAACAATTTACGGCACCAAAATACACCACCATAGATCGTGAAAATTTCGAACCCGTAATAGAGGGCATGTTTCAGGTTTACAAAAAAGGTACAGCTTCAATGTTGCAGGTAAAAGATATCGACATTTGTGGGAAAACAGGTACCGTTGAGAATTTTGCTATCATAGACGGTAAAAAAACACAATTGACGGACCATTCCATATTTGTTGCATTTGCACCAAAAGATAATCCAAAAATTGCACTGGCGGTCTTTGTGGAAAACGGTTATTGGGGAAGCAGATTTGCCGGTAAAATTGCGAGTTTAATGATAGAAAAACATATTAAAGGATTTATAACCAGAACGGATTTGGAAGATTGGCTTCTGAGATATGGATTGGAAGAAGAATATGCGAAACCCTATTCTGGCAAACCGTTTAACATTAATGATAAAACGATTGTTCATCCGGTTGATGAATCAGAATACCAACATCTGAAACAACGATTAAAGGAACTTGAAAACCCGGGTGTTTAATGGTTAGAGAAACAAACAGATACTTCAAATTTGATTGGATAACCATTATTCTATTTTTATTGCTCGTTGGATTTGGTTGGTTAAACATCCTTTCTGCTTCACATGTGGGTGAATCTTTGGATTACTTTAATTTTTCTCAACCCTATGGCAAACAACTTGTATTTATTCTTTTTACACTGGGCTTAATTGTTCTGGTACTATCTATTGAAGCAAAATTTTATGAACGTTTTTCCAGTATCATCTATATCCTCTCGATGCTGTCCCTTATGGGGCTATTTCTATTTGGAAAGAACGTTAATGGCGCCACTTCCTGGTATGCCTTCGGAGGCATGACATTACAGCCCAGTGAATTTGCAAAAGCAGCGACTGCCCTGGCCGTTGCTAAATATATAAGCGACCTTAATACGGATATCAAAAGATTAAAAGATCAGATACGAACATTTATTATTATTATCGTTCCAGCGGTGTTGGTTCTATTGCAAAACGATACGGGAAGCACCGTTGTTTATGCAGCGTTTTTCTTTGTGCTCTATCGTGAAGGGCTGCCTAAAATCTATTTGATTTCAGGTGTTTTGATACTAGTGTTATCGGTAATGTCATTGAAGTTTGGTGTTTTAATAACAGCCCTACTCGCGGCAGTGGTTTTGACTGTTCTTACGCTTTTATCGAATAAGAAACTTTCTATCTTGAAATCTATTCTGTTGTTACTGCTTTGTGTTGGGTTGTCATTTGCGATAAAATATGTATATCAAGATATATTAAAGCCCCATCAACAAGATCGAATAAGCCTGTGGTTGCGCCTGGAACAAGATCCTGAAAAACTGGAGCAAATGAAAAAAACATTTGCTTATAACCTCAACGAATCTGAAAAGGCGATACGTTCCGGTGGTGTGACCGGAAAGGGTTTTTTGGAGGGCACCCGAACCACAGGAAAATTTGTGCCGGAACAGCACACGGATTACATTTTTAGTACTGTAGGTGAAGAATGGGGATTTTTAGGCAGCACCTTAGTCGTAATCATTTTTGTATTACTTATTTTACGGATCCTTCATTTAGCCGAATTACAGAAGTCTCAGTTCAGTCGTGTTTATGGATATAGTGTGGCAGCTATTATATTCATGCACTTTTTAATTAACATCGGAATGGTAATGGGATTAATTCCAACAATTGGTATACCCCTGCCCCTTTTTAGTTATGGAGGCTCAGGCTTGTGGGCCTTCACCATTTTAATTTTTATTTTTATTAAACTGGACTCGAACAGAATTAACGAATGGTAAATCGTCTATTGACTCCTGTTCTGCTTCCTCTGGAATCTCATTCCGGTTTTTTCAACTCCAGCTTTTCGGCAAAGTAATCGCAAAAGTCCCTCATGGTGGCGGTCATTTTTTCATCCTGGGTAGCGCGGTTAAAGGTATCACTCATGGCTCGTAATGTTTGATGAAAGAATAGTTTCATCTCATCCACCGGCATGTCCTTTGTCCATAAATCGATACGCAAAGTTTCTTTGGACTCACCATCCCATACCGATAACATCATGGCTTTGGCCTCTTCATTCGCAATACCGCCATCCTGTGCAGACCAATGTAACTTTTCAGGCACACGATTCTCATCTAACTCAACATGTAGCTCAATTTTCGATTTTGTATGTCTTGTCATTATTTCCTGGGTTTGAATTTCGAATTATTAAAAATAGCCTCACTGCTGTTAACCAGCAGTTCCTTTAGTGTAACATCGTTGTTTTCCATATAGGCCCTTACAATTTGCCAACCCATATATTGTCCCAGTCGTCCCGGGGATTCGCTATCAATTTCTTCCAAATAAAACTTAGTAAAAGGTGCCGGGTTAATAAAACGATTTGGCAGTTTGGAATCGGTACTGTACAACAATTCACGTTCTACAAAATAACGCCAGATATAACCTTCATTGGTCTGAGCCCATTGCAGCTCCTCATCGGTATATCCGATGCGTTCCGATTCGCTTTTGAATGGAATCATCAGATCATTAAAATAAAGTACCTTTCCATAATAAATCATTTCATCCAATAGCGTTTTTCGCGGTGATTGATAGATGTATTTTTCGGCGTATGCCCCTGATAGATCGACCACAATTTGCTCTTTCCTTAAATTTGAAGCAATATATTTTTGAATACCGGCATAGAATTTATGCTGTGATCCCAAATAGGTATCAATGGAAAGCAAAACAATAGTATCGGTAAGGATGACTTTGTTCCTGTAATCAACCATCGAAGTCGTCGTAATCACACGCGGCAGTTTAAATTCCGGAAAGTAATACTTTAAATGATTAAAAAGGGATTCGATCTCCAGCTCGACATCCTCAAAATCAGGAAATGCCTTTTCAACTTCTAAGAACAGTTCCCGCTGTAAGCTGTCCTTTTTCTGCGCAATCCAAAACGAGTCTGAATACTTTTTGGCAAACATAAATGGGTAGTCCTGCTTCAACTTCGACAACGCTTCTATTTCTACATTGGCAAACAACCTGTCAAACCGCTCTACCGTTATATCGGTATTTATTTTGTCAATGTTTTGCTCTAACCTGTTTTCCTTATTACAGGAAAGAAAGACAACGAGTAAAATAAAAAGGGAACCTATTTTTTTCATACAACAACTTAAACGGTATAATCTTTTATAAATTGAGGTGTTTCTTTTATTTTTGTTTGCAAATGTACTATTCTTATAATTAAAATTAGCCCAATATGCAAACAGAAAAAGTAATAAACCATATTGTAGACTGGTTAAAAAACTATGCCACCGAAGCAGGAATTCAGGGTTTTGTGGTTGGCGTTTCTGGAGGCATCGATTCTGCTGTAACTTCTACACTTTGTGCTAAAACTGGATTAAAGGTTTTGTGTTTGGAGATGCCCATTCATCAATCGGAAGCTCAGGTTAACAGAGCCTTAAGACATATTGATTGGTTACAATCTAATTTTAAACATGTCAGTATCACCCAAATTAATCTAACCCCGGTATTCGATAGCCTCATCGAGGCTTTGCCTAAAGTCGATAATGAAGAAGACAGGTTCATGTCCTTGGCCAATACGAGGGCTCGACTTAGAATGACCACCTTATATTATTTTGCAGCACTGGATAATTTACTCGTTGCCGGAACAGGAAACAAAGTTGAGGATTTTGGTGTTGGATTTTTTACTAAATACGGTGACGGTGGTGTGGACGTGAGTCCCATTGCCGACTTATTGAAAACACAAGTATATGAATTAGCCCATTTTCTCGGCATTAACCAAGATATTATTGATGCACCGCCCACCGATGGCTTGTGGGGCGACGACCGAACGGATGAAGAACAAATTGGCGCCTCTTACCCGGAACTGGAATGGGCCATGAAAATGGATGCCGAAAATAAGACCCTTGAAGATTTTGACGGACGTGAAAAAGAAGTGTTTAAAATCTACAAAGAATACAACGGTGCCAACAAACATAAAATGGTTCCAATCCCTGTTTGCAATATCCCTGAGCAGTTGCTTAACGCGTTGTAATTTGCTAAAAAAGTATTATCTTTACATGATAGCTTAAGTCTCTCAATCACGCAAAATTATTCGCTCAAATAATTCTGTTCTAAAAAGCTAAACCACTATGATAAAATTATTAATAGCAGACAATCACCCTATTATCAGAAAGGGGTTAGAGCTCCTCTTGTCATCATCTTCCAATATTGATATTGTCGGAAGTGTTGATGATGGTGAGGCCATACTTGAATTTGTAAAACATAATCCTGTCGACATTATTATTACGGAAGTCAATTTCCCGAAATTAAACGGACTAACGGTATTACGGTATCTTAAAAATGACTATCCGGATATCAAGACCATTATCTTCAGTGGTGAACCGGAGGAAGTGTATGCCATTAACGCCATCAAGGCAGGCGCCTGTGGTTATATCTCAAAAACTGTAAATATCATTACCATAAGTGAAGCCATTACTAAAGTTTATGACGGTGGAATCCACTTGAGCAATGAACTAACCCAGCAGCTGGCCTTTGGAGCTCGTAATAACAGATCAGGCAGGTTTTATAAAAAATTATCGACTCGCGAGGCTGAAGTCCTGAAATTGCTAACCATTGGCAAAAAGAATAAGGAAATTTCACAGGAGTTAGATATTAACGAGAAAACCGTTAGCACATACAAAGCGCGATTAATGCGAAAACTTAAGGTTAATAATTTGGTTGATTTGGTAAATCAGGCTAAAATTTCAGATCAAATTTAAGCGCTAAAGCACGCGATTAAGCTTCCTGGACAATAACATTTTCAGACTTGAATAATCCTTTACTTCTTCAAGTATATCTTTATTCGATTGCGATTTATTCTGTACCGTCTCCTTTTGAAATTCTTTGACCTTTTGGTCAATTAAAAAACATCTCAAACTCAATATGGTTTCACTAACCAATTGTGCAACCGTATGATGTTTCTCTTTTGGATAAATATTCATGCGTTGCCAATTGTCCAGATTATACCGCTCGTCATCCATTAAAATTGTTGTGATTTCACTCGCCAATTCCTTATCAACTGAATTAACAAATGTTTTCAAATCGAGTTCCGGGTTCTGATTGAGTGCATCTATTATCGTATAATACAAACTTTTAAACTTTTCATCGGTAAATTCCATTTCATCATCCTGAAGATCCAGAAACACCTTTTCAAATACTTTTATCTTATGAATAATGGGCTCCAGGATCAATTCACTATTTTCATTCTCCTTAAGGATTAGATCTTCAAAATCTTCCGTCTTATTTCCATAGAGAAGCAGGATTTCAATGATTTTCCTTTCCAATTCATATTGTAAATTAACTTTCTTGACAGATTGTTCCTGTCTTATAACCTGAAAGGCCTTTTGAGTTTCTTTATATTTCTTATTCGCCTCCTGAAATTCCTTTCGATTAATTTGAGCCAAAGTGCTAAACAAAACGGCTTCGCTAATATCCATTATCCTGGCACATTCCTGGATATAGATTTCTTTTTTAATACGATCCGGTATTTTTGAGATACTGTTCACAATATCCCTAATGACATTGGCCTTTTTAATGGGGTCGTTCTTTGAATCTTCATATAGGACCGAAGCTTTAAACTGAATGAAATCACGGGCATTTTCCTCTAAAAAACCTGAGAGTTCCTCCAGTGAATTTTGCCTGGCAAAACTATCCGGGTCTTCACCCTCCGGAAAGGAGCACACCTTAACATTCATACCTTGCTCCAAAATAAGGTCAATGCCGCGAAGGGAGGCGCGCATACCCGCCGCATCGCCATCGAATAAAACCGTTATGTTTTTTGTGAGCCTGTTAATTAACCTGATCTGTTCCGGAGTTAATGCCGTACCGGAGGAGGACACGACATTCTTTATGCCCTTTTGATACAGCTGAATGACATCGGTATAACCTTCCACAAGAAAACAATTATCCTCCCGGGCAATGCTCTGTTTCGCATGATAAATGCCATAGAGGACTTTACTTTTATGGTAAATATCGCTTTCCGGCGAATTGACATACTTGGCAGCCTTCTTATCATTTATAAGAATACGTCCGCCAAAACCCAACACACGACCGCTCATACTCTTAATAGGAAATATCACGCGTCCTTTAAACCTGTCATAGCGCTTGTCATCCTTGACTATGGTCAATCCCGTCTTTTCCAGGAAATCAATATTATAGCCATTTTTCAAAGCGTCATCCGTAAAGGCCTGCCATTCGTTTAAGGCATATCCCAGATTAAATTCTTTTATGGTCTCTTCCGTAAATCCGCGTTCCCTGAAGTAACTTTTACCTATCGACTTTCCCTGATCGGTGTTCTGAAGTATCTTTTGAAAATAGGTATTGGCATATTCAGTTACCAAATAGAGACTTTCACGCTCATTGGCTGCTTCCTTCTGCGCATCGGTCCGCTCGGTCTCCTCTATTTCTATATTATATTTTTTTGCCAGATATTTAATTGCTTCAGGATAGGTAAAATGTTCATGTTCCATCAAAAAGGCAACGACATTTCCCCCTTTCCCACTCGAAAAGTCTTTCCAAATCTGTTTGACGGGAGACACCATAAAACTTGGTGTCCTTTCATCACTAAAAGGGCTTAAGGCTTTATAATTACTACCTGATTTCTTTAATTGAACAAAATCGCCTATCACCTCCTCAACACGAGCGGTTTCGAAAACTTGGTCTATGGTAGTTTGTGAAATCAAATTACTTGTTCTTAGGGCATGTCTTATCTCCAAAGAGACAAATGCCGAAGCCCATAAATTTAATATTTTTTTAGTGCATTCCTGATTTAAAACCTGTTTCATTCACACGGAATGGGGTTGCTATAATATCAGGCAGGAATAACCGTGTAAAGTTAAGACAATCTATTGGTATTAAAAATCATCTCCAACACCAATATACATGACAATAATCATATTTTTCTAAACGGCCTTCAAGTATCTTTACCAACACTTATAATGTATAACCGTTATTTGATTAAGGACAAAAACAAACCATTACTTGACTAACTCATAAGTTCTGATCAATAGCATTAAGCAGGTTCCGGAATTCACTTCGGGACCTGCTTTTTTATTTCAAAAATTTATCCAATATAAGCTTAGTATGGTTTCACCTGCGAACGCGTCATTGCCATACAAAGGTGTTCACACGTGTAAAACTCAAAACATGGGTTTGACCTATTCCTGAGAAACAAACTGATGGACATTTTATATTCCACACCCTCACTTTTAAAAGACCAACACATTGAACAAAATATAATTAAAGGGTTTGATTTCATTTAATTATAAAATTAAATGCAACAAAAATTAAGATACCTTGATTTATCTGTTTAGAAATAAGAATATTATTGAATTTTTAATAAAAAATGTTATATTTAAAAAAAGGGATAACATTATGACCAATGACGCATTATTTTCTTCCTATAGTTTACTTCCTGATACCTGGGATGAAATGTATTCCAGTGAGACTTCAATTAGGCAGCAATACGATTTAATTAACTCATTCTTAAAGAATACATCTCCGGAAGCACTCTATAAAAAAGAGGAACTCTCTAAGCAACTGTTTATGAGTCAGGGCGTAACGTTTACGGTCTATAATGACAGCCAGGGCATTGAAAAGATATTTCCCTTTGATGTTATTCCAAGAATAATAACATCAAAAGAATGGGATAAAATAGACCGTGGTATTAAACAACGTTTAAAAGCACTTAATTTATTTATCAAGGACATATATCACGATCAGTTTATACTGAAAGATGGTATCATATCTTCTGATCTTATTTATTCCTGTCCAAATTACCTCAGGGAAATGGTGGGCGTGAATGTGCCCTATGATGTCTATGTCCACATTGCCGGAGTAGACCTGATCAGAAATAGTGACGGTGAATTTTATGTTCTGGAGGATAATTTAAGAACCCCTTCCGGGGTAAGCTATATGCTGGAAAACAGAGAAATTTCCAAACGTATTTTCCCGGGTGTTCTCCCCAAGAATGGCATCAGAGCAGTATCGAATTACCCGAATGTCCTGTATAAAAAATTAAGTGAACTCTCCGATCAAAATAATCCCAATGTGGTGCTGTTGACTCCGGGCATATATAATTCTGCCTATTACGAGCATTCGACTTTAGCCCGATTGATGGGTATTGAATTGGTTGAAGGTAGTGATTTGGTTATTAAGGATCATTTCGTATATATGAAAACGACAAATGGGCTAAAACGAGTTGATGTGATCTACAGACGTGTTGATGATGCCTTTTTAGATCCTTTGGAGTTCAATGCTGCAAGTACACTTGGTGTAGCAGGCATAATGGCCGCGTACAGAAAAGGCAACGTCAATATAGTGAATGCTCCGGGTACGGGCGTAGCAGACGACAAAGCCACCTATGTGCATGTGCCTGATATGATAAAGTATTACTTAAATGAGGAACCCATTTTAAAGAACATTGAGACCTATCAGATGGCGAAGCCCGAAGACCATGACTACGTGGTTAAAAACATAACCAAAATGGTTTTAAAGAAGACCGATGGGAGTGGTGGCTATGGCATGCTGATGGGACATGAGGCCTCTGAAAAGGAGATCGAGGATTACCTGGTAACCGTGCGTGAAAACCCTTCAAATTTTATCGCTCAACCCATTCTGAAGCTGTCAACCGCACCATGCTGTATTGATGGCATGCTCTCCCCGCGCTGTGTCGATTTAAGGCCATTTGCACTATCAGGGCGAGATGGTATCGACATCACCCCGGGTGGTTTAACGCGGGTAGCACTCAAAAAAGGATCACTGGTGGTTAACAGCTCACAGGGCGGAGGAAGTAAAGACACATGGGTCATTCAACAATAAATTATTAGAACATGTTAAGTAGAGTCGCAAACAATCTTATTTGGTTAGATCGCTATATGGAACGCGGTAACAGTATTGTAAGTTTGCTCAAGGTAAATTTTTATGCGAATCAGGATTCACCGGAATTGTTTCCCTGGGCACCTATCATTAATAACTATACCGATTTTGACAATACCTTCACCACAGAAGATCCCATCGCATGTATCGATTATATGGTTTTTAGTCCTGATCATAGCAATTCCATTTTAAACATTGTAACAAAAGCACGTGAAAATGCGCGAAGTGTCCAAGAGCATATCTCTCGAGAACTTTGGCTGTGTATCAATAATTATTATTTGTTTTTAACTAAAGATAATTTTCATAAAAACATTATTGAAGAGGATCCGGTAGCATTTTTAGAAAAATTAAAAAGCTTCCATTTAATTTATCTGGGAACCATGGATACCACCCAGGAACGCGGGGCATCCTATAATTTTATGAATGTCGGTAAATTTCTGGAACGGGTCATTCAGATTTCAGATTTTACCGCCTTAAAATTGGTTAAAATTGCGACAACTTCAGATGGTTTGGAACAAACCTATTATTGGAAAAACCTATTGTTATCCATTGGCGGTTACCAACTTTACCTTAAAAAACACAAATCCAGTTTTAATGAAAATCACGTGATCACCATGGTGTTTCAGGATAAATTATTTCCACGCTCCGTATTATATTGTATAGATAAACTGAACAGACATATTCAAATGCTTATCGATATTCATGAGTTGGAAAAAAATAATTTGGATTTTTTGATAGGAAAGCTTGAAAGCACAATAAAATATACTACTATTGAAAGTATTTACGAGCAAGGACTTGAAAATTTCATTAAGGACATTAAAGAGGATATTAGAAGTATTTCGTTAAGCATTAATACGGTATACTTTTCCCATATTAGCTAATCACAGAACATGCCACGGTTTTATATTAAACATTTAACAAAATACACTTATACTGATTTTGTTATCGACGGAGCCAACCAGATTATGTTGTATCCCATTGAAAATGAATTTCAAAACGTATCATCACATAACATTACCATTAGTAGCAATCCTAAAATCGAAACCTATCAGGATGCTTTTGGGAACACCGTTGGCACATTTATGGTCATCGAGCCTCACAACTTTCTTTCTATTGCCTCGGAGGTCGAGATAGAAACTACCGAGAGGGGGTATCCTGAAGATGCCGTATCAGTAAAGGAGCAATGGGACGAATTAAAATCGATCGCATCCCACACGGAATTCTTCGATTTTCTAAGATTTAAAACCTTTGATGGTACGCCCGAGATATTGGATATGATCCGATCCAAAAACGGCAATGAGTTAACCCCCTTTCAGATGGTACTGGAATTTAGTTCTTATATAAACACAAATTTCAAGTACATCCAGGGTATCACTGCAGTAGATTCCAAATTGGATCTGGTATGGAAATTAAAAGCAGGCGTTTGCCAGGATTTCACTAATATTTTGCTTCAAATGGTGAGAATGCTTGGTATACCTGCACGTTATGTTAGTGGTTATATTTGTCCGAGTGACGAAAACACAAGAGGTGAAGGTGCCACTCATGCCTGGATTGAAGTATATATTCCATTTTATGGTTGGTTGGGCATCGATCCAACCAATAATACCATTGCCAATCAATACCACGTAAAATTGGCTTCAGGTCGGGATTATCACGATTGTGCTCCGGTAAAAGGGGTCTACAAAGGAAATGCCAAAGACGACCTTTATGTTAAAGTTAAAGTCGGCTCCGTTAAAAGTACAACCGAAGACCTGGTATTCCCTCTAAATAAAAAGGATAAAACGATCAACAGCTATCGTAAAAATCAGGAAATTATTCAGCAAGTGCAGCAGCAGCAGCAGCAATAGATCAAATAAGCAGCGTTTTTTGCACACACAAGGTATGGGTATTGCTTTCCAAAGGCAACCCTACTACACCTATTTCTTGCGCTCTATAACATAATTAACCATAAGTTTTAGGGCATTTTTATATGCGGTTTCCGGATAGGTTTCAAGCAACTGCAGTGCTTCATTCTGAAATAACTTCATCTTTGCAATGGCATAATCCAAACCCCCATTCCGCTTAACGAACGCAATAACTTCCTTGACGCGTTTTGAATTTCTGTTGTGGTTTTTTATGGAGTTTATTAACCATTCTTTGTCTTTAGGTGAACAGGTATTCAAGACATAAATAAGAGGCAAGGTCATTTTTTGTTCTTTTATATCAATTCCTGTGGGTTTACCAATCTGGGTTTCACCATAATCGAACAAATCATCCTTGATTTGAAATGCCATACCTATGAGCTCTCCGAACTTCCGCATCTGTTCGACATCCTGAGAATCCGGTTTTACAGATGCGGCACCCAAACTGCAACAGGCAGCAATGAGGGTAGCCGTTTTTTTACGTATAATATCATAGTATATCGCTTCGGTAATATCCAGTTTTCGCGCTTTTTCAATTTGAAGCAATTCCCCTTCACTCATTTCCCTAACCGCTACCGATATGATCTTTAGGAGGTCGAAATCGTTATTATCAATAGACAATAATAAGCCTTTCGAAAGCAGAAAGTCTCCTATTAAAACGGCTATTTTATTTTTCCACAGGGCATTGACCGAAAAAAAACCGCGACGCCGGTTACTGTCGTCTACCACATCGTCGTGCACAAGGGTAGCTGTATGGATCAATTCAATTACGGATGCGCCTCGATAGGTTCGTTCCAACACCTCACCATTGGACACCATTTTGGCAACCAAAAACACAAACATGGGTCGCATTTGCTTGCCCTTTCGATTCACAATATAATGTGTGATTCTATTCAACAGGGCCACCCGACTGGACATGGATAAGCGGAACTTTTGTTCAAAAAGATCCATTTCAAACGCAATGGGCTGTTTTATTTGCTCTACTATTTTCAATACATTAACTATGAGTTGTCAAAGATAAGTTTTAGCACCTTAAAATTTCAATAAATCCCTGCTAAATGGGTTTCTATGGCTCTACACAAGTCAGGTGTCCTTTATAAAAGGTCGTCTGATTATAACCTTTCAGGTAGCGGAATAGAAATCACGGTTTAGCTCTTATTAGCCAGCTGGCCACAAGCTGCGTCTATATCTTTCCCCCTGCTTCTACGCACATTAACAACAATATGGTTATCTTCAAGAACACGAATGTACCTGTCCAGTACCTCCGATGCCGCTTGCTGAAAATGTCCATCATCAATAGGATTATATTCGATAATATTAACCTTACAAGGTACATATTTACAGAATTTCACAAAAGCTTCAATATGCTCGTCCGTGTCATTAATACCCTTCCAAACCACATACTCATAACTTATTCTTCGCTTGGTCTTGGCATACCAATATTCCAGTGCATCCCGAAGATCTTGTAAGGGAAAGGTTTCGTTAAAGGGCATTATCGAAGTTCTAACACTATCAATAGCCGAATGCAGGGATACGGCCAGATTAAATTTTACCCCATCATCCGCCATTTTCTTTATCATTTTAGGTATTCCAGATGTGGAGAGCGTTATGCGTTTCGGAGACATTCCTAATCCTTCAGGTGAGGTGATTTTCTCGATCGCCTTAATGACATTATTATAATTCATGAGTGGCTCTCCCATTCCCATGAATACAATATTGCTTAAGGGTCTGTTGAAATAATGTCGGCTTTCCTTGTCTATAGTCACGACCTGATCATAAATTTCATCAGGATTTAAGTTCCGCATGCGTTTTAATCGGGCCGTTGCACAAAATTTGCAATCTAAACTGCAGCCCACCTGACTCGATACACAGGCGGTAGTTCTGGTAGCAGTAGGTATGAGTACCGATTCCACAATTAGGCCATCATGCAAGCGCACCGCATTCTTTATGGTCCCATCGTTACTGCGCTGCATGCTGTCGACCTCTATATGGTTGATCACAAAATGAGCGTCAAGCATTTGTCGTGTTTCCTTCGAAATATTGGTCATATCCTCAAAATCATGCGCAGCCTTCTGCCAGAGCCATTCATAGACCTGGTTACCACGAAAGGCCTTATCTCCTTTGCTTACAAAGAAATCTCTTAACTGTTCCTTGCTCAGTGCACGAATATCCTTTTTGTCTGTTACCATGAGTCTTGTAAAAATAGTTAAAAATGAGCTCTCTTAAATAGTCGGTTATCCACTTCCTGATAATCCATAGGAGATGGTGTAGGTGAATTCGCTATACGTCTATTAAACTTTTAAAATGTATGCAACGCGGCCTTTAAATAAAAAAGCCTTGAAAACAAGGCTTTTATATAAACTTTTATACATTTCAAATTATAAAATGAGCATGGCATCGCCATAGCTGTAAAATCTATACTGCTCCTTTATTGCCTCATCGTAGGCGCGTTTTATAAAGTCATGACCTGCAAAAGCAGATACCATCATGAGTAAAGTGGATTTTGGCGTGTGAAAATTCGTCACCATGCAGTTCGCAATACTAAAATCGTATGGTGGGAAAATAAATTTATTGGTCCAACCGTCCATTTCGTTTAGCATACCATTCGATGAGACAGCGCTCTCAATAGCCCGCATAACAGTTGTGCCAACAGCACATACCCGTTTCTTGTTTAAAATACCCGTATTCACTATATCCACTGCTTTGGCATCAATGGTCAGTTGTTCACTATCCATTTTATGTTTGGACAAGTCTTCTACCTCAACCGGATTAAAGGTTCCCAGTCCAACATGCAAAGTCACTTCAGCAAAGTTAACCCCTTTGATTTCCAATCGCTTTAATAAATGTTTAGAAAAATGCAAACCCGCTGTTGGTGCCGCGACAGCACCTTCATTCTTTGCAAAAATGGTTTGATACCGCTCTTCATCTTCCGGCTCTACACTGCGTTTAATGTATTTTGGAAGGGGCGTTTCACCCAATTCCTTAAGTTTATTTCTAAATTCCGTGTATGATCCATCGTATAGAAATCTTAAGGTTCTTCCTCTGGAGGTCGTGTTATCAATAACCTCAGCCACCAGGGTATCATCATCACCAAAATACAGCTTATTTCCAATACGTATTTTGCGAGCAGGGTCCACTAAAACATCCCACAGACGTTGTTCTTCATTTAACTCCCTCAACAAAAACACTTCAATTCGCGCTCCTGTTTTTTCCTTATTTCCATAAAGTCTGGCAGGAAAAACCTTGGTGTTATTTAAAATTAACACGTCTTCCTCATTAAAATAATCTATTAAATCTTTAAACTGTTTGTGTTCTATGGTTTGTTCTTTCCTGTTTAGAACCATTAAGCGAGACTCATCTCTGTTTTCCGATGGATATTCTGCTAAAAGGTCGTTCGGTAAATTGAAACCAAAGTTTGATAATTTCATGTGTCTTAGGTTATTTTTTTTAATGGTCATGCGTAGTATTCACTCAGCATAAGCCTGTAACATTCATACGAATGTTTATTTATTATTTTTTTTGCAAGGTGCAAATATACAATGTGAAGGTAGGGGTTGTCAAGTAAATGGGTGATTTTTATTTGGCAATGCGAAATCCGATGGATTCCAGATCCATCCAAAATGTTGGATAAGATTTCGTAACAACCATCGCATCTTTAATAATGATCGGGATTTTCAAGGCTAGAGGTGCAAAGGCCATGGCCATTCTATGATCATTATAGGTAGCGATGGACACCCCTTCATTCATATGGTCTGAAGCTGAGAGATGTAAGGCATTTTCCGTGATTTCCACCTTACCACCCAGTTTTTCGATCTCATTTTTTAAGGCAACCAATCGATCGGTTTCCTTGATCTTCAGGGTATGCAATCCGGTTAAATGACAAGCCAAACCAAGAGCAAAACAGCTCACAGCTATGGTTTGCGCAATGTCAGGAGCATTTGTCAAATCGAACTCAATTAAGGATTCCCGGCTGACATGCTCCGATTTTAAAAGCGTTATACTGTGTTTTGCAAAGGTGGTCTCTACTCCAAACTGTTTGTAAAATTCAACTAAGGAGGAATCGCCTTGTAGCGAATTTTCCTTGTAGGAGGCTAATGTGATTTCAGTCCCGACATCACATAGGGCTACGATACTAAAAAAATAGGAGGCCGAAGACCAATCGGACTCGACTGTCAGGGTCTTTGGTGTTGGATCATCTACCTTCGGGTCGACCTTAATGGTATTGCCTGAGAAAGCTGTTTTTATGCCGATGTCCTCCAATAAACTCAGGGTCATTTTTATATAAGGTACGGATGTGATATCACCCTCTAAATGCAATTCAATTCCGTTTTCCAATCGAGAGGCAATTAACAATAGGGCCGAAATATACTGACTGCTGACATTTGCCTGCAAGGCGATCTTATGTTTTGTAAGGTGCTTCCCCTTTATTTTTAAAGGCGGAAAACCTTCATTTTCCAAATAGGTAATATCAGCTCCCAAATCCTTTAGGGCTTCCACCAAGATTTTAATAGGCCGTTCTTTCATTCGTTTCGATCCGGTGAGCGTTACCTCCCGCCCTTCCTGAATGGCAAAATATGCGGTCAGGAAGCGCATGGCCGTTCCGGCATGGTGAATATCGATACGATGAGACGAAGACTTCAAAGCCTCGGCCATTAAATCGCTGTCATCAGAATTCGAAACGTTGCGTAATTCTATTTGCGGATATAAGGCCTGCAACAGCAATAGGCGATTCGATTCGCTCTTCGATCCCGTTATAGTTATATGGGATTGACGGCTATTAATATGCGATTTATGAAGCGTAATATCCATTGTAGAGGGTCTTGCTTTTAAAGCTGACAAATTTATGCGATAATGGAGAGTAATGCTACGGAATTTCTTGTTTTTTTGGGACTGTCCCAAAAATTTTAAGATCTGCCGACTAGGAAGGTCCTTTCAATTTTTCATTGCTATGGTGTCTGTCATGGTCTCGTTTTGCTTTTTTTTCCATTCTCTTGTTAAAAGCCTTCTGCAAATCGGTATCGGTCTGATTGGCCAAACACAATAATACGAAGAGTACATCCGCTAATTCTTCTCCCAGGTCTTTGTCCTTATCGCTTTCCTTTTCACTTTGTTCACCATAACGCCTCGCTATAATCCGCGCCACCTCTCCCACCTCTTCAGTGAGCTGGGCCATATTGGTCAGTTCATTAAAATACCGTACCCCGTGAGTTTTAATCCATTGGTCTACTACCTTTTGAGCATTTTGAATATCCATGTTATTAATTATTCCTTTATTTTAGAATCTATTAGTATTGTTACAGGTCCGTCGTTGAGCAATTGCACTTTCATGTCGGCCCCGAACCGTCCGGTTTGCACTGGGCGACCCAGATGACTTTCCAACTGCTTTACAAACAACTCATACATGGGTATAGCATAGTCCGGTTTGGCAGCTTTAATATAACTTGGGCGATTCCCTTTCCTGGTGGAGGCATGCAGCGTAAACTGGCTCACCACGATAATATCGCCACTGGTCTCCTTCACAGATCTGTTCATCACCCCCTGGGCATCGTTAAAAATGCGCAGATGGATTATTTTGTTGCTAAGCCATTCGATATCCTCCTTTGTATCGTCATTTACAATACCTAAAAAGACCAAAAGCCCATTACCTATCGAAGCGACTTCATTCCCTTCAATAATAACCTGTGCCTGAGACACTCTCTGAATAACGACTCTCATGCCTTATCCCAATTATCAGTTCTGTAGGTGTCATCTTCACCCTGTAGAATCTGTACATAGCTTCTATATCGCGAATAAGCGATCTGGTCCTGGTCCAGAGCTTTTTTTACGGCGCACTTGGGTTCCTGAAGGTGTAAACAATTGTTAAACTTACAATCCTGTTTCAACCTAAAAATTTCAGGGAAATAATCGCCAACTTCCTCGTTATCCATATCGACTATCCCAAATCCCTTTATTCCGGGGGTATCTATAATCTTGGCACCAAAACCAGTATCGAACATTTCAGCAAAGGTAGTAGTATGTTGCCCCTGCATGTACAAATTGGAAATTTCCTTAGTCTTTAAATCCAAAGACGGTTCCAGGGCATTGATGAGTGTCGATTTCCCAACACCGGAATGTCCCGAGAACATGCTCACCTTCCCGGTCATCAGTGCTTTTACCTTTTCTAAATTTTTTCCTGTCTTTGCCGAAATACCAATACATTCATACCCTATATTCCTATACACATGTGCCAGATATTTTACTTCCATCAGTGTCTCTTCATCATAGCTGTCTATTTTATTGAAAAGCAGTATGGACTTTATAGAATAGGCCTCTGCGGTAACCAGAAACCGATCGATAAAACTGGTAAGTGTTGGCGGATTATTAATGGTTATCATTAAAAAAACCTGGTCTAAATTTGCCGCTATAATATGTGTTTGTTTCGAGAGGTTAACCGACTTCCTTACGATATAATTCTTCCTGTCATGAATATTATGTATGATCCCGGAATCCATATCGTTGCCGGACTCCAGCTCAAAATCAACGATATCGCCTACAGCAATAGGATTGGTGCTTTTAATCCCTTTAATACGAAACTTGCCTTTTATCCGACACTCGTATAGATGACCCAGCTCGGTTTTAACCGTGTACCAACTTCCGGTTGATTTGTAAACGATGCCTGTCATACTTCAAAAATAGTTCAAAAAAAGTTATTATTACTGAACAGAAAATATCTATATTAGGCCTTAAATTTTAAAAATTGTGTACCATATGAAAAAATTATTACTGCTGCTCCTGATGGGGCTTTTCGCATTTGTAGATTCCTACGCTCAAATTGAATATAAGATTATTACAACGGTTGAATCGATTGTACCAAGTGGTTTGGGCAGGTCGCGTATCATATCCGCTGAAGATGAGCGGGATTATGAGGATTTTACCTCCGAGCAAACTGAAGAAGATAACACGAGGAACAAGTCAAAACGAAGTGATATCCGCGTTAAGGATTTCGAGGAAACCAAATTGCTCAACTTTTACAACATAGGAGGCATCCGTTTTCAGAACATCGCTGCCAATGATGCTGTCGTTGGTTCTAAAATTAATGCGATGATCGCAGAAGGTTGGGAACTGGCCTTCGTAACCAGTGCTGTGGAAAGTGATGCCGGGAAAGACGATAATCAAGGTATTTTTATAACCCGTTATATTTTTAAAAGAAACAAGTAATCTTACCCGAGAAACAAAAAAGCCCCGTATCCCGGGGCCTTTTTTTATCCATTATCCATTTATAATCTTTTCCTGATGGTTGATAGATTCCTGGTGAATGGCCTTAAACATACGCAAGACAAATTCCTCACTCAACCCGTGTTGCTCACCTTCCAACACCATTTTTCCCAAAATTTCGTTCCATCTTTTGGACTGCAAAACGGCGACATTTCTACTTTTCTTTAAAGCACCTATACCGTCGGCGGCCTCCATACGTTTCCCTAACAAGGTAATAATTTGATTGTCCACCACATCAATCTGTGCCCTTAAATTACTCAAGGCGCTCACGTATTCCGCTTCTGCATCGGTTTCCTTTTTTATTTTCAAATCTCTCATAATTTGTACCAGTGTTGAAGGGGTTACCTGCTGTGCTGCATCACTCCAGGCATTATCCGGATCATGGTGTGTTTCAATCATTAAACCATCAAAATTTAAATCCAGGGCCTCCTGAGAGACATCAAAAATCATATCGCGTTTACCCGTGATGTGGGACGGATCGTTAATTAATGGAATGTCCGGAAATTTATTTTGAAACTCGATGGCCAACTGCCATTCCGGTATATTGCGATATTTGGTCTTCTGGTAAGTTGAAAATCCTCTGTGTATGGCTCCTATATTCTTTACTCCGGAACTGTAAATGCGTTCAATGCCTCCTAACCATAAGGACAAATCCGGGTTTACAGGATTTTTAATAAGAACAGGCTTATCGGTACCTTCCAATGCATCGGCTATTTCCTGCATGATAAACGGACTTACCGTCGATCGGGCCCCAATCCAGAGCATATCAATATCGTGCTCCAAGGCCAGTTTTACATGAGCCGCATTGGCCACCTCGGTGCACACCTTCATACCGGTTTCCTTTTGAACCTTCTGGAGCCACTTTAAGCCTAGAGAACCGACACCTTCAAAATTTCCTGGTCGGGTCCTGGGTTTCCAAATACCGGCCCTAAAATAATTCACATCGGTATCCTTTAACTCATGTGCAATCTTCAATACCTGTTCCTCCGTTTCAGCACTGCATGGTCCCGCAATGACCAGTGGATGATCTAATTTTAAATCATCTAACCAGTTTCTCATGTCTTTCTTATTTTCCATATCCCTTTTGTCTTTCTAACTTTTCCCGGCGGGAAAAATCTATTTTTAAATTTATTTTAATATTAAATACCTTATAATTGGTTCTGTGATGTCTAAATAATTCCGTTTAAAATATCCCTAATGTGGTTCGTATCTTTCATTTCTTTAAAAACAGCCTCAAAATTATCGCCTTCCATGAGCGCCTTGAATTGAATGAGGTTATTTATATATTCCTCTAATGTTTCAATAACATTATCCTTATTTTGCTTAAAAATTGGCGTCCACATTTCGGGCGAACTTTTCGCTAAACGCACCGTCGAGGCAAATCCACTGCTGGCCATGTCGAAAATATCACGTTCATTCTTCTCCTTTTCTATAACGGTTTTCCCTAACATAAAGGAACTGATATGCGACAGATGCGACACGTAGGCAATGTGCTTGTCATGCGCCACCGGATGCATGTAACGCATACGCATCCCAATGCCCTCAAACAGTTTCAAGGCTTTTTCCTGCAGCTTAAAAGCCGTCTTTTCGACTTCGCATATGATATTCGTCTTCCCTAAGAACAAATTATCTATAGCAGCACTGGGTCCAGAGAATTCTGTGCCCGCAATAGGATGCATAGCCAGAAAATTTCGGCGTTTTGGATGGTCTTCAACCGATTTGCAAATGGCTTCCTTTGTCGATCCCGCATCAACAACCAAAGTATGATCTGAAATCTTGTCTAAAATGGTTGGTAATAAGGCTACAGTGGCATCTACCGGAATCGATACAATAACCAGATCGGCTTTATGTATATCGTCTAATGTGGCTTTCTTATCGATTAAATTCAAGGCTAAAGCCTCATTAAGTGTAGCCTCTTTTCTACTTATACCGTGAATAACCACTTCCGGATCAAGCCTCTTGATATCCTTAGCCAAACTTCCACCGATTAATCCAATTCCTATTGCGTATATCTGTTTCATACCACTACAAACCCCCGCCATTGGAGAGGGCTTTTATTAATTACTGTTAACTTTAAAGTTTCGGATACCATGCTATTCATTGCTCAATTATTTTATTCTGGCAATTGCCTCTTCGATATCTTCGGTTTGTGCACACAAAGAAAATCGGATATACCCTTCGCCCTGGCTGCCAAAAATCGTACCCGGGGTAATGAATATATGGTGTTCTTTGAGTACCAAATCTATAAACTCTTCGGCCTTGAGATAGGCCGGTAATTTGGCCCAAACAAAAAGACCAGTCGCCTTCACATCGTAGGTGCAATTTAAAGATTCCGCTAGTTGCCAGATCAATTCACGTCGTTTTTTGTAAACACTATTCAAAGTAACATACCACATCTTCGAGCATTTAAGCGCTTCTATGGCGCCTTTCTGAATGCCATAGAACATCCCCGAATCCATATTGCTTTTTACTTTTAATATATTGTTGATATGTTCGCTTTGTCCAACCACCATACCCACACGCCATCCGGCCATATTAAAGGTTTTACTCAATGAGTTTAACTCCAGGCAGACGTCTTTGGCGCCTTCCACACTTAAAATGCTCATTGGGGAGTCGTTCAAGATAAAGCTATAGGGGTTATCGTTCACAATTAAAATACGATGGCGCTTTGCGAATTCGACCAATTCTCGAAATGCCATGGCCGTAGGAACGGCACCGGTAGGCATATGAGGATAATTAACCCACATTAATTTTACCTTACTCAAATCTAGTTGTTCCAAAGCCTTTATATCGGGCAACCAATTGTTCCTCTTATCCAAATCGTAAAATATAGGTGTTGCCTGCACTAATTTGGTCACCGATTGGTAGGTAGGGTAACCCGGGTTTGGTATTAAAACGGCATCACCCTCATTCAAATAGGCCAGAGAAATATGCATAATACCTTCCTTACTGCCAATGAGCGGTAAGATATCTGTTTTCGGACTCAGGTTAACCTGGTAATGTTCTTTGTAAAAACCGGCCATGGCATCCCGAAGTTCCGGAAGCCCCTGGTAACTCTGATATTTATGGGCATTAGAATCAAATAAACTGTTCGCTATGGTATCCACAACTTTTTGTGGCGGACTTAGATCAGGACTGCCAATACCCAAATTGATGACAGGTTTACCACTTGCAATAAGCAAGTTTACTTCTCTTAATTTTTTTGAGAAGTAATACTCTTCGACCGAATGGAGACGTTTGGCTACATCAATCATAACTTTCCATTTTTATATTCCCCCAACACCTTTAAATTATGACCCATGATTTCTATTACCGATTTTGCCTTTTTGAAATCCATATAGGTAGCAAAAGTAACATCGACGAAAAACGAATATTTCCAGGGTGTTTCAATTATAGGCATCGATTGTATTTTGGTCAAATTCAGCTTGCAATCACTCATAACGTTAAGAATGGTGGCCAGGCTGCCCCGCTTATGATCGGTTTCAAACTTTATGGAGGCCTTGTTGATTTCGTTTTCCGGCACTTCCGAATTGGTTCGCTTGACTATTGCAAAACGGGTTTCGTTGTGCTTTATGGTTTGAATGCTATGTGCCAGAATATCCAATTCAAATATGTCGGCGGCCATAATGCTTGCTATAGCTCCTATTCCCTTTAATTGTCCTTCATTTATCCGTTTGGCCACTTCTGCGGTATCTTTATCCTCTACCAGTTTAATATGAGGATAGGTTTTAAAAAATTCCTTGCATTGCAACAGGGCCATAGGATGAGAATAGACTTCTCTTACATCCTGAATGGTCTGTCCCGGAAGGACCATTAGATTGTGTTGAATGTCAATATAATGCTCTCCGACCATATGTAAGTTATAATGGTCCAGTAATGCATAATTGGGAATAATGGAACCGGCAATCGAATTCTCTAAAGCCATGATAGCCGCATCGCATTCCTCATGAATCAGTGCATCAACTACCCTGTCGAAAGTCAGGCACTCGATCGCCTCTACATCACTGTTAAAAAACTCCTGGGAGACAATGTGATGAAAGGACCCTTTTACACCCTGTATGGCTACTGTTTTAATCATGTACGTTCATAACAAATTGAGAACCTGAAACTACTCCAGATGGCTTCCATATTTAATTTTAATTGCACCGTCAACACTAAAAACTAGTTTAACACATAAAAAAAGTCCCGATTTTCATCGAGACCCTATATTCAATTTATCTTATAAATTATACATACAACGCCCCGTTTCTTTATCTAAAAAAGAAATAAAACCAGTTGTTAAAATATGTATAATACGCTGTCATAGTCATTATTAGGTGGCTAAAGTAACTAATATTTTAAAATATAAAAACACTTAAAATCCTTTTTTTTATAATTTTTATCAAATTTTATCAATTTTACACCAAACCATAGCTTATCTTATACAATCGTTATCTTTCGCCTTTGAAAACTAAATTCTCTCTATTATCCTGTTCAGATCTGTCCGTGTCACCATACCTCTAAGAGGCGTCTCTTTTATCATTCTGAATTTTTAAGTAAAAAAATTCATGTACTTTTGAATAAATATCGTTCCTATGTCAATAGAGGTTATTGGTGTCTCGAAATTTTATGGCTCTCAAAGGGCTCTGAATAATGTTTCCTTTAAGGTGAATAAACCTGAAATTGTTGGTTTTTTAGGGCCTAATGGCGCTGGGAAATCCACTATGATGAAAATTTTAACAACTTATATTTCCGCTGACGAAGGACAGATAAAAGTTAACGGGTTTGATGTCACCACCGATACTAAAATGGTTCAGAACAGTGTTGGTTATCTGCCCGAGCACAATCCATTATATCTGGATTTATACGTTAAAGAATATTTGAATTTCAGTGCTTCTATTTTTAACATAGGAAGACA
Organism: Aestuariivivens sediminicola; assembly: GCF_022662015.1. Classification (GTDB taxonomy): domain Bacteria; phylum Bacteroidota; class Bacteroidia; order Flavobacteriales; family Flavobacteriaceae; genus Aestuariivivens; species Aestuariivivens sediminicola. The sequence goes on along the minus strand of NZ_JAKMCM010000002.1, from coordinate 401,143 downwards.
GCGTATTGATGAGGTTATTGAACGTACAGGGTTACTACCGGAATCACAAAAAAAAATTGGTGAATTGTCCAAAGGGTATCGCCAAAGAGTTGGATTGGCCAATGCCCTATTACACGATCCCGATGTCCTTATTCTGGATGAACCTACAACCGGCCTGGACCCCAATCAACTGGTCGATATAAGGCATCTCATTACGGAAATAGGAAAAACCAAAACGGTATTTTTATCAACTCACATTATGCAGGAGGTTGAAGCGATGTGCGAGCGGGTAATCATTATAAACAAAGGAGAAATTGTTGCCGACAGAACATTAAGTGACCTTCAGACCGAAAAGAAACAAACGGTAATTGTAGAATTCGATTACCGGGTCGAGGACGCCTTTCTATTACAGATCCCAAAGGCAGATCATGTAAACAATACGCGCGGTTTTGTTTACGAAATCACCTTTAAAACATCGGAAGATATGCGTTCACATGTTTTCGATTTTGCACATGACAACCAATTAAAAATTCTTCAATTAAATCAGAAAAATGCCAGCCTGGAGCGATTGTTCAGAGATTTGACTGTAAATTGATCGTTGGAGAACAAGCCAAACCGTAACACGGTTTATTTATTTGAAAAAAATGCATGACAATTATCATCTTCGCTTTTACTATAAGACCTTAATTTTGCACTGTATAGAAATTGCATAGCTGATTTACATAAAAGAACGGTAAATCATTCTTGAATACACATTATTATGAGTAAAGGAATTTATGTAGCGACCATCGAACCAAACAGTGGCAAATCTGTTGTTGTCTTGGGTTTAATGCGCATGCTTTTGGGGAAAACGGCCAAAGTGGGTTATTTTCGACCAATTATTGAAGACAGTATCAACGGTGAACCCGATAATCATATCAATACGGTAGTGTCTTATTTTGATATGGATATCGAATATAATAAAACCTATGCCTTCACCAGAAGTGAGGCACTGAACTTATACAATCAGGACAAATCAGGGCATGTCATTGATGAAATCATCAAGAAATACAAAAAGCTTGAAAACCGTTATGATTTTGTTCTTGTGGAAGGCACCGATTTTTCGCATGAAAATTCCAGTCTCGAACTGGACATCAATATTATCATCTCCAAAAATCTGGGCTTACCCGTTATTATCGTTTCACATGGCGACAATAAAAGCCCGGAAGACATTGTAGATAGCGTACAATTAGCCTTTAACACCTACAAGGAAGATGTTGATGTGCTATCCATAATGACGAACAAAATTGATGCCTCATTGCAAACCGAATTAAAAAACCAATTGAGGGAACGTATTTCCGATATCAACGATATCTCTGTTATTCCCAAAGTAAAGAGTTTAGAAAATCCGACGATCAAGGAAATTGTAAAAAAACTGGAGGGAACGATCTTATTCGGAAAAGAATTAATTAACAATCAATCTGAGAGTTTTAGCGTTGGTGCCATGCAGTTACGCAACTATCTCACCCATCTCGAAGAGAATGGTTTGGTCATTACACCTGGGGATCGTGCCGATTTAATATTAGGCGCTTTACAAGCCAACATCTCTAAAAACTATCCTAAAATATCCGGGATCATTTTAACCGGAGGATTAATTCCGGAGCCTCCTATCTTAAAACTCATTGAAGGACTTTCCAGCATTGTGCCGATTATTTCAGTAAAGGGCGGCACCTTTGCCATAACCAATGAAATTGGGAAGATAAAATCAAAAATTTACGCGGATAATCTGGATAAAATTCAAACCTCTATAGCCACTTTTGAAAAATATGTGGACACCGAAAAGTTGGCTAACGATTTGATCACCTTTCAATCTGACATATTCACACCAAGAATGTTTCAATATACCCTCTTGCAACGTGCGCTTAAGGACAAAAAGCACATTGTCTTGCCCGAAGGCTATGATGAGCGTGTACTTCGAGCCACAGCACGTTTAGTGGATGCCCAGGTTGTAGAGATTACGTTAATAGGTGAGGCTGATGAAATCAGAGAACAAATTGATAAACTGGATATACCTTTGGATCTCTCCAAGATACATATTGTTTCTCCTTCCACCTCGCCTCATTTCGAAGATTATGCACGGACGCTGTACGAACTGAGAAAGCATAAAAACGTCAATATGCAAATGGCGAGAGATATGATGGAGGACGTATCTTATTTTGGCACTATGATGATATACAAAGGACATGCCGATGGCATGGTTTCCGGTGCGGTACACACAACCCAACACACCCTGCGCCCGGCCCTACAATTTATTAAGACCAAACCTGGCGTAAATATTGTTTCATCCGTTTTTTTTATGTGTCTGGAAGATCGCGTAAGCATCTTTGGCGACTGCGCCATTAACCCGAATCCGAATGCAGAGCAACTCGCAGAAATTGCCATTTCATCCGCTATTACTGCGCAGGATTTCGGTATTGAACCCAAAGTGGCCATGTTATCCTATTCATCGGGAGTTTCAGGAAAAGGTGCCGATGTCGATAAGGTGCGGACGGCAACTGAGATAGCCAAAGCCAAAATGCCGGACCTTAAGATTGAAGGCCCCATTCAGTATGATGCAGCCGTCGACATGCGTATCGGGAAAAGTAAGTTGCCGGAATCGGAGGTTGCAGGTCAGGCCAGTGTTTTAATATTTCCGGATTTAAATACCGGTAATAATACCTATAAAGCAGTACAAAGAGAAACCGGAGCTCTGGCCATAGGCCCTATGTTGCAAGGTCTTAACAAACCGGTCAATGACCTTAGTCGCGGGTGCACTTCGGATGATATTTACAGTACGGTGATTATTACTGCCATTCAAGCTCAAGACTTTTAAGACATGAAGGTGCTCGTACTTAATTCAGGAAGTTCGTCCTTAAAATTTCAACTCTTTGAAATGCCGGATGCTAATATTATGTGTTCAGGCATGGTAGAGCGTATAGGCTTTGAAGATGCTAAATTCATCTTTAAAACCAGAAAAGAAACCATAGAAACCGTTCAATCCATTCCGGATCACAAATCAGGATTGGAATTAGTGGCACATCATCTTCTGGATGCCTCCGGGTTAATAGCATCTGCAAATGCCATTGACATTGTTGGTCATCGTGTAGTTCATGGGGGAAAACATTTCAGTGATACCACCGAAATCACCACCGCCGTTAAAGCCAAAATCAAAGCTTTGTCGTCTTTGGCGCCTCTGCATAATCCGGCTAATTTAGAAGGTATCGAAGTTGCAGAGTCCATATTCCCCGAAGCAAGGCAGGTGGCTGTTTTCGATACCGCATTTCATCAAACCATTCCGGAGTACGCCTATAGATATGCCATTCCTAAGCGCTATTCGGAGGACTATAATATACGTAAGTATGGTTTTCATGGAACAAGTCATAAGTACGTTTCCGAGCAAGCAATAAGATATCTGGACAAGGCCCATTCCAAAATCATTACCATTCACCTGGGAAATGGGTGTAGTATAACCGCCGTTAAAGAGGGCAAAAGCATTGATCACTCTTTAGGGTTCTCACCCAATACGGGACTGATCATGGGAACACGTTCGGGAGATATAGACGCCTCCATTATTTTTTATCTGGCCAACAAATTACATTTGAGTTTATCTGAAATCAGTGATCTGCTGCAGAAAAAAAGTGGTATGCTCGGGTTAACGGGCTACAGCGATTTAAGAGATATTGAAACCCAAGCTCAAAATGGTAACAAGGCTTGTCAACTGGCCCTGGAAATGAATGCCTATCGCATTAAAAAATACATTGGAAGTTATGTCGCTATTTTAAATGGTTTAGATGCACTTGTGTTCACGGCAGGTATTGGTGAAAACTCTTCTTTAATGAGACAAATGGTCTGTGAGGATTTGGATTATTTAGGTATTGCCTTAGACGAGATTAGAAACGAAAAGAGGTCAAAACATATCAGAGAAATTAACACAGATACTTCCAGCGCCAAAATTCTGGTCATTCCCACCAATGAGGAATTAGAAATTGCAAAACAGGCTATGGCCTTATATCAGTAACTCAATCGTCCCTTTGAGAGAATTTGTGGAACGAAGTGAAGCAAATTTGACTACTTCATTTTTTTTTCCCGGTCACAATGTATTTAAGCCCTGCTTAGGTCTTCACCATTTTGCAAGCAGGTTATAACAAAATTGTCCTGTGAATTTTGAAAATTCACAGGACAATTTCAAAAATTCACAGGACAATTTTGATGGTTGATGCTTATAAATTGAGATACGCATAACCAGATTACAAACGCCTCCTGCTTACAACTTAAAGAACCAGTCTCTTTTGCTCACAAAAAAGGTCGCTTGACAGTAACGACAACTTAAATATATCGAACTGGAAAAGCAGATCTTATTCAAAAATTAATTTTCCCTTATAGAGTTCCTCTACCTCAACTACCGGTGGTTGGTTAACAGAAATTACGTTCCCGGTGCCTGAAATGGTACCCTTTAAGGACTCCTGGGGGTTTAAGATCATGTCATTGGCACTGCGGTTCCAAAAGGTAACTTTCTGTGCCACCAGGTCCCGTCCTTCAAAACGCGAGGTCCCAGCGGCAAAGACCACGCTTAGGTTATTGGTTCTTCCTGAAATAAAGGCATTGGACAGATTATTAAAAACCAAGCTCAGCGTGCCATTATCTATTTGCAGTTTAAAATCGGCATTCGTAAAGGTATCCGGCGCATTATAATCTTCAGAGAACAGTGTTAAACTCGGATAGGACAAGACACCGTCCGATCTGATATCGTATTGTGTAGAACTTCTTATTTCTGTAATATTGGGTGATGTGATATACACCTTGGTGACACCGTAATCTCTTATAAAGTTGCAGGTATTTCGGTCAGTTAATCTTAATTGGCCATCAAACACCATGGCATCCACATCACCACGTAAATTAGTTCCCGTTTCAATAACGACACGTTGCTCGGCTCCTTCCTTAACAATTAATTCTATATCCCTGTTCACCAATATCTTATCGAATGCATCAACAGTGATCTCCTCCCGAACTAAGGGTCCGGCCTTCTGAAGACAATCGTTGGCATTCTCACTATTGCAGGCAATGAGAAGAAAAAATAAAAATACACCTAACAATTTTATTATAGTTGATCTTTGTTCCATAAGGCTTTAATTTAGATCCTGATACCGATTCCAAACTCGACCGCTTCTGCCTTGGCACCATGCGATTTAAGGCTAAGTGCACCAAACCAGCTCTTGTTAAAATAACGTTTTAAACCTACTCTGAAATAGGTCCTCCCCTCAAAATCAAAGGGATAATAAAGATAGTACCCCAACTGGGTGACAAAGGATATCTTGTTCACAAATAATTCATGTCCCGCAAAAATACCGACACGCTTAAAATCCTCATCCCCGGAAACATCTTCTTCCTGAAATGCTACCGCCCTGTAATAGATAAGCTCCTTTAAAAAATTGGAAAAAAATACATCTGTACCTAACTGCAGGGCACTCTTTCGGTTAATGCGTTTATCGGCATAAGCCGAAATGACGTAAAACGGAAATTGTCCGCTGCCAACAATATCACTTTCATTAATCCCCGACCTGAATACTATGTTATACTTCACAGGTTGCGTATACCTTCTGTCATCGTCGGGGAGTGTATATTGATATTCCGGTTCGTCCTCGTCTAAATGGTATGTGACACCCAGGTTAAGGGTTACTGAATTTATACTCGTGTTTGGCGCCTTTACATTGGCATTGGAATAATGTAATAGGGCCACCCCAACCTGGAAACCAAAATTATGGAATACCCGTTCCTTTTTATAATTGAGCAAAGCGTAGGTACTGCTCATTACATGACTTCCAAAAGCATTATTCCTGAAATTGTCCACCTTGTCATAAGGATAATTCGTGTAAGCCAGGCCCTGACCAATACGAAACATTAATTTTCTTTTAAAAAAATAAAAATTATAATGGGCATAGGCAGAGATGACATTCCCAAGTACGTTATTCTTCAGATTTTGATAGGCAAGAGACAGGCCATAATCAGGGTAGTTATAACGTTGTTCCCATGCACTGAAGCCATAGGTTTTTCTGTTCCATCCTAAAATCACCCCTTCGGGATGCCCTTGAATGAGGTGAAGGATGTCATTGTTGTGCAGGGCGATATTGCCTTTAAAATAATGCAGATCTACATAAGAGGTATGCTGTTTTTCCTGCGCGATACAGGCGCTCCAAAAGACACAAAAAAGACTTAAAATCAGTAGCCTCATGCAGAATGGGTTATGCAGCAAAAGTACATGATTTATTTCATTTGCAAATTCACTTATCGCATAAACCGTAAAACCTGAATCACGGCAACAATCTTAGTTGCTACCACACTAGAATAACGCTGAGGCTATGGCCTTAATGTTATCACTTTTACCCATTGAATAGTAGTGTAAAAATGGGACACCCGCATCTTTTAATTCCTTAGATTGCTGTATGGCAAACTCGATACCTACCTGTCTTACCGCCTTATTGTCTTTACAGGCTTCGACCGCTTCAATAAGTTCCTGAGGTAAATCTATCTTAAAGACCTGTGGTAAAATTTGCAAATGCCGTTTTACTGCAATGGGTTTGATCCCTGGAATAATGGGTACGGTAATCCCTATTTCCCGGGCTTTATCTACAAATTCAAAATACTTTTGATTATCAAAAAACATTTGAGTTACCACATAATCCGCACCCGCATCGACCTTTTCTTTCAACCGTTTTAAATCGCTGGCCATCGACGGTGCTTCCATGTGCTTTTCGGGATAACCCGCTACACCGACACAAAAATCATAATTGTGATCGGCTTCCACACTATCGTGTAAATGCTGCCCTTTATTCAAATTTGCAATCTGTTTTACCAAATCACTGGCATAGACATTACCGCCTTCCGTAGGTACGAAATACGGTTCATCCTTTCTCGCATCGCCTCGTAAGGCCACAACGTTATCGATACCCAAATAATGGCAATCTACCAGAACGTATTCCGTTTCTTCCTTGGTAAATCCACCGCAAAGTAAATGCGGAATGGCATCCACTTTGTATTTGTGCATTATGGAAGCGCAGATGCCTACCGTACCCGGGCGCATTCTGGTAATACGCTTTTCCAGGAGGCCATTCCCCTTATCAATATAAACAAACTCCTCGCGCGATGTGGTCACATCAATAAATGGTGGTTTAAACTCCATTAAGGGATCAATATTGTTATACAAATCCTGGATATGCATACCTTTTTTTGGTGGTATGACCTCAAATGAAAACAAGGTTTTACCCTGTGCTCTTTTTATATGTTCTGTTACTTTCATTTAGCTTGGTCCTATGACGGACTTCCTATTCGTTATTCTTTTATTTCTTATGGCGTTTCCTTTCCAATTACATAGGATTGAAATTGAAAGCGAAAAGCCTCACTGCTACTGATCAGCAATATTTGGATGTAACCATTTTCTAGCTTTTTCCAAAGTAATTCCTTTACGGTGGGCGTAATCCGCAACCTGATCCTGAGTAATCTTGCCCAATCCAAAATACTTCGATTCCGGATGCGCAAAATAATACCCTGAAACAGCTGCGGCAGGCCACATGGCCAGACTTTCAGTTAATTTCACCCCGATGGCGGATTCGACGTCCAACAATTCCCAAATCGTTTCCTTTTCCAAATGGTCGGGACAGGCAGGATAACCCGGAGCCGGGCGAATTCCCCTATAATGCTCTTTGATTAAATCATCGTTTGTCAATGCCTCATCACTGGCATAGCCCCAATGCTTCGTGCGTATTTGCCTGTGCAAATATTCGGCAAAAGCCTCTGCAAACCGATCTGCTATGGCCTGAGCCATAATGGCATTGTAGTCGTCATTATCTTCCTTGTAAGCTTCTGCCACTTCCTGTGCCCCAAAAATACCAACACAAAACGCACCAATATAATCGGTTTTACCTGTTTCCTTTGGTGCTATAAAATCGGCCAGCGCTAAATTAGGAATTCCTTCTCTTTTCTTCAATTGTTGACGCAGGGTTCTGAATACAGCCACTTCCTTTCCTCTTTTCCTCACTGAAATATCATCGTCGTTGATCGTATTGGCCTCAAACAAACCGAATACGGCTTTTGGCTTCAGCAACTGCTTCGAGATCATCTTTTGTATCATGACCTGGGCATCTTCAAACAGATGGGAGGCCTGCTCGCCCACGACATCATCCTTTAAAATATCCGGAAATCTACCATGCAGATCCCAACTTCTAAAAAACGGACTCCAATCGATATAGGGCAGCAAATCCTTCAAACTCAATTGGAGCAATACCTGAACTCCCAATTCCCTGGGCTTTACTATAGCTCCTGTTTCCCAGGCTATACGGTATTTCTTTTCGCGCGCCTCATCCAATGAAATATAGGTTTTTTCCTTACCGCGTCTTAAAAATTTTGTTCTAAAATCTTCATAGTCCGCTTTCAGTTTAGCCACATAGTCATGCGCGGTCTTCTTATTCAGCAGATCACCTACCACGGTTACCGCTCGTGAAGCATCATTCACGTGTACCACCGCATTTTCGTATTCCGTGTCAATCTTAACAGCCGTATGGGCTTTGGAAGTCGTCGCTCCACCTATGAGCAAGGGTAATTCGAAATTCTGGCGTTGCATTTCCTTTGCCAGATACACCATCTCATCGAGCGATGGCGTTATCAATCCTGAAAGCCCAATGGCATCGACCCGCTCCTTGATAGCCGTTTCAATGATTTTTTCAGGCGGTACCATAACACCTAAATCGACAATCTCATAGTTGTTACAGGCCAAAACCACACTTACAATGTTTTTCCCAATATCGTGCACATCGCCCTTAACCGTGGCCATTAATATTTTACCCATGGGCTCCTGCCCTTCAGATTTTTCCGCTTCGATAAAGGGATTCAGGTAGGCTACAGCCTTTTTCATAACGCGCGCCGATTTTACTACCTGGGGCAAAAACATTTTTCCTGAACCAAACAGGTCCCCCACAACATCCATTCCCGTCATAAGATGACCTTCAATAACCTCAATGGGCTTGTTGGCCTGTAATCGCGCTTCATCAACATCTTCTATTATAAAGGCATCTATTCCTTTGACCAACCCATGCGTAATGCGGTCCTGTAAGGATCCCTGACGCCATGATAAATCCACTGTTTTTTCTTTGGAAACCCCTTTTACCGTTTCCGCAAATTCAAGCAGGCGCTCCGTGGCATCATCGCGTCGATCCAAAATTACATCTTCGACATGTTCTAACAGATCTTTTGGTATGTCATCATAGACTTCGAGCATGGCCGGGTTAACAATACCCATGTTCATACCGGCCTGGATGGCATGGTACAAAAAAACCGAGTGCATGGCCTCGCGCACCACATTGTTCCCTCTAAACGAGAACGATACATTACTCACCCCTCCACTCACATTAACGTTGGGTAAATTTTCGCGCACCCATTTCGTCGCTTCTATAAAATCAAGGGCATTCCTTCGATGTTCTTCCATTCCCGTAGCTACCGGAAAAACATTCAAATCGAAAATAATATCCTCAGAGGGAAACCCGACCTTATTCACCAAAATATCGTACGAACGTTTGGCAATTTCTATCCTTCTCTCGTAATTATCGGCCTGTCCTACCTCATCAAAAGCCATAACGATTACGGCGGCACCATAGCGCTTTATTTGCCTGGCCTCCCAGATAAATGTGTCTTCGCCTTCCTTGAGCGAAATTGAGTTTACCACACATTTCCCTTGAACGACTTGCAAACCGGCTTCAATAATCTCCCATTTGGAGCTGTCTATCATAATGGGTACCCGGCAGATATCGGGTTCTGCTGCAAGGAGGTTTAAAAACCTGACCATAGCCGCTTTCCCATCTATAAGTCCGTCGTCGAAGTTAACATCAATAATCTGCGCTCCTCCATCTACCTGATGACGCGCTATATCCAATGCCTCATCGAACTTGTCCTCCTTGATCAATCTCAAAAACTTACGAGAACCGGCCACATTGGTACGCTCACCAATGTTTATAAAATTGCTGTTCTCATTCAGGACCAGCGGCTCCAGTCCAGACAGTTTCATGTATTTTTTTTGTGTAGCTTTCATTTAAAGACTTTACAACAGCTTTTCAATTCAACCTCTTTTAGATGTGCATTCATGCGAAATGATATTCACTTTTAACCAGGTTCCTGTTCATATGTTGTACTTCTCTTTCTCATTTCAATGCGTCCTGTGTCGTAGTTACGATCTTTATCATCCTTCCACTCCGCTTAATGCAGCACAATTACGCGGTTTGTATTTGGCTGCAAGATTGGCAATCACTTTAATATGCTCAGGTGTTGTCCCACAACATCCACCAATGATATTGATTAAATCCTTTTTTAAATAGGCTTCTATCTGTTCTCCCATTTCTTCAGGTGTTTCATCATAAGCGCCAAAGGCATTGGGTAAACCGGCATTAGGGTGCGCCGATACGGCAAAATCGGTTTTACCTGCAATGGCTTCCAAGTGCGGTTGCAATAAATTAGCACCCAATGCACAATTAAATCCTATAGATAACAATGGAATATGCGACACTGATATCAAAAAAGCCTCGGCCGTTTGACCGGACAAGGTACGTCCACTGGCATCGGTAATGGTACCACTCAGCATTATCGGGATATCGAGATGACGTTCTTCTTTTATCTGTTCGATTGCAAATAGGGCGGCTTTGGCATTAAGTGTATCGAAAACGGTTTCTATCAACAAGACATCAACACCCCCATCTATTAAGGCTTCGGCCTGCGCTTTGTAGGCTATTCGCAATTCCTCAAAGGTAATAGCCCGGTAACCGGGATCGTTCACATCGGGTGACATATTCGCAGAGCGGTTTGTTGGTCCCATGGAACCGGCAACAAATCGTGGTTTATGCGGTTCTTTCGCCGTATAGGCTTCGGCGACCTCACGGGCCAGTTTGGCCGATTGATAATTCAACTCGTAGACCAAATCTTCCATTTTATAATCGGCCATCGCTATGGTAGTGGCCGAAAAGGTGTTTGTTTCAATAATATCGGCTCCAGCTTCAAAATATTTGGCATGAATGGTCTTGATGGCTTCAGGCTGGGTGATGGAGAGCAAATCGTTATTCCCTTTTAGGGCTATGGGATAATCTTTGAAGCGTTGTCCCCTATAGTCCTCTTCGGTAAATTTATATTGTTGTAGCATGGTACCCATGGCACCATCTAACACCAAAATACGTTCTTGTAATGCCGCTATAAAACTTGACATGTTTGATATTTTTTATATCGATATGTCATCAAGAAAAGTTTAGGAAACACTTTTCGTTATCTTTCCAACACCATTGGTGTTAGTAGAATGTAGCACCTTCTTATCCCAAGAGTTAAAAGGAAAAGGGTTGCCAAGGCTTCATTGGGTCTATTCCCTCTGCCTTTCTTGATAACATATTACGTTTATGAACTAGTGCGCTAAATTAACACTTTATTTTTAGAATAACATTAAAAGAAATGTAACTTTTATATGTTGAATTGTTATTCCTTTATTTTTAATCTTCGGGACCTCTCTCTTCCGTAACCTTTAATCAGTATGGAGTCTTCAGTGATTCGTGCGATGGAAAAAGCCGATGTATCGGGTGTGTCGACCATGCCCTTGAAGGTAAGGAAATGCACCCCATTTTTCTCTGTGTAATCGCCATTATGATTGTGTCCATTGAAGTAAAATTTAACATTGGGATACCCGTCTATGAGATTTAAGAACTGGGAATCATTCCATAGGTTATGCATCTCTAAGGGCCGCGCTACAGGAAAATGGCAATAAAAGCCAACGCGTTCATCGTTTCGAAGGGCGTCATCCAATTCACCTTTAACCCAGGCCAACTGATCCCTGCTTAAACCACCATTCCACGGTTTTAAATTTGGTAAGCTGTCTCTTTGTAACACCTTAAAGAGGGAATCTGTTTCTTTTTTCTTTACTGCTGAGATGGCCCCATGGGCACTCAAATCATTTCCATCAAGGACAATAAAGCGCCAGGAATTTACTTTAAAGCTGTAATATCTGTTCGTTAATCCTAATTTAGAAGGTACTTGGGGTTTTAAAGTATCTGCAACACTAAAATCGTGGTTCCCTAAAACATGCTTTTTGTCTGCCTTTAAGGTATTCCAAATGGGTACAACGGCATTGTAACTGGAAAACTCCCGATCTATAAAATCACCTAAATGAACAACATATTTCAATTCTTTAGAATTAAAAACATTCACCGCTTCCTGAAGTCTTCCTGAAGCAGTCCTGTAATATCGAATGCCGGAGGCATCGCAATCGCAATATTGGCAATCGGCAATAATACCGACATCAAAATACCCTGAAGACTTCTTCTCACCTGGCTTGCATGCCATAAAAAGGAGAACGAGACATAAAAAAGAATACCGCATCTTAACGCCCTTTCATTAGATTCTTAAAAAAATTATTCAAATAATTCGGAGGATAAATAACGATCACCCCGATCACAGATAATAGCCACAATAACACCATGCTCTATCTGCTTAGCAATTTGCAGCGCACAATAAACAGAGCCTCCGCTGCTCATTCCGGCAAAAACACCTTCTTCCCTAGCCAGTTTCTGTGTTGTTTCCTTGGCATCTTCTTCCGAAACGTCCACAATGACATCAACACGATCAGGTTCAAAGAACTTAGGGATATATTCCGGTGGCCACTTTCTAATGCCCGGAATTCTGGCATCATCGGCCGGCTGGGCTCCAACAATGGTGATGGCTTTGTTTTTTTCTTTGAGGTAGCGTGAGACACCGGTTATGGTTCCGGTGGTTCCCATGGCTGAAACAAAATGTGTGATCTGCCCCTTGGTGGCCTCCCAGATTTCAGGGCCTGTTGTTTTATAATGCGCTTTCCAATTATCGTCATTTTCAAACTGATTCAGCAGGGTATACCCTTTTTCGTCTCTTAATTTAAAAGCCAAATCGCGCGAGCCCTCTATACCGATATCGGCAGGTGTCAAAATGACCTGCGCACCATAGGCCCTCATGGTTTTTACCCTTTCTTCAGTAGAATTCTCGGGCATAATCAACACCATGTTCAAACCTAATAACTTTGAAATGAAGGCCAGTGCAATTCCCGTATTCCCACTCGTAGCCTCAACCAAAGTGCCCCCCTTTTTTATTTCACCCCGCTTCAAGGCTTCATAAATCATGTTGAAGGCAGGTCGATCCTTGACACTTCCTCCCGGATTATTGCCTTCCAATTTTAAAAACAACCTGACCCCCTTTTTAGAAATGAGATGGGTTGCTTCTACCAATGGTGTATTTCCTATTTGACCAATAATGCTATTTTCGAATGCCATTTTTTTTTGGTCTGATTTTTATTTCAGTTTGATATGTGACTAAGGAGTTTTCCGGAACCGACTGGGTAATCCAGACGTTAGCACCAATGATGCTGTTGGCGCCAATGACAATGTCGCCTCCTAAAATGGTGGCGTTTGCATAGATACAGACATTATCTTCAATCGTAGGGTGGCGCTTCGTAGAAGCCAGACTTTTGGCTACAGAGATACCTCCGAGGGTAACCCCCTGATAGATCTTAACATGGTTTCCGATAATCGAGGTTTCACCAATAACAATACCTGTTCCATGATCAATATAAAAAGATTCGCCAATGGTGGCCCCGGGATGGATGTCGATACCCGTGATACCATGAATGTACTCGCTCATCATACGGGGAAGAATATGCACCTTTTGTTTATACAGTTCATGACTCAGCCTGTAGATCGAAATGGCATGAAATCCGGGATAGGCCAAATAGATTTCATCCAAACTGTACGACGCCGGGTCATTACATTCAAACGCGATGGCATCCAGATCTAATTTTCTTCTAATTTCAGGAAGCTTCGCTTTGAAACTATGCCATAGTGCCTCGGCATCGGATATAGAAAGTCTGGAAAGGATCTTAAGAAATGTATTTTTTAAATAGCTGTCGTGTTCGTTTTTTTGTTCCTCATCAAAGAGTGAATAAAACAGACGCTTTGTAAAGAGTTTTACGGTATCCTTAAGGCAAACATTATAACTTTTCACAGGTTAGCATTTTATAAAGTTGGATTCTTTTGTTATCAAGGCTCGAATTAAATACGAAATTACACAATTAAAACGTCATGGTTTTTGTTTTTCTATTAATCCCTTGGTAAATTCATTCAAAGTCTCAACTTTATGCTCGAAATCCCCTTTTATAGTTTTTCTGTAAGTGTTTAAATTTTTAACCAAATCATCAACATTGTCGGGAATCACATCTTCAAAAAACTGGCGCAACCGCTTGGCTGTTGTTGGTGATTTTCCATTGGTACTAATGCCCAATTTCACATTGCCTTTTGTAACAATACCTCCCATATAAAAATCGCAGTAAGGCGGATTATCAGCAACATTAACCAATATACTGCGTTTTCTACAATGTTTATAAACCTTCATGTTAACTTCCGGAACATTGGTCGTTGCAATCACAATATGCTTTCCTTTCAGATACCTTTTTTTGTAATCGTCCTGTATTAAGGTCACGTCCCCTTTTTTCGATAAGGCCAATGTGTCTTCTCTAAATAGAGGTGACACCATGGTTACGGAGGCGTCAGGACTCGATTTTAACAAAAAAGTTAGTTTTTCCTCCGCGACATAACCCCCACCCACGATGAGTATGTTCAGATGTTTGGCCTTTAAAAAAATGGGATATAAATTGTTCCTTTCCATAGGTTAAGCGAAAGTGACTTCTCGGGAAATTGAACTGAGAGAAGCCCGTTGTTTTACCACTTCTCCAATGACAATGATAGCCGGAGCACCTAAGGCCTCTTCTTTTACAATATGCTGAATGGACTTTATGGTACCTATACCCACCTTTTCATCTTTGGTCGTTCCATTCTGAATGATGGCTACGGGCATGTCCTGCTTCTGTTCCTGTGTGTACAGGTGCACTATCTCGTCTAATTTATGCATGCCCATTAAAATAACAACGGTTGCTGTAGATTTAGCTGCACAGGCTATGTCCACGGAAAGCTGATGGTTTTTCGTTGTTCCCGTAATCACCCAAAAACTTTCGGATGCACCGCGCTTGGTTAACGGAATGCCCTGATATGCCGGTACTGCCGATGCGGATGAAATTCCGGGCACAACAAAGGTTTTTAACCCAAATGGCTTTACATAATCTATCTCTTCGGCACCCCGCCCGAAAATAAAGGGATCTCCTCCCTTTAAACGCACCACATGACCCTTTTCTATTGCCTTGGAAACAATGAGTTCATTAATCTGTTCCTGTTGAAATGCATAACACCCACGACGCTTACCGACAAAAATGAGTTCGGCAGCTTTAGAAGCATAGTTTAATAGGGCTTCGTTAATAAGTGCATCGTACAAAATAACATCTGCCGAGGCGATCGCTTTAATACCTTTCAAGGTAATTAAATCTTCATCGCCGGGACCAGCACCTACGACCGTTAATGTTGGTGTTTTTAAGCTCATTTATCTAAACCGCTTTTTTTAATCCGGTTTCAGTAGCACGATAGGCTTTGGCTTTTTCGGTGAATTGTTTTGCTTCAGCTATATAGGATGCAGCAAATGACTTCGAAGGGGCTACATGCTTAATTTGATAAATTAATTCAGAGAAAGCGGTGTCCAGGTTAATTTTTTCTGTTGAGATGAACACCTCATCGAATTGACTGATAATACCTGCATGCGTGTTTGTTCTTTTATTCTCGGCCAGTAATAAGGCCTTTGCTGAATTTACCATGGCACTGTAAGCATGATAAATGGCCCCAGAATACACTTCATTAGAAAAAGCGGCATTCGCATTTTCAATTTTTTCATCACTCTCAAGAAATAAAGTAGACACCAAATCGATAACTACTCCGGCACACTCGCCTATACCAATCTCCTTCTGGTATTTTTCCGTATTGCCCCAATCTATAAAATCATCCTGGGTTAAATTCGTAACATCCTGAAGGTCCTGCAGGAGATCGTAAAAATAGCGCTCACCCTTTTCCTTGTAATAATGCACAAACTTTTGTCCATTGGCATGGGCTTCAAAATCATTCAATATACGCCGTAAAGCTTCCGGACCACGCTTGCTCGGAACTTTAACAACTTTGTCGGCAAATACACCATGACCATCACCTAAATTTCCACCTCCCAATAACACCTGCAATGCGGGGGCGACCATTTTATCAGGTGTTCTGACAGACATGCCCTGGAAACCAATATTCGCCATACTGTGCTGACCACAGGCATTCATGCAACCACTAATTTTTATGACGAGGTCTTCATTTTGTAAATATTGGGGGTATTCGGCTTTTATGACCCGCTCTAATTCATCCGCAATACCGGTACTACTGGCAATACCAAGATTGCAGGTATCGGTACCCGGGCAAGCTGTAATATCGACAGCTTTGTTGTAACCGACCTCCGTAAAGCCCAATTTTTCTAATTCGGCATAGAAAAATGGCACCAACTCGCGCTTTACAAAAGGAATCACAATATTCTGACGCAAGGTCAATCGGATTTCACCTGCCGCATAATCTTCCACCAAATCAGCCAATAATCGGGCCTTATCCGTGTAAAAATCTCCCAAAAGCACCTTAATACCGATTGCCACATATCCATTTTGTTTTTGTGGAATAAGATTGGTCGATTTCCAGGTTTCGAAAGCACTTAAATTCTTGATATGGGTATCGGGAATATGAGTAATCTCAACAGGCGTGCAGGGTTCATAAGTATCTGCATTGATCGGCACAGATTGCATAGCGATAGCGTTTTGCTCTGCATCGACCAGGGCTTTAAAGGCCTCCAGACCAATATCCTTTATTAGGAATTTCATCCGTGCCTTAGCCCGACTCCGACGTTCTCCATGACGATCAAAAATCCTGAGGACACCTTCCATAATCGGTATGATCTTATCCGTAGTCACAAAATCATACAATACATCGGCATGTCGTGGTTGCGACCCCAGTCCGCCACCTATCAAAACCTTAAAACCACGAACACCATGTCTAACTTTTGCAATATAACCGATGTCATGCATGTAGGCCAGTCCCGTATCTTCATCTGATGATGAAAATGAGACCTTGAACTTACGTCCCATTTCCTGACATATCGGGTTTCTCAAAAAGAAACGAAAAAGTGCATCGGCATAAGGTGAGACATCAAAGGGTTCATTAATGTCGATACCTGCAGTTTCACTTGCCGTTACATTGCGTACCGTATTACCGCAGGCTTCGCGAAGCGTAATGTCATCCTGCTCCAATTCTGCCCACAGTTCCGGAGTTCTATTTAAATCGACATGATGGATTTGAATATCCTGTCGTGTGGTGATATGTAAACGACCTCGGGAATATTCATCGGAGACATCTGAAATTCTTCTCAGCTGATTACTTTTCACCTTACCGTAAGGCAATTTGATACGAATCATTTGCACACCTTCCTGGCGCTGTCCGTAAACACCGCGAGCCAAACGAAGGCTTCTGAATTTCTCCTCATCTATTTTTCCCTTATTGAATAGCTCAATCTTATTCGCTAATTCAATAATATCTTTTTCGACAATTGGATTTTCTATTTCTGTTCTAAAACTTTGCATGCTCTACTGATCTCCCTCTAGTGAAGTTCTTATGTTTAAATTATACTGTTGTACTGCACCTCATTTACTGGATAAAGCCAGCTCCTACAGTACTATTCGACTGGGTATCGATTAAAATAAACGATCCATTCGTTCTGTGATTTTTAAATTGATCGTAAAAAATGGGTTTGTTCAGTTTGAAAGTTACCGTAGCAATATCATTCATACTCAAACTTGAGACATCCGCATCTATTCCCGAATAATCCGGATGTATCTTGTGATGAATCTGATCTACTTTTGCCAATACCTTATTTATACCGTGCTGTACAATGTACTTTCCTCCTGGCCTTAAAGCATTTGAATCCATCCAGCACACATTGGCTGTGAATTGCTTGTCGATGGTCGGAAGATCACCTTCCTTGACGATCATATCGCCGCGACTTACATTAATATCATCTTCCAGGGTTATGGTAACGGACGACCGTCTTGAGGCCGTATCGTACTTTTTATCGTAAAAATAAATTTCCTTAATTTTTGATTTTGTCTGTGTTGGTAACACAACAATGTCATCACCTACACTCAAATTTCCCCCATAGACCTTGCCGGCATAACCTCTAAAGTCATGAAATTCTTCAGTCTTCGGGCGAATAACATATTGCACAGGAAAACGCGGGGTTCCCACATTAAAGATATCCGCTTTATCTAATTTTTCAAGGTGCTCTAATAAGGCCTCCCCATGATACCAGGGCGTGTTTTCGGATAAGTGAACAACGTTATCCCCTTTTAAGGCACTTACAGGAATAAAAGTGATTTTCTGGTCCTGATAATCACGTTTGCTCATCAGCTCTTCAAAATCGGCCTTAATTTTATTGTAAACCTCCTCAGAATAATCGACCAGGTCCATTTTGTTTATAGCAACGACAATATCTTTGATCCGCAATAAATTATTTATGAAAAAATGCCGGTGGGTCTGCTCAATAACCCCTTTCCTGGCATCAATTAAGATAATGGCGGCTTGAGACGTAGAAGCTCCGGTAACCATGTTCCTGGTATATTCTATATGTCCCGGTGTATCTGCTATGATATAGCTCTTCTTTGCTGTCGAAAAATAGATATGCGCAACATCAATGGTTATACCTTGCTCTCTTTCAGCCACCAGACCATCCGTTGCCAAAGAAAAATCTAAATAATCATAACCGAGTTGCTTACTCGTTTTTTCTATCGCCTCAAGTTTATCTGTAGTTAATGACTTGGTATCATAAAGTATTCGTCCAATCAAGGTACTTTTACCATCGTCTACACTTCCTGCTGTTGCTATTTTTAATACTTCCATTCTTTACCCACCTTCATCAATTGAAGGATTTTTGTTTTATTAATACCCTGAAATCACGGTTCATAAGCACTCAATGACCGCCCCAAGGGCAATAAACTGATTTATTCGTTATCTCTAATCTTAAAAATATCCTTGTTGTTTTCGCTTCTCCATAGCGGCTTCCGAACGTTTGTCATCAATTCGGGCCCCGCGTTCAGAGATCGAACTTTCTCTAATTTCTTCAACAACTTTTGAAATGGTCGTCGCTTCGGAAAGTACAGCAGCCGTACAGCTCATATCCCCTACTGTCCTGAAACGGACCATGCGCTCCACCACCTCTTCATGATCATCTCTGTAAACCACCTCATCATCGGCAGACCATATTAATCCATCACGCAAAAATGTAGCCCTGGTATGGGCAAAATAGATGGATGGTATTTCAATTCTTTCTTTTTCTATATAGGACCAAACATCCAATTCGGTCCAGTTTGAAATCGGAAACACCCGTACATTTTGTCCATGTTCTATCTGACCGTTAAGCATATCGAACAATTCCGGACGTTGATTCTTCTCATCCCACTGACCAAAATCATCCCGAACTGAAAAAATACGTTCTTTGGCCCTCGCCTTTTCTTCATCCCGACGTGCGCCTCCAATACAAGCATCGAACTTGAATTCTTCTATAGCATCCAACAGAGTTGTGGTTTGCAATATATTTCGACTTGCATAGCGTCCTGATTCTTCCTTTACCTTACCCTCATCAATAGAATCCTGAACATGTCTCACAATCAGTTCTAAATCGAGTTCCTTGACAAGACGATCTCTAAACTCAATGGTTTCAGGAAAATTATGTCCTGTGTCGATATGCATTAATGGAAAGGGGATTTTGGCAGGATAAAACGCTTTGACAGCTAATTGAACCAAGGTTATGGAATCCTTACCTCCTGAGAACAACAACACGGGTCTTTCAAACTGTGCTGCCACCTCTCTCATAATATAGATCGCTTCGTTCTCGAGCGAATTAATATGCGATGTATCCGTTTTGAATAAATTACTCATAATATCTTTTAAATTAAGCGTGCAAACCACATTCTCTATTTTCCAGAGCTTTTGTGGGATCGAAATATTTAAATTCGTTTGGCAGATTATTTTCCTCCAAATATAAGTCCAATTTCTCATCAGACCAATGGTAAAAGGGGCTAACTTTAAGCACGCCATCCTTGCTAAGACTAAAAATATCTATGCTATCTCTAAACGCTGTTTGACCTTTACGCAAATTGGTAAACCATATTTTTGGCTGGTGTTCTTCCATGGCTCGTCTGAAGGGTTCCAGCTTGACTTGTTCAGTAAACAAGGCATGTTGGGGATCATCAATACTTGGGATACCCATAACGACATCCCTATGCGCCGCGGTTTGTTTGGGTACATACAAAAAGACATTCAATTTCAAATCGTTGATCACCTTTTCTGCATGTCTATAGGTTTGCGGGGTGTTATAACCGGTATCACACCAAACAACCGGAATTTGAGACTCCTCACGACTTACAGCATGTAAAATGGCTGCCTCATAAGGCCTGAAATTCGTAGTGACAACAGCCGATTCGTTAAGCTCTAACGCTTTCCTTACAATAACTTCGGGAGTGGCATTTTTATAAGCTAGATTCCACTCTTCTATGTGACCTTCCGTAAACATTATTTTCCCCATTTTATAGTATTCCAAGCACGCTCATGAAAGAAATACAATATCATTTTCGAAACAAACTCAACAGAAGCAATGGCCGCGGCGGTTGAAACTTCTCCAACAATAATCCACGATAATATTAAGGTATCCAGAGTGCCTATAACCCTCCAGCTTATCGTCTTAGCTAAACTGCGCTTTACCTTTTCTGATGTGCCGTCATGATGGGTCGCGTTTTCTTCTGCAGGATGATTGATATTAATAACTTTAACCTCCTTGTTTGTTCTGTTTAATATGGCATCAATAAACATGTTGATTATTTTTATTATTAATCCTATCGATTTAATAGGAATTACAAAAGTAATACTTTTTGTGAGACTACAAACCCCTATCGTGATTTTTTAGGAAAATGGTACATTTTTACAGGTTAAATGCAAAAAGTGAAGTAATTGTAACCAAATTTTGAGGATTCTACACGTACTTTTTACCTGAAAGGTCCTCCAAAGTGGTGCTTCTCAGCACATAAAGTGTGTTATCCCGAACCTGGACCATGAGTCGATGCACGCTACATAAGTTCTCGTCGGGACAGTCATCGCACTTTTCATAAAAATTCAGGCTTACACAGGGTACCATTGCGATAGGGCCTTCAAGCACACGCATAACCTCGGTCATTTTAATATCTGAAGGGGTCTTACGAAGATAGTAACCCCCATGCTTTCCTTTTTTAGAACCTAAAATTCCAGCTTTTCTCAGGGTTAATAAAATACTCTCCAAGAACTTTTGCGGTATCTGCTCGCTTTTGGCTATCTCCCCTACCTGAACAGGAGTATCGCCCTTATGTCGGGCGATATAGGTGAGCGCCTTTAAACCATATTTCGTTTTTTTGGATAGCATTATGCTAATATAATTAATTTAATGCTTGTTCCAAATCTGCAATGATATCGTCAATATGCTCCAAACCAACCGATATTCTAACCAGACCATCAGTAATGCTTACTTCCAAACGATCAGCTTCCGAGAGCTTACTATGGGTTGTACTTGCAGGATGCGTCACAATGGTGCGCGTATCGCCCAAGTTAGCCGACAAGGAACACATTTTTATGCCATCCAGGAACTGTCGACCGGCCGCCACTCCTCCCTTAAGTTCAAAAGCAACGATATTTCCGCCTAATTTCATTTGCCTTTTGGCCACATCATACTGCGGATGCGACTTTAAAAATGGATACTTTACCCAATTCACCTTTGCATGATTTTCCAAAAATTCAGCTACTTTTAACGCATTTTCACAATGCCTGTCTACCCGAACAGGCAGGGTTTCCAAACTCTTTGATAATAGCCATGCATTAAATGGAGACAAGGCAGGTCCAGTGTTTCTGGCAAATAAATAGATTTCTCGAATCAAATCGGCATTACCCACGGTGAGCCCACCCAAAACGCGTCCCTGACCATCCATGAGTTTTGTAGCACTATGAATCACCAAATGGGCCCCGTGTTTCATAGGTTGCTGAACATAGGGTGTGGCAAAACAATTATCTATTATTAAGATCAGGTTGTGTGCTTTGGCAATGGCGCCCAAAAGATCTAAATCTATAATATCTACTGCCGGATTGGTCGGAGATTCAGCATAAAGAATCTTTGTTTTAGGATTAATACAGGATGCAATCGTTTCGGGTTTGGTGACATCAAAATAGGTCGTATCAATCTGCCACTTGGGAAAATACTTGGTAAATAACGTATGGGTTGATCCAAATACCGACCGGGCAGAGACAATATGGTCTCCGCTCTCCAACAGCGCTGCAAATGTCGAATAAATTGCGGCCATTCCCGTTGCAAAGGCATATCCGCTTTCGGCACCCTCCATGAGGCATACCTTTTCAACCAATTCAGAAGTATTCGGATTGGTAAAACGGCTGTAAATATTACGCTCCTTTTCTTCCGTAAACGACGCCCTCATATCCTCAGCATCCTCGAATACAAAACTTGATGTTAAATACAGTGGACTGGAATGTTCTAAAAATTGGGTACGATCCAATTGGCTACGAATAGCTTCCGTCTCAATATGTTTCTTTCCTTTGCTCATCTCATCCTATTTAATTTGGTCCAGGCCCTAGTTCACCCGACCTTTACAGTTTAATTTATATGTTTGGACAACCTTAAGATGTCACCGAATACCCCTCTTGCAGTAACTTCGGAACCTGCACCGGCACCTTGAATAACAATAGGCTGTGCGCCATAGCTCTCGGTAAATATTTCAAATATCGCATCGCTGCCTTTGACATGCCCCAAAGTACTCTCCCCGGGAACCGATATCAATTTCACTTCTAAATTCCCCTTGTCCTGAGATAAATCGCCCGATAAATCTCCGACGTAACGCAACACGTGATTTGGTTGTTGATGCGCTTTAATTTTTTGAAATTCCTCGTTCAATTCATCGAGTTGGGATAAAAATGCTTCAACGGAAATGCCCTGGTAAGCATCAGGAATTAAGTTCTGAACAGAAACATCACTAAACTCGTTCTGCAAATCCAACTCTCTTGCCAAGATTAACAGTTTTCTGGCGACGTCGTTTCCGGAAAAGTCCTCCCTCGGGTCCGGTTCTGTGAATCCCTTATCTATGGTCTCTCGCACTATCGCGCTAAATGGCCTGTCCTGCACTGAGAAATTATTAAATAAATAACTCAAGGTCCCTGAAAATACCCCCCGAATTCTTGTTATGTTTTCACCGGATTCGTGCAGAAGCTTGATTGTATCTATCAATGGCAGCCCTGCACCAACTGTTGTTTCATACAAATACTGCTTATTATGATCCTTTAGATGGACCCTTAGGTCTTTATAGTAATTGTAAGATATGGTATTCGCAATTTTATTCGACGACACCAGATCGAATCCCGCATCGACAAGTGGGACATAGTTTTTATGAAATTCTTCACTCGAGGTATTATCTACCGCAATCAGGTTTTCCAGATGATGTGTTTCGGCGAAGGCAATGACCTCGTCAATATTACTTTTTAAGGGCGAACTTTCAATATGGTCTCGCCAATCGGTTCCAACACCTTTCTTATGGAGTAACAACTTTCTGGAATTTGCGATCGCAAAAACATTTAAATTGATTCCCTTGCGTTTTTCAATCTCATCTTTTGATTTCAAAATCTGATTGATTAAAGCACCACCGACGCCTCCATGACCGAAAATAGCGATATTTATTTTTTTAGAAACACCAAATATTTCACCGTGAATTACATTCAATGCCTTATGCAACTGGTCTTTCTTAACCACCAAACTCACATTCCTACCCGTAACGGTATTGTTAAACAGCAACGGTGTGATCTGATTCTTGATGAGCGCGTTGAATGGCTTATGAAAGGAACTCAATTCTATACCCACTATCGAAATAACTGACACATCATCAACCACATCAATTTTGTTGACATCCTGGGAATAAAAATCTTTTTCAAATTCACGTTCTAATGCAACCACAGCCTGGGTTGCTTTATCGGCATCGATTATAAATCCTATTCCTCTTTCTGAAGAGCCCTGAGAAATGATACTCACGCTGATATCTTTATTCGCCAGAGCACCAAATATTCGAGCATCAACACCACTTTTCCCTAACAGTCCGCGTCCCTCAAGATTTAAGAGGGCTACATTATCTAAAACGGATAGAGAAGTGACTTCTTTGGAACTCGGCTTTGCCGTTATCAAAGTGCCTTCATCATCGGCATTAAATGTGTTCAATATCCTTAAGTTGATGTTCTTCTCCACCAGAGGGATAATGGTTTTGGCATGCAACACATGTGCTCCAAAATTGGCCAACTCATTGGCCTCACTAAAGGATAATTCCTTTATTTTTTTGGCATCTTCAACTAAATCAGGATTCGCCGTATAAATGCCATTTACATGGGTGTAGTTTTGTAATTCCTCAGCATCTAAATAATTGGCTAAAAGTGCTGCAGTATAATTACTCCCGTTTCGCCCCAGGGTGGTTGTTTCATTCTTTAGATTGGAGGCTATGAATCCGGTAACAATATGCACGGTGTCTCCATTATTTTTCTTAAAGTACTGCTTGATATTTTCTTTTGACGGCTGGGAAATGGGCTGGGCATTCCCAAATACATTGTCTGTTTTAATAAGTTCACGGGAGTCTGTTGCTATGGCTTTTATACCGCGTTCATTCAATAAAGCAGAAACCATTTTAACCGATAATAGTTCCCCTTGTGCCAGGATTTCATCCTTGGTTTTCTTACTGTAGTCCCTCAGCAGACTCACGCCTTCAAACAATTTGTTTAAAATGGAAAATTCCAGAGCATAATCGATCCCCTTTAAAGGCTCTATTTGATAATCCTTGAAGGTGTCGAGCGAATTTTTATAATCCTCTCCTCTTAAGGCTTCATCTAAAATGCGTTCCAATTCATCCGTAGTATTACCGCGGGCTGAAACCACCACCGTTATACGTTCGCCCTGATTGACTTTATTTTCGATAATGGAAACCACCTTTTCCAGACCTTTTCCATTTGCTAATGATTTACCTCCAAATTTCAATACTTTCATTCTTTTCTTTTTAGAGTGAGGCACGAAAATACCTTCTATAATTTTTTCGAGCTGTTCATATTCCATGAGAAATGCATCATGCCCGTGTAATGAGTGAATTTCGTTATACGTAACATTGGCATGCGTAACCGCCAATTGCTTATGGGTTTGTCTGTTTTCTTCAGCTGTAAAAAACAAATCCGAATCGACACCTACAATATGTATATTTGCTTCAATACGCTCCAGGACATTAAAATCGGGGTTCCGATCTTTGGTGACATCAATTGTTTTTAATAATTGATTCATTAGTTTATAAGCCGAAAGCTGAAACCGCTCCTGTAATTTTTTACCGTGATGCAACAACCAACTTTCCACATTAAAAATCTCAAGGTCTTCATTTTTAGAACGCTGGAAACGCGCCTTGAAAGACTCAGGTGTCCTGTAACACAACATGGCATGCATGCGCGCATCATGCACCGGATTTTTCGAGTTTAAAAGAAACTGTTCCTGAATCTGGCAATTAGCGATCAACCAATCGGTAGATTTCCAATCGGTTGCTACGGGTATCAAATGTTCAGTGACATCAGGCTTTAAAACGGCCATTTCCCATGCTATTCCACCACCCAACGAGCCACCTATGATGGCAAAAAGTTTACCCGTATGAAGGCGGTCTAAACCAATTAAAAACAAATTGGCTACATCACGCGCTACAAAATCCTTATAATTATCGATAATAAACCCATCATAGCCATTCCCGGGAATATTGAATGCTAAAATGGTATACAGCTTGGTATCGATTACCTTATTGACTCCAATTAAATCCTGCCACCATCCATCTTTACCCGCCACATTGCTGTTTCCAGTCAAGGCGTGATTTACCAGAACAACTGGTGCTGTTCCCAGTTTCTGACCAAATAATTGATAACTTAACTTAATCTCAGGAATTAACGCTTTACCGTGGGTCGTAAAGTCTTTTATAATGATATGCTTCAGTTGTGCTTTCACCAATTTTTATTCTCATTAACACTGTAAACAAGTCCATCACCCTAACTTAGGTGTACTTATAGATAACATGTTAAAAAGAATCGCAAAAATTACAGTGTGTAATTTTACTGTTATCTATCCATTACATTCTGAAACACCTTCAGAACAGGGTAGAATTTAGCACCTTCTCTAGATAGATTAGAGGGTTGCTAAGGTTTCAAAGGGTCTAATCCCTCCACCTTTCTTGATAACATTTCAATAAGTATTGTGATCGTTGTCTCTGCAAATATTCGGTTAGAAAAATTTAATATCCAAATATTTTATTGAAAAATTCGAAAATTTTATTTCATTTCCTGAGTTTTCAAAAATTTATTCCTTATCACTTGAGCTATCGGCTGATTGTCAATTTTCGACTCCAACCATGAGATAATATCTAAATATAAAAACGGCCTTTTTTGATAGGGATCGTTTTCAAAAGTCTTTAACTTTTTATGTAAAGCAATGAATGCACCTTTGACCTCATGTGGGTATATATCTCCTAAACCTCTTAAGAATCTAATAATCTCCTTTTGGACCTCGTATAAGTCTTCCATCTTAATTAAAAACTTATAGGTACTCTTTATGAGTACATCCAGATTGTAGTCCAACCCCGCTTCGTAATGTGCCACCAAATTCAATATCCTCGAAAAGCACAATAAGTCTTCGCGCATTTGCAGTGACTTATTGCTAATTATTTTGTCCAGGAATACAATGCATTTTTTGGTGTCTCCCGCACCAAAATACATACTGGCGATTTTATAATAAAATACCATTATATGGTGCTCGTCTATTCTATCGTTGTAATTCTTGAGCTGCTTTAGAAGTTCGTCAATAAGGGGCAGACCTTCCTTAAAACTACCTTCAATAAAATGCAAATTAAATTTGTTATTGTAAACGTATAAAAACGCTAAGCTTTCATTATTGTCATCTAAGGGAAACCATTTTTCTTTTGTAACTTCTTCTAATCGGGTTAAGGTACTTTTAAATTTTTCATATTGCCTCAGATAAAACAGGGCTTCCAATAAATAATGGTTACCTCTGAGGAAAAAAACTGGATTTAGTACAATCATATCCTGATTCTCATAGAAGAGATCAACCCATTTGGAAGCGTATTTATAGCATGACAGAAAATCGACAGTTAAAAAACTGTACCAGAGGTACGATTTATACAACCACAATTTTTCGCGAAAACCCAATTTATTGATATCGTATTTCGGAAGCCGGTTATTAAAGTATTTGGTAATTATCTGATGTTCTGTATCATTCTTTACATAGCCCGTTTTAAGAAACAAACCGTAGAGTTGTAAGGAAAGATTCGATAATTTACTGGCCAGCACGTTCTGCAGGCTCAGTTCCTTGGCCTGAATAGTGAGTTCGTCGGCGCGATTACTTATACTTCTTGTAATATATTGAGATTCAATAACCTTTTCGAGCTCAACAATTTCATAGGCTACATTCTTCTCTTCATTGGCGATAGCTAAATTTTTGGCCTTATCCAAAATTTTAAGACTTTGCTTGTACAAGCCCTTATGATAAAGAATAGTAGCAAAATCGAGTTGTTCACGAATCTGAATTCGAATATTCTGATGTGATGGATTTAGCCTTAAGCTAATCAATATCTGTTTGTAGAGATGGGCTTTTAAATTCGATAATTGCTGCTTTTTAACAATCCCTTTTTTCAATATAGCGGTCTCGTCATAAACTGAAAGTTTATCCATTATATTGAATAGGGTTAAGAACTTTGAATCCTCGTTAACGCCCAGTCTACCTACATAAAGCTTGAATTGTCTTTTTTCGGACTTCGATAAGGACTTAACCAGTACAAACAAATTATCTTTTTGCTCTCTTGTCATAGTTACAAAATCAATACCATTTATTTGATTTACAATTACTTAAGTAAAGTATTATGGATTTAAACATCGTAATAAACATACGATTAATTCTGTTTTTACGAAACCAAAATATACATTCGTAATACAATAAGAAAATATATTTGAATAAATGTCTAGTAATAGAGTCCAAATTTTTGATACTACGCTAAGGGATGGCGAACAGGTTCCCGGTTGTAAATTAAATACTGAACAAAAATTAGTCATTGCAGAACAACTGGATAACTTAGGTGTGGATATTATAGAGGCTGGTTTTCCGGTATCAAGTCCTGGCGACTTTAATTCTGTTGAAGCCATTTCCAAAATTGTTAAGAACGCTACGGTCTGCGGTTTAACTAGATCGGTAGAAAATGATATAAAAGTAGCTGCTGAAGCCTTAAAACATGCTAAAAAAGCACGTATTCATACGGGTATAGGAACCTCCGACTCGCATATCACCCACAAATTCAAATCGAACAGAGAGGCCATAATTGAGCGTGCAATAAAGGCAGTACGCTATGCAAAATCTTTCGTGGAAGATGTTGAATTTTATGCTGAAGACGCGGGTAGAACAGACAATGACTATCTAGCTCGTGTTTGCGAAGAAGTCATCAAGGCCGGGGCGACGGTATTGAATATCCCTGACACCACAGGTTATTGTTTACCACATGAGTACGGGGCAAAAATAAAATACCTTAAAGAAAATGTGAAGGGTATTGACAAAGCAATTTTATCCTGTCACTGCCATAACGACTTAGGTCTGGCCACCGCGAATTCAATTGAAGGTGTTATAAATGGTGCTCGCCAAATCGAGTGTACGATCAACGGTATTGGTGAACGGGCTGGAAACACCGCTTTGGAAGAGGTGGTCATGATTTTGAAGCAGCATCCCTATTTAAATTTAGATACAGGTATTCAGACGGAAATGCTATATGGTATTAGCCAGTTGGTTTCGGACAGTATGGGTATATATACACAGCCCAATAAAGCTATAGTTGGAGCAAATGCCTTTGCCCACAGTTCGGGTATACACCAGGATGGCGTCATTAAGAATCGTGAAACCTATGAGATTATCGATCCCAAGGAAGTCGGGGTCACAGAATCGGCCATTGTATTAACCGCGAGGAGCGGAAGAGCCGCCTTGGCATATCGTGCAAAAAATATCGGATATGAACTAACCAAACTTCAGTTGGATGAGATTTATGTTGACTTTCTGAACTTTGCAGATAAGAAAAAAGAAGTAGATGATAACGACATTCATCAAATCATTGAAAACAGTAAGGTTTATAAAGAAATCACATCTGCCTGAATCGTAGAAAATGAAACTAAACATAGCTGTTTTACCGGGTGACGGAATCGGACCCGAAGTAACTGCACAGGCCGTTAAGGTGCTGAAGGCGATAGCTATGGAGTTCAACCATGTCTTTACTTTTAAAAAAGCCCTTATTGGTGCCTCTGCCATCGACAAGACCGGACACGCACTTCCCGAGGAAACAATAGATGTTTGTAAAGGATCGGATGCCATTTTATTTGGTGCCATTGGTCATACCAAATACAATAATGACACCTCAACGAATGTACGTCCGGAACAGGGGCTTTTAGAGCTCAGAAAAACATTCGATCTCTACAGTAATATTCGACCGGTTATTGCCTACGATGATTTATTGCACAAATCCTCCTTGAAAGTGAAACAAATCAGAGGAACCAATATTTTAATTTACCGCGAACTTACCGGTGGTATCTATTTTGGTGATAAAACCTTTAGTGAGGACGGCAATCGGGCTACAGATATATGCAGTTACTCTCGTTTTGAAATCGAACGTATTGCGCACCAGGCCTTTAAAGCTGCTCAATCCAGAAAACGAAAGCTGACCCTGGTAGATAAAGCTAATGTTCTGGCGAGCTCTAAACTTTGGCGGAGAGTGGTTTTGGAAATAGCATCTCAATATCCCGACGTTGAACTGAAATGTATCTACATTGATAATGCGGCGAT
Organism: Aestuariivivens sediminicola; assembly: GCF_022662015.1. Taxonomy (GTDB): domain Bacteria; phylum Bacteroidota; class Bacteroidia; order Flavobacteriales; family Flavobacteriaceae; genus Aestuariivivens; species Aestuariivivens sediminicola. The sequence goes on along the minus strand of NZ_JAKMCM010000002.1, from coordinate 371,191 downwards.
GGAACTTATCATCAACCCAAAGCAGTTTGATGTTATTTTAACGGAAAACATGTTTGGTGATATTCTCTCGGAAGAGGCCAGTGTTATTGTAGGCTCTATTGGTCTGTTAGCCTCAGCATCCAAAGGGGATAAACATGTTATGTTTGAACCTATTCACGGTGCTTATACGAAAGCAGCAAACAAAGGTATCGCTAATCCCATAGCTTCCATTTTGTCGGCGGCCCTTTTATTAGATCATTTTGGGCTCGTTGACGAAGCGGCCTTAATACGCGCCGGTGTTGATAAATCGTTACATTTACAAATCACCACACCGGACTTAAATACGAAATACGATCATATTACCACAACTAAGGTAGGCGACTTCATTGAAGATTTTATCAACAATCCTAACGAAACTAATTTAAACTTCAAAAACATACATTTAGGTCAATCCACTATTATTTAATTATATTGAGTTAGTCACCAAGAATTAAAAATATTGGGATTTAAAAACGCACCCTGGGGTGTGTTTTTTTTATCTTGAAATTCATTATCTCTTCCTTAATAGAATTGAGCTATTAACTTCCCTAAAGTAACTACGCCAATTACCAGTATAAAAAACAAAGACAACCTTCTAAATTTATTCTGTGGAATATAGACCAATATTTTTTTTCCCAGAAACGATCCTATTATCCCAATTAGGAATAAATAGGGGACATATTTCAGGTCATGGTTATGAATGTAACCGTTTTTGTAATACACAAAGGTTCTGGAAAAATCGATCATAAAATCTATAAAGGCCGAGGTTGCAATAAAAACGCTTTTCTCCAAATTGAATGCGGCCATAGTGAGTCCCCTTATTGCCCCTCCTGTTCCTAACAAACCCGCCGACAATCCTGAAAAAGAACCTCCGATAACGGCGTTCTTTATGTTCGGGAAAACAGCAATCTTACTATTAATTAAGAACAACAGGCTAAAGCTCACCAGAAACAGACCGAGTATTACCTCTAAAAATTCCCCTTTAAACATCGTAGACAAAAATCCTCCTAGAATTACAAAAACCACTGACGGTAGCCCAATGGTAAGCAACAATCTCTTATCCAAGCCCTTTTTAAATAGGACTATTTTACTAAAATTACTCGATAGGTGAAAAATTGCGGTAAGTCCGAGAACAGAATAAAAATCGAAATAAAAGTTTCCCAATGGAACAAAGAATACTGACGATCCAAAACCTCCCACTGTTCCAATTATTTCAGCTATTAGTGCTAATACTATGAAGGTTAAATTAACGTCTTTCATTTCATATTTGACAAAAAAGTATAGGCTTCTAATTAAACCAATTACAGGCCGATTAGATGCAATGAAATTACAACAAAATAATGAATACCGGTTTTTAGAAATAAAGTCAGATCAAACCATCATAATCCTTCCAACCATTCTCTTAACCTGTCGGTCCAGGTGTTTAAATGCCCTTTACCTATGGCCATGGAATACCCGTGGCCACCACTGGAATACAAATGCATTTCTACCGGCACCTCATGATCTTTCAAGGCCTGATACATTAACAAACTATTTTCAACAGGCACGGCAGTATCGTCTTGTGAATGTACAATGAATGTTGCCGGAGTGGCTGCGGAGACCTGCAGTTCATTGGAAAACTGTTGTATTAATGCTTCGCTTGGATGACTTCCAAGCAAAGCCTCCCGCGAACCCTTATGTGTGAAGCTTGACTTCATCGTAACCACAGGATAAATTAAAACCATAAAATCCGGTCGCGCAGAAAGCGAATCAACGGGTGTTTCTATAAAATTATTGGGTCTTTCAAACTGAGTGCCCAAAGTAGATGCCAAATGCCCCCCTGCTGAAAACCCGATAATACCAATATCCTGGGGATTGATATTCCATTTATACGATTGTGAGCGCACTATTCGCATAGCGCGTTGTGCATCCTGCAACGGTGCTTCATGCGATACCTTTATCGATTCTGAATTGGGTAACCTGTATTTTAAAACAAAAGCCGTAATACCTAAACCATTAAACCATTTGGCAATAGCGGTACCTTCCCAATCATAAGCCAAAAAGCGATAGCCCCCACCGGGACATATGATAACAGCCCTGTCTGAAGCTGCAGGCTTCGCAGGCAGATAGACTTCCAATGTAGGGGTCTGAACTAACGAAATCCTGATGATCTCATTATGTTCAACAATTTCTTTTTCATTTGAATACCGTGTGTTCGGTACTTCATCCCACAATGGAATGATGTCATGTTGAGCAAAACCTGAGTTCACAACACCGAGAAAACATGCCACTACTATTAATCGATGCTTCACATGTATTATGGAATCAATCATGCTCTTCGGGAAACTTTACTCTTATATCGTTCAGACATAAATTGTGTATACTGCCTATATGGCTGTGTTTTTTTGACATATCGGGTTGATATGTCCCTTCTTGAACCTGGCTTCCAATCTGCTGATAGGCTTCTCTAAAACTCATTCCATCAACAACCAGGGTATTTATATTATCAACCGTAAAGAGGTATTTGTATTTTTCGTCATAGATGTCCACATCTTTTACGATGATCTTTTGAATCGCATAATTGAAAATATCAAGAATGTCTTTTAACGCTTCGAAGGCGTCAATCATGTTTTCCTTTAACAACTGAAAATCCCTATGATAGCCACTAGGTAAATTGTTTGTAATTAATACCATTTCTGTTTGCAACGCCTGGATTTTATTACATTTCCCCCTGATGAGCTCAAATACATCCGGGTTTTTTTTATGTGGCATGATACTGCTACCTGTTGTCAATTCATCCGGAAAAGATATAAATCCGAAATTCTGACTCATATACAAACATATATCCATTGCAAAACGGGCCAGGGTATTGCTTAGGCCTCCCAATGCGGCTGCTATGGTGCGTTCGTTCTTTCCTCGTCCCATCTGTGCAGCTACAACATTGTATTTTAAGGTACCAAAACCCATCTCTTTAGTCGTCAATGCTCTATCTATTGGAAAGGAACTCCCATAACCAGCTGCCGAACCCAATGGGTTTTGATCGACGGTTTGAAGAGCTGCATTCAACAGATAGACATCATCAACTAGTAATTCAGCATAAGCTGAAAACCATAGTCCAAAAGATGATGGCATCGCTACCTGCAAATGCGTATACCCGGGAAGCATTTTGTCTTTATAGGTTTCAGCTAAATCTAATAAGCTATCAAAAAGTGTTTTCACCTTTTCTTTGATAAAAATCAGGTTATCCTTGAAATACAATTGACAAGCCACCAAGACCTGGTCGTTTCTCGATCGTGCCGTATGTATTTTTTTACCCACTTCACCCAGACTTTGGGTCAGCTCAAATTCTATTTTTGAGTGTACATCCTCAAATTGCTCATCTATACTGAATGTCCCAGCATCGATTTGATCTTGCAAACCAGCTAAACCGTCTAACAACTGCTTTAATTCTTCGGCATTTAGAATACCTATTTGTTCTAACATTTTGGCATGTGCCATCGAGGCTATCACATCATACTTAGCAATGTAAATATCTATCTCTCTGTCATTCCCAACTGTAAATTGTTCTATTTTTTTATCTATGGATATACCTTTGTCCCAGAGTTTCATTTAACTTTATTTTATTATTTAGGTTGCTTAATTTCAGACGATGACCCGTTTTAACATTTCAACATATATTTGAATACCTTCTTCAATTTCTTTTAAATAGATAAATTCATCAGCCGAATGCGATCGTGTACTATCACCAGGACCCATTTTTAAACTGGGACACGAGAGTGCCGCCTGATCCGATAAGGTGGGTGAACCATATGTTGAACGTCCCATTGCCACACCGGCCTGAACCAATTCATGATCCATTGGAATAGATGATGAATTGAGCCTTAAGCTGCGGGGTGTTATACTATGACATGGCGCTTTGCTTTGAATTATTTCTGAAATTTCGGTATTTGTATAGGCATCATTTACCCGAACATCAATGACTAAATCCAAATCGGCGGGAACCGCATTGTGCTGCTTCCCCGCGTGAATCTGGCTAACGGTCATTTTAACCTCGCCAAGGGATTCAGAGATACGTTCAAATTTAAAATCTCTAAACCACTCAAGAACTTCAATGGACTTGTAAATCACATTATCTTCATTTGGGTGTGCCGCATGGCTTGGGGTCCCTTTTACAACGGCATCGAATACAACCAATCCCTTTTCAGCAACAGCCAAATGCATCTGGGTTGGCTCACCTACAATAGCCACATCGATATTGGGGATGATGGATAACATACTGTTTAACCCGTTTGGTCCACTACTTTCTTCTTCTGCAGATGCCACCAGGACAAGGTTATATTTTAAATCTTTTACCCCATAAAAATATGTGAATATTGCCATTAGAGAAACCAGAGCACCGCCGGCATCGTTACTTCCTAAACCGTATAACTTCCCATTTTCTTCAATAGCTTTAAAAGGATCTTTAGTGTAGGCACTGTTAGGTCTTACCGTATCATGGTGTGAATTTAACAATAAGGTTGGTTTGTTCTTATCGAAATAGCAATTTGTTGCCCATACATTGTTTTGAGTGCGGTTGTAATCTATATCATAACGTTTGAACCAAGTCTCGATGTGGGATGCCGTCTGATCTTCTTCCGATGAAAAAGACTGCGTTTCTATCAGTTGTTTTAATAGGTTTATCGCATCCTTTGTTAATTCCTGAACAGTCATTCTATAATGTTATTCTTGTAAAATTATTATTTTCCTTTGACAGCATCGCCGTGTTGCCCATATTTATATGTTTTACACCTTTATCCAAGGCATCGAAACAATTTTCTAATTTAGGGAGCATCCCATCCGTAATGATACCCTGATCGAGTAATTGCGCATATAACATCTTGTCGATGTGCTTAATAACCGAATTCGGATTATTGATATCGCGTAAAACACCGTCTAATTCAAAACAATAATATATTGAGGTCTCATAAATTTCGCTCATCCCTACCGCAATTTGAGAGGCTATAGTATCGGCATTGGTATTCAATAATTGGCCTTTACCGTCATGGGTAATCGCACAGAATACCGGTGTAAATCCCGATCTAATTAATATATCGACGGCATCATGGTTTACTTTCCTGACATCTCCAACAAAACCAAAATCCACTTCCGCTACTGGTCGTTTATTGGACGATATGCTATTGGCATCGGCTCCGGACAATCCAATGGCGTCTACCTGCAAAGCCTGCAGTCGCGCTACAATATTTTTATTAACCAAGCCACCATACACCATAGTAATAACATCAAGTGAATCGGTGTCCGTGATTCTTCTCCCATTTACCATCTTAGACGAGACTCCTAATTTGGCGGCAATATGGGTTGCTCTTTTACCACCACCATGCACCAGAATCTTAGACCCTTCAAGATCAGCAAATAACTTAAGAAACTGAGATAACGCATTCTCATCTTCTATAATATTACCCCCTATTTTTATTACGGAAAGTTTTTTCATTCCTTTTCGATTGTCTTGATCAAGTCTTTCAAATATCGTTCATTATAACTCCACCCGCTATATGTACTAATCATCGATATAAAGACAAGACCTTTTATAAATTTTCTAATAATTTTTTAAGCACCAACTGCGCTGCATACGTCCTGTTATTGGCCTGTTGAATAACCAATGAATGCGCGCTGTCTAACACGGCATCTTCGACGATAACATTTCGGCGTACCGGCAAACAATGCATAAATTTAGCATTTCCCAATTTTTCTTTTGTTATCATCCAATTCGGATCTGAATTTAACACTTTACCATAATCACTATAACTACTCCAGTTTTTTACGTATACAAAATCTGCTTTTTTAAATGCATCCTCCTGATTGTAAATTATTGGTGTATCTCCAACTATATCCTTGTTTAATTCATACCCTTCCGGATGCGTAATCAGAAATTCAACTTCCATTTTGCGCATCGCCTGGGTAAAGCTATTCGCTACAGCATGAGGCAAGGCCTTGATATGAGGTGCCCAGCTTAACACTACTTTGGGGCGTTGTGTTTTTGCATACTCCGAAATCGTAATGGCATCGGTTAGGCCCTGCAAAGGATGCGCTGTAGCGCTTTCCATATTAACAATAGGAACGGAAGCATATTTTACAAATGATTTAAGGACTTCTTCACGCTCATCTCTAACCCGATCGACCAATGTTGGAAACGCACGTACTGCGATAATGTCACAATACTGTGATACCACTGCTGCGGCCTCTTTTATATGCTCTGCCGTAGTGCCGTTCATTATCGTACCGTCACCAAACTCAATGCCCCAGGCATCTCCCGATACATTCATAACAATAGGATTCATTCCCAAATTTAAAGCCGCTTTTTGCGTACTTAAACGCGTTCTCAAACTGGAATTGAAAAACAGCAAACCAAGGACTTTATTCCTACCCAATTCTAAGTACTTTAAGGGATTCGCCTTTAATAATCTGGCCTCTTCTATCCACGCATTAATGTCATCGATATCATGTATGGAGGTGTAATGTTTCATCCTTCATATTTTTTTAACCGTCTGTTCAGCTCTAATCTCATTACGATTTTAAACCACTTTTCAGGCGGTGCTTATATTTATTTTATTTTGGTAAACGGTATTTTATTTTCTAAGGCATTTAATATAAAATGATCTTCCATTCCGTTTATGATCCAGGTCTCTATATTTGCTCTTTTTGCTAATCCCGCTGCTTCAATTTTCGACTGCATTCCTCCACTTCCGTGGGATGATTTAGTTTTAACAACTTGCTTTTCCAAAGATGCAAAATCTTCAACGAGGGCAATGGTTTGAGGATTCCTGTTTTCTAATGACTCTTTAGTATAAATCCCATTTGTGTTTGTAGCAATAATAAACAAATCGACTTCTAAAAGGGAGGCCGTCAGTGCCCCTAATTTGTCATTATCTCCAAACTTAATCTCATCTGTGGCTACCGTATCATTTTCATTAATTATAGGAATGTAGTTGTTATTCACCAAAACATTAATGGTATTGACAATATTGGTTTTACTTTCGTGTTTCTCAAAATCGGAATAGGACAATAAGCACTGTGATGTCAACAACCCATATTCTCTAAAAATTTCTTGATAAATTCGAATCAAATGTGGCTGACCTATGGACGCGAGAGCTTGTTTTACAAATACATCCTCCTGTTTACTTTCTAATTTTACAAATTGTTTTGCCACCGCTATGGCTCCCGAACTCACAAGAATAAAATCGTATGTTTCCTGCAGAACGGCAATTTGATTGGCAATATCCTCAATTTTACCTCTTGAAATGTTATTGGTTTCTTTGGTTAAGGTATTGGATCCTATTTTAAGCAATATGCGTTGTTTTTTTTCCATACTATCGTGTTTGTCCTTCACCGTGAACATACCATTTGTTCGTTACTAAATGCTGTAAACCAATAGGTCCGCGTTGGTGTAATTTATCGGTACTAATAGCCAACTCACCTCCTAAACCCAATTGACCTCCATCGGTAAAGCGCGTTGAGGCGTTGTGATATACTGCTGCAACATCAACATTTTCCATAAACAGATTTGCTTCCAAGGCATTTGTTGTAATGATTGCTGCCGAATGACCACCGGAATAGGTGTTGATTTTCTGAATAGCATCCTGGTTTGATGCAATCTCACCAATGACGATTTTATAGTCCAGAAATTCCTCATACCAAATGGCTTCAGTAGGAATCAAATCAATTCCCTCATACTTGGCAAATGCCTCATCCCCTAATATTTCAACATTATACGCTTTTAAATTAAAAATCAAGTCCCGAACAAAGGCCTCCTTATTCGGCAAATTTTTATCAATCAATACTTTATCCAAAGCATTACACGCTGATATTTTAGCAGTCTTGGCATTGACTATAATATTGAGAGCCATGTCCATATCGGCTTCCCTGTGCACATAGACAAAATTATTTCCTCTTCCGCTTACAATAACAGGGCATGCGGCATGTTCTTTTACAAAAGCAATGAGACGTTCTCCTCCGCGTGGTACTATTAAATCAACCTGCTGTGTGGGTTTCTCTAAAAACCTTTGCGTTTCGGTTCTGTCAAATTGCAAATATTCCACCCAATCTTTGGACGCCCCTGCCTGATCTAATGCCTTATGCCATAAATCCACAATTTTTAGATTGGAGTTTATGGATTCCTTTCCTCCTTTTAATAAAATCTTATTCCCCGATTTGAATGCTATTCCAGCAGCTTCAACGGTAACATCGGGGCGTGATTCATAAATGATGAGTACAGTACCAAACGATGCTGTTTTATTATAGACCTGAATACCATTTTGGTGGGTAAATCTAAAACGTTCTACACCTACGGGATCTTCCTGAGACGCCAAATGGGTGACTGCGTTTATCATCTCATCTACCTTGGCCTCATTAACTTTTAAACGATCATACATGGATAGGTCATTCCCATCATATGCACTTAAATCTTTTTTATTAGCAGCAATGATGCCCGGCCTTTCAGCATGTAAAAGTGATGCCATGTTTAAAAGCACAGCATTTCTTTTTTCAATAGACAGTAAGGTGTTCATTTTCTAAATTTATTATTTTGCCGATGGTCTTCCTAAAACACGACCGACTTACAATTCGCTTTTTATAATCTCATCTTTATTTCTCTAGCGCCGTTTTCAACGCTTCAAAAAACATATCGACATGTGCTCTTTTCAGATTTAATGGTGGCAGGATACGCAACATATTGGGATTTTTGGCACTACCTGTAAATATCCTGTGTTTGTAAATCAATTCCTTCCTAAGAGTTGCTATAGGAAAATCAAATTCCAAACCGAGCATTAGGCCACGCCCCTTCAGTTTTTTAATTTCCGCAATGGTTTTCGCCTTCTCACTGAAATAAGCGGAAATATCTTTAACGTTTTGCATTAGATTTTCCGTTTCCATGACCTCCAATACAGCGAGTGCAGCCGCACAAGCCAAATGATTTCCTCCAAAGGTTGTTCCCAATAAACCATAAGATGGTTCAATACGTGGATGAATTAAGATACCCCCAATAGGAAAACCATTACCCATCCCTTTGGCCATAGAAATGACATCTGGGGTTATGCCATGCTTTTGAAAGGCAAAAAAGTCTCCTGTTCGACCATACCCACATTGAATTTCATCAGCTATGTACAGCGCTTCATATTGCTGACACAACGCATAAAGATGTCTGTAGAACTCACCCGAAGCTTCGTCCAAGCCACCAATACCTTGAATACCCTCTATAATAACGGCACAAACATCCCCTGACACAAATGCCGCTTCAACGGCGTCAATATCACCTAATTCGACAAGAACAACCTCCTGTTGCGCATTAATTGGTGCAATTATTTTAGGATTATCCGTTACCGCTACTGCTGCTGATGTGCGTCCGTGGAATCCATTCTTAAAGGCAATGACCTTTTTCTTTCCTGTATGGAAAGAAGCAATTTTCAAGGCATTTTCATTCGCCTCTGCACCGGAATTACATAAAAACAACTGATAATCGCCGTATCCTGAAAGCGTACCCAGTTTATCCGCTAAGGACACCTGTAATGGGTTTTGAATTGAATTGCTGTAAAATCCCAAACGTGCCAACTGTTGTGAAACTTTTGAAACATAGGTCGGGTGGGCATGACCTATTGAGATGACAGCATGACCTCCATACAGATCCAAATATTGATTGCCTTGGTCATCATATACCCAAACACCATCTGCTTTAGCCGGGGTAACATCGTATAATGGATAAACGTCAAACAGCGGCATCTCAATTCTTTTTAATCTGATTAATCTTTTCAAATGAAGCCACAATACCTTGAATCAACGCAGAACTCAGCCCTTGGTGTTCCATCGCATTCAGCCCCTCAATGGTACATCCGCTAGGGGTGGTTACGCGATCTATTTCCTGTTCAGGATGTCTTCCTGATTCTATCAATAAACTAGCAGCTCCGAAACAGGTTTGCGTAGCTAATTCATGTGCTTGTTCTGCCTCGAAGCCCAATTGTATGGCTCCCTGAGTGGTTGCTCTAACCAACCGCATCCAAAACGCTATACCACTGGCACAAATTACAGTAGCCGCCTGCACCAATTCTTCAGGAATTACCATAGTAACCCCCAATTGATTAAAAATCTCTTGCGCTATGGCTACCTTATCCTGTGCTTTCTTATTAGCTGAAATACACGTCATGGACTTGCCTATGGAAATTGCAGTATTTGGCATTACGCGAATGATATTTTTATCAGCTCCAATAATCCCTTCTATTCTGGCAAGATCTACACCTGCAGCCACCGATATCACCACGTGATTGCCGGTAATGACTGATGCTACATTCTCCAGTACACTGTTAATATGTCCGGGCTGAAGCGCAAAAATGACCATTTCAGAGTTTTTAACCGCCATTACGTTATCAGTCGTAACGGTAACATTTTCAATATTTTTATAGGCCTCAAGGTGGGCCGTATTTTTGTCACTTAAGTACAACGATGTGAAATTGTTGTTTTTAATGAGTCCTTTGGCTACTGAACTCCCTAAATTCCCTGTTCCAATTATGGCTATTTTCATATTTTATTTTTTATCCCATTGGGTATTTATAACTTTATCCTGACTGAACGTATCCTAAAAATAGGTCGATTTCAAATGTAATCCTGTTGTTTCGTCAAACCCGAACATTAAATTCATATTCTGAATGGCTTGTCCGGAAGCCCCTTTTAATAAATTATCAATTATACTGGTAACCAACAATTTATTATGATGCTTATGCAAATGGATAAGACACTTATTCGTGTTCACTACTTGTTTTAAATGCAAAGTATCTTCAGAAACAAAAGTAAATTTTGCTTTCCTAAAATAGGATTTATAAATTCTAATCGCATCCTCGAGCGATCCTTCAAATTTCGTGTAGGCAGTAGCGAAAATCCCGCGTGAAAAATTACCCCTGTAGGGCATAAAAAGAATGTCGGACGAAAAATCATTTTGCAATTGTTTCACAGATTGACTGATCTCACCCAGATGCTGATGTGTAAAAGGCTTGTAATATGAATAATTATTATCACGCCACGGAAAATGTGAAGTTGCCGACAATGATGTACCCGCACCGGTAGCACCTGTAACAGCATTGACATGCACATCGTTTTGTAGCAAACCACTATTGGCTAAGGGCAATAATGCAAGTTGAATAGCAGTTGCGAAGCAACCTGGGTTTGCAATACAATGGGCATCCTTTATGGTTTCACTTTGCAGTTCAGGTAAGCCATAAATAAATTCTCTATGACCCAATTTTCTATCTTTTTCCAACCTGAAATCATTTCCCAGATCGATAATCTTCGTATCTTTTGAAACGCTGTTAGATTCTAAAAACTTTAGCGAATTTCCATGCCCTAAGCATAAAAAAAGAACATCGACATTCGGATTGACGGTACCGGTAAACTTTAAATCCAAACTGCCAACCAAATCCTGATGCACTTTGCAAATTAAATTTCCGGCATTACTGGTGCTATAGACAAAGTCTAACTGCACATTAGGGTGATTCACTAACAACCTAATTAGTTCCCCCGCCGTATAACCAGCTCCTCCAATAACACCTGCCTTAATGTGTTTCATTTTAATTTTCTTTTAAATAGGGTGACATAACCCTCCTTACTCCAAATTAATTTGAGTTTACCTGCTGGTAAATTTTATTTTGGTTTCCTAATATTTTAATAAACCCTTTAGCTTCATCAGCTGTCCATCCCTTGCTTTCTTCACCATAACTTCCAAATTTAGCATTCATTAAGTCATGTTTCGATGAAATCCCATCCAATGTAAAATGATACGGTTTCAAAGAAACGGTAACATCTCCGGACACCTTATCCTGACTGCTTTCAAGAAATGCTTCCATATCTCGCATGACGGGATCCAAATATTGGCCCTCATGCAAATGCATTCCATAAAAACTGGCAATGTATTCTTTATGTTGTAATTGCCATTTCGTCAAGGTATGTTTTTCCAGCAAATGATGTGCTTTTATGGTTATTAATGCAGCAGCCGCTTCAAATCCCACACGCCCCTTAATACCAACGATAGTATCGCCCACGTGGATGTCACGTCCAATAGCGTATGCTGAAGCAATGGTGTTGAGTGCCTCTATATTAATTTCAGGATCGTTTTCAATTCCGTTAATGGCGATTAATTCACCTTTCTCAAAACTTAGTTTTACTTTTTCTTCTTCGGCGTGTTTTATCTGCGAGGGATAGGCCTCATCCGGCAATGGCTTATTGGAAGTTAAGGTTTCCGAACCGCCAACACTCGTACCCCAAAGCCCCTTATTAATGGAGTATTTCGCTTTTTCCCATGACATATCAATACCATTTTCCTTGAGATAATTTATCTCCTCCTGTCTGGTTAATTGCTCATCCCTTATAGGTGTAATTATTTGTATGTTAGGTGCCAGAGTCTGAAAGATCATGTCAAAACGTACCTGATCATTACCAGCCCCCGTACTTCCATGTGCTATATATTCAGCATCTATGCTTTTGGCGTATTCAACGATCTCAATGGCCTGAATGATCCGTTCTGCGCTTACAGATAAGGGATACGTGTTATTCTTTAAAACATTACCAAAGATTAAATACTTTACTACCTTTTGATAAAAAGTAGCGACGGCATCTATATTCTTGTATGTACTCACACCCATTTTATAGGCATTATCTTCAATATGCCCTATTTCTTTTTTTGTAAATCCCCCGGTATTTACACTTACCGCATGAACTTCAAAGTGTTTCGATAAGCTCACTGCGCAATAGGAGGTATCCAATCCACCACTGTAAGCTATTACTAATTTTTTCATGATTATATTTTTTTAATTCTCATTTAATTTTCAAATACAGTCAAAACAACAATTATCAGGTTTTCTTAGGTTTAAATAGCGTAATATCTTCCGAACTAAAGGCATCAAAAGATGTACTTCTATTTATTTTTATCCTTTTTTAAAAACATGGTTTCTTTAATATGTTTTAATCGATTGAAAACCTTCGCTTTGATTAATTTTCCTTTATTTTTATCCTTTATCTTCGGATCGTACAACATACCCGTACACAAACACATCTTTCGATTGGTTCGGGTTAAGACGTCATAGTTCTGACAGGTCTGACATCCATCCCAAAATGTTTGATCATCGGTCAATTCCGAAAAAGGAACCGGTTTATATCCTAAATCACTGTTCATTTTCATAACCGCCAGTCCGGTAGTGATACTAAACACTTTGGCATCCGGAAATTTATTCCTGGAGTGTTCAAAAATTTTATGCTTAATCTTTTTAGCCAGACCCTGGCCTCTGTAATCCGGATGCACAATTAACCCCGAGTTGGCAACAAATTTACCATGTCCCCATTTTTCTATATAACAAAATCCGGCAAATTTATCACCGTCCAAAGCAATGACAGCATTCCCATTCTCCATTTTCGCAGCAACATATTCTTTTGTACGCCTGGCAATACCGGTCCCTCGAACAGTTGCCGATTCGGCAATGGTTTCGCAAATGATCTCTGCGTATTTTATATGTGTTGTATTCGCTATTACTACTCTCATTTCCACGTCTAAATTAATCTCAATTATGATCTTATTTTTCTAATTCCTGAACCGGACACACCTGATTCAATAAACAATTGCTCACCCTTACGGGCGACGAGGAAAATTACAATACATCGTAGGCGTGTTAATTTCTGGATTAACTCTATTTTGAAATGCTATGAAGTTGCTATTGGACAATTTGAAAAAAATTAAAATTACGTTTGGTTTTGCTCTTTACGGGAATATTAGAAACAACGGTAACGGCGTACCGGCAGACTGGGTATGAACCTACGTATTGTATTTTTTAAATTTTTCATGCTGTAAAGCTATCAATTTATTTGAAATTATGATTAAAATGCAATTACTTTTTGCTCAATTTTACCAATTTCGAACAAAAAAGAGGTATTTGTTAAAAATAACCGTGTTTTTTATCCCTGTATTCTACCTTTTTAAAAAATGAAGTTTTCGTATTTTACTGTGATTGGCTCTATACTTATTAGACGACTAAATGAAATTGTCATTTATGGAATGGCCTCGTGAAATTATAATCTTAGGTAAGCTCAGCCGCTCTAAATTATAAAGAATATTTTCTCATTAATACAGCCAATAAATGGAAGAATAAATATCTTTGTAAATACGACATTATGAATTCCTGTAAATCAAATTATATGTACAGAAAATTTCTGAAAATCTCCTTTACAATACTCCTATTTATACTATTTACGCATTGTAAAAATGATAAAAAAGAAGACGAGGTAAACAATATGGAAGAAATTGAACAACCGAGAGGAAAAGATAATATTGCTTACCAATGGGCTTATCTGGCATTAGAAGGTACCGCTAATGATACGGATAAATTTAAACCAAGACCAACAGTAACATCCCGATTCCTTGGTCTTATTTTCACTTCTATGTTTGACGCTTGGTCAAGATATGATGATAAAGCCAATACGCTTTATTTAAAGGGTGTCAATCGGAGGCCTAAAAATGAACGGACCATAAGAAACAAAGAAATTGCAGTGAGTTATGCAGCATATCGTGCACTTTGTGAATACTACTATTCCGACAGCACCCTATTTAAAAACAAAATGATCAAATTAGGATATGATCCCGATAATACCTCACTCGATCCTGAAACACCGGAGGGCATAGGAAATCTGGCCGCAAAAATGGTCATTGATGCGCGCAGGCATGATGGTTCCAATCAATATGGAGATGTAGACGGATCGGATGGAACACCTTATTTTGATTATTCCGGTTACACACCGGTGAACGACGCTGACAATATGGTAGACATCAACAGATGGCAACCCAAATATTTTTCAGACGGTGAAGGTGGGAAATATGCCCCTGGATGCCTCACCCCCTATTGGCAAAACGTGAAACCCTTATTGCTTAATTCTGCCGATCAATTTCGCCCTGGCCCACCACCAATGATCGGGTCGAAACAATTGGAAGAGGAAGTTAAAGAGGTTATTGAGCTTCAGGCCAATCTCACTCCAAAGGATAAAGCGTTAGTAGAGTTTATGCGCGATGGTCCCAAATCGGTGCAACAAGCCGGACATTGGTTAAAGTTTGCTCAGGATGTCTCCTTACGTGACAATCACACACTCGATGAAGATGTTAAAATGTACTTCCTTATAGAATCGGTAGCTATGGATGGATTTATTGCGTGTTGGGATTCCAAGATGCATTACGATTTTGCAAGACCCTATGCCCTAGTGCACAAATATTACCAGGATCAAGTTATAAAAGCCTGGGGAGGACCGGATAAGGGCATGACGGAATTGAAAGGCCAGGAATGGCGTCCTTATTCCCCGGACACCTTTTTATGCCCTCCGTTCCCGAGTTATGTTTCGGGTCACAGTACCATTAGTGGAGGATGTGCCGAAGCCCTGAGACTATTTACCGGCAATGACAAATTTGGAGTTGAAGTTGAATTAATACCAGGTGCACTTACGGAACCAAATAACTTAGGAGACCCTGTGGTACTTGAATTTCCTACCTTTACCAAAGCAGGAGAAATGGCCGGTATATCTCGAGTTATGGGGGGATACCATATTCAAGCTGATAATATTGAAGGCCTCGAATTAGGTCGCAACGTAGCGCGGTATAATTTTAAAAAGTATTTAGAATTAATTGGAGAAGGCCCTACCAAAATGTAATGGATACTTGCGTCTTTAAGTTTTTGCAATTAGTGAAGCAAATACCTTAAATCATGATGCCTATTCTTTGCGCATTAAAAATCAGGAAAAAAGGTTGATCAAGCACAGGTCTTAAGTTCCAATCAATAATTCGGAGAGACTCCATATATTATTTCATGCTTCGCTGTTAAGGGATGCGCGCTAAGTAACCCGTACTGAATTGACCTTTGGCTTATTTCCAGAAATGTACCTACAGTGCTTTTATTTTTATATTTCTATACCATACCTTATCACTGTGATCCTGCAATCCGATATGGCCCGTTTGGTATTTTCCAAATTTCTCCCAATCCTTAAATTTCGAGTTTTCAACCATCCTATCCCATGCTTCACCATGAACCGGGAATTCACATATTACAGTTCCGTTGAGGGTCACAGAACCCCTATTTGCTTTATGATTTACCTCTAAAACACAGTGATTCCATTCTCCCGCAGGTTTGCAAACATCATGCATGGGCTCAATCATATCATATAAGGCACCCGCTTGATGGAATTTGGGATTTACAAATGCATCTTTATGGCGCTCATTGTCCAACACCTGAATTTCAGGTCCAGTATTATAGGGGACTTTGAGGTTTTCATCTTCATGTACACCCCAAAAAATACCACTGTTGCCTCCTTCAGAAATTTTCCATTCCAGGGATAGAATAAAGTTCGTAAATGTATCCTTTGTTATGATATCTTTACCACCCTCCTCGCCAGGGGTAAAAAGCAAATTGCCATTATTAATAGTCCATTCTTCGGGCATATCGTCTCTTAAGTAGCCCCGCCATTTATCCATAGAAGTGCCATCAAAAAGGGTAATCCATTCGGAAGCATTGTCTTCTTTAACGGATTGAACCACTTCTTTTTCGACAGACTCCTGATCTTTCTTTGATGTTTCTTTACAGGCAACAAAAACCAAAAAAACCAATATTAAAAATGTTATTTTTTTCATCAGTAAAAATTTTGAAATTATTTTAAATACCTAATATGTTTTTCAACTGTTCCTTATCTGTCTCACCACCGGCGAAATCATCAAAGCTACGTTCTGCGGCTTCAATAATATGCTTTTGTATAAAAGGTGCGCCCTCTCTCGCGCCTTGCCCTGATGCTTTAACACAACATTCCCATTCCATGACAGCCCAGACATCACATCCGTAGGTTGTTAGTTTTGAGAATATCCCATTAAAATCAACCTGTCCATCTCCTAAGGAACGGAATCGTCCTGCACGATCTTTCCAATCGGCATATCCACCGTAAACACCTTGCTTCCCTGTAGCATTAAATTCTGCATCTTTTACATGAAACGCTTTTATACGATCATGGTAATAGTCAATAAACCTAAGATAGTCCAATTGTTGCAATATAAAGTGACTGGGATCGTACAATATATTGGCACGTGTATGATTACCTGTTGCCTCTAAAAAACGTTCAAAGGTAATACCATCGTGCAAATCTTCTCCAGGATGAAGCTCATAGCAAACATCGACCCCTTGTTCATCAAAGTGATCCAATATCGGCATCCATCGCTTGGCCAACTCTTCAAAGCCCATGTCCACCAGACCATTTGGTCGTTGCGGCCAGGGATAAACTGTTGGCCATAATAATGCTCCCGAAAATGTGGCATGCGATTTTAGGCCAAGCCTTTTGCTCGCCGTTCCCGATTTTTTAACAAATTCAATGGCCCAATCTGTTCTGGCTTTAGGATTGTTCCTGACAGATTCCGGTGCAAAACCATCGAACATGACATCATACGCCGGGTGAACGGCTACTAACTGCCCTTGTAAATGGGTAGAGAGCTCTGTAATTTCCAAACCATAGGAATTCACCTTTCCCTTTAGTTCATCACAATAGGTCTGACTCTCCGATGCCTTGTCTATATCTATTAAATGGGCTTCCCAGGTTGGTATTTGAATCCCTTTATAGCCTAATTTCGCTGCCCATTCACACATGCCATCCAGGCTGTTAAACGGTGGATCGCTTCCGACAAATTGTGCTAGAAAAATCCCCGGACCTTTTATTGTTTTCATCATTTACAAAATATAATTTAACCTAATTTGATCCAACTTGCATTATTCTCGTCGCTTTCAACGGAAGCATAAATGAATTGCATCCCTCGTATTCCATCCTTCACTGAAGGGTAGTCAGCGTTACCGCCAAGTTCACCGTTTAAAACCGCCAGTACATGTTGCGCGAAATTTTTATAGATGGTAGCAAAAGCTTCTAAGTAGCCTTCCGGGTGACCTGCAGGAATTCTGGAGGTCTCCAAAGCTGCCGGATATAAATCATTGCCATTTGGAGTAAAGGTTTTTATGGGCTTGTCCAACGAATGTGTGATCAATTTGTTCGGCTCCTCCTGATGCCATTCCAAGCTCCCTTTATCACCGTAAACCTTAATTGCCAAATTATTTTCTTCACCTAAAGCAATCTGCGATATTGACATGGTTCCTTTTGCACCGTTATCCATTCTCAGCAATATGTTTCCGTCGTCATCCAAAATCCTTCCTTCACCGAAACGCCCAAGGTCAGCCGCCAGTTCGTCTATTTTCAAACCTGTTATGTATTCCACCAAATTTTCAGCATGGGTCCCGATATCACCCAAGGCGCCTCCAATACCCGACCTCTTGGGATCTACGCGCCATGAAGCCTGTTTGTTTTCTGTTTTTTCAACAGCCGTGGACAACCAACCCTGCAGGTATTGCACCTGTATCTTTCTGATTGTTCCCAAATCGCCATGAGCCACCATTGCCCTGGCCTGTTTCACCATGGGATGACCCGTATAATTATGTGTTAAAGCAAACAATTTTCCGCTTTGCTCTACAACTTTTTCCAATTGGTAAGCTTCATCAAGAGTTAATGTCATCGGTTTATCACAGACCACATGAAACCCATTTTCCAAAGCCATTTTTGCCGGTGGGAAATGCATATGGTTCGGTGTAACGATTGAAACAAAATCCATTCTTTCAAATTCAGGAAGTTCTTTTTCTTTAAGAATCATCTCTTCAAAACTGGAGTAGCAACGCGCTTCGGGAAGGAATAGTGCTTTACCCGAGGCTATGGACTTCTCAGGGTTACTGCTAAATGCGCCACATACCAATTCAATCATTCCATCTATTGAAGCGGCTCGTCTGTGAACATCCCCAATAAAGGATCCGGTACCACCCCCGATCATTCCCATTCTTAATTTTCTAGAGACCATGTATTTTTAATTTTCTGTTCTGAGGGAATTTCTTTTTCTCATATACATGTTCAATCCTAAAAATGCAACAATTAATATGGCAGGAAGAACTGACATAATACGTAATACTTCACTTGGGGTGGCATTATCTAACATATTTCCCATTATGGGCAACACCACCGAGACGGAGAACATTCCTGCACCTCCCATTATAGACAATCCTAAAGCACCCGTTTCAGGTAAATATTCTGCTACAAAACCCAGCATCGTCGGCCAAAAGAAAGTTACGCCCACAGCAAATATCGCTGCAGCAACTATTACCATTGTTCCCGATACCGAACTGAGCAACCACAATCCAATAAATGTGAAAATTGCAGAAAACAATAACATTCCGGCCGGTCTTAACTTATGAATTACCTGACCGGCAAAAGCACGTCCAAAGGCCATTATCCCGTTAATGAAGGCCAATACCAACAGAGGTTTTGCAATCGACTTACTGAGTAAAGATTCTATTCTCTGGGTGTTTGCCAATTCTGAAGCTGCAGTTAAAAACATGCATACCACCATAAAAATAAATAAGGGTTTAAAAACACTTTTTAACATATCCCCATAACTCACACCCATTTGTACTCTCTCCGTAACAGGAAATTTTTGACCTAAAAACAGGGCCCCGTAAATTACTAGAGGAATAAACAATGTGGCCACCATAATCTGCCAGCTGAGACCCATGACGTCCATGACCAAATACCCAACCAATGCCCCAATTACAATTCCTCCCGGAAACCAAACATGGAAACGATTTAACATCTTCGTCTTATTTTCCTGGTAAATAGAGGCTATCATTGGATTTAATGCAGCCTCAACCATACCATTACCAATACCTACAAAAAGGGTGGCTATAAAAAGAGAGGTCATTGAAGTCGCAAATAAAGTGAGAATGATACCAATCGCATGGGTAATAAAGGCTATCCACGTAATTTTTTTAATTCCCAAGGAATCCACCAAGGGACCACCAATTATCATTGCTAAAGTAAACCCCCAAAATGCAGGTGTAAAGGCATAGCCTATTTGTTCTAAAGACAGACCAATACCCTCAGGTCCAAATACGGTTTCCAGTCGCGCCCTAATGGCAAAAGTCATAGCCGTTACTATAAGGGCTATACAGCTTGCAAGAAAAAGCCTGTTCTTATTAATTTCGTCCATATATTTGATTGTTTAGTTGATTCTTCGGTCCTTACTGCAACTTTTCGAGTAACTTTTTCGTGGCTAAGATGCCTTCTTTCTCGGTCAAATTATCGCCTTCATACTCTACGCCAATATAACCCGTGTAGCCTGCGCCTTTTACGATGTTAATCATACGTTCATAGTCTATCCTGATTTCATTTCCGGCTTCGTTAAAATCATAAGACTTCGCGCTAACGGCTTTTGCAAATGGCATTAATTCCGTTACCCCCTTGTATTTATCATACCATTCATTACAATCATGGACGCTCCCTTTTACACAAAAATTTCCAAAGTCCGGAAGCGTTCCGCAATTCGACATATTGACCTTCTTTATGACTGAAGACAACCATTGCGCGTTAGAGGTTAAGCCACCATGATTCTCGACAATGATATTTATGTTCTTCGGCTTTGCATATTCTGAAAGGGCACTCAAGCCCATTACGGCCTGGGCCATAACCTCGTCGTAACTTCCATCTCCATTGGCATTAACTCTTATGGAATGACAACCCAGGATCTGAGCGGCATCTACCCATTTCTTATGGTTTTCAACTGCAGCCTGGCGCTCTTCCTCCTTACTGGAAGCCAAATTTCCTTCCCCATCGACCATGATTAAAAGGTTTTTGACACCGTGAACTTCACTTGCGGCTTTCAATTTCTTTACCACCGCGTCAATTCCCATGGACTCGACCTGATCTTTGTAGAGACCGCTTACATACTCTATGGCGCTAAAACCCAGAGCATGGGCTTCCTTAGCAAAATCGAATGGACCCATTTCGCCACTCCGTATCGTTTTGTGTAACGACCATTGTGCCAAAGAAATTTTAAAATCCGGGATGGCAACCATTTCTATTTCCGATTCATTACTAGTCGTTTCTTTTTTATTGGTTTTCAAACATGATACAACTGTAAAGAGTAACAGTACAATTGCCGTCATTGTGAACGTCGACCTATTAAGTTTCATATGATTACAATAAATATTAGCAAAATCATCTTTTTAACACTCTTTTACAGCTATCCCATTACGGAATTCGATAAAAAAAGAATACAAGAATTACGCTTTGTGAAAATAAAAAATCAATTATCAAATCTTGTTTATTATTATTCAGTGAAAGGATTTATACAACTACAAGTGCCAAGATTTTTCAGTATGCAGACATGCTTTCAACTGCCATTTCTTCAAGTAAAAATTTCTCTCGATAGGCAATTGGCGTACATTTCTCATGTTTTTTAAATACTGTAGAAAAATATTGACTCGTCGAAAACCCACAACTAAATGCGATTTCGGTAATACTTAAATTTGGCGATTCAATAAGTAATTTCTTAGCCATCTCTACCCGTTTAATCATGAGATAGCGCATGGGTGTCAAATTAGTTAATCGCTTGCAATGGTGCGTAAATCGCGTCAATCCAACCCCCGCAGATTTTGCCATTCTACCGATGGTCCAGTCATCCGAGAGATTTTTATCCAACTCTTTTAAAAAGAGCTGCACACTTCTTGAACTGTCTATTAGATCTTCATTTAACTTGACGTCCTCAGCGTTGAGTAAATCCAAAATCAAAATCAACAACTGATTAATAAGCAACCTGATCCTCGAGGCATTACTACCATTGTCATCCGTATTTACCACATGACTAATACGCTGGAAACAATCCCGAATTTTATTCCCTGCTTTCCAGTGTACTCTTTCGTTCTGCCTTAAAATGGCGGTTAATCGCTCCAGATCCTGCTGAGCCAACATAATCCAGTCGGGCCAGACCCATTTTTGATGCGGTCTTCTAACTCCCAAATCTAAGATAACCCAATAAAACTTTCCCATTCCAATCTTAGGATCACCTACTTTATGCGCTTCCCAGGGTCTGGTGATGGTTAAACTATTGGAATGCAACAGCATATCCTTTCCTTCCTGCGAATAAGGCATGGAACCGGATTCCAGAAAATGGATTTCTATACCTTCATTTCTATGCCAATCTAAACCCCAATCCTGAGGTTCATTGGCGTCCCAGTACCCGACACTATTTAAACCCAGGGTGTCATCTGTTAGCCGATCACCTGGATAGGTGTATCTGGCCAAGGCTTTAAACTTTAATTTATTTCGTTTTACCGCATCTATAAGCGGCAAACAGGTATCTGCATGATAAACTACCCCGTCGGATTCAAATGGGGCTATCTGTTGTGCATTTATTTTCACTGAAAAATATTGAACATTAAATCTCTGCAAAATAGCTAATTTGCCTTTAAATAAAAATTATCATCCTTAATAAATCCTCTTAAAACTTTTTAAATGAATGCATCCTGTCTAGACCCTTCAAAAGAATCTTTTGACGCAATCGTTGTAGGAACGGGTATTTCAGGTGGTTGGGCCGCCAAAGAACTTTGTGAAAAAGGCCTGAAAACGCTTGTCCTTGAAAGAGGTCGTATGATAAAGCATATCGAAGACTATCATACAGCTCATTTAGATCCATGGGACATGCCAAATAACGGAGAACCGACAAGAGAAACCTTGGAAAGGATGCCAAAACAGCATAGAACGGGCTATGTCACCAAGGAATACCGAAAGCACTTTTTTGTAGACGATATAAAGCACCCTTATAATGAGGACCGCCGTTTCGATTGGATAAGAGGTTATCACGTTGGTGGACGTTCCCTAATGTGGGGTAGGCAGAGTTACCGCTTAAGTGACATCGATTTTAACGCCAATAAGGAAGATGGTATTGGGATTGATTGGCCTGTGCGCTATAAGGACATTGCACCCTGGTACGATCATGTTGAAGAATTCATTGGCGTAAGTGGAGAAAAACTTGGACTTGAGCAATTACCGGATGGTCAATTTTTAAAACCCATGGAACTCAATTGTGTGGAAGCGCATTTAAAAGAGCAATTAAAAGAGCATTTCGATGATGGTAGAGTCCTCACTATTGGAAGAACAGCACATATCACTGAAGGCACCAAACCCGGAATGGGCAGAAGCACCTGCCAGTACAGAAACCGATGTATGCGTGGTTGCCCCTATGGTGCTTATTTTAGTAGTAACTCATCAACATTACCAACAGCAGATGCTACCGGTAATATGACCTTAAGACCAAATTCCATAGTTTATGAAGTCGTTTACGACGATACCACGAAACGCGCTACCGGTGTGAGGGTCATAGATACGGAAACCAAAGAAAAATTGGAGTTTAAGGCAAAAATAATATTCTTATGTGCTTCGGCCATCGCCTCCACTTCCATCCTGATGCAGTCAAAATCAGAACGCTTTCCGAACGGGTTAGGTAACGATAGTGGGGAACTGGGACATAATATAATGGATCACCATTTTCATGTTGGCGCAAGGGCAAAAACCGAATTATTTAAGGATAAATACTTCAAAGGGCGTAGAGCCAACGGTATATACATTCCGAGATTTAGAAATTTAGGAGGAAAAACAAATGTGACTTCTTTTAAACGAGGGTACGGGTATCAAGGTGGAGCAACGCGATCCAAAATCTCCGAATTGGTCGCCGAATTGAAATATGGACCGGAATTAAAAGAAGCTATTTTAAAACCTGGTGAATGGCGTATTGTTTTATCGGCTTTTGGTGAAACCTTACCCGACCATAATAACAGAATGTATTTGGACTATGAAAAGTTGGATGACTGGGGTTTGCCTACCGTAACCTTTGATGCCGACTTTGGAGAAAACGAGCTAGCTATGCGTAAAGACATGCAGGAACAAGCAATTAAAATGCTCGAATCTGCTGGCTTTAAAGATATTGAAGGTTTTGATGAAGACGAGAACAGGGCCATGGGATTGGGTATACATGAAATGGGCACGGCGCGAATGGGAAGAGATCCAAAAACCTCGGTTTTAAATGAATACAATCAAATACATGCATGTAAAAATGTTTATGTTACCGATGGTTCTTTTATGACTTCGGCCGGATGTCAAAACCCTTCTTTAACGTACATGGCCTTTACTGCAAGAGCTGCAAATCATGCGGCCGAACAATTTAAAAGAGATAACGCTTAATAAGATTCGAATGAAACGAAGAGAGGCTTTAAAAAATATTGGCTTATCAGCGGCCTTTTTCATGGGAACCCCTGCAGTGCTCAATTTAATGCAAAGCTGTACAGGAAATACCCAAACTTGGGTCCCGGAATTTTTAAACGAAGAGGAGGGATTGGTCCTAAAGAATTTGGTGGATGTTATTCTCCCCAAAACTGAAGATTTACCGTCAGGTTTGGAACTCAACATTCCCCAGTTTATAGACAAATTCATGAATGAGATTTTTGATGATGAAAGTCAAATGCATGCCAAAACTTTATTCGCAGAAATAATAGGTCTTCTTAAACCCAATTCGGAAACCCCTATTGATGAATTATCCCAGGATAATTTTAAAACCTTATTGGACGACTACATGCTCACGGAGGATTTCATTGACCAGGACCGAGAATCCGATCCCGAAACAACGAAACCGACAAAATCGGAATTTTTAAATACGATTAAGTTGATGACCATTAATGCCTATAGAACCTCTCAGCTCATAGGTGAAACAATTTTGCCTTACGATCCAGTGCCCGGAACCTACTTCTGTGGCGACTTAGAAGACATAACAGGTGGTAAATCATGGTCCTTATAAAATGATTAATTGATGCGTTATCAGCGATTTAAAATTCATCTGTTCGTATGCATTCTGGGGTCGATTCTATTTCTAAATTGCAAAAACAGATCGAAGCAACTCACTGAAAACTGGACACCCTTATTTAATGGCATAGATCTTAGTGATTGGATCATAAAGATTAAAGGACATCCATTGGGTGAGAATTACAAGAATACATTTATTGTTGAAGATGGTGTGTTAAAAGTCAACTACAAAGACTATGATTCTTTTAACAATACATTCGGCCATATCTACTATAAAACACCGTTCAGTAACTATAAGTTCAGGATGCAATACCGCTTTACAGGAGAACAATTGAAAGGCGGTGAAGACTGGGCAACCAGAAATAGCGGTATTATGGTGCATTGTGAGGACCCCGGACAAATTGGATTAAACCAGAATTTTCCGGTGTCCATAGAAGTGCAACTTCTTGGGGGACTGAATTCCGGTCATCGCTCCACGGGAAATTTGTACACTCCCGTAACTCATGTGGTGATAAACGATTCCTTATTTACACCACATTGTACGAATTCGTCATCGGAGACCTATAATGGCAATCAATGGGTGGCTGTCGAAATTGAAGTGAGAAATGACTCCATTATAAAACACTTTATTAATGGCAAAAAGGTGTTAACCTATTTCAAACCTCAGATTGGCGGACCTGTAGATTATAATTATGACTATTGGAAAAGTAAGGAGGGTACAGCTTTGAAAGCAGGTTATATTGCGCTTCAAAGTGAAAGCCATCCGGTTGAATTTAAAAACATTTACTTATTGGAACTCTGAACGCATGAAGATGATTATTTTAAAAAGAATTAGCTTTCTCTTATTATTTATTTTTAATTATGTTTCGGCACAATCATCGTATTTTGCAGACTACACACAGTCTTTAAATGACAGCATCATTTCCATCGATATGGTTGCCGTAGAGGGAGGTCATTTCATCATGGGAAACAACAATGGTAAAGATGATGAGAAACCGGCTCATGACGTTTTGATAGACGATTTTTGGATGGGTAAATATGAAATAACTTGGGCGCAGTACGATGCATTTGTCTATGAAAATTTTGACACCTCGGAATATCAGGATAGTTCGAAATTAGAGGCTTTAGGTATTGATGCCCTGTCTGGTGCCACCCCGCCTTATGTAGACATGAGTTTTAATATGGGTAAGGGAGATGCACCCGCGGTAAACATGACTCAATACGCAGCACTCATGTTTTGTAAATGGTTATCCTTAAAAACAGGTGTTTTTTATCGCTTACCAACCGAAGCAGAATGGGAATACGCCTGCAAAAAGGGGAATACCGATAAGATTGAAGATCTCGATCAAGTTGCCTGGTATTATGAAAACAGTCTTGATAAGTATGAAAAGAGAGGCACCAGAAAGGCGAATGATTTAGGTATTCATGATCTCTTGGGTAACGTGTCAGAATGGGTATTGGACCAATATGATGCAACATATTATGAAAAGGCACCGTCTGACAACCCCTGGAATAAACCGACCACATTATATCCTCGTGTTTTAAGAGGCGGATCATGGAAGGATACTGCGGAAAAAGTATGTTGTAACGCAAGGCAATATTCACGGGCAAAGTGGAAACGAAGAGATCCTCAGATCCCGAAAAGCAATTGGTGGCATACCGATGCTCCTTTTGTAGGTTTTAGGGTGGTACGTCCAAAAGTACAACCACCAAAAGATGTTATCAAATCCTATTGGTTGGAGGCCATTGAAGATTTCTAAACTTAAACAAAGTGAAAGACAACACTATGGCCACATCTTTTGACTAAAAGAATTAAATTGCCGTGGGAAATCATAATGCGATTTTCAACACAAACAAAAACTAAACATATCAATAATAAAGGCACTAAAAACAATTATTATGAAACCAAAAAAAATATCCAGGCGTCATTTTGTAAAGGAATCCTCATTAATTACAGGTGGTATTCTTCTTGGTCCGTCTGTATTGGCCTCATCGCCCGCCTCAATAAGGGCAGAGAAGACCTTAAAATTAGCGGTTGTAGGCTGTGGAGGAAGAGGAACTGGAGCAGTGGTACAGGCCCTGAAGGCAGACGACAAGGTCAAATTAGTGGCTATGGCTGATGCCTTCGAGGATCAGATTGAAAATTCATTTGAAAATTTAACCAAAGTATTTGACAGCTCACGTATCCCGGTGAAGCCCAAACATAAGTTTGTTGGTTTCGGATCTTACAAAAAAGCAATTGATGAAGCTGATGTTGTAATTTTAACGACGCCACCTGGATTCAGGCCACAACATTTTGAATATGCTATTCAACAAGGCAAACATGTATTCATGGAAAAACCTGTTGCTACTGATATTACAGGCATCAAAAAAGTATTACAAACAGCCAAATTAGCAAAAGAAAAAAAGTTAAATGTCGTGGTTGGATTGCAACGGCGATATCAGGCAGAATATATAGAACTCAAAAAACGTATTACCAATGGTGATATCGGCCGTATTGTTTCCGGTCAGGTTTACTGGAACGGCGCAGGAGTCTGGGTCCGCCCGAGAAAAGAAACCATGACCGAAATGGAATACCAGATGCGGAACTGGTATTATTTTAACTGGTTGTGTGGCGATCATATTCTGGAACAGCATATTCATAATATTGATGTTGCCAATTGGTTTATTGGCGAACACCCGATAAAGGCTCAGGGCATGGGTGGCAGACAGGTTAGAAATGGCAAAGATCACGGTCAAATTTTCGACCATCATTTTGTGGAATTCACCTATCCCAGTGGCGCGGTTATTTCCAGTCAATGCAGACACCAACCTGGGTGCTTTAGTCGCGTGTCGGAGGCCTTTCAGGGTACCTCAGGTACGTCTTACACTGGGGGAGGCAATTCAGCTGTATTAAAGTCTTACGCAGGTCAAACCCTGTACAATCACAATGGGGAAAATGATAAAAACCCATATCAAGTCGAGCACGACGAGCTTTTTGCCGCGATTCGAAATAAAAGAGCGATCATTAACGATACCGATTATGCCGCCGAAAGTACAATGGCCGCGATATTAGGTCGAATGGCTACCTACTCCGGTAAAGAGATCACCTGGGACGCCGCCATGGCCTGTAATTTAGAATTAGTCCCTGATGAGGACCTGCTGGAATTTTCATCGATACCTCCGGTCGTTCCTAATGAGCAGGGAGATTATCCCATTCCTGTTCCTGGTCAAACCAAATATTATTAAAATCACTTATTTTGGAAAGAAGAACATTTATAAAGAAATCTGCTGTAACCGCATCGCTCATGGGTGTATCCCTTTCGGGCCTGCAAGCTTTAGAACAATCTGGAAAGCACATTGCGAAACAGACTTTTAAACTAAAATACGCGCCACACCTGGGCATGTTTAAAAATCTGGCCGGCAATGACCCTGTAGATCAATTAAATTTCATGGCTGATCAAGGTTTTACGGCCTTTGAGGACAACCAAATGAAAAGCCGACCTGTTGCAACTCAGGAGAAAATGGCAGAAACGATGCTAAAAAGAAACCTGACAATGGGCGTTTTTGTCGCACATAAAATTTATTGGAAAGAACCCAATTTAGCGAGTGGAGACATGGCGAAACGCGAAGCGTTCCTCAGCGATATCAGGTCGTCGGTTGAGGTTGCAAAACGGGTCAATGCCAGATGGATGACGGTGGTACCCGGGCATGTGGATTTGAGACAAAATATGAACTACCAGACGCAGCACGTCATTGAATCGCTTAAACAAGCCGCTGCTATTTTGGAACCTCATGATCTTACAATGGTCCTGGAACCTTTAAATTTTAGAAATCATCCGGGCTTATTCCTTAGCGAATCGCCACAGGCGTACCAAATATGTAAAGCTGTGAATTCTCCAGCCTGTAAAATACTATTCGATATTTATCACCAGCAGATTCAGGAAGGCAACTTAATCCCGAATATAGAGCAGTGTTGGGATGAAATCGCCTATTTTCAAATTGGCGACAATCCGGGACGAAATGAACCAACCACAGGAGAGATCAACTACAAAAATGTATTTAAGTTTATTCATGACAAGGGATACACCGGAATTCTGGGAATGGAGCATGGTAACTCTATAAAGGGAAAAGAGGGTGAGCTTAAAGTTATTGAAGCTTATAAGATTTCTGATGATTTTTAAAAACCCTGAGGCTATGAAGACAACTAGTACAACAGATAGTAGAAGAACGTTCATCAAAAAAACCATGCTTACGGGTTTGGGTATTTCAATTGTCCCAAGACATGTCTTGGGAAGAGGATATCAGGCTCCGAGTGACACCTTGAACATTGCGGTCATCGGTGGAGGTGGCAAGGGCTATTCCGATGCCATGAATGTCTGGAATCAGGGAACTTCAAATATCGTTGCCATATGTGATGTGGATTGGAATCAGTCCAAACGCCTAATGGATAAATTTCCCAAAGCCGTCAAATACAAAGATTTTAGGAAACTATTTGATGAACGGCGCGATATCGATGCGGTAACGGTCTCCACACCCGATCACACCCATGCCGTTATAGCCATGGCTGCCATACAGTCTGGAAAACATGTCTATGTTCAAAAACCATTGACCCATAGCATTTATGAGGCGCGCATGCTTACCGAGGCAGCCAATAGATATGAAGTCGTTACTCAAATGGGCAATCAGGGCGCCTCCGGTAAAGGAGTGAAACAAATGATAAAGTGGTTTGATGAAGGCCTAATAGGACCTGTGGGTAAGGTTCATGTTTGGACCAACAGACCCGTATGGCCACAGGGTATTGAGACACCAACGGAAAAGCTACCGATGCTCGATGGACTGGAATGGGATACCTGGGTTGGACCCGCAGAATGGGTCGATTACCATCCGCTATATCATCCGTTTAAATGGCGTGGGTGGTGGAATTTTGGCACGGGTGCCTTAGGCGATATGGGATGTCATTTAATGGATCCTCCCTATCGGGTATTGGGCCTGGGCTATCCCACAGAAGTGGAAAGCAGTGTTGGCGCCATATTCAAAAGAGACTGGACACCCGAATACCTGCCGGAATCCTGTCCTCCATCGTCCAGAACACAATTAAAATTTCCTGCTTCACATAAAAATAATACCGAAGTACTACTCACCTGGAGTGACGGTGGATTACGTCCTTTCCGTCCGGAAATCATTCCTGCCGATCATCCGATAGGTGATTCCAACAGTGCCAATGGTGTGATTATGATTGGTGAAAAAGGTATCATGACCTGTGGTATATATGGACGAACTCCAAAGGTCTACTTAAACAATGGCGATTTTCTTGCATTCGATGACCTGGAAGCCAGCAGCCTTCCAGAAAACGGACACCATTTGGCATGGGTTGAGGCCTGTAAAGATGGTTTTGGCAAAAAGAGGCACAAAAAACTGACCTCCTCGTTTGATTATGCCGGCCCTTTAACAGAAAGTGTTTTAATGGGCAACCTGGCCATAAGAAGTTATGATATCAGGGAGTCTAAAGGCAATGGCTATGAATATCCCGGAAGAAAGAAATTATTATGGAATGGTGAGGAGATGAAAATCACCAATTTTGATGAGGCTAATCAATTTGTAAAAAGAGCATACCGACCTGGTTGGACTTTATAAGTTTTCTTTTTTATTATGAAGATCATTATCAACTACACATTATGTGTCATTTTTATCATTTTTGCTCTTTTGCAATTAAATGATCCCGATGGATGGATATGGTTTACCATATATGTTATTATCGGGGCCATATGTCTTATTCAAAATTTCAAACCACTTCCCAAATACATTTTGGTTATTGTTTTTCTTCTGTTACTTATTTATGCAGGATTTCATTTCAAGCTATTCGTTGACTATTTATTAACAGAAAACAAAGTAGAAATTTTTGGTGAAATGGTTTATGAAAAACCTTATCTGGAAGGATCGAGAGAATTTATTGGACTACTTCTAGCTGCCGGGGTCATTTTCTATCAAATGAAACAAAGAAAAAAAGTTCAATCTCAATAATTAATATTGAAATTACCAGTTTGGTAAACTAATTATAACATCTATCGACTCATGTTAAATACAATAAGGGTATTCTTCTTTTTAGGCATCAGTATGATCTGTAACGTATACGCCCAACACACTATTAGTGGCGAGGTTAAAGATCAAAGTGGCAGACCGCTGGAAAACGTCAATGTCACCCTAATACCCCATGATATAAGCACCATAACCAATTCCAATGGTATTTTTACAATTTCCAATGTTCCTTCTGGTGAATGCATAATAACCCTATCACACCTCGGCTTTCGGACCTTAAGGCAAAATTTAAAGCTCACTCAAGGCGGTTTGAACGTGTCATTTGTTCTAAACGAGGACTTACTGAATCTTCAAACTATAGTCGTAACGGGGACCTTTGATCCAAGAACTCAATTCAACTCGAACACTGCTGTCAGTCAGCTCAATTCTGAAACAATTCAGCAGGTTTATCCTCAGGGCACTGCCAGTTTGCTGCAAAACATTACCGGTACCTTTACTGATGCCTCGGCTGGTGAGGTATATACCAAGGTGTACACGCGAGGCATCTCTGCATCAGCGGAGGATGATATGGGTTGGTACTATGTTTCGCTTCAAGAAGATGGGTTACCGGTAAGTCTTGTTCAGCACTCCTATTATAGCCCTGATCTATTCCATCGCGCCGATCTTACCACAAAAAAGATTGAGGCCATAAGGGGTGGCAGCTCCGCGATTACCGCGTTAAATGCACCGGGAGGTATTTACAATTTTATTTCTCACGGCATTAGACATCATCTTGAAGGTGATATCCAATTATCCGGCGGGGCCCAGGGTAACACTAATTATCTTCATCGCATTGATGGCGATTTGGGTGGTCCGATTGGCAACAACTGGTTTTTAAACCTTGGCGGCCATTACAGAAGTGATGATGGGGCCAGAGACACTAATTTCAAATTCAGTAATGGCGGGCAATTTAAATTTAACCTCACTAAAACTTTCAACGAGGGTTACCTCAAATTTTACGGAAAATTGTTGGACGATCGAACGAATAGGTGGACCGGCGTTGCCGCCACAAACTGGGAGGATCCTTCCCCGGCATTTGGACAAGATTTTAGTTCCACCGCTCTTCTGATGCCCGATTATAACGCGGCTATTCCCGATGGCAGATATCTTACACAAAATAAATCGAATGGCTTTAATCCTTCAAGAGGGGTTCACGCCAGAGATTTGGCATTAGGTGTTGCCCTTTTAATCGATCTTGGTAACCAATGGACCCTACGCAACAATTTTAAATTCTCATCCAAAAGAGCCAATTGGCAAACATCAATTAGCAATGCCTTCGTATCGCTGAATGATCCAACGGCATACTTTGTAAGTGGGGCCGATTTCCCTATAGGACAAGTGGTTTTTAAGGATGCCTTAACAGGATCCGAACTCGCCCGCGTTGACAATAGTGGAATTTTAGCCGGTCAATCGGCGCAGTATTTATCCGGTGGCATGTTACCCAATGATGCTATTATGGGTACTTCGGCCTGGTATAAAGATATGGCTGCAGATGAATGGATGGATCAATTGACCATTAGAAAACAGACTGAACACCATGATATTACTACAGGCATGGCGTTTGGATTTTCAAATCCGTCATTATTTACTCAGGGCAGTTTTGCATATGTAACCTATGAACCCAATCCGAGAATGCTTCAGGTTACACTTGAAAATCCGGGGAATCCCGTCATCCAATTATCCGATTCCAATGGGGTTAGTAATTATGGGGGATTATTTTTTGTAAATGCAGAAGCGCAGGTTAGCCAAATAGCCGCTTTTGTCAATGATCGATGGACAATCTCCCATTCAACGTCCCTGGATTTGGGCTTGCGCTTTGAAACTATAAGGCACAATGGGCATAAAGACAGATACAGTCCTTTTTCTCAGGATGGCGGACTGGACGGTAATAACAGTACGGCATTCGACAATGGTGTTTTAGCACCTACCGGCCAAAAAGACCCATTTAATTTCAACTATAATTACCTTTCCTTTTCGGGTGGAATAAATCATCAATTAAATGAACAGCTAACGATGTTTGCCCGAATATCGAAAGGACATAAAGCACCTGAACTCAATTATTATTTCAATAATTTTGATAATGTTCCGATAAATGAAAAAGGACAGATTCAAGACATCAGTCAGATAGAAATAGGGACTAAGTTCGGGGGTAGAGATTTTTCATTTACCAGTACCCTATTTTGGAGTGAACTCAAAAATATAGGCATTGCGAACTTTGAGTATGACCAGTCGAATAACAGTATTTTCTACACGCCCATTCTGTTTAATACCTCAAGAACCCTCGGTTTGGAATGGGAAAGTGTTTATGTTGCATCACGACATCTGGCGTTCCATTTTAACGGCATCATACAGGATCCAAAGGCTTCAAAATGGAATATTTATGATGCCGCAGGAACGGTGGATACCAATGATGATACGATTATTGATTATTCGGGTAACATCGTCCCTTTTAATCCAAAAATAATGTTTAATATGAGCAGCGATTATCGATCGAACAAGGTGTCAGGTTTTTTAAAATGGCAATTTATGGGTAATCGATACGGCAATGTTTCTAATGGCTTTAAACTGCCCTCCTACAGTGTTTTTAATGCGGGAACAGGCTACAGTTTGAGCACTAATTTATCGGTGAGCCTCATCGTAAATAATCTCTTCAACTCGAAAGGTTTGGCCAATTTTTTCGGAGCAAATACCTTTGGCGCCAACGCCAACGGTGCCACTCCTGAATATATAGCCGCTAATCCCAATGCCAGCTTTGTTGTATTTCCCATATTACAGAGAAGTGCTTTATTAAAGATAAATTACAGCATTTAAACACATGAGACATCTATTTTTTGTAAGATCAGTTCTAATTTTCTCTGTAATTCTTTTCATAACCTCCTGCAGTACCAGGGAAAAGAAAATACTGGTGTTTAGTAAAACAGTAGAACACAGACATACTTCAATTGAGTCGGGCATTCAGGCTTTAAAACAATTGGGGCTTTCAAATGATTTTACAGTTTTAGCCACTGAAGATGATGCCTATTTTGTGGAAGACTCATTAAAACAATACGCTGCCATCGTCTTTTTGAACACCACCGGCGATATCCTCAATGCAGTCCAGCAGGCCGATTTCGAACGCTACATTCAGGCGGGCGGGGGTTTTGTAGGCATCCATTCAGCCACAGACACCGAATACGACTGGCCGTGGTACGGTAAATTGGTAGGCGCCTATTTCGTAAATCACCCCGCTATTCAAAAAGGCACTTTAAATATTATTGATAAAACACACCCATCAACTTCATTTTTAAATGATACATGGGAAATAGAAGAGGAATGGTACAATTATAAGAATATTAACCCTGATACCAACGTCCTTATTGAAATTGACGAGAATAGCTATGAAGGAGGTACCCATGGGGACCATCATCCGATCTCATGGTATCACAGTTTTGACGGAGGTCGTGCTTTTTATACCGAATTAGGACACAGGAAAGAAACATATAGTGATCCTATATTTTTAAAACATGTCCTGGGGGGTATACAATACGCCATAGGTAAAAACAGGTTAGATTACACCAAAGCCACTTCAGATCGTGTTCCACCCGAAAATCGATTTGTAAAGACAGTATTGGATCTCAATCTCAACGAGCCCATGGAACTGGATGAACTACCCGGTGAGGGTATCTTATTTGTTGAACGTCGCGGTGCCATAAAACTTTATGATTTTAAATCACTGCAAACGAAAACAATTGCTCAGATTGACCTGTTTTACGGAAATGAAGATGGATTGTTAGGTCTGGCCGTAGATCCCAACTACGAAAATAACCACTGGATTTACCTGTTTTATTCGGCTCCCGGTGATGCCCCGCTGCAACACATTTCCAGATTTGTTCTTAAGGATGGAAATCTGGATCTGGAATCTGAAAAAATCCTTCTCAAAGTGCCCACCATAAGGGAATGCTGTCATAGCGGCGGTGCGTTGGAATTTGGCCCCAACGGAAATCTGTTTATCACTTTGGGTGACAATACCAATCCTTTTGAATCTTCAGGATTTGCCCCTATCGATGAGCGCGAGGGTCGAGCGTTGTGGGATGCCCAGAAATCTGCATCCAACAGTAATGATTTGAGAGGTAAAATACTAAGGATAAAACCTGAGGACGATGGCACCTATTCCATTCCTGAAGGCAATCTGTTTCCGGAAGGAACGCCAGATACAAGGCCTGAGATTTATGCCATGGGTTGCAGGAACCCATTCAGACCTTCTGTAGATAGTAAAACAGGCTATTTATACTGGGGTGATGTAGGGCCTGATGCTGGGACCGGGGATCCTACCCGTGGACCAAAAGGCATGGGTGAAATCAATCAGGCTCGATCGGCAGGCTTTTGGGGATGGCCTTACACCCGAGGAAATAATCAAGTCTATAATGATTATGATTTCGCTATGGGTACGTCGGGACCCAAATTCAATCCAGAGCAATTGATAAATGACTCACCCAACAATACAGGAATAAAAGCGCTACCCGATGCGAAAGCGTCTCTAATATGGTATTCATACGACAGATCGGAAGAATTTCCATGGCTTGGACTGGGTGGTGTGAATCCTATGGCCGGTCCGATATTCCATGCTGACGATTTTCCCAATGCGGAAACCACTTTTCCTTCCTATTTTGAAAACAAGCTTATCATGTATGAATGGATGCGGGATTGGATTTATGTCGTCACTCTGGATGCCAATTATAATTATAAAAAAGCCGAGCCTTTCATGCCATCAACAGAGTTTTCGCATCCGATGGATATGATTTTTGCATCCGATGGCCATCTCTATCTTCTGGAATATGGACAGAAGTGGAATTCGCAGAATCTGGATGCGCGCTTAAGTCGCATTTCCTATATCGAAGGAAACCGGAAACCCATAGCCAGAATAGAAAACGATATAGCCGTGGGCTCAGCACCTCTTACCGTTCAATTCTCGGCTGCACAATCCATTGACTACGACAACGATAAATTGACCTATGAATGGACATTTAATTCGGATACAGTGCAGTCTACCGCAGTGAATCCATCATTTACATTTGAACATTCAGGTACCTATAACATCACATTAAAAGCAACGGATACGCAGGGTGAAATTTCGACATCCGAAACAAAAATATTGGTTGGTAATGATCCTCCTGAGATCGCCATTGCTATTGCACCTTCGGATTCCATCTATTGGAATACAAAAAAAGTAACCTATAATGTAACTGTTCAGGATGCACAGGATGGCAGCACTGCGGATGGCTCACTGGATGCCCGTAAGGTAAAGGTCACCTTAACCTATATCCCCGAAGGCAGCGACCTGATCAAGGCCACCATTGGTCATCAGCAAAGCACAGTTCCCAAAGGAAGACAACTCATTGATGATAGTGATTGCAAGGCCTGCCACGCAACGAATGTAAAAGTTAACGGTCCCAGCTATGAAGACATAGCCAAAAAATACGATAAAGACGATATCGGATATCTCGTAAGTAAGGTCATAAAAGGAGGTACTGGCGTTTGGGGAGAATCTCTAATGTCTGCCCATCCTCAACTCACCTCGGAGGAAACAGAACAAATGGTGCGCTATATTCTATCTCTCAAACCAGAACATACCAAAGTACCGGCCATGCTTCCATTGAATGGCGTCCTAGAATTTAAAGAGCACTTGAACGAGGACGACCAAGGGCGGTATGTCTTATTGGCATCCTATCTTGACAATGGCGGTGAGGGTATTTCGGATTCCAGATTAGCGGCACAGGAACAAATTGTTTTTTATGCTCCCAAACTGCAAGCCGAGGATGCCAATGAAAAAAGTGAAGGTCTGGGTCAATGGAATGCCAATGGTGAAGCGCTTATTGGTTCCATTGTGGACGGGTCATACCTAGCGTTCAATTCGGTGAGATTTAAAGGACTGAAAAGTGTCAGGCTATCGGTGTTTTTCAGCAACAATTATGACTATGAAGGCGAAGTAGAACTACGTGAAGGTCAGGTTACAGGTCCCATTATTGGTAAAACCCGTTTAAACTATTTTAATAAAGATAAAGGTGCTTTAAGATATTACGACATACCTGTTCACTCCAAATCAGAACAAAACGATCTCATTCTGTTATTCAAAAATGAAAAGAACAAGGCCCAGTACATAGCCAATGCCAATTGGATTTTACTGAATTATTAAATCTTAATTCAGACTATTTATCCAGGCTGCTATTTTTAATGCCTGCTCTTTTGGAACTTGTGGCATAGGCGCCATTGGCGTTGCATATTCCGGCCAGTTCTTGGGTTGTGGGTTGTAAATGAGCTCCACAATTTTTTCGTTGGAATAATTTCGTTTGGCTATCTCTTTAAACGCCGGTCCCACAATGCGCTTATCCTTACTGTGGCAGGCTACACAGGTATTATTAGTGAGTAAGGGTTGTATCTGTTCATCTGTCAGGACAACTATATTATTCGCTTTTGTCTTTGGTTTTACCGGTGTTTTCTTTACAAGCTTCTTCTTTCCACTCGAACGTTTGGTTGACAGTTCGGATAGAGGTAATTTGTCACCATCAGGAATACTATTAAGGGTATAGTAGAATGTTGGATGCAAGGTAAGATGATCACCGCCTTTGATCTTTACCCCTTGTAAGGTGAGCTCATGTACATAGTATGGACGTAAATTATCTATGACGATACGCACTTTTAGGCCGTCGTCACTAACTTTCACACCTTTAATGTTAAGGTCTTCGAGATTCGTTTGAGGACTCCCATAGACCGGATGATACTTGTAAATATAGCTTTTGCCCCTGTAGGCGTCTAAATCTTCTGCGCTGTTTTTATCCACAGGTTTGGTGAATTCAATTTCAAAACCGTCCGGCATCGCCTTTACCGTTTTCATTTCAAAGGGCATACGTCCTGTCCATGTTACAAATTCCAGTCCTGAGTTTGTGGTACCCGCCGATCCCCAACCTCTGTTGGTTTCACCGACAAATAAATGCCCTTGATGGTCGAAATCCATTCGCAACACTCCAGATTGAAATCCGGATCTGAAATCGAAGGCCACCCCCTGGTATTGTCCATTTACCTTTTCCAGAACGACCCGCATTATCTTGCTTTGCCCCATATCTCCTATAAAGACCTGCCCCTCAAACGGACCGAATTTACCGCTGGTATGATCGACTTTAATTTCAGAATTTGAAATCCCTAAAATGCCGTGAGGTAAGATTACGGCAGGCAACTCCATTTCGGGAAAATATGTTTTCGCCTCATATAGAAAATCCGGATCTTCTTCATCCTGAATATTTTCAGGCTTAACATAGCGTCCATTCTCCCTTATCTGTCGCTTATCAAGTTTACTGTAAAACTGGGCTTCCGTTATGTTTACCGGGGTGTTTTCGAGGTTTGTCCATTTTAGGCCTGCCGGATGCACGGTAAAAGCACCCTTTGGGAGATGCCATAATCCTCCGGAGCCCACCCAGTCGCCTTGATTATCGGTATAAAACAATTCACCGTCAATCAGACCATATCCTGCAGGAGAGCGCATTCCGGTTGCCCATGGTTCCATTTGGCCATCTTCAGTAATTCTCATGGTCCAACCGCGCCATGGTACACGACTTTCCCCACGCCACCATTCTTCACTTCCAAAAGCTACATTTCCAGTTACAAAAAAGGAGTCATCAGGAGCTAAAAGCGGCCCAAATGAATACTCATGATAATGGGTGGACAAGGGCCAGGCATAAATGGTTTCATAGACATCGGCACGTCGATCACCATTCGTATCTACCAACTTCGTTAGTTCACCTCTTTGCGCTGCATATATAGCACCTTCTTTATAGGCCAATCCCAGGGGCTCATGCAATCCGGAGGCAAATTTTATGAAGGTGGGTGAAAAGCCGTTAGACATCGCAGGGTTTTCTACTAACCATACATCGCCTCGTCGGGTACATACGGCCAAACTTCCATCAGGCAGGCATAATACCCCTCCGCCTTCAATTAAGACACCCTCCGGTGTCGGAACCGTGGTAATTCTGTAATAGTCTTCTTCCTTCGGAGCATTTTGCGCAAAGACACCCTGTAAGGAGACCACACTCATTAAAAATATTATAATGCTGATATTTAGATTGTACTTCATCATACTTACCAAATTAATTCATATTCAATTTTACTGCCATCAATGGGGATCACTAACTCTGTAGTGCCCTCAGTTGTCCTTATCACAGGTACCTGTCCGGAACGGATTTTAATGTAGTATTCCCCGTTTATCCTGTAGGAACCATCCGGTACATTCTCAACAGTACCGGCGGCCAGTTTACAATACCAGTTCTGTAGGCCCATTTTCGAAAAACGAATTTCCCGAATCACATGCGTCTTACTGCTATTGGGCACAATAAAGTTTTCTATTTCAACACCCTTGTACCTATGTTTGAAAACGGGCAGACCTGTTTTAGCATCGATGACATATCCCTTTGAAATATAGTCTGGGGCGTCTCCCGTGTCTGGAAAGGCCTCCTCAAGATTGGAAAGCTGTGCAACGGGCTGATTCAGGAATGTCCATTGAACTGCCCCCCTTGGTTTAAACGACCCGTCGCCACGCTCGTGCCACATTGGAGTGGCATCAACAAAAAAGCCTCGCCATACCCCTATGAGATTGCCGGAGCCCATGTCGTAAATGTAATTTATCCCCTCGGGAGTTCCCACCCCTATGGTGTGTGACAATCGCTTACCATCACCGGCAAAACTAACAAAGGCCCTGAGTAGTCTTGGCTCGGTTTGCGGTTGAACATAGATTGGGGAAATGCTATTGATAGGTGGGGGATACGAATCATAAGTGTGAAAAGCCGTGGGATTGGTTGACACCGTTGCTAGGGTCAATCCCAGGCGTGGTGGCCGCCATCCTGCAGATTTAATGTTGGTCAGCTCAAAAGGGTGTGTCCCGGCTGTAAGTGTTACGGCAGCGTCTATCATTTCCTGTCTGTCTGAGGCATTGATCTCAATTATCGTGTTTCCATCTATGCACAGCAAAACACCTCCAGAATACCCCACGGATATATTATATTTTCCGTCCTCCGGAATCTTTAATTCCCCAGAAAATTGAATCCCATAGTTGTCTTCCTGATTGGTCAAAATCACATCTATTAATTCAGATGTACCTTCATTAACCAAAGTAGCTTCCTTGAGATCATTCAAATCCTTAAATTCCCCATGATAGGTTTTATAATGCAGCGTTCCTATCGCGACTTCAGAGGGCTTGAGTAATTGGTATTTGATATGCCTGAATGCCACAGGTCCATGATCGCCCTGAATGACCAGAGGTCCTTCAGGCACCTCCGTCTTCTCGATAGGCGTCCCCGTATAATTCGACACTTCAACATTAGTGTGAATAACCACATCGTTAAGCATTACAGACACAAATTTGGCATTGGCAACTTTTTCTCCGCGAAGATTAAATTTTGGCGCCTGAAAATGAATTTTAAGCTTTTGCCAGAGGCCTGGAGCTTTGGACGCATTATACAAGGGAGGAATCCCTCTGAAGATTTTATCCGGAGCTTTTTCCCAATTGTTGTGGATGCCCCCCATATCGTTTACTTTAGGATGTATTACACCCCAGCTATCCAACAATTGTAACTCGTATCGCCCTTGTAAATAAATTCCAGAATTGGAACCCTTTGGCAGCATCACCTCTAATTCCAATTTAATATCCCCGTGTTTCCAAACGGTCTCTAACCTGTCCTTTTTTTCAGAATCATTCATATTCAGAAGAATCCCGGTACCGGGTGTAATGGTAATTGGCGCCTCAATTGCATCAACTTCCTTTCGTTTTCGTCTACGCTTGTTCGTTTGGGCTTCTTCAATTCGGTGTTGCCATTGATGCACATCAATCGTCGGATTCACCTGAACTTCGCCAACAAGTTGCCAATTTCCAGCCTGGGGTTTAAAGGCGTTTAAATTTTCCAATGGCATTTGCTCCTGAGCAAATGCCTGTACCCCAATAAAGAGTGTTATCGTTAAAATCTTGAGCTTCATATAAAAGAAGAATTTAAATTGCTTATCGGACATTCCTAAAATCATGGCCCCTTCGATCAAATATAAACATATAAATACACTTTACTGTATACGATCATTCATTGAAAAATATTAAACATATTCCGGAAACAAAAAAACCAGGGTATTTGCCCTGGTTCTGAGTTTTCTGATTGTGCCCCTTGTTCTTATTCCACTATGAGCTTACCTCGCATCATGGCATAGTGACCAGGGAAACTGCATAAAAATTCGTATTCCCCGGATTCCGGTGCCTCGAACTCAATGGATGTTGTTTCGCCACCCCCAATCAATTTGGTATGGGCAATGATATCGCCAGCAGCGTCGGCGGGTATATAATCCGTATCCCGTGCACTTGCCGCCTTAATTCCAAAAGCCACAAGATCGACTCCTTTCTTAAGTACCACAAAATTATGTCCCATGACGTTTTTATCTAATTTCCCTATGTGACGTAAGGTTAATTTCACCTTATCCCCTGCCTTTACCCTGAGCTCAGTTTTATCAAACTTCATCAGATCATCGCCTGAAATCACTAAATTAGCAACACCGTCTTCTACCTGCTTTTGTGGTTCTTCAGCCTGCTTTTCATAGGAGAAACTCTCTTTCTTCTTATCTTCCTTATTTCCACAACTCAACAACAATAACCCGGTTAGCATTGCTAAGGACATCTGTTTAATTACATTCATTTTTATTTGTTTTATTTAAATTCGAATCGTTTTATTTACAGCACAGGTGTTTAAGGTGGCATGATTTGATACGTATACCATGTGATA
Organism: Aestuariivivens sediminicola; assembly: GCF_022662015.1. Classification (GTDB taxonomy): domain Bacteria; phylum Bacteroidota; class Bacteroidia; order Flavobacteriales; family Flavobacteriaceae; genus Aestuariivivens; species Aestuariivivens sediminicola. The sequence goes on along the minus strand of NZ_JAKMCM010000002.1, from coordinate 329,597 downwards.
CACCCAAAAAAAATTTGGGCCCAATATAATCAATTATTTAAAATCTGTCATAAAATATAATCCGTGCTTATAAAATTGGATGTCTTCCTTTTTAACAGCTCGTTTAATATGGCATTATTGTAATCGTTATCTTTTGACGCTACAAAAGTCCGTATTGAAAAGGATCGTAATGCATCATGAACGCTCAAGGTACCATATGCAGAGTCCTTTCTACCGGTAAAGGGATAAACATCCGGCCCACGCTGACAAGAACTATTTAAATTAACCCGACAAACCAGGTTTACCAAAGTGTCTATCAATGGAGACAGGGTATTGATGTCCTTACCAAAGAGACTGACCTGTTGTCCATAATTAGATTCGGCCATATCATCCAGTGGTTCATCGATATCTGCAAAAGAAACGACCGGAATTACAGGTCCGAACTGTTCTTCTTTATACACGCGCATATCTTTGGTTACAGGGTAGATCACTGCAGGAAAAATAAAATTGTCTGTAGTTTGCCCCCCTTTTTCATTTAATACTTTTGCTCCTTTATTCAAGGCATCATCAATGAGTTCCTGAATATAACCCGGTTTTTCCTTTTCCGGTAAGGGGGTCAATTTAGCACCGGGTTCCCAGGGGTTACCAAACTTCAGTTGATCTACTTTTTGCGCAAAACGCCTGTTGAACTCTTCAACTATCGATTCATGAACGTACAGCACCTTAAGAGCGGTGCAGCGCTGTCCATTAAAGGACAAGGTACCGGTTATACATTCCTCGACAGCGAGGTCCAGATCGGCATCAGGTAAGACTATAGCCGGATTCTTCGCTTCCAATCCCAACACCATACGCAGCCGGTTCCCCTTCGGATGTTCAGCCTGCAACGCATTGGCCGACTTACTGTTGCCTATTAGGGCCAAAACATCGATTTTTCCTGATTGCATGATCGGTGTTGCCAAAACACGTCCGCGTCCATAAACAATATTCACCACGCCCCTTGGAAAACTGCTCTGAAAAGCTTCCATGAGCGGGGAAATTAACAACACACCCAATTTTGCCGGTTTAAAAATAACGGTATTACCCATGATCAAGGCAGGAATGAGCAAAGTAAAGGTCTCATTTAACGGATAATTATAGGGTCCCAGACAGAGCACCACACCCAATGGACCACGTCTGATATGTGCATAAACGCCCGAGTTTTTCTCAAACTTTGCCGAATCGCGGTCTATCTGTTTATAGGCTTCGATGGTGTCATAAATATAATCTACAGTCCTATCGAACTCCTTCTCGGAATCCGGTAAATTCTTGCCTATTTCCCACATGAGCAGTCGGACCACTTCTTCCCGTTTGGTCTTCATCTGTTCTACAAATCGCTCCATGCATGCAATCCGGTCTACCACCTTCATGGTGGGCCATAACCCCTGCCCTTTATTATAGGCCAATGTTGCCGAATTCAATGCTTCCATGGCTTCCTTCTCACCCAGCTGTGGTACAGTCCCCAGGAGGGTTGGTTTATAGTCCTCTGTTGATGAAATGGTTGAAAACACCTCAGCTGTAGCTCCGGTCCATTGTTTCAGTTCCCCTCCGACCAGATAGGTGTTCTGATGTAAGAGTGAAGCTATGCTATAGGCTTGCGGAATATTTTGAAAATCGCTCATCATACGTCGTGTTAATTAGTTACACTTATGATAAAATTAACGCATTGGTTAATTACTTCTATCCTGCAATATACGGTGATACCAAAAATTATCATACGGTATCTTTAAAAATTCTGCAGAATTAAAGCGCAATCGTTTGCGACTAATCTGTTTCAAAATAAGAACACATCATTTGATCTCATATCCTTTTTAACTTTTAAAAGCATAACAAACCTTTGCATAACAAACCTTTCAATTGAAACCCAAAACAGCATTCGATTTATTATATTTGAATTCTTTAATTTTTTAAATCATGAAGCACATTATTTTAGCCCTATTCGTTACGACCATTTTACTGTCCTGTAAAGATGATAAAAAAACAGATCAGCCCGTTGAACAGAACATAACAGAAACCGAAGTCAATGAAGAGGAATGGATTCACCTTTTTGATGGTACCAGTACAGAAGGGTGGAGAGCCTACAATGGAGAGACCTTACCTCAAGGATGGGTCATAAAAAATGGCGAACTAACCTTTGATACTGAAATACGAACAGAAGCTAACAGACAAGGCGGCAAAGACATTGTATATGCCGCGGAGGAATTCGATAATTTCGAATTATACTGGGAATGGAAGATTCCTGAAGGTGGAAACAGCGGGATGATGTATCATGTCAACGAGGGTGAATGGCCACCATACGAGGTGTCTCCCGAATATCAAATGCTGGATGATCTAAAATGGGAAGAAATTAATAATGACACCTTAGCGGATTGGCAGAAAACAGGAGCTGATTATGCCATGTACGTTCCTGATGAAAGTCAGAAAATTGTAAAACCAGCAATGGAATGGAATACGTCGCGCATCATTTTTACACCGGAGAAAGTAGAGCATTGGCTGAATGGGAAAAAACTACTTGAATTTGTCCCCTGGTCAGAAGATTGGGAAACTCGAAAAAAAACAGGAAAATGGAAAGATTATCCAAAGTATGGCACTTTTAAATCTGGTTATATTTCAATTCAAGACCACGACAGTCCATTATGGTTACGAAACATTAAAATAAAAAAACTATAGCTTAAACCTAAATTATGAACAAAAGAGAATTTTTAAAACGAAGCGGTTTGGGCGTTACAGGTTTGGTTTTAGCACCCTCAATAATCATGTGTAAATCTCAAACAGAGCATCAGCGATTGCGAACGGCCCATATTGGGGTGGGCAATATGGGTAATGAAGATCTGAAATCTATAGCTTCTCATCCACTGGTTGACGTTGTTGCCTTGTGCGATGTAGACGCCAATTATCTCAAGGCGGCGAAAACGCAATATCCCGATGCCAGAACCTTTACAGATTACAGGATCATGCTAAAAGAGTTAGAGGATGAGATTGATGCTGTTATTGTTTCAACCCCGGATCACACCCATGCACCGGCGGCAATGCTGGCCATGGAATTCGGTAAAAATGTGTATTGCCAGAAACCTTTAACACATTATGTGTCTGAAGCCAGAGCCATGAATAGCATGGCAGAAAAAAACCAACTGGTCACCCAGATGGGCATCCAGGTGCATTCATTTTACGATTATAAATTGGCTACCTTATTAATTCAGTCGGGTATTATTGGGAAGGTGCATACCGTCCATGCCTGGTCACCAAAAAACTGGGGGTACAATGGGGACCTCCCAGAGGGCAGTGATCCCATACCTGAAACATTGGATTGGAACTTATGGCTGGGCACCTCAAAAGAGCGGCCCTATAAAGAAGGATTCTATCATCCTGGCAATTGGCGTAAACTAATAGATTATGGCTGTGGCACCTTAGGTGATATGGGCGTTCATATTTTTGACACCCCTTACAATGCACTGGCACTCGATGTTCCTCTAACCATTAAGAACGAATGTCGGCCACCGAATACATTAGGCTATCCGGAGAACAATGTGGTGACCTATGCGTTCCCTCAAACCAAGTATACTGCTGAAACCTTAACCTGGATATGGTATGACGGTCCAGGAGCTCCCAGAGATCATCAGGATTTAAAATTACCGGGGATAAATTCGTCAGACATGGATACCTCAGAGGATGATCAAAGTTTAGAAGATAAAATGTCTCTGGATGCGAAGATTGCTGAAGAAGGACAATTACCTGAACAGGGGGCGATGTTTGTTGGTGAAAAAGGGCGGTTGCTCCTACCACATTTCATGCAGTTACCTAAAAAAATAGTAGATGGGGCATATGTTGATATATCCTCAGAAATTGCAGCTATCTCCGAGGCACATAATTTGGGTGAACCGGTGCGTGATTATGCATCTGAAGGACCAAAGCACTATCACGAATTTGTAGATGCCTGCCTGGGTCGCGGCACCTGCAGTGCACCGTTTTCCTATGCTTCTAAATTAACAGAGACTATACTTCTGGGGGTGATTGCGGGTCGATTCCCAGACCAAACCCTGCATTGGGACAGTAGTAGTGCGAAATTTGAGGAGGACGAAGCGAACATCTATTTGAAAGGCACCTACAGAGCATTTTAAAGCGGTATCATAACGCTTACACCAGGAACTGAAAAAGATCCGGTTTATCGTTGAGATAGTCACCGTAAAAATTGCGGTCTTTCATTTTGGTCACTAAAGGTTGCAAATCGCTTGTGGATTTCAATTGAATGCCAACCACGGCAGAACCATTTTCACGGTTTGTTTTTTTTGCGTATTGAAAATAGGTGATATCGTCATCAGGCCCTAATATATCCACTACAAATTCCCTGAGGGCTCCGGCGCGCTGGGGAAACTTAACGATAAAATAGTGCTTTAAATTGGCATAGAGCAGGGCCCGTTCCTTTATTTCAGGTGTTCTGGTAATGTCGTTATTACTCCCGGTAACCACACATACCACGTTTTTGTCCTTAATCTTATCGGCATAAAAATCCAATGCTGAAATACTCAGGGCACCCGCCGGCTCAACAACAATAGCATCTTTATTGTATAAGTCCAAAATGGTTTGACACACCTTTCCCTCAGGAACAGTGATCACATCGTGTAAATTTGATTTGCAAATCTCAAACGTTAAATCACCAACACGTTTTACCGCGGCACCATCAATAAATCTATCAATTTGCTTCAATTCGGTATTTCGGTTGTTTTTAATGGATGTCAGCATGGAGGGCGCACCCTCAGGTTCTACACCAATGATTTTGGTTGTGGGCGACAAGGCTTTGAAGACCGAAGACAATCCAGCCGACAGGCCGCCTCCTCCAACCGGCACAAACACATAATCAACAGTAACCGTACTTTGTTCGATGATCTCAAGTCCAACAGTGGCCTGACCTTCGATGACCTTTTTATCATCGAAAGGATGGATAAATGTTTTTTGAAGTTCCTTACACTCGTTCATGGCCGCATGGTAGGCGTCGTCGAAGGTATCACCGACCAATTTGATTTCAACACAATCCTCGCCGAACATCATAACCTGATCCAACTTCTGTTTTGGGGTGGGTGTGGGCATGTAGATCGTCCCGTGTATTTTCAACAGTTTACAGGATAAGGCGACACCCTGTGCATGGTTACCTGCACTGGCACAAACCACACCGTGACTGGATTGCTCTGCGCTTAGTGAACTTAACTTATTGTATGCCCCTCTTATTTTATAGGACCGTACCTGTTGAAGGTCCTCACGCTTAAACAAGATATTTGCCTGAAACAGCTTCGAATATCTGAGACTAGGGCTTAAAGGCGTAACTGCCGATACGTTCTTAATCGTATCGGCAGCCTGTTGTATATCACTAAGATTAGGAAAATATGTTGTCTTTTCCTTATTCATGTTTCCACTGTTTTACCCTCTAATTCATCCCATTTGATGATTACATTTCTAATGATACCTTAATTGCTAAACAATAGGCTTCATAGCAGTCATTGACGCTCTTAAGAAGGCTCCAATTTTTTCTACAGGATGTGATCTTAAGGCCTTATTAACCTCAATTAATTTGGCGTTATCTACGCTGTTACCATTATCTTTTGCATAGGCTTTTCCAATGACATCGGTGTCGATGGTTTTCATAAAATCGGCCAGTAATGGTTTACAGGCATGATCGAATAAATAACACCCATATTCTGCAGTATCGGATATAACACGATTCATCTCGTACAATTTTTTTCGTGCAATGGTATTGGCAATTAAGGGTGTTTCATGCAGGGATTCGTAGTAGGCCGACGCATCGATTATTCCGGATTCCGTCATGGATTCAAATGCCAGCTCTACACCCGCTCTCACAAAGGCCACCATTAACACACCATTATCGTAGTATTCCTGCTCTGCTATTTCAACATCCCCTGCCGGTGTTTTTTCAAAAGCAGTCTCGGCCGTAGCTGCCCTCCAATCCAATAGGTTTTTATCGTCGTTGGCCCAATCTTCCATCATACCCTTTGAAAAATTACCCTCCATGATATCATCCATATGCTTCTGGAACAGTGGGCGCATGATATCCTTTAATTCCTCAGACAATTCAAAGGCTTTAATTTTTGCAGGATTAGATAAGCGGTCCATCATATTAGTTACCCCCCCGTATTTAAGGCCTTCTGTAATGGTTTCCCATCCATATTGGATCAATTTGGAGGCATACCCAGGATCGATCCCCTTTTCAATCATTTTGTCAAAACAAAGAATTGATCCCGTCTGCAGTAAGCCGCATAAAATCGTTTGTTCACCCATTAAATCACTTTTAACTTCAGCAACGAAAGACGATTCCAGCACCCCTGCCCGATCACCTCCGGTTGCTACGGCATAGGCCTTCGCCTGGTCCCAGCCTTTCCCTTCCGGATCATTTTCCGGATGAACCGCTATTAATGTTGGTACTCCGAACCCGCGTTTGTACTCCTCTCTCACCTCGGATCCGGGACATTTAGGGGCTACCATGATAACTGTTAAATCTTTGCGTATCTGCATGCCCTCCTCAACAATGTTAAACCCATGCGAATAGGACAGGGTCGCTCCCTTTTTCATTAGGGGCATAACGGCATTGATAACATTGGTATGTTGTTTATCGGGTGTAAGGTTGAGCACCAAATCTGCCGTGGGCAGCAAGTCTTCATAGGTTCCAACATGAAATCCATTTTCGGTGGCATTTCTATAAGAGGCCCTTTTCTCAGCAATTGCTGCTCCTCGCAATGCATATGCGATATCCAATCCGGAATCTCTCATGTTTAACCCTTGATTAAGGCCCTGTGCTCCACAACCCACAATTACGATTTTTTTACCCTTTAAAGCATTTACACCGTCCTCAAATTCTGAGGCCTCCATAAATCTACATTTCGATAATTGCTCTAATTTGTCCCTTAATGATAAGGTATTAAAATAATTTCCCATTTCTAATTTTGATTACTATTGGTTATTGAATGCTAAAAGCATTTCTGTTATTTTCATTTCATCCTTTGTGACAGCGATACGACCTGAACGGACAAATTGCATAATGCCAAAGGCACTGAGTGCTTTTCTCAATTCTTCAATTTCAAAACGTCTTCCTGATTTTTCAAGCACAAAGAATTCTTTGTTTACGGTTATAATTCGGGTATCACTTTCTTTTATGATATTTTGAATCTGAGGCTCCTCAAATAACAGCTCAGATTTAATTTTAAACATACAGGACTCGGTAAAAATGGTTTCCTCATCCGTATGATAATAGGCTTTTATGGTTTCTACCTGCCGCTCAATCTGACCAATAATTTTTTTAGCCTGTGATTCGGTAATGTTCACAACGATTACAAAACGATTCACACCTTCAATTTCGGATTGTGAGGTCGTTAAACTTTCTATGTTGATGTGTCTCCGTTGAAATATTGCTGAAATGCGGTTAAGTAAACCGATGTTATTTTCAGTATAAACAGAAATCGTAAAGGATTTTATTTCTTCGTTCATGTTATGTTTTTAAAATTTAGCTTAAGCGAATATCAGAAACCGATGCTCCTGAGGGAATCATTGGAAACACATTATCTTCTTTCTCAACACATACTTCAAGGAAGTAGGCTTTATCAGATGCCATCATGTCTTCTACGGCTTTAGCCAATTCCTCCCTTTTGGTCACTCTTTTGGCTTCCAAATGATAGCCTTTGGCAATCGTTACAAAATCCGGATTGGTCATTACTGTGGAAGCGTAGCGCTTATCGAAAAATAATTGTTGCCATTGGCGTACCATACCTAAAAACTCATTGTTCAAAACCACAATTTTTACCGGAATTTCCGTTTGAAAAATCGTTCCCAATTCCTGAATGTTCATTTGAAAACCACCATCGCCGATAATGGCCACAACGTCGCGATCCGGTTCTGCCATTTTCGCTCCCATCGCAGCTGGAAGCGCAAATCCCATAGTTCCCAATCCTCCGGATGTTATGTTGCTTTTGGTTTTGTTGAATTCCGAATAGCGACAGGCAATCATTTGGTGTTGTCCGACATCAGAGACAATTGCCGCGTCACCTTTACTTTGCTTGTTGATCTCCTTGAGTACTTCGCCCATGGTTAACCCTTCCTTGGTGGGTGTAATATCATGTTTTATGACCTTTTCAAACTCAATATCATAAAGCTTTTTAAACTCCTGAAGCCACTGTTCATGCGTGTTTTCATTGAGCAAGGGTAAAAGGGACTGCAGACTCGCTTTGGCATCCCCCAAAACAGCAACATCCGTTTTTACATTTTTATCGACCTCTGCAGGATCGATTTCAAAATGAATCACCTTTGCCTGCTTGGCATAGGTTCTGAGGTCACCCGTTACGCGGTCGTCAAAACGCATTCCGATAGCAATTAGCACATCACACTCATTGGTCAGTACATTGGGAGCATAGTTTCCATGCATGCCCACCATGCCAACATTTAAGGGATGTGAGGTTGGGATCGCCGAAGCACCCATAATAGTCCATGCTGCAGGAATACCGGCTTTTTCAACAACAGCTTTAAGTTCGTCTTCCGCTTCGCCCAAAATAATACCTTGCCCCCAGACAATCATAGGCCGCTTGGCGTTATTTATTAAATCTGCGGCCTCCTGTAGCGTCTTAGGATCGGTTTTGGGTACGGGAATATAACTTCTAATACCTGTACATTTTTCATATTTAAAATCCAATTCCCCAAACTGGGCATTTTTCGTAATGTCAATTAAAACAGGTCCCGGCCGTCCAGTTTTGGCGATGTAAAATGCTTTAGCTATCACTTCCGGAATCTCATCGGCCTCCGTTATCTGGTGGTTCCATTTGGTTACCGGGGTAGAAATTCCCACGATGTCAGTCTCCTGAAAGGCATCGCTACCCAGTAAGTGTGATGGAACCTGACCTGTAATACATACTATAGGCGTAGAGTCTATTTGGGCATCAGCAATACCCGTTACCAAATTGGTTGCCCCGGGCCCTGATGTTGCCATAGCCACACCGACTTTACCAGAAATTCTGGCATATCCCTGGGCGGCATGGGCTGCACCCTGCTCATGACGGGTGAGCACATGATGTATTCTATCCTGATACTTGAATAACTCATCGTACACGGGCATGATCGCACCACCAGGATAACCATAAAGTACATCAACACCTTCGGCTATTAAACTTCGTATAACGGCCTCACTTCCACAGATACGTTCTGTAGTTTGTTTTGAAGCGTCCTGCGCTTGTATCGTTTGCGTTTCTTTCATATTTAGTAATTCTTTGAATCCTTTTTCTGTTCCACAGAAATTTAAAATGCATCCGTAACACAGCCTTTTGAGGCCGATGCTACCGATTGAGCATATTTATATAAGATTCCTTTTTTATGTTTTAATTCCGGTGCAGTCCATTGGGCTCTTCGTGCAGCCAGCTCATCATCCGAGAGCAACACATTGAGGGAATTATCTTCTGCACTGATTCTAATCCTATCGCCGGTCCTTATCAACCCAATGGCTCCGCCTGTTTGGGCTTCCGGTGTAATGTGTCCTACTACAAATCCATGAGTCCCTCCCGAAAAACGTCCATCGGTAATCAAGGCAACCGATTTTCCCAGACCGGCACCCATAATGAGGGAGGTGGGCTTGAGCATCTCCGGCATACCAGGACCTCCTTTTGGTCCGACATAACGGATCACAACAACGTCACCTTTTTGAACTTCCCCATTCGAAATACCCGTATTGGCAGCCTGCTCACCGTCATAGACTACCGCTTTGCCCTCGAATACCAGGCCTTCCTTTCCCGATATCTTGGCGACCGCCCCTTCAGTGGCAAGGTTCCCATAAAGGATCTGCAAGTTACCTGAAGCTTTTAAGGCCTTATCTGTTGGATAGATCACATCCTGATGGTCTTCAAATTCAAGAGCTTCCACGTCCTTCAGGTTTTCCGCCAGGGTTTTTCCAGTAACGGTCATGCAATCACCGTGTAAATAGCCCTGGTCCAACAAATATTTCATTACGGCTGGTGTTCCTCCGATACCATGAACATCCTCCATCAAATATTTACCCGATGGTTTCAGGTCGCCTATTAATGGCGTCCTATCGCTAACACGCTGAAAATCTTCTAAAGTAAACTCGATATCGGCTGCATGCGCTATGGCCAGAAAATGCAAGACCGCATTTGTAGAGCCTCCTAAGGCATTGACCAATGCAATGGCATTTTCAATAGACTTTTTTGATATAATATCTAAAGGTTTCAGGTCCAATTCCAGGAGATTTTTTATCGCCTTTGCCGTACGTTCTGCCTCAGATAACTTATTTGGATTCTCTGCAGGAATGGAAGAATTATAGGGTAAGGCAAATCCCATACATTCAATGGCAGATGCCATCGTATTGGCGGTATACATCCCACCGCAGGCTCCAGCACCCGGAATAGCCCGCTTAATGATTTCCCTATACTCATTATCATCAATCTCTCCCGCAACTTTCTGACCCAAGGCCTCAAAAGCAGAGACAATATTTAATTTTTTCCCTTTGTAGTTGCCCGAGGCAATGGTACCCCCGTACATCATTACAGAGGGTCTGTTCAATCGCAACATGGCTATAACTGCTCCCGGCATGTTTTTATCACATCCCACAACAGAAACCAGGGCGTCATAACTCTGTGCCTGCATTACCGTTTCTATTGAGTCGGCAATGATGTCTCTCGACGCCAAAGAATAATTCATACCTGAAGTCCCCATGGATATCCCGTCGCTAACACCAATGGTATTAAATCCTAAGCCCACCATATTCGCCATGTTACATTCCATCTTAACTTCAGTCGCTAAACCATTCAAATGCATATTACACGGATTACCATCATATCCTGTACTGGCTATACCCACCTGGGGCTTTTTCATATCTTCATCAGTTAATCCTACCGCATAGAGCATGGCCTGAGACGCGGGTTGAGATACATCCTGAGTAAGCCTTCTGCTATATTTATTAAGTTCTTTCATATTTATTGCAAATCGTTCTGCATAACTACTGTTCTTGTAAAAATATCCTATCTAATTAGGATTTTCAGTGATTATTCTACAATACCATAAAATCAGCTACGAAATTAATTGTTTACAGCATTTATTCTATTTTTTAGCATTTTTCAGGTTTAAATCCATGACTTATATTATTTAGTCAAAATACTGGTTACCAGTTATTTAAAAGCATATTTTTATGATGTTCAAAAACTAAAAATTATACAAGAAAAAAGCCTTCCATTACGGTAAGGCACTATATACCTCCTGTTTTCATGAAGTATTCCTCATTCTATTGAACAACTTACAACAGCACTGACAGAAATGCTATTTTTAAATTGATGGGCATCTTATCCCGGCAATTATCCGCGATATCAATGGAATACTCGATTCGTTCCCGATAAGGGTACAAGTCGTTTGAAGTGCAATTTACCCTGTACTGCGGACAGACAAAGCGGCATGATGCATCTCTTTTTTGATTTTTTATTCAATCCAGCACCTGTGGGTATTTTTTGATTGTAAAAATTAACGCTTGTTTCTTTTTATTTTTTTAATTTTGCCAGCACAACAGAATAGAGGATAGATTTGACTGATTGCAACCTCTCTCTGAATCGAATACCATCGAGGATGAGGTCTCGAATGCACAACGAGATACAAAAATGCTAAAGGCAGTGTAAACTTCCTTTGACGCTCTCGTCAGATCTTCAATTAAATTTTAAAATATGTCATATTTATTTACTTCGGAAAGCGTTTCTGAAGGACATCCCGATAAGGTTGCAGACCAAATTAGTGATGCATTGATCGATCATTTTTTAGCCTTTGATGTGGATTCAAAAGTGGCCTGTGAAACTCTTGTGACCACGGGTCAGGTGGTTTTGGCCGGTGAAGTGAAATCACATACCTACCTGGATGTTCAAAAAATTGCCAGAGACACCATCAATAAAATTGGATACACTAAGGGGGAATACATGTTTGACGGTAATTCCTGTGGTGTCTTTTCTGCGATTCATGAGCAGTCGGAAGATATTAATCGAGGTGTCGACCGCGGAAATAAAGAAGAGCAGGGTGCCGGAGATCAGGGAATGATGTTTGGTTATGCTACGAGTGAAACAGAAAACTATATGCCACTGGCATTGGACTTATCGCATCGTTTGTTAAAGGAACTTGCCGAATTGCGTCGTGAACATAAGGACATTACCTATTTGAGGCCGGATTCTAAAGCACAGATCACTATTGAATACAGTGATGACAATGTGCCTCAGCGAATTGACTCGATTGTCTTATCCACACAGCACGACGAATTCGCCGATGAGAACACCATGCTTGAGAAAATAAGGGCGGATGTTAAAGCCATTTTAATTCCGCGAGTTGTTGCCACATTACCCGAGGCCATACAAAAACTGTTCAATGACGGCATTACCTACCACATTAACCCGACTGGTAAATTTGTTATCGGCGGACCGCATGGGGATACCGGACTTACTGGGCGTAAAATAGTGGTTGACACCTACGGCGGTAAAGGGGCCCATGGCGGGGGTGCTTTTTCGGGTAAAGATCCGAGTAAAGTAGATCGGAGTGCTGCATACGCCACACGCCATATTGCCAAAAATTTAGTTGCCGCCGGTGTGGCAGAAGAAGTTTTGGTTCAGGTGAGCTATGCTATTGGTGTTGTCGAACCTATGGGTATATTTATAAACACCTATGGAACCTGTCCATTTAATATGACCGATGGTGAAATTGCGGAAAAAGTATCGCAAATCTTCGATATGCGTCCCTATGCCATTGAAGAACGCCTAAAATTAAGGGCACCTATTTACAGTGAAACAGCGGCTTACGGCCATATGGGGCGCAACAATGAAACAGTAACCAAAACGTTTACCCAACCTAATGGAGACAGTGTGACCCTTGATGTGGAATTATTTACCTGGGAAAAATTAGACTATGTGGACCGCGTGAAGTCTGCCTTTGGCCTATAAACCGGGATTAGAACCTATGTATTAAGAGACTACTTGCACAGTGGTCTTTTTTTTTAATGCCCATCCTATTCATACCAATTCGAGGTATAGCATTCATAAACCGGAGGCTGTATTTCTAAAATCAGGTTTTATGCTCATTATGAAAGGGCAATGCGCCGATGATACAAAGACCAGGATTTAAAGGCCTGAGCATCGCTTTAGTAAGATGTGAGTATATTTTTTGTGTTCCATAGGTAGATTAATTAAAAATTGTCCTGTGAATTTTAAAAATTCACAGGACAATTTTGAAAATTCACAGGACAATTTTCGCAAGCCGTGCTTACAAAATTTTTAAGACCTCAGCACAGATACTAACACCGCCGACTATAATTTCCCAGAAGAGCCGTTGGCATACCTTATTTAAGAAACCGATGTAACGTAGACGGAATGATTTGATTACAATTCATATCGTAAGCGAAATGTGATAAAGCGCGGTTGGATGAAATACTCTGTTGCACTTACCGAAATGTTGTTGGATCGGCTGGTATTCTGTGATCTGGTATCCAAGAGGTTTGTTGCTTTGATTTCATATTCCCATTTACTGTCGGCATTCTTCCTGTAGGACAAAGAAGCGTCCCAAAACTCGAAGGAATTGATTTTTCTGTCCTCATCGCTAAAACTGTTATAGGAATAATCCGTACGAAAGGTGAATGATTTAAAAATCACCGCATCGAATTCTATTGACGGGGCTTTGGTGAAAAACTTGGTCCGACTTGCACCTTGATCATTATCCTGGATGCTGTAACGGTAGCCCAATTCGAAATTTGGTGCTTCCCTGAAATTAGTGCGCAGTTCTGCCCGGTAACTATGAGAATAATTTTCGTTTACAGAGGGTGTTCCATTGATAATCTGGTTAAATTTATTGTAATTGAAATTTCCGTTCAGGGTTCCCCTGAATTTTCCAATTGTTTTCTGTATACGGGCACTGGCACTGGCACTTTCATCTGCGAAGTTGGAATTAAAGGGTGTACTGACACGTACCACGCTCCCCGGCTGAAATTGGGAGGTTGTTCTAATTCTGTCGACCGTCTTACTGTAATTTAATCGGGCATTGACATTAGTGTAATTAAACAGATTAAAACTGAAATAGGACAAACTAAGATTATGGGAAAGGGCACTTTCCAATTCCTGGTTTCCTGAAAATATCGATCTGTAGCTGTTAAGCACCAGACCACTTGCCAGTTGGTTCACATCCGTAAACTGAGTTCGCATGGCATAGTTAAAAATAATCTGCTCACTCTTTTTTAATTGTATCCTCGTATTGAAGTCCGGTAAGAACCTGAAAAAGTTATCCGTAAAGTTGGTATCGAACTGATTATTCTTGGCACTGTAGGCATGAGCAGAAAAGCCAGGCGTAAATGTAAATATTCCAGATTTTAAGCGATAGTGCACACCGAGATATACATCGGAGAACCGATACCCGATGGCATTGGTATCCAGACCATCATTTATGTTAGGGTTGTTGTCAAATCGGGACCCATCATCAAGAAATTGAAAAATATCGGATTGAAAATCCTGCTTGCTGTATATGGTTCCTAATGTGAAATTAATATCGCTTTTGGAATTTATAATGTTCCAATAGTCCAGTTTCGCATCCAATTGATTCGACTTCACGCGCTTTTCCTGAGCCAGGTTGTAATCCAACTGCAAATTATCCAAGCCCAAGGCGGAAGCAGTACCGGCATAGTTGTCCTTATCTTCGAGGATCGCATTATAAAAAGGGTCTTCATCCTGAAGCAGGTGCTGCACCTCTAAAGCAAAGATATTGGCATCGTCCAAGGTGTAATAATAATTCAGATTTTGATTGATACTGTAGGGCTTTGCATTTTCAAATTCATCAATATTGCCATTCACCGAAGAGTAAAATAGTTGATCCTGAGACTCCTTTGAGGTTCTTGCCAAGACGTCGTAATCGAGCTGATTGTCGGTGTTAGGTTTGTATTTTGCACTAAACTTAGCCATCGCCAGATCGCTACTCTGTGCCGTATTACTTTCGGTGGACTCGTCTGGTATGTTTAAATCCGGATTGGTATAAATTACGGAGCTGTTTTCCTGTAAATCTGTTCTACTGCTCAAGAATATGGCAAAACCACTAATGTCCAGTGTTTTCTTAGGAGAGTAACTAAAATTGGCTGCACCAAACTTGGTATTAATATCCTTTGCCCGATTGTTTTGCAGGGATAAAAACCCTAGATTATTGTTCCCCAAATTAATGTTGGTACCACTGCTTCTGCTCGGACTGCGAAAACCACCGGTAAAATTGAAATAATCCCTCCGGTTAAACGCTATTTCTCCAACATTGTTTAAATCGCTAATTACATTTACGCTGTACTCCGGACTGTAATAAAAAAGTTTTGGCTGGGCCAAATACAAGGTTTTGTCATCGGCATCACCAACTCCGGCAGTAACATTACCAAACCAAAAGTTCTTTTTACCTTCCTTCAATTTAATATTAATGGCAACATTGTCCTGATTGTTGGTTACGCCACTGAGTTGCCCCACCTCTGCATAATTTTTGAGCACCTGGACCTTATCAACGGCATTTGCAGGAATGTTTTCGGTGGCCAATTTAGAATCGCCATCAAAAAAATCTTTGCCTTCAACCATAACTTTGCTTACCGCTCGGCCTTCAACTTCAATCTGGCCTTCATCATTCACTTCAACACCGGGCAGTTTGTTCAGAACATCGCCGAGTTTTCTCTCGGAACCGGATGTAAAGGAATCGGCATTATAAACTATGGTATCGCCTTTTACGGTTACAGGCATTTCGTAAACCAGTTCGATTTCATCTAAGGTATTATCATTTTGAAGCGTGAAATCCTTTATCAAATTCACCTCTCCGGTCTTTACATCGGTCTGAAGGGTTTTCATCCCAATGTAACTCACCTGAATTTTATAAGCGGCATTTTTTTCAAGGGATAATTTGTAATACCCATCTTGATTGGAGATACCATAAGAATCGAGTTTTTGTGTTTCCTGATTAATAGCAATAATGTTTGCCAATTCCAATGGGCTTCCGATACTGTCCTTTATAACCCCTTCAAACTTCAACTGAGCGAAGGCGGAATACCCCAACAACAGCAAGACAATAAGTAATCGATTTTTCATAAGTTATCCTTCCAACAATTTTAAACTAGATCAACACAAGACCATCACCTTCTCCCTCTGTACATATCTCTCATTTCTGCCATTTTGCTCATCACGATGTTCTGATATTCTGATTTTTTTACTATTTCTCCTTTACCTGGTTTTTTTATTTTCGTTTGGTCATCGGAACTCAATACGATCTTGTAGCAAAGCATGGTCGTATTATTTGCACTCACTTCAAGTATTAATCCCGGCAGTCCTGAATATTCCAATGGACCGTGACTCACAGGAATCTGAGGGGTGTACCAGGCTTCTACCTGGGTTAACTCTATAGCTTCCGTATCAGATGACTCTGCATTGCTATTGCTTCTTAATTTGTCCCATGAAAAATCATACCAGGCAATTGAATCTGATGGCACCAGAGCAAGCGCCTTCATACAGAAGTAATCCCCTATCTTTTTTGATTCGTCAGTGATATTCCATTCCAGTTTTAACAATTGATCCGCAATTAAAAACTTCTTACCATAAAACTCCTGATCTTGCAGAACCGTATTGGTCTTAATATTCTTATAGCTTGTACCAGGCGTAAAGTTCTTACCCCATGAATCGGTGGCTCCCGAAACCGCATCTAATCGTTCTTCCTCATCGAATGTCGATTCTTCGATATTAAATGTCAGTATATAATTCTTTTCCAATCTGTTTTTTAAGCGCTGCTTAATTTCCTTTTTACGCTCCTCACTCAAGGTAGCGCCCCAGCTCCCAAATTCTATGGTAGATTTAGACAAATAGTAGGCTTTCCCCTGAAAGTTTTGAGCGACTGCATCAGCAACTCCAAAAAGAAGAAACGCCATTAGTAATGAAACTTTTGTAAAATTGTGTTTTAAGGATCTCATGACTTACGTGATATATTGTTATGTTTAACAAATATATTAATTTATTAAACAATTATATCAATTGGACCAATAATCATTCATCACTTGGTTTTTAAATGTTTCATAAATGCTTGTCAAATCCCACTGAATTCAAAATGCAAATCATCACCAATCGAAAAGTGGTTCGCAGAGCATAGACGTTCTTTCAATTAATTTCTTCTCAGGTTATTTCTCCTTCTGCTTCTGAACATTTCACGCATTTCTTCCGATTTTTCCTTTACGATGATGTCGTATTCATTCTGGGTCACCTCTTTACCTTTAGCTGGTATTGTAATATCGTCCTTTTCTGATGGGTTTAAAATAATCTTTGAGCAGAGTATGGTGGTTCTGTCGGCACTTACCTCTAAAATCAGACCGGGCAATCCCCAATAGGTGTCCGGTCCCTGATTAACCGGAATTTGCGGTGTATACCAGGCCGTTACAACAACCTCACGGGGTTCATCGCCCACTTCTTTTTCCTGATTCTTGATTGCAGTAGAATCCTGTTCCTGTTCCGTATTGGGTCTCCTCCTGAACGCATTAAAGTCGAAACCTGTTATTTTTTTCCTGGCGGTTGCCTTAAAACAGGTGTACTGTCCAATGGCCTTGGTTTCAGAATCCAATTGCCATTCTAATTCCGGCAGATCATCCTTAACTAAAAATTGTTTTCCCATGAATTCATGCTCCTGCAAAAATTGTTTTGAATGTACATTTTTGTAAAGATCCCCACCGGCATTGCGCATCATACCAAACCGGAATCCTCGTCCTCCTTGTCCCGGGGCCTCCAATCGTTCTTCCTCCTTATAGATAGATTCTACCTGATTAAAGGTGAGAACAAAGGACTTTTCCAGGAAACTTTTCATCCGATCGGCAATTTGTTTTTTCCGTTCTTCCGTTAACTGACCTCCGCCAAAATTGCTCATATCAACGGTGGTTTTCGACAGGTAGAAGGCCTTACCCTGAAACTTATTCTGAGAATAAACGATAAAGGAAAGACATAAAGAAACAATTAATGTTGTGGTTTTAAGAGTAGCGTTTCGCATTGGAAATAGTATTATTGTGCCCTAAATCTAAGACATTATGCAAATTAGACCATTTCCACGTGATTTGGTTTAATCCATTATGCGTTAAATCGCACTTGAGATCACCCTCCTATTCTAATTTCAATGCGTTCACCATCGTCATGGCCGACATCACTGAATCGATCCCGTTCTTCTTCTAATTTCTTTTCTACTATCGCTTCGTATTCCGCCTGATCGACTTCCTTTCCCTTTTCGGGTTCCTTTATGCTTATACTCTTATCCGGATTGAGTACGATCTTACTGCAAAGGATACTTTCTTCACCATCGCTGACTTCTAAAATAAGGCCCGGCAGACCATAATACCTGGCCGGTCCGTTATTTAATGGTATCTGTGGTGTATACCAAGCCGTAACCGTTATTTCGCGAGTTTGGGGTGTCTCATCGGTCTCTGCATCAAGATCTTTGTCACCATTGATACTTATACCTCCCTGAACCACATCGACAACACGCTTCAATGTAGCCTTATAACAGGTATATTTTCCAATATTCTTGGTTTCATTCTCCAGAGTCCAATCTAATTTTTCAAGATCGTCCTTTACCAGAAATAGTTTACCAAAAAATTCAGTCTGTGAGGTGTAGCGGTTGGCCTTCATATCCTTATAAAGCACATCTGCACCATCCGTTGTAATAAACATCATTCGCATGTTTCCTGCCCGAGGTGCTTCTAATGTTTCATCTTCCTTATAAATTGAAGCCTGCTGGTTGAAGGATAACACAAATGTTTTCTCGAATTGCTTTTTAAGCATCTCGATCATGCGCTGATGCATCTCCGAAGTCATTTGGGTACTGTCCAATGGAACCTCTATTTTACGTTTGGTCTTATAGGTTGCTACACCTTGAAAATCCTGTGCGAATAGTCCATTGGAAATACACCAAATGATTACTAAAATTAAAAACTGTTGCATTTTTTGATTTGATTTTAAATTGACATTGCAAAAATGGGATATCTTTCCATATAAAACCGTTAACTAGTGTTAACGTGTGTTAACCGATTCGTTAAATCGCTTTTTTAAGGCTATTTTTGAACTGTCATTTGAATGCAATGTTCTAAAAAGGACCGTCATAGCACCTGAAGAGGCACATTGAAAACAGGTTTCAATAAGATAGAACAGACCGCTAGAGGTTTTGATAATGTAAGTCTTTTTATAGCATGTAAAGTAATATCCCCTGATGAACCAGGACCACACGAGATTGCATGGCGATTCAAGGCTAATCATGTGCCTGAGGAGATTTTTGGTCAGGCCGTCTAAAACGTAAAATGACCTCGTGGAATAGCTTATAATTAAACAACACGAATATGAATGCTTCTAAATTGAAATGGATTCTTTATTTTATTGCATTTGTTATTTTATGCACCATTGGTGTACAGGTCTATTGGAACTATAAAAATTACCAGGCCAATAAAAGACAACTTATCAATGATGTTCAACTGAGCCTTGATAATGCTGTAGAATCCTATTTCGCCAACCTTGCCAAAACAAAAACCCTGGCCTTTGCATTCAAATCCAATTTGGGCGAATCAGAGTTGAACCCCAAATCCTTAATGGACAGCCTGGTCCATGAGATTAGGATTGGATCAACTGATCAGATGAAGCCGGATTCGCTAAAAGCGAATGGTTCTAACCATATAAAACATTTAAAAATCGAAAGGTTTGATATGCAGAATGATACCCTTAGCCACAAATGGGAATCCGACAACATTATAGTAAAGGAAATAGAGAAGGAACACAGGCGTGATTCTCTCGGAATTATTGATTTCTCGATGCTCACGTCTAAGGTACTCGTCTCTTTGGCGGCCGATACGCTGCGATTAGAAAAAATAGACAGTCTGTTAAAAAATGATTTGCAAAGCAAAGATCTGGATATTCGTTACAACCTGGAATTTGAGGTCCCGGACAAGAATGTACAGTATATGAAGCACACCGATTTGGAAAAAACGCCAATAACCTTGAGCTCGAAATCGAATTATTTGCCTCTTGACAGCAACCTAACCATGCATTTCACTAATGAAACAATAATCATTCTTAAACGTATCCTTTTGAGTATTTTGATTTCTACCCTGTTGATTGTTGCGGTTATAAGTTCCCTGTTTTATTTATTGCGAATAATCAGACATCAAAGACAGTTATCAGAGGTTAAAAATGATCTCATAAGCAACATAACACATGAATTCAAAACACCTATCGCAACGATTGGTGTGGCTCTCGAGAGTATCAGTAGATTTAACGTCATTGAAGACAAGGCAAAAACAAAATCCTATGTCGACATGTCTGCGACCCAACTGAACAAACTCAATGTTATGGTAGAAAAACTTCTTGAGACGGCAACCTTAGATAGTGATACCTTAGAACTCAATAAAGAGTTCCTAGATGTTGCGAATCTAATAGACAGCCTGGTGCAGCGCTATAAAACACAACATCCCGAAAAAACACTTATATTGAACACTGGCATGGATGAACTTACAGTCCAGGCTGATCCCTTTCATATTGAAAATGCCTTGAACAATATTTTAGACAATGCCATAAAATATGGTGGCGACACCATTGCAATTGATTTAGGAACAGATAACCAAAATTGTCAGATCATCATTTCAGATAGTGGCAACACCTTAAAAAAGGAGCATAAAGACAAAATCTTTGAAAAGTTCTATAGGGTTCCAAAAGGCAATACACACGATGTGAAAGGTTATGGTATTGGACTTTATTATACAAAAACCATTATAGAAAAACACGACGGGGCTATTGAAATTGCACTGAACAACGACAAAACCTCATTTAAAATAAGCCTTCCAAATGGATAAACCAACAACGATACTATTGGCGGAGGATGAACCCGCTTTGGGACAAATCATTAAGGAAAGTTTGGAAACCCGGAACTTTGAGGTGCTCTTGTGTAAAGATGGTGAAGTGGCTTATGAGGTATACCGTAAAGCGTCTCCGGAACTGCTTGTATTGGATGTTATGATGCCCAGGAAGGATGGATTTACGCTGGCCAAAGACATTCGGGCCATAGACGATGCCATTCCCATTATTTTCTTAACCGCTAAATCTCAAACACAGGATGTCGTTGAAGGGTTCTCAATTGGGGGTAACGATTATTTAAAAAAACCTTTCAGTATGGAAGAGCTTATTGTAAGGATAAACAATTTGTTAAACCGAACCAAGCTTCAGCAATCATCCTCCCTATTGCAAATAGGACATTACAAATTCAATTTTCCAAAGCAATTGCTTCAATACAAGGAAATGGATGAAGTTCAGTTAACGCATCGTGAAGCCCACCTCCTGTATCATTTGGTGAAGCATAAGAATCAGGTTTTAGATCGCTCCCTGATCTTAAATAAGCTTTGGGGGAATGATGATTTTTTCAATGCACGAAGCATGGATGTCTTTATTACCAAACTAAGAAAAAAGTTAAGTGAGGACGACAGTATTCAAATCATCAATGTTCGCGGATTTGGTTATAAGTTAATATGTTGATTGTAATATGATTTTTGTATTTTTCAAGTCGCACTATGAAAGGTCTAATTTACGTATTCATATTACTTTCATCCTCGGTATTTTCTCAGGATAGAATTGAACCTGTATTTCTGAAAAAAACAGATTTAAATGTTGAAAAACTAGTTGGTATCGATAATTTTGAGGCAATATATTACATTCAGAATAATGTCTTTCACAAATCATCTCCTACAAAGCCTTTAACATATAACAATTTTAAGCTTGGAGAGCTTAGTTCGGCGAACATTTTTAATCCTCTAAAAATCAATTTATATTATAGGGACCTCAATGTGGTCGTTATCCTTGACAATCGATTAGCTGAAGTTTTCCTTATCAACTTCAATGATCTTGACATTTATAGAAATGTAACTCAAGTTTCTACCGGATATGACAACACCCTTTGGCTCTTTAATCAAGATACACAGGAACTTGAATTGTATGATTATAAAACCCGTTCTTCGAGGGTAAAGACCTTGCCTGTGCAGGACGAGGTGTTAGACTTGAAAAGCAACTACAATACCTGCTGGCTGTTAACCAGGACCCACCTGTATGTTTATAATTATTTTGGAAGCCTGCTACATAAATTTGAACATCCGGGGTTTAACAACATTTCGGAATACAACGGCAATTTAGTTTTGGAAAAGGAAAACCACTTGTATTTCATGAAGAAAAACTCGGGCCTTTTTCTTCCCCTAGAAATCAAAAATTTGTTGATAACTCATTTTTTTGTAACCAACGAAACCTTGTATATTTACGATTCCAAATTTCTATACGAATACCAATTAAAAACAAATTAGTACTATGCACATTGCAATTGCCGGAAACATTGGTGCTGGAAAAACAACGCTAACCACGCTTTTAGCCAAACACTATAAATGGGAACCTCAATTGGAAGATGTGGTAGACAATCCGTATCTGGACGATTTTTATAATCAGATGGAACGATGGAGTTTTAATTTACAGGTCTATTTTTTAAACAGTCGTTTTCGTCAGGTCCTGCAGATCAGGCAAAGTGGCAGGGACATTATTCAGGATCGCACCATTTACGAGGATGCGCATATCTTTGCTCCCAATTTGCATGCCATGGGCCTTATGACGAATCGGGATTTTGAAAATTATCGTGCCCTTTTCGACCTTATGGAATCTCTTGTAAAGGGACCTGATTTACTTATTTATTTACGCAGTTCCATTCCTAACCTGGTTTCTCAAATTCACAAACGCGGCCGTGATTACGAGAACACGATCAGCATTGATTATTTAAGTCGCCTTAATGAAAGGTACGAAGCCTGGATACATGGTTACGAGAAAGGTAAATTACTCATTATCGATGTCGATAAACTTAATTTCGTTGATAACCCGGAAGATTTAGGAAATGTTATCAATAAGATCGATGCTGAAATACACGGCTTATTCTAAGTCCTTTTTTATAGATTCAATTTTAGATTGTTCCCTTTGCCTTAGTAAATGAAAGCCAAAAAAAATACGTTGTCCCCATTGGTGATCTCCGGAAACAACGTATCTCATTTTATAAATTGAAACGATCTACTCGATCACCTCTATTTTAATTTCCTGTGTGAGTGCTTCAGGCTTTTCCACGTTCATATCGTCTTTTAAAGCTTCAATTTTAGCTTTAACCTCCGCTTTATCGCCCTCAAAAGTTTCATAAGCCGTTGATGTTTCACCATTTTCAACAGTGACCGTGGTTACCACCGCTTTAACAGTGCCATCCTCATTGGTCTGCATATTCACTTTTATTTCTCTTGTAATTGCTACTTTCTCCGCGTCGGTAGTACTGTTGTATGCTGTAACGGTCTCGGAACTCAATGAAATACTAGGTGCAATCACCAGGGCCACAACACTCATTAACTTCAACAATATATTTAACGAAGGCCCCGAGGTATCCTTAAACGGATCGCCTACAGTGTCACCCACTACCGCTGCCTTGTGCGCATCGGTACCTTTTCGCCCATCAGCTTCAATCATTTTTTTGGCATTATCCCAAGCCCCACCGGCATTGGATTGAAAAATAGCCATAAGCACACCACATGTGGTGACTCCAGCTAAAAGGCCACCCAACATCTGAGCCCCTCCAATAAATCCAACAGCCACCGGAACCGCCAAAGCTAACAATCCAGGCAACACCATTTCCTTTATAGAGGCTTGTGTAGATATTTCGACGCATTTTTCATATTCCGCATAGCCGTCCGCCTCATCAAATACCTTTCTGTCTGCTTCAGAGGCCTTAGACATATCCGAATTGTATTTCCTCATAATCTCTAGAGCTGCATGCAACTGCGGAATGTCCCTGAACTGACGACGTACTTCTTCAATCATGGCCATGGCAGCACGACCAACAGCCTTCATCGATAAGGCAGAAAACATAAATGGTAACATCCCACCTACTAATAATCCTGCCATGATATCCGGTTTAGACACATCTATCGATGTTATCTTCGCTGTTTTCATAAAGGCTACAAACAAGGCCAATGCCGTTAATGCTGCTGAAGCAATCGCGAAACCTTTCCCTATAGCCGCCGTTGTATTACCCACCGCATCCAACTTATCCGTTCGGTCACGTACTTCCTTTGGTAACTCAGCCATTTCGGCAATACCTCCTGCATTATCCGAAATAGGACCATAGGCATCAACAGCCAACTGTATTCCGGTATTGGCCAGCATGCCTACCGCTGCGATGGCTATACCATACAATCCGGCATAATAATGCGACACTAATATCGCACCGGCTATTAATATGATGGGCAGTGCAGTAGACATCATTCCTACTCCTAAACCGGCAATAATATTGGTTGCCGAGCCCGTTTCTGATTGCTTCACTATCGACGTTACCGGTTTTGTATCCGTACCGGTGTAGAACTCTGTAACTTTTCCAACGCAAAAACCTGCAATTAAGCCTGCAAGTGTTGCCATGAAAACCCCAAAACTACCAAAAGGTAATCCCTCTATGGTTTCCGGTATCATGGTATCAATAATAAAATAGGAGGCTATGATCATGAGCGAACCTGATCCAAACTCCCCTAAATTCAAAGCCTTGTGTGGTGATCCGCCATCCTTTACTCTCACAAAAAAGGTTCCAAGAATGGACATGACAATTCCAACAGCAGCCAAAACCAAGGGTAAATAAACGGCACCCAGACCACCAAAATCTGGAGTAAAAATAAAGGCCCCCAATACCATAGTACCAATAATGGACCCTACATACGATTCAAATAAATCGGCTCCCATTCCGGCAACATCACCCACATTATCACCTACATTATCGGCAATTGTTGCAGGGTTCAACGGATGGTCTTCAGGAATTCCAGCTTCAACCTTACCTACCAGGTCAGCACCGACATCGGCCGCCTTAGTGTATATACCCCCGCCGACACGAGCAAACAGTGCTATAGATGACGCCCCCAGGGAAAAACCGGAAAGCACATTCAATACCATTGGAATATTCTCTGAGCCCGGCCATAGGTTCTGATAGATAATGAACAAACTGCTCAACCCTAATACCCCTAGGCCAACAACGCCAAGTCCCATAACGGAACCGCCGGCAAAAGCCACTTCCAAAGCTTTCCCTAAAGATGTTCGGGCGGCCTGAGTTGTCCTTACATTGGCCTTTGTTGCCACGCGCATGCCAATAAATCCGGCCAATGCCGAACAAATGGCTCCTACAATAAAGGATATCGCCACCATCCAGTGCGATATGGGTTTACCCGTAACGCTATCTATTTGTTGAAACTCGGAGTTTCCTTTTAAGAATAATAAAATCGCCACTGCCACAACAAAAACAACCAAAATTTTATATTCGGCTTTTAAAAATGACATGGCTCCATCGGCAATATGTTTGGCAATATTGCTCATTTTTTGAGACCCCACGTCCTGTTTTTTAATCCAAAGATTTTTCACAACAACGAATAAAAGTCCTAAAACCCCAAATGCAGGCAGAAATCTTACTATTAAATCCATATTAGTTCATTAGTTTTAGTTATTATTTTTTTAACGGGGCTAAAAATAGGAAAATATAAGTGATAAAAAAAGCCACCTTAAATTAAAGATGGCTTATTTTTTTTAGCCTAATTTACGAATTCTGCAATTAGATGATATAGGTTCTTTTTTTCTTGTGTTCACTCTCTGCGTAACGCCTCACGCAATTGTGATAAATGGCAATAGCCTCTTCGGCATTGCCCCATCCTCCTACATCTACTTTTTTCTTTTCCAAATCCTTATACACCTGAAAAAAGTGTTCTATTTCCTTTAATCTATGCGGATTCAAATCGGATATATCACTGCGATGGCTCCATACCGGATCTGAAACGGGTACACATATTATTTTTTCGTCGGGTCCTTTCTCGTCAGTCATATGAAAGACGCCAATGGGTCGCACTTCCATAACCACCATGGGATATGAAGGTTCAGTTGACAAGACGAGCACATCTAAGGGATCATGGTCCAAGGCCAATGTTTCAGGCACAAAGCCATAATCTCCCGGATACATCATTGATGAAAAAAGTGTGCGATCGAATCTAATTTTGTGCAATGCAAAATCGTACTCATATTTATTTCTACTTCCTTTCGGAATTTCTATCAATACATCGAATGTTAAATCTTTGGTTTCGCTCATACGCTGTGGTTTTAAAAGAGTGCAAAGTTACGGAACGGTTTCACTTTAAGCAATTATTGAAGACCTGAATTATACATTATTTCTTACCTTGCCGAACGCAATAATTTTAAATGTGACAAACTCAGATAACATGACCTATAAAATTTTACCCTTTTGCCTGTTGTTTTTTGTACAATCATATACCCAGACCCAACCATGGCAGGGCAAATTTGAACCCATAGACAACATGATTGCACCACCAAACAGCTATCGCACAGCAAGTGGTGCTCCTGGAAAAGCGTATTGGCAACAACGTGCCGATTACAAGATACAAGTCGTTCTGGATGAAAGGACAAACACCATCAGTGGCAACGAAACCATAACCTATTACAATAACTCACCTGACGATTTGAGTTACCTGTGGATTCAACTGGAACAAAATGTGAACAGGAAAGGGAATGATGATTTTGGACAATTTAATAATGGCTTAAAGGACGGTATTACAGCGCGACAGATGCAGTTCTTAACACGGGCTATCGATTTCCCCGCCGGATATTCCATTAAATATATCAAGGACAGCAATGGACAGGCAATGAAATCTATGGTCAACAATACCATGATGAAGGTCTTGTTGGACGCACCTCTTAAATCAGGGGAGTCCCTCACCTTCTCTATTGGCTGGTCCTACCCCATTACGGATCGCAGTATGTTTTTACTCTCCAGGGAAGGCTATGAATACTTTCCTGATGATGACAACACCGTTTACTTAATTGCACATTGGTTCCCGAGAATGGCGGTCTATAATGATACTGAGGGGTGGCAAAATCAACAATTTCAGCGACTCGGCGAATTTGCTTTGGAATTTGGAGATTATGAAGTGGAAATAACCGTGCCTGAAGATCATCTTGTTGCCTCAACAGGGTCCTTGTTGAATCCGGAATCTGTTTTGAGTAATACCCAACGTGAGCGTTTGGAACGCGCCAGGACATCTTTTGATAGTCCCGTAATGATAGTCACCCGAAGCGAAGCAGAAGCCAATGAAAAGACAAAATCGAAAAGACAAAAAACATGGGTGTTTAAGGCTGAAAACGTCCGGGATTTTGCATTTGCCTCCTCGCGAAAATTCATATGGGATGCCCAAGCCGTGGCCTTAGCTTCAAATACGGTTATGGCGATGTCGTTCTACCCAAAGGAAGGATTACCGGTCTGGCAGGAAGAATCAACAAAGGCCATTAAAAATGCGTTAGAGGTGTATTCCGAGGCCACATTCGATTATCCCTATCCCGTGTGTATTTCGGTTAATACGAGTAACATAGGTATGGAGTTCCCCATGATCAGTTTTAATGGGGGCAGGCCAAAAAATGGAAAAATGAGCAAAAACGCCAGGGCCGGTATGATTGGGACCATTATCCATGAAGTAGGACATAACTGGTTTCCGATGATCGTAAGTTCGGATGAACGAAAGTGGATGTGGATGGATGAAGGATTAAATACTTTTATACATCAGCGGACGGTTGCCGAACGCTATCCGGATTTTAACAGTACGACTCCAAAAAGTATCGTCCCTTTCATGAGTGGAGATAAAAATATTTTAAGGCCAATAATGACGACATCAGACAGTGAAATACTGACCCAATTCGGTGCGAACTTCTATCAGAAACCTACGGTCGGACTGCAAATGCTGCGGCATTCCATTATAGGAAAAGAATTGTTCGACGCCGCTTTTAAAGAATACGCCAACCGTTGGAAATACAAACATCCTAACCCGGCCGATCTTTTTAGAACGCTTGAAGATGCTACGGCTACAGATTTAGACTGGTTTTTTAGGGGGTGGTTTTTTACGACCGATCATGTTGATATGGAATTGAGTCATGTGAAATGGTTTAAAGTCTATGAGGCAGAGCAAAATATTGAACAAAAAAAACGAAATATCCAGGTAAAAGCAGGCGGCGAAGGCAAGGCCCCGGCATCCAATGATTTTTCAAACGGCCCGGAGGTCATACGCATGAATGCAACACCTGATAATGCCTATGGCGGATTTTTATCAAGATTGGATGAAGAAGCTGTAAGACAAAATCTCTCAGGAAAGAATCTTTACGAAATAACCATAAAAAACCTTGGCGGTTTGGTGATGCCGGTGACCCTAGAGTGGATTTACACGGACGGTACTTCAGAGATTGACAGACTCCCGGCTGAAATTTGGCGTAAGAACGAATATGTTGTAACACGTACTTTTGTAAAAACCAAAGAAGTTAAGACGGTGAATTTGGATCCGAATTTTGAGTTCGCCGATACGAATATGGAGAATAACAGTTTCCCAAAAACCCAAAAGGAATCTGATTTTGAAAAATTTAAGCGCGAGGCCGGAGATACCAATAAATAAAGGCAAAAAAAGATAACACTCCGGCTATGTTTAGAAAATCTGCCGGCCAGGAGGAAAAAACAATTGCCGCATCTCGCCTTTTTCGTCTCTGTTCAGCGCCCTATCATTTCGTTTAACTGAGGCTGTTCTCCTGTTACCAATGGCAGGCACCTCTGAGTCATGAATAGGCCAGGTGTTGCTTTCGGTGTCCCCTTAGGTTTCAAATTCGGAGCAGGCATTTTGTTTTATCCGTACAAATTGTATCATAGTTCCCTTCGCTGATTTAGAGATATTTCTTTATCTTCGTCGGGAACACGCCTCTACACTATCGTTAACCATATTACTACTTATTCTATGGATGTTAGACATACCATACTGGCATGTCTTGCGATTGTTTTTTCCGCAATGACACTATCTTCACAAAACAGGGCCCCATCATTATACTTAAATTATCAAGACCGTTCTCCCGGAGACATCATCATGAATACTCTTAGGGTTAAATCACCATCACCGAGATACACCTATTATTGCGGGTTATTGTGGAATGGCGGACAGGATGCTGGCGGCTATTGTGGCATGCAGGAGCATCCTTCAGGAAGAAATTTTATATTTTCACTTTGGGATCCAATAAGTACTTCTGACCCCATTACAGCAGATTACGCACATCCTGATACGGAGTTAGCCATCTTTGGAGGGGAAGGAACAGGATTGCGTTCCCTGAATTACGGCATTGGTTGGGATACAGACCAATGGTATACCCTCCTGTCGCGAGTATGGACAGATTATTTGAACTTTTCCTATTTTGGCTTTTGGATTTACGACCAAAACGAGGTCTCATGGCAACATATGGTCACCATGAAATATCCTGTTCCCAACTTAAGGTTCAATACAGCAACCAGCTCTTTTATAGAAGATTGGCGAGGCAATGGTTATCTCGCGAGAACCCTACACCACAAAAATGGATGGAAAAGAAAAATTTCGGACATGAATTGGATGGCCTTTGAAGAAAGTTATTTTGACCGGGTTTACCCGGATGCAGGTACCGTAAAATACATTGAAAATTATGACGGCGGGGTTATCGATGAGGACTATTATTTTATGACAAGTGGAGGCAACACCGATCCTATTACGAATGAAGACGATGTAATGCTCTATCTTCCAAATGAGATGTCCGCACCCCTATTTCCGAATGCAGAAATCAATACGCTCGAACTCGTTGTTGAAAATAACGACACCCTATTATTGACCTGGGAAGTAAACCATTCAAAATCGCCTCAGTTTTCATATCATGTAAATATATATGATTCGATTGAACTTTCCGGGGAACCCCTTATTTCGGTTGATACCATTTTACCTCATCAGAGAAACAGCATTGTAGATATCAGCCTGTTACCTCCTGACCAATACGTTTTACAATTTTATATTACCGACCTTTTTGATCAGGTTTCAAACACCCGGATGGTCAGTTTCGATACGCGTGACGATCTCGGTAATGAAGACAGCGCTATTTTAAAAAATGCAAGAGTTGTACCGAATCCCGTTTCTAAAAGCATCCATCTCTATTTAAATCGAAAATTAGAAGATCTTTGTATCGAGCTGGTTGATCTCAATGGAAAGCTCATCATGAATAAAAAGATGAAGCAGGTCGACTACGTCGAGATACCTGTTGCCAGTTCTGCCGGACTATACTTCCTAAACCTCAAAAGTAAAAGGCAAAAAAAAACAATAAAAATTATAAAACACTAAACCTCAATGACCCGTCTATGCCGATTAAACCTGATACGAAGCTTCTCTTTTAAAAATAAAATCCAAAACTGCCCGTAATACCGAACTTTCGAGCATCGGGATTTAAAACAGGGTCTTTATAATTACCCCTAAAATTAAAATCGATACGAAACACTTTAAAAATATTGCCGACTCCAACACTATATTCGTAATATGGTCTGTTATTTGGGGCGATTAACGGAATACTGTTCGGGTTATTTGTTGTATTCAAATCGATGTTTTCCTGTGATATATCTCCCCAAACACCTCTGATACTGATAATCTCACGTAAATTAAATTGTCTTAAAAAGGGTACTCTTGAGAACAACCGCCCGTTAAAATTATGCTCCAGATGAAACGATGTGTACGTATCACTCACAAACTCATAAAAATCGAGTTGTGAAAATGTATTGTAAATAGAAAAATAGGTTTGATTACCGGGAATGACACTTAACAGGCCCAATGGTACCTCACCAAAGGTTTTTCCCGCTTCAATGGAAGACGTCAATCGCCCAAATCCCCCAATTTGCCAAGGTTGGACATATGAGAACTGTACTTTTGTATAGTCAAAATCACTGTTGAGAACAGATTTATCACCTAAACTTATCTGGGCAAAGAGTCTCGCATACCCATCGTTGGCATCGTGACGTTCCACACCGAAACCGGTCATCTTGCGTCCAGGGAAGCAGGACACGGAAAATGTCGTTTCATATTGTTTGATTTCAGATGCGACACCATCAGGTGTATTGTAATCCAGACTGAAGGTTGGTGAAGCAGATTCCAGGGTTCGGTAATTGGCCCCCAACCTGAAAAGAACATTGCGCCAGGGTTCGGCCTCAAGAGCAAAACTTGTGAGGTTAATGGTTGTTAACTTATCATTGGCCCCGGTCCCAACCACTGCAGATGACGCCAAACTACGACCTAGAACATCGGTTGAAGTGGTTAAACTGGCTCCTATCTGTTCCACATCACGACGGTTGCCCCCCGAGATAATAAGTCGGCTCTTCTTATCAATCAGCCATTTTCCGGAGATACCATACTTGAACTTGTCATCTTTAAACCCGTAGGCCAAAAATCCCTCTAAACGCCATAGATCATTACGACTAAAATAAGTTCGCCCTCCAGTTCGTAAACGCAATCCTTCGACTTCATTAAATCCAAACGTTGAGAAAATAGGTCCGTAATCCAGGGGTAAGGAATTAAACT
Source organism: Aestuariivivens sediminicola (assembly GCF_022662015.1). Classification (GTDB taxonomy): domain Bacteria; phylum Bacteroidota; class Bacteroidia; order Flavobacteriales; family Flavobacteriaceae; genus Aestuariivivens; species Aestuariivivens sediminicola. Next base: position 298,069 of record NZ_JAKMCM010000002.1, on the reverse strand, counting down.
CGACATATCCTGAAGCCAGGATGCTCCCCAAGTTATAAAGCTGTTTAAACTTTTTTACGGTTTTCAGGGTGTCGAGCATTTTATAGACCCCTTTTTCATCTTTATTTAATCCTTCCAGACGGTTCGCCTCCCAAAAAGCATCATCACGATTGTAAATAGCACGGTCGTAATTATAGACTTCGGTATCATAAAACTTAGGGTCCTGTTTCACATCGAACTGATAGTTGTCGTACAGGGTGGTGCGCTTGCCGTAAATACCTCTTGAAGACTCCTTTTTATTCAGGGCAAAATCGCTCATCATGTAATCTCTTTTAACGAGAAACAGAGAATCGTTAAGCACCTCATACTCCTGCTCGATGTAGATGTCTTTAACCCAATTTATATTGGCACTCTTTGAAGCCTGCATTTTAATTTCCTTGATGGCATATGTGGTATCGGCTACCCAGAAATCGCCTTTAAAGGTCAGTTCGTTTTTTCGACGCGGATAATAAATGATATTAAAACACCATTTATGGTCCACATAGGCACTGTCGCTTAACACGTAATTATAGGTGTTAATACCGGTTCTGGATAAAGGACTCACAAAACTCTTATCGAAAAACTTCAAATAATTGTCATAGACATTAAAATCGGAGTATAAGTCTGCAACAAAATCGATAATTACCTGATTATCACTGAACCCGGAATTTTTATTGCCTTTTAAAACCTCCTTTTCCTTGTGAATAACATTATCGCCATATACTTTGGAAGCGGCCTCATTAATAAACATGGGCAGGTAGGTTTTGCCCGTAACCCGGGAGGTATCCACTTCGTTAAAAACAAATTCCATCCCTCTGAACAACCTGCTTTTAATTAACGCACTGTCAATGGTATTGATGTCGAACTCGACTTTTTCGTATTTGTCGTATTGGTATTGCTGAAACTGTTTTAATCCATTACTGCGTTTATTGGCCCATATTTTACGCAAAATATCAATAGCGGGATTGTTTTTTTTAGATTGTTTTCCGGAAACAATCACCACCTGATCCAGTTGATCCACCTCTTCCTTTAGAACAAATTTTAAATTGTAATTCACTCTTTTTTCAAGAGGAATCTGTAGTGTTTCAAATCCGATAAAAGAGACTGTCAGTGCATCCCAGGTATCATCGGATTCCAGATAGAATTTTCCATTTTCATCGGTAATTGTACCTTCAGTTGATCCTTTAAAAATGACGGTTACAAAAGAAATTGGATCATCAAACTCGTCATATACATAACCACTCACCTTTGTTTGAGACAGGGCACCCATGGTAACCAATAGAAATAGGGGTAGAAGTAGTTTAAGTTTCATAAGAAAAAAACTTCATCAACAATTATGCTAATGAAGTTTATATAACGCAAAAATTAAGTTTTTATTTATAAAGCACCTTTTTAACAGCCTTAATAACATCGTTGCTATTAGGCAGCCATTCCTCTAACAAAACAGGTGAATAAGGTGCAGGGGTATCTGCCGTATTCAATTTAATGATAGGAGCATCCAGATAATCGAAGGCTTCATTTTGTACGACATAGGTTATTTCTGAAGCCACATTACCAAATGGCCAGGCCTCTTCCAATATGACCAGACGATTCGTTTTCTTAACCGAGGCTAAAATGGTTTTCTTATCCATAGGTCTCACCGTGCGTAAGTCGATTATTTCACATGAAATACCTTCCTTTTCAAGTTCATCGGCTGCTTTAAAGGCCTCTTTGATTATTTTTCCAAAGGATACAATGGTCACATCATGACCTTCACGTTTTACATCGGCCACACCCAAGGGCAATATATACTCACCTTCAGGAACCTCGCCTTTATCGCCATACATTTGTTCACTCTCCATAAAAATGACCGGGTCATCATCTCTAATAGCAGCTTTTAGAAGCCCCTTTGCATCATAAGGATTTGAAGGCACAACCACTTTTAGACCAGGTGTATTGGCAAACCAGTTTTCAAAGGCCTGTGAGTGTGTGGCACCCAATTGTCCTGCCGAGGCAGTTGGGCCACGAAAAACTATGGGACACTTAAATTGTCCACCTGACATTTGTCTGATCTTCGCTGCGTTGTTTATAATTTGATCTATTCCAACCAGAGAGAAGTTAAAGGTCATAAATTCGACAATCGGACGGTTTCCAGTCATGGTAGATCCTACAGCGATACCGGCAAAACCGAGCTCCGCAATAGGGGTATCGATGACGCGTTTGGCCCCAAATTCGTCCAACATGCCTTTAGATGCTTTGTAAGCACCATTGTATTCGGCAACTTCTTCTCCCATAAGATAAACGCTTTCATCCCGTCGCATTTCTTCACTCATGGCTTCACAAATGGCCTCTCTAAATTGAATGGTCTTCATTAATTCTAATTTTAATCGAGTTGCAAAAATAACAATAAATGCTATAATCTCTTTAAAAGTACAAGCTAAATTTATTATGCATGCATAGTATATATTCGAAATAAAATATTTAACTTCGTAACCTAAAATAACGGTCAAATAGGCATCTATTTTATTTGGCTATATTTTTTAAGCAAACAGAGATGTTTCCGAGGAAAATTGCAGTACAATTCTAACTTTAAATACCATTCATAAATGAAGATTTTAGTGTGTATCAGTCATGTTCCAGACACTACATCAAAAATAAATTTCACCGAAGGTGATACCAAATTTGACACCAACGGGGTTCAGTTTGTAATTAACCCCAATGATGAATTCGGTTTAACCCGCGCTATGTGGTTCAAGGAAAAACAAGGCGCTCATGTTACTGTTGTCAATGTTGGCGGACAGGAAACTGAACCTACCCTTCGCAAAGCTCTTGCTATAGGAGCAGATGCTGCGATTAGAGTGAATATGCAACCCAATGATGGTTTTTCTGTGGCCAGGCAATTGGCTAAAATTGTTGCCGATGGTGGTTTTGATTTGATAATTGCAGGTCGTGAATCTATCGACTATAACGGTGGAATGGTTCCCGGTATGTTAGCTGGACTAAGCCAAATGAATTTTGTAAACACCTGTATCGGACTGGAGATTGATGGAGATCAAGTCACGGCCATACGCGAAATTGACGGTGGTAAAGAAACCATTACAACGACATTACCCCTGGTCGTAGGCGGACAAAAAGGATTGGTGGATGAAAGTGATTTGCGCATCCCCAATATGCGCGGTATTATGATGGCCAGACAAAAGCCTTTAACCGTAGTAGAGCCTATCGCATCCGATGCGCGAGCAAAGTCTGTTTCTTTTGAGAAACCAGCGCCGAAGGGTGCCGTTAAATTAGTGTCTCCGGACGATTTGGATGCGTTAATCGATTTACTCCATAACGAAGCCAAGGTCATATAAGTTTAAAGAGGTGTTCATCGAGGCTCTCAAAATGAACATTAACCTAAAAAAAAGGCACTTCGAGAGCCTCAGTGCCCAAAGAATAGTAAAAAAATCATGTCTATTTTAGTCTACGCAGAATCTGAAAAAGGAAAATTAAAAAAAACAGCATTTGAAGTCGCCTCCTATGCCAGAGCTTTGGCAAATCAATTAGAAACCAATGTTACTGCTGTGACGATAAACGCAGAGAGCACTGAAGCCTTGGCACAGTATGGAGTTGATAAAGTATTGGCTGTAAACAACCCGCAATTGGATACCTTTAATGCCAGGACTTTCGCCCAAGTCATCAAACAGGGAGCCGAAGCAGAGCATGCTGAAGTCGTTGTTATAAGCGCAACAGCCAATTGTAAATATTTAGCACCGCTTTTAGCGGTTGAATTAAATGCAGGATATGCATCGAATGTTGTCGCTGTTCCGGAAAGCACCACCCCCTTTGCGGTGAAGCGCAGTGCTTTTACAAATAAGGCGTTTGAAATAACACAAATCGACACCCCTGTAAAGTTGATTGGCCTATCCAACAATTCTTTCGGATTAGTTGAACATAAGGTGGAATTGAAAACAGAGCCATTTTCCCCTTCAATTTCTGAAAACAACATTACAGTAGCATCCGTGGATAAAACGACCGATAAGGTTACCATTGCAGATGCCGACATTGTTGTATCCGGGGGGAGAGGTCTTAAAGGGCCCGAGAACTGGGGTATGATAGAAGATCTGGCGGCTGTATTGGGTGCAGCCACAGCCTGTTCCAAGCCGGTATCCGATTTAGGCTGGAGACCTCATAGCGAGCACGTTGGTCAAACAGGCAAACCCGTTGCTTCCAACTTGTATATTGCCATTGGAATTTCGGGTGCCATACAGCATTTAGCAGGTATCAATGCCTCGAAGGTGAAAGTCGTCATTAATACGGATTCTGAAGCTCCTTTTTTCAAGGCTGCAGACTACGGTGTGGTTGGGGATGCTTTTGAAGTGGTACCAACTCTGGTTGAAAAATTAAAGGCCTTTAAAGCACAACAATAAATTATTTTTTTATAACTTGTATAGCCGTATTAGAACTGCTTAAGTTAGCATCGTATTCACAATTCTGCCTTTGGCAGTTGGTAAAGTCCTAATTTAAACAGTTCTTTGCGTTTTTATCACATATGAGTTTAGTCAGGTTAAACATAAAAGGCATTTCTTACAGCCAAACCCAAAACGGTGCATATGCGCTAATTTTAAATGAAATTGATGGTGATCGTAAATTACCGATTGTTATTGGTGCCTTTGAAGCACAGTCGATTGCCATTGCGCTTGAAAAAGAAATTAGACCTCCGCGACCCTTAACTCATGATCTCTTTAAAAATTTTGCCGATCGTTTCGATATCATTGTAAAACAAGTCATTATACATAAGCTGGTCGATGGGGTATTTTATTCAAGCCTTATCTGTGAGCGGGATAAAATTGAAGAAATAATCGATGCCCGAACTAGTGATGCCATTGCCTTGGCACTGCGTTTTGATGCGCCCATCTTTACCTATAAAAATATATTGGATAAAGCAGGGATCTATTTAAAAGTCAATCCTAAAAAAGGAGATGATGAGCAGGAAGACAGTGTTTTAGTAGATGATTTGGTGAGTGATGAATTGGAACACGATATACCTCAAGAAAGTTTTAAATCTAAAACTTTGGAAGAACTCCATAATTTATTGGATGAAGCAGTTGCCAATGAAGATTACGAAAAAGCTGCGAAGATACGCGACGAAATCTCCAAACGATAAGCCCAACTTTATGAAGCAACCTTCCATGTCTCTGATCATCTTGCTGCTCTGTCTTTTTTCCTTTACGCACGCTCAAGATGTGAACACCACCATTACACAGGATACGATATCAGCTTCGGCAGCTCAAACAGGTACTGACGCGACCGCTAATGCCGACACATCTGAAGCTGTACGAACTCAAGAGACGGAACCTTCTTCAGGTGGACCTGCAAAAGCTGACACCTTAATCCCCAGTCAAGGCTTTTCTTTTGGCAGTTTATGGCGTGGCGTTTTGGGTATGATTTCCTTAATCGTAATTGCATTTCTATTTAGCAGCAATCGCAAAGCCATTAACTGGCGTGTTGTTGGGATTGGGTTAGCCTTTCAATTATTGATAGCCGTAGGGGTCTTAAAAATTAAAATGATAAAGGCTGTTTTCGAATTTGTAGGAAGTCTATTTGTAAGTGTTCTCGATTTTACGCGTGCAGGTAGTAAATTTTTATTCGAAGGCTTGGTGGTCGATATGGATACATTCGGATTCATTTTTGCCTTTCAAGTGTTACCAACTATAATTTTCTTTTCTGCTTTAACTTCAGTTTTATTCTACTTAGGCATCATCCAGAAAGTTGTGAAGGGAATGGCGTGGTTACTTTCAAAAGCCCTCAAAATATCGGGTGCTGAGAGTTTGAGTGTGGCCGGAAATATCTTCCTAGGTCAAACAGAAGCCCCGTTATTGATAAAAGCCTATTTGGAAAAAATGAACAAATCGGAAATGCTTCTGGTGATGATTGGTGGCATGGCCACTGTTGCAGGTGCTGTTTTAGCGGCTTATATCGGTTTTCTCGGCGGTGACGATCCGTCCATGCGTTTATTTTATGCGAAACACCTTTTAGCCGCCTCTGTCATGGCAGCTCCCGGAGCTATTGTCATTTCAAAAATCCTATATCCCCAAACGCAGTCAGTAAATACGGATGTGCATGTTTCTCAAGAAAAAATTGGTTCAAATTTTTTAGATGCCATTGCCAATGGTACTACAGAGGGATTAAAACTGGCGGTTAATGTTGGAGCCATGCTTTTGGTATTTGTCGCATTCATAGCCATGTTCAATGGCATTCTAAGTTGGATAGGCGATGTTACCACTCTAAATAATTGGATTGCCAATAATACTACTTATGCAAACTTATCACTGGAACTTCTGCTCGGGTATACCTTCGCCCCGCTCATGTGGTTAATCGGTGTTGCCCAGGAGGATATGGCTCTCATGGGTCAGTTATTAGGCATTAAAATAGCGGCAAGTGAGTTTATAGGTTACATACAGCTGGCCGATTTAAAAAATATGTCCAGCAGCATTCACCTACATTACGAGAAATCGATCATAATGGCAACCTACATGCTGTGCGGATTTGCCAACTTTGCCTCTATTGGGATTCAAATTGGCGGTATTGGATCCTTGGCTCCGGGACAACGAAAAACCCTATCTCAATTTGGGATGAAAGCATTAATTGGGGGGACCATAGCATCTTTGGTTTCAGCTACCATTGCAGGCATGATTATTGGATGAAAATGCCGTTGATTCCCTGTTAATACAAGTCTGGCAGACCGTTGATAAACTATTGATAAATTGCCTTCGCGCAGGCGTTTATTTTTCAACACCTTTTTTTACTTTTACCAAAAACAAAATGACTTTCCTGATTGGAAACCGCGAATAGCTTATGAAACAATATCACGACCTTGTAAAACATGTTTTAGAGAATGGGAACGAGAAATCAGATCGTACTGGCACGGGCACAAAAAGTGTATTTGGGTATCAAATGCGATTTGATTTAAATGAAGGATTCCCTATGGTAACGACCAAGAAGTTACACCTGAAGTCTATTATCTACGAGCTGCTATGGTTTTTAAAAGGGGATACCAATATTAACTATTTAACTGAAAACGGTGTTCGCATTTGGAATGAATGGGCCGATGAGAATGGTGACCTCGGTCCTGTTTACGGACACCAGTGGCGTAATTGGAATAGCGATGACATTGATCAGATTACTGATGTTATTCGGACGCTGAAAAATAATCCCAACAGTCGAAGAATGTTGGTGTCTGCATGGAATCCCTCTGTTTTGCCGGACACGACAAAAAGTTTTGGTGAAAATGTCGCCAATGGTAAGGCCGCCTTACCCCCTTGTCATGCTTTTTTTCAATTCTATGTGGCCGATGGCAAATTATCCTGTCAATTATACCAACGCAGTGCTGATATTTTCTTAGGTGTGCCGTTTAACATTGCATCCTACGCCTTGTTCACTATGATGATGGCACAGGTTTGCGGCTACCAACCAGGGGAATTCATTCATACCTTTGGTGACGCCCATATATACAGCAATCATTACGAACAGTTGGAGCTACAACTGTCCAGAGATATCAGGCCCTTACCAAAAATGATCCTAAACCCGGAAGTGAAAGATATCTTCAGCTTTAGATTTGAAGACTTTACTTTGGTTGATTATAATCCACATCCACATATAAAAGGGGTTGTGGCTGTATAAAAAAAGCTTTCCTTTTGGAAAGCTTTTTTTTAATGTTTACACCGTTACAACGCTGTTGTCTGCTCCAGCAAAATCATTCCATGCATAAGCATCAGCAGCATCATCGTTTACATAATTGCCATCAACTATGTACTTGAACTCATAAGTGTTATCTTTTTCTAAATCTATTGTGCCTTTAAAGGTTCCATTCTTTAATTTCTTTAATGGGGCTTTCTTGGCATTCCAATCATTAAAGCTTCCAACAACAGAAACTTTTTTGGCTTCCTCAGCCTCTATAGAAAAAGTCACCTTACAAACTGGTTTACTTTTTAAGTATTGTTTTTTAATAGCCATAATAATAATGTGTTATTTTTGGGACAAATTTAGTACAACTATGGGACATATGAATACCTGATAGAACTTATTGGTGAAGAATTATCAATTTCATAATATGTCTTTACAATAATTTAAAGTTTCTAAAAATTATAACATTAATTTTATAAAATTAATAGCCAAAAAATACTTCTTTAACTCTGATTTTCAGTCAATTTACAACTAAAACGATTTCGTAATTATCTTGAATTCAGAGCGCAGAATATGTCATTAAAATATCATAAATTTACAATTATTAACAGGATAAGATGTTTGGAAAAAAGAAATCGGTTCCACCGATAGACAAGGAGCAATTGGAGCTCATAGAATATGCCCAGAAGCGCATAAAGCAGAAGAAAAACCTGTACATACATTTCATTATTTTTCTTATTGGTAGCGTGCTGCTGATTGTTTGTAATGTGGTTTTAGGTATTGGCAAAGAATACACCCTTTTTGGCAAGGACTGGTTTCTTTATGCCATTTTGTTATGGGCATTCTTTTTTATATATCATGTTTTCAATGTCTTCATCACGCATAAGTTCATGGGCAAGGCATGGGAAAAGGCCCAACTGGAAAAGCTAGTGGGCAGGCAGCAGAGGGGCATCGAAAAACTAAAGGAGGATCTCGACAAAGAAGAGGCTCTAATTTCCAAAAGTTCATCCAGGAGCAAAAAAGAAGCAACCGATAACACTTCTGAAATAACCATTATTGCAGCAGTGGCTGAAAACAATGCCATTGGTAAGGACAATCAGCTCATATGGCATTTATCTGACGACTTAAAGCGATTTAAGGAATTAACCAACGGGCACCATATCATTATGGGACGTAAAACATTTGAGAGTTTCCCCAAGCCACTGCCCAACAGAACACATGTGGTCATAACAAGGCAAGATAATTATGCCGTTCCTGAGGGTGTTATTGTGGTCAATAATTTAGATGATGCCCTCGATGCCGCCAAAGATGACCCACAGCCCTTTATTATCGGTGGTGGTGAAATTTACAGGCAAGCAATGTCTGTCGCTGATAAAATTGAACTGACCAGAGTACACGAGAACTTCAGTGCAGACACGCACTTTCCCGATATTGACACCTCCACGTGGAAAGAAGTGGCACGGCGTTTGCACGAAAGGGATGAAAGCAACGACTATAGGTATTCTTTCATTACCTATAAACGACAATAAATAATACATATGGAAACGAAGCCCCTTTTTAAAAATCTATCCCTCTTATGTCTCTTCTTTATCATGGTTGGTTGTGCATCAACGAACAGGCTAACCATGACGGTTACGGAACCCGCACCTGTAACTATTCCAAAAAACATAGTACGTGTTGGCATCTTAAATCGTTATGACCAGCGCTCCACCGATGTGCTCAATAAAATTGATGAAGTATTTTCCGTTGAAGGGAAGCACTTCGACAAGGATGCTTCGGATAAGGTTATAGCGGGCCTGAGTGACGTGCTGAAACAACAAGATCGCTTCGACGTGGTCATATTGAATGATTCTCTTTTTGGAACAAACCGCACGAGCAATTTTCCGGCGACACTAGCCTGGGATACGGTGGACCTATTATGCCGGAATAACAATGTAGATGCCTTATATGTCTTGTCTTATTTTGATACCGACTCCAAAATAAGTTACAGCACCAAACAAACATTCACTCAAAACGTATTGGGTGTGAAAATTCCGGTACTCGAACATCACGCTACGGCAAATACACTTATTAAAGGTGGTTTTAAAATTTACGATCCCACCAACAAGCTCGTTCTGGATGCATTCCCCTTTTCTAAAGGTATTGTAACATCGGGAAAAGGCATAAATCCAGTGAAAGCTTTGGAAGCCCTTAGAATGAGAAAAGACCTGGTTATGGATGCGAGCAGGTTGATTGGAGAAAACTATGCGCTGCGAATTGAGCCTTATCGCATTCGAGTGTCCCGCAATTATTTCGTAAAAGGAACAGATCAATTTGAAATTGCGAAACGCAAGGCGCAAACCGGGAATTGGAATGGAGCGGCTTTGCATTGGGAACGCGAACTCGACAACCCAAAGTCTAAAATTGCAGGGAGAGCTTGCTATAACATGGCCATAATTAATGAAATTAACGGCGATTTAAGTACTGCCATCGAATGGGCCTCAAAAGCGTATAGCGATTATAATAACAAAGAGGCATTACGTTATTTAAATATTTTGAAATATCGGGCATCCCAAAATCAGAGGTTGGTGCAGCAACAATGATAAGTTAGCTTCATTTAAACTTATTATTGGTGTTTCAAATTGTTTCTCCAAATTCATAAATTAAAAAAATCATGTACTTTTGCATCACTAATTTAAGATTACGATGAAGGCTTATATATTTCCAGGACAGGGAGCTCAATTTACAGGTATGGGCTTAGACCTCTACGAGCAGTCTCCTTTAGCTCAAGAATTGTTTGAAAAGGCCAACCATATCCTTGGCTTTAACATTACAGATATTATGTTTGAAGGTTCTGCGGAAGACCTTAAAGAAACGAAAGTTACCCAACCCGCTATATTTTTACACTCCGTAATTTTAGCGAAAACATTAGGAGCATCCTTTAAACCCGACATGGTTGCCGGTCATTCACTTGGTGAGTTTTCGGCATTGGTTGCCAATGGCACCCTGAATTTTGAAGATGGTTTAAAACTCGTATCTCAGCGCGCCAAGGCAATGCAGAAAGCCTGTGAGTTACAACCCAGCACAATGGCGGCTGTATTGGGTTTAGATGATGATGTTGTAGAAAAGGTGTGCGCCATGACCGAGGGTATTGTTGTGGCCGCAAATTATAATTGTCCTGGTCAACTTGTGATTTCAGGAGAAATTGATGCTGTTAATTCAGCTTGCGAAGCTTTAAAACAGGAAGGAGCCAAAAGAGCCTTAGTGCTGCCCGTTGGCGGGGCCTTCCATTCACCGCTTATGGAACCTGCACGTGAAGAACTCGCTGCTGCGATTGAAAATACGTCATTTAGCCAACCTAATTGCCCGATTTATCAAAATGTAACAGCTCATGCTGTTACTGAGGCATCAGATATAAAATCGAATTTAATTTCTCAATTAACCGCTCCGGTACGTTGGACGCAGTCGGTTCAACAAATGATAGCCGATGGTGCCACTCTGTTTACTGAAGTAGGTCCGGGTAAAGTCCTTCAAGGCTTAGTTAAAAAGATAGACAGAGAAGCCGAAACGGTTTCGGCAACTTTTGAAATCAATTCCTAGATGAAATTATCTTCTCGTTCTATTTTTATTATCGGTTCCATCGCCCTGACCATTGCTATTGACCAAATTTCGAAAATTGTTGTTCGTGCTTACATCGACCCCAGAGAAGTGATCCCTGTTCTTGGAAGTTATTTTACACTTCATAACGTGGAAAATAAAGGCGCCTTTTTAGGTATGGGCAGTGATTTAAATGAACCTCTTCGAATTATTCTATTACTTATTCTGCCTATCCTTGTTTTGGGTTTCGTCCTGCGCTATATATTAAAGGACAAAACCTTGGACAAGTGGTCCCTGTTCGCGTTTTCTGCCATTATTGGTGGCGGTATTGCCAATGTTTTTGACAGGATTGCCTTTGGTTCAGTTACAGACTTCTTTTTTATCAAGCTCACAGATACCCTAAGAACAGGTATTTTCAATATAGCTGATTTATTCGTTACTACCGGTATGACTATTTTAATTATTGTCAGTTTGAAAAAAAACAAAAATAAATAAGCCACCTATCATCCTTAATAATGACAGGCAGCTTAAAAAAGTAGTTGATTAATTAAAGGTTGGTATAAATGTATCGTCAGTTCCTCCTAGGGTATAAAGTATCTTCAGGAAAATCCGATTTAGACCGGTTCGAAGAGGCTTATAAATAAAAACCCAAAGCACAACTGCTTAGCTTCTAATTTTCTGTTCCCATTTCCAGGCAGATAACAAGGCGTCGTCTAAAGTAAGATTCGTTTTCCAGCCCAGTTCTTCATTCGCTTTTTTCGTATCTGCATAAGCCGCAATGACATCACCTTCTCTTCTTCCGACGATCTTATAATTTAATTTCTTGCCCGAAACACGCTCGAAGGATTGAACAACCTCAAGAACGGAACTTCCTTTTCCCGTACCGAGATTAAAGATCTCGTAGCGCTCCTTATTCTTATTCTTTAATAAGCGTTCAAGAGCGATGACATGTGCTTTGGCTAAATCAACCACATGAATATAATCTCTGATGCACGTTCCATCTGGCGTTGGATAGTCATCACCAAAAACCGACAATTGTTCGCGAATTCCAATAGCCGTCTGGGTAATGAATGGCACTAAATTTTGAGGTACTCCTATAGGTAATTCTCCTATTTTAGCAGACTCATGTGCCCCTATCGGATTAAAATAACGCAATGCTATGGCTTTTAAATTCGGTGCCACCTTGCAGGTATCCTTTATTATTTCCTCTCCTATCTGCTTGGTATTACCATATGGTGATTCGGCTTGTTTTACAGGGGCATTTTCGGTTATAGGCAATTCATCGGCCTGACCATATACCGTACATGAAGAGCTAAAAATAAAACAGGCCGAAGGCAATTTCTTTAATTCTTTTAATAGATAAACCAAAGTCCCAATATTATTTTCGTAGTACAACAGGGGTTTTTCCACGCTTTCTCCTACTGCCTTACTCGCAGCAAAATGGATAATCCCCTTTACATCATGATGTCTTTTGAAAAAACTTTCGACCTGGTCTTTTTCTTTTAAATCAATTTGTTCGAAAATTGGTTTTACTCCCGTTATGGACGTAATACCATCCAAAACATTAATTGAGGAATTCGACAGATCATCAATAATAACGACTTCATACCCTTCATTTTGCAATTCCACCACGGTATGCGATCCGATAAATCCCAAGCCTCCGGTGACCACTATTTTATCCATTTATAAACTTTATTATGGTTGATGTAATGTATTCAATTTGCTCGTCGTCTAATTCCGTATGCATTGGTAAGGAAATCACTTCCCGGGTCAATTTATTGGTGACGGTAAAGTCAGCTTCATCATAGCGATCGTCTGCATAGGCTTTCTGTTTGTGCAAGGGTATCGGATAATATATGCCACAGGGGATGCCCAAAGCGTTTAAATGTCCGGCTAAAGCATCCCTGTCAACTCCAATAACTCTCAAGGTATATTGATGGAATACATGACAATCACAATTGTCACATAGTGTAATACACCCATTGGACATCTTGGGGGTAATGATTTGATCTATGCCTTTTAAGGCTTCATTGTATTTTATTGCGGCTGTTTGCCGTGCTTTGTTATAAGCATCCAAATGTGGTAATTTAGCATCCAAGACGGCTGCCTGGATACTATCCAATCTGGAATTTACTCCAACCACATCATGATGGTAACGTTCGTACATGCCGTGATTCACAATACCCCTTATGGTATGAGCCAATTCGTCATCATTAGTAAAAATAGCACCCCCATCGCCATAACAGCCCAAATTTTTAGATGGAAAGAAAGACGTTGCCCCCACATGTCCGATCGTTCCGGCCTTTACCTTGTTGCCATTGGAATAGGTGTAATTTGCACCAATGGCCTGGGCATTGTCCTCTATCACGAAAAGATTATGTGATTTCGCTATTTCCATTATCGCTTCCATATTGGCGCACTGACCGAATAAGTGCACAGGTACAATGGCCTTTGTTTTGGAGGTAATGGCCTTTTCTATGGCTTCAATATCAATATTGAAATCATCCTGGTTAACATCAACCAAAACGGGTGTTAACTGTAACAGGGCAATCACCTCTACCGTTGCTGCAAAAGTGAAATCGGCCGTAATGACCTCATCACCAGGCTTTAAACCCAAACCCATCATCGCAATCTGAAGCGCATCCGTTCCGTTAGCACAAGGAATAACATGCTTTACCCCTAAATACCGCTCCAGATTCTTTTGAAATTCATGTACTTTGGGACCGTTTATAAAAGCCGTGTTTTCGATAATCTCCTGAATTGCAGGATCTAGAGTTTCCTTAATTCTTGAATATTGACCTTTAAGGTCTACCATTTGTATTTTCTTCATCTTTTCCTGGTATATGATATAGCTTAAAACAACCCGTCCCATGCCTTTTCAAGCGTTCAAAAATACAAAAATCATATAGCTTATCTATAGTTTTCTTCTAAAGAAATGTATTTTAGCAAAAACAATATTAGGGTGGGATTTATATATAATGGGATTATTCAATTTTTTGGTTTGACCTTAAAAATAATTGCGGGTTTCAATCAAAAAATTGCCTTAGGTGTACAAGGACGCTCCAAAACGTTTGACATCTTACGGAAAAATTTAACCCACGGGGACAAGACCCTCTGGTTTCACTGCGCCTCTTTAGGTGAATACGAACAAGGGCTACCCATTTTTACTGCATTGAGAAAACATTATGCCGACCATAAAATCATTCTTAGTTTTTTTTCTCCATCGGGCTATGAAATCCGTAAAAATTCATCTGTCACCGACCTTGTTATTTATCTGCCTCTGGATACCAGGCAAAATGCCAAACAATTCATAGATCTTGTAAACCCTGAACTTACCGTATTCGTGAAGTATGACATTTGGCCTAATTACTTAAACACGATTAAGAAAAGGCACCTTCGCGCTATTTTGATATCCGGTGTATTTCGGGCTGATCAGCGTTTCTTTAAATTTTATGGTGGTTTATTCAGACATGCGCTTTTTGCTTTCGAACATATCTTCACTCAAAACCAGGCCTCCAAAATTTTACTGGAATCCATTAATTACCTGGATGCCACTGTTTCGGGAGATACCCGTTTTGACAGAGTGTCAAATCAATTACATCAAGACAACAGCTTGGATTTTGTTGAAACTTTTAAGCAGGATGATCTGTGCATCGTTGCCGGCAGCACCTGGCCCGAAGATGAGGCCTATCTCGTCGATTTTATAACTTCTGCCTCCTTTACAAACCTGAAAATAGTCATTGCTCCTCATAATATTAAACCGAGTCAAATACGTAAATTAAAAAAGGAATTGCCAGTAAGAACGGTTTTGTACTCCGAAAGTGATTACACTTCACTCAAAAACAGTCAGGTGCTTATATTGGATACAATTGGTTTACTGTCCAAAGCTTACAGTTATGCCGATATTGCCTATGTGGGTGGTGCGGTGGGCCATACAGGTTTACATAACACCCTGGAACCTGCAGTCTTTGGTGTTCCAATACTTATTGGTCAAAATCATAAAAATTTTCCTGAAGCCAGAGCCATGATTGATCTCGGTGGCATGTTTTCAATTTCCAGTTCAGAAGATCTCCAAGCCCGTTTAACAGAACTAATTTCGAATAAGACATTGCGATTGTCTTCTGGTTCTAAAAACGCAGATTTTATTAAAGAAAATCAAGGAGCCGTCATCCAAATACGTAATTATCTTCGTATATAGGGCTAAAATTAGTTGGAATCAATCTTATATTGATTCACCGAAATGTCAAGACATTGACTGAGGGACTGAAAAAAGTAATTAACACTAAATCAATAATTTATGAAAAAAGTAATTTTAAGTTTGGCGCTCGTTATGGCATTAGGTATCGTCTTCACTTCATGTCGAGATACTAAAAAAACCGATTCTGTTGAAGAAGCTGTTGAAAATGCCACTGAAGCCGTAGAAGAGGCCGCTGAAGATGTTACTGAAGCAACTGAAGGGGCCATGGAAGAGGTCGGTGAGGCCGTTGATGATGCCTTAGAAGCTGCTGATGATGCTGTTGAAGCAGCCGAACAAGCAGTTGAAAAAACTAAAGATGCCATTGAAAAATAAGAGAGGTATAAACTCTAACTTATTAAAATTTTTATCGAAAGACCGCTCTCAGCGGTCTTTTTTTTTCATGGCGGGGCAAAGCAGCCCTTGTTGTCACAGCATAGTTTTTTTAAAATACCAACGGATCGCTACGGTGCACAGTTCGATCAACCCGGTATTATGGTAAATTTATCATACCTGACCCTTTAGGTCATTAAGGTTATCTTGGAGGCGACATGAAGCCGCTTCAAAATCCCATTGTAACCTCATTTATAAAGCCTTTATACGCTGGTGTTAACTGAGTTTTTGAAGGCTGGTTGAGGCACTAAATGACTTTCAAATCATCCTGAAGTATACCCCTTTTATAAACGATCCCAGCGTCTTACTTTTTATTGTATCTTAGGGAACTGGGGGACTACTAAGGACACTGTTTTGGGGATTAATTGGCCCATTAACAAACGTCCATTTAATTTAAATCCTGGTTGAAAAAGTCAAACATTATACTCGCCGTCATTGTCCTATCTCAATTCTGTTGTACCTCCCTGTGGTTCGCAGGTAATGGTGTAATGAATGACCTTGTTTCAACCTTTCAACTCGACAACAGTGCCTTAGGAAATTTGACCTCTGCTGTTCAATTTGGTTTCATTGTTGGAACCCTTGGTTTTGCTGTGTTGACGATAGCCGATCGTTTTTCACCTTCGAAAGTATTTTTTATTTGCGCACTTCTTGGCGCCATTTTCAATCTGGGCCTGATTTGGGATAAGAATGGTTTAGCTAGTTTATTGTGCTTACGATTTGTTACCGGCTTTTTCCTTGCCGGTATCTATCCCGTCGGAATGAAGATAGCAGCCGACTACTTTGACCAAGGGCTGGGCAAATCCCTCGGCTATCTTGTGGGCGCGCTCGTAGTTGGTACTGCCTTTCCACATTTACTCAAGGACATGACCGGAACCCTGCCATGGAAGCTAGTGCTGTTTATCATTTCATGCGTCGCATGTTTTGGTGGCTTAATTATGGTGATACTCGTACCGGACGGTCCCTTTAGAAAACCCAGCCAAAAGACTCGATTATTGGCTTTTATACAGGTGTTTAAAGATGACACCTTTCGTGCATCTGCTTTTGGTTACTTCGGGCATATGTGGGAGTTATATACGTTTTGGGCCTTTGTTCCTATCATGCTTCAAACCTATGCGATGGCACACCCTTCAATAACATGGAGTATCCCATTACTATCGTTTTGTGTCATTGGAATCGGTGGTGTGGGATGCGTATTGGGAGGCTATATGTCTGAAATCTTGGGTACCAGAAAGATGGCTTCTACAGCCCTCTTACTTTCAGGGTGTTGTTGCCTCATTTCTCCACTTGCATTTACCATTCCGTATGGGAATCTGTTTCTTGTCTTTTTACTCTTCTGGGGTATAACGGTCATTACGGATTCGCCGCTTTTCTCAACAATGGTGGCCCAAAGTGCTCCAGTAGAGCTCAAGGGTACCGCCCTTACAATTGTGAACTGCATCGGATTTTCAGTTACCATTGTTAGCCTCCAGATCATGACACTGCTTAAAGCCTATACCGACTCCAGCAGTGTTTATACTATTTTAGCCTTAGGTCCGCTATTTGGTTTATTTGCACTTTGGAGAATATCTGCCGTATCATAAACCAATGGCGTCCTTTAAGTGATTTGGAAAGCGCTACCGCTATGCATAACAACATCTATCCCCTATCCCAAAGAACTATCGATTAAACTTGATTTTTTTTAAAACCAATAACGATGTGAATTACAATTCAAAAATGATGTTAAAACCTGTTAAATGTCTATTAAAATTCTCTATAACACTGCTAAAGTGTCCTATATTTCTTCAAATTAAAACTTATTTTTACAGCCAAAATTGAAGAAAAAGGAATGATAATTAAACAGTGGCTTGGATTTATTCGAAAATATTTTCAAAATACCATTTTCTTTTGGGTTTTAATGTTTAACCTAAGTATGGCACTAGCCCAGGAAAAATCCATTTTAATCGTGGGTTCTTTGGTTGAGGATGCGTCAGGTCAACCCGTTCCATATGCAACTGTCGCCCTATACGATGCAACATCCAGATCACTAATAACCGGTGCTACAACAACTGACAATGGTTCGTTTAAAATAAAAACCTATAGCAGGGATTTCTACGTCGAAATTAGTTTTATGGGCTATAAGACGAAATCCATTTCGGAGTTTCAGGTAGTCGATGGGAAAGTAGATTTAGGTATCGTTCACCTCGAACCGAATAACCAAGCACTTGAAGCAGTGGATGTAACCGGCGAGGTATCCAAAACGGTGTTTAAACTAGATAAGCGTGTATTTAATGTGGGCAAAGATATAAGTTCGACCGGAATGAGTGCTCTCGAAGTTTTAAATAATGTCCCTTCAGTGAATGTCAGTATTGAAGGTGCCATAACCTTACGCGGGAGCAGTGGTGTACAGATCTTGATAAACGGTAAACCTTCAGTTCTTGCAGATCAGTCGAGTAACGCCTTGGGCACCATTACGGCAGATATGATTGAAAGTATTGAGGTCATCACCAATCCATCGGCTAAATATGAAGCTTCAGGGACATCGGGTATACTGAACATTATCATAAAAAAAGAAGACAAAGAAGGATGGAACGGTTCGATTTCTGCAAATACGGGATCTCCGGATAATCACAGTATTGGAGGTAGTATAAACCGAAGGACAGAAAAATTTAATCTATTCACACAATTTGGAGTTGGATACCGTTCGTTACCCGAGAATAATGAAGCCAAGAACAGCAACCTCATTAATGGTGAAACAGTTTTCAGTAAAGGCAAAGAATTTCGAAATGAGACGTTTTTCAATATTACACTGGGTACTGACTATCACCTGAACGAATTCAATGTGTTTACCCTTTCAGGCAATTTTGCTTATGAGATTGAAGACCAGCCGTCGGAAACCAATTTTAGTTTTTTCGAAGAAAACAATCTGATATCCAAATGGGTGCGAAAGGAAACTACAGATGCCGATAATCCGAAATGGCAATACGAATTCAACTGGAAGAAAACGTTCCCGAACAACGAAGAACACACCTTTCAATTGAGTGCTTTGGGAAGTTTTTTCGGCAAAGATCAGGCCTCTTTTTTCACAGATACAACTCTCGAAGGCGATAATGTCGATAACAATCAAAGGACAGCCACCACGTTTCAACAGGCAGATTACACCTTTAAAGCAGATTATGTCGACCCCCTATCAGAAGAATACACTATTGAAACAGGGGCTCAATATGTGATTAATGATGTGGGCAACGATTTTACAGTAAAGGATTTAATAGATAATGTATACGTTACGAATGACAACCTAACCAACAATTTTGAATGGAACCAAAAGGTATTGGGCATATATGCCACCGGTGCTTACGAAAATGACATCTGGGGCATTAAATTAGGGCTACGAGTTGAAAACACCGATCTTAACACACTTCTTACCAATACGAACGAAGCCAATTCACGGAATTTTACCAACCTCTTCCCGACGGTTCACTCCTCCTATAAATGGAGTGAGAATTTTTCGCTTCAGCTTGGCTATTCTAAACGTATTTTTAGACCCCGCTTATGGGATTTGAACCCCTTTTTTAATATCAGGAATAATTTTAATATCAGGGTCGGTAATCCGAACCTTCAACCTGAATTTACCAATTCATATGAATTGACCAGTATTTACACTATTGGAAAAGCCTCGATGAGTTCCAGTTTATACCACCGTTATACCACTGACGTCGTTGTACGTGTTTCAACCTTTGAAAACAACGTTACCGTAAGGAGACCGGAAAACATAGGCACAAATTCAACCATTGGTTTTGAAACCAACGGAAAGTGGAGTCCGAATACATGGCTTACCCTGACGGGTGATTTCAATTTCAATTATTTTGATCGCAAAGGAACTTTCGAAAGTCAGGTTTTTGACTTTACAGGTCGGCAGTGGTCAACCCGTTTAGGATCTAAAATAGGGCTCCCGTCTGACATTGACGTCGAATTGAATGGAAATTACCAATCCGGGTTCGAAACGGTACAGGGCGAACAAAGTGGTTATGCCTTTATGGATTTTGGATTGCGAAAAAAAATATTAAAAGGTAAAATAGTTCTTAACCTGGGAATCCGAGATGTATTTGCCAGTAGGATTGAGGAACGGTTTATAAATCAGCCTACATTTGAAGTCTACAATTTTGAACAACGCGGCCGTTTTTTTACGTTTGGAATAAGCTATGGTTTTGGGAAGGGGGAAGCGATGACCTATTCAGGTAGAAGAAGGTGATCCTTACAGGCTATGGCTTTTAAATGTCTTATGATTTTCCTCACCATCATATTTATTGATTTTCTAATTTAATTAGAACAGATGAACAATGAATTGATGCACATCAGTTAACTCATTTAGAATGCTATCCCTTTTTATGAATTTTAAACAGAACACGCACAAGCATTGATAGGGGAATTATCAATTAATTTAGTAAAAAAACACAATGAAAGTGCATCTGTAACGCTCAGGGAATATCAATATCTTCCAGGCCACTCTTCATTAAGTTTTATAACTTGAATTTCATCTTGATGAGCGGTTAGTATCCTTTTTCCTGTTTTAAAGTCCTTCACCATAACAGCGCGATCATATTACTCTCCCAAAGCAGTGTATGCCACATAGGTTAATTGGTCAGTTTTAAAATTATTCACTCCGCACGAATAAAGAACTAAGAATCGGATATCGGTCTGAATATAGAATAACCTCGACACAATCTTTCAGCCGATTTAGCTTTTTAAGACGACTGTTTATAACTCCATTAGTCTAATACACGCTTTATCTTACGGCATTTAATATATTTGATTTGTGAGCTGGCATATGAGAAGATAACTAGTCTATCTGTTTAGTTATTCATTAAAATTCAAAGAGTGAATACAAACCGTGTGTTGTCTCGAAACAAAACCTATTAAGTTGTGTTTATTTCGAACAATAGAAAATGATAACAACTCAATGTAATGAAGAATAAATTTCTTTCTTTCACCATTACTTTCTGGGCATTTGTTGCCTGGACACAGCAACCCGTTGACTTTGTAAATCCCTTTATAGGAACTGAAAATTCAATACGCCCATCCATTTGGGAAGCAAATGGAGGCACTTATCCTGGGGCGGTCCTACCATTCGGAATGGTGCAGGCAACCCCGGAGGATTATCACTATAACACACGGTTCATAAAATCCTTCAGTCTACTGAATCATATCAGTGGCTATCCTCATGGTTCTAAAGGCAATTTTCAGATTATGCCTGTTAGAGGTGATTTTTCCGACATAGCAACAGTAGGATCGTCTTTTCGACATGATAATGAAATCGCAACACCAGGTTACTATTCGGTGTTTTTAGAGGATTATGCAGTTCGATCAGAAATGACAGCTACTGTTCATGCAGCCTTTTTTAGATTCACTTTTGAAATGGGAGAATCAAACGCCATTTTAATCCATGACCTCGACGAAGCCCATCAAGACCCTGCGGGTAAGATTACTGGAAAAAGTCATGGTTACCATTTTGTTTTGATGTTCGATGCCCCTTTGGATACCGTTAATTTTAATGGTAACGGTCTTCTTCTCAGTCTCAAGGGCAATGTGTCTGAAGTTTTAGTAAAAATTGGATTTTCCCCAACATCAAAGGAAAAAGCAATTGCTAATCTTAATGCTGAAATTCCGCATTGGAATTTTAATTTAATAAAAGATACGGCTCACGATGTATGGAATGAACAGTTAAATCGCATCATTGTAGAAGGCAACAATGCAACCGATAAAGAATTGTTTTACACTGCCCTTTACCATACTTATTTGGCTCCACAGATTATTTCAGATGTGAAAGAACCAAATCGTTATGCTAATCTCTCACCATGGGATACCTATAGGTGCAAACAACCCCTGTTAACCCTGCTGGATTCGGAGATTCAAAAAGATATGGTTCAATCTGTGCTCGATCAATATGAAAAGGACGGGCTAATGGATCCAGGACCCATGACAGGCGTTCACAACATTCCTATTCTGACTGATAGCTATTTTAAAGGAATTGATTTCGATATTAAAAAAGCCTACAAGGCCATGGAGACCAGTCTGATGATCCCGCCCTATGGCAGAAAGGATATAAAAAGCTTTTATGAACACAATTACGTGCCTGCCGAAATAGGTTACTCGGTTACTAAAACAATGGAATACGCTTATAATTTTTGGGCAATGGCCCAAATAGCCAAAGAACTTGGAAAAGCATCCGATTACAGTCAACTTCTAGAAAAGAGCACGTATTTTAAAAATATTTATAATCCTGAAACCAAGTTTATGACGGCAAAAACCAAATCAGGAGCCTGGGCAGAAGGAGGTTACAGTGAAGGGGACAAATGGTCATACAATTGGACATGTACCTATGATATTCAGGGTTTAATCAATCTGGCCGGTGGAAACGAAGAATTTGTAAAACAATTGGATACCTGTTTTTATACCGGACACTATTTTCATGACAATGAACCACAGTTACACAATGCCTATTTGTATTCCTATGCAGGGCAACCATGGAAAACACAGGAAACTGTGAGAAATATTCTTGATTTGGATTACAGCAATCATCCTGGTGGAATCTCCGGAAATGACGATTTAGGAGCACTTTCGGCATGGTATGTTTTTAGTGCAATGGGCTTTTATCCTGTTTGTCCGGGAAAAGCGGAATATGTTATTGGAACGCCGCGCTTTGAAAAAGTTACTATTTCACCCTTCGGCGGTAAGCCATTTGTTATCCATTCCAAGGAGGTGTCAAAAAAAAATAAATACATACAATCCGTAAGTTTGAATGCTCAAGAATACTCCAATCTTTGGCTGAGTCATCAGGACATAGTTTCAGGTGGTACGCTAACCTTTAAAATGGGTGAAAAACCAAACATCAGAGCTATTCATCATAGTGCTTTACCATTTTCAGAGACTAAGACATCACCGGAATTTAAAATAGAAGAATGGGGGCTTTCAAAGAATAAATTTGGAGCAGGAGATCCCGTGGAAATTTCTATATTAATAGAGAATAATACTGCCTGTGCAGGCACTGTTCCAATAACTATTTTTATTAACGACAAGATAAAAACAACAAAATGGTTTCTTGTTGACGGCCCGGGTCATACCTTTAAAACTACTTCTCTAAAATTTTATAAACCCGGCACATACACAATTAGAATAAACGAGGAAGGAACTAAAACATTTGAAATAGAAGCAGATAAAAAGGCTGAATTTAGTTATGAAAGTTTGAAACTGCCGTTACCATCTATAGCCAAGACAAATACTGACGTTGAAATTAAAACGAGATTGAAAAATATTGGGAGTTTCGCAGGAACGGAACGTGTTGAATTAGTGATAAACGGTAAAATAACTGACCAGTTAACACTGCATTTGGAACCGGGAGAGGCTAAAAACATAAGATTCGAAAAAACGTTTCCTAAGGGGGGACATTATGAAATTCAGGTGGGTAAAACAAAAGCTGAGACCTTGTTGGTTTATGGGCCTGAATTTTCTGAAGAAGTAGTATACAATAAACGTATTAAACCTATAATGGCTTATGATTTTAACAGTCCTGGCGTATCGGTTATAGAAGATTTCTCCTATTTACATAATCCCGCAATCGTGCATGGTGCAGTCGAATGGGTGGATGGTATTTTTGGAAAAGCAATAAAAACGAACGCTTTCAGAACGGCCTATATTGAAATTCCCAACCATCCTAAGTATGATAACATTGCCAACGGAAAGATTATGACCATGATGCTTTGGGTTTATCCTTTAGATGAAAAAAATTTTTCCGATATTATCAGCAAAGGTGATTTGAACGTCATTCAGGTAAGGGCAAGTAATACAGAAGTGAATTATTATTCCGGTGGATATCAACGTGGGGAAGCCTATACGCTTTTACCTGAAGACTGGAACAGAAACTGGCATCACCTTGCCGGCGTCAGTGACGAACAAAACTTAAAACTCTATATAGACGGACAACTCATGGTAACAAAACCATTGGAAGAGGGTATTAATTTTACAGGTACAACAGATCATCCATGGAATATTGGACGAAATGCGAGCCACCCTGACCGTGTATTTGACGGTTATATCGATCAGCTGATGATTTTTGATAAAGCCCTTTCACAGAAGGAAATAAAGGAATTCATGCTCTTTATGAAAGATTGAACTCAGTAAACTTCATTATATTTAACCATTATGAACGCAATTAAATCTATGGGAATGAGATCAACACTTCTTTTTCTAATGGCCCTCTTACTTTTCTCTTGCGGAAAAAAAACAGGCAGCAAATCAGTTCCGTCAGACAAGGCTAACCAAGTTAAATTAGCAGCATATAACGTGGAGTACAGTAAAAATGCCTCGGCATCGGAAATCGGAGAGGCTCTCAAAGGCTATAATTTTGATGTGATCTGTTTTTCTGAGGCGCCCGGCGGAGATTGGACAAAGGAGGTAGGTTCGATACTGGGCCTGAATCATATTGTAGTCGGTAAGTACTCCACCGCAGGACATGAAGATAAGTACAAAACGATTGCCAGCAGGACCCCTTTATTTCATCCTGAGGAAGTTTTGATGGCCGATACACTTCATACCGCTACCCGAGCTCAAACAAAAATTAACGATACTGAATTTACTATTTATTCTGTTCATTTTCCCTTTGGATGGAGAGATCAGGCCCATATTGATGAGACTACGAACAAAGTCCAAACTTTTGTTAATTATTTAAAAGAACGTCAAAATAAAGAGTTAGCTATAGTGGCTGGTGACTTTAATTTCATACCAATACATAAAGACAGCATAAACGCCTATCACAAAATGTTTATAGATATCAACCTCGATGTTCATTGGAAAGCATTGGGCATAGATTGTACAAAACGCAATACATACAATGCACTGGTACCAGAGGACCATGGCAATGGTGAAGTCATCGACCATATTATGTATAATCCCTCTAAAATGAACGTTCTAGACGGTAATATTATTGAAATGGAAAAACCATTATCCGATCATAAACCGGTATGGGGATTGCTCGAAGTAAAATAAATGGTCCGGAAAAAGAGTATGTGGTTATTTTTAACTTTCAGTGGACCATACATTTCATAGTCTATTGACTCGAATACGATTGAACCGTTAAAAATCACCATTCTTGCATCGATTTCACTTTGGGCGTTTTCACCTGATGACCATCCGCCCAAAGCGGGGCAAACAGGACGGAAATGGTCGTCTCCGCATTAATTTCTTCCAATTTTATTTCCAGCCTACGCACGCCCTGATTTATTTTTTGAGGTGCTAACTGTACCGCGGATTGTTGGGTAAATCGGGCATGCTCCGGAGATAAAAGTCTCACTTCCAATCTTTTTTCTTTGATGTTAAGCATGGCCAATTTTCCGTTCTCAGAAATCTTAATCTGAGCATCAGTGGTGATACCCCATTTCAATGGTGTAGGATGTTTTGGTGTTATTTCATCTTGAATTAGAATTCCCTGGTGCCCTTTTAAAAGTAGCGCTCCCCGAGTAACTTGCCACGATTCTGCGGGATAAGCTGTGCTCAAGTCAATAATTCCAAATGGGGTTTCAGACATTGTTTTTACTTTTATAAATTTGGCATTACCCAATACATCCTGACTTCTTTCTCCTAGCATTGGCACATTATGACTGTCCGAAAGCATCCTGTAATATTGCCAGCGCTCACCCCGTTTTCTTTTATCAAAATATCCAGGTAAATTGTAATAATCACTACCTAAATCACGAACCCAGCGCTCCCCCAACGCGTCCAATTCAAAATTACCAAGATCCAGATGCCCATGATTTACGGCATTATATCCCGCTTTTATGGCGAAAAATAAAGCATTCGGATTATCCCATTCGCTGCGAAACATCATGACTTCCACATCGCCGTCAAAATATTTGACCAACTCCTTGGGTTGATCGGACAAGGAGGGGGGATAATACCAGATGACATGTTCTGGTGTTGCTTCTAAAGATTTCATGACGGCATGTTCATGATTCGCAAATGACTCATTGCCGTATCTATTGGCTAACCATAACATACAGGGGGATGAACCCATCCTGTTCCTTTCAGCACTATCAGCAAAGTTGAACATATAGCCTGTCGGGCCTTCACAATACATCATAAAGTAGCCTGTTTCTGCCATACCCTCAATTTCAGAAAGACCAAAATCAGTACCTAATGCTGTCCGCATAGCTTCGAGTCCATAAGCCGTATACATCGTAGCATAATTCCAATAGGCAGGCCCTTCCATCCAAGCGCCATCGGGTCCATAATTAAGTAATGCATAAGGAAGCGAAGCCACAGCCTTAGAAACGATAAAATCTGCATATTCGGGGTCCGACTCCCCAATAGCCAAAGCGCCAACTATCAAACCCCCATTACACACCTGATTCCAATTATGCTCGTCTTTTGGCCATCCGTTATAACCTAGATCCTTTCCGGAAAGCCCATTCTTACCCGGTTCTAAGGCATGTTTTATTAATCCTTCTTTAATCGTTAGTCTTTCATCGGGCTTCAAATAGGCATACAGCCAATCATATCCTACACCAACGGCATGCGACATTTCGGCGACATCCAGGAAATGTGAGGTATTCCAATCCATAAAGGACACCACCTGCAACAAATTTTGTTTTGCAGCCGCTGCATATCGGTCTTCACCAGTCCATCTATACGCTAACCCCAGGGCATAAATACGAGCACGACAAGCTCTGCTTACATGTAACAAACGCGGACCAATAAGTGTGTGCTCTAAAGGTGTAGCCTCCAAATATCGATTTGCTGCTGTTATGACGTCATTTATGTAGCGCTGCAGCAATGTATCTGACTTCGACAGAACTTTCAATTCGTTCAGTCTGTCATCCGTCAATATTAAACGTGGATGATCTGCTTTGAAATGAGAAAGTACTGCCTGAGGCGCTCGACGAAGTAAAGGATGCTGAGCAGGAAGAGATAGCTGAACCGTCAACAACAAAAGAAACATACTATTTTTCATAAACATTATGTTAACTTTTTACAAGTTACTCAAAATAATACGTTTCCCTTTTCAGAGCCATTAGAAAATTGCAGTGTCAATTTAAAGTTAGATTCAGTATAAAATTAGCATATGCTGTACTTTGGCTTCTTATAAGAAGACATTCTTCAAGATAGTTAAGAACCTGAAACTTCTCCTGTCTTCCGATATAGGAGCAATTCCAGAGCGTTTGAAAAACAAGATAATGTCATCAAACATATATCTAGGTTAAACTTATTAAAATAAAAAAGCCAAAACGTAAGTTTTGGCTTTTTCCATGCACAACATATTAATGTATTGTCGAACAAAATATTAGAATTGTTTCATATTTAAGGAAAGCTTTTTGGATTTATTTAATAAATTCGACAAAATCAAGATCAACTATTTTAAAATTGGCATTATTTTAAATCTACAATGGATTAATTGAATCTAATTCATAAATAAATTTACTTTAATATATGTCTGAACTACTTTCTGAATTTAAGTTCTGGATAATTTTCCTTGTATTAAATTATTTAAACTATTTAGTTGTTTATATTTTGCATTATCGAAAGAGTAGGTTTTTACCCTATATCCGTAATCTAAAGAACAAAAAAATTGGGCTAATAGCTGAAGGTAATTTGGACTTCTTTAGATACAGTGTTGAAATATCCTTCATTATTATTATTTCTCGTTTTTTTGATTTACATAATTTTTCAATTCCTCTTCTCATACTTTATTTTATTTTTTTAATTTTTAACTTCTATCAATATTCATTTAGAAAAATATATGAAACCGAGCCAATTATATTTAATGACTTAAAGCTGATAAAAAACGGTATGGCAATAATCTGGCATGAATCAAAATTTAAGGTTTTAGTCGGAATTATTATTTCGATTTGGTTTCTGTTTTTTTTGAATAAGCTACTTAAGGTTTATCTCATCAGTAATTACGAGATGCCTCTATCTCAAAGCTTTATTTTAATAAGTTTTGGCAAATTTTTACTCGTTGTTTATTCAGTTTATAAATTTAAAAAAGGCTATAGAGATTATCCTAATGACATCTATCTACGCTACCACTTTACTTCGATAGAATTATTCGTTAACCTTGTAAAAAGTTTTGATTGTTATAAGTTATCAAAATTAAAATTTGGCAATAACTATAAGATTGCAAGGGAAAATATTGATATTGAGCTTAACGATATTGCTCCTAATATACATTTCATTTTTGTAGAATCATATGGATCACTATTTTACAACGAAAAAAAATTACAAATTCAAGCCTATAAAACTTTAAGAGACTTTAAAAGAAAAATTAAAGACAAAGGTTTTGGTGCTATTTCAAATTTCAGTGAATCTACGACGACCGGAGGTCAATCATGGCTTACATATACGTCAGTCCTTTTTGGTTATAGAATCGATAATAATACATTATTTGAAAATCTTTTGAATGATCCACATTTCTGTAATAGTAATGGATTCATGCAATTGTTTAAAAAAATGGGATATACCAATTATAATCTGAACCCTATAAATCCTATAAATGGTATCACTGTACCATATGAGGCCATGCGAAAGATGTATAGTATTGATCGCTGGATTTTGAATAAGGATATTCAATATACAGGTGACAAATATGGTTTCGGCGCTGCTGCCCCGGACCAATACTCTATGAATTTCACTATGGATATAATAAAAAAGGAAAATAAAAAACCTTACACATTCTTTTATTTAACCAAAAGTTCTCATTCACCTTTTCCCAAAGTTGAATTAGTTGATGACTGGAGAACCCTGAACCATACCAATGGAAGTATTCATGAACACAAAGGATTTCTAAAATACCCAAGTTTAGACGACTATGCCCAAGCCATAAACTATCAGATTATGAATCTACAAAGGTTTATTTCTGATAGTGATAATAATGATGATATATTTATTGTTTTTGGAGATCATCAGCCACCAATTTTAAGTAATCCGAGCTCTGATGGTTTAAAAACACCTGTTCATATTATTTCTAAAAATCACAAATTCTTAAATGAGTTTAAAGCGTTTAATTTTGTTGAAGAATTGTCAAATGCGACAAAGAGCATAAAACATGAAGCGTTCTATTCTATATTTTTAAGAGCATTTTGTAAAAATTATGCTAAATCTTATGCAAACATCCCCAAATATGAACCAGATGGGCTTCAATTTTGATAAGTTCTATGAAAGGTGGATTCTAATAAGTGGTTTAATACATCTTACAGGGTTTATTATCACCTATCTGAATGGTTCTTCAGTTATTTGGAGCTTACTCTGTGTTATAATTTTCGGTATATACTTATTTAAAATTATAAGTGTTTTGCCAAACCTCCCGTTTATTTATGGTTATGCTAACTGGATTAGCATTCTAAGATTACTCATTATAATCACTTTACTTGGAATTTTTCCATTACTTAAAGATTTACAACTCTTTTTGTTTTTTTTGATCGCCATAATATTGGATGGCATCGATGGTTTTGTAGCAAGAAAACTTAACAGTGTCACCAAGCAGGGTGGTATACTCGATATGGAGATAGATGCCTTAATGGTTCTTATATTAACTTGTATTCATGTTATTAATTTTAAGATCTCCTTTTGGATTGTTTTACCTGCTAGTTTCCGGTATATTTATGCATGGATACTTTATGTTCATCCTTTAAAAAGTAAAAAAGAAATGCTTCCCAAAATAATAAGAGCCACTATTGCCGTGTGTTTCTTTTTAGCCCTATTACTTCCGTTTGTTGTAAATTCTTTAATTAGTGATATCATTATAAATATATCAGGGGTGTTAATAATGCTATCTTTTGCTAGTTCTTACTTAATCAACAAAATAAAATCACGTACAAAGTGATATAATGTTACATAGGTAAATGAAAAAATATTTCAAAATAAGAAAAAATTAAATGCGTATTAAAAGGGCAGTTAATTTAATATTCCAAGCAAAATAAAGTTGAAGCTTTATTTAATTGAGGAGTACGATTTAAATACGATTTAAAATTAACACACTTAATTCGCTTAATTATTATATTTCACAATAATGACGACCTAAAGTAAAGTTAATGCTATTGAGGCTAACAATATGCTCTGATAAGAAATTATTTATTAAAAAGCTCTTATTGAAATAAACTTAATTAATTGTAAAAGTCAATATCGTTTCTCCCTGCTACTATAATACAATAGTCCATCTGTTTTTTTTGATAGAGCCTTTCAAGCAGTAACGCCCCAAGATAAGTTTCTACAAGAGTTTTAACACTTTTAGTAACTATTTTCCTTAAAAATTTAAATAAGAAAATTAAAATTATTAAAACGAATTTCGATTTTATATTCACTTTATCTGTAAAGAAATAAAGGTTAATAATATTTAGACCTTCTTGTTCCATAAGTTCCTTAAATATAGGGACGGAGAACAACGATGGGGCATTCCACAATACCATTTGTTGTTTACTCTCGGCAGAAGGGTGAATAATAAAATCATCTGCAATGATAAATACGGTATCCTGATGCGAAGCTTTTAATAAATTTTTGAGTGTTTTTGAATAATTCGTACTATGTTTTAAGGATTCAATGGCTATGATGATGTCAAATTTTTCATGATTAATTGGTTCATCAAAGCTCTGATTATGAAACTTAATTGAAGAGGTTAAATTTAGTTTTTTCAATTGAGAATTTGCAAACTCAATTTCCTTTTCACTTATAGAGATACCAAGGCCAACAGCTTGCTTAAATTTAGCCAATTTAAAAAGTGTATTTCCAGTACCGCATCCTACATCTAATACAGACGACCCCGCAGGACAAAGTTCTTTTTTTAAAATCCAGTCCGCGATGTCTGTACAATTATCTTCAACAAATTCTATACGCTTATGAATAGGGTAGGCTTCCTTTTTTGAGAAAATTTCGAATGTAAATAAAGTATCATATATCTCGGCTATTTTACTCATTGTTTCTTCAGATGAAAAATAAACTCATAGGCATAAGAAATACGCATTGGAAATTTTATAATTTTGCCTGTGTTTATTTTTTTCCAAGGCTTTAAAATATGCATCATCCTGTAATAAGGCCAATGATCAGGATAAACTTTTACAATTTTTAAACCAGCATTTTCGAATAGCGTTTTCCATTGTTTAAAGTTCAGGGCATCCTGATGCCCCTTTCTGTTATATAATTTCAATGGTTTAAGTAAAAAGCGCCATGTAAAATTCTCTGAATTTCTTACCATATAACAAATGTCCGCCCCTTTTTTTGTTACTCTCAATTGTTCTGAGAGAACTTGTTCTCTATCTATCATTCTTTCAAGAGAACCTAAACAAGTTAAGGAATCAAAAGTGTTATCCTTGTAAGGTAACTTTTCGGCATTACCATGGGTGATATGTGCGCTCGGACATAATTTTCGGCAACCTTCTACAGCAACTTCAGAAAGATCAATGCCATAACATGTTACATCCTTATCTTCAAGAACCTTTAACATTAAGCCAAGACCGCAGGCCACATCTAAATGCTTACTTTTAGGTTTTGGATTCAATATTGTCACAAAAATTTCATAAGCCCTTAGCGGTCGTAAGTATCTTAAACCTCTTGTTTTATAAATATTGTCAAACCAAGTTTTGATTTGCTCTTGCTCCCTATTTACTACCATAAGTACCTTGGTGTTTTTTCCTTATATCGCAAATACTCATTTCCATATTTACTTTCCAAAAAAGTCTCTTCCATTATGATTTTTCCATGAAAAATCCAGAGGTAAAGAGGAAAAATAATCCATAACAGCCAAAATTTAAAGCAAAGCAATAAACCAAATATAGTTAAATGCATTCCTATTGTTATAGGGTTTCTGCTAAGCTTAAAAATTGCAGATTCCACTAAAGATTTTCCATAGTTTTTTCTCAATGTTATTGTCCCTTTAACAGATATTACGCGACCCAAAATAGCAATAAAAACCCCTGTAACAACAATGTGAAAAGGCATTATTTCAATATTTGAATTCAACAAGAAAAGAATAGAAATAAACAGTGGTGATAAGTAAAAGAGCAGGCTGATTAGGAATCCAAACAGCGATCTTAGTGACTTTAATGAAAAAAAAGCCTTTTCAGAAGAAATTATAGAAACCGTAGAGGCCTCGCTAGGTATAGGTAAAACCAATAAATCAAGGACGAACGAAAAATAAATGCAAATAATGATTACACTAATCCACATATTGAAATAGCTTTAAATAATTTGAACTGGCGCGATCCCAAGAATAAGAATCAACAGTTTGCGAATTCGCTTTAAATGGGTTTGCCAGCATCTCCTTAAGGACCCGATACATATCTTTAATATTAAAAGCATCTACCATTCGACCATTTTCAGTCGAAATAATCTCTGGTGCTCCCCCTGTGTTGAAGGTAAGCACAGGTGTTTCATTATATATTGATTCGTAAAAGACCAACCCAAAACTTTCAGAAAAGGAGGTATGCAACAATAACTTATATGCACTATATGGCACATTCTCAACAAAACCTTTAATTTCTACAAAAGGATAACTCTTTAACTTTTTGGCCAAATCTTTATTTACAATATGACCATAAATGTCAATTGAAATTCCATCGTGAACTTTTAATAAATCGAAAAGTTTAATTGCAAGATTATACTTGCGTTCATCTATGTTTCCAACCATCAAAACCTGTCTTGATTTATGCTCTTTTATACATTCTTGATTCCCTCGGCTAAATCCATTAGATATGAAATGTAATTTTTCTTCGTATTGGATTAAGTTAATTCTCTTAAAATTGGAAACAGCAACTAACGCTTTGGCTTTTTTAAAAATATAAGTGTAAACAGTGTTAAAAAACAAGTTTTGAAAATATGATTTAGTATTTAGTTTAGACAATTCTGGCCAATTATCGTGATAGGTAAACACAAAAGGCGCTTGTGCTACTCCTAACAAAAAAGCATTATAGAAATCTCCATAAAAAATAGTGCAATCGTCCTTTAATCTCATTATTTTAAATAAAGCATCAATCCAATAATTTGTTTTTATGAATTTAACATTTTTGATTTGATGATTTCCAATTTCAGTACCCAAAACAGTTATACTTTCAAATTGGTTTTGAATTCTCGAGAACACCTCGCAAGTTGCTTTTGCACCCCCTGAAAAATTTGTTCCAAAACGAGTAGTTAATATGACCAGCTTATGTCTCATAATTAACTTTCATAACTAGCTGAAGCCACATGAGATTCCAATAATTCTACTTTTAGCTTTAAATTATTATTAATCTTTTTCTTAATTTCCCCATGAATGTATTGCGCAAGATACTCCGTAGTTGTTAATATGCCTTTAAACTGTGGTAATTCATCCAGGTTTTTATAAGCTAGTTCGCTTAAGACGTTTTTAGTAATTAATGATGCTTCACCTATATCTATAACTACATTTTTACTGTTTAACTTTTCGCTCATGAACGTTACCTCTGTAACATAAGTAGCTCCGTGCATATTTTGAGCTGCACCGAAAAAAGGATCTGGAAGTGAATGAGCGATCATAATATGATCAGTAACTTTTACACTAAACATAATAAATAATTAATAACAAATGATTGTACTTAAATTTTTTATTTCATTTCTCCGTAACTGTTTGTAAAACTCAGGAGTGTCTTTAAAATTAATTTCGTTATCCAATAGATAGGAAAAATCTATTTCAGCAATCAAGTCAAATACCAATTGTTTTCGTTTTGTATAATTCCAGACTGGTAATTTTTTATGCGGTATTTGACTCACCTGTGATGAAATGACTTGCTTTCTTCCATAATGAAATTCCGAACCTAAATTTAAAGTCGTATTCCTGCTACCATACCAACTCAACTCGATTATTTTTCCTTCATGTCTAGATAAGGATAATGCCTCTTGAAGTGCTTTTTGGTCACAAGTAGAATTAAATATGATATCATAGTCATTCATTGATCTTTCAGGAAGACCATGTGCAAGATGTAACCCCTTACGGTGATTATTTGTTTCAGCAACCTCAATATTGACCCCGGGTATTTGATTCACCAGGGCAGCAATTAGGCCTCCTATTAAACCGTATCCAAATACTAATACTTTATCTCCAATAGCAACTTCAGAATCCCAAATAGCATTTACTGCAGTTTCCAAATTACTGGCTAAGGTAGCGGACTTAAGATTAATCCCTTCTGGGACTTCTACTAAATCGTCTTCTGAAACAATAATAAAATCCTGATGAGGGTGCATTAAATGAACGTTTTTCCCAATCCAGAACTCTGGCCCACTAATCACTTCGCCTACCACGGAGTAACCATAGGTGAAGGCATCCATTAGACTGCCTTTCATATATGGTACTGCCATTTGTTCTGACAATTCATTTGAAAAATTTTGAGTGATAATCGTTCTTTCGGTACCCAGACTGATCATGGAATAAATGACCTTAACCAATACGTCTTTTTCTTCTAGATAAGTCTTCTTTAAAGACTTAATCCAAGATTTTTCTTTGTTATGCCATATTTCATTTAATTCTATTTGCATCTTATAAATTGCCTATGAACATCATTTCATCACCTATTGGAAAAAAACGAACAGATTTAAAAACAATGGCATCACTTATTTTACCGATATTGCCAAATTCAAATGCATTCAGACCAGATCCTAATATTTTACACGAAAAATGAATCTGCACCTGATCTAGGGCATATTGCTCTAAAAAGCATGATGTTGTATATGAACCACCCTCTATGTAGACCGAATAAATTTTCTTTTTAGCAAGTTGATTCAATATGTTGTGTAAGTTAAATGGAGTCTCTTCTGATATCTCTATACAATCACCAGAATCACGAAGATTCTTGGGACACTTAAACACTATGGATGAAGGCTCTATAGCGTTATATTTTTCTAAATTTAAATTACCTTTTCCGCCAAGAATAATTTTTACCGGGTTATCTCCGTGTACTTTCCTAACATTTAACCTGGGATTATCTATTTCTAAAGTTCTCGCCCCGACCAGAATGCCATCACATAAGGCTCGCATTTTGTGGGCATGAATTAGGTTTTCTTCGTTACCAATCCACTTACTATCACCATGATTTGTTGCAATTTTTCCATCCAAAGTCTGTGCAAAATGAGATATTGAAAAACACTTTTGATATTTCCTTCCAAAGAAATTAGCAAATGCATAAGGCAAGTAAAATTTAAGCTGTTCTATATCGGCATCATTGACTAAGCTTTTATCTAAAATTTGAATATCAAAAAAACAATCTGTTAATGGGTTAATTTCATTTTCTATTTCAGTATTAACAGATATCAAAGCACATACATTTTCACCAGCTCTATCAAAACTCACCTCTTCAGATAAGCCAACAAAAATTTTTTCAGGTAACTTACTTGCAATTTTAAGCTTTGTGCGTATTTTAACTATAACGTCCCAAATATCAAACATCCCTAGAAGTTCTGGGAAAACAGATGTCCCATACGGTTTTTTTTGGTTTTCAAATACTCCGCATTATCATTAGAAGCTTTAATTTCAATAGGCAAACGTTCAACTACCCTAATATTTGAATGTTCGAATGAATTAATTTTTTCGGGATTGTTAGTTAAAAGACGAATGTTAAAAATACCTAAGTCTTCCAAAATTTCTATAGCATCTCCGTAATCTCGTGAGTCTTCATGAAATCCCAATTCCAAATTAGCATCTTTAGTATCAAATCCTTTTTCCTGCAGATTATATGCTTTTAGTTTATTTATAAGCCCTATTCCTCTTCCCTCTTGTCTTAAATAAACTACTACCCCGGCATTTTTATGGGCCCATTTCAAAGAATACTTTAATTGTTCTCCGCAATCACATTTAACCGAGCTAAAAACATCTCCAGTCATACATTCAGAATGTATTCGTACGTCAACCACTTTTTTCGAATTCAAACTTGATGTATATAACGCAAGATGAGGAAAATCTTCAATTGTAGACCTATATGCTTTTACTAAGAATTCACCATATTTAGTTGGTAATCTCGATTCTACTAAAAATTTACTTTTGTTCATTCTTCAAAATCATAAATAATTTTTTTTCTTCGTGTATGCTAAATACTTCTGGATAAAGTTAAAAAAAGTAATAAAACAATCCTATCTAAATTATTCTGTCAGAAATTACAAGATTAATTCTTAAACCAAAGTCGGTATAGTAATTTTATAAAAGCTTTTTGATGATTTATTTGCTCTAAGAATATTATTTTATGGTTCTGCTACACGTGAATTCGAAAATACTGATCATATATCCTAAAAACAAAAAAATAAAAGATTACCAATTTTCGTAAAATTCATGGCTATTAGCACAGTCGAGCATTATAAATAAATATGGAGAGAACTTAAAACGAATAAAAAAGAAAACCCTTATAAAAGAAATGATTTATAAGGGTTTCGTACTGAAGGCGGAAGTACTTTGATCCGAAAACACAAACAAGCTCAATCATTATAAAAGCTATTCTAATATCAATAAAAACAGTACTTTCAAGCATATGATACAATTTCCTTTTTTGACTTAGTTTGCATAAATTTGTATAATATTTTGTTCAATCGTACAACAATCGTACAATTTTTTAATTAATGCATGGCAGCTGTAAACTATCTATATCGCTCTAAAAAGGATAAGGCATTTTTAAATTTAAGACTGCTTTTCACATACGGTAATACAAATCACGTTATCGGTGGTAAAACCAAATTGGAGGTTTCCAAGCTGTATTGGGATAAATATCACCCTCAGAAAAACCCAAAGGATATAGACATCAAGAATCAGCAGGTTAAGATTAATATGGAGCTTAATAAAATTGAAAACCATATCCTTAAAGCCTTTCACAATACTGCTCCAGAGACAATAGATAAAGAATGGTTGGCGAATCAATTGGATTTATACTACAATCCACCTAAAACAACAAAAGCTTTACCTAAGGAGCTTCTAAAATATTTTGACACTTTCTTAGAATATAAAAAAACTGAAATCACAGATAGTACTATTAAAAAATATAAGGTCGTTAGGAATCTCTTGGGAAAATACGAGTTAACATTGCCTAAGCAGTTATTAATCATAGATGTAAATGAAGATTTCAAAAGAAACTTTGAAGAATACTGTATAAACAATAATTATAGTGTAAACACAATTGCATGGGCTATTCGATCCATTAAAACAGTTTGTAATCATGCCAAATTTAACGGCTTGGAAACTGATAATCAATTAGGAAGAATGAAGCCAAAATCCTCAAAAGTAGAGAAGATATATTTAACAACTAAAGAGCTAAATTCGATTGAAAAACTCGATGATAAAAAACTTAACGAGAGCTTATTAAACGCAAGGGATTGGCTAATAATAAGCTGTTACACTGGTCAGCGTGTGTCAGATTTTATGCGATTTACCAAAGACCAAATTAGGATTGAAAAAGGCAAACACCTTATCGAATTTACCCAAAAGAAAACTGGCAAGAACATGACGATACCTTTGCACCCCAAAGTGTTAAAGATATTGGAGGAAAGGGATGGTGAGTTCCCTAGGCCTATTTCAAGCCAGAAATACAACGACTATATTAAAAAGGTCTGCAAAAAGGCTAAGATCAAACAAAAAGTTAAAGGCAGCAAGCTTGAAAAAGTTGATGTTCGTGCCAAGTTTCCATACAGAAAGCAGGTTGGCGAATACGAAAAATGGGAGCTCGTGACCAGTCATATTGGAAGAAGATCATTTGCTAACAATTTTTATGGAGAAATACCTACGTCGTTCCTTATATATGTAACAGGCCACAAAACAGAGCAAATGTTCCTAAACTATATTGGTAAAAGCAATAAGGACATTGCTTTAGAATTAACTAAATACTTTTAATGTGAAAAAAAGGGGATTAAAAATCTTTATTGACAGACTTAATAATTATGACGAAATGAGGTATAACTCATTTTTGGATTACTATCCCCAATTATTTAATCAACTACAAGTACATCTTCAAAATGAAATAAAAGAAAATCTTATAAACTCCAACATTAATAAAAATAATTATCTCGATTATGTGAAATCTGAAATTCAAAAATATCTACCTTACAATAATAGCGCAGTTTTTACATCAAAATGGGTAAGCATATTCAAAGCAGAAGGATTTGATTTTCCTTATATTCAGATCAAAGAAATTAACAAACTTCTGGCGTATTCTTTACCAAATGTATGTAGTCAAAGCATGTACACCAATTAGGATTAAAATTAAGTCTTTAATTCAGTGTTTGCGCTTGCTACACGTTGTACTGAACTCAGACACCCCCTATACCCGAAATCAACTAACACCATAAACAGGTATATTCAACACACTAATTTTTTGGTTGTTCTCGGAATAAGTTGGTTATAAATACTTCGTTCATTATTATTTACAAAAAACCCCTCATTTGAGGGATTAAACAATCTTTACTTGTTATCAAATCCAATTCTTTACTAAATTGCCTTCTGATTCAAGTGACATCAATTTTCTCCATATCACACGCATATAAAAATTTTGATTTTTCATTAAATCACTCGTTTTCTTATTTATCTTCCATGGTATTCCATGTTTGGTATTGATTCTTCATTTTTCAAATATCTATCAAACCAGTTCAGCACTTGTCCATTTACCTCATCTCTATGCTCTGAAATTCCGTGGTCGCCTCCTTCAAACATTATCAAC
The DNA here is from genome assembly GCF_022662015.1 of Aestuariivivens sediminicola. Lineage (GTDB taxonomy): Bacteria > Bacteroidota > Bacteroidia > Flavobacteriales > Flavobacteriaceae > Aestuariivivens > Aestuariivivens sediminicola. The sequence goes on along the minus strand of NZ_JAKMCM010000002.1, from coordinate 259,552 downwards.
CTGTACGGAATTCTATGTTTCTCAAATTCTAAAGCCAATTTTAGGCTCTGTTCTGGTTTTACTCGCCAATCAGCATTCCCGTGCAAAATAAGAATTGGCACATCTTTCGGAAATTTATCTGCCCACATTATTGCCGACCTTTTGGTTAGTTCTTCTTCCTTTGCTTCTTCATAATTCGGGATTAACTCTGCTATGACATTAGTTTCCATCTCAGGTCTGTCTTTTATTGTTTGGTAATTATCCGAAACCGCACCTCCGACAACTGCCGCTTTTATTTTTTTTGTCTTTGTCAAAGCAATATAGGTCATCATTCCTCCTCTGCTCCAACCATACATTCCAATTTTTTCGGTATCAGCACTTTCAACTTCTTTTAAAACTTCTGTTAAGATGACAACATCATTTACGTCTTTACCCCCAAATTCTTCTTGCCCTTCGCTACCCCCGCTTCCTCTGTACTGACTTGCTATAACCACATATCCTTCTTTTGCAAGCTCTCCTAACCACAATGCCCCATGAGCAACTTTCAATGACCCAAAATCTCTGTTTCCACCTCGATTGTAAATTATACATGGATAGTTACCTGCTTTTTTAGGTTTTGCCATTAAGCCTCTAATATGTAATCCGTCACTCAAATAAATGATTTCATAAATTTCTATGCTATCCAAATATTTGTATTCTTCTTTCCATTTTTCCGAACCATTTTTGTCTTCAATTAATCGTGAATAAATTGGGTATTGCGACAAATCTGAAATCAAACGTTCACTTATGAGTATTTTATTCGTCTGGGCATTGCAATTCGAGAAAAGAATAATTAGCAGAATTAGTTTGATGTATTTCATTTTTGTTTTTTTTAATGAGTAAGAACAATTAGATAAACAAATTCGTATGTTTATTATTACTAAAAGGTACCAAACGCTCTAATAGGTCAATTTGTAAGGCTTAAATGGATTGTAGAACACTTTAGAATAACAAATTTTTCAAAAAACTATCATATTCAGGGGATAAAAAGAATAATATCTTGAATTTCGAGTGTAATTTAAGTATAATAATAGATTATATTAAAAAAATAAGTTCTTTATTGAGGTAATTTATGATTCTTAATGATCTACTTTTTATTTCCTCCCCTTTCCCATGCAGTAGGGCTTTCAAAGAGAATTTTCCAAATCATATTCGGACGTTTCTTAATATCCATTAATAAATCACCCCAGGCGTGAAATACCAGGTATACGGGATTAAATGAGTTGACGGGATTAGTAATACCATAAATTGCCTGCTCTTTTTCTTCTTGAAAAGTTCCAAAGATACGATCCCAAATAATTAGGGTAGATCCATAATTCTTGTCAATATAATTGTCGTTAACTGCGTGATGGACTCGATGATGCGAGGGCGTTACAAAAATATACTCTATTAGTTTGGGTAGTTTCCCAATCAGCTCGGTGTGAATCCAGAACTGATAGAGTATTTCAAGTTGATGAATAATAATGAAGACCATAGGATCAAAACTTAACATAAATATTGGTAAAAAAAATACCAGTTTTAAATGCTGAACCCAAGAAAGTCTAAATGAGGTAGAAAAATTATAATAGGTAGAACTGTGATGCACTACATGAGTGGACCACCAAAAGCGTTGCACATGTGAAATTCTGTGAGACCAATACCTCACGAAATCCAATGAAAGAAAGCACAGCAAATAGGACCACCAGGTATGAGGGACGCTCCATGGTGTAAGGTTGTAACATATTACAACAATATAGAAGATGCCGACTTTAGTTAGGGCATTTACAAATAAGTTCCCAAAACCAATTACAGATGACGCTAAAAAGTCTTTTCCGTGATAAAGCTTTTTTTGTTGTTTGATAGATAAATAATACTCAAGTCCAACTAAAGCAAACATAAAAGGGGCTGCCACCCAAATAATAGTATTAAAATCTAATTGGAGAAGAGTGTCTAATGATAATCTATTTTTTTCGATGAAGTTATTCTTTACATTTTAACCCGGAAATTCTTTTAAGTGTTATAAATATTTTTTTAAAAGATTAGACCGTTCGGTTTTTTTTAATTTACGGATAGCTAATTCTCTAATTTGCCTAACACGTTCTCTTGTTAAATTAAATAATTGGCCAATTTCATGGAGTGTCATAGAAGATTCACCTCCAACACCATAATATCTTTTAATTACTTCTGCTTCACGTTCAGAAAGTGAATTTATTGTCGCTTCAATGTCAATTTTAAGTGAATTAATTAATAAAGAGGCATCAGGCGGATCTAATTCATCCGTCTTAATTAAATCATGCAAGTTTAAATCAGTCTCTTCAGATAAAGGGGTGTCCATCGAAACGGAATGTTTATAATTGTTGAGACAAACCTCTACTTCCTTAATGGGCACATCAATAATGTCCGATATTTCTCTTGCCGAGGGAGGACGATTATTCTTCTGCTCAAAAAATACTGTCGATCTTTTTATTTTTCCCAGTATAGCAATCTTATTTAAAGGCAACCTTACGATTCTCGAATTCTCGGCTATAGCTTGAATAATACCTTGCCTAATCCACCATACGGCGTAAGAGATAAATTTAAACCCACGAGTTTCGTCAAATCTTTTCGCAGCTTTAATTAAGCCCAGATTACCTTCATTTATTAAATCAGATAGACACAGTCCTTGATTTTGATACTGTTTAGCTACGGATACCACAAATCTAAGATTCCCATTTACGAGTTCATTTAAGGCTTGTTCATCTCCTTTTCTTATTAAAACAGCTAGCGTCACTTCCCTCTCAACAGAAATTAAATCAAATTTGTTTATGTCCATAAGATATTTGTTCATGGAATCCGATTGTCTAATCGTAATTTGCTTACTTATTTGTAGAGATCTCATTAATTTACAGGTGATTTAATCAATTTCCAGAACGCAAATAAGATAATTTTTGCCTATTTCGACTTATTGATCTAGGTGTCGCCCAATAATTATAAATATTCATTAAGGTAGTATTATCATACTTGGCAATTTCCTCGAGGAACTGTTTTGCAATTCTAAAAGGAAAATACTCATTATAAATTAAATCGGCTCAGTACTGATCTTTGACTGTAGAATTCATATTTCTTGAGAACGTTCATACTGTTCTTTGTATTTAGCCTTAGCAATTTCTTCTCTTTTTTTAGTAGATTTTTTAGTGAAAAATTTATTATTCTTCAATTGCTTATGTTGCTTGGTATTTCTAACCTTTAGCCTTAATCGCTTTATGGCACGTTCAATTTTTTCCCCAGGAATTACGTTTATAATGAGCACCTTTTTTTAGGTTTTAATAACTGTTTGAAGAATTATTTTAAAAGTCGAACGGTTAGTGCATTCAACCCCTTTTTACCATGTTCAACTTCGAACTTCACCTTGTCATTTTCCTCGACGATATCGATTAATTCTGATTCATGAACGAAAATATCCTTTCCTTCATCTGAGGTAATAAATCCAAATCCTCTAGTTCTGTTAAAGAACTTAATTGTTCCTTCTTGCATACTTTTAAAATTTTAAATATTAATTGTTTATTGTTATACCGCTAAAACTTATGCATCAATTAACTTAAAATATAAGTACGCTGACACATTGAATTCACAGTATATTTCTTTAGCTAGTTATAAAAATTAAGATAGAAAGGAGTTAAATGGAAGTATAAATGTCTTTGCTAAATACAATAATTTCGCTAATTATACAAAGAACAACTTTTAAATTGGAATAATCTAATTTTGGATGGTTTATTTCCCAACCTTGTCTAATCATACTGTCAGAAGGACGTGTAAGGACGTAATAATAAAACCTCATTTCTTAACGAGTAATGAAAATTTCTTCGTTAAAGTTAAACTTGATATTTTTTTTATAGAGTTGAATTATTTTAGAGCCTCTCCTTTCCTGTGTAGCGTCAGCTAAATGTTTACCAGTTAAGGAATAGACCTCGTCATCCCTATCAGTAAAAAGGTCTGATACACGGACGATAATACCAGAGATAGGGTAAACCATTAGAAAATCCTAAAACGCTCTGCTACACGCTGTGGGGAACTGAAACACCCCCATCCCCCGAAATCAACTAAGACCATAAACAGGTATATTCAGACACACTAATTTTTTGGAATTTACTGTTAAAACCGTCAATTTTTAGGGCTTTTTCTCGTTCTAAGTATAATTACACTTAGCAATTGTTCAAAACACAATGTAAAAACTTGATTATCAAATATTTAATGTTTGTTTTATTGGATGTTTACCTAGGCGCACAGATTACAATAATTTTAAAAAATTTCGGGGGTATGTTTACCATGATGATTTAAATGCCATTTAAAAAAATTGGATGAGTAATAGTTATAGAATTCAGGAATAATAGAAGTTAGGAGTTTTAAATTTGGAATATTCTTGACACATATGCATTAAAGTTCTAAACACCTCAAAAGAGTATAAAATGCACTTTTTTTAATTTTGTTGGGAAATAGTTGGGAATTATGAAATAAAAAAACCGTAAAATATTGAATAACAATATAATTACGGTTTTCATCTGTACTGAAGGCGGGACTTGAACCCGCACGGCCATAATGGCCATTGGATTTTAAGTCCAACGTGTCTACCAATTCCACCACTTCAGCATCGACCGTCGATATGTGAGCATACCGGCATACATTCAGAGCGAAAGATGGGATTTGAACCCCTGCCTGCCATAGACGTGCCGCATGGCTGGTAGGCAGGCGCGACCTTGGTCGCTGATCTTTACACTCAACTACAAACTACTTTTATCAAAGTAGCACTGTAACTTTCGAGCGAAAGACGGGATTTGAACCCGCGACCCTCACCTTGGCAAGGTGATGCTCTACCCCTGAGCTACTTTCGCAATATTACTTTTAAGAACTTACCTCATTCATGTAAAATTACATCGAGAAAACAAGGTTTTATCTCGCCCCATTGTTACATAGGCGGGTGCAAATTTAAAATATTTCTAGCAAATGCAAAGCCTTTTCCCGAAATAAATTGTATTTCTTTCAGGCTTGTTTTTTCTTGACCAGCATGCGCTTAATTTCATTAAGCTTCATCAATGCTTCCACAGGTGTTAGCGTGTCAATATCGGTATGTAAAATCTCTTCTTTTATGTTTTCAAGTAAAGGGTCGTCTAAATTAAAAAAGCTGAGTTGCAAATCGTTGTTCAGGGCCTTTACCTTGTCCGTGAGTTCTTCACTGGAATGCGATTGCTCTAATTTTTTTAGGATCTTATTAGCCTTATACAATACCTGTTGCGGCATACCCGCCATTTTTGCCACATGAATTCCAAAACTATGGGCACTACCCCCTTCTACAAGCTTCCTTAAAAACAAGACCTTATCTTTTAATTCTTTAACAGATACATTAAAGTTCTTAATCCGTTCGAAGGTTTCGGTCATTTCATTTAGTTCATGGTAATGTGTGGCAAATAAGGTTTTAGGTCGTGCCGGATGCTCATGAAGATATTCACTAATAGCCCATGCTATGGAAATCCCATCATAAGTACTTGTACCTCGCCCAATTTCATCCAATAAGACCAAACTTCTTTCTGAAATATTGTTCAAAATGGAAGACGTCTCATTCATTTCTACCATGAAGGTCGATTCGCCCATAGAGATGTTATCACTTGCTCCTACCCTGGTGAAAATTTTATCGATCAGACCAATTTTCGCCCCTCTGGCAGGTACAAAACTCCCAATTTGCGCCAATAACACAATTAATGCCGTTTGTCTTAATATGGCAGATTTACCCGACATGTTCGGCCCGGTAATCATAATTATTTGCTGCGTTTCACGATCTAAAAACACATCGTTTGGAATGTAAACTTCGCCTAAGGGCAACTGCTTTTCTATGACAGGATGGCGACCGGATTCAATACGCAATTCAAAAGAATTATCGATAATGGGGCAAACGTACCGGTTATCATTTGCCAGCTGTGCAAATCCTGATAAACAATCCAATTGCGCAATATAATGGGCGTTTTGTTGAACTTGCTTAATGTACTGCCCCATCCAACCTACTAACTCATTAAATAACTGTTGTTCAATGGCAGATATGCGTTCCTGTGCTCCTAATATTTTGGCTTCATAAGTCTTGAGCTCTTCGGTAATATACCGTTCGGCATTTACAAGAGTCTGCTTTCTGACCCAATCTGAAGGCACTTTATCCTTGTGCGTGTTGCGTACTTCAATATAGTAACCGAAGACATTGTTCGATGCGATCTTAAGGGAACTTATTCCAGTTCGTTGTGTTTCGCGTTCAAGCATGTCCTCCAAATAGGCTTTACTCGATTTCGAAAGTTGCCTGAGTTCGTCCAGTTCAGAAGAAAACCCGGCGGCAATGGTATGACCCTTTAAGACATTTACAGGTGCTTCTTCGTTTAAGGTTTCCTTTATTTTCTCACGCAGCGCATCACATCCTTGCAATCCATCACTAATAACTTGTAAAGCCTCATTATCGCAATCTGCGGTCAAGGCCTTAACGGGAATAATGGCTTCCAATGAATTTTTAAGCTGAATCACCTCCCGAGGATTGATCTTACCAGTGGCCGTTTTAGAAATTAACCGTTCAAGATCACCGATATGAGCAATATGGCTTTGAATTTTTTGAAGCGTGGTATTATCCTCACTGAGATAACCAACAACCTCATGCCGTTTTTTGATTTGATCTAATGTTTTTAATGGTAAGGCCAACCAGCGCTTCAACATGCGCCCACCCATCGGGGAAATCGTTTTATCAATAATATTAAGTAAGGTAACCGCATTATTTTGAGTGGAATTGTACAGTTCTAAATTCCGAATGGTAAACTTATCCATCCAAACATAATCGTTTTCAGCAATTCTGGATATGGATGTGATATGCTGTAATTTATGATGCTGTGTCTCTCCCAAATAATGGAGAATGGATCCCGATGCAATAATACCTTCATATAAATCCTCAATACCGAATCCTTTCAGGGATACCGTGTTAAAATGTTTTATTAAGGTTTCATAGGCATAATCCGTTTGATAAACCCAATCCTCCAGAGAAAAAATATGAAATTCATTCCCAAATGTATTCCTAAAATGTGAGCGTTTTTGTTTGGATACCAACACTTCACTGGGTTTAAAATTCTGAAGCAGTTTATCGATGTATTCCACATTGCCCTGGGAAGTGAGAAACTCCCCAGTAGAGACATCCAGAAATGAAATACCAATAAACTTATCGGCTGAATTTAAGGTTCCATCAAAGAACAGGGAACATAAAAAATTATTCGATTTCGAAGTAAGCACTTCGTCATTAAGGGCCACTCCGGGCGTTACCAGTTCGGTTACACCGCGCTTCACGATGGTCTTTGCCATCTTGGGATCTTCCAACTGGTCGCAAATGGCCACGCGTTGTCCGGCCTTGACCAACTTAGGCAAATACGTATTTAATGAATGGTGCGGAAACCCGGCCAGCTCGGTTTCACTTTCACTACCTGATCCCCTTTTCGTTAAAACAATATCCAAAATGCCTGCTGCCTTAATGGCATCCTTGCCGAAGGTCTCATAAAAATCACCAACCCTGAACAACAACAAAGCATCAGGGTATTTTGCCTTTATTGCATTATACTGCTTCATCAGCGGCGTTTCCTTTTTTGCTTTTTTAGCCAATGGTAAAGTGATTTTTAAATATTATTTTTGCCAAAATTGTAGCATGCAATGTACTACTAATTTCATGTTTTTTGAAGTTGATATTCTACAAGTTATCTACAATTGAAATAAGATTTCAACAAAAACAATAGGTCATAAGAAGTGTGGCCGTCGTATTTTTATACCGGCTTCGTTTAGGGTATCTCCCAGGACATGACATTTGAGAATTATGCGGAAACTAAAAAATAGCGAATTAGACAGATTAAGTACAGACGCATTTAAAAAAGCCAATAAAACACCTCTTATAATTGTTTTAGATAACGTTAGGAGTTTAAATAATATTGGCTCTGTGTTCCGAACGAGTGATGCCTTTTTGGTTGAAAAAATATACCTCTGTGGTATTACGGCAACACCACCCCACAAAGACATTCACAAAACAGCATTGGGAAGTACCGAAACTGTAGACTGGGAATATGCTCAGGACACACTTGCCCTAATCGAACGATTAAAAAATTCGGATATAAAAATAATTAGTGTTGAACAGGCCGAAAATGCGATGATGCTGAATGATTTTGAACCCGAACGCAACACAACCTATGCCATCGTGTTTGGTCATGAAGTTAAAGGGGTGTCACAGGAAGTCGTAAATGCGAGTCACCAGGTTCTGGAAATCCCACAATTCGGCACAAAACATTCCCTCAATATTTCAGTGAGCTGTGGTATTGTGGTTTGGGACCTGTTCACCAAGCTAACATTGGAGAGTTAACCATTTATTTCAGGCCATTCTAATGTTAGTATTGCCACCAAACAAGGAAAGTTTCTGCCGATCCTGCAAATTATAGTGGCCTCTTTTGGTTTTTAAAACACATTGGACCTGCTTTTGGTATTCCTGTAAGACTAAATCTGACAAAATTAATAGGCAATCCCCGTTGATTCTAAATTATATAAACTAAATTCGCCCATGTGTTAACTCAGTTACGTTGACCCTAACTATTATTATTAATTAGTACTTAACATACTATGGATCAAAACATCAACTTGGCCGTCCTGATAGATGGCGACAATATCCCTTCGGCTAACGTCAAGGAGATGATGGAAGAAATTGCCAAATATGGCAACCCAACGATAAAAAGGATTTATGGCGACTGGACCAGACCGGATTTGAACAAATGGAAGAACCTACTCTTGGAAAATGCCATCATCCCCATTCAGCAATACGGTTATACCAGCGGGAAGAATGCAACTGACTCCGCCATGATTATTGATGCCATGGATATTCTTTACAGTGACAGGGTTAACGGGTTTTGTATCGTTTCCAGTGACAGCGACTTTACACGACTGGCAACGCGACTTAGGGAAGCAGGCATGCAGGTGATCGGAATTGGCGAGAAAAAGACCCCCAATCCATTTATAGTGGCTTGCGACAGATTCATCTATATTGAGATCTTAAAGAAAAAAACGGAGCAAAAAACAGATAGTAGAGACTCTCAAGAAACATTAATCGACAAAATAACCGAGAAAGAAATACAGCTCATTCAAACCACCATAAATGACCTGTCAGATGATGAAGGTTGGGCCTTTTTGGGTGATGTTGGAAGTTTGCTGCAGAAAAAACGTCCTAATTTTGACTCGAGAAATTACGGCTTTGAAAAACTGACCCCGCTTATCAAATCAACCAATCGATTCGATATTGAGCAACGTGAAACTCCAAGGAGTCGACACAAATTAATTTATGTAAAGAATAAAGAGAAGCAATTGAGAAAAGGGAAAAGATAATTACCCATATACCAAATTGCCTATTTAAGAATTTCGTTCAGCACCCACAAATAATCCACTCTGTTATCCACAAAATTCCGATCGGTAATATCTATGATATTCACACTTACATCAGATTGGGTTTTTAAGAAATCCATATAGCCTGTATTAATTTTTTCCAAATACGCATTGTCTATATTTTGTTCATAATCACGACCCCGTTTTTTGATATTCTGTTGTAACTGTTCAGTGCCCTGATGTAAATACACATACATATCCGGCTTCGAAATGTCCTTATACATCAAATAAAAGAGTTTGCGATATAAATTAAACTCTTCTTCGGGTAACGTAATCTTAGAAAAAATCAAGGACTTAAAGACATCGTAATCGCTCACAACAAAATCTTTAAACAAATCAAGCTGGGCGAGGTCATCGCTAATTTGCTGGTACCGATCTGCCAAAAAAGACATTTCCAACGGAAAGGCATAGCGATTGGCATCTTCATAAAACTTGGGCAGAAAAGGATTATCTGCAAATCGTTCCAAAATCAGTTTTGCGTTGAAATCTCGAGCTATTTTTGAGGCCAGACTGGTTTTACCGGCCCCTATGTTCCCCTCAACAGCTATGTAATTGTATTTTGAAAAGTTAAATTGCTTAATGGGATTTTTTAACCAAATATTAATAGGTTCCAATACCGATTCGTCTTCACAGGTATCAAGTAATTCGGCTATGGTTTTATTTAAACCGGGATGTATGACTTTCGGAGCTACATCATTAAGCGGCCCTAATACAAAACGACGGTTCTGCATCTCGGGGTGAGGAACCTTTAAGGATTTTGTCTCTATCATGAGATCTTCCGTCAGAATTATATCCAAATCTATGGTTCGTGCCTCATAGGATTTACGTTTTGTTCTTACGCGTCCCATGGATTTTTCGATATCCAACAATTGGTCTAATACGTCCTGTGGCTCCAATTCTGATTCCAAAACCAAACAGCAGTTTAAAAAGTCTTCGCCGTCGAAACCAAAAGCAGGCGATCTGTAAACTTTAGATATTGATTTTATATGGCCTATGCGTTCATGAATTCCATATACAGCGTCTTGAAGATAATTAAATTTTTCCCCCTTATTACTTCCTAATGCTATATAATATGTTTTCGATGTCTTCATGACGAAAACAAAATAAATAAAACAATTTTTAATCCATTATATTTACAAGACCTATTTATCCACAATTTGCATGACTCATAAAGATAAGCTAGCTGCTCTACGCATCTATTTACTGCTAGGAGGCCTATTTATAACCTCTCTGGTAGTTTCAAACCTCATTTTTCAAAAATTCTTTTATTGGTATCCCATGGACATCGAGGTCTTTGGCAGCAGGTTATTTGAGATATCCGTTGGGATTTTGCCCTATCCGATTACCTTTTTAATTACCGATCTTATAAGTGAAATCTACGGAAAAAAGCGCGCCAACGATATTGTGGTCGTCGGTATTTTTGCATCACTGTTTTCCCTTTTAATCATTTTGGTAGCCAGTTATGTTCCCGCTACCTCCTGGTCTTACGTTAACGACGAATTATTCACCAGGGTATTTGGCAATTCCGCGATAGCGGTCTTTGCCAGTATGCTCACCTATTTATTCGCCCAATTTGTAGATATTCAGATCTATCACTTTTGGAAACGCTTAACAAAAGGAAGACACTTATGGCTACGCAATAATTTCTCCACCTGGTTTTCGCAGTTTGTCGACACCTTTACCATTGTTACCTTACTCTGTTCTTTTGGTATCATAGAGTGGGAAAATTTTAAAGGCTTATTGGTGAGCGGATTTCTATTTAAAGCCCTGGTAGCGGCCTGCGACACGCCTTTGTTATATATTGGTGTATATTTCTTCAGGAGACGATTCAATTTAAAAGTAAATGAGGAAATAGATTTGCTTTTTGTCCCGGATTTCGTAAAAAAATAAGGTGTGTTTTTCAACTATTAAGCCCTATTTTACGTATATTATCAGTATCCTAAAATATAGAACTACCTATGAAAAAAGCGCTGAAAATATCGGGTCTGTCATTCCTCATATTATTTTTACTCCTTATCGCTGTACCTTTTGTTTTTCAGGGTAAAATAAACGACATCATCAAACAAATGATAAACGAGAACCTTAATGCCAAGGTTGAGTTTAGCGATCTAAGCTTAAGTTTTATACGAAGCTTTCCTCAGGCACATGTTAGGGTCAATGATATACTGATAAAAAATGTCGCCCCTTTCGAGGATGACACCTTAACGACCGTCAAAGACATATCATTTACCATGTCCCTTAAAGAGTTATTTAAAAAAGAGGGAGAACCTCTGATTATCAATTCAATTCGTATTGATGAGGCCCTGCTGACATTAAAAACAGATGCACTTGGAAATTCTAATTATGATATTTCTAAAAAAAATGATTCGGATGCCTCAAGCGATCGAAAAATCACCTTCGACATAAAGGATTACAGTATTAATAACAGTGCTTTGACGTTTAAGGATGAGACCTCGAACATGACCCTCCATCTCACGGAGTTTAACCATTTGGGTCATGGTATGTTTTCTTCTGAGGTATCAGAATTAGACACCAGCACTGAAACTCATGTGAGCTTCAGCATGGATAGCACCTTCTATCTCAAAAATACCTTGTTAAAATTAGATGCACTTATCGATTTAGATTTAAGTAACGACACCTATACGTTCAAAGAAAACAAAGGATATATCAATCAGTTACCTATTACCTTCCAGGGCTACCTCAGGCAATTGGACCAGGGACAGGAAATGGAGATCAGTTTTGAAAACCCGGAATCTGATTTCAAAAATTTCTTGGCAGTATTACCGGAAGCCTATTCCAAAAACATTGAGGAGGTTGAAACTTCAGGTGATTTTAAAGTTAAGGGACTTGTAAAGGGAACCTATTCCGACGAAACCATTCCTAACTTCGATATTACGATCACTTCAAATAATGCCGCATTTAAATATCCGAATTTACCCAAACAGGTGCGCAATATCAACATTAATTCCTCGGTGAAAAATACAACGGGACATACCGATGATACTTTTATTGACATAAAAACCTTAGACTTCATTATTGATTCCGACGTTTTTAAGTCCTCAGCAACGTTAAAAAATATCACAAAAAACATGGTAGTGAATGCTCGTGTTAATGGTGTAATAAACCTGGAAAATCTATCGAAGGCATACCCTATAGAATTGGACACCCCGGTAAAGGGTATTTTAAAAGGCGATATAACTACTGCATTCGATATGGAGGCCATTGAATCCAATACCTACGATCGCATAAAAAATAATGGATCCATACAGATAAATAATTTTGAGTTTACATCAAAATCCTTCAACCATCCATTCCTTATTTCAGAGGCCAATATGAAGCTAAATACAGGAACGGTAACGCTCAACCAGTTTAAGGCGAAAACCGGCGACAGTGATTTATCTGCTACCGGAATAATTAAAAACCTTACCGGGTTTTTATTGAGCGATGGTACCTTACAGGGTGATTTTAAAGTAAATTCCAACAGCTTCAATGTCAATGATTTTATGACGGTTGATGCCTCTTCCAAAGATCAGAATTCCAAAAAACAAGCGGAAGCTTTGAAAATACCGGAGGCTCTCGATTGTACCATAAATGCCACTGCGGCAACGGTAATTTATGATAATTTAAACCTAAAAGATGTTAAAGGCATTTTAGTTATAAGAGACCAAAAAGCATCACTGAACAACCTAACTTCTACGATTTTCGATGGTGCATTGGCCATTACAGGGGATGTGACCACCAAAGCGCAAAACCCAAGTTTTAATTTAAGTCTAATGGCAAATGATTTTGATATTGGTAAATCGTTTACCGGCATGGAATTGCTTCAAAATCTGGCCCCTATTGCCAAGGTCCTTCAGGGTAAATTAAACACTAAAATTAACTTAAAAGGCGATTTAGACGAGGCCTTGTCTCCAGTTTTAAGTTCGGTTTCAGGTAATGCTTTTGCCCAGTTATCAGGTACCAGGGTGAAAACCGATGAATCGAAAATAATTAATTCTCTCGAGGGTGCACTAAATTTTGTGGATTTCAAAAAGTTGAATTTGAATGACTTAAAAACCCAATTCGAATTTGCCGATGGTAAGGTTGCCGTGAAACCCTTTCATATAAACTATGAGGATATAAAGATTGAAGTTTCCGGAACCCATGGCTTTGACAAGAGCCTGAATTACAATGCCATATTTAATGTGCCTGCCAGATACTTGGGAAGTGATATCAACAGGCTTATTGGTAAAATTGATACTGCAGAGGCCAATAACATATCCATTCCGGTTGCAGCTAATATCACCGGATCCTTTACTAACCCAACGGTTAAAACCGATTTGTCCAGTGGTGTAAAAAATCTTACCCAACAACTCATTGAAATCGAAAAACAAAAACTACTAAATCAAGGTAAAGACAAGGTTAAAAGTTTAATCGGTAATGTTATTGGTGGAAATCAAACAAAATCGGACTCCCTGAAAAAGGCACAGAACAGTACAGTAAACACTATTCTAAAAGATATTGTTGGCAACAAAACAACACAGGATTCTACGTCATCGAACACTGACAATGCAGTTAAAAATGTACTTGGCGGTTTACTTGGTAAAAAGAAAAAAGGAAAAGACAGTGTAAACTAAGTGACCTATTAAAGCACTGAGATTTTAACCACCAGTCCCTCATTGGCTCTAATATTAAAGACGGTTTCATCCTCAAAAATAAGGTATTGTCCCTTAAGGCCAACCAGCTTACCGGTATAACTTTGCTGTTTCACGATATTTAAACTTTTAGGTTTTTCAGGGTACTGAATCACGGGAAATTCCAGATGGGTTTCAGAATTCCTTTCAATAAAATAATCTCGGACTTCATCTGGCAGATAGGATTTCAATTGTTCACGCCACGCCACCAGATCTTCATCTTTAAGATCGTTTTTCAGCATGCTGCGCCAATTTGTTTTGTCGCTAATATGTGCCTTTAGGGCAACCTCGGTAATACCCGCCAAATACCGATTGGGAACCTCTACAATCTCAATGGCCTCATGAGCACCCTGGTCTATCCACCGCGTTGGTATTTGACTCTTTCGTGTTACACCGACTTTTACATTGCTCGAATTTGCCAAATAAACGACATGGGGTTGTAATTGTACTTGCTTCTCATATTCCAAATCACGCTCTTCCTTACCTAAATGTGCCATACTTAGTTCCGGTCTCATAACCCAGTCAGCCGCCTGCGGAACCTCGAAAAAACATTGTCTGTCAAATCCCTGTCTATAAATGGGTTTGTCCATCCCACAATTTAAACATTGATACTTAACAAATTCAATGGTTATTGATTTTTCCAATAACTGATTCATGATGATAAAGTCATTTTCAAATACCAAATAATATTGTATCGGACTGCTAAACTCAGTTTCCATTTTTGTTAAAACACCTTGGTAGAACATGAAAAAAAGTATTATTTTAGAATTCCTAAAGATAAAATAAATATGCCAATACCATTAGTCAATTCGATTGCTTCTTGGTTCTTAAAAAAACGGTTTCATCAAATCGAACTGTTTTTAAAATACCCCAACGAAGTTCAAAATGAATTACTATTTAGTCTCTTGGATTTTGCAAAGCATACCGAACTGGGGAAACGTTATGATTTCAGTTCGATAAAGAATTACAGCACCTTTGCGGAACGCGTTCCAATAAAAAATTATGATGGATGGCAGGACATCATAGAACGTGCCCGTCTTGGCGAAAACAATATCTTCTGGCCGACACCAATCAAGTGGTTTGCCAAATCCAGTGGGACAACACGGGCCAGAAGCAAATTCATACCGGTAAGCCCAGAGTCACTTGAAGACTGCCATTATGCGGCCAGTAAGGATTTGTTGTGCATGTATTTAAATAATAATGAGGATTCACAACTCTTTACCGGAAAAAGTTTGCGCTTAGGTGGCAGTAAAGAACTGTATAAGGAAAATGGAACTGTTTTTGGTGACCTATCTGCAATCTTGATCGACAATATGCCGTTTTGGGCCGAATTCAGCAGTACACCAAGCAATAAAGTCTCATTAATGAGTGACTGGGAACATAAAATGCAAGCAATTGTTGATGAAACCATCAATGAAAATGTGACCAGTCTTGCAGGGGTGCCATCCTGGATGCTTGTGCTCCTGCACCATGTATTAGAAACAACGGGTAAAACCAATTTGGTAGAAGTTTGGCCAAACTTAGAAGTTTATTTTCACGGTGGTGTGAGTTTTACGCCCTATACGAATCAGTATAAGAACATCATTCCGGAACGAACGTTTAAATACTACGAAATATACAATGCCTCAGAAGGCTTCTTCGCGATACAAGACCAAAATAACTCCAATGAACTGTTACTAATGTTGGACTATGGGATCTTCTATGAGTTCATTCCAATGGATTTATACGATACCCCGAACGAAAAGGCCATACCGCTTAGCGAGGTAGAACTGGACGTAAATTATGCGATAATTATTACGACCAATGCCGGGCTTTGGCGTTATAAACTGGGAGATACTGTTCGCTTTACATGCTTAAGTCCCTATCGCATAAAAATATCGGGAAGAACGAAACATCATATTAATGTTTTCGGTGAGGAACTGATTATTGAGAATGCTGAAGAAGCTTTAAAAAGAGTGTGCAAGCGAACCAAGGCCGAAATTGTGGATTTTACAGCGGCTCCAATTTTTATGGAAGGTAAGGAAAAAGGGGCTCATGAATGGCTGATTGAATTTAAAACGCATCCAAAGGATCTCAACTATTTTACCGAATTATTTGACAACGCCCTCAAGGCCTTAAATTCAGATTATGAGGCTAAGCGTTATAACAACATTACGCTCAATAAGCCAACCATTAATGTAGCACGGCGTCATTTGTTTTATGACTGGTTAAAACAGAACAACAAATTGGGGGGGCAGCATAAAATACCTCGCTTATCGAATACAAGACATTATCTTGAAGCCCTTCTCGAACTCAACGTGAGGTGAGCAGGTCTTTAATCGGTTAAATGAGCACCTTGATTTTTTTTAACGACTATTATCATCGATATATCTAAAAGTAAAACGAATTTTTGCCCTTCTCTTTTAATGTTGTTAATTTTCCTTTAAATTATCTCAGATAATTCCTCATAATGCACACGAATTAATTAACCATCAATAAGAAAACCACGCTCATGGCGTGGTTTTTTTTTATCTTAATCTCTGTGCGTTTCAGGAAACCGCCTTGAGTTTCTTCAATGTGGTCTTGGTTAACTTTTCTTCGGCATAGAGCTTATTAACATTCAATTTTTTCTCTTCGCTGCTTGGCAACTCAAACATGGCATCGGTTAATATTTCCTCACATAGGGAACGCAACCCTCGAGCACCTAATTTATATTCAATAGCTTTATCGACTATAAAGTTTAAAGCCCCTTCCGTAATACTAAATTCTATATCATCCATGGCAAACAATTTTTTATATTGCTTGATAATGGCATTTTTTGGTTCTGTCAATATGGCTCTTAATGTTTGAGCATCCAAAGGATCCATATAGGTTAAGACAGGTAATCGCCCTATAATTTCAGGGATCAAGCCAAAGTCTTTAAGGTCTTTTGGAATGATATATTGTAACAAGTTATTTTCGTCTACCACATCGTCTGAAATTGATGCACTATACCCCACAGCCTGCATATTTAATCGCTTAGAAATGATGCGCTCCATACCATCGAACGCACCTCCTGCAACAAAAAGGATGTTTTCGGTATTGACTTCAATAAACTTTTGATCCGGATGTTTTCTTCCTCCTTTTGGCGGCACATTAACCACGGTGCCTTCCAGAAGCTTTAACAAGGCTTGTTGCACCCCTTCCCCCGACACATCCCGGGTAATTGAAGGGTTGTCACTTTTACGGGCAATTTTATCTATTTCGTCAATAAAGACGATTCCCTTCTCCGCCTTATCCAAATTGTAATCGGCAGCTTGCAATAAACGCGTTAAAATGCTCTCCACATCTTCTCCAACATAGCCCGCCTCCGTTAGAACTGTAGCATCGACAATAGCCAATGGCACGTTTAACATCCTGGCTATGGTTTTTGCCATGAGTGTCTTTCCCGTTCCGGTCTGACCTACCATGATGATATTACTCTTTTGAATATCGATGTCGTCATTTGAAGCCGGTTGCAATAATCGTTTGTAATGATTATACACCGCTACAGACATCACTTTTTTAGTAGCTTCCTGACCGATAATGTAGGTGTCAAGAAATTCTTTGATTTGCTGCGGTTTTCTAAGCTTGAGCTCCGCAGACAAATCACTGCTATCGCTTTGCTTAGACTCTTCAATAACAATACCATGTGCCTGCTCAATACATCGATCGCAGATGTGAGCATCCAATCCGGCTATTAATAGGTTCGTTTCTGGTTTTTTTCTACCACAGAACGAACATTCCAATTCTTCTTTTGCCATTAAATTAGTTTTAAACCCTCTTACATCCTTATTACTAAGGCATTATAAAACTACAAATTATATTTTAATTGCGTACGAGCACCTCGTCTATCATACCATATTCCTTGGCTTTATCGGCCTTCATCCAGTAGTCCCGATCACTATCGTTATAGACTTTGTCGTATTCTTGTCCGGAGTGTTTACTTATGATTTTATAGAGTTCTTCCTTTAGAGTCAATATCTCCCTTGCCGTAATTTCTATATCGCTGGCCTGACCTTGTGCACCCCCAAGCGGTTGGTGAATCATGACTCTGGAATGCGTCAATCCGCTACGTTTGCCTTTCTCTCCGGCACATAAAAGTACCGCACCCATTGATGCCGCCATGCCTGTACATATGGTCGCCACATCCGGTTTGATAAACTGCATGGTGTCGTATATTCCCAAACCGGCATAAACACTTCCTCCGGGCGAGTTAATATATATTTGAATATCCTTTGAAGCATCTGCACTTTCCAAAAACAACAATTGCGCCTGAACGATATTTGCCACCTGATCGTTAATCGCCGTACCTAGAAAAATAATTCTGTCCATCATTAACCGCGAAAACACATCCATGGCAACAGCGTTCATCTGGCGTTCCTCAATGATGTTAGGTGTTAAATTAGTGGGGTACATACTACTAATAATTTTGTTATAGTAGGTGCTGCTAATGCCTTGGTCCTTTATTGCGAATTTTTCAAATTCCTTTGTATAATCCATAATTTATAATCTAATTTTATCTTTATTATCCTTTGCTATGGGAAGACCTTTTTGTTCCTGAATAATCTGTTAAACTCAATAAAAAAAGCGCTTAAACCCATTATCGTTTAAGCGCTTAAATATAAGGAATTATTATTTGATTTATTTGTCGCCGTAGACTTCTTTAACAAAGTTTTCGTAACTTAATTTTTTTACCTTTAAATTTGCCTTTTCCTTGTAAACAGCTAAAAGTTTTTGACTGACTAATTGCTCTGAAATGCGACGTGCCTCGTCCTGATTCGACAATACTCGAGCTGCAATATCATCCAATTCCTTCTCGGAAGGATTCATTTGACCAAATTGCGCCATCTGCCCTTTTATCATCTCTCGAGCATGATTTTTAATGTCATCCATGGTCACCTGAATGTTATTTTCTTCAATGAGTTTACCCTCTATTAATTGGTAACGCAAACTCTTCTCACTCTTTTCATATTCTTCTTTAGCCTGTTCAGAATCCATTTCCTTTTCACCGGCAGTCTGAAGCCACTTGGTTAAAAATTCAGCAGGCAGGTCAAATTTCGTATGCTCAATCAAGTATTCTGTGACATCATTTAACAGTTTCTGGTCTGCTTGCTGGACAAATTGCTTTTCGGCATCCTCCTTTATTTTTGCCTTCAAATCAGTAACTGTTTTGATCTTATCCTTACCAAATAACTTATCGAAAAGGTCCTGGTCTAAATCGGCCAATTCCCTCTTATTTATTTCCGTTATGGTAAAGGTGACTTCAATATCCAAACCATGAACCTCATCGTGGCCTAATTTTAACGCGTGCATCAGTTCGTGTTCATCCTCATAAAGGCCTTTCGTTTTTAAAGGAATGACATCGCCAATCTTAGCCCCAATAAATTTTTTCTCTGTGGCCTTGCCCTTAAACTTGTCTAAGGTCAAGGTTACCGTATTGTCAATTTCCTTCTCTTCATTCTTAAAGGTTCCTGTAACCTCACTGTCCTTTTCTACCGTATCCTGGGACACGAGTTTACCGTATTGTTTTTGAATCCGTTCCACCTGCTCGTCTATCATTTTATCATCGGCAATAATGTTGTATTGGGTAATGGCTTTTTTGCTTTTTAAATTAACTTCAAATTCCGGGGCCAATCCCAATTCAAATTCAAACGTGAAAACCTCAGCATCCCAATCTATATTGTCCTGTGGTTTTGGTAATGGCTGACCTAATACATCCAGCTTTTCTTCCGTAAGATATTTGTTCAGTGCATCTTGCAGTAACTTATTCACCTCATCAACCAAAACGGCCTTACCATATTGCTTCTTCACCATGCCCATGGGCACATGTCCTTTTCTAAATCCGGGTATATTCGCCGTTTTACGATAATCGGATAAGATTTTTTCAACCTTCTCACTGTAGTCTTCTTTGGCAATATCTACCTTTACTACCGCATTCAATGCATCGACGTTTTCTCTTGTAATATTCATGTTGTATTCTATAATTTTATATCACTAAAATTGGCATGCAAAAGTATAACTTTTTTTGCAGCCCAACAAAGTTTTAAATACTTGATTTAGAAGCTATTTTTTATCCTCCTTCAATAGGGAATGCAATATGGATTGCAGTATGGATAACAACACGCTAAAGAGTATGGCCCACCAGATGTTATTCACCGAAAAACCAGTAATCAGATTATCCGCCAGAAGAATTATAAGGGCGTTTATAATGAGTAAAAACAACCCGAGGGTAATTACGGTAATGGGCAATGTAAAAATAATTAAGATCGGTTTAACGAATAAGTTCAATATAGACAGTACAACTGCCACAATAATGGCGGTCACATAGCCATCTACATAGACGCCGGCTAACAAATTGGCCAAAACGATCACCGCCAGGGCATTTAATAAAAGTTTAATAATGAGTTTCATGTTATAAAAAATATAATAGTTTTCAGCCGAAGCCTTCGGAAAGGCCTTTTTTAAACTGTTCCCTTCTCAGCTTACAAATTGATGACCTCCTTTAATTTTTCTTTCTATGACGAAACAATCCCTTAACAAGGAAGGCCACTAAAATTACAAAAATCTATCCCACAAATCTTATAACTGCCTCAAAAAAATCCTCGGGATTCTCAGCATGCAGCCAATGACCTGCATTAGCAATGGTCACAATTTCGGCTTTCGGGAAATGCCGGCGGATAATGGTTTGGTCGTTTACCCCAATATATTCTGATCGATCACCTCGCAAAAACAAGGTGTCACCTTCAAAAGAGGCATATGACGGTAATGGTTCTCCTATTTCACCAACCTCTTCCTTAAGAACATCCAGATTAAGGCGTAATGCTAAGCGACCCTTATCTTTCCAATATAAATTTTTCAGTAAAAACTGTCTAATCCCCCAATCAGATATATAGTTCCCCAATACCTGTTCCGCTTCTCCGCGGCTTTTTAAGTCGTCAAAATCCAAAGCTGACAAACCCTCAAGAATCACATCGTGATGCACCGGATAAAATCGAGGCGAAATATCGGCCACCAATAACTTGGAAACCATTTGAGGATAGCGCGTTGCGAATAGCATGGCCGTCTTACCACCCATGGAATGCCCTAGCAAAATAATGTCTTGTAAGTGATGGGCATCACAATAGTGTTTCACGTCGTCGGCGAGTACCTCATAGTTAAATTCCCGGCTCCAAAAACTTTTTCCATGATTTCTTTGATCGACAAGATGGACCTGGAATCCGGAATCACTAAACTGTCTTCCAAGCGTTTTCCAGTTATCGCCCATCCCTAAAAACCCATGCAGAATAACAAATGGTTTTCCTTCTCCTATGATATTTGAATATAAAAGCATGTCTTATTAACGGTGGCTACGGCCCTTTAGGCCACATTTTTGACTTTTTTATCAGGTAGCTCGAGTGCCTCAGCTACCAAAACTAATCCTTTAATTTATGAAGATACATCTGAATCACATTTTCAACACCTAAGTACAAACTCTCCGCTACCAAGGCATGCCCAATGGAAACCTCAAGAAGTCCGGGTACTTCTTGTTTGAAAAAGGCAATGTTGTCCAAAGACAGATCATGACCCGCATTAACACCCAATCCTAACTGATTCGCCAGTTCAGCACATGCCGCATAGGGTGCCACCGCCTGCTGTTTTTCTACCCCATAGTGTCGGGCGTATGATTCTGTATACAACTCGATTCTATCTGTTCCAGTAGATTTTGCTCCTTCAATTTGAGCTAATACAGGATCAACGAATATGGACGTTCTTATACCCTTACTTTGAAATTCCCTGATCACCTCGGTTAAAAACCCCTTATGCTTTACCGTATCCCATCCGGCATTACTGGTGATGGCATCTTCTGCGTCAGGTACCAGAGTGACCTGGGTCGGTCTGACCTCTAATACCAGTTGTATAAATGATTCTATGGGATTGCCCTCTATGTTAAATTCTGTGTGAACTATCGGTTTTAAATCGCGTGCATCCTGATACCGAATGTGCCGTTCGTCCGGTCTCGGATGAATGGTTATACCCTGGGCTCCAAAACGCTGAGCATTCACGGCAAACTGAACCACATCGGGCACATTACCCCCTCTCGAATTTCTTAAAGTGGCTATTTTATTAATATTTACACTCAGTTTGGTCATATCTCATATTTAATGGCAAAAATACAAACTTGAAAAGGTTAAATACTATTTTTTTAATTAATTTGCACACTGTAATCCTGGTCAGAGATGAAACTTTCGGAATTAGTCATTAATGATATTAAACCGGTAAAGAATTCGGATAAAATTAGCGATCTGCAACAGTTATTCAATCAACTTATTTATTCCCATATTCCCGTTGTGGATGGCAATAATGAGTATATCGGTTGCTTATTTGAAACCGATGTTCATTGTTTTGATGGTAACAAAAACATAACGGATTACAGTTATGCTCTGGAAGTGTTTTACGTTAAAAACACCACCCTTTGGCTGGACGTCCTCGAGGCTTTTGCTAGAAATTCCAGTAACATCATGCCGGTCTTAGACGAAAACAATAATTACCTTGGTTATTACGAATTAAACGATGTAATAAGTTTGTTTGGAGACTCTCCCTTTTTTATTGATCCCGGGGGAATTGTAGTGGTGGAAAAGGGCATCAACGATTATTCTTTTAGTGAAATTAGCCAGATTGTAGAATCAAATGGGGGAAAACTCCTGGGTGCTTTTATCTCTAAAATGAAAAACGATGTGGCTCAAGTGACCCTGAAAATCGGAAATGCCTCTATTAGTGATATTCTACAAACGTTTAGAAGGTATAGCTATAATGTCGTATCCGGTCACGAAGACGATAACTATAATCAAACGCTAAAGGATCGCTCAGATTACCTAAACAAATATTTAAACATGTAAGGCATTATGAAGGTTGCGGTTTTTGGTCGATTTTATAACAAAACAACGAGTACCTCAGTATTGACCCTTTTTAACTATCTGCTTAAAAAAGACATACAGGCCTATATTGAAACAGAATTCTACAAATTAATTAAAAATAATTCCACCATTATAAAGGACTTTGAGTCGTTTAAAACCTTTGATCATTTGGATGACAGCTTTGATTTGTTAGTTAGTGTAGGAGGCGATGGTACCATTTTGAGAGCGATCACTTTTGTAAAAAACAGCAATATTCCAATTATTGGAATTAATACCGGTCGTTTAGGGTTTTTGGCCACTATTCAGGATAATGAAATAGAAACAGCCATTCAAAACATCATTGATGGCAAATACAGAATTTCTGAACGCAGCTTACTTTCGGTTGAGACTTTACCGCAGCATGAATCTATAGCTGCACTTAATTTTGCTTTGAATGAAGTTGCTGTTAGCAGAAAGAATACGACCTCCATGATTACTGTCGAAACTTACCTAAACGGCGAATACCTGACCTCTTATTGGAGTGACGGATTAATCATTTCCACGCCAACAGGCTCAACGGGATATTCGTTGAGCTGTGGCGGACCTGTTATAACTCCGGGAACCAATAGCTTGGTCTTAACACCAATCGCGCCCCATAATCTGGGTGCCCGTCCCCTTATTATACCGGATTCAACGGAAATTCAGTTAAAGGTCGACGGTCGGGAAAATCAACATTTGGTTTCCCTGGATTCGAGAATAGCTACACTTGATAATGGCACTTTAATAACGATAAAAAAGGCTGATTTTAAAATTAAAATGATAGATCTGTTAAACGAAAGCTTCTTGGTAACGCTGCGTAAAAAACTGCTCTGGGGAGAGGATAAACGGAATTAACCCCATTTAGGGCCTCAATCTTGCCTATTACCAGAAACAATATTTTAAGGTAATTACAGTTTTAAAGAATACTATTGAGCTCAAATTATTATGGGCTGATCTTATTTATTATATTTGCAAACTTTTGAACATTTATGAGGCATTTAATCATACTGGCAATAAGTATTTTGATCATCAATTCAAGCTACTCTCAAATAAACGAAGTGGGTCTTTTTTTAGGCGGTAGTAATTTTATTGGTGACGTCGGTGCTACAGATTACATTGCCCCTAACCAGCCGGTGATAGGAGTGATTTACAAATGGAACCGAAGTCCGCGTCATTCCTGGAGAGCCTCTTTACTATTTACGGAATTGGAAGGCATCGACACAAATTCGGATGATCCCAGGCGCATTCAAAGAGGATATGAATTCACAAATGACATTGTTGAGTTGTCCCTGGGAATGGAATTTACCTTTTTTGATTTCGATATGCATACGGGAAAAAAATTAACTACACCCTATTTATATGGTGGTTTAACCGTGGCGTACCATGATAATTTTTATTTTCTAAATGGTGTTCAAACAGCCGAGAATACCTCCAGCTGGGCTTTTGGGATCCCTATGGCGCTGGGGGTGAAGACCACGCTATTAGATCGTTTTGTTATCAGTGTCGAAGTCGGCGCCAGATATACGTTTTCTGATGAATTAGATGGGAGCATTCCTGACGATCAATTCCGACAACAGTACCGTTTTGGAAATATTAACAACTACGACTGGTATGTATTTTCAGGAATTACCTTAACTTATACTTTTGGACAAAACCCTTGCTGGTGTCCTTCAAATTAATATGGATATCCTAAACCGCATAAAAAGCAAAACACTTCCCAGGCATGTTGCCATTATCATGGATGGCAATGGCAGGTGGGCCAAACAGAAGGGGATGCTCCGTTCATTTGGGCATGAAAATGGGACGAAAGCCGTAAAAGAAGTTGTTGAGGCCTCCGCAGAATTGGGAATAAAGCACCTGACACTTTATGCCTTTTCTACCGAAAACTGGAAACGACCAAGACTGGAAGTTGAAACCCTCATGAAACTTTTGGTCTCCTCGTTAAGAAAAGAAATTAAAAGTTTACAGGACAACAATATAAAGCTTACGGCAATTGGCAATTTAAAAGCATTGCCAAATAAGGTGTATCATGAACTCCATGAGGTCATGAATGCCACGAAATCAAACCATCACATGACGCTTACCTTAGCCTTGAGTTATGGCTCCAGAGAGGAATTACTAAACTGTGTTAAAGAAATTAGCTTTAAAGTTAAAAAAGATATAATTTCGCCCGAAAAAATTGATGAATCAATTATAAATGAGCATCTTTACACGCGAAATTTGCCAGATGTAGATTTACTCATAAGGACCAGTGGAGAGAAAAGAGTAAGTAATTTTTTATTATGGCAAATTGCCTATGCCGAACTGTATTTCACGAATACCCTTTGGCCAGATTTTACAAAGCAACATTTGTATGAATCTATTATTGAATATCAAAAAAGAGAACGACGATTTGGGAAAACAAGTGAACAACTCAGCTAAGGGTTTACATTTATATACGTTTACAAAAGCCTGTTTATTGGTATTAGTTATTTTATTTTGCTTTAATAATCTACGAGCCCAGGACACCGCAAACACAGATGGCAAAAAATACATTCTTGGAGATATTACGGTCTCCGGAAATACCTCTTTCAACGACCAGACCATAGTGTCCTATTCCGGCTTAAGGAAAGGCCAGGAGATAACAATTCCCGGAGAGGATATTGCCAACGCCATAAAAAAGCTATGGGGTTCCAATCTATTCAGTGATATTGAAGTGTATTTAACTAAAGTTGAAGGGGACACAGCCTATTTACAGATCCAGTTATATGACCTTCCGCAACTTAATGAGCTGAAAATAAATGGTGTTAAAAAAGGAAAAAAAGAAGGCATCATTAAAGATAATAAACTGAATAAAGGGGTTAAAGTAACTGAAAATCTCATTAAAACGACAGAAAACTTTCTTGAGACCAAATTTAAAAAAGAAGGCTACTTAAATACCAAAGTTTTCATTAACACCATCGAGGTTAAGGACTCTTTAAAAACATCACGTGTTAATATGGTGGTTAATATCGACAAAGGTGAAAAGGTTAAAATTAAGGACATTGTATTTTCTGGTAATACGGTTTTAAGTGACAAAAAACTTAGAAAAGCCATGAAGAGTACCAAAAAAATAAATCGCCTTCGTCTTCTTAAACGTTCCAAGTTTACCGATTCAGCCTATCAGGCCGATTTAGGGCATGTCGTAGACAAGTATAAGGAAAATGGGTATCGGGATGCGCGAATTATTTCGGACAGCCTCATCATTAATAATGATAAAACCATTTCCCTTCAGATTAATGTCAATGAAGGCGAGCAGTATACCTTTGGAGATATCGATTTTATTGGTAACACGGTATATAACGATCAGATTCTTAACAGGATTTTACGAATCAAAAAAGGCGACACCTACAATGGCGTCCTGTTGGAAAAAAGAATTGCGGATCCTTCCAAGCCGGATGCGACCGATATCACCAACCTGTATCAAAATAACGGTTACTTATTTTCTACCATTAGTACCGTTGAAGTGAGTGCCGAAAACAACGTCATTGATCTGGAAATAAGGATAATTGAAGGTAAACCGGCCTATTTTAACAATGTGAGTGTCTCCGGTAATGACAAGACCAACGATCATGTTATTTACAGAGAAATTCGAACGCGTCCGGGACAACTCTACAGTAAGGCACAAGTCGTTCGAACCATAAGGGAATTGGGGCAATTAGGATTCTTTGACGCTCAGGAGCTCACCCCGGATATCCAGAATCCAAATCCGAATGAAGGTACCGTAGATATCGAATATCAGGTTAAAGAAGCCGGATCCAGTCAAATAGAATTACAAGGAGGTTATGGCGGCGGTGGCTTTATAGGAACTCTGGGGCTATCCTTTAATAATTTTGCCATAAAGGATATTTTTAATAAGAAAGCCTACAAGCCGATACCCATGGGAGATGGTCAAAAGTTAGCGCTTCGCCTGCAGGCCAGCCGTTTTTTTCAAACCTACAGCTTTTCCTTTTCAGAACCCTGGTTAGGAGGCAAGCGCCCCGTGCAGTTTTCGGCATCGATTTCGCACACAAAACAATTTTTATATGATTTTATAACCCGAAGAGCCGATAAATCAAGACGCTTCAATATTACCGGGCTAACCTTAGGTTTAGCAAAACGCCTGTCGGTTCCGGATGACTATTTTACATTATCACAAGCGATAAGTTTTCAACACTATGATCTGCAGAACTACAACACCGGTCTGTTTACGTTCGGAGACGGGAGTTCGAAAAACCTATCCTATACCGTTGGACTAAGCAGGAACGATACCCGCATCGATCCTATTTTCCCAACAGGTGGTTCCAATTTCGCTGTTACCGCCAAATTATCCATTCCTTATTCATTATTTAACGATGTGGATTACGCCGCACTAAAAAGTGAACGCGATGACAATGAGGCCATTATTTCAGATCCCACCAGTACATCAGCAGAAAGGACGGCAGCCTCTACCAGAATTGGTGAAATCGATCAGGAGCGCTTCGACTGGTTGGAATTCTACAAAGTAAGTTTTAAAGGCGACTGGTATACCCAAATCGTCAAAAACTTAGTCTTAAGGCCCAGTATTGAATTCGGTTTTCTAGGAGCTTATAATAATGACAGGGGTATCATTCCTTTCGAACGCTACTTCCTCGGGGGTGATGGCCTTGGTACATTCAGTTTGGACGGCCGGGAAGCTGTTGCACTGAGAGGTTATCCCAATCAGTCATTATCCGATCAGGATGGGGGAACCATTTACAATAAATTTTCCTTAGAGCTGCGATACCCTATAACCTTGGGTGCTTCGGCAAAGATTTATGGGTTGACCTTTTTGGAGGGTGGTGCATCCTATAATAGTTTTAGGGATTACAACCCCTTTAATATTAAACGATCTGCCGGTTTAGGTGTTCGGATCTTTATGCCTGCCTTTGGTTTACTTGGTATCGATTTTGGTCATGGTTTTGATACCATTCCGGGCGATACAGGTACGAAGCACGGATGGGAAACGCACTTTATAATTGGTCAGCAATTTTAGGGAATGCATCAATTTGGCATGATATTTTCTATCATCAACGTAATGGTTTGGACAGCAATGATAGGCAGATTAGAAAATAGACCATCTCCATATTTGAAAAACAGATGGAATTTTCTTATTAACCGATCTACCTGAGAGGAAAAGACACGAAGGAGTGCAAAGCATGTTTATACACGATCTTGATTTTATAATTAATTTATACAGAACGAATTATTAAAATTCGATTGTGTGAAATTTTTAAGATTAAAATTCGTTAATTTTGAAATGGCAAGCTAAAGTTTTTAATACCAATGAAAATGTTTATTTTGCAAATTGCATTCAAAAAATGAAAATTAATGACATTAATCAGATGAAAACTAAAGTTCTTTTTTTATTGACATTCATGCTCCTCATGTGCATTTCAATAAACGCGCAACGCGGTGTTCGCATCGGATATATTGATACGGAATATATTTTAGAAAATGTTCCGGAATACCAGGAAGCGACCACCCAATTAGAAAGTAAAGCGCAGAAATGGAAAAGTGAAATAGATGGCAGAATGGGTGAACTGGAGCAAAAGCGCACTGCATTGAGCAATGAAAAGGCCTTGCTTACGAGAGAACTGATAGAGGAACGCGAAGAGGATTTGTTTTATGAGGAAAAGGAGATCATGGATTACCAGCAAAAACGATTTGGTCCGAATGGCGATTTGTTCATTCAGAAGAAACAATTGATGCAACCTATACAAGATCAGATATTTGCAGCAGTTCAGGATGTAGCGGCAGGACGCAAATATGATTTTATTTTTGATAAGTCAGCCGATGTCGTCATGTTATATTCCGCCAAGCAATATGACTTAAGTGAGCAAATATTAAGAGCCATTACCCGGGCCTCGAAACGCAACCAGTTATCCACGAAAGCAGAACGTAAGGCTGCAGAGGAGGAAGAATTGGTGCCTGAAATAAATTACGAACTCGAAGAGCGGGAAAGGGCCTTACAACAGAAAAAAGACGAACGTGAAAGTGCCATAGAGAAACGAAGACAGGAAATACTGGCGGCACGGGAGGCTAAAAAGAAAGCTGCCGAAGAACGACGTCAGAAAATATTGGAAGAACGTGCACAGGCAAGGGAGGAAAAATTGGATGACCGAACGGTGAGAACGAGCGATAATACTGCCAATGTCTCTGAAAAGGAAAGTTCAGAAACGGTTAAAGACACGACCAGTACGGATGCCCCAAAAACAAGAGAGCAGATTATTGAGGAAAACAGACAAAAAAAATTAGCGGACAGAGAGGCGCGTAAAAAAGAATTGGAGGAACGCAAAAAGCGGATCTTGGCGGAACGTCAAAAGGCTTTAGAGGATCGCCAAAAAAAGAGAGATTCATTAAATAATAATTAACAATTTATTACATAACACATTCAATAACATTTAAAAAAATGAAACATTTCAAAACTATTTTATTTGCAGCGGCACTATGTTTAGGAACGGTGAGCTTTGCGCAAGCCCAGAGTAAGGTTGCCCATATAAATACCGCCGAATTGATTCAGGCCATGCCGGAAATGAAGGCAGCGCAATCTGAATTGGAGGCTTTAGGTAAAACATATCAAGCCGATATGCAAGCCTCTATTACCGAGTACCAAAACACGGTAAAACAATATGAAGCAGAGGCAGCGACAAAAACAGATGAAGAAAATCAAAAAAGAGGATTAGAGCTTCAGGAAAAACAACAGCGCATACAACAGTTTCAGGCAGATGCACAACAGGATATGCAAAAAAAGGAAATCGATTTGCTCAAACCCATTACCGAAAAAGCAAAGTCGGCCATCCTTAAGGTAGCCCGAGCCCAAGGCTTCGATTATGTTTTGGATTCATCACAAAATATCGTCATTCTATCCGATGGTAAAAATCTGTTGGACGACGTTAAAAAAGAATTGGGTATTTAATATTGCCTGCTTTAGCAGGATGCATTTGAGCAGCACAACTTTATACATCGCTATTAAGCCACTTTATAGTGGCTTTTTTATTGGGGTAATGTCATATGGGACCATATTATTCTAAACTCTGAGAAATAGGAGTGCTCTAAACTTCACTATGAACCTTCAGAGGAATAGGACGACCGAGGTTGTACTATTACACATGGTTATGTGCTTGTTAGGGTGAGCTCCCGCCTGACAGTCGAGCCTAGCAATGACAAAAATAATTCTAGTCTTAATTGGAATAATCCAATAGTAAGAATATAAGCTCAAAAGCTTGGAAATACAGGAGCGAAGCGACGCCAAGTTTTGAGCTTGGTTCACCACAGGTGAAATTCCTACTATTGGTGTCCTTTTTTTTTGGTTCATTTTTTTGGACAAGCAAAAAAAAGAACATGTCTGAGCTTTAAGGATCTATCCTGCGGATGGATTTAGCAAAGGGGCGAGCTGGCGAGTTGGCATATCGCGTGACAGGGAGTTTGACTCTATGTTTAGTTTGTTTTTTCATAACCCTCCGTCCCACACCTGCGGCGTGATCCACCTCCCTTAAGCTTAAGGGAGGAGCAAGATATAATAATATTAATTGTTCCCCTCTTCAGAGGAAGAGGGGAATGAATCCCGATGAGTATTCGAGAAGGAACTCGCAATTTTCCGACGCGCCACCTGGCTCCTACGCTAAAACAGTCTACCAGACTGTTTCTTTACGCTTGGCCCGGGAAGAATAGGATAGAATAAACTTCCGTCTTACCCTAACAAGTTGAGAAAGTCCATAGTAGCTGGCAGGCGAGTGTCAATCGATTGAAAAAGGCGTAAAAATCCATGTTGTTTGACGACCATAGGGAGGAGTTCATGGATTTTAGACTTTAAAATTGAAATTGACCGCCGAAGCTATGAGGACTAGACCTTTTTGGTTCTTTTTACGGCAATGGGAAAAAGAACAATACTTAGGATTAAAAATCTATCTATAATGGAACTACATGAGAAATTAGAATTCAGTACTCTGATTGTATCGACAACACTATTCTAGAATTTCTGAATTGAACCGGAAATGCAAATAAAGCCCGTTAAAATCGGAATTATATAACATCTTATGTCAAAAGTTACTTTTGATGCAATCCCTTTTTTATTTTTGTCAAGGTAAAGGCTAAAATAACAGCATTTAAATATGAGTATAGAACCTATAGGCATATTCGACTCCGGTATTGGAGGCACCTCCATTTGGAAAGAGATTCACGCGGTATTACCATTTGAGAACACCATTTATCTTGCCGATAGTATCAATGCCCCTTATGGCCTTAAAAGCAAACAGGACATCATTGATTTAAGTGTAAAGAATACGGAGTTCCTTTTGAATAAAAACTGTAAACTCATTGTGGTGGCCTGCAATACCGCCACCACCAATGCCATAGATTATCTCAGGCACAACTATAAGGTCCCATTTATTGGCATCGAACCCGCTATAAAGCCCGCAGCACTGAAGACGCAAAATCGGGCTATAGGTATTTTGGCCACCAAAGGCACCCTGAGCAGTGCCTTGTTTTCCAAAACAGCAACATTATTTGCAAGTAATATTCAGGTGGTAGAGCAAATTGGTGATGGTATCGTGGAACTTATAGAGGAGGGAAAATTACATTCAGATGAAATGAAATCCCTGTTGAAACTATACCTCAAACCCATGCTGGAAGCCAATATTGATTATTTGGTTTTAGGCTGTACACACTACCCCTACTTAATACCCTTGCTCCTGGAATTATTGCCTAATCATGTTAAAATTATTGATTCCGGTGAAGCGGTAGCACGACAAACAAAAGCTGTATTGGAACAAAAGCAATTAATCAACACTCAACGTACCATACCAAAAACCCTGTTTTTTACTAATGGACATCCGGAGGTGATGCAACAGCTTTTAGGGCCGGGTCTCAAAGTACAGCATCTTCATTTTTAGGTTCACAACAGGCCCTTTTTGCTCGCTTTGACCGATTATCACGTCCTGTAATCCCCTTAAATTGTCCTGATTCATTAATCCGAACTTTTCCCCTGTCCTAAACTGATCAAAGTATTGAATTTTTTACAACATTTGCCTGCGTAATCGAACAGCACATCTTGAAGTGACCCCAATTCGAATCTTTAAAAGTATGTTCTTTATAGTATCAGTTTTTTGTTAGTAGCGTTGTTCGCTAAATATCTCCTGCCCTTTGTGGCAGGGGGTGTTTAGTTTTTGTGTCCACAAGATGACCGATCGACCTGCCCATCCCTCCAAACCGATCAGTTGGCTGTAATAGCACCCAAACAGATCAGTCCCAAACCTAAATAAATGAAACCCTTTTTGCTTATCGTTTTTGCTCTCATTACCGGTATTTCCCTTCCACAGGAAGGCGTTTCATTTTTTGCCTTTCAGGATGTACGATTGTCGACCGTAGGTGACAACGACCACCATTATGAACCATTCACCCTGGACCTCTATGTCGGGGCAAAACTGCAACTCAAACAGGATCGTTACGGTTACGGCTACCTGCAGCCCAGCTTCGAGTATGCGGATCTGAAAAGTCCCTATAAACGGTATGCCGTCAATCTGGGTTATTGTTTCAATTCATTACTCATTGATCACCTTGAGGCCAGCCTCTCCGCAGGATATGGAAAAATAATAGTAAAATCAGCTTCTTCAAAAAGCTACGGTTTCGATGCGACCCTATCCTATAAATTGAACGCTAAACTAAAACTGTCTTCTTGTGCCCAGTTCGTCGATAGAACGGACCTGGCCTGGCAATGGAAAGAAGCAGATACCTTAAAGTTCAGCTGGTTCGCCGGTATCGAGATCAAGCTCAAGTGAATACTACCTCAAGTTAGCTCACTGTACAAGACCATCGTTTTTTGTCAAAAAAGCATTCTAAAACACCCCTTTTTAAACTTCTTGGCAGGACACCTTTTAAAGGATCCAGACGAAAATAGCAACAGGTCCAACGCATAAAAATACACCAAATAACGGGAAGTAAAGACGGTAACTTTGGCCGAAGAGACAAAGCTTAGGCATTGATTACATCATCAAACCTGTACGAATTCATGAATCCGAATTTTTTACCGGTTTTTTAAAGCCTTTACTTCCTCTTTTTTTTCAAAATTTGTATTTGTAAAACCCAGCGTATACCATTCTAATGAAACACAAACCACCCCCTTATGTTCCTGCAATTCCCGTCCTGGTTCTGGTTTTGAATTTGTTCTTTACGCGACCGGAATACGACATCCTTTTCGCAGCCTCACATTATATCTCAAAGAAGCCTACCCTGCCGCATCACCACAATCAGGGGAGCACAACGTTAAACATGAGTCCTAAATGTAACCGACCTCCGAAAATCTTGAAAAGGGCGAACTGCAAGCCTGAGGTTATTGACCTGAACAGCATACCAAAACCATCAAATCAGGGCCCAACTGCCCTTGACATCCAAAACCTTAAAAGCAAAGATCTCTCCCTCAAAACGTCAGTTATATAATTAAAAGTTTTAGTTAGTAGTGCTGTTCTCCAAATATCTCCTGCCCTTTGTGGCAGGGGGTATTTGGTTTTTTTATTGCAAGGTGCTTATTTACATTTAGTTTCTCCTAAATAATTTTGGTCTAAGTCAATCCAACCATTTCCCCTGAAGCCTCTCTAAAAGAGGTTGTAATAGGTCCATCACCATTCCAAATCAATCATTTGGATGTCTCGAAAGGATACGCTAAAATACAACTTCAACCTTCCAAAACACCAGTGTTTATGGGGCCTCAAAAACATGCTTGGGAAATATAATTTTATGCCATTGTTTTTAGCTTTTCATGCTTAATAAAAAACAATTTTGTGAGTATCCTTTTTGGAAGATCTCAGCAGGTTTCTAAAGTAATAGGAAGCCAATGGATAGCTTCAATATTCGGGTTTCAGGTTTTTAACATTAAGGGGCCTAAAATGATAGGGGAACCCATCGCATCAACATCCCGGACGGATATCGAGCTCTAAACGCCTGTCCGTTGAGGAAGGCAATTAATTGCATTAATCAAACACCAATTAGAACCCACATCTGGCTATTTGAACCAACTCGAATAGCGTATATAATTATTGGCTATTCTATGGATCTCACCGGAAATCAGGTCCTCATCTATATCCTTTATTTTCTTTGCAGGTACACCCGCATAAATACTTCCGGCCTCAACTCGTGTGTTCTGAGTAACCACGGCTCCGGCAGCTATGATGCTGTTGCTTTCTACTACACAATCGTCCATAATGATACTGCCCATCCCTACCAGGACATTATCATGTATGGTACAGCCATGTACTATGGCATTATGACCAATGGAAACATTGTTGCCAATGCGCGTCGGTGACTTCTGGTAAGTCGCGTGGATGACCGCTCCATCCTGGACATTGACCTTCTCTCCCATTTTAATGAAGTGCACGTCACCACGTACCACTGCATTAAACCAAATACTGCATTGGCTTCCCATGACCACATCCCCAACTATGGTGGCGTTTTCCGCAATAAAACAATCCTCAGGTATCCGGGGTGACTTTCCATTGACAGGTTTTATAATTGGCATAACTTATTATTTAACATTATCGTGTTTACCTTGCTTCAATCTGTTTCTCCTAACTTTTAAAATTTTTAAGACCTTCCCCGACTAACAGAGGGGCGTAACAGTAAGTGACAAAGCTATTTAAAAAATTGATACCTCGTAATAATCCTAAGAAGCGATACCCCTTAGGTTTTTAAAACACATTAAGGCATGTGGTTAAAATCATTAAAAATAAATCTTAACACTAAAACGAAGTGGACCTATTGTTAAGCGTTTTCCAGGTCTAATTCACTGCCGGGCAATGGCAATCGTATCGTTCGCGTCGGCAATTGAAATTATAACCCAGGGTAATCTGATGGAAGCCTCCATTTGTAAAGACCAATGAATTCGATTGGTAGGTGTAATTATAGGCAAACATAAACTGATTGTAGTCCACCCCTAATATGGGTGAAATGAGTTGCAGTTTCTGACTACTCACTCCCGAACCATCAAGGTATTCTGCACCGTCAAAACTTCGGCGATAAGACAGGCCTCCCCATATTTTACCAAACTCCATCTCCTTGTATACCTTGCCATTTAAATCAATGGATGCCTCCTGTGTACCGTCCTTGTACTGGAACATGATCGACGGCTCATAGCTCCATTCACTGTCCAGTTTTCCGAAAACACCGCCAACTGAAAGTAAATAACGTCGTAGGTTGCTGGTAATCTCTATATCGTTATTAATCCCTGAATTCTTCAGGACATTTTTTACCGTACCATGGGCATAAAAATCTAAAAAATGATAGGAAAAGCCAAAATCGATGTTAAAGTTGGTCTCACTCTCTACTGTACCTGAAATAATAGGATCGGGGCCGTCAAAGGGGAAGGTGGTCTCATCCAATTTATACTGAATGAATCCGACACTCAAGCCGAAGGACAACATATTAAGATCGACCTCATTCCGAGAAAACATGATGTGGTGTGCATAGGTGGCATAGGCCCCGGTCTGCGAATGGTAGCCATTCTTATCGGCATACAGAATACCGCCAAAAGCTGAAGGGGTATCACCAACCCGGCCATTGAGACTCAAGGTTAACAGTTTGGGCGCGTCTTCATGTCCAAACCATTGCTGTCTCGCTGTAAGACGCACTTTAGAGCAATTGGCAGCTCCCGCCATCGAAGGATGTATTAAATAATAATTATCGGTCAGGTAATCGGTGTACACCGGCAGGCCTTCCTGTGAGGAACCATATTTACAAAATAATAACACCGTTAACAGTGCTAGTACATATTTTAATTTCATTCGTGCTTTTTGTTGTAGGTTGTATGCAATCCAAACGCTAATAAAGTAATTAAATTACATTAACTATATCATCATTTCCATTCAGATATCCTCAGATGTCATTCAACAAGTCTCAAATATATGGATATCTACGTTTTCTTTTAGTATTTTTGCAAAAAAATAGCCAAAATGCAGACATACAAGGTTTCAATACGAGAAACAAGCAATAACGCCATCATTAAATTTGAAGTCAATCAATTTATCACCAATCATCAATCTTTTGAATTTGAAAATATTGACGATGCCAAATCATCACCCCTGGCCCAGCAGCTGTTTTATTTGCCTTTTGTTAAAAAAGTCTATATCTCGGGGCATTTTATCGCGGTGGAACGCTTTAATATTGTGGAATGGTCGGATGTACAGGATGAGGTGGCCGAACAAATTGAGGCCTATTTAAATGACGGCGGTATTGTTATAACCTCCTCGGAGCCTCCAGGTAAAAAGGTCCCGGTTACCATTTATGCCGAAAGTACCCCTAATCCTTCGGTGATGAAATTTGTTGCCAATAAAAAAATAGTAAATGCACTTTTTGAATTTACGTCCATTGATGAGGCTCAGCATTCGCCTTTAGCGACAGCGCTTTTCCATTTTCCATTTGTTAAAAGTGTTTTTATTGAAGAAAATTACGTCTCGGTTACCAAATACGATATGGCCGACTGGCAAGACATTACAATGGAACTCAGAGAGTTTATTAAAAACTTCATTGCAGATGGCAAAGAGGTAATAAAGGCCCAAGCAGTAGAAGCCATGCAGCATAGCCATGCGCAGTCGGAACAAAAATTCGAGGCCTTGGATGATACCTCCAAAGCTATTGTAAATATTCTCGAAGAGTACGTAAAACCTGCTGTTGCGAGCGACGGTGGCAATATCCAGTTCATCTCCTATGACGCTTCGCAAAAAAATGTAAGTGTCTTGTTGCAAGGGGCTTGCAGTGGATGTCCTTCGTCTACCTACACTTTAAAAAGTGGTATTGAAAACATGCTAAAGCAAATGATGCCGGGCAAGGTAGAGACCGTTGAAGCCATTAATGGTTAAACCCATGAAGTACAAAATCTATTTCAACTTACTTTTATCGATCGCATTAATAAGCTGTAAAGGAGAGCACCAAGCGAATATGGAACACAAATACACCAATGCCCTGATAAACGAAACCAGTCCTTACCTCCTGCAACATGCACATAACCCTGTAGATTGGCATCCATGGAATAATGAGACCCTCGAGAAAGCAAAAACCGAAAACAAATTAATGCTTATAAGTATCGGTTATGCAGCCTGTCATTGGTGTCATGTCATGGAACATGAAAGCTTTGAGGATAGCCTAGTGGCACAGGTTATGAATAAAAACTTCATTAACATTAAAGTGGACCGTGAAGAACGTCCGGATGTCGATCAGGTTTATATGAATGCCGTACAACTCATGACCGGTAGTGGCGGTTGGCCTTTAAATGTTATTGCTTTGCCAGATGGAAGGCCGGTTTGGGGTGGCACCTATTTTAAAAAAGAACAGTGGATTAAGATCCTTGATCAAATCTCTACACTATACGAAGAAGAGCCTGAAAAGCTTTACGAATACGCCGAAAAGTTAGCGAAAGGCATAAAATCTATCGATGTGGTTCAATTAAATTCGGAGGCTCCAAGTTTTGATAAGGCATACATCGAAACTACCATTGAAAATTGGTCGGAAAAGTTCGACTATAGTTTTGGAGGTCCAAACAGGGCTCCAAAATTCATGATGCCTAACAATTACCACTTTTTACTGCGGTATGCCCATCAGAACAACGATACGGCTCTTATGGATTATGTTGATCTAACACTGACTAAAATGGCCTTTGGTGGGATTTTCGATCATGTAGGTGGCGGGTTTTCGAGATATTCCGTCGACACCAAATGGCATGTACCACACTTCGAAAAAATGCTCTATGACAACGCACAGTTGGTTAGTTTGTACGCAGACGCTTACCTCTTAACCAATAAGGCATTGTATAAAGACGTCATTGAAGAGACCCTGGAATTTATTGCCACAGAAATGACCAACGAGGAAGGCGCATTTTACTCTTCACTGGATGCCGATAGCAACAATGCTAAAGGCGAACTTGAAGAAGGGGCTTTTTATGTGTGGACCAGGGAAGAACTCGAGACGGTTTTAAAGGAGGATTTCCAACTTTTTTCAGACTACTACAGCATCAATGATTACGGGCTGTGGGAACATGGTAATTATGTTCTTATCCGACAAATAGACGATAGCACACTCATTGAAAAGCACAATCTCGATGCGGTACAATTAAAAGAGAAAAAAGAACTCTGGGAGGCGAAACTGAACGACCTTCGCAATAATCGGGACAAACCACGATTAGATGATAAATCCCTGACCTCATGGAATGCCTTAATGATAAAAGGCTATACCGATGCTTATCGCGTGCTAAACCGAAAGGAATACCTTGTATCAGCCCTAAAGAATGCCAATTTCATTTTGCAGAAACAGCTGCGCCCGGATGGAGGATTATACCATACCTATAAAGACGGCAAGAGCACTATTAATGGTTATCTTGAAGATTATGCGGCCACAATAGCTGCTTTTTTAAGCCTGTATGAATCGACCTTAGATCGAAAATGGTTGGATGCATCGCGGGATCTGGCGAATTATACCTTCGATCATTTTTTTGATCAAAAAAGCCGAATGTTCTTTTTTACATCTGATGATGACCCTTCCTTGGTTACCAGAAGTATTGAATATCGGGATAATGTCATCCCGGGAAGTAACTCGATCATGGCGAAAAACCTGTTTCGACTCGCGCATTATTTTGATAACGCATATTTTGCCAACGCGGCCGAAATCATGCTAAACAATGTAAAACCCGAAATGCAGACCTATCCTTCGGGGTTTTCGAATTGGTTGGATTTAATGCTTAATTATACCAATCCGTTTTACGAAGTGGCCATTGTCGGCACAGCGGCTGAAGAAAAGATTTCAGAGCTGAACAGGAGCTACCTCCCCAATACGTTGATTGCGGGAAGTACCGTGAGCAGCAACATGCCCTTATTGGAAAATCGCTTTAACCCAGAGGACACCTACATTTATGTTTGTGTCAATAAAGCCTGCAAACTACCGGTGACTCAGGTTGATCAGGCCTTGAAACTTATAGAAAAATGAATACCATAGCCGTTTTCTTAATAGCTCTTGTGGCCTTTGAGCATGTGTACTTCCTCATACTTGAAATGTTTCTTTGGACGACTCCCAGGGGCATTAAAGCATTTGGTCTAAAATCTAAAGCCCATGCCGAAGACACGAAAATATTAGCGGCCAATCAGGGATTATACAATGGCTTTTTAGCTGTAGGTTTGTTGCTATCGCTTTTCGATAGCGATTTGAAAATGGCCGTATTTCTTTTGATTTGTATTACTGTAGCAGGTGTTTATGGCGCATACACAACAAAGAAAATAAAACTATTGTACATACAGGCTGTACCTGCCATACTAGCACTAGCAGCAATTTTAATTTAAACCTTATATAACAAGACACTATGGATTTAGAAAATGTAGACACTGAAAAATGGCTAAACCTCGCCACGGATTACGGATTAAGAATAGTAGCGGCAATCATCATTTGGATTGTCGGTATGTGGATTATTAAACGTCTTCTTAGAGGTACCAAAAAAATCATGGCCAAAAGCAATTATGAAGAAAGTCTTCAAAAGTTTTTGTTGAACTTGCTGAGCTGGATCTTAAAAATATTACTGATCCTTGCCATATTGGCTGAATTAGGTGTGGAAACGACCTCTTTCGCTGCTATTTTAGCGGCAGCCGGTCTGGCGGTAGGCATGGCTTTACAGGGATCTCTGGGCAATTTTGCCGGTGGTGTTTTAATCATGATTTTTAAACCTATTAAAATAGGAGATTTAATTGAGGCGCAAGGTGAAATTGGTGTCGTTAAGCAAATTGAAATATTCACCACCAAACTCACGGGACTTTCCAACAAAGAAATCATCATTCCCAATGGGGCACTTTCCAATGGGAATATTATAAATTATACGACAGAAGGCACGCGTCGTGTGGATTTAGTTTTTGGTGTTGATTATGATTCGGATATCAAAAAAACCAAGGACGTCTTGATGGGTGTTTTAACGGCTCACCCCAAAGTCCTCAAAGAACCTGCTCCGGCAGTAACGGTCCTGGAGTTGGCAGACAGCTCAATAAACTTCGCGGTTCGACCCTGGTGTGAAACCGCAGACTATTGGGCCGTATACTTCGACGTGACCGAGCAGACTAAAGAAGCTCTTGATGCCGCTGGTATTGAAATTCCATACCCGCATCAAGTGAACATTCGAAAAAACGAATAAGCTTTTTCACTAATAGACCCAATACAACCCCGAACAGGTCTAGCGGGAAGAACCCTTGGGTTTAATAGCCACAAAATCCTTTAAATAATAAGGCTCAAAATAGGCGACATCTTCATGGTCGCCTTTTTTGTATTTGTCATAGGCCAGGCGTCCCATGGTATTTGCCGAAGGCAGTCTACCTTCAATGAATACCGCATTCGAATGATGAATGAGGGCTTTTGTTTTTTCAACTCCATTACCTATAAAAGACACCTTATCCCGTTCTAAGTAGTCCCTGAATGCGACCGCGTCTAGAATTTGAGCTTGAGTCTCCCTAATCTGGTTGTGCCGAACATCAAAAACTGCCGCATACACTTCCTGTCTTCTTGCATCTAACATGGGCACAATAACCCCATTCGAAGGATCCACCTGACAGGCTAAGGCTTCTAATGTCGGTACGGAAATTAATGGAATATCCAGGGCATAACAGAGTCCCTTTGCCGCAGAAACCCCAATCCGCAATCCCGTATATGAACCGGGTCCTTTACTTATGGCAATGGCATGCAATTCATCCTTCTTAAGGCCACTTTCTTTTAAAACAGCCTCAATATAGACATGTAACCGTTCGCCATGAGAATAGCCTTCATTATAATCTTCCTTAAGAACAATGGTTTTGCCATTTTCACTCAGGGCAACAGAACAATTTGTCGTTGCCGTTTCAATACTTAAAATATATGCCAATTAATCTAAGGTTATTGTTTTTCCGATGTAAAAATCCAAAACTTTTGTCTTAAAAACAAAATCATACTTCGCATTTATTAAAGAGGATTGAGCATTTATAAGCTGTACCCTGGACTGTTCCAGATCAAAAGCTGTCATGTTGCCCAGATCATATCGCTCCTTGGCATTATTAAAGGCCAGTTTTTGAGATTCCAGGGACTTGATGGCCGCCTGATAGGCTTTAAATGCAGCTTGAGCATCGGTATAGGCGCTTTGAATTATGGATTCTAGGTTAATTTTAGCCTGTTCTAAGTTGAGCTTGCTGTTTTCTTCCTGAATCTTCGATTTGGCCACGGAGGTTTTATTTTGATATCTCGAAAATATGGGGATATTGACATTCAGATTAAAGCTGTGGCCTTTGTTCTCATTAATCTGTTGAAAAAAGGAATTAGAACTATTCAAATTGGAGAAATTTGCTCCCGTATTAAATCCATAACCCAGGCTTACACTGGGGTAATATCCGCTTTTAGATATTTCGGTATTCAGTGCTGCATTTTCAATATTCTTTTCAGCAACCTTTATTTCCACCCTGTTGGCCATGGCATATTCTAAAATCGGCGATACATCCGAATACAACAAGGTTTCCGATGGTGTTCCAACATCTATCACCTCAACATCGAATCCTTCGAATGGGAGCAGTAATAACTGGGACAAGTTAAGCAATGCCAGTTTGAGATTGTTTTCTGCAATGGTCACCTGCTGAGCATCCCGGCTCAAGGTGGCTTCAGCATCATAGATATTAGCTTTTGGCTGTACCCCGGCGTCAACCAATACTTTTACCTGATCCAATTGTTGTTCGCTAAAGTCGTATTGTGCTTGTGCCGTTTCCAAATTTTCCTTGTTGAACAATACATTTAAATAGGCATTGACCACATTTAATGATATGTCATCTTCTATGCGCTCCAATTCCAACTGATTGGTTTCTAAGTTTAACTGCGATTGCCTGTAAACGTTGCTGTTTCTAAACCCGTTGAAAACAGTTTGTGACACACTTAATCCGGCACTTGTCGAGTGGAAGGTTCTGTCTACAAAATTACCCGGAAACAACTCGGCCTGACCAAGGCTCAGGGATTGCCTGAGTCCCACCCCCACAGAGGGCAAAAAATTACCTTGAGATGCTTTGATATCCTGCTTATTTAAGAGCAGGGTGTTTTCGGCTTGTTTCACTGTTATGTTATGCTCGAGGGCATAATCAACACATTCCTCTAAGGTCCATTTCTTTTCCTGGGCATATGCCATCAGGCCTAAGAACAGTGCCATGAGTACCAACCTGAAATTAGTCATTGTCTTCCTCCTCTTCATCGTCTTTTGATGCTTTATTCCACACTTTGATTTTGTCGCCTTCTTCAACACCATCTAATATTTCTACTATGATGCCGTCTGAGGTACCAAGCCGAACCTCTTTCTTTTTAAAAGTCCCGTCCTCCTCTAGAACTTCTACAAACGGATTATCGGTAAACCTGTTAAATTGGACAAGGGCCTCTTTAATAACCAAGACACTATCCTTGTTTTCAACTTCTATTTCGGCATTGGCGCTGTATCCCGCCCTTATATTTTTCGAGGACGCCACTTCAACATCAGCCTTTATGGTAAATTGTACGGCTCCGTTCTCTTCTACGCCTTTAGGTGCCACAAAGGTTAATTTTGCGGGAAATTCCTTTTCGTTAATTGCGCCCAATACCACCTTAATGTCTTCCCCCTCCTCTATTTTACCGACATCGGCCTCATCTACTTTTCCTTCAAAAATCATAATACTCATATCTGCAACCGTGGCGATTGTCGTCCCCGCATTGAAATTATTACTCTGTATGACCTGATCGCCTTCACGAACCGGTATTTCCAATACAGTTCCCGATATCTGGGCCACAATATTCGTATTGGCAGAACTTCCACCGGACAGGGATCCTTGTTTAATGATTTGAAAATCGTTCTGAGCCTGTAACAAATTCTCTTTAGACTGGTTAAAGGACAGTTCACTATTCTCGAAATCCTGTTGTGAAATCACCCCTTTTTCAAATAAGGCTTTATTGCGCTTAAATACGATTTCAGCATTGTTAGCTGCCAATTGCGCGGTCTTAATACGACTGGCAGCACTGGCCAGATTCTGTTCGTTGGGGACCACCCTTATTTTGGCAATTAAATCCCCTTTCTGTACGATATCGCCCTCTTCCACAACGATTTGATCAATGATACCGGACACCTGTGGTTTCAATTCGATTTCTTCTTCCGGATTTAATTTACCGGTGGCCACCACCTTAGTTTTTACCGAATCGTAATACGGTGTCTCCGTAGTAAACTCTTCAACTCCCTTGGTATTCGATTCTTTAAAATATTTGAGTACGTAGGCCAGCGCCAAAATGGCAACGATAATCAGACTAATCTTTAAGGTCTTATTCATTTTATATGGATTGATTTTATTATTCTTCTCTCAGCGCCTCAATGGGTCTCACACTTGTGGCTTTAAATGCAGGTATCAGTCCGATTAGTGTTCCCAATATGATCAGTATCAGCAGTGCTAAAAAGACAATGGCT
The DNA here is from genome assembly GCF_022662015.1 of Aestuariivivens sediminicola. GTDB lineage: Bacteria > Bacteroidota > Bacteroidia > Flavobacteriales > Flavobacteriaceae > Aestuariivivens > Aestuariivivens sediminicola. Next base: position 216,056 of record NZ_JAKMCM010000002.1, on the reverse strand, counting down.
ATGGATACAGAGGCGTTGACCAAAGTGGCATCATCGCCCTGACCATAATAATAATCCAACAGGATGAGGATCCATCCCCCTGATATGATTCCGAAAATACCGGCAAAAAGGGTCAAAAATACAGCCTCAGTTACGATTTGCCTTTTTATTTCAAATGGTGTTGCACCAAGGGCACGACGCACACCAATTTCCTTGGTGCGCTCTTTAACGGTAATCAATAAGATATTGCCAATGGCAAAAACACCCGCAATCAGGGTCGCGATACCCACAAACCAGGTTAAAAACTGCATACCGGTTAAAAACCCTGTCACCTTATCGAAATTCTCACCTAAATTAAAACTGCCAAAGGCACGATTGTCCTTAGGATGAATTTGGTTTAAATTTCTTAGCAGTAACTTCGCATCCAGTTCGATCTGCTTTATATTGTAATCCGGTTTCCCGGTGACCATAATCCATCCGATTTGATCCCCCTGATTATATACCTGCTGGAAGGTAGTAAACGGAATATGGATATCGGATCCGGGACCCATCCGCACATTACTCTCTTCAAAAACCCCAATAACGGTAAAATTCATCCCGTTAATTTGCATGTAGGCCCCAACGGGATCTTCTTTTATTTCGAACAGCTGTTTATAAACATCCTCTGAGATAACCGCAACCTTCTTTTTATGATCAATATCGTTCTGGTTGATGAACCTGCCAAATACTAATTTCTTCTTTTGAACAACATCTAATAAAGGATAATCGCCCGCTACATTGAACCTGCCCGACAAAAAGTTCCTCACAACGGTACCCTGATTCTGATTTCTGGGTACTACAAATTCGATGCCTTCAATATTGTCTTCCACCTTTTTGGCATCGGTCAGGGATAGCCTCACGCGCCTTCCTTCCTGGAAGCCTTTAAATGGTCGGCTTGTACTTTGTCCCCAGATAAAAACACTGTTGGTGGCAAAGTCTCCAAATAATCTGTTAAACGAATTTTCCATCCCACGCGCAGATCCCAGCAATCCGATAAGTAGTAAAATGCCCCACCATACCCCGATCATTGTAATAACGGTACGCAGCTTATTTTTACTCAAACTATCGTAAACTTCCTGCCAGGTGTCCCTATCTAATAAATATCTGAGCATGGTTAGTCATTTCTTAATGCTACAATCGGTTTAATATTCGAGGCCTTTTTAGCAGGTAAATACCCGGCCAAGGCTCCGGCGCCAATCAGGGTTAATGTTGCCGTGATGATGATGGACGGTTTAACGGCGGGATCCGTAATAAAATAGTCCTTTAGGCTCGGCCCTATCCATTCTAAGACGCCGACGCCTATTAAAAGTCCAAGGTAGCCTGCTACCGTGGTAATGATTATGGATTCTATGAGGATGATAGAGACTATAGATCCCGGAGTGGCACCAAGTGATTTCCGAATACCAATTTCCTTGGTGCGCTCCTTAACTATAAAAATCATTATGTTACTGATACCCACAATACCCGCTATTAAAGTCCCTAAACCGATTATGAGAATAATGATACCCAAAACGGCATTCATCTTGCTCACGCCTTGAGTTTGACTGGCCATATTAAATACGCGTATGGCTCTTTGATCTGAATTGGCCACTGAAAACCGGTTTTTTAGTTTCCTGGTGATATCGTTCCCGAATCTAATGGCCTGATCAAAATTCATTTCGGGCTGATAGGTCAGGTTTATCTGGTCTATATAATCGTTATTGCCATAAATTTGTTGCGCTGTGGTTACCGGCATGTAGATGAGCCGTTCTTCGTTATCGTTGCCCTCGTCTTTAAAAACCCCAACGACTTTATACTGAATCCCATTGAGGTTTAAATACTTTCCAATAGGATCTTCCTTAATAAATAAATCCTTTGCCACTAACCTGCCGATAACGACAACCTTGGTTTTATTATTAAGATCATTCTGATTAATATAGCGCCCTTCTTTCATTATGGTGCGCTCTAAATACTGATGGTCGGGATGTACGGCTCTAAGATTATAGGTATTGTGTTCATTCCTGTAAATGGCCGATACGTTTTTGTATATTCTTGCAGTAATGAATTCGATTTTCTCATCAAACTCATCGATCATATAATCGAAATCCTCATTTTTAAACTGAATTCGCCTTCCCGCCTGCAGGCCTTTATGAGCCTTGGTCGTTCTTCCCGAACGCACAAAAATGGCATTGGCAGCATCATCGGCAAAGGCTTCCTTGAAGGTGTTTTTCAATCCATTGGCTATACCGAATAAAATGGTAAACAATAAAATGGCAAAGGTAACGGTAAAGCCCGACAAGATGCTTCGGGTTCTGTTTTTATTAATACTTTGAAATATTTCCCGCCAAAGGTCTAAATCAAACATGTTATTCTGCTGTCCAGTTCAACCAGTTTGTCCTCCATTATAATACCATCGCGTAACTTGACGATACGTTTGCACATATTGGCAATATCTTCCTCGTGCGTAACCATTAAGATTGTTTTTCCTTCATCATTTAACTCCTGGATAAATGCCATGAGATCATAAGAGGTATGGGTATCCAGAGCACCGGTTGGCTCATCGGCCAGTAGTAATTTAGGATTTGCCGCCAGGGCTCTCGCAATGGCTACACGCTGATTCTGTCCTCCGGATAATTCTTTGGGCAGGTGATGTGCCCAATCGGCAAGGCCTACTTTTTCCAGATAGAACATGGCTTGTTCCTGACGTTCTTTACGTTTCACCCCTTGATAGTACAATGGTAGTGCAACATTCTCCAGGGCATTCTTATAGTTTATCAGGTTGAAGGATTGAAAAATGAAGCCTAAAAATCTGTTGCGATAGAGGGCTGCCTTCTTCTCCGTGAGATTTTTTATGGGTATCCCGTCCAGAACATAGGAACCGGAATCGGCCTCATCGAGCATGCCGATAATATTGAGCAGGGTCGACTTTCCTGAACCTGACGACCCCATGATGGCCACCATTTCACCTTCTTTAACAGATAAATTAATTCCCTTTAACACATGTAAGCTGGAATCGCCTATAGGATAAGATTTGTGAAGTTCTTTAATTTCGAGCATGATTTCTTTGATTGATAAAATGAGCCGAAAGCCTTAATAATTAGACTATCAATACAAAGAAATGTTACAAAAACTGTACCTAAAACTTTTTATTATTTTTTTAACTTATGGTAGGATTTATAAATCACAAAGGCCACACCTCCAATGAGGAGGTATGGAATAAGCATTAAATACACAATGCCGTCATTAATGCCTTGGGCAGCCCCCTGCCCTTCCTCGCTTTCCAATACTGCCCTGCACATAGCACACTGAGCATTTGCATTGACAAACACGATAACAGAAAATATAAAAAAGAAAAATTTGCCCTTCATAGTCTTATATTATATTGCCCCTTTTTCACACGGTATCATTACCCCATTTTAAATGACAGCCCTAAATACTTCATAGCGGTTTTCGTTAGTAGTATGGTGAAATCATTACATACACAATAACGCCGGTTACAGCAACATAGAGCCATAAGGGAAATGTTATTTTTGCTATTTTTTTATGGCTTTCAAAGTTCCTGGTTATGGCCCTGACATAGGTTATAAGTACAAATGGAATAACCGCGATGGATAATACAATATGGCTTATAAGCACGAATAAATACAGCGCTCTTAAATTACCCTCATAAACGGTCGAGTCGCTCGTCATATGATATAATACATACATGATCAAAAAAACAACCGAGCACCACAGCGCCGTAGTCATCAGGTTTTCGTGTAAAACGATTTTTTTATTTTTGATGGCAATAAAGGCAATTACTAAAATAATGGCAGTAAAACCATTTATGGTGGCATAAATTGGTGGCAAAAAAACAGGGAGTTCAAAGTCGAGCCTCACCTTAAACAATACAGCCACCACAATGGGTATGGCGATAGACAGGGCTACAATAAATCGGTTATACTTCTTATCTTCCCTACTGACTTTGTTCTTATTCATTCCGAGTACTTATTATGTGGACTATTACCACCGTTCCAAAAGTAGCAGGGCATAGTCCCCTTATATTATTCATTGAGTAATTTTAGAATATCATCTTTTAATAAACTTATTTCCTCTCTTTCACCGTCTTCACCCGCAACCTCAGCCTCTGAAACAATGCCCCTGTAGTATATAATGGGGTTACCATAACTGTCCGTTCTCGAACGGATGAACCCTTTTTTATCGATTAATGCAAAGTTTCCCGAATGCTCAAAACCACCCAGGACATCTTCATTTTCAGCGGCATATATATAGAAACCTTCATTTGCGAGCTTATAAATGGTCTCTTTGTCTCCAGTTAAAAAATTCCAATTGGGATGTGTCACGCCGTATTTTGTGGCATAATCTTTAAGGACTTCCGGCGTATCACGCTTTGGATCTATCGTAAAGGACGCTATTCCAAAATCGTCATATGCCTTAAAGGCCTCCTGAATGGCTACCAGATTGGCATTCATACGCGGGCAAATGGTTGGGCAGGAGGTGAAAAAAAATTCAATGACATAGACTTTGCCCAAATAATCCTTGTTCGTAATGGTTTCCCCATTCTGATTTGTAAAACTAAAATCCGGAACCTGTCGTTTTATCCCCTCATTTTCAATGTAGGCCAATGTGGTACCGCCACCTTTATTCTCCTTTGCATAATCCGTTCTGCTTTCATTTCTAATCACATCGTTGTTTGAAATACGATCTACAATTTTGGGAATGAATAGAATGCCAAAAACCAAAATTATAAAGGCAATGCCGATATACGAATAATTTGTCTTTTTACTCATTTTAAATGCTTTACTTAACGCAACATACTTTTTAAAAAGTACCACTGTCCCATCTCATGAACTTGCGATCCATTTAATCCTTTAAATCTTTCGCACGTCTGATGTCGGAGTTAAAATTTCCTTTTCGCTTTTGACGATATTCCGTTAAGAGTATACGCAAATCGTCATTCATTTTGTTCTTTATTTCAGACACTTCAATACAGTCGTAGCTGTACAACATATAAGGCGTTTCATCCTTTTCAACCGCCTTCTCGCTGCGGTCATCCAATCGTCCTCGCTGGTTTAAATCTTTATCGATGACAAACACCTGATCTGTGCTTAAATCACTCTCCAGATTGCTATGCCACTTCAAACTGCCATATACATCCAAAATAGCATCAGGTTCTCCAAATACGTAGTGCCAAAATTTCAGATCTTCATAAGAACTTATTTCGGATTCTAATTCCTTTACAGCAGACTCGATCCCTTTGGGAGCTACAACAACGATCTGAAACTTCTTAAACCCTTTGAACTTATCATAGACCAGTTCTTTTAAGTTAGACAGGGCCACCAATTGCTGCTCTGGATTCCTGCCAATAAAGCCTAAAACGGTTATGTGATCTTTAAATACCACGCTGTTCTCACTTAGATCTTCGAACTGATAGATATCCGCCACATTGGTATTCACAATATCCAGAGGGGTGTAATTATGAGTCGCCGGATATAGAAAGAGTAAAAAAGTAACGGGAAGAAAAAAGAGTATCCCAAGTACCGTATACCGTTTGACCTTTTTATAATTCATCTTTGTTTTCCTCATCATTTACAGCTTTGCAAAAATAAAAAAAGGCGGTCTAAAAACCGCCTAATTATATATTATTTAACCTTAAAATACCTGATTAGAAATCTCTTTTTACGTATCCTGAACTGTATACATCGAATACATATCCACCCTCTTGTAATAAGATGAAAATAAGATAAAGGATCAGGAAAATAGCGGTCCATACCACCATTCGGCGCAAGGCTTTGGTTTCATCGCGCATATGCATGAAATCCCAGGTAATGTAATAGGCCTTTACAATGGTTAATATGATGAATATCCAGTTGAGTAATTTCATTCCCAGTACCTTTATCATCAGACTTTCAGGTTTGTAAATACCTAAAGCCACTTCAACCGTTGTTACAATTGACAACAGGATTAAAACCCCCCAGATTTTCTGGGTATTGCTCTTGAATTTAATTAATCCTCTTAATATCGCTAAATTATGACCGTGTCCCATTTTTTAAATTGTGCTTTATTTTTTAAACCAGATAGAAGAATGTAAATACAAATACCCATACCAAATCTACAAAGTGCCAATACAGACCCACCTTCTCTACCATTTCATAACTTTTTCGTCGCTCGTAAGTACCCAGAATCACATTAAAGAAAATGATGATATTTATGACCACCCCAGAAAACACGTGGAAACCGTGAAATCCGGTAATAAAGAAAAAGAAATCTGCAAACAGTGGAGACCCGTATTCATTAACATGAAGATTAGCGCCTTCAACAACGGCCTTACCGTTTTGCTTCAATTGTTTCAACGATTCCTCACGAGAGAGAATTGTTTTTTGGCCATGTTCATCCAATAACTGGGTTCTTACCAATATGTTTTCATGCGTCTCTAAGCCAGCTATAACTTCTTCAACGGTATAGCTAGGAAGCGTCCCTTCCTCAACAAACCATAAACCATTTGTTTTATCATGAGCTGTTCGTTCCTTAGGTTCGACAACGGCAAAATCGCGAAGTGCTACACGATGTCCTTCCGTATCCACGAATTGTAAAATATTGCCTCCTTTGGTTTGTATGGCTCCGTAATCTCCTTTAATGAATGTAGCCCATTCCCAAGCCTGCGATCCAACGAAAATAAGACCGCCAAGAATGGTTAACAACATATACAGTGTTACCTTCGCCTTATTCAAGTGATGCCCGGCATCTACTGCCAACACCATGGTAACGGAGGACATAATAAGTATGAAGGTCATAAACGCCACGTAAATCATCGGCAATTCCTGACCGTGTAAAAATGGTACGTGGGTAAAAACCTCATCGGCTATGGGCCAGGAATCAATAAACTTAAATCTTGAAAAGCCATAGGCCGCCAGAAATCCGGAAAAGGTTAAGGCATCTGAAACAATGAAAAACCACATCATCATTTTACCATAACTGGCATTTAAAGGCCTGTTACCGCCGCCCCATGCTTTACCTTCTGTTCCAGTATTTACAACTGTAGTACTCATAAGTATTGGTTGTTTTTTTTAAAGTTGCACAAAAATAATCATTTTATTCGTTATCTAAAGAAATATAAAAACAAAAACAGCAGGATCCAAAGGATATCCACAAAGTGCCAAAAAGTAGCTGCAAGTTCGAATCCGAGATAACTTGTTGCCGTATACTTTTGTTTAAAATGATTATAAATTACTACCAACAAACATATTAAACCAACTATGACATGCAGCACATGCATAAAGGCTATCACAAAAATAAAGGTCATTGTAATATTACTCGTAGGTCCGGTAAAATGATAGCCACTTCCAATGATCTCATTAAAGCCCTGAAACTGATTGTAAATAAAAAGGAAACCCAAAACGAGTGTTAGCCCTAAAAATAAGGTGGTTTGAGACCTCTTGTCCTTTTTCAAAGCATTTTTGGCCAGAATAAGGGTAAAACTGCTCAATACAATAATAGCTACACTTAACAGGAATGCATCCGGCAAATCAAAATTGTTAAGCCAGTCGGGCCGCGATTTACTGACAATATAAGCACTGGTCCAACCTGCAAAGGTCATGACCAGTGATACAATACCAAACCAGAGCATCATTTTTTTTGCCCTGATTTGCTTTTCTTCTTGTGTTCCTTGAGTTAAATCCATTTTTAGCTTATAAATTTATCAACCACATAAACCAGTTGTACTATCGAGATATAAGACACGCTCACCAGCATGAGCTGTTTGGCAGCCTTTTCTGTCATCTTATTGAATAAGCGTACCGCATAGTACAACATCCATAACCCCAAAAGCAGTACCATTATAGCCCCTATGACCGATAATTGTAAAGCACCAGTAAATCCAAATACCGGTATTATCGACACCAAAATGGTCCATATGGTATACATGATGGTCTGTACAGCAGTTCCTTTATCTTGCTTGCCTGTAGGCAACATGTAGAATCCTGCCTTTTCATAATCATCGAACAAAAACCACCCAATTGCCCAAAAATGGGGAAATTGCCAAAAAAACTGGAGGGCAAACAAGGTCCCTGGTTCAATCCCGAAATCGTCTGTAGCGGCAACCCAACCCAGCATAAAGGGGATAGCTCCCGGAATGGCACCCACAAATACGGCCAAAGGTGTTTTGGTTTTAAGGGGGGTGTAGACACAGGTATATAAAAATATAGAGATCGCCCCGAACATGGCAGTTTGCTTATTAATGGTATACAAAATAACGATACCCAACAAAGTAAAGATCGCAGCGATCCAGAAGGCAGTGGTAACGGTCATCCGACCAGCCGGTATCGGTCTGTTCCTGGTCCGAACCATTAAAGCATCCAGGTCTTTTTCAATAATCTGATTGAAGGCATTCGAGGCCCCTACCATGAAATAGCCCCCCAAGGCCAATAAAATCAGCGTCACATAGTCCACCGTACTAACCCCTAAGAGATAGCCGGCCAGTGATGAGAACACGACACTTAGGGAAAGTCGCATTTTTGTAATTTCCTTAAAATCTGAAACTATGGCGTGAATTGATAATGAAGACTCTGACCTGTTCAATGTATTTCCTATTGCTCCTCTTTAAATGGCGAGTGCAAAGATACCTTTTTACTGTATTTTGAGCAATGCTTTTAAGCCTTATTTAGTTCCTGGCGACAGCGCAATAATTTTTGTATTTTTAAACCACATCATGATTTTACTCTATGAACCATTTATTCAGGACCATTACCCCATTCCTTCTTTTATTATTTTTTACAACAGGTGCACAAAACAATGCTGTAGTTATTAAGACCCTGAAAATGGCCGAACACATTTATATGCTGGAAGGTCAGGGAGGCAATATCGGGATCTCTGTGGGAGATGAAGGTGTTTTAATGATCGATAGTCAATTCGCGCATGTCACCCCTAAAATACGCGAAGCGATCAGAGCGCTAAGTGACAAACCTATAAAGTTTTTAGTTAATACACATCACCACGGCGACCATTCAGGTGGGAACAGCAATATAGCCAAAGGGAATACGACCATAATTGCACACGACAATGTGAGATGGCGCATAGAACATCAGGAAAAAGACGCATTGCCCGTTATTACCTACAGCGACAAACTCCATATTTACCTGAATGGAGAACAGGTTTTGGTGGTACATTTCGATAATGCCCATACCGATGGGGACAGTATGCTTTATTTCACTGATAGCAATGTCCTGCATACGGGAGATGTATTCTTTCACGAACGTTATCCTTATATTGATTTAACCTCGGGCGGTAGTGTAAACGGGTATATTGATGCCGTTAAAAAGGCCTTAATTCTAATTGATGAGGACACTAAAATTATACCGGGGCATGGTCATCCCTCCGATAAAAAAGCGTATCGATTCTTTTTGAGTATGCTCGAAGATCTGAGAACAAAAATTCTCCATGAAATAAAAGACGGAAAATCCGAGGAAGAGGTTGCTGTCAATACCGCGCTTACAAAGGCATATGATGACCTTGGCTACAGTTGGAATTTTATTTCCTCAGAAAAAATCAGAAGGACCTTTTATAGGAGTTTGAAGGAGTAATGTGAGCTGGGGCCTCAAATGACCCTATTCTGTTTGGTAAATAGGAATTGGATTTTATTTTTATTTTTCGATCATGTATTTTCAAACTCCCCGTCACGCGATATGCCAACTCGCCAGCTCACCCCTTTGCCAAATACATCCACAGGATGTATTTTGAACGCTCGGTCGCCCTCTTCCTCTGAAGAGGGGAACAAGAAAGATTATTGCAACTGGCTCCTCCCTTTAGCTTAAGGGAGGTGGATCACGCCGCAGGCGTGGGACGGAGGGTTATGAAAAAACAAACTAAACTTAAAGTCAAACTCCCCGTCACGCGATAGCGTGACACCCCTCTTGGTCTCAAGAGGGGAACAAGTAGTATTAATATATCTTACTCCTCCCGGGCCAAGCGTAAATAAACAGTCTGTAGACTGTTTTAGCGCTGGAGCCAAATGATACCTAGCAATGAGATATAGTTCCAACCCCTAACATTGGGTTCTGGATAATTTGATACTAAGGTTAATTGTTCTTTTTCCCATTGCCGTAAAAAGAACCAAACCTGCCTACCTGGCGGATGGCAGGCAGGAAGGTCTAGTCCTTATAGCTTCGGCGGTCAATTCTAATTTTAAAGGCTAAAATCCATGAATTCCTCCTTACAGTCGTCAAGCTACATGGATTTTTACGCCTTTTTCAATTGATTGACACTCGCCTGCCAGCTATTAGGGACTTTCTCAACTCGTGAGGGTAAGACGGATGTTTATTTTATCTTGCTCCTCCTAGGACAGGCGTGAAAAAACAATTTACCTTTCTGGTTTATAGGCTTAGCCATTGTATTTAAAAGGGATAGGCAAAAGGGATATCAAAGGTAGTTAGACTTGTTTCATTTTGTAAGCATCCAATCGGCAAATTCACAGGACAATTTTGAAAATTCACAGGTGTTTTTTGAAAATTCACAGGAGAATTTTCAATCATCGTGCTTAGGGATTAGTAAAGGAATACGCACGGCATTGGCGTCTTTGAGGTATTAGAAATCGAAATACCAATTGAACAGGTCGGTCCTCAGCCCAAGGTTAAACCAAACGGTATCACTCTCTAAAGCCGATGGTGATGCTGTATCAGGATTAAAGTTTCTTATTGTAATGTCTGCAAACAGTTTTAAATTAGAAACCGGATTGATGAGATAACCCCCCTGTAAATTCCCATAAAATGTGTTCACAGCATTACCCTGACCCACTTCAATTCCCGTATCGAAGGGACGTTCGTTATAGTCTCTGTAAATATCTCCACCATAGCTAAAGTTATCGGTGCCATTATTAAAGTCGATCCCCCGCTTTCCAAAAATAAGTTTCGCATCCGCAAACCAACGTTGGTACTGATAATGACCTATAAGTACCAGCTCACTTAAATTGGCGCCCCACAAATGGGCCATGGATTGGTTGTTGTGGCCGTAATTCAATACGATGGTATTATGCGAATAGGTATAGGGTCTGATGCGATTGTATTCCATTTGAAGCATTAAATTATCAACATGAAATGCGTTGTAATACTTAAGACCTAATTGGTATCCATATTTGTTTTTCCAACTTTTTTCACCCGCCTTGATATCATTCAGGGAAAATTCATCCAGAATAAATTGACTGTAGAGGTTCAGGTTGTCATTAAGCTTATACTTCGCAGATGCACCAACAATGGCATTACCGGCACCCTGACCTGTTTCGAACTCTATGGCGCGATAAAATATGATCGGATTCAAATAATTTATATCGAAACCGCGATCGTTGGAATTGGTCCATAAGACCGATTCGAAAAACCCTAAATTTAACCGTTTGGAAACGTTCCAGCTCAAGAAATGATTCGCCATATACTTTGTTAAGAAGGCCCCATCTTCATTGACCTCCGGACGCACATCCTTTAACCACATCCAGGTGTTGGTGTATTTAATTTTCCAGAAGGTGGTATTTAATTTTAAAAAGGGACTTGGGCTTGCCACATCACTTAAAAACAATGAACGGTAACCGTCTCCTATAAAATTTTTACCATGACCAAACTGCATATTGATAAATTTGGTCGGGGTATAGGACAGATAGGCCTCTGCCACCGGATAGTCATATGAATCGGTTTTAAACCGTTTCGCTATGCCCCGTCCCGGAATTATGGCAGGATCCGGACCAAAGGCTTTTAACCCTTCTGAATACTCATTAATATATTCAGCAAAGCGTCCCTGACTCTCAAAAACGGATGTATAAAAATTAAGTTTATTCCCCAATCCTCCCTGTACCAGGATACCTCGGGTATTATTGTAGGTAGAATTAAAATCGGCTTCGGTATCCTTACCTACCTGCAGATCGAATATCGGGTCGATGGTAAACCAGTAATCCTTACTTTGAACCTGCACTAAATGTTCATTCCATAATTTTCTCGCCACCCAGGTATTGGCCTCCTTTTTGAGACGCTCCTGTGCTGCCTCAAAATCATAATAGGTCGCAATGTCATCAAATAGAAATGGTTTCGACGCTGTATGGCTGTTGGTACCTACAAGATTGAGATTCCTGTCGAATTGTGCGTAATAACTATGTGTGAAGGGAATATTAAGCTGACTCGAAAAGCGTTTGTTCTCATAGGGTCCCAACGAGGAGGTCATGCTGTCGAATTCTCTTTTGGAAGCCAGTTCCAAAGCATTAACTTCCGCTACGTCTTCTTCTTTTATAAAGTAGGTCTCGCTCTTTGTTAAGAAGGGCATCTTAATTGACATGGCATACTGCTTGTATGTTGGGCGTCCATTGTAGGTGGCTGGTTCTATTTGGGGAAAGGATGAAAAGACGCGTTTGGTCTCCTCTTTTAATGTCTCGTAGAGCGCATCGACATAAACCAGCTGAAACGTTCCGGTTGTATCGACTTCAAACAATACAGAGACCTCACCGGTATAGCTGTCATTACTGACCTCATCAGGGACCTTAAAATTGGCATAAATGAATTGGTAAACATTTTTATCAAAACAGTCTTGCAGGGCATCTAAACCAATTCCTTTGCATGTATCAAAAACAGGAGGTTTCTCATTGTACAAGGTACTTTGTGAAACAATGGAATAGGGAAACATACCCAGTAGGAAAAGTATAGAAGCACTAATTCTGATCATTTAGACTCGGCTATTTTTAAAGTTGAAAGATACTATATTTTGAGAAGACATAAATATAAAAAAACCGATATCGTTTATTTGATATCGGTTTTTTATATTATCTCTTTTGATATACGTACTAATCCTGAACCTGAAAGATAATAGGTAATGAATAAGGCACTGTAACGGGTTTACCACGTTGTTTTCCCGGTTTCATTTTAGGTAACATATTAATAACTCGTGCTGCTTCTTTCTCCAGGCCTGGGTGGGGTGCTCTGGCGCGCACACCAGTTATATTTCCTGTTCTATCAATTTTAAAAATAACGTTAATTCGCTGTCTTCCGGATAACCCTAAATCGCTTGCCAGCTCTGTATTAAATTTTCTGTTGACAAACTTGGAGATTTTATCAGACATACAATTTCGTTTGGCCGTATTATCCTTCTCATTTTCACATCCTGGGAATACAGGCACATTTTCAATCACTGCAAACGGGACTTCAATATCCTCCTCAACCTCTTCTACTTCCACCTCCTCTACTTCAACAATCTCTTCTTCCTGATCTGTCTCAGTCGATTCGATTACGGTTTCTTCCACTTCTTCTTCATCTTCTACGATTTCAATAACCTCAGGAGCTGCCGGTGGTGGTGGCGGTGGTGGTGGCGTTTGGATCTGCTCTGTAATTGGAATTTCTTCATCGTCCAATTCATCTAAATTCAACTGCCCTATATCGATATCTGTTTTATCGTAGGTCTTATAGTTTATGGCAAAATTTGCCAGAAACAACATTAAGGCTAAGCCGACAGCAAAATAGAGCGAACTGTTGCGACCAACATTGGCTTTAGGATTTTTCTTTGGTTCCATATTATTATCGTTTTATCAGGATTGCTAAAATAACCATTTATTTGTCAAAAAAACAAGTGATCATCTATTTTTAACGTGTTTCGTATTGTAAATGACTAAAGTAAATATGGCCAGGAGTATGCCAAATGCATTTGCCATTACATCATAGATATCTGCCGTTCTTGTTTTTGTAATCACACTTTGTAACAACTCAATAATTATACCAAAAACAAAGGCCAGAACCACAGCCATTCCAATAGCCCGGTTTTTCGTCTTATTTCCGTTGATAAATACATTATACCACACACAGACCAGCACAAAATAGGAAAGACAATGAAAGAGTTTATCGCCTGATTCCACATCAATTTCGGGTAATTCACTCAGATTAACAATGCTGAGCGTTGCTAAGCCAATTGAATACAGGATGGCAATATATAAGGCATAGTCCTTAAGCACCAATCAGGGTCTTATAGTCCTCAGCAGACATAAGGGTATCCACCTGCGACAGGTCGGAACACTTCACTTTTATCATCCACCCCTCACCATAGGGATCGGTATTCACCTTTTCCGGCTCGTCCTCTAAGGATTCATTAAACTCAATAATTTCCCCTGAGAGTGGTAAGAACAGATCGGATACTGTCTTTACGGCTTCAACAGTGCCAAAAATTTCTTCGGCATCCAGCGTCTCGTCAACCGTTTCTACCTCAACATATACAATATCTCCCAATTCGCCTTGTGCAAAATCTGTAATACCTATTGTAGCCACATCACCTTCTATTTTAACCCACTCGTGATCCTTGGTGTATTTTAAATCTGATGGAATATTCATTAAAAATGGTTTTAGATAATTTCAGCAAATGTATCTATTCAAAATATAAATTCAAATACGTTTTGTTCTTTTAATTTCCAAAGTTATAGCGCAGGGTCAATCCGGATCGGATTGTAGTCTGTGGGAATGCCGTTGAAATAGCATATTCTGAAAAGGCATAATCGAAGTAGAATATGCCGGTTAAATTCTTACTGAAGGCATAATCGGCAGAATATTTCAAGCCCCAAATGGTCTGTCCGGAGGTCACCTGATTGTTTTCTAAATCCAGATATCTTATAATTGTCTTATTATCTCTTATTGAAATATCTGCCTTCATGTTTAAATCACTTACTATCCGCTTTCTCGGACCAGCCAATTGGGAGCGTATGCGCACATCCTTTATACGGTATCCCAGACCGACAACATATTCGCTGCCCTGAATTTCGGTTACTAAATTATTATCAAAACTCAAAGACAATAAGCGATCCTTTTTAACCTCGGCCAAAATTTTAATGGCATTTTTCATTTCAAAATCGATACGAATCAGCGGACTGAACATTTCTGTTAAATTAACATTACTGTAAAGCGTTTTATTCTTATAGTCTCCTGATTGATTTTTGGTTTCCGGGTCCTGACTGGCATAATCTAAACTAAAATCCGGCGCTGTATAATCAAGGTTCGATTGGAACTGATTGATGGTATAATTGGAACGGTAGCCATGGGTGATCGAAAATCGTCTGAAATGCTTTTTAAACCAATTAAACTTCATAAAACCGGAATACTTCAGATCCCAATTTGGAATTGGCACATCACGAAACGCCGAAGTCTTTATGCTGTTGGCGTCCTGCCCTGTGTACGCCGCCAGGAATGCCGGTAATAGCACCGCCTGACTGTTTTTACTGAAGCCTAAGGGGTAGCCGTCGGCATCGACATCATTAAGATCGGCTCCACTTTCCTGGGCCAGGCGTCTTGCAACGATTAAGCGATTGTCCCTGAATTCGTCGAACGCTTCAGAACCGGTCTCATCACTTTTACTGAAGGCCGTTTTTATTAGTAGGGTTGAGATGTTAAAATTACCAAAGGTATTTGGCGTGAGCGACTCATATTCCAGGTTACCCCCAACATCATTCACACGATAGTTCTCATTGAAATTTTCATAATAGGTTCGGTTCGCAATCACATCGATCTTGAGATCTCTGAAAGGCTCTAAATTCGCAGAGATATCCAACGTTTTTGTATGGGTTTCGGTATATTGCTGGTTAAATTCAGGAAAGAGGGTTAGCCAACCATTTCGCGCTGCCAGATATCTGATATCACTTTGACTGCCAAAGGTATAACCGAAAGTTGGTTTTAGGGTTCCAATAAATCCAGGTGTTCTTAAATAGCCTGGCATGAAGGTTCCGTTGTTTTCAGAATAATTAACCTGAATGCGCTTAACACTGGTTAAAATATCGACTCCCGCATTCCATATTTTCGTTCCCGTATTATTTTTGGGTTTCGGCTGATTATTGTCCTGATTCGCTCCCGGAGGTCCAGGTCTCGCGGTTGTGGTTCTCGTTCTTGCCCCTCTGACCGGTTTCTTGACCAGTCCGAGATAACTGTACAATCGATCCATATTCAAGGATGAATTGATGTTATGGGTATTGGCATTCTGAATTGTATTTCCCAAATTGTAGGTCTCGCCTTCAATTTCTAAATTACCATAAAGATCCGATCCTTTTTGCCATTGAAAATCGCCACTATACTGATAGGTCGCATCTAAAAAACTAAAGGTCGGAATCTTGTTAATGGGCAATTGATAGGTTATTCCCAGCTGCTGTGTTTGCCTGTTGGGATCGCCCACATCAAAGAAACCGTCCCAGACATCTAAAGTCGGGTCTTGTTCACCATTAATGATATTATCCTTAAAGTAATTGCGAACAATATTATTATTGGCCGCTATAAAATTTAACTGTAAGGCATCGGTGATGTTATAGTTTATGGTATACTGAAAATCGAAGGTGTAATTCCTGCGGAATAATTCCTCGATCCCAATATTGGCCCCGCCAAGGTCTATCTCCCGAAACTTTTGCTTATTGAATTGTCGGTTTATATCGGTGTTTACCGTAAAACTGGTTGGCAATAAGTTGAAGTTGAAATCCTTCAATATTTTAAAATACTGGCCTTTGAACAAGGAATCGTTCTTCTTGAAAGGCTCTACTTTTATCGGGTTAAAGTTAAACGCGTAATTAGCGCCAACGCGTACGGTTTTGTTTACCAGGTTTTCGATTTCAAAATCCCGGTGCTCGAGCTTATTATAGGAATAGTTGAAGGTTAAATTCTCCACATCGTAAAAGCGGGGAATGGCCTCTTCATTCGTTCTGATTTTCCGAACACCAATAAAGTTGATGCTCTTTCGCTTGGTATAGTCTTCTGACTGCCGTCTTATGGTTTCCTTATCTTCCGCGGTATCAGCTGCCGCAATTCGAGAATCCAAAGTGAGGTCTTCATAAAACTGGTCGTATTTTGGTGTAATCAATTCTTCGCTCTGGGCATAATTAAAAGGCAATTGTACACCCCACTTTTTCGGTAACAGCTGTCCTATATTAACATTGGTTACCACATCGTACTGCTGCACGTCCTCCAAACTTCGCTGACTCGGCCCTTGCTCTAAGGATCCAAATCCGGCAGTACTTTGTCGTCCTGTGGCACTTATGGTGGCAAAATCGGCAATATTGGCATCCATGCTCATTATGGCAGCCCAACCTCCCTCATTGTCCATATCGGACAGTCGTAATTCATTAAACCAAATCTCCGCACATACATCATTGTCTCCGGAAATGTTTTTAACCCCCACCATTAACGTTCTAATGTCCCCGAAGTTAGGATTACCTCTAATAGCAATACGGTGCTGTCCTTCGACATAATCTGAAAACTGGTCGTTCGGCACAGGAACAGGCTCGTCATCGACAACATCATAAAATGTAGGATCGATATTTGTTAAGGTCCCATCGGATATGCCCTGCGCTTTAATTTTACCCAGTACCTCAATGGGCAAGTTAATCTCATTCACTTCAGGCCATAACCCTTCTCTTGAAGCTGATTCAGAAACCTTTAGAGGGATTTCTATTTGGTAAAAGTTTTCAATAAGGTCGTTCCCCATACGAATAAAACCAACAAGCTCATTGTCTGACAATCCTCCAATTTCATCCTCTTCGGCATGCATAAACATACGCATGCGTTTGAACTGGCGCATATCAATATTGATGTTCTTAAATACGGCTCTGGAATCCTCTGTTTCCATATTACAAACGTTAATCACGAGGGACTGTTCGTTTTGTTCGATTACAGAATTGTTGTTAAACAGCTCTTCGGGTTCAATGCCCGGTGGACGTTCATAGCGTCCTTCATTTTCAATGGTTCCGATAATACCCACCGAGAAATCTGTTGGATCGTCCTGAACATTGGGGTCATTTCTGTCTAACGAGAGCCTGTATCGTCGCCAATCGCTTCGTACCAAATCTAAAGTTCCAAAGCGGAAAACCGTTTTTTGAACAAAATCCTTCACGTATACCCGTGCAAAACGAACGGACCGTAAATCATTAATGCCTCCTATGGCCTTGACATGGCTCCCCTCAACCGGAATTCTAAACTGGTACCATCGCACATTCTTGGTTTCTCCGTTGGGCAAGGATCGTGGGCGGTCCTTGAAATCCGTTAAAAAGGTCTTTAAGGGGTTTGTAACTGCTAAATTCTCGAATTCGGTTTGGTCTAAGGGTAAATTCTGTCGGGTGAGTGGCAATTCATACTCAAAATAGCTATCGATCGTGTTCATGGTATTATCACGATTGATATCCTCAACATCGGGTTGCGTATTTGCGCCTCTATCTGTTTGGCTGAAGGTATCCGGCGTATTACCTTCAACACCATTATAGCGCTTGTAACGTTCAAATATATCCCCTGAAGCATTCAGGAAATAGGTGTAGTTGTCGTTTGCGGGATCCTCTCCGAAAGCAGCACCAAAGACCTGTGTCTCTTCGCCATCGTCATAACCATCATATCCGACATCCTGATTGTCGCGTTCCTCTCCTGTAGTATCGAAAGCGTAGATCAAAGATTGGTTTTGCGGCACCACCGTGCCATAATCGGTTGGTAACAATAAACTCACATCTCCATTCTGGGGTAAGCCATTTTCATACAGTTTACGTCCGTCCTTCAGGACATCCTCTGAGATATTACCCAGATTAAGCACCAGTGTCCCTCCCGGGTTAGTCGGATTTTCCTGAAACGGATCCTGTAACCAGAACTCAATGTACTCGACATTGGCCTGTTCTAAATCAGTTGAGGTTAACTGTCTGGTAATACCGGCCCAGGAATTGGCAGGATTATTCAATATGCCATCTTCAGAGCCCGGTTGGAAATTATACGGCCCCCGTTCCTGTGGATAATAGGTTAGATCCAAGGTGAATATGGCCGAGTTCTGACCGGGAACAATATCTCTATTTGGGAATAACTCATCAATAAAAACACGACTGGTAAACAAATCGGACACGTCGTCGTCGTTGACATCGCCCGGTCGCTGACTGCTGTAAAAAATAGGATCGACAGTATACCAGTTCAGCATGGCCCTGTCGTAGCCGTTCTGTATGCCATTTTCGTCCTCGGGCCCATCACTATAGGTTCGTCCCAGCCCCTTGGGTCTACTTGACAAAAACCAGGACTGTTGTGATTTCAGATCGATGGCATTTTGAGAGCCTTCGAAATCATCGATATAAGATGTAGACTCGCCATTTAAATTGGTGCCTTTGGGTGCTCCCGGAGCTAAATAGGCAAACTCACCACGTACGGATAGGTTCGATTCGACATCGGTATCTATGTTCGGTAATTTATTGGCAAGTCGCGTTAAGAACGGCACCTTTGTAGCATAGTTGCCGTTAAATCCAAAAATCGTATTGTTAATAGGTTCTGCACCGTAATTGGCCTTTTGTGTTATGGGGCGTTCATTTAGATTAAGTAAGGTCCCGCCCAAAACAAAATTATCATTGAACTTATGTTCTACATTGATTCCGGAAAAACGTCGGGTTTGCTGACCAAAGACGGCGTTATTTTCTGTTGAAATGTTTATCGGCGTGTTTGAAGCTTTTAGGGCTTCATCCAATATTTGCACACGCCCCAATTGGTAATTCACCGTGTAGTCGATACCCTCCACCAATTGCCGTCCTCCGGCAGTAACCACCACCGATCCTCTGGGGACATTGAAGGCTCCTATGGGTATGCCATCGCCTCCTGCAGATTTATAACGTCCCTTTAATTTGAACTTATTCTTTTCGACTTCATCTAAAGCAGCTGTTTTGGTGCTTTTGTACAGCAGGTCATATACATACTTTTCCTGGTTTGGATTGGCATAAACATCCTGCTCGTAATCTGCTTCGTTGTTGTTTGGATTCCCGTCGTCGTCCAGGACATCGAATAAATACCGTCCAAATGGTTCAACTTTGGTGAAGATAATTTTACCATTCTGAGGCAATACCGTAATTCCGGGGACAAAATCAAAAAATCCATCTCCACCGCCCTGAGGGTCGTTATTGAAGTTTAGCTTATCCAGGTTAAACAGTCGTAATAAGGGTGTTTCTTCTATTTCCCTATCGTCATTTGGATTGGTAGGCGTTAAATTATCAAAAACAGGAAAGCTGGTTCCTTCAACGGGTGTAATAAAGTTTAAGGGCGACGCTTCATTATAAAAAATATTGAGTTTAAACTCATCCTGATTCAGGTTATAGGCCCCGGTATCGTAAATATTTTTCATCATGAGGTCCCAGATGGGTTCACCGACGACGGTGACACTACTTTTTAGCATTTTCAGCACCAAGTTAGAATTGACTACAGAAGTGACCTGGCCCTGACTGTTATTGGTTACTTCTGTAGCGTTTACCCCGTCATTGGCAAATTCTCCTACCTGATATACCTGACCCCCCAGGGTGAATTGGAAGGCTACAGCAAGCACCTCGTCATTGTTTAAGCGCTGGTTTAATGAAATATACCCCAATTCACTGTTTAAAATGTATTCTTGCCCGGGTATAAGCTTTCTGGCATTTTCCAATTTCGCATAGTCGAATCCCTCATTAACCCCCGATACTAGAATGCCGTTCTCTACGGTAGCCACATCCCTGACGGCATCGGTTAATTGCGATCCTGCTCCACCGATATTGGTGGGGTCGAAATCGTTGTTTCCATTATCAGGCAAGGCTCCTGGCCCCACATTCACAAAGTTTGCCGGGGGCGCATCCAATCCAATACGATCGCTCTCACCTAAATCCTGAAGCGCCAAAATATTCCTTACATTGTCGGTTCGGTTATTTCGGTTGGTTATCCAGACTTCGATACGATTAATTTGAAGCCCCCTGGAATTTAAATAGGGATAAGTCCTCAAAGCTTCATCGTAGATGTCCCTAAAATAGTGTGCTAAAAAAAAGTGTCTGTTTTCGTCGTAGTCCCTAATGAACAATTCAAATTCCTCAAGTGTACCGCCACCCTGGGCAATAACTGAAGTGGACTGCGACCTTTGTTCAGAAAATACACCTGTTACCGTGGTCCGGCCAAATTGCAACTGCGCTTTAACACCAAATAAACTTTGTGCACCCGTTATAAGCGAACTATTTAATGGCATATTAACATTACCAACCTCTATTTTTTGAATGATATCATCCTCTGTAGGGGTGTATTCGAGTTTAATCAGGTTTTGAAAATCGAAAGTCGACTGGGTATCGTAATTGGCCGTAACCTGTAAACGCTCTCCGACCTTTCCAAGAAGGCTCAAACTTATACGTTGATCGAAATCGAAGGTGAAATTACTCCTGTTTCTGGGTGAGAAAACCGGATTATCCTGTTGAGAAAATAAGATCCCCAAATCCATCTCAACCGATCCCTGTGGCACCACTTCAATGGTATTACCACCAAAAATGGTTTCGAAAAATCCAGAGTTCACATAAAACTCAGGCAACAGATTTTTCTGAGCATCATCCGCGCCTTCCTTTTTCCCATCAAAGGCATCTATTTTTTCTTTGTAATAGTTCTTTAAATTTTCTTTGGCTACCAACTCATAGTATTCCGTCGGGGTTAAAATAACAGGATAGTTGATATTGAAGTCACCAATAGTTTCGGTATAGATATATCGGTCGGTCAGGGCGTCATAAGTATACTTGGATTCTATGCTATTGGGATCCGGAGTTTTAAGTGTTCCCAGGCTGAATCCTGTTTTAATGGAATCCTGAGCAGGCTGCTGGGCATAGGAAGCTAAGCTAAATACACCAACAATTATTAAAACAAAACACTTAGTTATTGGCTTATAACATTTATGGTTGGTTGTGTTCAAAATCTGTTATAAATTTTTTAAGGCTTCTTTTATTATCGTTTCGACATTGGCATCCGGGGTGATCTTTACAATTTTATCCACGATACGTTCTGCTTGTTTTTTCGCAAAACCAAGGACCTCTAATGCAGATAACGCTTCATTTTTATTGGTATTGTCTTGGGGTATTGAAACTTCATCAATATCGTAAATCTTTAATATTTTATCTTTCAAATCTAAAATAACACGTTGTGCTGTTTTGGCACCTATGCCCTTGATGGATTGTATCAGTGCCACATCATTAACCGCAATGGCTTCCCTCACCTGTTTTGGAGTTAGAGACGAGAGCATGGTACGCGCAATATTCGGACCAATACCGCTGACTGAAATTAAAAGCCGAAATATCTCACGCTCTGCTACGGATGAGAACCCATAAAGCGTATGAGCATCCTCCTTTACCTGTAAATGCGTGAATAATTTCAGATTTTCCTCGTTCGGGATCTGGGAATAGGTATGAAGGGAGATGTTGAGCATATAGCCGACACCGTTACAGTCTATAACAACATGGGTTGGATTTTTTTCGGTAAGTTTTCCTTGGATATGTGTTATCATTAAACCCCTCGTTAACCAATCAAATGTAATAAAATAATTAACAAAAAGGCTATTTTACCTCAGCGTTTTCTTGTTCCCACTTTTCTTTATACTGAGCATCTATAACCGCTATGGCAGTCATGTTGACAATTTCATCGACACTTGCTCCGAGTTGAAGGATATGTACCGGCTTTCGCATTCCCATCATAATGGGTCCTATGGAATCTGCTTCGTTTAATTCCTTTAGCAACTTATAGGTAATGTTTGCCGAATCCAAATTGGGAAAAATTAAGGCATTCACCTTTTTACCTACCAATTTTGAAAATGGAAATTTTTCACGAAGCATATCATCATTCAAAGCGAAATCCGTTTGCAATTCCCCATCGACATCCAGGTTTGGATAATGTCGGTGCAAATAGGCAACCGCATCGCGAACTTTTGAGGCCCTGTCATGTTCTGATGACCCAAAATTGGAATAGGAAATCATGGCCATTACCGGATTCATTCCAAACATTTTAATGACCTGAGAGGTCATATGGGCTATTTTGGTCAAATCCTTTGAAGTGGGGTCGATATTTATAGAGGTATCGCTTAAAAACAGGGGGCCTCTTTTGGTCATCATCACATTAGTTGTTGCTATACGTGTTGCACCATGGGCTTTACCAATCAATTCCATCATCGGTTTAACAACACTTGGATAACTTCGGGAATACCCTGAAATAAGGCCGTCGGCATCACCTGCATTCACCATCATGGCCGCAAAATAGTTGCGTTCTCTCATTAAGCGCTGGGCCGAATAATAGGTGACTCCTCTGCGTTTACGCTGTTCCCAGTATACTTTGGCATACCTGTCCTTCCGTGGATTCTCCTCCTCTGTCTTCGGATCGATAATGGGGACCTCATCGGCATCGAACTCAATCTCTTTCATCAAGGCCTTAATGGTCTCCTTACGACCCAGTAAAATAGGGAGGGCGATGCCATCCTCATATACAATTTGTGCGGCCTTCAGCACATTTAATTGATCGGCTTCAGCAAAAACGATTCTTTTGGGAGCCAGTTTTGCCCGATTTAAGATGAGTCGAACCAATTTATTATCCGATCCCAAACGTTCCAATAACCCGTCTTTGTATTTTTCCCAATCCGTAATTGATTTTTTCGCCACACCACTCTCAATAGCAGCTTTTGCTACTGCAGGCGGAACCTCTGCAATTAACCGGGGGTCAAAGGGCTTCGGAATGATATAATCACGGCCAAAAGCAAGTCGGGTCTCGCCATAGGCAATATTAACCTGCTCAGGGACAGGTTCCTTTGCTAATTTTGCCAAGGCCTTTACTGCGGCCATTTTCATGGCCTCATTAATTTTGGTTGCCCTGACATCTAAGGCGCCCCTGAAAATGAATGGAAAGCCCAAGACATTATTCACCTGATTGGGATGATCGCTTCGACCCGTTGCCATTATAATATCCTTACGCGTTTCTACCGCAGTCTTGTATTTTATTTCCGGATCGGGGTTGGCCATAGCAAATACAATGGGATTCTTCGCCATGGAAAGCAGCATCTCGGGCGACACGATATTTGCCATCGACAAGCCAATGAACACATCAGCACCCTTCATGGCCTCCTCGAGTGTATCTATTTTTCTATGGGTTGCAAACTCCGCTTTTTCGGCCGACAGATTCTCCCTGTCTTTTCGAATAACACCCTTACTGTCCAGCATCACCATATTTTCCCGTTTGGCTCCGCAGGCCTGGTATAAACGTGAACAGGATATGGCAGCCGCACCGGCACCACTAATAACAATTTTTACCTTTTCCAACTTTTTATGCGCCAATTCTACCGCATTCAATAAGGCGGCTGCCGAAATGATCGCTGTACCATGTTGGTCGTCATGCATTACCGGAATGTCTAACTCCTCCTTTAAGCGTCTCTCAATTTCGAAGGCTTCCGGGGCCTTTATATCCTCTAGGTTGATTCCTCCAAAGGTGGGGGCAATATTTTTAACGGTTTGAATGAATTCATCAATATTCTCGGTATCAACCTCAATATCGAAAACATCTATATCGGCAAAAATCTTAAAGAGCAAACCTTTACCCTCCATTACCGGCTTGGACGCTTCCGGACCTATATTTCCTAAACCCAATACGGCCGTTCCATTAGATATGACCGCAACCAAATTTCCTTTGGCTGTATATTTGTAGGCCTTATCGGTATCCTTCTCAATTTCTAAACAGGGTTCTGCCACACCAGGTGAATACGCCAGAGACAAATCTCTTTGGCTTGCATATTTTTTAGTAGGAACTACCTTAATTTTACCGGGGGTTGGTTTGGCATGATATATTAGGGCCTCCCTTCTTTTACTTTCTTCGCTCATAATAAATTAAGTTAGTTTGTTTGTTTTTGCCTGATTCATAGTCCTATGAATTGCCATGGTATTTTAAATGTACAGGAAAAGAAAGAAACTTTCGTTATGCACTAATTTCGTTTTTAGTAATTCTGTTCCTATTCATCACTCCTCTTAAACCCACAAATATAATGATAGTATTAAGAAAAAGTTGATTCGACCTAAAATTTGACATGCGCATTAGAGCATCCATTAACCTGTTCCCTCTATTCAAAATCATTCCTAATCTCCCGATGGTATCTCAGTGCAAACCGCTCTCCCAGTTCTAAAATACCCAGGGTATTGAAATGCACCACATCGTTGGGTAAAGGTGAGTCAGGTTCATCACGTCTCAGGGGCAGATCATCCGTATGTACCACAAATGCCCGATTTACCGACAGCACATCTCCGGAATTTTGATCGACCATCTTCTGTGCATGCCTAACCTCTTCCCGACCCGTGAATCTTGGAAGTGGTTCAGGTATGACATAACCGTAAATGAACAGCATGTTCTCGACTTCCAGCTGCTCTCGGACCCGTTGTATAAAGCGCTTTAATCTGCTGCCATAATGCGTGGCATTTTCTATTCCTGCAATATCGCGGGCGTCAGCTTCTCCTTGCTGCCAAAACATGGCCCTGATGGTTGGCTGGTATCCTTGGTTCTTCAGTTCTTCAATGCCACGCTGTACGGTATGAATGAACTTCTTGTATTCCTCTCCAAAATGGAGGGTATCCTGGTTGTTCTTACCCGGATGCCATTGCTCGTATAAATTGGACCCCGATAAAGCGTGCTTTATAATGGCACATTTACGATCTGGATAAAGTTGCTGAAGTCTGGACCCCAAACTTAATTCCACTCCAAATTTATCTGGTGTTTCCGAGGCCTGACATAATGGTTGCCAAGCCATAGGCTGTCCATGGCCACCAAGCCATTTTGAATAGTAAAACAAAACCGTCGTGTCAATTTTAAACGATGTCGGTATATTTTTCATATACCCCTGGCCTGTGGCATTGGACTGCCCCCCAATAAGGAACACATCTATTGCTTTTGATCTTTCGGATGTGCATGAATTTATGACAACTGCAAAGGAAATGAATATCAGAATGTTATACTGCTTTAAACGGCACAGTACAGTCGCTCTTGAAAGTTGTATTGTCAGGTTCACTAGTTTTCCAGATTTCATAAGTCAGATAATTTGATCTGTTCCGAGCCTAAATCAAATCCATTTAGATTGTGCCATGGTTTGCATGTTGAATTCATTTAAATCCTATCTGGGATGTAAAAAAGCCTCTACCTCAGCGCGTTCTATTTTTGGATTCGCTCCCTCACTACGTGCTACCAGTGCTCCGACCGCACAGGCAAAGTCTAAAGCCTTCTGGGGCTTTACGTCGTTTAACAACTCACTGGTCAATGCACCCAAAAAAGAATCGCCGGCCCCAACGGTATCCTTGACCTGTACCAGAAAGCCGCTGTTATAGTACAAGGTGTTGTTGTATAATAAAACGGCTCCATGAGCCCCTTTGGTTACACATATTTGATCTGTTTTTGTTTTTTCGGCGATGAACCACAGATTTTGCTCCAGGGAATTGAATTTTGATCCGAGGGCATGGCTAACTTCATAAAGCTCATCATCATTGAATTTAATAAAATCGGCACGACGCATCAGATGGTCTAATACCTCCAGAGTATAATAAGGTGGTCTGAGATTTAAATCGAAAATTTTAAATTTAGCACTATCCAATAAACTGTAAAGGGTTTGTCGAGAGGTATTGTCTCGGGCAACTAAACTTCCAAAGACAAAGGCATCTGCCTTTTCAACCTGAGCCCGAATATCCTGGGTGAACTGAATTTTATCCCATGCCCGCGGGAACATGATGTCATAGGAAGCCGATCCCTTGGCATTCAGCGTGACATTCACCATACCCGTTTTATAATCATCTGTTACCTGAACACCATTCACATTTATGTCCTGGGCCTTTAAATAAGCCAATAGCTCCTCACCTAAATGATCACGGCCGATGGCACTGATCATTGCGACCTGATTACCAAATGACGTCAAGCGGTTCGCCACGTTCAATGGTGCTCCTCCTATTTTTTTGCGGGTTGAAAAAACATCGAAGAGAACTTCTCCAAAACAAACTATATTTACCATGTTCTAAAGTTAAAACAAACTACCAACATAGCAAATGGGGTTTAAATTCTTAATTCGAAATTTAAAATGTCATGGTCTCGACGGATCCTGAATCCGTGAAGGTTATGATGAAGTCGAAATTTTTCAGGTCGGCCTGTAATCGGGCAAAATCATCATGGAACGACCACTTCAAGTCCAGCTTATCTTCAGTGGAACTCTCAATATGCAGTGACCCATTAAAGGCTTTGGATGTGTTTCTCAATCGCATCATATGAAGCTGACTTTGGACAACCTCCTCCTTAAGGGCCTTTCTAATGGCATCCATACTGAGATTGGTCCTGTTAATTTCCTTATGCCCTCCACTTCCTGCTTTATCGGCTGCAGCGTAATCATTCTTCCCTGCAAATAGATCCAAATACCAAATCTGTGGAATCCCCGGCATAAACAATTGAATTGCCCTGGCCAGCACTAATTTTTTAGGAACCTCACCCAACGCACTGAAAAAGGTTGCGTTAATCTGGTAATAGGACAGTTTTTTACCCGATGCACTGTAGAGGTTTTTAATTCGTCCTCCGCGCTCCAGGATGACCTGCATGATATGCTCAATTTCCGTTTCACTGAGCAGTCCTTCCCGATATTCGCCCGCCAGGTCTTTTCCCTTGAGATCCAACACCGGGATGCCGTCATGGCAACCTAACATGTTTACGGTTTTATAACCCTTCGAAACAAGTTCTCTTACCCATTTCAACAGGGCGGTATTCGAGGCCGTCTCCAGGGTATGGATCATTAAACCCGGTAAAAAGAAATCGTATATCTGGTAGCCTTTGGAGGCCACCTCATCATGCAAATGCAATCCGTACTCGGCATGTATTTCCGGCAAAACCATCAATTCATTGTTACTCGCTATCTGTTTGATGCGTTCCAGGTATTGCCATGTACCCGGCGTATTGAAAAAATTAGATTGCCCAATTTCCTTGTGTAAATAGGCAAAGGCATCCAAACGCAGAATTCTGCAACCAAATCCTTTTAATTTTTCAAGCGTTTCTTCATAAAAATCCCAAACCAATGAAGATCGGGCATTTACATCCATTTGACCTAAATAGCTCCTGTTCTGATGGACGATAGCAAGGACCTGTTCTTTATAAACCTCAAGACCATTGAAATTAACCGCATTTAGATCCTCACCGCTATCAATTGCCGAATTAACCCTATTGCAAATTAATTCGGCTTGATCTGAAGTTAATCCCTCAACTTTTTGTAAGTCATTGATAGCTATGTTATGATATTCTATCTTTTGATAGAAGGTATTCCAATAGGGTTGTTCAGAACCATCAGGAAGCCCTACCTTCAAAATTGGCAGACCCGATTTCCTCATGAACAATTTGTCCAAATATTTGGCCTCGGGAATGATGATGCCATTTGCATCCATTTCCCCATGTCCCTGCCAGAAGGTATTCCAGTTGATAAAAAAGTCTTTGTATGGTGATTGCTCTCCATTTTTCAATACATCCTGAAATTGTGGTGAGGCCACTGAGAGATGATTCAAGACGATATCGAATTTCAACTTTATATTCAGCGCATTTAAGGCTTTCAGATCCTCCTCAGACACCAGATCTTCATTAATATTGTAATCAATTATTGAAAACCCCCTGTCCAAATCGCTATTAAAGAATGTCGGTAATATATAGAACAAAGAAAATACATCCTTAAATTCAGGCAACTCTAGGAGGGCAACTGTATCACCCAAATTTTCCCCAATGCTGTCGGGATATGCATTCAGCATGACACCATTTAAAACGCTACTCGAATCCTGATTCATGGTTTACAGTTAAAGGTCTATAAAAGTTCTGATAATACATCGATGTTATCCGGAAGCCTGCCAACATTTTGGAGTTTTAAAGCCGCAAGTTTTAAGGCGATGTCCAGACACTCTTCAATTGGTTTTTCTTTAATGTAGGCAAACAAGAACCCGGACCAAAAGGCATCTCCTGCTCCGGTGGCATCCATGACTTTTTCAATTCGCTTTGCAGGCAGCTGGATGATCTCGCTTCCATGTTGGGACAATTTAACACCACTACTTCCCAGTGTTAAGCAAACGGTTTCAACACCGTTGTCATGAAAAAATTGGAAGATCTCCTCATGAGGCAGTTTCTTCTCAAAAAAACGGAGCATGTCATCCTCGCTAATTTTAACCAAGGGGTTAAATTTACAGTAGGCTTTGATGACATTTAACGCATCTTCCTGGTTTTTCCATAACTTTTTGGCGTAATTGACATCGATACTCAATTTGCATCCCATCTCATAGGCTTCCTCTGCCTTTTTCAAAATTGTAGATTGGGCCGGTTCCCGACTCAAGGCAAAACAGGTGGTATGAAAAATTTTTGTCTTTTTAAGTATTTCCGTCGTTATCTGATCTTCATAAATGCAGCGATCAGCCTTACGAAAAGGGATAAAATCCGGTGTGCCATCCGTTCGAGATACAAATATGACACTCGTTGGTTTATCGCTAATTTTTTTGATGTAATCTGTTATGACACCCACTTCGGAAAGCCGTTGAAAAATATATTCACCCAATCCGTCATCGCCTACTGTAGACACTAAAACCGGTTTTAAACCCAATCGTGCCATGTTCATGGCAACATTTGCCGGTGATCCTCCCAAATATCTATGATAATCACGGGTATGGTTTATTTGAACACCCTGTTGATGCCCAATAAAGTCTATTAAGACTTCTCCAACACTTATTATGTCGATCGTATTTAAAATAATAAATCTATTTTTTAAGGAAATCGTGGTGATCTTGAGCTAAGTTACAATTCCAATCCGTTCTTTTTCCTTTATCGTTTTAAAAAGCTTTTTTTAATTCCCGAAATCGATTTCGAGCTATGTATGATTCCACAAAAACCAGGAATTCCAGGGGTTTTCATTATTTAATATTCTACCATTTTATATTGAATTTCCAACGATCTATACTCTAAGACCTATTCAATTTTTCATATCTCAGTTTCACAAAGGAAACGATAAGCGCCAATACCGTGAGTCCCAATAAGGTTAAAAAACTTTTTACAAGACTGAAGGCATTGGAAATAAATCCAAGCACAATGGGCCCCAACAAAAATCCCAGGAAGCCCATGCCCGATACAAATGAAATGGCAGCAGAAGCCGAGATGCCCTTTGCTTTTCCAGCCATTCTGAATAGTTCCGGAATAATAACTGACAAACCGGATCCAATAATTCCAAAACCAATTACGGCTACTGCAAGTTCCTTATATAAAATTAAAAGATACCCTGCACAGGCCAGAAAACAACCCATAAGAATCGTTTTTACTGATCCTATTCTAGCACTTATGCCATCACCAAAAAACCGTCCAATGGTCATGGCCACTGAAAAGAAAATAAAGCCCAGACCGGCTAGATTATCGCTTGATACCTTCACCACTTCAACTAAATATAAAGCACTCCAGTGTTCGATAGCCCCTTCACTGCTCATAATCACAAATGCGATGAAGGCGATGACGAATAAGGGTCTGAGTTTATGGATACCTGAACGCCTTTTTTCTTGAGTCGCATCCCTCGTTTCAATGATATTAAAGTAATGCTTCGATAACCATAGATTCAAAAGAATCACTAAAATGGCCATGACCACCATATGATATACAGGTTTCGAAAAAAATACCATTAAAAACGTTCCAATGCTTCCCCCAATAACCCCACCAAGGCTAAAAAAACCATGGGCTGAGGACATCATATTAATGCCCTCCTCTTTTTCGATTTGAGACACCACAGCATTCATAGCCACATCAGTAGATCCTGAAAATATACCAACCAAAAACAGGGATGCACACAACAGAGTATAATTGACAGCCCACAGCGGACCTGTAAACGCCACTGCGAAGAGAACAATCCCCAAAAGCGTATACTTGCCTAAACCTACCTTTTTTGTCAGGTACGGCACCAAGGGTAAAAACAACAAAATACCTAATGCCAGACAAAATAGAGCAATGCCAATTTGAGCATCGTTCAGGCCTAACTTATCCTTTACATAAGGAATATACAGGACCCAGGTTCCAATCATAATATTCAGAGAACAAAACACCCAGGCAATGGAAAAATAACGAAGGTCTGACAAGATAAGTTTTAAAGAACCCATGTGTGATCTAAAAAATTGAATCCGGGTTGACCAGGTTATTTAAGTTTTGAATATGTTCTCGGTCCAGCAGTGAAACTCCATATTGGTAAGACGCATTCATCCAACCGAAGCCTCCCTTAGGATAATATTCGAATTCTGTGCCCACATTTCCATATTCCGAATAGACCTTGAGTGTCGCCTCGACAACGTCATATTTCTCCGGAATGGTTCCATTATAATCTACTGCATTCCTTGTGATCATATACAGCCAACGGTATATAAGTTCCTGTGCTTCCCGGTTAAAGCCATAATCAATCAATCCTTTCCATATCATCATCTGGTGCGGGGCCCAACCATTTGGATAATCCCATTGCCTATGGGGCCTGGAGGCATTGATTTCACCCCTGCTTTCTTCTGTACTACCTGCTATACCTCCTTTTTCCTTTAATAGCGGTAACGCCTGATTCACAAGACTTCTAGCTTGTTCCTGGCTTGCCAGGCCAGCCCACAAGGGTGTAAAAGTAGTAGCCGAGACAAAATTGGATTGTTGTTTTAAAACATGATTGTAGTCCAGGTATAGGCCCTTTTCCTCATTCCAACAGTAGGTATTCATCAGGACCTTGCGCGCTTCAGCCTTTTCTAACCAATACCTGCCGGTATAGGTGTTGGTCTTATACTTAAATGTATCTCCAAAATGGTCCTGAATGAGCTCGGCAAAGTCGATCTCGTATTTATATAATAATACATTGAGTTCGACAAGATTGAGATCGGCACAGTTACCCTCTATTCTGTAGGAAGTGTCATGACCAGATTCCCTTACTGTTCTGTCATGCAAAAAATAAGCATCTAAGTCTTTGTTCTCAATTTCATTGTTCTGATACCTGGCAACATAGTCCTCGATTGAACAATTGAGCTGCTCAGCATAGGGCTTTAATATGGCATCATAATGGCCTTCTTCAGCCTCCGGTGTCATTCCTATGCCTTCGGCCAGATACCTGTTCAGACCGTTTTCAGTGAGACGCTTCCCATGAACCATCCAAACTGTTTCGTATTCCTTAATAGCTGTTTCAAGATGACTTCTTAACCATTCAACATCCTTTGTAACCGCAAAAACCTCTCGAATGAGACGCGTATAGAACGGGGGTTGTGTTCTGGTTAAATAATAGGACCGATTGGCGTTCAGAATCTTTCCATAGTGTTCAATTTCATACTGAAAATTATCGGCCATGGCTTTGGCCAGTTCCACCCTGCCATCGCAAATCAAACCGACGGATTCAAAATAACTGTCCCAACCATACATTTCATTAAACCTACCCCCCGGAACAACAAAAGGCACACCCGTAACCGTATGGTTATGACGCTCCAGTTTCAATGACAAAATACCAGGCTTTTTATTGATGGATTTTACATATTGCGGTGTTATTTCTTCGGGCAACCTCCTTGTTACTATAGGATATTTAGCCTCCAGGTTAGTATAATAATCAAAAGCCATGGTATCGTGGTACGGCACATATATCGGCAATTTGTCTGCGGTTAAGGACTCGTTCTTGGTATCCTGAATCAGGTTTTTTATCCCCGACTCATCCATATACCGCGTCAATAGATCCCAATAATAGGATTTGATCATTCTGGAAATCCGATCCACAGGAGGCTCCTCGATTTGAGACAATGGCAGCTCAACAAATTCTTTGTCTTCATCTAGAGCAATGGCCAACTCCTGCAGTACATTGGATACATAATAGGTTCCTTTTACGGTATAGGTCCGACCATCCGTTGCTTGCAGATCAAAGCGTCCGGGTCCCTCATCGTCTATGGTGATTTTTTTATCTCCAAGGGTATCTTCCTGAGCTAGAAGCTCTTCCAGTGTTGTCTTTATATGAAGCTTAAATTTCATGATATGCTAATGGCTTTACGTTTTGACATTCTATCGATAATCAAAACAAAAAGAATGAGCAACGCCATGGGTATCAACAGAAAATAAAAGGCATTGGCCCCTCCAATGTGCTCAAACAATTCGCCGACAATACGTGAGCCTAAAGTTCCTCCTAAGGCTGAAAAAATAATGATCAACCCGGACATCGGTGAGTGCAGATTTTTAGGTAAAGCACTTAAAACGGTTGAATTTAACAACGGATATATGGGAGCAATAAACAAACCAATTAACGGTAAAACGAAGCCTAATACAGGGACCTCGGCAATACTTTCAATTTGTGCCAGATTGTTCACATCCACCTTTAACTGGGGTAACACATATAACAGAATACCTCCTGAAATGATGATACAAACGATGACCAGAAAAACCCATGACATTCTTTTGGTTAAGTAGCCGGCAACAAACCGCCCTAAGGCTAATGACATGGCAAAAATAATGGCCATTCTTACACTCAATTTTTCTGAAAACAAAAATATCTTTTCATTGAATCGCGGCAACCAGGTCATGATCCCCTGTTCGATCATGACGAACAGAAAGGCTGAAATAATAAAAACCAACACCAAAGGCACCACTATTAATTTACCCGACATGATCAAATCCTCCTTCAGGCTGGAGCCAATGGCCTCCACCTCGTATTCAATTTTCGAGAACAACAGGAATAAAAATGAGATGACTATTAACCCGCACAACAGATAATACACATTGAGCCATGAGTCCTTGTTTTCAGAATAAAATAAAGGGAATAGGATATAGGCCAGTGCAATTCCGACCATAAAAAAGCCCTCAATTGAACTCATTAATGATGAATGCTCCTTTTTGGAATCGGTTACAATTCCAATTAAAGAATACACGGATAGTTTAATTAAGGCAAAACTGACCCCTATGGACAAAAACAGGATTTTAGTATAAACGAAAGAGTTTCCATAGATCATTAACAGGCACCCAAAAAAAACAATGGCCAAACCGCATAGCATGCTCTTTTTGTAACCAAATCTCGGTAGAAAGGAAGCCACAATAAAAGAAACAATGGCAATGGGTAAGTCTTTGAACGCTTCTAAAATAGAGGCTTGTGATTCGCTTACATGATATACGTTTATTGATTTTGCAATAACAATCCCCACACTGTTTAACAAGATGGCAAAGACGAAATAATTAACAAATATTGAGATTTTAATACTGGTATTTTTCATGATTTCCGGATATTATTTTAATGTCCACCACCCCCTGCAAAGATGGCAGGATCGTCATCATCAGATTTTGGTTGTTTAATACGCAGGGCTAAAACCCCCGCAATGATAAAAAATACACCCCCAAATAAAATGGCGTTCACAGCACTGTCATCCAAAAGGTTTTTCACAATGAATCCGAAGGTTAAGGTTTGGATGCCCATAGGTATAACGATCATCATGTTTAGTATTCCCATATAAACACCACGCCTTTCATGTGTCACCACTTTCGATACCATGGAATAGGGTATTCCCATCATGGCCGCCCAACCAATACCGAATAATACCATGGGAAGCACGACTAAAAGCGGATCGTGAATATGTGGAATGCTGAGCATTGCAATTCCCGTCAGGAACAGACTGAACACATATACTTTTTTACCGCCAAATTTCATGGCCAGGGGCACCAATGCCATAGCAAAAATAACCGTAGAGATATTGTATGTTGTATTCATCTTCGCAGCCTGACTCAAGGCCTCAGATGCATCAAAGTTCATACTTTCCCTGAACATGGGTGCAATGAATTGCCAATACACAAACAGGGCATACCATTGGAATAAATACACTGCAGACAGTTTCCACATGAGTTTTGGCATATCCTTGATCGCTTCAACTATTTCCTTGAAAGGTGTTTTAATTCGATCTATCAAGGGCATGGCATTGTGCTTCTTAATCTCCTCATATTCCTCTTCCGAAGGTGGAATTTCCGGTGTTTTTAGAACAGACCATAGGATCGTTGAAACGGAAAGCAGCGCTCCTAAAAAGAATGAATAATACAACCATTTTGGAATGCTCTGTGTTGTTTGAACAACTTCCTCGGTTCCACCAAACCAATCCTGAAAAAGAAAAATAGAGGCATTCGCCAATACAATACCAGCACCGACAAAAAGACTTTGCATCTGGTATCCAAAACTCACTTGCTTGTCCGGCAGTTTATCACCCACAAAGGCGCGATAAGGCTCCATGGCCATATTGTTACCAACATCCAGGATCCATAACAAACCCACTGCAAACCAAAGCGACGGGCTAAAGGGAAATGCAAACAAACACAAACTCCCTATGATAGCACCAATTAAGAAGAAGGGTTTACGCCTTCCCCATTTTGGTGACCAGGTTTTATCTGAAATCGCCCCGATTATGGGCTGAATAATTAAACCCGTAACCGGACCGGCTAAATTTAAAATGGGTAACTCATCATGATGTGCCCCCAGGAATGAAAAAATGGGATTCACTGCGGTTTGTTGCAGTCCGAAACTGAATTGAATTCCCAGGAATCCGACGTTCATGTTAAAGATTTGCCAGAAGGACAGGGTTGGTTTGGTTAGTTTCATCTGTTTAATTTTTAATGTTTACTTCGGTTGGACTTTCCTAACCGTTGGCAGTTACAGTACACCAAGAGTCATCCAGTGAGGTATGCCTATCCAATATGGTGCATTTCATACCATCAATTTGTTGGTCTCTTTTCTTATAAGCGTCACCGAAATTTCTATTTTCGCTCCACAATGCTTATTGCAAATCCGCCTCCCGGAGCCATATTTATTGTTACATCAGACGCTTTTGTAAGCTCCATCTTTTCAATGTCATAATCTTGGGGGTTGTTATCCCAATGGGCATCCGCTCCATCCCTATAAAGTGTAGCATCATAGGTTTTTCCCTCCTCAAGAAAATTAAAAGACACCGATTGTTCTCTTTCATTTTCATCTGTTATGCCTCCAACAAACCAATCTCCTGTATTGCGCTCTTGTCTTGCAATAACTACGAAATCACCAACCTCACCATCTAAAACTTTTGTTTGCTGCCAATCCACACCCACATCCGAGATGAATTGAAATGCAGGATGAATCTTTCCGTCAAGCATATAATGTTCCGGTAGATCACAGGCCATTTGAATCGGACTGTAAATGACCACGTACAAGGCCAACTGATGTGCCAGAGTCGTGTTCACCTGATTGCTTTCTTTGTATTCATTGAATTTTATATTGAAAACACCCGGAGTAAAATCGATCGGTCCCGACAGCATCCGGGTAAAGGCTACAGTGGGTAAATGACTCGGTGGATTTCCCCCATCCGTGGCCCAGGCGTTGAACTCTTGTCCGCGAAGGCCTTCCCGAGCAATCGCATTGGGATAGGTTCTTCGCTTTCCAGTAGCCTTAATGGGTTCATGTGCATTCACGGCAATCTTCTTTTTAGCCGTCTCAACCAAGACCTTATGGTAATGATTGACCATCCATTGGCCGTGGTGGTATTCTCCTCTTGGAATTATTTTACCAACATATCCGGTTTTCACCGAGTTAATGCCATTCGATTTCATAAAATCATAGGCCTGGTCCATCTGTTTTTCATAAGTGAGCGGCGCTGCTGATGTTTCGTGGTGCATGATGATTTCAACGTTCTTTGATTTGGCATAATCTCTTACATCATCAAAGTCGTAATCGGCATAAGGCGTCATGAAATCAAAAACACCCTCACGGTCATTACTGATCCATTTATCCCATCCCGTATTCCATCCTTCAACCAGCAGACCTCTTATCCCATATGCTGACGCAAAGTCAATGTATTTTTTTGCATTCTCCGTCGTAGCTCCATGTCGAGTCCCACCTTCTTTACCTTCCATCCAGGTGCTCATATCCTGACTGCCCTCCATATCCCAGGTAGATTTTCCAATATGCATTTCCCACCATATGCCAACATATTTCATTGGAGTAAAATAATCGACAGCTCCAATTTCGTTGGGATCGTTAAGGTTAAGTGCGAGCTTGGACTCTATGAGATCGCCGGCCCTTTCCGCTATTTGGATGGTTCGCCAGGGGGTGTTAAACGGTACCGTTAATTTGGCTTTGGCTCCCAATCGTTCAGAACCGACCAATTCACTTACCATATCTAAATTTGAATGGTCCACTTTTAAGGTCATGCCCGAATAATTGGTTAGATCAGCTTCATGGAAACTTAAATAGAGGCCCTCGTCAGTTTTCATTGTTACCGGCGTATTTACGGCATTTTCTGGTATATATGTCGCACTTAAATTAGGATGGTTCTGCTTGGTAATCGCATCAATTTCAGAAAATTTGGTTTCATTATAGACGTGTTCATAGATGTCCCAGTCTCCGGGAATCCACCACACCTTATGGTCTCCGTTTAGATTAAACTGCGTGTTTTCATCTGTTATTAAAACCTCATTAAGATTAGGTTGTTCCGGAAATTCATAGCGAAAGCCCAAGCCATCGTCATAGACTTTAAAATGTATGCTTAAACGTCGTTTTGCTTCAGATTGCTCCTCTAAATTTACAATGAGTTCGTTGTAATTGTTTCTCACGCTAAGCTGTTCACCCCAGGGCATATCCCATGATTCATCAAAGGTACCGGTAGCCGTATTCACTATTTTAAAATTATCTTTTAACGACGGTAGGTCCTTAAAATCGAAACTCATAAAGGAGGTATCAATAACCGTCTGGTCTTTATAATTTACCCTATAGTAAGGTTGCCCCGAGTTGGACAGAGCGAGGTCTACGACAATGTGACCATCCGGGGAACTAACACTGTAGTCCGTTTGCGTTTCACGACATCCCGTAATCGCGAGTGCCACACATAATAAAAAAGTGATCTGTAATGTTGCTATTTTCATAGTATTGGTGTTTTTTAATGATTTATAGAAATGATAACAGCTTGATACGGCTTTAAATTCACCGTATTTGCCTTGGTTACCAAGTCCTCATAATTGTTAATTAGAATTTCGCCAGTGTTTTCAATTAATGGTAAGGTCACCTCCGATTCATGGTCTGTAAAGTTTAAAAGGACCAGGACCTTTTGATCGTCAAGGGTCCGTGTAAAACTGTATACCTCTTCATTATCCTCATCCAACAGCGTATAGGCACCATACACTAACACCTCATTATCCTTGCGAAGTTTAACCATCCTTTTAAAATGGTTCAATACACTGTTCGGGTCTTTTTCCTGAGCGGCAACATTGATGGAGGTATAATTGTCATTTACCCGTTTCCAAGGTATTCCAGTGGTAAATCCGGCATTTTTTGAATCATCCCACTGCATTGGGGTACGAGCATTTTCACGAGAATTATAATTGAGCATTTTCATGAACTCTTCCATGTCTTCACCTCTGGCTTTGGCCATGCCATATTCACCGATTGCCGATACATCGACATATTCTTCAATGCTAGGCATGTCGATATTGGTCATGCCCAATTCGTCACCATAATAAGTATATGGTGTTCCTCTCATACTGAGCAAAAACGTATTGAGCATTTGTGTCGATACCCTTCTGAATTCCGGGCTGGGATTACCAAATCTATTCACCAATCTTGAGTTATCGTGGTTGGATAGGAATATGGCTAACCACCCTTCTTCGGCAAATTCCCTATCCCATTTGGTAAATACTTCCTTAAACTCTGATAAGGTATAGCCTTCAAGAGTTCTCGAGAGGCCAACATAATCGAAATGATAGGCCGTCTGCAGTTCATTTCGATCCGCATCAACTAAGTCGTGCGCGTCCTGAAACGTACTTCCCGCTCCTTCGGCAACGGCAAACACATTGTAAGGCTCAATAACTTCCTTATACATTTCCTTTAAGTAGTCGTGCAAGTGTGGCCCCATACCGTACCACTTGGCAAAATCCTTTTCATGGCCCTTGGGAAATTGAGGGAATGTCGTATCCTTACTTACAAATTGAAAGGCATCCATTCGAAACCCATTCACCCCTTTTTCAGCCCAGAATTTCATGATATCGTATACCTCCTGACGTACTTTTGGGTTTTCCCAGTTTAAATCGGGCTGTTCCTCTGCAAAGGTGTGTAAGTAATACGAATTATTCGATTCAACGTAATCCCAGCCCCCCTCAGGATCGAAAAGACTATGCCGATGTGGCGGCTTTCCTTTTTCAGCAGGCCACCAATGATAGTAATTGTAGTATTTGTTATCCCTTGAACTGCAGGCCTGCTTAAACCACTCATGCTCATTACTACTGTGGTTTACCACCACATCGAGAACAAACTTGATGCCACGGGCTTGCATACCATCCATCATTTCCTGAAAATCCTCCATAGTTCCATATCGCGGATGTATGGCTTTGTAGTTGCTCACATCATAACCGTTATCCACCAGAGGGGATTCAAAAAAAGGATTCATCCATACCATAGTGATGCCCAAACGCTCCAGATAATCCAGTTTTTCAATAACACCCCTAAAATCGCCAAATCCGTCACCGTCTGTATCATTGAAACTCTGAGGGTAAATCTGATAGAGCACGCCTTCCTTCCACCACTTTTTAAACGTATCGTTCCTGGCTATCTCTGATGTTACATCAGTTTGATCCTGAGTCTTTTTTTGCTTTGTACAACTCATAATTATCATAATAATTAGTAATGTCGGAAGTATTGATTTCATAAATAATGTGTTTGAATTGGCATGTATATTTCGGCTTCCCATTCGAGCTCGTCTCCACCATTGTGAGGATCGTTATAAAATATCTCTGTAGGTAATTTATGGATGTCTATATGATTCCTCTCGGCATAATCGATAAGGTTAAACCAGGCACAATCGGAAATTCTGTAATTGCCATTGAATTTGATCCTAAGGGCTGACTTTTCATCCGTTTTCTTAAATTTGATGTCCTCATATTCCTTATATGTCCGGTTGCTATCCACTGGAAAACAAAAATTGAATTTTAAATAACCCTCCTTTTCATTCCATTGTGTGACCTCCAAAAAAGGAGGTCCGACAATTTCAATGTTATTATCCTGCAAATACCCCAATATATAAGCATTATTAGCCATCATTTGATTCGCCTTTTCTTCTATTTTGGATTCCAAACTGATATAGGCACAGAACTGTTCAGGTATTTTTGCAAATTCTATATGGCCTGAATAGTATCGCTCATGCAGGTCATTCAGGTCCCTTTGAATCCGCTTAACGGTCTTCAGACTCCGGTTGACAAAATCAGTTTTCACAAAGGGCACCATCAATCTTTGCATCAATCCATTTTTTCTATCCGACCAATACGCATTTACCTGACATACTGAATCTGAAATCCTCTTTATTTTCCATCTGATGTCGAAAATTGAATCATTAAGGATGAATTCCTGTTTTAATTCTGAAAATGGTATTTTATCAAAGGTTTTTACGATATCCTTATTCACTGTTTGCCAATTGTTCCATCCCATAAGGCTTTGGTAAATTATCCCAGATGCCTGGGTTGTTTTAAAGCTTATTCTGTAGTCATAAGGTTTAAAAAAGACATACCACAAAGCCGCTATGGTCAAAACCGCAATACCTCCTATTTTCAAATACCTCAACATCCTAATTAAATATTGACAAACCGTAATTTATCGTTAACCAATTTTCCAACCTGCTTTCCCTGACCGATGCCTTCCTCTACGGCAGCCCTGTAATGAATCCCCCCATACATCCTGCTAATTGCCGCCTCTTGAGCCGCCTGATTAAAAGATTGGTAGGTTCTAATCGGTAGACCATATCTTAATTCACTGTCGTCTAAAAAGTAAAAATCATCACCAAATATATCGGTGAGCACTGTTGCCGCCGCTCCGGAAACAACGGAGTGTCCGCTCGTATATTCCGGAAATGGGGGTGTCTGCAAGGTCGGTTTCCACTCATCATCAAAATATTTATTTATCAGGGTCTCCGGTCTTACGAGATTACTTCTGTATTTTTCATCCCAACAGCTAATAAATGCATCAGCAATAGCTATAGCCGTCTTTGTATGTGCGTAAACGGTCTTATCGAAATCGGCATTACTGCTTTCGCTAGCTATTTTTGTAATTAAAATCCAATGGGCACCCGGTGTGATTTTTTTAGTGGCAAACATGAAGTGCCCCCTATTCACGGATACATAAGGATTGCAATCCCAAAATTTAGCAATCTGTACCTCCTCTGCCTCATCGCCTACTTCAACCATCGTATTGGTGATATCATATACCTCCTTAAGTTCTTTGTAAAACCTCGAGTTTTCATCCATGGAGAACTCAGGCGGAGGAACAGGTTTGAACTGGGATGCCGAATCGAGTACGAAGGGACGAATTTTATTCCAGTTTGGTTCAAGGCCATCCATGTAGGCAGGCGGTGTTGGTTGCCAACGACTTTCATCATCTGTTGCCACCCGGAACTTCGGCATTGTTCTTGTCTGAAGATAATTATCCTTATTCATCCATTCCACAATAAAATCGACCACCTGATCTGCATAAACTTTTGAGTCTTCAAATTGTTTTGAGTTTTTGTCCTGCCAGACCATATAGAGACTATCCTGATACACCTGTAGCGGCTCTTCGGAAAAAATAAGGCGCTTGCTCATATCCAAATAAGCCATGAGAGCGGCTAACCTGTAATTCAAATTTTCGGGTTTTTGAATCTCCGGCAGTTTTCCGAAATGTTGAATTTGTCCACTCAGGGAACTATACGCACTGTTGTTCTCCGCAATAATCTCGTAAGCAGCAATATCCGGATAGGCAAAAACGCGACTGGCCACGGGAGGTGAAAAAATATCATGTACCATGATGTCAATAATTTCATCCAGGACATCATGAAAATCACTTGTGGTAATATCGATTTGTTCTTCTTTTTTAGAACATGAAACCGAAAGCATTAAAGTTGCTAATAAAATAAAAAGTGTATGTCGCTTCATCATCATAAAGTTAATTCAATATTTGGTACACCTGAGCCCTGTCATCATTCAAGGTCACTAACAAATAGGCCTTTTCGTTACATTTAATAATGTTTAATTGTCTCGCAGATGCATTGCTTAAATTGAGACCTAATCTATTCCCTAAAACGAATTCCGTATCACTTCTGATTACCGCTCCTGGAAAAGAATCGAATCTTCCATGAAAGGGTGTTACCCCAAAATAATTTCCAGCCGTTAGGACTTCATCCTGACCGTCACCATCGAAATCATACTTCAAAAAACAGGTCAGTGGCGAAATCTGCAACTCATTTTCAAAAGGCACAAACTGAAATGTATTCTTATCGTTTCTTAAATATCCTGATCGTAATTCATGAACTTCCAAGAGTTCTGCTGTCCTCAAGGCTTTTTTATCAATGACCTCGTCTATGGGTTTTCCGGCAAAATCCTTGTAATTGACAAATTTCTTTTTCAAACTGACCATTTGCCCGGACAAATCATCCATACCCAGCAGCGGGAAATAGTTTCCATTCTTTTCCGTACATACAATGGTTTCGGTGCTTCCATTCCTATCGAAATCGCCATAATACATTTTCATTGGATCTTCAATGGAGGCTTGAAATTTTGAATTCGCCCCCCAATTCCCCAAAAGGTAATCGGTATCCCCATCCTGATCTATATCAAAATCAATGATCGTTCTCCAAAGTCCGTTTAAGGGACGGGGCAACCGGTCGATTTCTACAAATTCACCATTACTGCTTTTAAAAAATTTGGGTGACATCCATTCCCCAACCACTATTAAGTCGGTTGCCCCATCATTATCGAAATCATGCCATAGCGCATCCGTTATCATACCCGCCTTTTGTATTGCTTCATTTTTCATCAAGCTGAACACACCGTCCTTATTTTCTAATATATAGGAATTTGGAATTTTACCAAAATCGTTTGTAACCACATTCCCTCCAACGAACAGA
Organism: Aestuariivivens sediminicola; assembly: GCF_022662015.1. Taxonomy (GTDB): domain Bacteria; phylum Bacteroidota; class Bacteroidia; order Flavobacteriales; family Flavobacteriaceae; genus Aestuariivivens; species Aestuariivivens sediminicola. Next base: position 173,404 of record NZ_JAKMCM010000002.1, on the reverse strand, counting down.
TCCAGGTAACCATCGCCATTGAAGTCAAAAGGTTTCACCACAGAGGCATTTTCAAAATAATCGGGAAGTTGTTGTGCAACAAAACCGGAATCATTCTGCACATAATAACTGTCGAGCAAGGGCTTCATTTGGGCATAAAAGTCGGCACCTCCAGAGCCTATAAATACATCATTTTTTGAGTCATTGTTAAAATCAGCAATTACTGCAGCAACGTCCTCTTTGATTGAATCTCGGGCAATATCGGGAATGTGATGCGCAACAAAAGCGGTATCAACAGATAAAAACACCTGTGATTTACGGTGTTTTGAACCTCCGAAGAACAGGTCCGTACGACCATCATTGTTTAAATCGCCCAAGGCTGTGGCCGGTCCCCTATCTGAGAGTTTATAGGGTATTAGTTTCTGACGATTAAAATCGAGATAGTCATCTTCTTCATGCACAAAATCAATCCCTAAATTATCTTCCCTTCTTTTGAAGAGCTGTTCTGATTTGTTCATACCCCCTGAACAATCAACCATTGCCCCCTCATCCGGCTCTATGATAAGGGTCTGATTCACGTCTAAATTGGTATAGGTCTGGCAGGTTCTATCCGGCCAAATTATCTTTAAGGAATCAATTTTTTCCAGGTGACCATATCCAAAATGCATGAGGGGTTCAGAGGAGGCCTGAAATCCCCTAACTGTATACAGTTCCTTATATTGTAGCTTCCCGTTCGTGTATGAAATGGCCTTAGTACCAATTCCAAATACATTAGGTGCCTTAAACTTCAATTTTAATTTTAGATAATTCGATTTTGAATTGGTATTGTTCTCATAAATCACAGCATGATCGTTGATATTATTCACGACTAAATCCAAATCGCCATCATTGTCTAAATCCCCCATGGCAGTCGCTCCTGAGACCAAGGTGTCAAAGCTGATCCATTCATTGGATTTATCCTCAAAGCTCAAGTCGCCATTCCCTTTAAAAATGTAATTATGCGTGTTACCTGAAGGCATTAAACTCAAAGCTTCCTGATCGACCAATTTGGTGTTTACAATCTTACTTTTAATCTTATCACTGGATACAAACTTTATAAAATCCATATCATTTGGTCTTTTTGGAATGCCATTCGATATGAACAAATCTTCCTCTCCATCCTGATTGTAGTCGGCAAACAACGCACTCCAACTCCAATCTGTAGCCGCTACACCACTTAGTAATGCGGTCTCCAAAAACTGATCGTCCGATTGGTTAACATAGAGCATGTTTCTCGAAAACTGATAGTTATAACCAAATTGTTTTATTCTCATTTCCTGAACTTGTATGTCTTCATCGCCCTGCGACGATTTCAATACGGTCTCATCCTCAGGCAGCATATCCAGGGATATCATATCCGGCAAGGCATCATGATTGATGTCGGCGAAATCGTTACCCATTGAAAAACGGCTGGTATGACCAAAATAGGTTTTCGCCTTTTCAGAAAATGTGCCGTCTCCATTGTTTAGATAATAGTAGTCATCTTCGTGAAAATCATTACCAATGTACATGTCGGGATAGCCGTCCTGATTGAAATCTGCCACCGATATACCCAATCCGTAGCCATTGGCGCCTCCAAAGATCCCGGCACTTTCACTGACATCAACGAAGACATTATTGTCATTTCTTAACAATTTATCTCCCGTTTGATCATTGCGTTTATAGCGTTGATCGGATTTTCCAAAAGATTCCTGAGTGTGAATGGCATGGTTTAAAAGATACATATCCAAATCCCCATCCAAATCATAATCGAGGAAAGCTGCTGTAGAACTGTAGTTTTCAAAATCCAATCCGTATTCAGCGGCTTTTTCCGTAAATGTAGTATCCCCATTATTTATAAAAAGCTCATTGGCACCATAGAATCCGTTAATTCCTACGACAGCACATACGTAAATATCTAAAAATCCATCGCCGTTAACATCTCCCATTACCGCTCCAGTATCCCAGGTACTGGTTCCGGCCACGCCTGCCTTTTCTGTTATATCTTCGAAGGTCAAATTCCCCTTGTTTAGATAAAGTTTGTTCGTAACCTGATTTCCCGAGAGGTAAATATCCGGCAATCCATCATTATTAATGTCTCCAATGGCAACACCTCCACCATTGTAGAAATATAGGTAATCCAGAATACTCAGATCTTTTGTTTCCGTAAGTTCATTTACAAAATCGACACCTGTGTTTTCCGGCGTCGGATTATTAAAAAGGAGCTCTGCTTTTTTATGACAGCTCATAATCACGAATAGAGATAATATGCATAAACCTGTTTTATTCATTAATCACAAATAGCTTTGGCGTATCATCGTTTACCGCCGCGATAAGATATTTTTTACCGCTTTTATCTTTTAGCTTATTTAAATGTTTTACTTCATTTCCAATAACAAAACCACTCGTGTCATAATCCTGCCAACTGAATTCGAAATTGCCATCATTTAAAAGAACGCTACCGTAATTGGCATCTAACCTCGAGAACTGGGGTTTAAATTCGAAATTATTACCGGCCATGATTAAATCCAGGTTGCCATCGTTATTCACATCCTCACAAATCACATCGCACACACAGGAAAATTGTACCCGATTCGGAAGGGCCTTAATCCTATATTGGCCATTTCCATTATTTATGGCAATAACAGTCTCTGAAATGTTGCAGGTTTTCACAATAGAATTGTCCAGAATATCCTGCGGAAACAAATCATCCAGCGCCTTACTGGCATATTCTGAAGCCTTTAGATTTTGCTTCTTTAGTTTAACCATTTGGGAGGTTAATTCTTTCTTCATGTGAACAGGATAGTCCTTGCCATTATAAAATTGTGTTGTAATTTGCTCTATAGTGCCATTATCATCGAAATCGTTTATCCAAAGTTTCATAGGATGTGCTTTGCTAGCCTTATACAGCGTATTGGTGCCCTGATTGCCGAGAATAAAATCCATATCACCATCCTGATCTAAGTCCTCAGCTTTTATCACATTCCACATGCCGGAATAGTGATCTAAATCCGAACTTAATTTTTGAAGTCTTTTACCATCGTTGATATAAATCTTTGGTGTATCCCACTCTGAAACGGTAATCAGATCCTTATTGCCATCGCTATTGGTATCCACCCAAATCGCATCTGTTACCATCCCGGCATTTCTAAGGTCATAGGCGCGCTTTTGCGTTACATCTGTAAAGTTCCCCTGACCATCATTTTCAAGAAATAGCTGATTGGGATTTACACCATAGGTTCCCACCACACTTCGCGATCCCACAAACACATCCAAATCGCCGTCATTATCGAAATCTGTAGGTGCAATAACCGAAATATTTACCTGATTCGTTGGAATGCTTTGTTCGGATACTTTTAATATCCCTTTACCATTATTGATATAAAGTCTGGGCCTGTAATTCTTTTTTTCACCAACCTCGTTTCCGCCGGAACCCACCATCAAATCCATGTCATTATCGCCATCGACATCAAAAAAAGCTGCGGCAGTGTCTTCGAATTTAGCATCATTAGCGAAGGATTCCTGATTCGAAATCTTAATATTCCCATTACCATAGTTGAAATACAAAACCCCTGCTTTACCTTTAGCACCGCCTACATAAAAATCGTCATTCCCATCGCCATTAACATCCCCAACTGCCAGAGCAGGTCCTTCCTGAGATAGCATTTTTGATATTAATCCTTCATAGTCAAAGTCGGAATAACTGTTTTCCTTATGTGGTAACAATGTTGTGTTTTGTAGTTCGGTAAGAAGTGTTTGCCCTTTAAAAGCAGTATTCGGTCTGTGCACCTCCTTAGCCTCCTTTTGTTCTAAGGTCAAAATTTGATTGGCATTGACACTTCTTAACATCTGCGTTTGATCATTTGGCCAAATGACCATCAAGGAATCTATTGATTGAGCCTGACCAATGCCCAGTGTCATGGTGTAATCCATTGAGGACTGAAACCCTCTGGTGGGTTGTAATTCCTGAAAAATCTGATGGTCCCCTACATACAATTTCACCTTGCTTCCAATACCAAAATTGTTTGGTTCGTTACCCTTAAACCTGAGTTTCAGGTAATTGTTCTCCGTCTGTTTCTCACTGTTATTCCTGTAAACGAAAGACGGCATGTTGACATTGTTCACAACCAGATCCAAATCGCCGTCATTATCCAGATCCCCATAGGCTGCCCCATTGGACATAGATGGTGTTTCGAAGCCCCAACCTGCATTCAGGTTGTTAAACGTCAGATCGCCCAAGTTTTTAAAAGCATAATTTGCCTGCGGCTTTACCGGCATTTTGTCTATGATGGAATCTATTGCTGTTTTATGTCCTGTTAATGCTAAATTTTGAATAATATCATTGGCAAAGAAATCCATGAAATCCAGGTCTGTTAAATCATGATTTATACCATTCGTCACAAAAATGTCCTTTAGGCCATCATTATCCATATCGAACAATAAAGCCGCCCAACTCCAGTCGGTTGCCGCTACACCACTAAAATTTGCAATTTCAGAAAAGGTATTGTTGCCATTGTTTAATTGCAGGGAATTTTGAATGTACTGCTGATGAAAATCCTTCGTTTGTTTTAGTTTGAATACATTATAGCCTTCAAACTCCATAACCGCCTTTAAGCGGATATCGTTCTCAGGAAGCATGTCCGTCACATAGACATCGGTATTTCCATCGTTGTTGATATCGGCGATATCCAGACCCATGGCCGACAGATTCATATGGCCCGTCCACTTCTTTATATCCTCACTAAACGTCCCATCCCCATTGTTAATGTAAAGGTAATCCCGTTCGTAAAAATCATTGGTCACATAAATATCGGGGTATGAATCCTTATTTATATCACTGATGGCAACGCCTAATCCAAATCCTATAAGACTGCCATATATACCCGATGCATCACTGACATCAACGAAAGTTCCATTATCATTCCGCAGCAGCATATCGCCCATACCACGAAATATATAAGGGACATTCTCCCAATCTTCCGCCCGTTTTTCTCTTTGGGCCGCATAGCCTAATGTATTCACCGGAATGTTGCTGTTATTCAGAATATAGGCGTCCAGATCCCCATCCTTATCATAATCAAAAAATGCTGCCTGAACTGAAAAACCCGATTGATCGAGGTTGTATTCATGGGCCCGCTCCGTAAAGGTCAGGTCCCCATTATTAATGTAAAGTTCATTGTTCTGATCATCCCCGTTCACATTCCCGGCGTGGCACACGTAGATATCTAAATAGCCATCCTGGTTGATATCCACCATAACGACGCCCGTGGACCAGGGTTTATTTCCCTCTATACCTGCTGAGGCGGAAATGTCCTCAAATTTAAATCCGCCCTTGTTGAGATAGAGCTTATTCCTACCCATATTGGCCGTTAGAAACACGTCGGGAAGACTGTCATTATTGATGTCACCAATAGCAACGCCTCCACCGTTATAAAAGTTTCGGTACTTAAAAATATTATAGTCCTTTTGATTTTCAATATGATTTGTAAAATCGATCCCCGTCGAATCAGGAGCCATGAGTGTAAACAAGGTTGTGTTCTGCTCTTGAGAAACAGAAGTTTTCTTCTTGTCCGATTCACAAGACACTATAGGAAAGGCCAACAGTATTACGGCCAACATATTCAACAATTTCCAGTGCACCATCACGTCACTCAATATTGAAAACCTAAAATTAGTTGTTTTCCGATTTGACATCATCATGAATTCTCTAATGATCTAAAATAATCATTTCGTTATATCTTTTGGGATACATTACATCATCAATCAAATTAAAAATGAATTTGAAGATACGGCATGTCCTTTTATGTGTTGATCGTTAAAAAGATATCAATTTAAAATAAACAAAGAGGGACTGATAGAACCCTCTTTGTTACACTCAAAACTAAACTAAACTTATCTAATTAATACCCTGGGTTTTGTTCTAAATTCGGGTTAGACAATATGGCGTTCGTTGGGATCGGGAATAGCCTCTTCGTATCATCGGTGCTATCCTTAAATTCCCAGGTATCGGCAAACTTATTAAATCGAATAAGATCCATTCTCCTGACATGTTCATCATAGAGTTCTCGCCCTCGTTCTGCCAGCATGTCGCTTTCAGAAACACTGCTTAGAGGTTGTGCATCTCGGAGTGCTCTCAAATCATTCACCATTTGCGTTGCGTCACCACCACTGCGCATCATGGCCTCTGCCTTCATCAAATAGGCATCTGCATATCTGAAAAGAATTAACCCACTATAAAATGAACCACCCGATGCAGGTGAATATTTCAAGACACGAATTCCAGTAACATCACTATTACCCACAAGACCCGGTAATTCTCTTGTAAACACCAGTGGGGCATTTTTTCTTGCAACAAGAGGCGTCCCTGTAGCGCTATATTGTTGTCCTATAAGGAATCCAACTCCAAAACCTTCGTTAGTTGCATTGGCAGTAGTGGCATCAGGCACCCAACCTCTGCGCTCTTCCTGGTCATCATTCATGTAATTCGAATTCGGATTTCCTTCAAACGAATCATAGAATGCAGCTAAAGTTGTAAATCCGTTCCATCCCCCTCCGGCATTCCCAGAGTGCGCCTGGCTGTAATGCAAGCCTTTCCACATTTTACTCTCTACCCCGGCATTACAGTAAAAAATACGTTCACTGTTGGCTGTTCCGTCAAACATCTCAAAATAGCCGTCATGCAACTGGAATCCTTCTGCGCCAATGGCATCCACTGCAGCAATAACTCCCGCCATATCAGAAGACTCGGGAGCTGTTCCTCCCCTGTAAATACCTGCATTCAACATGACTCTGGCCTTAAGGAAATACGCTGCTGCCTTGCTTGCTTTGTTCGTGGCACCATTAGGGCCTACCGAAGGTAAATCCGGAATGGCTTCATCCAAATCGGTTAGAATGTGATTTAAAGCTTCGGTATTTGATAGCACTGTTGGATTAACAGAAGGGCCTTCATCGACACCCCTGAATGGCACTTTTCCAAAGTTATCCAATATGACCCACATGGCATAAGCCCTCAAAAACTTTGCTGCCGCCACCTGTTGGGCAGAGGCATTACTTCTGGAATCTATGATCTCATTGCAATTATAGGCCATCTGATTGAAATCATTCCAAGTATCCAATACAAACTTATGTCCCGGATCCCAGCTGTGTAAATGAAGTTGTCTCCAGATGCCGTTGTCACCCCAGTCTGTTCCTCTCGTGGGGACCAGATATTCATCAGAACTCACCTCAGCTAATGCATAAATGTTTTCCTGAGTTCCATAAATACTATTGAATCTATCATAAATGTTTCCTAAACTAGCATCCGGATTCTCAACACCCGAAAATCCACCTCCTCCAGTATCTTCGGATACAATGGAGTCCTCAACAATTAAATCCAGGTTCGTACACGACCATATCAATGCTAACACCATAACTACGGCGAGCAAACGATTACTTTTTAAAAATATATTTTTCATTTTTCTTTTTTTTAAAATTTAGCAAATAATCCAAATGTGAAGGTTCTTGGGTTGGGATAAGACACATAATCTATACCGGAGGTCGGTAATTCATTCAAAGGCTCTGCTCCCTGTGTACTCACCTCAGGATCCGGACCACTGTAAGGCGTTATTACAAATAAATTCTGACCCGTTAATGATACACGTAAGGTTTTGAGCTTCGAGGTCTCCTTCAAATCAAAATTATATCCAATAGACATATTCTGTAATCTCAAAAAATCGCCATTTTCCAAAAACCGGGTCGACACCGCCGCCTCAGCATTGCCTGCTTCACCGGAAGTCAACACGTCCTCCGTTACATTACGCTGACCTGCAATGGCCCCTGCAACAAAAAAGGCGTTTCTTGTATTATTATAGATGTAGGCACCGTACTGTCCCGCTAAATAGGCCGAGAAATCCCAGTTCTTATACCTGATATTGGTAGAAAAACCACCTACAAAATCCGGTAAGGCCGATTTCCCTACAAAGGTCTGAACATCACCAATCGGTTGGCCATTGGCATCGAACCCTTCAAATTCCCTAAGGAAATATGAGAACAATGGATGACCACCTGCCAAAATCTGTGCATATGCATTCGACAGACCTTGACCATATATGGTTCCAGCCTGAATCTGACCCGCAAAATTCTGCAATTCATTCTCATTGTAGGACATATTAAAGCTGGCATCCCAGGTAAAATCCTCCTGTTCCACAATGCCATAACTAATGGCAAATTCAATACCCTGATTCAATACCGTAGCATCTAAATTCTGGAAGAAGAAGGGCTGTGGGGAGGGTTGTGCCGCCGTAACCGATAAGAGTAAGTCATTGGTTTCCTTTCTGTACACATCGATACTACCGCTTAAGCGGTCATTGGCAAATCCGAAATCGATTCCTACTCCATAGGATACCGTTTCTTCCCATTTCAAATCCGGGTTCGCATAGGTCACGCTCTCTAATCCCGGCTGGTTAATATTACCACCACGCTCAATTTCTGGGGCTGCATAACGCTCTCTACGAATATAACTTCCATAATCCAAACCATCCTGGTTACCTGTAATCCCCGCTTGCAAGCGGAGCTTTAAGGTTGAAAAGGAATCACCCATAAAATCCTCTTCATTGATCTTCCAGGCAATGGCCCCGGAAGGAAAGTAACCATGTCTGTTATCTTCTGAGAAACGAGAGGAACCATCACGTCTTATTGTGGCTGTGAACAGGTATTTATCAGCAAGCGTATAATTCACTCTGGCGAATTGAGACTGTATTTCATCAGTCGTATTGAAGAAATCACCATAAATACTGCTCACGCCGAGACCTCTTGGCGTAGCAATGGTCTCACTTGAGGGGGTTGGGAATAAGCGGTTGACAAAATTGCCGTTCGGCGCAATACCATATTGTTGGTAGCTTCCTGATATACTGGCCTCCACTATTTCGGATGCCCGATTAACCGTTCTGTACATATCCGGAATTGCCGTGACATCAAAACCACGCGCTAAAACATTTTTCCCACTGTTTTTAAAATCCTGGAAGGAGTAGCCGACCAACACATCTAACTTGGAGTTCCCGAATTCTTTATTGTAATTTAAGGTCATCTCCAATAAATGATTTGTATTATTCACAACACCTAGATACGCCCTTCCTGCCCCAAAAATATCATCAGCTAAATTTCTCGCCAATGGACTTGCTGCAATATTCCTGTCTGAATTCGACTCATCATATCCGACATTCACTTTGGCTTTCAATTCGGGTGTGACATCGTATTCGGCATATCCGTTGAGCAGGACACGGTTAACATAGGTTCTGTTTTTCACATAGGTTGCAAAGGCTGCGGGAGAGGCCAATCCTCCCGGATCAAAATAATCCGGATCCGTTGGCCAGGTCGGGTTGGCCGAATAGGCCGAACCTATAAGATCACCACGATAGCCCGCACTCGAACTCAAACCAGGTCCTCTGTTGTTTTCATAGGAATAGGTGGTCTGAATTCCTAACTTTAACTTGTCCTCGAACAACCGGTGTTGGGCATTCAATCGAACCGTAAAACGTTCTAAACCAGAACCTTTTACTACCCCTTTTTGATCTCCATAACTTACAGTTGCCCGTATATTACCTGACTCATAATTGTTACTATAGGCAAAATTCTGATTGATTGTAATCGCATCTCTAAAAATATAATCCTGCCAATTCGTATTGAATCCGGCATCTGCCGCTTCAGCATCTCCACCGAATTGCGCTACCGCGGTTAAGAATCGATCTCTGTTCAATAAATTATAATCATCCCTGATAGAGGAAATACTCACATTTGAGTTATACTCTACAGATTCTCCAAATGCACCTTTTCCGGATTTGGTCGTAATGATGACCACACCATTAGCGCCTCGAGATCCGTATATTGCCGTAGAAGAGGCATCTTTTAGAACACTGATGCTTTCTATATCGTTCGGGTTGATAAAGTTAAGTGGGTTCCCAGCGCCCCTGTCGCCAAATCCTAAATCCTGCTGTCCGGCAGAGGTTGAATTACCACCTAAGGGCACACCATCAACCACAAATAAAGGATTGTTGTTAGAACGGATAGACGCCGTTCCACGGATACGTATGTTAATACCTGCTCCCGGTTCCCCACTGGTCTGTGCAATTTGAATACCCGCTGTTTTACCTTGAATTAATTGTTCTGGTGAAGCAATAACCCCCTGATTAAAATCTTCAGCTTTTACAGAAGCAACAGCACCGGTCGCATCCTTTACAGTTGTCTGACCATATCCAATGATCACGATTTCATCCAATTCGGCCGTGTCTTCCTGAAGGGTGACGTTAATGGTAGTCTGACTGCCCACGGTAATCTCCTGAGTACTATACCCAAGAAAGCTGTAGACAATAACCGAACCTGCCGGCACGTTTTCGAGGGTGTATATACCATCAAAATCAGTTTGGGCTCCAATGGTTGTTCCTTTTACAAAAACGTTCACTCCGGGTAAGGGCCCGGTCGCATCTGAAACAACACCTGTAACTGTTGTTTGAGCATACATAATGCTACCTCCTAAAAATAAGAGTAACACCATTACTTTTTTAAGTAATTTTTTTCTCATGTTTAAGTTATTTAGTTTAAGTTTAGTTAGTCTTTTGTAGAGTAATTACAAACCGACTGAAACAAAGATGTTAATTAAAAGCGCGAAGAAGAATAAAATTTCAATAAAACATCTCTAAAAATTATCGAAAACGTTTTCGATTTTTAGTATATCCTAAATCTTGACTTTATTATCTCACGATTCTGCAGTCAAATTACTAATTTTTTATCAACATAGCAAAAATTTTGTTTAGGCAACAAAAAATGATAAAATTATTTACAAGAAATGTTAAAAAAAACAACCCATTTAGAATAGGGTTTGAATATAAATTTTTAACTTACTTCATCAAAGGACTCCGGAATGAAACCTGTAACTCTAAAGGATATTGCCAGGCAACTGGGCATCTCGATCACGACAGCTTCAAAGGCGTTAAAAAATTATCCCGATGTCAGTGAAAAAACAAAAAGAAAAGTCAGGGAGCTTGCAGAGGAACTAAATTATGTCCCCAATGCATTCGCCGTTGGACTGCGTAAACAGGAATCCAAAATAATAGGTGTAATTATCCCTACCATGGTCCATTATTTCTTTTCCACAGTTCTGGATGCCATTATGAAAGAGGCTGAAAAGAGAGATTATATGGTCATTACCATGCAATCGAATGAAACCTACGAGCTGGAAAAAAGACAAGTAGATCTCCTTCTTAATAAAGGTGTTGACGGTATCCTCATCTCATTGTCAAACAAAACACGTGATTTTAAGCATTTGCAAAAGGTCATTGACTACAACATTCCGCTCGTTCTGTTCGATAAAATCTCGAAGTTAGTCAACTGCTCCAAGGTATTAATTGATGACAGGAAAGCGGCCTATGAGGCTGTTACTTACCTTATAAAAAAAGGTCGCAGGCGGATTGCCCATTTTAGAGGTGACTTAAATCCTCAAAATTCCATTGACCGGTTTCTGGGATATAAGAAGGCTTTAGAGGACCATGGCATTCCTTACGATCCTAAACTGGTTTATTTATGCAATAATAATTCAGATTTTACGGATGGTTATTCCAGCGCTAAACAATTAATTGACGACCATGGTGAAGAAGTGGATGCCATATTTACCGTGAATGACATGCTTGCCATTGGTGCCATTAATTATTTTAATGAAAAAGGCATTAAAATTCCTGACAGGATTGCCTTATTCGGATTTAGTAATTGGTTTATGGCTTCCGTCATTACACCATCTTTATCATCTGTTGATCAGAATGCTTTGAATATTGGCAAAACAGCTACAGAGATTTTATTTGAAGAGATTTCATGCAGGCAAAAGGGGGAACCCATTACCCATAAAAAAGTTATAATTGACACCGAACTCGTTATACGGGATTCGTGTTAAATCCTTTTTGAAGTCCGGGTTAATTTTGAAATTTTAATTCCTGTAATTTTACATACGCCATATTAAAAGAGGTATGGTCAGAAATTAATGAACACCGATCCAAAAGGGCATTCGGAAAAAATAATTCAGTGAACACAATAGCACCATCATTAACGAAGACCTCGACTGAAGTTTTATCCAGCACGATCTGAATCCTTATGTCATCCACTGATTTATTCAATTTATAAACAGATTTGGCCGGAGCAAATTTTTCCGAAAAATCCACTTTACCGGAGGCCGTCTTGTCTATATAAAACTGATTTTGAGTATTGTCCAGACCTATAGTAAGCGAATCTCCCTGTTGATTGTAAAAGGACAAGTCGTATGTATAGGCTTTTAAGTCCTTTAGAGCCAACTCCAAATGCGTTGAATTCAAATTCAGATTCTTATCAAATACGGCATTGAATTCATTCAATCCAATAGATCTCCATTCAACCTCTTTTTCTACAAAATCATAAAATTCTTTTACCGGCCTACTTCGAACACAGTATTTGCCCTCTTCTTTATGTAATCGAAGTTCTCTGGGAATGGTCATAGCACTGCGCCAGGTATATGTCGGGACATCTCTTGCATAATCCCAGTTGGACATCCATCCAATACCTATTTTTCGCCCGTCGGATTCAGGTATATTGGACCACGTTACCCCGGCGTAATTATCTCTGCCATAATCTAACCAAACCGCTTTTTCTTTTTCCAATTGAATTAAAAAATCTTCATCAGGAACAAAATCCTGCCCATCGAAATCTCCAATGAAATACTGGGTGGCACTACCTCCATTGGGGCCACCGGGATTAATACTTACCAGTAACACCCACTTAGGTTCACCACTATTATTTACCTGTAATGGGAATAAATCAGGACATTCCCATACACCTCCCTGGGCACCAACACCTTCGCCGAACTCCGATTCAAAATTCCAATCCATTAAATTTTTTGAACTGTAAAACATGATCTTATTACCTGCAGCCAAAGACATGATCCATTTGTCATTGTTTTCATCCCATATGACTTTCGGATCTCTATAGTCTTTAATCCCCGGGTTGGGAATCACCGGGTTCTCTTCATATTTGGTCCAGGTCATTCCTTCATCTAAGGAAAAGGCCATAGCCTGGGATTGATAATCCATCCTACCTTCCTTTTCGCCATTCATATCATGATAGGTAAAAAAAGCAACTACAGGGGCGATGCCGTCTTTTCCTAAGCCAGAACTATTGTTGTTATCAACTACCGCACTTCCGGAAAAAATAAATCCCAATTCATCCGGATATAAAGCAATAGGTTGTTCCGACCAATGAAAGAGATCTTTTGAAGTGGCATGACCCCAATGCATCGGGCCCCACACATTCCCATTTGGGTAATATTGAAAATACAAATGGTAGATCCCGTTTAAATAAAACATGCCGTTAGGGTCGTTCATCCAGTTGGCCCTGGGCGTGAAATGGAAATTAGGGCGATAACGTTCTTCCTCAAGGTTAACATCTTGAGCTTCAATCTTTATGGCATCAATCGTCTTTTCGCCTTTTTTACAATTACCAGATAATAAAAAGACAAGTATTAAAGCTAAAATGCACTGTGTATAGCCTTTAATTGTCATGGTGTGCTAATTTACTGCTCAGATGTTCCAATGAAACCCCCTTGGTTTCCGGCATTAAAAATATGACAAACAACAACTGGAATACCATCATGATGGCGAACACTAAAAATACAACCCCTGCACCAATGGTGGCGAATAGAACAGGTATGGTTGATGGAATTATTGCGGCCAAGATCCAATGTGTCGATGAACCAAAGGCTTGTCCATTTGCTCTTAAATGGTTCGGGAAAATTTCAGAAATAAAGACCCAAATGACAGCCCCCTGGCCCACAGCATGAGAGGCGATAAAAATAAACAGAAAAATGGGTACGGCCAGACCCTCCCAATTTAAAAAGAAAGCCATAGATACCAGCGATAAAGATATGATATACCCAATTGAACCCATATACATTAAAACCTTTCTGCCATATCGATCAATTAAAAACACCCCTAAAAGTGTAAAGACCAAATTAGTAACACCTATACCAATACTACTTAACAATGCCGTACTTTCACCCAGTCCCGCTTCCTCGAAAATCCGGGGCGCATAATATAAAAATGCATTTATTCCTGAAAATTGATTGAAGAAGGCCATTAAAAAGGCGAGCATGAGTGGAAAGCGATAGCGTTTCATAAAAATATGCTCTTTTACAGCGTGACTTGCATTGTCCAATTTCAGTCTTGTTATTATGTCATCTGAATCTTCATCCGGGGCAATACTATGAACTATGGTTTTAGCCTCTTCAATCCTTCCCTTCGACACCAGCCAGCGCGGACTTTTGGGCACCGTAAACAGCATTAAGGTGTAAATAAGCGCCGGGAAGGCTTCTACTCCAAGCATCCACCTCCAGGCATTCTCGCCAATATCATTCAGCAGATAATTCGATAGAAACGCAATCAAAATTCCTAAAACAATATTGAATTGATAGAGCGCGACAAGCCTACCTCTATCTTTGGCAGGTGCAATTTCCGAAACATATGCGGGCGCTGCTATCGTGGATGCCCCCACACCAAGACCCCCTAAAAAACGAAACACAGCAAAGGTGTAAGGATCATTTGCAAGTGCAGACCCCAGTGCTGATATCAAATAAAATAGTCCAATCCAAATTAAGGTTTGTTTCCTGCCTAATCGGTCCGTTGGAATGGCACCAAGAATGGCCCCCACAACAGTGCCCCATAATGCCATGGCCATAACCACCGAACCATGAAAGGCGTCCGAGGAGTTCCACAACAGTTGCAGTTTTTTATCCGCCCCCGAAATAACAACGGTATCGAAACCAAACAGAAATCCAGCGAGAGCGGCCGTAATGGACCAAAAGAATATTTTAGAGTTCATTGCTTAAAGTTAGTGGGTGAGTTTTAATTATTAAAGGTATTCATTTAAAACATAAATTTCGATTATCCCTTCGTGGTAATCAAAATTAAGTGTTAGAAAAAAAAAGGCACTTCATAAAGTGCCTTTTTTTATTTAATATGCCTTAGATTATCGCACTATATCAATCAACCGTGCCATATAGGTAAATTTCATATCACGTGTTTTAAGTCCGTCTTCAACTGCCTTTTGCTGCGCATCGGTTAAATCCCCGCCAGGGCCTTCCTGATTGAGCGCCTTTTGCAAATTTTCGAACATATTAACTGTGATATGTGACGCATAGGTATCACTTCCATAAGGAACCATAAACCGGAACAGGCCCCAATAACCCTTTGATCCGTCATTGACCATTTCTTGATGCCATGGTTTGAAGACCTCCGTTTCTGCTTTTTCATAAGCGGAATACCCTCCCATATCTACTTTCATAAAATCGATGTAGGCTATGGTCCCTACATCCATACTAACATCACCTTCCGTCTGGTCTATACGCTCCATAAAAATCCGTACGGCCAAATCCCTTGCTTTTGCCGTGGCATTGAATTTTTTGTAGACATCATCTTCGGACATGTCCGGATAGGCTGCCTTAACATGCTTCATAAAATCACCTCCGGCATCAAACATTTTTTCTGCACTATTATACAAATTCACGGTGGCATATTGATAACCCTGATCTTCACCGCCTGGTAAAAGTTGCCATAAATCCCAACCAATAATTTCGCCCGCCTTAAGCCTTTCCTGGTGGATTTTCTTCCAGAATTGTTCGGTCTCCCAGTAGTCCATTTCCTGTTCGTTATCGACCTTCATCAACTCCATAACGACATACAAATTCTCCTGCGCTATGAGTGGCATAGCCAACAATACCGCGAATGCAATAATGATTAATTTTTTCATAAAATTAAATTTTTAGTTAGTGTAATTTGATTACCTAACAACCGTAAAAAAGTATAGTAGATTATCGCCAACAAACATGTTTAGGAAGAACCATAGATTTGTGTAAGGCAGTGGACACGAATTTTAAAGATACAACTTTTTTTTTGTAGAATATCCAAATTAAGACATGAAGCAACGCATTCAGTCGTCCCTTTTATTCAAATAGGCAATATTGCGCTTTAATCCCGAGTATTTGGTGCGTTTTACCGCAGATTTTTTAAATACCTTACGAAAGGTTTCTTCTGTTACCTCTTCCCAATCCTCTTTACTCATGGAAAGCAATTCCGGGTGTGGACTGAACAAAGGTTCCGCATGAGGTGTTGAAAAGCGATTCCACGGACACACATCCTGGCAGACATCACAACCAAACATCCAATCGTCCATCTTGCCTTTAAATTCAGATGGTATGTTGTCCTTTAATTCAATGGTCAGATAGGAAATGCATTTACTGCCATCTACCACATAGGGCTGGATAATGGCCTCTGTCGGGCAGGCATCGATGCAGGCCGTACAGGCACCACAATGGTCGGTAACGGGTGTATCGTATTCCAGTTCTAAATCTATAATCAATTCGGCTATAAAATAAAAAGACCCCACTTGCCGGGTCAATAAATTACTGTGTTTCCCTATCCATCCCAGGCCACTTCTCGCCGCCCATGCCTTATCCATAACAGGCGCAGAATCCACAAAGGCACGGCCATCGACCTCACCTATTTCCTCTCGAATGTAATGCAATAAATGGTTGAGTTTCTCCTTAATAACGAAATGATAATCGGTACCGAAGGCATATTTTGATAGTTTATAACTCTGGGTATTTTGTGTTTCCGAAGGATAATAATTAAGTAGTAAGGACACCACCGACTTTGAACCCTCTACTAATTTTGTGGGGTCTAAACGCTTATCAAAATGGTTTTCCATGTAATGCATTTCCCCATGCATGCCTTTTTTGAGCCAGTGTTCCAATCGCGGTGCTTCCTGTTCGAGGAATTCCGCTTTACTGATACCGCATGATAAAAATCCCAGACGTTTGGCTTCAGACTTAATGAGTTGGGTGTAGCTGGATTTTGGATTCATAATCTATGATATTCCAGAACATTTTCCAGACGCCAGAAGGAGTCAAAACAAGCCGCCCTGAATGTTACCTTTAATTCTCCCCAAGTGTTTGTAGGCCAGTTCGGTTACCTCTCTTCCACGAGGGGTGCGCATGATAAAACCCTGCTGAATCAGAAAGGGTTCGTAAACCTCTTCAATGGTTTCTGAGCTCTCACTAACGGCGGTGGCAATGGTGGTTATACCTACAGGTCCACCTTTAAATTTATCAATAATGGTAGACAGAATCTTGTTATCCATTTCATCCAAGCCATGAGCATCGACATTTAGGGCCTGCAAGGCAAATTTAGATATCGCAATATCAATATTCCCATTACCCTTAATTTGCGCAAAATCACGTACCCGTCTTAGCAGGGCATTCGCAATACGCGGGGTGCCACGGCTTCGTCCGGCAATCTCAATGGCGGCTTCCATCGAAATCGGAACATCTAAAATGTTGGCGCTCCGTTGAATAATCGTAGTCAACAAATCCGTGTTATAATACTGCAATCGACTTTGAATACCGAAACGCGCCCGCATAGGAGAGGTAAGCAAACCGGATCGTGTTGTCGCTCCAACTAAAGTAAAAGGATTCAAATTTATTTGAACGGTCCTGGCATTCGGACCTGTTTCAATCATAATATCTATTTTATAGTCCTCCATAGCCGAGTACAGATATTCCTCTACAATAGGACTTAACCGGTGGATTTCATCAATGAATAATACATCACGTTCTTCCAGATTGGTTAACAGCCCTGCCAGATCGCCAGGTTTGTCTAATACCGGGCCAGAGGTGACTTTAATTCCCACATTCAATTCATTAGCCAAAATATGCGCTAAGGTGGTTTTCCCCAATCCAGGAGGTCCATGGAATAAGGTATGGTCCAGGGCTTCAGTACGTAAATTAGCGGCCTCTACGAATACTTGAAGATTTTCCAATACTTGATCCTGGCCCGTAAAATCATCGAAAGACAAGGGTCTTAACCTTCTCTCGACATCCATGTCTTCAGTAGAAAAATTTTTATTTGTCGGATTTAAATTTTCGTTCATATTATAGATTCTCAGAAGATTCCGAATACCATAAAACCAATTTATTGTTATGACGCACTTAAAGAACAAATATAAAGAAAAAGCCTTTCCATTTAGAAAGGCTTCATCTTTTATGTATGATAATGTCTATTTTCTATTTTTAAGACCTAAAAGCTTAGTGCTGCAATTCCTCTTCGCCCTCTTTAAGCGGAATATTTTGCGGTACAAAATCGGTATCATGACCGGGTTTACTATAATCATAGGACCAGCGATGTACATGTGGAATCTCACCTTCCCAATTACCATGGAAATGTTTTATTGGTGCAGTCCATTCCAAGGTCGTAGATTTCCATGGGTTCTGTACGGTCTTCTTTCCAAAGAAAATACTTCCAAAGAAATTATAGAGATACACTATTTGAACGATTCCTCCAATTAATGCAAAAATCGTAATAATCACATTTACATTTGCCAGGTCATCGAACAAGGGGAAATTACTATTGGTGTAGTAGCGACGTGGTAAGCCAGCCATACCAATAAAATGCATAGGGAAAAACACCCCGTAGGCACAAACAGCTGTTATCCAAAAGTGTATATACCCCAAATTTTTGTTCAGCATTCTACCCCACATTTTTGGAAACCAATGGTATATACCTGCAAACATACCATACAATGCCGATATACCCATTACCAAATGGAAGTGAGCCACGACAAAATAGGTGTCATGCACATTAATATCCAATGCACTATCCCCTAATATAATCCCGGTAAGTCCACCCGTTATAAACGTTGATACAAAACCTATAGAGAACAACATTGCAGGATTCATCTGCAAATTCCCCTTCCAGAGGGTCGTAATCCAGTTAAAGGCCTTTACGGCTGAAGGAATAGCAATCAACAGGGTTGTAAATGTAAACACCGATCCTAAAAACGGATTCATTCCGGAAACGAACATGTGGTGTCCCCATACAATTGTCGACAGGAATGCAATAGCCAATATCGAGGCAATCATGGCTCGATATCCAAAAATCGGTTTTCGTGAATTCGTGGCCATTATCTCTGAAACCAGACCCATTGCGGGTAAGATAACAATGTAAACCTCGGGATGCCCCAGGAACCAAAACAAGTGTTCGAATAAGACCGGAGACCCCCCTTGGTAGTGCAGAACTTCTCCCTGAATAAAGATATCGGACAGAAAAAATGAGGTTCCGAAACTTCTATCCATAATCAACAAAAGCGCAGCTGACAATAACACCGGGAAAGAGACCACACCAATGATGGCCGTAATGAAAAATGCCCAGATCGTTAATGGTAAACGTGTCATAGACATCCCCTTGGTACGCAGGTTGATTACCGTTACAATATAGTTAAGCGATCCCAATAGAGATGATGCAATAAATATGGCCATTGATACCAACCACAGCGTCATTCCCATTCCGGATCCAGATTGCGCCAATGGTAATGCACTGAGCGGAGGATAAATAGTCCATCCTGCTGCTGCCGGACCTGCCTCAACAAATAAAGAGAGTACCATAAAGACACTGGAAAGGAAAAACAACCAATACGACACCATATTAAGGAATCCGGATGCCATATCGCGTGCACCTATCTGCAATGGAATTAAAAGGTTACTAAAGGTACCACTTAAACCTGCTGTTAAAACAAAGAACACCATGATCGTTCCATGAATGGTAACCAAGGCCAGGTAGATGTCTGCATCCATTACACCCTCGGGTGCCCATTTCCCTAAAAGGGCTTCAAAAATGGCATTGGGTTGTTCCGGCCATGCAATCTGCATACGAAACAATAATGACATAATTACACCAATAACGCCCATAATGGTACCTGTAATCAGATACTGCTTGGCAATCATCTTATGGTCTTGACTAAATATATATTTAGTTACAAAAGTTTCCTTATGATGATGTCCATGATCGTCGTGAGCGTGAGTATCTTCGTGTGCTGACATAATCTTATATCGTTTTAATCTTTTTAATTAATTAGAGAGTTTTTAAATTCCTTTTGCTCTTTGATCCAAGCGTCGTATTCCTCCTGAGTTTCTACTATTATTTTCATCTGCATATTATAATGCGACTTTCCACAAATCTTATTACAAAGAAGCAAATAGTCAAACTCATAACGCTCTAAGGGTTCTTCCCCTTTGGCAATCAGATCTTTGCTGTTTTCTACTCTTATTCTATTAATATTAGCAACTTTATCTTTTATTTCCTGAGTTTGACGCATCTCTGCTGTGGTAACCGTTGGTGTGAACCCAAACTGGGTTATCATCCCTGGAACACAGTTCATCTGAGCCCTAAAATGAGGCATGTAGGCCGAGTGCAATACATCCTGTGAACGCATTTTAAATAATACGGGGCGTCCAACGGGTAAATGCAACTCAGTGGTAATGATATCGTCCTGAGCATGTGGGTCAGATTCATCTAATCCTAGTATGTTCGCGCGATCTATATCTATTAATCGCACATTAGATTTACCTAAGGTATTATCGGCTCCACCATATCTGGCCTTCCAGTTAAATTGTTGGGCATAAAGTTCAATGACCAATGGATCTTCACTTTCATCAATACCCATAATGTTAATCCATGTATTTAATCCGTAAATGATAAGTCCGGCTAATACAATTACAGGAATAATGGTCCAAATAGCTTCTAATTTATTGTTGTCTGCAAAAAACAAGGCTTTTTTCCCTTTCTCCCCTTTGTATTTAAAAGCAAAGTAATGTAACAGATACTGTGTCACTGTTTGAACGATAAAAATAATGACCAACGACACAATCATAAGGTTATCAATCGTAGGCCCATGCTCTGAGGCGGAGTTGGACAATAAAGGTAGATCCCCGTATTTAACAAGGCAGACAATCGTGATGATGTAGATGAATGCCAGGAAACCCATCATTAAATACCCGTTCATGGTATTGTCCTTGTCAGTGGCTACTCCGGGAGTGGATGTTTCTGTTTTAGCTTGTGCTAAATCAAAAATCTTTACCATTTGCCAAATGGCAATTAAAATAAAAACTAAAACTATTAGTGTTAATAAAGTAGTCATTGTTATCGCTCTTCTTTATTTAAATCTTTATTAATTAATAATGAAATTCTTCGCTTTCCTTTTTAAAAGGATATCTTTTAACCAACAATGGTGCTTTCGTTAGTGCAGTAAACACGACAAAAATGAACAACCCAGCGAAAAGTAAAATGGAACTTATTTCAGGAATTCCAATAAACCATCTATCACCAACAGTAGCAGGCATGATCATATTAAAGATGTCTATATAATGCCCGAGCAAAATCACTAATCCGGTTAATACAACAAACCATGGAATACGCTTGTAATCCGCATTCATTAACATCAATATCGGAAACACAAAGTTTAACACAACCATACCCAGGAATGGTAACTTGTAATCATTAAAACGAGACACAAAATATGTTACCTCTTCCGGAATATTTGAGTACCATATCAGCATAAATTGTGAGAACCACAAATAGGTCCAGAATATACTCATGGCAAACATAAACTTGGCCACATCGTGTAAATGGTTCTCATTAACAAACTCTAGATACCCCCTGGATTTCAAGTAGATCGACATTAAAGCAATAACCGTGATCCCACTTACAAACATACTTGCAAATACATACCATCCAAATAATGTTGAGAAC
The DNA here is from genome assembly GCF_022662015.1 of Aestuariivivens sediminicola. Classification (GTDB taxonomy): domain Bacteria; phylum Bacteroidota; class Bacteroidia; order Flavobacteriales; family Flavobacteriaceae; genus Aestuariivivens; species Aestuariivivens sediminicola. The sequence goes on along the minus strand of NZ_JAKMCM010000002.1, from coordinate 151,784 downwards.
CAGTGTGGATCGACGCTCATAATCCAATCCCAAGACATCATTGACTCGGTGTAAATAAAGAACACTAAAAATCCGGCTGACCATCGAAAGGCCTTTTTAAAGTTACTGTTATCTTCGGCCGTATCCTGAGCAATTGAGTATTTTCGAGAAATATATCTGTAGAAACTCCAGCCTCCAATAAAGATTAATGCTCGAATTACAAATCCTGTTAAATTTAACCATCCCGCTTTTCCCTGTATTAATTTATCGTGTGCTACGACATCAGGATCCATCCAAATGAATAAATTATAATGCCCAATTGTTCCTGAAGCAACAGCAATTATAACGACGATTAAAGCCCCAGGTAAAAGGTAAGCAGTGATAGCTTCCATTACGCGGAACAACACAGGAGACCATCCTGCCTGTGAGGCAATCTGTATGGCATAAAAGGCTAAAACTCCTAAAGCAATCATCATAAAGAAGAATGCAGCCACATAAATGGCAGCCCATGGTCTGTTCGCAATCTGATGCTGTACATGTTCTACATGTTCCTGGTGTGCATTTCCTTCGGCGTGAATCTCCTGGCCATGATCATCTTGAGCAGCATGGGCATCTTTCGAAGATTCAGAATGCGCAGCTTCTTCGGCATGACCTCCACCATGATGCGCCTCTTCGGTAGCTAACAAATGTTCTACTTCTTCAAAAGATTTATGAGATGTCATAAAACCATATCCAACACCTAACAACCCTAAAACCATTAGAATGATAGAAAATGTCTTTAATTTATTTGAAAATGTGTACATATCTAAATAATCTTATCTTCTTACTTTTCTAAATCTGCTTTCAACTTCATGACGTAGGATACAACTTGCCAACGCTCTTCTTCATTCAACTGATTGGCGTAACTCCCCATGGCATTCTTACCATAATAAATCACATGGTATGTACTTCCCTCATTAATAGCACGCCCGGCGTCGTCATAACTGGGAATCCCCAATATTTTTTCACGCTTGACCAGGTTCCCTTGCCCATCGCCTTTATTTCCATGACAAATACCACAATAGATATCATAAAGTTCTTTTCCCCGTGCCAAATCTACTTGAGTTGAATCCAAGGGGTTTGATAGAGTTGCCTTGGCCAGGTCATAACCCTCAGTTGAATTTTCAATTTCGAAAGGCATATGTCCTCGAGGCACCGATCCCTGAGCAGGCAGTTGCGCCTCAATACCATTTCGAAAAGCAGCTTCACCGTAAGTTTCATAACCTACCGGCTCATACATATTGGGCATGAACTGATAATTTGGTGCAGTATCTTTTTTACACGATACAGCCGTTAAAATGACTGTTATTGCTAATATGTTAATTAAGCTTCTCATCTGTCTTATTAATGCGCTTTATCAATTAAATTTATTTCTACAGCTCCTGTTTTCTTCAGCAGATCTGTAAGGTCTTTTTCATTTCCATGCACCGCAACCTCCATCAAGAAATGATCGTCAGTCGTTCTTGGATCAGGATTTTCAGCTTTTTTAAAGGGCCACATTTTACTGCGCAGATAAAAGGTGATAACCATTAAGTGGGCAGCAAAAAATACCGTTAATTCAAACATAATGGGTACAAAAGCCGGCATGTTCTCCAAATAACTAAAACTTGGTTTACCTCCAATGTTTTGTGGCCAGTCATCAATCATAATATAATTCATCATGACGATAGCTACAGTTAATCCCACAAGACCATACATAAATGATGTTATGGCAATTCGAGTTGGTGCCAAACCCATAGCTTTATCCAATCCATGAACTGGAAATGGTGTGTATATTTCTTCAATATGGTGTCGCTCTGCCTTAACCTTTTTCACGGCAGACATCAAGATATCGTCATCCGTATAAATAGCGTGTATTACTTTTGAAGCTTCCATATACTGCCTTAATTTTTTGTTTGGTTATTACTTCCAGAAGTTCTTTCATCTGCTCCGGCGCCCACAAGGCTCTTACCTGCTTCCCTCAATTTTTTATAGCGTTCGCCCGAGGATTTTAAAATGGTCTTTACCTCAGCCTGAGCAATTACAGGGAATGTTCTAGAATACAACAGGAACAATAAAAAGAAAAATCCTATAGTTCCAATAAAAATACCTATATCTACAAAAGTTGGTGAAAACATGGTCCAGGAAGAGGGTAAATAATCTCTGTGCAAGGACGTCACAATGATGACAAAACGCTCAAACCACATACCAATATTTACAACAATGGAAATTATAAATGAGAACATGATACTGGTTCTTAATTTCTTAAACCACATGAACTGCGGAGAGAACACGTTGCAGGTCATCATGGCCCAATACGCCCACCAATAAGGTCCTGTTGCCCTGTTTAGAAAAGCATATTGCTCATACTCCACACCCGAATACCAGGCAATGAATAATTCCGTAATATAGGCCACACCGACAATAGATCCTGTAATCATAATAACGATGTTCATCAATTCGATATGCTGAACGGTTATGTAATCTTCAAGATCGCAAACTTTACGCATAATGATCAACAAGGTGTTTACCATGGCAAACCCCGAGAATACCGCACCAGCAACAAAATAAGGAGGAAAGATCGTGGTGTGCCAACCAGGGATTACAGAGGTGGCAAAGTCAAAGGATACAATCGTATGAACCGAAAGTACCAAAGGTGTCGCTAATCCCGCAAGCACTAAGGATACCTCTTCAAATCGCTGCCAATCCTTCGCCCGTCCGGACCACCCAAAACTGAGGAGTGAATATATTTTCTTTTGAAAAGGTTTTACAGCTCTATCGCGAATCATTGCAAAATCTGGCAAAAGTCCGGTCCACCAAAATACAAGTGATACCGATAAATAAGTTGAGATGGCAAATACGTCCCAAAGGAGAGGTGAATTGAAATTTACCCAAAGCGATCCAAATTGGTTTGGAATAGGTAACACCCAATAGCCTAACCATGGACGACCCATGTGAATGATTGGGAACAAACCTGCTTGTATTACCGAGAAGATGGTCATTGCCTCTGCAGAGCGGTTAATCGCCATTCTCCATTTCTGACGGAATAACAAGAGTACGGCAGAAATAAGCGTACCTGCATGACCAATACCCACCCACCAGACAAAGTTTGTTATATCCCAAGCCCAGCCGACGGTTTTATTTAAACCCCAAGTTCCAATACCTGTAGATATCGTATAAATGATACATCCAATTCCCCAAAGAAAAGCTGCCAGTGAAATGCCAAAAACTATCCACCAATGTTTATTCGCTTTTCCTTCTACAGGTTTTGCCACATCCACAGTCACATCGTGGTATGATTTTTCTCCTGCAACTAAAGGTCTTCTAATAGGTGCTTCGTAATGAGACGCCATAATTATATAATTGATTCTTTAATTAGATTTATGCTTCTGTCGTATTTCTCACTTTCGTCTGATACATCACATTAGGCTTCGTTCCTACATGTTCTAACAAGTGATACATACGGTTATCCTCTTTTAGTTTTGCAACTTGACTCTCTTTATCGTTAATGTCTCCAAACACCATAGCTCCATTGCCACAGGCTGCCGAACAAGCTGTCTGAAATTCGCCATCTTTAATTTCCCGTCCATCGCGTTTTGCATCCAAAATGGTCTTTTGGGTTTTTTGAATACACATCGAACATTTTTCCATTACCCCACGGGAACGCACCACAACATCAGGATTTAAGACCATGCGTCCTAAATCATCATTCATATGATAATCAAATTCATCGTTATTGCTATATAGGAACCAGTTAAAACGGCGCACTTTATAAGGGCAGTTGTTTGCGCAATATCGCGTTCCGACACAGCGGTTATAGGCCATGTGATTCTGACCCTGACGTCCGTGTGAGGTTGCCGCTACCGGACACACTGTCTCGCATGGTGCATGGTTACAATGCTGACACATTACCGGCTGGAATGCTACCTGTGGGTTTTCAGAAGCACCTTCCATTTCATTGAACTCACTTAAGGAGCTTCCTAAACCGGAAATACCCTCTTTTTTGGCATTATCGCCTTCAAATGAATCCTCAGAGGAATAATATCTATCGATGCGCAACCAATGCATATCTCTACTGCGACGTACTTCAGTCTTTCCAACGACTGGTACATTATTCTCTGAATGACAAGCTATAACGCAGGCTCCACATCCTGTACAGGCATTCAAGTCAATTGATAAATTAAAGTGATGCCCGATGGAACGATCAAATTCATCCCATAGATCTACCTCCGGAGAGGTGACGGGTGTTTCTTTATGATTTAAGGATACCACCGGAACGGCATTCCAATGTTCCTTATCTTTTGTATTAAAAATTTCCAGAGTCGTTTCCTTAACAATATCACCACGTCCCATCAATGTATTGTGCAGCTGTACACATGCAAACTCATGCTCACCTGCCACAGGCTCAATTGAAACCGACTGCACATTATTAAAATCGCGATAAAGCATAAAAGCATTGACACCGGTCTGCATTTCAGCTTTTAAACCTTTAGTTTTACCATAACCAAATGCCAATCCAACAGATCCCTTGGCTTGACCAGGCTGAATAATAACCGGTGCTGTCAGACTCACATCATTGACGGTAATCTTAGCATAATTACTATTAAGTGCACCATTCGCAACATAGGTATTCACAAGACCTAAAGCATCAGCATCGGCTTTTGAAACGGTCAAATAGTTATCCCATGCTGTCCTTGTAATTGGGTCCGGGAATTCTTGTAACCATGGATTATTGGCCTGCTGGCCATCGCCCATTCCGATTTTGGTGTATAAGGTAAGTTCTAATCCGTTAGCAGAACTCACTGAAGCAGCCAATGCCTGAGCAGCATTTCCTGAACTGGTTTCTTCGGATGGCTCCTCTGATTCATTGGATTCTACTGACTCCTCTGATTCCAAATTCATCTGACCAACATAAACACCATCGTGAAGGGCTTTCTTAAATGAGTTCTCACCTAATATAGAATCCGTCCAGGCCCCTTTTATATAATCGTGATAACTGGTGTCATTTCCCATCCATTTTAGAAGGGCCTCCTGGAATTGTCTTGTATTAAACAAAGGACGAATCGTAGGTTGCATCAATGCATAGTGGCCTTTCTTCATTTCAACATCACCCCAGGACTCCAGATAATGTGGCGCTGCAGCTATATATTGTGCTTCAGAAGCCGTTTCATCCTCCTTCATTGAAAATGCAACTGACAAACTCACATTCTTCAGGCCTTCAATAAAATCAGCAGCATTCGGCAAACTATATGCCGGATTGACACCGCACATGATGAGGGCTCCAACCTTGCCGGATTTCATATCAGCCACCAACTGCGCAACATCTTTGTCGTTACCCTGTCTCGTCTTTATAGGGGTTTTGGGGTCAAAAGCCTTACTTGCCAGGGCCTCATTGATCTCAAATACCACTGTTTGGGCATTTGTATCCTGTATACCTGTCACCACAACGCCTTTGCTACCTGCTTTCTTCAGTTCGGATGCCGCACTTTCAACTGCTGATACTATGGCTTCCGGTAAGTCCACGGTCACATTACTCCCCGTAATTAAGCTATGTAATTTAGCAAGGGCTAACTTTTGCTGCGATGGTGTTACTGGAATGCGCTTATCAGCATTGGCTCCTGTTAGTGATAAATTAGATTCAATCTGGATATGTCTTGACATTTTTCCATGGTCCGGTACTCTGTTTTTCGCATATCCGGCATCAAAACCACCCCCTTGCCAATCCCCGAGGAAATCGGCACCAACCGATACAATCGTCATGGCCTCAGAGAAATCGTAATTTGCCAAAGCACGCTCACCGTAGGTGTTCTGATATGCATTTAATGCAGCAGACTCGGATACGGCATCGTAAACAACATGCCTGACAGTACCATATTTTTCCTTGAATTCCGAAATTAATTTTGCCGTTGAAGGACTGGCAAATGTTTGTGTCAATAATACAATCCCTTTCCCATCTTCACTGAGTTTTGTCAAGGCATTAATGACCTCATCATCCAACTGACTCCAGGAAATAGACGCACCATTCTTTTTTGGACTTTGAACTCTTAAGCTATCATATAAACCTAAAACTGAAGCATTCACTCTGGCATTCGCGTGACCATTGACAACGGCCATTGTATTGTTTTCAATTTTAATGGGTCGTCCTTCTCGTGTTTTAACCAAAACACTGGCAAAATCAAATCCATCAGCAATAGTGGTTGCGTAATAGTTAGCAACACCCGGAATAATTTCGGTAGGTTGCACCACATAGGGAATCGACTTTTTTACGGGACCTTCACATGCCGCTAACGAAGCAGCAGCAGTACTAAACCCTACATATTTTAAGAAATCGCGTCTGGTTGTAGAAGCAGACTCCAAGGTTGATTTATCGCCTAAAAATTCATCGGTCGGAATTTCTTCTACAAACTCATTCTGTTTTAGCGCCTCAACAATAGAACTATTTTCGTTTAGCTCCTCAACACTTTTCCAGTATTTCTTGTTTGATGACATATTATATAATTGAATTACTTCTTATTTTTTAATCTTGAACCTTTACTTCGCTCTAAAAAAAGACAAAGCGACACCATTTAATAGTGGCATTTACCACATTCCAATCCACCCATTTGAGCGGCCGTTAAATTTTCCACACCATATTTTTTCGAAAGTTCCTCATGAATCTTTTCATAATAGGCATTATCCGCAACATTCACATTGGTCTCTCGGTGACAATTAATACACCATCCCATAGTAAGTGATGCATCCTGATATAGAATTTCCATTTCCTCAACCGGACCATGACAGGTTTGACATTCAACACCCGCCACCGAAACGTGCTGGGAGTGATTAAAGTAAACAAAGTCAGGTAAATTATGAATACGCACCCATTTTACAGGTTGGGATTCCCCCGTATATTTTTGGTCGGCATCACTCCAACCCGCTGCGGCATATAATTTTTGAATCTCACCATCATAGAATTCTTTAGAATATTCCGGAGAGGTCTCTCCTTTATATTCATAAATAGATTTATGACAATTCATACATATATTTAAGGAAGGTATTCCTGAGCTCTTACTCACCCGTGCTGAGGAATGACAATATTTACAATCTATACCATTATCTCCGGCATGAATTTTATGTGAAAAGTGAATGGGTTGTACTGGTTGGTAGCCTTGATCTATCCCAATCTGCATGAGATAACCATAAACGTAATAGGCACTGGCCAACAAGAAGAAAATAGAAACCACCAACATTAAGAATTGGTTTTGAACAAATGCTTTCCAAAGTGGCGTTCTTTGCGCTTCTTCCGGTAAGGTAATATTCTGGGCCTCAGCAAAACGACGAAGTGTTTTGTTAACTAGATACAATCCTAGTGCCAGCAACATGAAGAGAATTGCGATAGCGCCTAGAATGATTTCGTTTGAAATACCTCCTGAAGCTGCAGTAGTCTGAGCAGCCACCTCCGCACCTGCAGGGGCAGTCGGCGCCGCCTTTTCCTGAGCCGTATAGGCTAAAATATTATTAAGGTCTTCATCCGTAAGCTGTGGAAAGGCAGTCATTGCAGCACCTCCATATTCGTTATACACTTTGTTGGCATAAGCATCTCCGGATTTTATAACTGCAGCACTATTCCTTATCCAAGCATAAAGCCACTCCCGATCCAATCCTTGCTCATCCATCAAACGCTGCTCTACATTTCGCAAAGCAGGACCGGTCATCTTCTTATCTAACTGGTGACAGGCCGCACAATTGGCATTAAACAAAGATTTTCCCTTGGCTGGATCCCCTTCTTGGGCTGAAAGTGATGTTGTAAAGGCTAATAAAACAATGAATCCAAAACGAAGTAAGCAATGGCTTATTTTACGGTAATTTACCTGTATCATATTTTTAGTTAAATTAACTTCTAAACTTTGGTACGATTTTTTCAATAATCAGCTCTAAAAACCCAATTGAAAAAATCTCTCGCAAAAGTAACATATATAGTCGATTTTAGAAATGTTAGCGAACTGTTAATTGCTAATTTAGAAAGCTTCTAAATAATAAAAAGTCTGCATTTCGATTATTATCGTATACCTTTGTAAAAATTATCTTATCCTATGAAATTGTTTCCTATTAAAACTTCGTTCTGTCTGACTCTTTTATGTTTTTTCGCTCTGAACAACACCAATGCCCAGGAAGGCCAGGTGATTTTAAATCAAGATAGAGCTATTGCCGAATTGTTGGATTTGAAAAAAGAAATGAACAAGGATAGCAACGAATATTACAAAATTCAAATTTATTCGGGTGACAGAACAGGTGCGCAAGAGGCACAAAAGGAATTTCATTTGGCTTTTGAAAATTGGAAATCACGTCTGGAATATGAATCTCCTAATTTTAAAATTTGGGTCGGCAATTATAGAATTAAAATAGAAGCTGATCGGGCTTTAAGACAAATAAAACAGAAATTTCCCGGTTCTTTTATTTTCAAGCCAAAGAAAAAATCCTGAGAACTTGTTTCTTCATTGTCGCATATAATTTTATCCCTAATTCAAATCCCCTTTTCTAGGTGAAATCTATGCCTTGAAATCATCTGAAGGGATGCTTCAGAATCATGAAACATCAGGTGGCTATAAACTTAAAAAGGTCCTGATTGTCATAATTTAACTTTCAGGACCTTCTAATTTATGTCTAGGTTGCGTTTATTTCAATTTCTTTTTCACTTCAACCTGACGGAATGCCTCTATGATATCGCCTTCCTTTATATCGTTGTAATTTTTTATCTGCATACCGCAGTCATAACCTTTACTCACTTCCTTGACGTCATCTTTAAAACGTTTCAATGAAGTCAATTCACCTGTAAATACGACGACACCATCCCTAATTAATCGAATACCCGAATTTCTAAATATCTTTCCATTGGTTACCATACATCCGGCAATGGTTCCAATTTTTGAAATTTTGAAGGTTTCTCTTATTTCGGCAGTTCCCGTAATCTCTTCTTTGAGTTCAGGAGATAACATACCTTCCATGGCATCCTTGAGATCGTTGATGGCATCATAAATAATAGAGTAGGTTCTAATGTCAATTTCTTCCTTGTCTGCCAGAGATCTCGCATTACCGACCGGTCGTACATTAAATCCAACGATGATGGCGTCAGAGGCAGAAGCCAACAACACATCGCTTTCGGTTATTGCACCTACTCCTTTGTGTAAAATATTCACCTGAATTTCTTCCGTTGAAAGTTTCTGGAAGGAATCTGTCAATGCTTCAACCGAGCCATCAACATCACCTTTCAGGATGATATTCAACTCCTGGAAATCACCTAAGGCAATACGGCGTCCTATCTCATCTAAGGTAATATGACGTTGTGTTCTTACCGATTGTTCACGTTGTAATTGGGCACGTTTTGCCGCAATTTGTTTGGCTTCACGCTCATCTTCAAAAACGTTAAACTTATCCCCCGCCTGTGGCGCTCCGTCCAGACCCAGAATAGAAACTGGAGTCGATGGTCCGGCCTCTATAACATCCTTTCCTCGTTCGTCGTACATGGCCTTAACTTTACCACTATGCTGCCCGGCCAATACGTAATCGCCAACACGTAAGGTTCCAGCCTGAACCAAAATTGTAGAAACATAACCACGTCCTTTATCTAAATAGGCTTCAACTACCGTTCCTAAAGCCGGTTTATTGGGGTTGGCCTTTAATTCTAACAATTCGGCCTCCAACAACACCTTCTCTAAAAGTTCCTTTACTCCTGTTCCCACCTTGGCAGAAATATCGTGCGATTGGATTTTTCCTCCCCAATCCTCAACCAACAGATTCATATTGGCTAATCCTTCCTTGATTTTGTCAGGATTTGCATCCGGTTTATCTATTTTATTGATTGCAAACACAATAGGAACACCGGCAGCCTGGGCATGCGATATAGCCTCTTTCGTCTGAGGCATAATATCGTCGTCTGCAGCAACTACAATAATAGCCAAATCCGTTACTTGGGCACCACGCGCTCGCATGGCGGTAAAGGCCTCATGACCAGGTGTATCTAAAAAGGCAATTTTCTGACCATCTTCCAACTGCACCCCGTAAGCTCCAATGTGTTGGGTAATTCCACCAGACTCACCGGCTATAACATTTTCCTGTCGAATATAATCAAGTAATGAGGTCTTACCATGGTCAACATGCCCCATTACGGTAACAATGGGCGCTCTTGGTTTGAGATCCTCAGGTTTATCCTCCACTTCTTCAATCGCCTCCTCAATATCTGCAGTTACAAACTCCACTTTATACCCAAATTCTTCTGCCACAATCGACAAGGTCTCTGCATCCAATCGTTGATTCATGGTCACCATCATTCCTAAGGACATACAGGCTGATATGATTTGCGTCACCGGAACATCCATCATTGTGGCTACCTCGCTGGCAGTCACAAATTCAGTAACCTTAAGAATTTTGCTTTCAGCTGCTTCTAACTCCTGATCCAGCTGAGATTGCTCCCTGTGCTGCTCTCTTTTATCTCTTCGATATTTTGCGCCTTTCCCTTTGCTAGACTTCCCCTGAAGTTTTTCGAGGGTCTCACGCACTTGCTTTTTTACGTCCTCTTCACTGGGTTCTTCTTTAACCACATTTCGACGCCCACCTTGTTTTCCTTTAAACTTACCAGATCTGTCACCGCGCTGACCGTCTCCTTTGCTTTCAAAAGGACTGGCCGCCTTACTAATGCGTCGACGCTTCTTTTTACCCCTGGCATCCTGTTTATCTGAGTCTTTTTTATCTTCCTTCTTTTTCTTGGGTTTTTTAAACTGCGTTAAGTCTATTTTATCACCCGCTATTTTTGGTCCGGATAACTTCTGATATTTGGTTTCTACTTTTTCCTCAACAGGTGGCACTTCTTCTTTGGCCTTCTCCTCTGTCTTTTCTTTACCAGAGACCTCTTTTGAAGGTTCTTTTTCTAACTTTTTGGACTCGGCCTTCTTATCCTCCGCTTCGGCAGCTGTTTTACTTGTTTTTTCTGCAGATTGATCCTTCTTCGGCGTTTCCTTCTTTTTTGGACTCAAATCTATTTTCCCAACCTGCTTAGGCCCTGAAAGCGTCTTCGAAGCTCTAACAACCTCATCCTTTTTGGCTAACTCTTTATGTTTTTCTTCCAGTTCACGCTCACGTTCCTCTCGCAATAGATCTTTTTCCTTCTGCTTTGCCTCACTCACTTCCTGAGATGCCATTTTTTTATTGGCATCGGTCTCAAATTCATTCGAAAGAATTTTGTAGACCTCTTCAGTAATCTTTGTGGTTGGGCGCTTCTCTATTTCCACACCCTGGGAATCCAAAAATTCCACGGCACGGTCTAAAGAAATATTTAGTTCGCGTAATACTTTATTTAATCTAATTGTCTCAGCCATAAATTGCCTTTAAAATACTTAAATATTTGGTTGACTACCTCAATGCACTGTATTGAGCAGCCATTTAGTCTTCAAATTCCTCTTTTAAAATTCTAATAACTTCCCTAATGGTCTCTTCCTCTAAATCTGTTCTTTTCACGAGATCATCCAGATCCTGCTCTAAAACACTCTTAGCCGTATCTAAACCGGCTTTACTGAATTCTTCAATAATCCAGCCATCAATTTCATCGGAGAACTCACTCAGTTCGACATCTTCTTCGGCACCTTCTCTAAAGACATCTATTTCGTAGCCAGTCAATTGACCTGCCAGTCTTATATTATGTCCTCCACGACCAATGGCCTTACTCACTTCCTCAGGCTTCAAAATGACCTCAGCCCGTTTATTCTCCTCATCTATTTTCAAAGAAGTTACCCGAGCCGGGCTTAAAGACCTGGTGATGTAAAGCTGAAGATTATTAGTATAATTGATAACATCGATATTTTCGTTCCCTAATTCTCTCACAATGCCATGAATCCTCGAACCTTTCATTCCAACACATGCACCAACCGGATCGATCCTGTCGTCATATGAATCCACGGCAACTTTTGCCTTCTCTCCCGGTATTCTTACCACATTTTTAATGGTGATAAGCCCATCAAACACTTCCGGGATCTCCTGCTCAAACAATTTCTCAAGGAAGGTTGGAGAGGTTCTGGACATGATAATTGCAGGCTTAGCTCCTTTCAGCTCAACACTTTCAATAATACCGCGTACGTTGTCTCCCTTTCTGAAGAAATCCGATGGAATTTGTTTATCTTTTGGTAAAACGATTTCATTGCCTTCATCATCCAGCAAAATAACAGCGCGGTGTCTTATGTGATGTACTTCCGCAGTGTAAATTTCACCCACTAGGTCTTTGAACTGTTTATAGATTATGGTATTGTCGTGTTCGTGAATCTTAGAAATCAGATTCTGACGCAAAGCCAAAATGGCACGTCTTCCTAAATCGATTAGTTTAACCTCTTCAGATACGTCTTCACCAACTTCAAAATCAGGCTCAATTTTACGAGCTTCTGAAAGCGAAATCTCCTGATTCGGATCTTCTACTTCACCATCGGCAACAACCACCCTGTTTCTCCAAATTTCTAAATCCCCCTTATCCGGATTAACGATAATGTCAAAATTATCATCATCTCCATACTTCTTTTTTAAGGCACTTCTAAAAACATCTTCTAAAATGGCCATTAAGGTTACACGATCTATTAATTTATCATCTTTAAACTCCGAAAAAGATTCAATTAACGCAACATTTTCCATAACGCTTTACTCAATTAAAATTTAATCATAACTTTTGCTTCCACAATATCGTCATAAGCAATATTTGCTTGCTTTTTTACGGTGACTTTACCTTTGCCTATAGGTTTGGGCTCTCTTACTTTCCATTCTAAAGTAATTGTTTCATCCGTGGCCCGGGTTAAAACACCTTCTATTTTTTCATCATTGGTCTTTAGCCCCAATGTTCTGTTGATATGCTTTTTATACTGTCTCTTGTTCACTAATGGTGCCGTAGCTCCGGCAGACATCACCTGCAACGAAAAATCATGCTGCTCACGGTCCAGATTATGTTCAATGCTTCGACTTATAAACATACAATCCTCAACTGACACGCCTTGGTCACCATCGATTACGATCTTAATCCCGTTGTCATTTGAAATACTGAAATCGATGAGGAATAAATCAGGTCTCTGATGTAACGCTTCCTTCAGCAAATTTTCTACCGTCTGTACAAACATTTTTAGTATAAAAAGAGGGGACTCTCCGTCCCCTCTGAATTCTAATTTTTCCTTTCAACGCTGCAAATATATAATATTTTAATTAATTACAGCATAGATTGCAAATGAAATTAAAGCTTAACTCTTAAACCTATAGGTAAATTCGAATCATCACCACAAAATCGAAGTTCGACACTACGGCATGACCTTTTTTAGGTGTTGAGACAAACGCGCTCAGAACTCGCTTCTCGCCCTTTCGACATTTGGTGTAAACTAAAAATCCCGGCTCGTATCATGAACCGGGATGCTTTTATGTTGGCCTACTAGGGCTCCCCTCGACGCTCTCCCTTTTTCAAAGTCAGACGCTCGGGACAGGCTTCTCGCCCTTTCCACATTTGTCATAAACTAAAAATCCCGGCTCATATCATGAACCGGGATGCTTTTATGTTGGCCTACTAGGGCTCGAACCTAGACTCTTCTGAACCAAAATCAGACGTGTTGCCAGTTACACCATAGGCCAGTTTCTTTCAGGGAATTAGCTCCCGCAAAGGCAGGTGCAAATTTAGTACAAAGTTTTTTTTGCGCAAGGGTTTTTAGAAAAAATAATCGTAAATACTTAACGTTAATATAAAAATATTAGTAATAGCATATTTATTGCTAAATTCGCCATGGCTAAAAAACATGGATATTTTATGACACATTTCAACTTTAAAAAATGGAACACCCTGTTAGGATGGTTTTCTTTTTTAATAGCGCTAATAACCTACAGTCTTACTGTTGAACCAACGGTAAGCTTTTGGGATGCCGGAGAATATATACTGACATCCTCAAAACTTCAGGTCGGTCACCCACCAGGAGCACCTTTATTTCAAATGCTGGGTGCTTTTTTCTCCTTGTTTACTTTTGGAAACAACGCCCTCATTGGCTGGATGATGAACATGATGAGCGCCGTTGCCAGCGCCTTTACCATATTATTTATGTTTTGGACCATTACCCTGCTACTAAAAAAATTGGTTTCTCAGGGTGATACTCAGGATCCACAGAAAGATATTGCCATTTTGGGAAGCGGTCTTGTTGGAAGTTTAGCTTTTACCTTCACCGATTCGTTTTGGTTTAATGCCGTCGAAACCGAAGTTTATGCTATGGCCACCCTAATTATGAGCGTTTTATTTTGGATGGCGCTGCGTTGGGAACGGGATATGAATAACCCAAGGGGAAACAAATGGCTTATTTTAATCGCTTTTATAATCGGTCTGTCGTTTGGAGTCCATTTCATGGGACTGTTAACCATCCCTGCCATTGGTCTGATCTATTATTTTAAGAACTACAAAACCATAACGGTAAAGAATTTTATAATTGCCAATGCCGTGGCTATAGCCGTTTTATTGTTCATTTTTAAACTGCTGGCCCCCAATATCCTCAAGTTTTTTAGTGCCTCTGAATTGTTTTTCGTCAACTCAATTGGTCTTCCATTTAATTCCGGGTCCATTATTGCAGGTATTGCCCTTGTCGCATTAATTCATTATGCCCTAAAATACACCCGCAAAAAAAAGTATGTTCACCTAAATACGGGTATTCTGTGTTTGACTTTTGTAATCATTGGTTTTTCGACCTGGCTTATGCTCCCCATTCGAGCCAACGCCAATGTCGTTATCAATGAAAATAATCCATCGAGTGCCCGAGAGCTATTGGCCTATTATAATCTCGAACAATATCCTGAGACCCACTTGTTTTACGGACCATTGTTCACAGATCAATATGCATACCTTGATGAACAGAATCCGTATGCGGACGACAAACCTAAATACGAAAAAGATGAGGAAAAAGGGGTCTATACCATAGTAAACGACTACAGGAACGCGAAGCAAAATTACAACTCAAAACACGCCGCCATTTTACCCCGTATGTGGAGCCCTGAACATGCTGAAAACTATATGATGTTCTCAGGTTTTTTAGATTTTAATCTGAAACCGGAGTATCAGATGGAAAATGAATTGCGGTCGGCAATAGCAAATTTTAAAAATGATGTCCTCCAGGGGAATGTAGATTATGAGGATTATAATAATTTTCTAAAACGGTTTAAAAGTTATATCGATATTGAAAAACCTTCTTTGGGAAGCAATATTGCCTATATGTTGGAATATCAGTTGGGCTATATGTACTGGCGTTATTTCATGTGGAATTTTGTTGGGAGACAAGACGATGTTCAAGGGCGTTACGATAACCACGGAAACTGGATCAGTGGCATAAAACCTATTGATGAATGGCATTTGGGATTATCTCAGGATAATCTGCCTAGTGACGTAAAGGACAATAAAGCCAGAAACACCTATTATTTCTTGCCCTTGATTTTGGGCCTAATCGGGTTTTTCTTTCTGTTCAATACCGATAAAAAATTGTTTTGGGTTATGCTGGTCTTTTTCCTGTTTACAGGATTAGCCATACAATTTTATACGAATGTAAGACCCTTTGAGCCTCGGGAGCGTGATTATTCGGTAGTGGGCTCCTTCTATGTGTTTGCACTCTGGATAGGTTTCGGGGTATATGCCTTGTTTGAGATTCTTAAGCATTATATTCCGAAACAATTAGCAGCACCGGTTATCTCCGTTGTTTGTTTGATTTTGGTACCGACAATCTTGGCCGCTGAAAATTGGGATGATCACGATCGATCGCATAAGTATACGGCAAAATCTATGGCCAAGAAGTATCTGGATTCCTGCGCCGAAAATGCCATCCTGTTTACCATTGGAGATAATGATACTTTTGCCTTATGGTATGCTCAGGAAATTGAAGGATACAGAACCGATGTCCGTGTTGTTAATACGAGTTTATTTCAGACGGACTGGTACATAGACCAAATGAAACGTAAAGCTTATGAAAGTGATCCTATACCGTCTCAGTTGTCGCATGAGAATTACAAATTCGGAACTAACGAATATGTGGCTGTTGAAACAGTTATAAGGGATACTTTAGAAATTAAAGAAGCCTTAAATTTTATTGCAAGCGACAATCCGAGAACAAAGTACCGATACATTCTCCAGCAACAGGACATTGATATATCTCAGATAAGAAGTCAGGATTTAAATGCTAATTATTTACCTACACCGCATTTAAAACAATCTGTTAACAAAGCGAACGCTCTAAAATATGGTATTGTAAAACCCAAGGATGCTGATAAAATGGTAGATACCATTTACATCAAGATAGGCGGCGGTGCCATTCTTAAGAATAGGCTATTAATGTTGGATATTGTTGCCAACAACAACTGGGAACGGCCTATTTATTTTACGGGAGGGGCTTTCGGTGATGACGACTATATTTGGATGAAAGATTACCTCCAACTGGATGGTATGTGTTACAAATTGGTTCCTATAAAAACCCCTGTGGATCGTGCCAATCCCTTTGACATGGGACGTGTTGACAGCGACCTCATGTATGAAAAAGTAAAACACTGGGATTGGGGGAATAGCGGTAGTCCGAATATCTATCATGATCCGGAAACTCGAAAAAATTCCATTACCTATCGCGGTAATTTGGCCAGATTGATAGAACAACTCATTAATGAGAATAAGTTAGATAAAGCCGAAGAAATAGCCGATATAGCAATGGAACATATGCCGGTTGACTATTATGGTTACTACACACTTCTGGAACCCTACATCAGTGCCTACTACGAAGTTGGGAACCAGGAAAAGGCGCGACAACTGTTTGTAAAGGTGGCGGCTAAATATCAGGAAAATTTAGTCTATTACAGTGGCTTGAAAATTGCAAATCAGGAACGTCTCTTTGAAGATATTTACACGGATATTCAACGCTATAAAGGTTTGTTGGATGTACTGGTAAGACATGACGAAACCTTTGCAAAAACGGAGGGTGATATTTTCAACAACCATTTGGAAATGTTCAAGCACTTCTACGGGGTTGATGAACCCGAAGAAAGCTCAGAAGAACCTATTATTGACAAGGACTTTCCAGGATCCGACAGTTTGCCTATTATAGACACAACCGAGTAATTTTTTATGGGTATTACTCCAGTTAAAACACCAGTTGTCATAAAGAAAATGTTTCCAAATTACATTTGGGACATGCCGGTTAAAAGCAAATCATTGTACCTGACCTTTGATGATGGGCCAACACCTGATATTACCGATTGGATTTTACAAACATTGGATAAATTCAATGCCAAAGCGACTTTTTTCTGTATCGGTAACAACGTCAGTAATCACCCTGAATTATTTAAACATATGGTGACTTCGAATCACAGTTTCGGAAACCACACCCATAACCATATGAAAGGTTGGAAAACCAAAACCAAAGATTATATAGACAACATTCACCTCTGTGAAACTACTTTTAAATCGTGTTTACCGAAACCCGAGTCCCCCGACGTTCAGAACGTATCACTTCAAAAGCAGCGAACTGAAACCACCAGCCTATTCCGTCCGCCATATGGAAAAATGAAATCGAAGCAAAGTAAGCATATTCTTAATATGGGATATAAAATTGTCATGTGGGATGTGCTGTCGTTTGACTGGGACCAGCAGACCCCAAAAGAAGTGTGTTTGAACCACGTCATTACAAAATCTACAGAAGGGAGTATCATTGTTTTTCACGATAGCATAAAGGCCTCAAAAAACATGACTTATGCCTTGCCCCGGGTATTAGAACATTTTAGTGAAAAAGGCTTTAGGTTCGAAGCTATTTAGTCTCATTAACAACCGGATAGCCTTATTAATTGGTAGGAAAAACGATCTGTTTGATATTTTTATTAAAACTTACAGGGAACAAACGTTTAAATGTATTGCTGTATGATCCCGATAAGTGTATTGGCATCTTGTTCCCCACTTTGGCGCCACTTCATTTCACCTCCTTTGTAAATGATAAGGGTGGGTAGTCCTTTAACCCGAAGTGCTTCAGCAAGCTCCTCATTTTTATCAACATCAATTTTAATGACCTTTGCCTTATCGCCTAAAGCGGCAGCTACATCACGAAGCACAGCGTGCATAGTAGTGGACTGTTCGTTCCATTCGGTGTAAAAGTCCAATAAAACAGGAACTTCCACATCTATTAGTTCACCAAATTTTGACATCAGTATGTGTTTTATAGTCAAATGTCCTTATACAAACCTAAGTGTTTTTTTAAACAATAAAACTCGCGTTTGTTTAAGTTCGCAAAACCTAATAATTTAATAAATTTAAGAATTTTCCCAACATCTGCAATACTTACCTCTCCTATTATACTTCAACAACACCTTTTTTAAGCTCGATCACTGTAATTTCAGGCCAAATACCGACCCGTCCCGGGAATGCCAAATAGCCAAAACCTCGATTCACATTAATATACTGTCCTGCTTCTTCATATATTCCGGCCCAATACTTATAACGCCATTTCACCGGGCTCCACTTAAACCAACCGGGTATCTCTATTCCAAACTGCATCCCGTGGGTATGCCCGCTAAGGGTCAAATGGTAATGCTTAGGGTCCTTGATCACCTGCTTTTGCCAATGTGTCGGATCATGACTCATTAAGATCTTGAAGTCGTTTACATCTATGTGTTGCGCTGCCTTGTTCAAATCGCCCGCTTTTTTAAATCCTCCTGCACCCCAATTTTCAACACCTATCAAGGCAATACGCTGCCCGTCTCTTTCTATGTAGCGACTTTCATTCAACAATAAATCAAATCCAATCTCTCTTTGAAGCTTTTTTAAATAGTCTAAATTCTTTGTTTTGGCCTCTTCTGAGTCCCAGGTTACATAGTCTCCATAATCGTGGTTCCCCAATACGGAAAACAGACCGTCCTTGGCTTGAAGTTTATTAAAGATAGTTGTATAGGGTTGAAGCTCATCCGCTTTGTTATTCACGATATCGCCCGTAAATAGAATCACATCACTGTTCTGACGGTTAATTAAATCAACCCCATATTTCACCTTATCGTCATTGTCAAAACTTCCGGAATGAATATCACTAATCTGGGTGATTTTGTATCCATCGAAGGCCTCCGGCAAATCTTCAAAATGCAAGGTGTACTTTAAAACTTTATAATTGTATTTACCCTTATATATTCCATAAAGAATA
This sequence comes from Aestuariivivens sediminicola, assembly GCF_022662015.1. Taxonomy (GTDB): domain Bacteria; phylum Bacteroidota; class Bacteroidia; order Flavobacteriales; family Flavobacteriaceae; genus Aestuariivivens; species Aestuariivivens sediminicola. The sequence continues at coordinate 132,609 of NZ_JAKMCM010000002.1, read as the reverse complement.
GAGGCCAATGGAAGCGCTGCAATACCCAGGGCTATCTGACTAATAAACTGTCGCCGTGAAGCAAAATAATTGCCTTTAGCACTATCTCCCTCCGTAAAAAATCTATAAATTGCCAAAGGTATCCTGAAAATATCTTCGCTTAACATAACCAGAAGTAAAACCATCTTAGGGATTAAAATAGCCACAAAAAAACCAAACGCGTAGGCATGAGCATGTGAAAAACCATCCCTTCTGTTAAAGCCGTAATAGTGCATTACGAAATTCCCTATTACCAGAATGGTGACAACCCAATACAGTACATTAAGCCATTGATTTTTACTGACTGTTTTGAAAGCCTGGTAGGCATACAGATCAATAATCCCGAAAATGATTATAAAAATAATCCAGCGTAGCATTTTTCTTTTTATGTCAAAGATAATTTATTTAAACTCAGTAATTTAATTCTACCCGTATATTTAACGATACCTTAAGATTTTGCGCAGATTGCAATATTAAGACATCCGATTTAATAAGGCTCCCCTTATTTGAAAGCGCTTACAATAGCTGCGATATTATTTTTATCGGAATAAACGGCAAGGGTCTCATCAAAGAATTTTTTACTATTCATGGGTATCCTGGGTGGCTCATTAACTACTTCGGTGGTCGATGCAGATACATGGATTTCGGTAAACCCGGCCTGCTTAAACCGATGTACATTGTTAGGGTTTATACCTCCACCGGGTAGTATGCCAATCCTGCCCTCTGCGTAGGCCTTCAATTCAGAAATCAGTGCAATGCCCTCCTCCGAAGAACGTTCCTGACCAGAAGTAAGTACGCGATCTACCCCTAGTTCTATTAACTGTTGTAATGCCTTTCTTGGGTCAGTTACCCAATCAAAAGCTCTGTGGAAGGTGAATGGTAAGGGTCGTGCCAGATCGACCAGTGTTTTTGTACGTTCAAAATCTATGGAATTATCTTGGTTTAATAGCCCGGATACAATGCCGGCACATCCCATTTCTTTGCATTTAGCAATATCATATTTCATGATTTCAAATTCATCATCTGAATAGGTAAAATTTCCACTGCGCGGTCGTATTAAGGCAAATACGGGAATGGAAACAGACTGGATGACCCGCTTTATTAAACCATATGACGGTGTAATGCCACCAATAACCAGTTCCGAACACAATTCGATACGATGGGCCCCGGCCCTCTGCGCATTTAATGCCGATAAATATGAATTTGCACAAACTTCAACAACCATAAATTATGTCAGTTTTAATTACTAATTGAGCCCATGAAATTGCAAATTATTACCCACAAATCAAAAATACTTTTCGTAGTTTTGGTTTTCTTGTCTGTTTAAGCAGCGTTAAAAAGTGCTCTGAAATGATTTCAGCGACTTTATGTTATGGTTCAATGACCGTATTATGCTCATAGCGACAACAAAACAATACATAATCCTTCAAATACAATGTCCGATAAAAAACGCCTCTTTTTAGTTGATGCTTACGCTTTAATCTTTCGAGGTTATTATGCATTTATAAAGAATCCAAGAATCAATTCTAAAGGAATTGATACGTCTGCGATTATGGGATTTATGAACTCGCTTTTAGATGTGATCAAGCGGGAACGCCCGGATCATCTGGCTGTTTGTTTTGATAAGGGGGGAAGTACAGATCGTATTGAGCTCTATGAGGATTATAAAGCAAACCGAGATGAAACTCCTGAGGCTATAAAAATCGCCGTTCCCTATATACAAGAGATATTGAAAGCCATGCATATTCCAATTATGGTAAAAGAGGGTTACGAGGCAGACGATGTTATAGGTACCTTATCCAGGCAAGCCGAACAAGAGGGATATCAAACCTACATGGTTACTCCGGACAAAGATTTTGCCCAGCTGGTTACCGATAATATATTCATGTACCGCCCTAAATCATTTGGTGGGGGTTATGAGGTTTGGGGTATTCCTGAAGTACAGGAAAAATTCGAGGTGGAGCGTCCGGAACAGGTCATTGACTTTTTAGGAATGATGGGAGATAGTTCGGACAATATTCCAGGGTTTCCCGGAGTTGGTGAAAAAACGGCAAAAAAGTTTATCCAGGCTTACGGGAGCATGGAAAACCTTTTGGCCAATACCCATGAACTTAAAGGTAAAATGAAAGAAAAGGTAGAGGCCAACAGTGAATTGGGATTGCTTTCAAAAAAACTGGCCCGGATCATGTTGGATGTCCCCGTAACATTCGATGCCAAGGATTTTGAGCTGAATCATCCTGATATTGAGGCGGTAAAACAAATTTTTCAAGAATTGGAATTCCGGCGTTTAACAGAAAACTTTTTAAAGACCTTTGCCAACGAAAGCGATACAGATACGGCAGCTTCAGACCCACCGTCAGGCACAGCGTCCGAAATAGCAGCTTCGCAGAGTACACAAACCCCTATACCGAAAAAGACTACTGCTGCGGGAGCCGGGCAGTTTTCCCTCTTTGGAGATAGCAGTACTGAAAACCAGGACTCCGATCAGCCTGTTTCAGGTTATACCAGACGCACTGCAGATACCACTTCGCATTTTTACCAAAGCATTACATCGGCCAAAGCCTTAACGCTTTTTTTAAGCAAACTCATGTCTCAAAGCAGTGTGTGCTTTGACACCGAAACGACTGGATTAGATCCCATTACAGCCGAATTGGTGGGCATTGCCTTTTCCTGGGAAACCGGTAAAGGGTATTATCTTCCCTTTCCGGAAAATAGGGATGAAACGCGGAATCTCTTAGAACAATTACGCCCCTTCTTTGAAAATGAGACTAACGAAAAGATCGGTCAGAATCTAAAATACGACATTAAAGTGCTTGCCAAGTATGATATTACCGTAAAAGGGAAACTATTCGACACCATGCTGGCTCATTATTTGATAAACCCCGATATGCGCCATAATATGGATGTGTTGTCCGAAACCTATCTCAACTACTCCCCTATCTCCATAGAAACGCTGATTGGTAAGAAAGGAAAGAACCAATTATCCATGCGTGAGGTGGCCCTGGATAAACAAACTGAATATGCCGTTGAAGATGCCGATATTACGCTGCAATTAAAGGCCCATTTTCAAAATGAATTGGGACAGGCCAATACCCAAAAATTGTTCGATGACATCGAAATCCCTTTATTACGCGTCCTGGCCGCGATGGAATTGGAAGGCATCAATTTGGATAAGGGATTTTTGAATACGTTATCGGAACAATTAAATAAGGACATCAAGGACCTGGAGGTTGAAATTTACCGAGAAGCGGGTGAAGAATTTAATATTGCCTCTCCAAAGCAACTGGGTGAAATATTATTCGACAAGTTAAAATTGGTCGACAAACCCAAAAAGACAAAAACAGGACAGTACTCTACGGCTGAGGATGTGCTGAGTTATTTGGCAAAGGACCATACTATTATTCAAAAGATATTGGATTACAGGGGACTGGCAAAATTAAAAAGCACCTATGTCGATGCCTTGCCCGATCAGGTGCAACCATCAACCGGACGGGTGCATACGGACTACATGCAGACGGTTGCGGCTACCGGGCGATTGAGCAGTAACAATCCCAACCTTCAGAACATTCCCATTCGTACTGAGCGGGGCAGACAGGTACGAAAGGCCTTTATCCCTAGGAACGAAAATTACACCCTTTTAGCTGCCGACTACAGTCAGATTGAATTGCGTATAATTGCCGCATTGAGTCACGAGGATACCATGATCGAGGCTTTTAAACAGGGACAAGACATTCATGCCTCAACGGCTTCCAAAGTATTTAACGTACCCATTGAGGAGGTCACACGCGAGCAACGCAGTAATGCTAAAACAGTTAACTTTGGAATCATATATGGCGTTTCGGCCTTTGGTTTAAGTAACCAGACCGATTTATCAAGAAGCGAAGCCAAGGACTTGATTGATACTTATTACGCCACATACCCGAAATTAAAACGCTTTATAGGTGAGCAAATTAATTTTGCCCGAGACCATGGCTATGTTCAGACCGTTTTAGGGCGGCGTCGCTATCTTAAAGATATCAATTCCCGTAATGCGGTAGTTCGAGGGGCGGCCGAACGCAATGCTGTAAACGCTCCCATACAAGGCAGCGCTGCAGATATCATAAAGATTGCCATGATCAATATCTATAACCAATTGGAAGCACAGGCCTACAAAACCAAAATGTTACTTCAGGTACACGATGAATTGGTATTTGATGTCTATCGACCGGAATTGGAAGCTATTAAATCCATGGTAAAAACCGAAATGGAAAATGCCTACAGCCTGGAGGTACCATTGGTTGTCGATTTGGGCCTTGGCGATAATTGGCTGGAAGCCCACTAATTTTTTACATCGCATTTTACCGTTGGGGGAAGCCACATATTTAATGCTTAAAATAAGCACATAGAAACATAAACAGTGTGTATGACTGAAAAGTCCGGATATAGAAATCCCTAAATATCCTATAAGAGTCATTTTTAGGTACTGCAAAACATATGAAAAAATTTAGAATAGCAATTATTGTCCTGCTTGTAATAACTCAAATTGAAGTGCTTCAAGGTCAGCAAACGACCCATGCGTCTTCAGACAATTCCGGAACCATAGAATTGGATGGAAGCCGATTGACGTATCGTATTGAAGGCCATGGAACGCCATGTCTTGTAATTGGCTCATCTGTTTACTATCCCCGAACCTTTTCCGACAACTTAAGACGGTATTTAAAACTGTATTTCGTAGACATGAAATGGTTTGCGAAAGATTACAAAGCAGAAGCCTTACATAAAGTCACCATTAAATCCATTGTAAACGATGTAGAGCAGATACGCAAAGCTCTACAACTGGAAAAGCCCTTGATTATGGGACACAGTATTCATGGCACTATTGCAACCGAATATGTGAAAACATTTGGAGATCAGGTTTCAGGACTCATTGTAATTGGATCCCCTTCAGAATGGGGCAATGCAACATATGATAAAAAGGCTGCAGAACTCTGGGCATCCGCTTCAACCGAACGAAAAAGACTTCAGGAGGAAAATTGGGGAAACCTAAAGGAACTCGATCGATTGACCGGTCAGGAAGAAGCATCTGCAAGATATAACACCATGTCTCCGCAGTACTGGTTTAATCCTGAATATGATGCAGGCTGGCTATGGAAAGATATGACGGTACATTCAGAACTAACACAGCATTTATTTTCAAAGGTGTTTCACGATTACACTATGTTCGACCCTGGGACAACGATAACTGTGCCTCTATTTGTGGGCCTGGGCAAGTATGATTATGTGATCCCCTATACATTATGGAACACGGCTCATAACTATTTTCCAGATTTAAAATTGGTGCTGTTCGAAAAAAGCGGTCATACACCACAATTGGAAGAACCTCAGCACTTTGATGAAGCGCTTGTTGAATGGATCAAAATTAAATGCAATTAGTTCATCCATGGATCACAGGACTTTCATTAAAACAACGATTGCGAGTGCTGCTGTATGCAACCTGTTTTAAGCAACACCCAAGGACTGCTAAGGAGAGAATTAAAAATGAACAAGTATATTAGACACTTCTAAGACATCAATTATGAAAATCGTGACAGACCACATCAGAAAACTTCCCTTTGCAATTTTACTAATACTTGTAGTTGTTGGGTGTAATAAGAAAAATAAGGACCCCCATCCCCATTTAATGGAAGATAAAGTGTCTTCAAGACATGGTCTTGCACCCGTTATTGATTCGATAGATCAGGATATAAAAAATGGGGACTACGGACTCGTTGACCGGTTCATGGTGATACAACATGAAGAACTGCTTGCAGATTTTAAATACTCCCAAGACTACGAAACCATAGCCCAAAAATATGACACGACCAATCATCAATACAATTACGATCATCCCAATTGGCATCCCTACTACAGGAATACCGATCTGCACACATTGCAATCGGTGACCAAGAGTGTGAATTCTATTCTTCTGGGTATTGCGTTTGACATGTATCCCGACTTTAATGTCAACACAAAGGTGATGCCCCTGTTTTCAGATTATGCTCCTGAGATTCAAGACAACAGAAAGAATGACATCACCATTGAAGATTTGCTAACCATGCGTGCCGGTCTTCAGTGGAAAGAAGGAGAATATACAGACCTCTCAGACGATTGCATTGCCATGGAAGCCAGTACAGATTGGATTACATATGTGATGAACAAACCCACTGACACCATTCCGGGAACTCACTTTAAGTACAACAGTGGAGCCAGTGTTATATTGGGTAAAATTGTAAACATAATAACCGGGGAAAAAGCAGACCAATGGGCGGAAGAAAAACTGTTTGGTCCCCTGGGGATTACGGACTATTATTGGAAAAAAACACCGGCCGGAGAAATAGATACCGAAGGCGGTCTGTATCTCAGAGCTGAAGACCTCGCAAAAATCGGGGCTTTGTATCTAAATCGAGGGAAGTGGAAAAATGAACAAATTGTTTCAGAACCTTGGGTTGAAGCCTCCATACAACCTGTAGTGAATGAGATCGCTCCGGAAAAATTGACCAATATAGGATATGGCTATCAATGGTGGGTTCCTTACCACATCAACGGTAAAACGAAGATTTTCCTGGGAAATGGATACGGAGGACAGTTATTAATGGTAGCTCCGGAATACGATCTCATTGTTCTGTTTAACGGATGGAACATCCATGAACCTCCAAAAAAACACACCTGGAATGTTCTAAAAGACAGACTATTTCCCGTACTTGAAAGACACAACTAGTACGAGGTAACCACATACAAAACCAAAACATTATGAATCGCGTTATATTATTTGTCATCATTAGTTTATCCATTTGTGCATGTCATAAAATCGAAAAAAAAGACAGAGAAGATTCCTTTGAACAGGAACAAAGTTCATCTGAAAAAACAGGGATTTACGGCAATTATGTCGATACCGGATATGAGCAACGAGCTGAGGGATTCGACTGGGTAGCGGTAACGGTTAGACAAGGCGACAATGAAACTATTGATATCTCCGTGCGATCGCGTGCCGATAAAAAAAGACCAACCTGCACCTTTGATGCTCTGGCCTACAAAAGAGATAAAAATACCTATGAGGCCGTTTATAATGGAAAGCGCATTGTATTTGAATTTAACGATACACGTATTACAATTTCAACGGAGGACCCAAATGATATAAACGTTCTGAACTTCTTTTGTAACGGAGGGGCTAGTCTGGGTGGTACTTATAAAAAAATAGACGGGGCATTAGATCGGAATCAAATCGATCTGACGACATTTAGTAAAGTGCTCAACTTACAGGGCATTGGCTTTAACGTCTCTTCAATAGAAAAAAATGACACCAACACACTCACTATTTTCACCTTTGGGCTGGAAAGACGTGATTATAACGAAACCTTTAATATTGAAGGTGAAGCGGTGGTCAATGCAGAGGTTGAAGATCTCAATTCGGATGGCTCTCCGGAACTTTTCGTGTATACAAAAACCCTTGACAGCAGTGCTTATGGACGTGTTTACGCGTTCTCAGTGAACAATAAAAAATCGATGAGTCAGGTCTATTTCAAACCGACATCAGAAAACGACAACATAAATGAAGGCTATAATGGACAGGATTCATTTTCCGTTGTTGAAAACAGTTTCATGCAACGCTTCCCCATCTACAAGAAAGAAGGCAATAAGACCATCCCCACCGGTAAAATAAGACAGGTGTCATACAAGCTGGTTGAAGGCGAAGCCATGAGACAATTAAAGGTGGATGGCATGACGGAATATGAAACTAATTACAATTAAGGACCATAACAATACAAATATCAAACACAACACTATGAAAACAACATTTCAATCTGGAAGAAGAGGGTTTCTCAAACGCTCGGCTTTAACCACAGCAGGACTTTTTACAATTCCAATGGCCAATTTTGCCCATACAAAACCTATGATTGCTTCGGATAATCCATATCTAATAGGACCTCTAGAAGGTTATGCACCTCGTATTGGCACATTGCTTTCAACAATGAATATGATGCGTAATTGGGTCATCAATACCGTTAAGGACTTAACAACGGAAGAACTGGATTTTCAGATTGACGACAAATCAAACTCTATTGGGGCTATGCTGCTGCATTTGGCCGCCTGTGAAAGGTACTATCAGTTAAATACCTTTGATGAAATGGAATGGGGGTCCTGGGATGATGCCATCAAAAAAGAATGGGATGTGCCTATGAAACTCGGGGAAGAAGGCAGAAGGCAGATAAAGGGGCATGCGATTGACTATTATCTCTCCAAACTTGAGGAGGTACGGAACATAACGAAAGAAGAATTTGCAAAAAGAGAGGATAATTGGTTAATGATATCTAAACCCTTTTTTGAAGGTAAGCTCACGAATAACCATTGCAAATGGTTTCACGTTTGTGAGCATGAATCCAACCATAATGGACAAATAAAATTTATAAAAGGTAGACTTCCATAAAGATCAACAAATTACAAATGGAAACCACATTAGATAAACTGGAACACTTACTAACATCTGGGGTTACCTATTTGTCGAATGCCTCGGAACAGGAATTAACACAAAAGGTGAATCCAAAAAAATGGTCTAAAAAGGAAATTCTCGGCCATTTAATAGATTCCGGGATACATAACCTGCAGCGATTTACTGAAATCCAATTCGAACTTAAACCATACCACATAAGACCTTATAATCAGGACGCCCTGGTTAAGGCTAATAATTACCAGAATGCGCAGACAGTAGATTTAATTAATTTCTGGCAGGTCATTAACCATCGTATCATGGATATCATCGGACAACAAACACAGGAATCCTTAACCTATAAAATTAAATTACCGAATGGAAGTATCTCAGACCTTGTATTTCTTATGACAGACTATGTAGATCACCTGGAACATCATCAGAAACAAATTCTTAATCACTGAAAATTGTAACAGCCCTGTTAACAGAGCTCCTACATGGTTTTTTAATAATACATTAGGAACTCTCAAGACCATAGAATTTGTTAATCAAAACCTAGATTTCTATAAGGTGAATTACAGGGTTAATTTTATTGAAAATAATACATCTCCCTATTTGGTAATCAAATATATAATCGTAAATTTGCAAACTCTTTTTGGAAGAGGAATGTTTAATAAGAAAAAATTATAAGTGTGGACACATTAAGCTACAAAACGATTTCGGCAAATAAAGCAACTGTAAACAAGCAGTGGGTTTTAGTTGATGCTGAAGGTCAGGCGCTTGGTCGTTTAGCTTCAAAGGTTGCAAAACTTTTAAGAGGTAAGCACAAGCCAAACTTCACACCACACGTTGATTGCGGCGACAACGTTATTGTTGTCAATGCTGAAAAGATCAGCTTATCCGGTAACAAGTGGAATGACAAAACCTATATCCGTCACACTGGCTATCCGGGTGGTCAAAGAAGTTTAACTGCTACAGAACTGTTTGGAAAAGATCCTTCAAGAGTAGTAGAAAAAGCAGTAAAAGGAATGCTGCCTAAAAATAAATTAGGGGCAGATTTATTCCGAAACTTAACCGTTGTTGTTGGTTCAGAGCACCCTCATGCAGCTCAAAAACCAAAAGCAATAAACTTAAACGAATTTAATTAATGGAAGTAATTCACAAAATCGGCCGTAGGAAAACGGCTGTTGCTCGTGCTTATGTTGCCCCGGGAAAAGGGAACATAACGATTAACAAAAAAGACTTAGCTAGTTACTTTACAACAGCTACATTGCAGTACAAGGTAAAGCAACCACTAGTTATGACTAACAATGATGGCAACTTTGATATTACAGTTAATGTATATGGAGGTGGTATTACTGGACAGGCAGAAGCCGTTCGATTAGCAATTTCTCGTGCTATGTGCGATGTCGATGCCGAAAACAGGACCATACTGAAGCCAGAAGGTTTATTAACGAGAGACCCTAGAATGGTAGAGCGCAAGAAATTCGGACAGAAAAAAGCGCGTAAGAAATTCCAGTTCTCTAAACGTTAATACCAGAATTTGGATTGATATGCTGATCGCCCGCCTGCAAATCGGGCAGGCCGTTGAAGCATTTGCAGTCCATTTAAACAATTATTTTTTAACCCAGTTATTGTTGTCTATCACGCCAAGTCGTGAAGATTTAGTTTAGCATCTAAATGCTTAAGGCCACCTGATAAAACAGAGACCACTTAAGCATTGCTAATTCAACAGAACGTAAACTATTACAATCATGGCAGTAGAAGTAAAAGAACTACTAGAAGCAGGTGTACATTTCGGACACCTCACCCGTAAGTGGGACCCCAATATGGCCCCTTACGTCTATATGGAGCGCAACGGCATCCATATTATCAACCTTTACAAAACAGCAGCGAAAATGGAAGAAGCCGGAAATGCATTGGCAAAAATTGCGGCCTCCGGAAGAAGGATTCTTTTTGTTGCAACAAAGAAACAGGCTAAGGATATTGTAGCAGAAAAGGCATCATCTATCAACATGCCTTACATTACCGAAAGATGGCCCGGAGGGATGTTAACTAACTTTGTTACCATCAGAAAGGCTGTTAAAAAAATGACTTCAATCGATAGAATGAAGAAAGACGGTACCTTTGATACCTTATCTAAAAAAGAACGTTTACAGGTAGATCGTCTGAGGGCCAAGTTAGAAAAGAACTTAGGTTCGATTAGTGATATGACCCGTTTGCCCGGTGCTGTATTTGTGGTCGATATTAAGCGTGAGCACATCGCGATTAAAGAAGCTCAGAAATTAAACATTCCTATTTTTGCGATGGTCGATACGAACTCAGATCCACGTCAGGTGGACTTTGTTATCCCGTCTAACGATGACGCCTCAAAATCTATAGATAAAATTTTGAGCTACGTAACCACTGCAATCGCAGAAGGATTGGCAGAGCGTAAGGCTGAAAAAGAGGCTTCGGCCGATAAGGATGCTCCTAAAGCCAAAAAGGCAGCTAAAAAAGTAGCTGTAGCATCGGAAGAGGAAGAATAAAGAATAACATTAACACAACATAAACAAGTCGTTTAGTTCTTTTCTTTGTCCTGAACTTTGTCCGAGGGTTATCGAAAAAAAATAAACGACTTTTTACTTTTTAAATTATAATGAATTATGAGTACTACTGTAAAAGTAACAGCAGCCGAAGTAAATAAATTAAGACAAGCTACCGGAGCAGGTATGATGGACTGTAAAAAAGCGCTTGTTGAAGCTGAAGGCGATTTTGATAAAGCGATTGAGATTCTACGTAAAAAAGGACAAAAAGTTGCCGAAAAAAGAGCCGACAGAGACTCTTCTGAAGGCGCGGCCATCGCTAAAATCAATGCAGATGAAACTGTTGGCGTTGCCATTGTTCTTGGATGTGAAACCGACTTCGTAGGGAAAAACGAAAACTTCGTAGCATTGGCCAATCAGTTGGCTGAAGTGGCCTTGGATTATGATTCTAAAGAAGCGTTTTTAGCAGCCGATTTCGGTGGCATGACTGTAGCCGAAAAATTAACCGAGCAAACCGGTGTAATTGGTGAAAAACTGGATATCACAGCTTTTGAAAAGTTGGAAGCGCCGTATGTAGGTGCTTATGTACACATCAATAAGATTGCCGCTATTGTAGGATTATCGGCAAAAGTTGAGAAGGCCGAAACCCTGGTTAAGGATGTGGCGATGCAAGTTGCTTCAATGGGTGCCACAACATTGTCTTATAAGGATTTTGATCCTGCTTTCATTGCATCCGAAACGGAAGCAAGGATTGCGGTAATAGAAAAAGAAAATGAAGAGTTGGCTCGGTTAGGGAAAACGCTAAAGAATGTACCGAAATACATATCCATGGCACAACTAACTCCTGAAGTTTTGGCCCAGGCTGAAGCTGATGCCAAGGCAGAATTAAAGGCCGAAGGTAAGCCGGAACATATTTGGGATCGCATTTTACCAGGAAAAATGGAGCGATTTATTTCTGATAATACCACCCTGGATCAGGAAAAGTGTTTGCTCGATCAGAACTTTATTAAGGATGAGAAACAAACCGTGGCAAAATATGTGGCATCTTATGGCGATGTTGCGATTACTGATTTTAAACGTGTTACTGTAGGATAAACCATAACACAACCTGATATGGAACCATCAGGCTTATAGCTTGATGGTTTTTTTATGCATGCCATTCATATTCTATTCTTTTCACAGAGCCTAAGAAAAAATGGTGAACGCCATATCTTAATCCTGCTCGAAAACATAGGCTTAGCGTAGTTTAAATAAGGATATCCCTATCGCTTTCTGCGGCCATGCTCGGACCATTCAAAAACTGTAAGCATGTTGTCTCCAAATTAACAGGACAATTTTGAAGATCGTTGCCTACAAAAGCACAGGATTGTAACTACAAATAAAATTTATGTCCCTCAGAAATTAAATCCTTCCGCCTATAATCCTAAAATGTAGACTAAAGAGACACACGCATAAGTACTATTGAATGCTGACCATGTAAATTTATTTAGGTGGTAAAAAATAGATACAAAATCCATGTCGCAGCACTTATTTTGATAAATCGAGTATCGGTAAACAGCAAAAAAATGTTTAGTTTTGCACAACTTCGGCAATCAACTGCAAAAAATAAAACGTGTGAAATATAAAAGAATACTCCTCAAATTATCAGGTGAAGCGCTCATGGGAGATCGCCAATACGGGATAGACCCTCAGCGCCTGGCTGAATATGCTTTAGACATAAAGGAAATAACGGAAAAAGGTGTTGAAGTGGCTATAGTCATTGGAGGAGGTAATATTTTCAGAGGTGTTGCCGGAGCCAGTAACGGCATGGATCGTGTTCAGGGAGATCATATGGGCATGTTAGCCACTGTTATTAATGGTTTGGCTTTGCAAAGTGCTTTAGAAGACGCCGGACTGCAAACAAGATTACAAACGGCCATTAAGATTAATGAGGTGGCTGAGCCTTTTATTAGAAGAAAGGCATTAAGCCACTTAAGTAAAGGACGTGTGGTTATTTTTGGAGGTGGCACCGGAAATCCATATTTTACTACCGATTCTGCTGCCGTATTAAGAGCTATTGAAATTGAGGCAGACGTCATTTTAAAGGGCACACGTGTAGACGGTATTTATAATGCCGACCCCGAAAAAGATATCTCTGCGAAGAAATTTAATTTTATCACCTTTGATGATGTATTGAGAAAAGGGCTGAAGGTGATGGATTCGACTGCTTTTACACTTAGTCAAGAAAATAAATTGCCTATTATAGTTTTTGATATGAATAAAAAAGGTAATTTGCTTAAAGTGGTCTCGGGAGATAACGTTGGAACCGAGGTTAATTTGTAAAATTGTCGTAATTTTTAACCTGTATTGATCTAAATTTTAAAATCATGAATGAAGACATACAATTTATACTGGACACTGCAAAGGAAGCCATGGACAATGCGATCAAGCATTTGGAAAAGCAATTCGTCAACATTAGAGCCGGAAAAGCAAGTCCGGCTATGTTAGGCAGCGTAATGGTTGAGTATTATGGCGCCCAGACACCGTTAAATCAGGTATCTAATGTGAATACTCCCGATGGAAGAACTATTAGTGTACAGCCCTGGGAAAAAAGTATGCTTCAGGAAATAGAACGCGCTATTCTTTATGCTAATCTTGGATTTAATCCAATGAACAATGGAGAAATGATTATCATTAACGTACCGCCATTAACAGAAGAACGTCGAAGGAACCTGGCAAAGCAGGCAAAAGCTGAGGCCGAAGATGCGAAGGTCAGCATCAGATCGGCGCGCAAAGAGGCCAATCATGAGATTAAAAAGTTAGATCACGTATCGGAAGATCAGCAAAGTAATGCCGAAATTGATATACAGGAAATGACCGATACCTATGTTCACAAGGTGGATGAGATTTTTGCTGTCAAGGAAAAAGAGATTATGACCGTCTAGATCTCTACCCGACGTCCATTCCATATTGTGCATTTTTTGTTTTAATTCCGCTTTTTGCTCATGTTAAAATTAGTTGCGTTCACCGTTTGTATTTTTCTTGGAGCAATAGCGAACTCTCAATCCCTGTTTTCTGAAATTGATATCGAGCCTAAACAAGACTCCATTAAAAAGAAAAATCTTTTAATGAGTTTAGGCAATGGCTACTTCCCTTCGAAATATTTCAATGTTGACCTCAGATATCTCATTAAATACAATCAATACGAAGGTGTGAGAACCGGGCTTGGTGGTATTACGAACGACCATTTTTCAAAACAATTCAGATTAAATTCATATGTCGTTTATGGTTTCCGCGATCATCGCTTTAAATATAGCATCGGAGGGGGTATTCGGCTTTCAGAGAAGGGCAATACCTGGTTAAACCTGTCCTATACGGACGACCTTCAGGAATCGGGAAGCACAAGCTTCCTTACTGACGGTCGTTTTTTTCAGTTCTTCGAACCACGCCTGCTAAACATTAGTTTATTTCATAAGCATATCACCAAAACCCTTTCCATTGAACACCAATTTCACCCAAAATTAATTAGCGAGACAGAATTTGCAGTGAGCAATGTCAGTCCGACCTATACCTATGGGTATCAACTTAACAACGACATCATTAATGATTTTCAGTTGAGCACGTTAAAGCTTGCATTGCAATGGAGCCCTTTTAATACCATTGTGGAGTCCCCGGAAGGTCGCCTGACCATGATACCCGGCTATCCTCATTTTACCCTGCAATACACAAAAAATTTCAATCATCTTTTTAAAAGTAATTTAAGTTTTTCCAAGGTTGATTTTAAAACCGTGTTTAAGATAGGTGATGAAAAAGCGGCCTTTTCAGAAATTACATTGGTATCGGGAATTGCTCGTGGCGATATCCCATTAACACATTTGTACCACGCCTATCCGAATAACATTAATAAGGCAACCATCTTACAGCGCTTTTCCGTTGCCGGGTTAACGAGTTTCGAAACGATGTACTTCAATGAGTTTTTTTCCGATCGCTTTGCCACATTCCAGTTAAAACACTATCTGAAACCCTTCCCTATTTCGACACGTTACAGGCCACAAATGGTATTGATTACGCGCTATGCCATTGGCGATGTGAAGCACCCTGAAAAACATGAAAACATAAGTTTTGGGGCACTTAATAAAGGGTACACCGAATCCGGTTTTGAAATAAACAAACTCCTTTTTGGCTTTGGTTTAAGTTTAACTTACCGTTACGGCGCATATCACCTGCCAGACTTCGACGATAATATTGCCTTTAAATTTACTTTTAACGTAACATTATAAGACAATTAGAACGGGTAATACGTTGTTTTTTCTACCTTTGCCCAGCTTTATAAGTTCGCATGTTAAAACTGTTTACAAAAGATTTTTGGGATGTTACTGCCCGATTGATTTTACGCAATAAAATTGCCATTCTTATTGTAATTGCCCTCGCCACCTTTTTCCTGAGTCAGAAATGGGAAAACATGCGTTTTACCTATACGGAAGCGAATCTTCTCCCGGATGATCATGAGGTAAATATGATCTATAACGAATTCTTAAACACATTCGGGGAAGAAGGGAATTTAATTGTGTTGGGGGTAAAGGATACCACCGTATTGACCGTTGAAAAATTCAACGCCTGGAATCGATTGTCGGATAGTTTTAAAGTATATCCCGAAGTTGAAACAGTGATTTCAATCAAGGATCTGCAAAAACTTATTAAAGATTCCGATAACGAAAAATTTATTCTTCAACCCTTCATAAAAGATTCTATAAGTTCTCAGGAGGAGCTCAAAGCACTTGAGAACGACTTGTTTAATAAGTATCCTTTTTACGATAATTTTTTGTTCAAAGCGGATTCAAAAACCATTAGAACAGCCATTTATTTAAAGAAAGATATTGTAAACACTTCCGTACGCAAGGACTTTATAGTAAAATCGTTGATCCCCTCTATCGAGGACTTTCAAACAAAACACAATTTGGATGTTCGGATCTCCGGAATGCCCTATATCAGAACACTGAATTCACAGATCATTGTGGATGAAATTGGATGGTTTGTGGCCGCTGCCCTATTGGTAACCTCCCTTATTTTCTTTTTCTTTTTCAGATCTTTCAGAGCCACATTCATTTCGTTGATCGTCGTTTGTATTGGGGTCATGTGGACCCTTGGGATTATTGGGATGTTAAATTATGAAATAACGGTATTAACAGCGCTTATACCCCCGCTTATTATCGTCATAGGAATTCCAAACTGCATCTTTTTAATCAATAAATACCAGCACGAAGTGAAGTTGCATGGTAATAAGGTGAAGTCTCTGCAACGGGTCATTACCAAAATTGGTAATGCAACCTTAATGACCAACGTAACCACGGCCTCTGGATTTGCTACATTTATATTAACCGAAAGCAAGCTGCTCAAAGAATTTGGCATCGTGGCCTCCCTGAGTATTCTGGCCATTTTTATTTTGTGTTTGCTCATTATTCCCATTATTTACACCTTCTTGCCCTTTCCAAAAGATCGTCATTTAGAACATCTTAACAGACGATGGATTGGCGGTTTCGTCAATTGGATGGAGCATATGGTAAAGTTTAAACGCATCACTATTTACACCACTGCTGTCGCCCTGTTAATTGTAAGCATGATAGGCATCAATCAGATAAAAATATCAGGAAGTTTGATTGAAGATATGCCAACCAATACTGAGTTTTTTAGGGATATACGCTTTTTTGAAAAGGAGTTCAACGGTATTATGCCATTGGAAATCATGATTGACACCAAACGTAAAAAAGGCGTCATGAAACTCTCTACCTTGAAGCGCATGAGTGAACTTGAAGATGTTATTCTGGATATACCGGAATTATCTAAGCCCATCTCCGTAGTAGGATTGGTTAAGTATTCCAAACAAGCGTACTATAACGGCAACACAAAATTTTATCAGCTGCCTACCGCTCAGGAAAACAACTTTATACTGGCCTATGCAAAAAATTCATCATCTCGGGTTGATCTTCTCAATAACCTGGTTGACAGTACCGAGCAGTATGCCCGTATCACCACCTTTATGAAGGACGTGGGCACAGATAAAATGGAACGCATTCAAGAGGATCTTCAAAATAAAATAAATAAAGTTTTCCCGAAGGAACGCTATAATGTAACCATGACAGGTAAGGCCCTTGTGTTTCAAAAAGGAACGAAATACCTGGTTAAAAATCTAACCATCTCCTTATCCTTGGCCATTTTTCTAATTTCCCTGTTCATGGCGTATATGTTCCGATCAGGAAGAATGATTATTATATCACTTATTCCCAACTTGTTGCCCCTTTTAGTTACGGCAGGATTAATGGGGTATCTCGGTGTCCCGATTAAGCCATCAACCATATTGGTGTTTAGTATTGCTTTTGGTATTTCGGTAGACGATACCATTCACTTTTTAGCCAAATACCGTCAGGAACTTCAGACACACAATTGGAAAATCAAAACATCCGTTTACCGGGCCTTGCGTGAAACAGGAATTAGTATGTTCTATACCTCAATTGTTCTGTTTTTTGGATTTTCGGTGTTTACCATATCGAGTTTTGGCGGTACCGTAGCTTTAGGCGCCCTCGTCTCCGCCACTTTATTATTTGCCATGTTGTCGAATTTGCTTTTGTTGCCTTCGTTGCTCCTGTCTTTGGAAAGAAGCATTGCAAACAAAGAAGTTTTAAAAGAACCTTCAATAAAAATTATCCCTGAAGAAGAGGAGGATGAAGATCTTTTTGAATAATTTGGTATGGTCAAGGTGAACGAATACACAGAAAAATGGACGTTTCATACCTTAAACCAGAACGCCTTTTTTTATATTTACTTTTTCATAAATTTTTTATTTAAATGAAGTCATTTACTGTTTTAGAATTACTACAAAAAACACCATCAATATTAGAAACTGTTGAAGTCAAGGGATGGGTAAGAACCTTTCGAGCCAACCGATTCATCGCGCTAAATGATGGTTCCACTTTGAAAAATATACAATGTGTTGTTGATTTTGAAAAAATAGACGAATCCATTCTAAAACGTATTACAACCGGGGCCGCTTTGCATATCAAAGGGGAATTGGTTGAAAGTCAGGGAAAGGGGCAAAATGTTGAAATTATTGTGAGCCGATTGGACGTTTTGGGAGACAGTAATCCTGAGACCTATCCGATACAGCCTAAAAAGCATTCCTTTGAGTTTTTAAGGGAACAAGCCCATTTACGAACCCGAACGAATACCTTTAGTGCGGTAATGCGGCTGCGGTCGTCGCTCTCGTTCGCTATTCATAAATATTTTAACGATCAGGGGTTTTATTACATGCACACCCCAATCATTACTGGCAGTGATGCAGAAGGTGCAGGCGAAATGTTCCGTGTTACAAGTTTAGATCCAAAAAATTTGCCTTTAAAAGACAATGGAGATATAGATTACTCGCAAGATTTCTTTGGTAAGGAGGCCAATTTAACCGTATCCGGACAGTTAGAAGCTGAAACCTATGCCATGTCCCTGGGTAAAGTATACACTTTTGGTCCAACCTTCAGGGCGGAAAACTCTAACACCTCCAGGCATTTGGCAGAGTTTTGGATGATTGAGCCGGAAGTCGCATTTCTGGATCTGGACGGCAACATGGATCTGGCTGAAGATTTTTTAAAATATGTTTTAAAATACATAATAGATAACAACAGGGAAGATTTGGAATTTCTGGACAAGCGTCTTCAGGACGAGGACAAAACCAAACCACAGGCTGAGCGCAACGAAATGGGTTTAATTGAGAAATTAAAATTTGTAACAGAAAACCATTTCAAGCGTTTAAGTTATACAGAGGCCATTGATATTTTAAGACAAAGTAAGCCGAACAAAAAGAAGAAATTTAAATTTATCATCAATGAGTGGGGTGCGGACCTGCAAAGCGAACATGAGCGGTATCTCGTAGAAAAACATTTTAAAAGTCCGGTCATTCTTTTTGATTACCCGGCAAACATAAAAGCCTTTTATATGCGCTTAAATGAAGATGGTAAGACCGTTCGTGCCATGGATATTTTATTTCCAGGTATTGGTGAAATTGTAGGGGGTGCGCAACGTGAAGAACGCTTAGACGTCTTAAAAGAGAAAATGGCGGCCATTAACATTCCTGAAGAGGAGTTATGGTGGTATTTGGATTTGAGAAAATATGGTACTGCAATTCACTCGGGTTTTGGCCTGGGCTTTGAGCGCCTGGTCATGTTTGCAACAGGTATGGGTAATATCAGAGATGTTATCCCCTATCCAAGGACCCCTCAGAATGCGGAGTTCTGACATTCTTGAATTCCTTATCTGAGTCCACAGTTCATTATTGATTCAAATGCTGCAAAACCGTCTGTGTGCATTTATTTTAACCGTTTGAAACTAAATTTCTATATTTATATTGCATTCCAAATCATAGTACATGCTTAAGCAACAGTTACAGTTTAAATTATCGCAAAAGTTGTCACCGCAGCAAATTCAGCTCATGAAGTTGATTCAGCTGCCAACGCAGGCTTTTGAACAACGACTCAAACAGGAGTTGGAAGAAAATCCTGCCCTGGAAAGTGGTAAAGAGACAGATAATGAGTTTGATTCTGATTATGAAAATTCTAGTGACGATGACTACAACGATAATGAATCCATTACGGCTGAAGACATCAATGTAGACGATTATTTGAGCGATGATGAAATTCCGGACTATCGTACCCAATCCAACAATTACAGCAGTGATGAGGAAGAGAAGACCATGCCCTATGCTGCCGGCATATCATTCACACAGCATTTAATCAACCAACTTAACACCTACAGATTGACAGATGAGGAAAGGGAGATTGCCGAGTTTTTAGTGGGTAGTGTGGATGAAAGTGGCTATATAAGACGTAACTTATCGGACATTATGGATGATCTGGCGTTTACACAGAATGTCTATACCACGGAAGATAAAATAGAAAGGGTGCTTAACATTGTGCATCAGTTGGATCCGGCCGGAGTCGGAGCACGGAACTTGCAGGAATGTTTGAGCATACAACTTCACAGAAAAGAGAAAAGTCCCAAGGTGGAATTGGCGATTCAAATAATAGACAAGGCTTTTGAACAGTTTACCAAAAAACATTACAAGAAGTTAATTCAGAAATTTGATATTACGGAATCGGAATTAAAGGATGCGATACATGAAATCGAACACCTGAATCCCAAGCCCGGAGGCTCCTATTCAGGGAGTAATCGAATAGTTGAGCATATCATTCCTGATTTTGCCATTAAAATTGTTGATGGCGAATTAGAATTAACACTGAATGGAAGAAATGCCCCTGAGCTGCATGTTTCAAAAGAATATAGCAATATGCTGAAGGGCTATAAGGCAGCCAAGGACAAATCGAAATCACAAAAGGATGCGGTTCTGTTCATTAAACAAAAACTGGATGCTGCAAAATGGTTTATAGAAGCCATAAAGCAACGTCAACAAACTCTGTTCATAACCATGAGCGCCATAATGCATTACCAGAAAGAGTATTTTCTAACTGGCGATGAGCTTAAACTCAAGCCCATGATATTAAAAGATGTGGCTGATGAAATTCAAATGGATGTGTCCACCGTGTCGAGGGTGGCCAATAGTAAATATGTCGATACCCCTTATGGCACAAAGTTAATCAAGGAGTTCTTTTCCGAATCGATGAAAAATGAACAAGGCGAAGATGTATCAACCCGAGAGATAAAAAAAATCCTTGAAACTGTCATTGAGGAAGAAAACAAAAAAAAGCCGCTAACTGATGAAGCCCTGGCCACAATTCTCAAGAACAAAGGCTATCCGATTGCCAGACGCACTGTAGCTAAATATAGAGAGCAGTTGGATATTCCTGTTGCAAGGCTTCGCAAAAAAATATAATGGATCACCTTCTTAAAAGTTTTTCATTTATTTTTCATCCACTCATTATGCCAATAGCGGGTGTCATTTTCTATTTTTCCAAATCACCGCGATATATCCCAATGGAGGTCATGAGTACCAAGTTGATTTCACTTTTTATTCTAACTATTGTGCTGCCCATTCTCATGTATTTTCTCCTGAAATCCATAGGTAGGGTAAAATCCATTTATTTGGAAAGTACGGAGGAAAGAATCCTTCCTTTGGTTCTAAATTTCATAGTTACCTTAGTCATCATAAAGCGCATTTTAACGCCTACACAGGTGGTCGAGTTGTATTATTTTTTTGTCGGTATATTAATTTCAACTTTGGCCTGTCTAATTCTGGCTTTGTTTAAGTTTAAAGCCAGCATTCACCTCATAGCCGTTTCGGGTGTACTCATGTTTTTTATTGCACTGAGCATCCATTTCAGTATTAATATAAATGGCACCTTGGCTTTAATGGCTATAATCGTAGGAGCAGTCGCTACTTCAAGACTGCATCTAAAGGCCCATAATTATAAAGAATTGATTATCGGTTTTTTTTTAGGGGTGATTCCTCAACTCGTATTGGTCAATTATTGGTTATAGCATATAAAATAGAAGTCCTATTTTAATGGTTCTCATAGCTATGGAAGTGCCATTAATTTGAGCTTCATTGGAAAAGATAGGGTTAAGGCCGTAATAACAATGGATGTTCCAGGTATTATAGCCCACACTTATAGATAAACCATACTGAAACTTGTTTAACTGATCAATACTATCGTGTTTTACAGTGCCCAAATCCCCTTTGTATTTTGATCCGTTTGCGATAACATATCCGAATTTAATCCCGGTGTAAATGCGCCAAAACTTATACTCGAGTGGCGTTGAAGTTCGCCATCGTATCTCCAATGGAAATTCTACTAAATAGGTGGTAAGTTTATTCTTGGTAAAGGTGCTGCGCTCATCTAAAATCGTATAACTCATGTTACCCGTGTTGTCCTTATCAATAAAAAGATTTTGATTATAGGAGTTCGCAGAAAGACCGAATCCCAGCCCTAGTCCAAAATTTCGACCTTTATTAAAGGGTATGTCACGTATAAAACCCAGATGATAACCACCCGAAAATCCATTTTGAGAAAGACCGGTAGGCGCTTTAGACAATAAATTGTAGGTCACGCCGACATAAAACTGATCTTCCCTATAGAGCGAATCAACCACCATCGTAGTCTCTTCCTGTGCATATGCCAGTATGCTCAATAGGATAAAACACCACAAAATGAATAATCGTTGCATAGCTATTTAAACCAAAAAAAAGGCATTCGTAGTGAATGCCCTTTATTCTTTTAACAAATTAAGATATTTTATTTTATGTTTGATAAGGCATCCCCTACTCCGGTTGTATAGTTAATCTTTAAAGCATTAACCTTTCTCAGTTCCTGTTTAACATCACCAACTATACCCATTTGAGCTTCTTTATCCACTTTAAGAGATACCGTTAAAAAGGGAATTAATTCTTCCCTTAATGCCGCACGTTCGGCACTTATGAACGCGGCAACATCCCTGACATCTGCAAACTTATCATTGAGTTGAATTCTTGCCTCCGTACCATATTTCGCTTTATAATTTTCACTAGGTTTACCCATGTAGATATAGCTGATAGGATTCTTTTTATCCAACTTTTCCACCTGATTTGCAACAGGCAATGCATTTTTTATTAAAAGGGTGTTTTCACGCATTACGGTAGCAACCATAAAAAAGAATAACAGCATGAATACGATATCTGGTAAGGATGCCGTACTAATTGGGGGTAAACCACCACTTTTTTTCTTTTTAAATTTAGACATAATGTATTACTGTATATTTAATTCTAAATTACTCGATTACTTCTGAAAACTTTTGAGGAATCTCTTCCTTT
This sequence comes from Aestuariivivens sediminicola, assembly GCF_022662015.1. GTDB lineage: Bacteria > Bacteroidota > Bacteroidia > Flavobacteriales > Flavobacteriaceae > Aestuariivivens > Aestuariivivens sediminicola. Next base: position 109,859 of record NZ_JAKMCM010000002.1, on the reverse strand, counting down.
ATCTGGTCGATAACCTCCTTTAGCTTTTCTTTATTTCCAACCCATCGTGCATCCTTATAATTGTCCTGCATCTTTATAAAATCCATGCCGGGAAAACCTTTCTGCGGCCCAATCTCCAGAGCACGTCTGTTTCTAAGCTCATTATATGCGGCCACAACCTCATTTTGTACTGCAATGTAAGCAGCATACGAGGTCTCACGCTGGTTCTTTAAGGAAATCACCGCTTTGTCAGGGTTATCTGATGATGATGGGTCTCTCTTACCCTTACAGTATGAACATGATCCATCACCGTTATTATCTAAAAACTCAGCAGCCGCTTTGCGTAAGTTCTTGATTTCCATTCTTTCATCCTCAACAAGCAATTCATCCCTACCATTAATCAGGATGGTAAAAATATTTTTTTGCTTGATGATGACATCTTCCTCAGATTCTTCCATGGGAGGAAGCTTTCGGTTGATACCCGAATCCTTCTCTATAGTGGTTGTAACCAGGAAAAAGATTAATAACAAGAAAGCAATATCGGCCATTGAGCCCGCATTAACTTCCGGTGCTGATCGTTTTGCCATTTTATTTTATCATTTTTTTAATTCCCGAGAGTAACATGATCCCACCTGCTAAAAGGATAAGCAAATAGAATAAATATAAGCCCGCGCCAACTAATTTAGATCCTCCTTCGGATAATGATCCACCATCCTTCAACGGTGTCTCAACGCCTTCTGCCATGAAGTAGCATATCAGTGCGAGTATCACAAACGCACCAACACTTTTCAATGTGCTCTTCAGTACGGCGGCATTACTAAATACGCCTTTCAAGGTGAAGATCACAACAAAAAATAAAGTCAACAGCAAAATGAGATAGGATAAATACATAAATGAATCTACCGTACCACTTGCTTCACCAACTTTAACTGCCTCATCACCTGTTGATATTATCATCGCAAGGAATACTATAGACAGTACTCCTACCAATGCTAATATTATGGTTAATACTTTTTTCATAATCGTTTAATTTACAATTTTAATTATTACTTTTTGTTTCTAATGAGCAAGTCCATTAACGTGATGGAAGCATCTTCCATATTGTTAACGATGCCATCGATTTTAGCAATAATATAATTGTAGAATATTTGAAGTATGATGGCCACGATCAAACCAAATACGGTTGTTAATAAAGCCACTTTAATACCACCGGCCACGAGTGACGGTTGCATATCACCGGCAGCTTCAATTTTATCAAATGCCTGGATCATACCAATTACCGTTCCCATGAATCCTAACATAGGGGCCAAGGCGATAAATAAGGAAATCCAGGATACATTCTTTTCTAATTGTCCCATCTGAACACCGCCATAGGCGACAACTGCTTTTTCAACAGCTTCAAGACCTTCATCTGTTCTATCCAATCCTTGATAATAGATCGATGCAACAGGCCCTTTGGTATTTCTGCATACCTCTTTGGCCGCTTCAACGCCTCCTGAATTCAAAGCATCTTCTACATCCTTAGTGAGTTTGGCTGTATTTGTAGTAGATAAGTTTAAAAAGATAATTCTCTCTATTGCAATGGCCAATCCTAAGATTAAACATAACAATACAATTCCCATAAATCCGGGGCCTCCTTCAATAAAACGTTTCTTTAATTCCTGATGAAAACCAACTTCTTCTGCTGGTGCAGCAGCGGCCTCTTCATCTTGTGTCATCGTGGCTACCGTGGTTGTAGTTGTGCTGGTAGCATTTGTAGTTGCATTAACTGTTCCGAATGCCATAATTCCTGAGATGGCAAGGATAGAAAATAATCTTTTCATGTTCTAGATCTTAATTTTATTAGTTAAAGTGTTAAAGATATAAAAAAAAAGCAATTAAAAAATAAAAATAACAGCAGAGAGGAAGGGATTCGAACCCTCGATACCCTTTTGGGGTATACACACTTTCCAGGCGTGCGCCTTCGACCACTCGGCCACCTCTCTGTATCTTAAAAGCTTTTGAATTAGGGGGCTCAAATAACAAAAAAATCTTTAAATGGTAAAACTTTAACCGATAATTTTAGGACATTTCACCTCGAACGGCGGTTTCAAAATAGTTTTTAAAGCGTTCAGGATCCTTATTTTGCCCCAACAACCACATCAATTTCGTTATGGCAGCCTCGGTGGTTAAATCCTTACCCGATATAACGCCAATCCTTTTTAATTGGTTACTGGTTTCGTAGTGGCCCATCATGACACTACCTCCAACACACTGTGTGATATTCACAATATGTATCCCTTTGGTGATAGCCTTCTCCAATAGGTCACTAAACCAGGATTCCGTAGTACAGTTTCCGGCTCCAAAGGTTTCTAAAATGACCCCTTTTAAGTTTGGTGTTCGCATTATATTTTGAACCAGTGCTTCTGAGATTCCTGGAAATAATTTGAGGATCGCCACATTGGTATCCAAAGTTGTACAAACCTTAAACTCTTGAAACGGATCCGGTCTGAAAATATAGTCCTGATTCACCTTTAAATGTACCCCAGAATGTATCAGTTCGGGATAATTGGGCGATTGAAAGGCTTCAAAATGTTCGGCATTGATTTTCGTTGTTCTGTTGGCCCGGTACAACTTATATTCAAAATACAAAGACACCTCCTGAATTACCGGCTTGTTTTCTACTTGTAAAGCGGCTATTTGAATACTTGTAATTAAGTTTTCCTTGGCGTCTGTGCGTAAATCGCCGATAGGCAATTGAGAACCTGTAAACACGACCGGTTTTTGCAGCCCTTCCAGCATAAAGCTTAGGGCCGACGCAGTATAACTCATGGTATCACTGCCGTGCAACACAACAAACCCGTCGAACATCTCATAATGGGATCCTATAATATTGGCTATTTTAATCCAATAGTCCGGATTCATGTTACTGGAATCTATGGGATCCTCAAAAGAAATCGTTTTGATGTGACAATCTAACAGTTGCAGTTCCGGTATCTTATCCAACAGGGTTTCAAAATCAAAAGCACGTAAAGCACCTGAATTAAAATCTTTTATCATACCAATCGTGCCACCGGTATAGAGAAGTAAAATATTTACTTTGGATGATCCCATAATCTAAACCTTAAATATTGCTTTGGAATTTTGTGTTGTGATCGATGCAATAGCCTCCGGCGATTTACCGTATAGTTCACTTAGCGTTGCCAGTACCTCAACAATGTAGGCACTCTCATTTCGCTTTCCTCTGTAGGGTACAGGTGAAAGATAGGGTGCATCGGTCTCCAAAACTATATGCTTCAAATCTATTTTATTGATGAACTTGTTAATCTTTCCATTTTTAAAGGTAACAACACCGCCTATCCCTAATTTCATGTTGTAGGAAATGGCTTTGTGCGCCTGTTCCAAAGTTCCGGTAAAACAATGAAATATCCCATGTAAATGCTCATCATTTTCAAGCTCGAGCACTTCAAATATCTCATCGAATGCCTCTCTGCAATGGATAACTATTGGCAATTTATTCTTTTTTGCCAATTGAATCTGATGTCTAAAGGCTAATTTTTGAATATCCAGGGTTGACTTGTCCCAATACAAATCAATGCCTATTTCGCCAATGGCATAAAACTGATGTTCAGATAACATCCGTTCAACATGTCGAAGCTCCTCCGGATAGTTGTCTTTTACATGTGTTGGATGCAACCCCATCATTAAGAACATCTGTTTCGGATAGGCCGCTTCCAATTGCAGCATGGCTTTTGTATATGTGGAATCGATAGCCGGAATAAAAAATCTTGAAACACCTTGAGCCAAAGCCCTTTCAATCATTTCGTGTCTGTCCTCATCAAATGCCTCTATGTATAAATGGGTATGTGTATCTGTAATAATCAAAATACAAGGTTTAAAATGGACTCTATTTATCTGGTAAAAATAATTGTTTTATAACATTATATTTGCAAAAAGACATTAAGATGCAATCACTTCATGAATTTCTGAGTGCAAAACACTACACGCGCGTTAAACTGCACCTCACAAAAACAAACCATTTTGAAATTAAGGCCACCATAAATGGTGTTAAAGGAGTGTTCATCCTAGATACCGGTGCTTCCAATTCCTGTGTGGATCTGGAATCCATTGAAACCTTTAAATTAAACGCCGAAGAATCGATCGTGAAGGCCGCCGGGGCAGGCGCTATCGATATGGACACGAAAACCGCCAGAAGAAATAAAATTAAAATTGGAAAATGGAAAAAAAACAAAATTGTACTCGTCCTTTTTAATCTCACCCATGTCAATACCGCACTCATAAATCATGATTCAAAACCTGTAAACGGTATTATTGGTGCCGATATATTGAAAAAAGCAAAGGCTATAATCGACTACGAGAAAAAATATTTGTACCTTAAAATGGAATAACCAAGCCCTAAAAAGAAAAAAGTCGCCTGAATTATGGCGACTTCCTAATTTATAATTTCGGGTCGATTTATAATTCTAAGGCCTTTTTAATGTCATTGTTCATCAAGTGCTCAACGGGGTTCTCCAAAGCTTCTTTCACCGCCACTAAAAATCCAACACTCTCTTTTCCATCTATAATTCTGTGATCATAAGATAAAGCGACGTACATGATAGGTCTTATTTCGACTTTCCCATCAATTGCAACGGGACGCTCTACAATATTATGCATTCCTAAAATACCACTTTGTGGTGGATTGATAATTGGTGTTGACAACATGCTTCCAAATACACCACCATTAGATATAGTAAAGGTACCACCTGTCATTTCATCGACGGTTATCTGACCATCACGTGCCCGCAAGGCCAAGCGCTTCACTTCAGACTCAACGCCTCTGAAACTCAAGTTTTCGGCATTTCGGATTACAGGAACCATGAGTCCTTTGGGACCGGAAACCGCAATACTTATATCGCAAAAATCGTAGGAAATCATGTCCTTCCCATCAATCATGGAATTTACAGCCGGATACATTTTCAAAGCTCTTACAACGGCGAGCGTAAAGAAGCTCATAAATCCCAAACCAACACCGTGTTTTTCTTTAAAGGTTTCTTTATACTCATTTCGTATCGCAAAAATTGGTGACATGTCCACTTCGTTAAAGGTCGTAAGCATGGCCGTTGTATTTTTCGCCTCCACCAATCGTTCCGCAACCTTTCGTCTTAACATGGACATCTTGGATCTGCTCGAACCTCTGTTCCCTCCAGTTGGTGTTCCCATTGAAGGGGTGGCATTAACCGCGTCCTCCTTGGTAATTCTTCCGTCCTTACCTGATCCCGATATTGAGTCCGGATCTATATTTTTTTCTGCAAGTATTTTTTTTGCTGCAGGACTCGCTGTTCCTGTGGCATAAGTTTTATTCTCTTTCGGGCTCGAACTGACGGTCTCTTCCGGCTTTGAGGCTTCTTCCTTTTTAGCTTCAGGGGCAGAAGCACTGCCTTCCGGTTTCTCAGCATCAGTATCAATTAAACAAACGACTGCGCCCACAGCAACAGCATCTCCTTCCTCGGCTTTAAGCGTAATGGTTCCACTTTCTTCTGCCGGTAATTCCAAAGTAGCCTTATCACTGTCTACCTCAGCAATGGCCTGATCCTTCTCTACGTAATCGCCATCCTCAACCAACCAGGTTGCTATTTCAACTTCTGTAATAGACTCTCCCGGAGAAGGTACTTTCATTTCTAAAATCATGCTTTATAATTTTAATCGTAAACTAATTTAATGTCTCTGTGTTTCCTGTTTTAATTCGAAGTATCAAACACCGCATCGATCACACGCTGTTGTCTGCTTCTATCTCTGGTACTTGATCCAGGTGCAGGTACAGAGTTCAGCGCCCTCGAATACACCTCTAATTTCACCAGATGCATACGCTGAAGCATGTAACTCCATGCACCCATGTTCCTGGGTTCTTCCTGCGCCCATGCATATTCCTCTACATTCGGGTATCTATCGATAACCTCTTGAATTTTATCATAATGCAAGGGAAATAATTGTTCGATACGCACAAGACCGATATGCTTTATGTCGCGTTTCTCTCGTTCTGCCAATAAATCATAATAGAACTTTCCGGTACAGAACACAAGTTTTTTAATCTGCTCAACTTCCAGGGTGTCATCTATAACTTCTTCAAACTGTCCCGTAGCCAGTTCATTAATGGAGGATACCGCTTTGGGATGTCTGAGTAAACTCTTTGGAGTAAAAACAATAAGTGGTTTTCTGAAATCCCGTTTCATTTGACGACGCAGTAAATGATAAAAATTTGCTGGTGTGGTACAGTCGGAAACAATCATATTATCATTTCCGCATAACTGTAAATAGCGCTCCATGCGCGCAGACGAATGCTCCGAACCTTGTCCTTCATACCCATGAGGCAGCAACACAACGATACCATTCTGCGATTTCCATTTATCTTCGGCAGCCGATACATATTGATCGAATATGATTTGGGCCCCATTGCTAAAATCGCCAAACTGTGCTTCCCATATGGTCAAGGTATTTGGATTTGCCATCGCATAACCGTAATCGAAACCAAGCACCCCATACTCCGATAATGGAGAATTGTAAATATCCATGGTCCCCTGGTTGTGCACATTGGTATTTAACAGATTAATACGCTCCTCGGTCTTTTCATCACGTAAAATGGCATGTCGATGACTAAAGGTACCGCGTTCCACATCCTGTCCAGATATGCGCACATTGTACCCCTCTTCCATCAAACTGCCATAGGCCAAAGTTTCCGCCATACCCCAGTCGAGCGAATCGGCTTCGAAAACCATTTTATAACGCCCCTCCAATATGCGTTCGGCCTTTCTTAAAAATGTTGCCCCTTCAGGAACGGTTGACACCACCCTCGAAATATGTTCCAGCTTGTCTTTTGGATAGGTCGTGTCGATACTTTCTAACATGGCATCCAGTCCTTTTCTCTCGAAGCCTTCCCATCGTTCCTGCATAAACTCCCTGACTTTCGAGGATTCAGCATGTCTGGATTTTTCATATTCACGCTCCAGGGTTTCCTTAAACTCTGCCACAATAGTATCGGAATACGCTTTGTCTATGGTACCCTCGGCAATAAGCTTATCGGAATATATCTTAAACGGATTTGGATGTTTTGCTATGTATTTATACAACTTAGGTTGGGTAAATCTTGGTTCATCGCCTTCATTATGACCGTATTTCCGATACCCCAGTAAATCGATATAGACATCCTTCTTAAAACGCATCCTATATTCCAGTGCCAGTTCAACACCATGAACAACCGCTTCAGCATCATCAGCGTTGACATGTAACACGGGGGACAGTGTTACTTTTGCCACATCTGTACAATATGTACTGGATCGGGCATCCAGATAATTGGTGGTAAAACCGATTTGATTATTTACTACAATATGAATGGTCCCACCGGTTTTATACCCATTTAACAAACTCATCTGGGCAACTTCATAGGCCACTCCCTGGCCTGCTATGGCCGAATCGCCATGCACCACAATGGGGACTATTTTAGAATTATCACCGTCGTAATCAGAATCTATCTTAGCCCGCGTAATTCCCTCCGCAATTGGGGCTACGGTCTCCAAGTGTGATGGGTTGGGCACTAAATTCATCTTGATGTTCTTACCGTTCTGATAGGTTTTATTAAGCGTAAAACCGAGGTGGTATTTCACGTCCCCATCAATATTTTCGTCTTCGAAGTCCTTACCATCAAACTCGCTAAAGAGTTCTTTAATGGGTTTGCGAAAAATATTGATCAATGTATTCAAGCGCCCGCGATGTGCCATACCCAGGACACATTCTTTAACGCCATATTTTTCAACGGAATAAAAAAGCACATTACTTATAGCAGGTATTAAGGACTCTCCTCCCTCCAATGAAAATCGTTTTTGGCCGACATATTTCGTTTGTAAAAAGTGTTCAAACGTTACGGCTTGATTCATTTTGGAGAGGATATATTTTTTGGTCTCTACGGAGAAATTAGGCTGATTGTCATTTACATTTAATCTGTCCTGCCACCATTGGATGACCTCAGGATTACGCAAATACATATATTCCACACCAATGGAACTGCAATAAATCCGATCCAGGTGTATAATAATTTCACGCAGGGTGGAAGGACCAATACCTAGAATTTCCGCGGCATTAAAAACCGTATCGAGATCGTCCTCTGATAAATTAAAGTTTTCGAGATCGAGGGTCGGAAAGTAACTTCTTCTCGACCTTACCGGATTGGTTCTTGTAAATAAATGCCCTCGCATTCTATAGCCATCGATGAGCCGAACCACATAGAATTCCTTGTGCACATGATCTGATAATTCAGGTGCCTCTTGAGTGGCAGCCTCACCATTGAGTCCATAACTCTCGCTTCCAAAATCATATCCTTGAAAAAAGGCCCTCCAACTGGGTTCTATACTATCTGGATTTTGAATATATTGGTCGTATAAATCAGCAAAATACCCAGTATGGGCTGCATTTAAGAATGAAAATTTATCCATTGTTATCTTTAATCACCTAAAGCTTGGTAAAAATATTTCCCAAAAATACAACTTTTAAAAATATCACGGATGATTTGGCACATATATAATCCTAGGTTTTCATTTTTAAAAAACCATTGAACAAGCACTACATTTATCTGTAATTTTAAAAGTAATTTTTTAAGGATTGTTTAAAAATCGTCTAAGATTATGAGCCCAAAGGGCATTATGATCTGATGTATTTGAAGCGATTCTCAAAGCCTTCTTTACAAGTGGAGTTGCGTGCCTATTGAATTCAGATTCTATCTTCTACTAAGAATTCAGATACTTGTTTCGATACCATACCTTCTGCCATTCACGTCGCAATATTAAAAACGTCACCTGTTCAGATAGCTCAGCCATATCCTCTCCACTCAAAGATCTGATCTGTTTCTCCGGAACATCGATGATGTAAAGCAGGTTGAGGTAGTCTGCGAATTTCTCCTGAATGAGTCTGTAAATAGTCTCCTTAAGTAATAACTTTAAGCTCTGAGGAAGAATGTTTTCATCAAAACCCAAATCGATGTTAGCCAGCAAAAAATCTTTATTGAGCTGGACCACCAACTTTTCGTATAAATTATATTGATCGGCTTCACGAAGTAAAGCATCCATTGTTGCAGGTAAAGCCATTAAACGGTTCTATTCATTAATTGTATTCCAAAATCCCTCAATATTTGCTTTTTATGATCCGCTATTTCGATCAGCTCCAATGCCGAAAATGCCAAATCCGTATAAGTTCTAATCGCCTTTTCAGTAGCCGTGGCAGAACCAGACGATACAAAAAACTGCTTAGCCGCTCGTATCTTCGCCTCCACATCCTGCGGTTTTGATGTAAACAATTGTCGTAATGCAACTTTATCTTTGTCATCAGAAAATTCCATTGCTTTTAGATACAAATAGGTTTTTTTATTTTCGATAATGTCACCCCCAAGCTGTTTCCCAAACGATTTTGGATCACCAAAGGTATCCAAATAATCATCCTGTAGCTGAAATGCAACACCTAAATGTTTGCCGAATTCGTAAATATGGTTCTGGTCCTTAAGATTCGCTTTGGCGACTATAGCACCCATTTTCATAGCTGCCGCGACCAAAACGGCCGTTTTATATTCAATCATTTTTAAATATTCTGAAACGGTCACATTTGTCCGTGATTCAAAATCGATATCATACTGTTGTCCTTCACAAACCTCAATAGCCGTTTTACTGAATAACTGAGCCAAATCGCGAAACATTTGGGAATCATAATTTTCAAATAATCTGTAAGCCATAATCAGCATGGCATCGCCCGATAAGATTCCTGTATTGACATCCCATTTTTCATGAACCGTCGGTTGTCCTCGTCTTAATGGAGCAGCATCCATGATATCATCATGTACCAATGAGAAATTATGAAATACCTCAATGCTTAAGGCGGCATCCATAGCATCCTTGTAGTGTCCATCGAAAATATCAGTCGTCATTAAGGTGAGTATCGGACGGAGTCTCTTTCCTCCCAATTTGAGGATGTATTGTATCGGAGCATAAAGGTTTTTGGGCTCCTTATCATGCACATACCCATTTAAATGGGTTATAAACGCCTGATGGTATTCTTTAATGGATAACATGGGTTAAAAATAAATTAAAAAAGGGAATGAAATAATCTGCAGGTAAAATATATGTTAAATAATTGTAAAACTTTGGAAACTATTTTTGTTTTTAAAGTTTCCTATTGTAGTTTTGCGCCGCATTATGAGAGAAAAAATAGTACATCATGCGGTAGAAATGTTCTTAAACTACGGGTTTAAGAGCGTCACTATGGACGATATTGCGAATGCTCTGGGTATTTCCAAAAAAACCATTTATCAGCATTTCGATAACAAAACGAAATTAGTGGAAGCCACTGTTATGCATGTTTTTGAAATCATTTCAGAAGGTATCGATGCCATCTGTGCACTCGGGAAAAATCCCATAGAAGAGATTTATGAGATAAAACAGTTTGTGATGACGCATCTTAAGGATGAAAAATCATCACCGCAATATCAATTGCAAAAATATTATCCCAGCATATCTTCAAATCTAAAACAAAAGCAGTTTGAAGTCATGCAGAGTTGCGTTAAAGCTAATTTAGAACGCGGCATTGCCATGGGCATATACCGACCCAATCTCAATGTCGAGTTTATATCGAGAATTTACTTTAACTCCATGATAGCCATCAAGGACAAAGACTTGTTTCCCCTCCAATATTTTTCAATGAACGAGATAATGGAATACTTTATTGAATATCATTTAAGGGGTATCTGCACATCAAGGGGACGCGATACCTTGAATCAATTTATTAACGATCAGTCTTAACTTAAACAAGAAAAATGAAAAATCGATTGACCATCTTTTTTGGGTTACTCCTAACCACAATATCCTACAGTCAAGAACTCAACTTCAGTTTACAGGAAGCCATAGATTTTGCCATAGAGAACAATAGGGCTGCTAAAAATGCAGCTCGAGATATTGATGCCGCGTATAAACAAAAGTGGGAGACCATAGCCACCGGGTTGCCTCAGGTAAATGCCTCGGTAGACTATCAGGATTTCATAAAACAACAGGTACAGGTCTTTCCTGCCAGTGCATTTGGTGGACCGGAAGGCGAATACACCGCAGTTGCTTTTGGTCTCAAACAAAACATTAATGCTTCGGCCACCTTGTCCCAACTTATATTTGATGGCTCTTATTTAGTTGGTCTGCAATCCGCAAAGGTCTTTTTAGAAATCTCAAAAAATGCAAAAATCAAAACCGATTTAGAGGTCAGAAAAGCAGTTATTAATGCTTATGGGAACGTATTACTTGCAGAAGAGAGCACAGCAATCTTAGAGAAAAACAGGGCCGCTCTGGAACAGAACCTCAATGAACTCACTAAAATTTATGAGAGTGGATTTGAAGAAGAGGAAAGTGTCGAACAGTTAAAAATAACGCTTTCCAGTGTAGAAAGCTCCCTTAACAATACCAAGAGGTTAAAAAAAGTAGCCTACCAAATGCTGAACATGAATTTAGGTCTGCCTATTGATAACCCGCTTGTTTTAACTGATAACTTGGAATCGTTGACCGCACAGCAAATCGATCTCAATTTTTTAAACAGTCCGTTTTTGGTTGAAAACACCATTGATTACCAAATTGCGGCCAATGACAAAACCTCAAAAGAATTATTAGTAAAGCTGGAAAAAAGCAAGTCGCTTCCTACGGTTAACACCTATCTCAATGGGGGTTATGTTTCCTTTAGTGATAACTTCGATTTTTTAGATACCAACCAAAAGTATTATGGATTTGCCGTATTTGGTCTGAGCATTAAGATTCCCATTTTAAGTTCAGGAATGCGAAGTGCTTCGACACAACGCGCACAAATTAATCTCGAAAAGTCGAAGGATGATTTGACGGAAACCGAGCAGCGTTTAAACCTTCAGATAGCAACGGCAAGAAGTGATTACCAATTTGCAATTGAAGATTACGAAAACAAAAAACAGAATTTAAACCTGGCTGAGCGCATTGAGCATAAAAATCAGACTAAGTTTTTTGAGGGTATCGCTTCCAGCTTCGAACTCAGGCAAGCACAAATCCAGTTATACACAGCACAACAGGAATACTTACAAGCCATGCTCGATGTGATTAACAATAAGGCAGCTTTAGAAACCATATCTAATTCAATAAACAATTAAAAAAACAAATGCCATGAAATATATATACAGCCTCCTTTTTGCAACTGCTCTTCTAACATCCTGCGGTGGCGATAAGAAAAAAAGTGTCGAAGACATCATTGCTTCCGATAATATTGAATTGATCCGTAAAAAGAAAGCCGAGCTCGACGCCGCCAGGCAGGAAATTTCAGCACAATTAAAGCAGCTGGAAACTAAAATAAAGGAATTGGATCCACAGGAAAAGGTCCCTTTAATTACCACTTTTAAAACCAGTGAAACGGTATTCAATCATTTTATCGAATTGCAGGGCAGCGTAGACACCAAAGAGAACCTGGTTATTTATCCTGAATTTTCGGGGACCTTAATCGATGTTTTTGTTAAGGAAGGGCAGGACGTGACGAAAGGACAATTATTGGCTAAGATCGACGACGGCGGGTTAAGTCAGCAATTGGCTCAACTTGAAATTCAAAGGGATTTGGCAAAAACAACTTTCGAACGTCAAGAGCGCTTATGGAAGGAAAACATAGGCAGTGAGATACAGTACTTGCAAACCAAATCCTCCTATGAAGCGATGAACAGATCTGTAGATCAACTCAAAGATCAGGTGGCTAAAACGACTGTAAGAGCTCCTTTTTCAGGAACTATTGATGATGTTATTACAGAAAAAGGAAGTGTGGTTGGTCCCGGGCAATCCCCTCTGTTCAGAATTGTCAGCTTAAAAAACATGTATATCGAAACAGACGTGCCGGAACGGTTTATAACCAGTGTTACTAAAGGTAAAGAGGTGATTGTAAATTTCCCGGTGCTCAATAAAGAGGTTAAAACCAAAGTACGTCAAGCCGGAAATTTTATAAATCCAGCCAATCGCACGTTTAAAGTTGAGGTGGGAGTCGACAACAACGATGGCAGCATTAAACCGAATTTGATGGCCAAGCTTAAAATAAACGATTACATCAACGAGAACGCCATACTTATTCCGCAAAGTATCATCTCTGAGAATGCAGAAGGCGAACAATTTGTATATACCATTACGGAAAAATCCGGAGAGCTGGCCGTGGCCAAGCGGGAGATTATTAAAACGGGAAGAACACAAGGAGATTATATAGAAGTTACTTCAGGTTTAAAAAGCGATATTGAAATAGTCGATGAAGGTGCCCGAAGTGTAAAAGATGGACAACAAGTCAAAATTCTCGCCAGTCTATAGTTGGTAGACCGTAGACTTTAAAATAAACGGAATAAATTCATGAGAAACATAAAATTCAACTTTGAAGACCTTAAAGTATATCAGAACGCACTGGATTTTATCGATACAGTTTACGAAGACACGAAATGTTTTCCGAAAAGCGAAGATTATGCCTTAAGCTCTCAATTTAAGAAAGCTTCAGTATCCATAGCCTTAAACATTGCCGAAGGATCCGGTGATACAAATGCTCAATTTAATAGGTTTATAAATATGGCAAATGGTTCAATTAAAGAATGTGTGGTCTGTTCAACAATAGCTAAACGCTTGAATTATCTAAGCAGTGAGGTTGATTACAAAAACAGAGTACGACTCGAAGAACTATCTAAAATGGTGTCCGGACTTCAAAAATATTTAAAATCTAACGATAAAAACACTAATGTCTAAGGACTACAAACTAAAGACACATGACCAAAGATTTAAAAAAGAAAAAAGTAGACAAGGAGTTTAGGTTATCATCGTGGGCCATTAACAATAAGACCACCATGTACGTGTTAATGACCTTAATTCTATTCCTTGGAGCAAGTGCCTACTTTAGTATGCCTCGCGAGAGCTTTCCTGAAATTAAAGAGACCAAAATTTATATCAGTTCTGTATTCCCCGGGAACACTGCGGAAGATATTGAAAAGTTAATTACAGATCCTATAGAGGATAGGCTTAAAACGGTTAGCAATGTGGTTGAAATCACCTCCACCTCGCAGGAAGATTATTCCATTATTGTTGTTGAGTTCGATGAGGACATTAGCGTTGAAGCGGCCAAACAAAAAGTTAAGGATGAGGTCGATTCTGAAACCTCCGGGGAAGATTGGCCCACTTTTAACGGAGCGAAAGTCGAACCCAACGTATTCGATTTAAGCATGTCTGAGGAAATCCCTATTCTAAACATCAATATTTCGGGTAATTATCCTGTCGATAAACTAAAGGAGTACGGGGAGTATTTGGAGGATGAAATTGAAGGGCTTCAGGAAATAAAACAGGTGGACATCCGCGGTGCCCAGGAAAAGGAAGTTGAAGTAGCCGTAGACATTTACAAGATGATGGCGGCACAGGTGAGCTTCGATGATATTATCAATACGATAAGCAGGGAAAACATGACCATGTCTGCCGGAAATCTGATATCGAGCGGACAGCGCAGAACCATCAGGGTATTGGGTGAAATTGAGGACCCTCAGGAACTCAATAACTTTGTGGTGAAAGCAGAAAATGGTAATGCCATCTATCTCAGGGATGTCGCAGAAGTCACCTTCAAGGATGAAGACAAAACGACCTATGCAAGGGAATTCGGGGAACCAGTCGTTATGTTGGATGTAAAAAAACGATCCGGAAAAAATATGGTGGCTGCGGCAGAGCAAATCGAGATCATCGTTAACCAAGCAAAAGAAAACAGGTTTCCACCGGATTTAAAGGTGACCATTTCAAACGACCAGTCTTCGAAAACTATTGGACAGGTTGATGACCTGGTAAACAACATTATTTTCGGTATTATACTGGTTGTAACAGTACTCATGTTCTTCTTAGGCTTTAAAAATGCCTTATTCGTTGGTTTTGCCATCCCAATGTCCATGTTCATGTCGCTCATGATCCTCAATACATTGGACTACACCATGAATACCATGATTCTTTTCGGACTCATTATGGGACTGGGTATGCTGGTCGACAACGGTATTGTTGTCGTTGAAAATGTATACCGCCTGATGTCTGAGGGCATGCCACGTATACAGGCAGCAAAAAAAGGTATTGGCGAGATTGCTTTTCCCATCATTATATCCACGGTAACTACGGTTGCAGCATTTATTCCTTTAGGCCTATGGCCGGGTTTGATGGGGCAATTTATGATCTATTTCCCCGTCACCCTGTCTGTAGTTTTAGGATCGTCATTATTTGTTGCCATCTTCTTCAATTCGGTAATGGTATCGCAATTCATGACAACGGAAGACAAAAACATGCCGTTAAAACAGATTATACGAATTTCGATCATTTTTGGTGTTATCGGACTTTTAATTTATGTGGTAGGCGGGGCTTACAGAGGTCTTGGAACCTTAATGATGGTTACCGTTGTACTGCTTTGGATTTACCGTCTGTTCCTGAGAAAATGGGCCAATGCATTCCAGAATAAGATATTACCCAAATGTGAACGCATCTATGAGAAAACCCTGCGTAGTGCATTGCATGGCAGAAAGCCAGTTATTATTGCCCTTGGTACGGTGGTCTTATTGATTATTACATTTATTTCCTTCGGTATATCGATGGGTACCGGTAATACCAAGGTGGAATTCTTTCCGGATAACACCCCTAACCAGATTATCGTGTATATTGAATACCCTGAAGGCACTGATATTAAGAAGACCAATGCCATAACCAAGGACATTGAGCAGCGGGTGTATGCCATCATCAATGATCCGGCCTATGTACAGGACGGTTACAATTTCCTTACGGAAAGTGCAGTTTCACAAGTGGGTGAAGGTGCCGGAAACCCTCAAACAGATGGCGGTTCTGCTGCCGAAATGCCTCATAGAGCCAAAATTACTGCGACGATGCGGGAGTATAAGTATAGAAAAGGAGCAGACAGCAACGAATTGCTAAAAAAAGTACAGGCCTCCTTACATGGGATCTATCCGGGAGTTAGTATTTCAGTAGAAAAAGATCCGGTTGGGCCACCGGCAGGATATCCGATCAACATAGAACTCGAAGGTGATGATTACTCACAATTAATTGTTACCGCAGAGAACATGCGGAATTTTATCAATTCCAAGAATATCCAGGGTATCGATGAATTGAAAATTGACGTCAATAAAGCGAAACCCTCCATGCAGGTTATTGTCGACACCGAAAAGGCAGGCGAACTGGGGATTACCTCCGGTCAGGTTGGCCAGCAATTGCGCAATGCCATTTTTGGTGCCAAGGCCGGTATTTACAAGAAAGACGGCGAGGATTATGATATTTACGTCCGCTTTAACGAGGAGAATCGCTACAATACCAGTGCGGTATTCAATCAAAAAATAACATTCAGGGATATGGCCTCCGGACAAATTAAAGAAATCCCTGTGTCGACTGTGGCAGACCATAGCAATGCTTCCGGTTTTAGTGCCATTAAACATCGTGATACGAGACGTGTGGTTACCCTATATTCGGCCTTAGCTCCCGGATTTATAGATGCCAGGGCTATAGTGACCCAGATTCAGAATGAAATGAAAGGCCTCTCTGAAATGCCCGAGAATATAAAAACGGATTACACCGGACAGATTGAAGAGCAGGAAAAACAGCAGAACTTCCTCAATGGTGCATTTCTTGCCGGACTGGGTCTGATTTTCTTCATTCTGATCTTCCAGTTCAACTCGGTTTCAAAACCCGCCATCATCATGCTGGCCATATTTTTAAGTTTTATAGGCGTATTTGGTGGGATCTTATTAACAGGAAGTTCGTTTGTCATCATGATGACCATGATGGGTATTATCTCCTTAGCCGGAATTGTGGTTAATAATGGGGTGGTCCTCCTGGATTATACCCAATTGCTTATTGACAGGAAAAAAGTAGCATTGGATCTGGAAGACGAGCAATATCTGGAGACCCCGGATCTTCTGGAGGCGATTATCAAAGGAGGGATGGCCCGTTTGCGACCTGTGTTGTTAACAGCAATAACTACCATATTAGGACTCATTCCACTGGCCACCGGATTAAACATCAACTTTTTCACCTTGTTCAGCGATTTGGATCCGAATATCTACACCGGAGGAGACAATGTGATCTTTTGGGGTCCCCTGGCCAAAACCGTTATCTATGGATTGCTCATTGCCACATTCCTCACGCTTATTGTTGTACCCATTCTCTTTTATCTGGCTACGAAGTTCAAAATGTGGTTGTACAGTAAACGCGTTGCCCGATACTCCAAGCCCATACGGGTTGAGGCATAGCAATTAAAAAGTGTGATTCGCATTCCATCAACCGGAACGCTTTTAGAGTTTGTAAAAAAAGAAAGAGGTCATCATACTGATGACCTCTTTTTTTATAACACTATAACTTGTTTATAGCTGTTCAGTAAACGGAACCGGGAAAGCATCAATAACATTGTCTCCGGACCTGTCTAAAGGAATAGTTGTACTGTTTAACATGCCCATGCGTCGCAGGTCGATCCAACGATGACCCTCTGCAAAAAGCGAATACCGTCTTTGGTGTAACACTTCATTCATAAGGGAAGCATCATCAGTAGCACCCGAATAATCCACAAGTCCTGCTGCATTTCTTATCGTATTCAGGGCCGACACAGCAGCATTGTTATCAGATCCTATCTGAGCCTCGGCATAAATCAAGATAAGCTCCTCATTTCGTATCAAGTACACGGGATCCGTATTTGTCTTATATAATGCAATTTGGTAATCAGCCGATAGACCATCAAAGGTTCGCGTACCGGGCTCAAAAAGTTGTGATTTACTTGTCACCCTGGTGTCACCGGTTTCAGCATCGGCAATCCAACTCGGATGCGCCATAAAGGCATCGGCACTTCCACTGCCAACCAATAAATGAAATTGGGCATTCAAGATATCATTACCAGTAAGTCCAAATACATGGGCCGGACCGGTCCATAAATTCCCAGTCATATTAAAAAATGAACCGTTAAGCGCTGTAAGTGCGGTCGATTTATCTTCCTGGTACAGTGCTGTTCGGGCAGCAAGGGCCTTATTGAATTGCGCAAATGTAGCAGGGGTGTCAAATCCGTCAAATCCGGCACTCAATGCAAAATCGAAAGCACTTCCGCTGTTGGAAAGATGTGAAGCAGCTTCATTCAATAAACTCATAACACCTGCCAGGGCCTCAGTGTAACCAACATTAGGGCCAGGATTATCGGGGTCAGTGACATCCAAACGAATACCATTCGTGTAATTTCTGTTGGCAACCATCAATAAAGCATAGGCTTTAAGCGTTTTGGCATAACCATAGTAACTGTTCTTCACCTGATCTGTAAAACCGGCAGCCGAATTCTCAACAGCTTCTATTAAGATATTCGCCGATTTAACAATTTTATACCAGGCAGCATACGATCGGGTGGTTAGGAATCCATTATTGTCTAGCGGTCCTTTCAAAAGTTCACCCGTAAGGCGAGGGTCTATTCCGGTAAGGTCGTAATATTCGCGTCCGAGAATGGAGACGGTGTCGTAATGAAATTCCAAATCATTCCGCATTACTGCCTCCAGACCTACTGCCAAAAGCTGGATATCGGCCTGGGTCGCACCCTCAGCAAAACTGTCAACCGTTGGTGCATTAGGGTTTTCTATGGGATCCAATTCACAACCGGATAAAATAACAATTGTGCTAAAGAGGACTAACTTTATATATATATTTTTCATAATCATTGCATTAAAAGTTAACATTTATATGGAAATTAACAAACTTCGAAGCCGGATAAGGTGTCACCTCAACGTTGTTAGCCAACACATTATTTCCAAAGTTTGATGCCTCCGGATCATAGCTGTTGTAGTCGAATATGTTAATCAGGTTTCTACCCGATATACCGACACGTACTCTTTTAGTATGTTTTATCAGGCCTTCAGGTAAGGTATAATACAGACCGATTTCCCTAAGCCTTAAATATCCCGCATCTTCAATAACCGGATCAGGATTTACAAAGGCCTGACCTGCTCTGTAAGGCCCATTCGCCAGTGCTCCCGACGGATCCAGTCCTGTATCATCATAATCCCAGGTAGTTCCGGCAAGGTCGTAAAGTAAGGTCGTGAGGTTAATGTTATCTCCGCCTTTCTTCCAGTGCCATAAAAATGATAAATCGAAATTCTTGTAACTGAATTGATTGGACCAGGACATTTGAAAATCGGGTTCGGCATTACCATAAACAAAGAAGCCATCACCTTCAGGATCTCTTGCGGCTATTTCTTCTGCAGTGTATGCCGTGGCATCATAGGTTCCCACAATTTGAGTAGCACTCTTCCCTTCCTGAATCAAAAACGTACCCAGTGAAGCGGCAAAGCCTCCTTCTGTAAAACTTGGCACATCCAGTCTGGTCATTTCCGATTTGTTCTTCCACCACTTAATTCCTGTGTCCCAGGTAAAATCATCCTTATCAATAATAGATCCATTGAATCCAATTTCCACGCCTTTGTTTTCAAGTGCACCGGCGTTTACTACTTTAGCCGTAAATCCACTGGAAGTAGGTACATCGGCCTGAATTAACAGATCATCTATTTTTTTGTTGTAAATGGTAACTTCAAAATTCAAACGTCTGTCCAGCAGTCCGAAATCCAATCCATATTCCAATTCTTTCTGACGTTCAGGACCCACATCGGGATTACCTCTCAAGTTAGCCGGACTTAAACCAGAGGTACCATCAATAAATTCAGCATTCATTAAGGAGAACCGATCATTGAAATTAGAGAATCTACCGGCTTCACCATAGGCAATTCTCGGCTTTAAATAGCTTAAGAAATCAACATCCCAAAAGTCAAAATTGTGCAGATTGATCGCTAAGTTTGCTTTAGGGTAATAATACATTTTATTGGCATCGCCATTGTTGGTTGACTTATCACCTCTTATCCCGAAGGTTCCGATGATCTTATCCTCGAAATTGATCTCTTCCTGAACAAAAAACCCTTTATCGCGCTGTGGACGAATCGTTTGCTGTGTAGCTACATTTGTGGACTGCCCCAAATTGGTTTGCGAACCATTAAGCCCGGTAGCAATGGTAATGACCGTGTTTCGGTTAAAATCCTGTAAAAAGGATCCCACTTGGGTCGTGAACGAAAGTCCATTATCCAGATTGTAATTGTGCACTAAAAATGCCGAGAGGTTGTAATTGGTATTTATGGTAGTACCAGATATGGCCACACCTCCCAAGGATGTCGCTGATCTAAAATAGGTCAGTTCCTTTGGGAATATACTCGTTGTTCTCAAGGTATATTGATCGAATCCGCCTTCAAGAACCAATTTAAGGCTTTGTGAATCTGTTGTTAACAGCTGAATATTAGAAGTGGCACTACCAATAAAGCGATTCACTTTCTCTCTGTTGGTGGTAATGGCCACCGTTTCTAAAACATTAGACCCTGCACCACCGGCCGGATAGGCACCATCTACAGGTGATAGATCCTCCCATGGGTAGGTAAAGGCCAAAGCATAACCAATGGTTCTGTTGGCATTACCATTATTGAAGAATCCTCTGTCTGATGTCGAATTGATATAGTTCGAAGTCACATAGAGGTCTAACCAATCCGTAAATTTCTGTCCGACATTCAAACGAACCGACATTTTTTCATAGCCGGTGTTGTCTACCAGACCGGGTTCGTTCTTATAGGTGGTCCCAAAGAAGTAATCGGTATTATCCGTAGCCCCGGAGGTCGAGAATCGCGTCGTGGAAGACACTCTGGTATGGTCAAACAATTCCGCTTCATAATCCCTTAAAGGGGCGTTCGGATCGCCTCCAAAAGCTGAGATTTCATTAGCATCCCAATCCCTTAAGCCCAGAAGCTGGGTTGGGCTTCTCAAACCAACCGTTTGAGAAAAGTTAATTTTAGGTTTACCCATTTTACCTCGTTTGGTTTTTATAATGACCACCCCACCGGCAGCTCGCGATCCATAGATCGCCGCGGCAGAGGCGCCTTTTAAAATGTCGACACTTTCAATGTCTTCCGGATCGATATCCGCGATCCTGTTTGATGCATCGTCCTGGGTGTTTGAAGGATTTCCACCACCTGCCGCTGCACTCACTATATTATTTCCCAAAGAGATTGAGGAATTATCAACATAAACCCCGTCTACAATGAATAAGGGTTGTTGATCTCCGAAAATGGAGGTCACACCACGCAACTTCATTGAGATACCCCCACCGGGAGCACCTGAATTCGCCTTGATCTCAGCACCGGTAAATTTTCCTGTCAGAGCACTGTCAAAACCGGATTGCATGGTTACACCGGCCAATTCCTCAGGTGAAATAGAGGCCACCGTATTCGCGAGATTAGATCGTTTGGTTGATCCTGCCAATCCCGTAATCACCACTTCTTCGAGTGCAGTTAAAGATTCCGACATGGTTATATTGATATCCCCCGCCTGGTTTGCCGTGTATTCTAAAGTTTCATAGCCTAAAGATGAAAAAACTAAGGTGACAGGGAAGCTGTCGACATTCAAACTGAATTTTCCATCAAAATCGGAGGTCGTCCCCGTTGCCGTTCCTTTAATGATGACGTTTGCCCCAGGTAAAGGAAGATTAGACGTTCCATCTGTTACCGTACCGGAAATGTTACCTTGAGCAAAGGCCATTACCGGAAAAAACAACAAAGCAAGAACGTACATTTTAAAATGTAGTAGTTTACTCATAATGAATTTTTTTTGAATTAGTCTGGCTAAATATCATAAAAAAATATCAATTCATTGCTTTTTCGTTTCAAATTTTAACTATTTAACAGTTTTTGATGTCACTTTATACGAATATTTGAAAGCAAAATGTAAATATAAATCCCTAAAACATAAATACATCATAATGAACAGGTTACAGCCACAGCCTCCGAAGTGAGATTACAGCTCTAAGGATAAGGTGACCTCAAGGTTTAAAAGATTTTTCCTTCTAAGGCCGTGCCCCCTTTTATAAAAATCGTCTGTAGACAGCGACCAATAATGAGACTCCACCCTAAAATCAAAAACGCCTCAAAACCAGGTTTTGAAGCGTTTTTGAGAATTTATAAATACGTGATTTGTGCTTTACAAGCAGCTAACAAATTAGCACTCTAAGGTTTCCTTCTGCAATGCCTGAGTCCATAATTGCAGGTTACTTCCACTCGAAATCACCTTGATCAACGGACCAGTCATTACCAAAAAAGCCGGCGCATTTTACAGCACTCATCCCCTGGGTTAAAACGCTGTCATCAAATAATACGACATCCGGAAATGTGGTCCCATTGACCAGGTAATGGTTCATATAAGCTGCTTTCATTCCCTTACTACCGGTGGCTGTTACCACACCTACACTAGCGATATCACTGTCCGCTCTCGGCACAATAAAATACATGCCCCACTGGTTGCCGAACAAGGTCTTTCCATTAAAATTGACACCATAATCCTTGACTTGTATGGGGCAGTCCTTTAGGAGCAGGTTCCAGGCTGCATTGTTATCGGCATTACCATAAAGCACGACATTCCGGTTGGCGTATTTCTCCAGTGAGAAATCAGTGTCCTTAACGATTTCAATATGCCCATTGGCCCGATACCAAAAGGTTTCAGCATCAAAGCGCGCGCGGTTATAATACCATTCGTTTTCCGATGGGGTTCCCTTCGTCGCATAAACAAATACCACCTGGTTTCGAAACGCATCCTTGAATCCACCATTTCGATGCGGTCCTTTTTCCTGAAGCGATGGTGCTTTGGAGATCTGCCATGTATTCCCGACCTTCTTGAAATAGGTCTTTTCCTTCTTAGGCAATTTAATAGCGGTGTCATCAATAAGAACGGTATCCACATCCGTTTCCAGTTTTCCAAAATCCACTTCAATAAGGGCCACATTATCTGTTTCAATTCTAAATCCCTGTTCCCCTGAGAATTTAAAAGTACTTACATTAAATGCCCTTTCCTGTTGATGGATACTTATAAAGTGAGAAGTCGCTGACACCCCGGGTGATCCTGTAGAGAATTCCAGTTTATTAATATCCTTAACTTTAGGAATCTTGCGTTCCCATAAAAAACGAAAAAGAGGTCCCCAATCCATGCTGTGGTTCCCATACCAGTGTTCTCCTCCGGGATACTCATAATAGGTGAAATCCGGATGAAATTTGCCCAGGCGCTCACGCATATCGCGAGCCAGGGCGGTCGGTACCACATTGTCTTTTTCGCCATGCAATATATAGACGCCATGATGCAGGTAATTGCGAATGAGCTTCAAGGTCCGACTTGGTGTTCCTGCCCGTTCAATCATAGTTTCAACGGGGGTTTTGAAAGATCCCTGTTTTAGGCGTTCAATGGCTTTGGGGGTAATGCCAAACCGCCTGTATTGGTCTTCCGACATGGTCATGACACGATTTATAAAACCATCCCGATACAAAAGCAGGTCCGGATATCCGGCACAGGGTGCTATAGCGGCAAAATGGTCGGGATAGGTTGCCCCAAGATACCAGGTACCGTGACCTCCCATGGAATGCCCGGTTAAATAGATGTTTTGAGGATTTGGATTATAGATCTGTTTCGCTTCATTCAGGACTTCCATGGCATCCAAGCGGCCCCAATCTTCCCATGCAAAACCAAAGGGACGCCGATTCGTTGGCGCAATAATATTGACCCAGTCTTTTTTCTCATAGGCATTGGCCTGGTTCACCGCCTCAACCGAGGCCCCATGAACCGACAATACCATGGCCCCATCCTCAAGAGTGGTATTGCTGGATGGTGCCACACTGTAATACTGTACGCTGCCATCGATACGACTCAATAAGGTGCGCTTATGATGACTGTGTTTCGATTTCACTTCAACGGGGATGGTTTTCGAATCCGTCAGGGTGCCCGTACCGTCGTGCAAATCCACTTTCAGATCCTGCGATCCTATTTTAGTGCTGTCTGTAATCGCCGCAATTTTGAAGGGGATTTTTAAAACACTCATAGGTGGGATATCGGTGACCTCATGTTGATGGGTCAGACCATTAACTTCAGTTTTAACCCGATAACCCTTCTTCCAGGTTTCTGTGGCGTTAACGACGCGTATAGCTCCTAAATAGTCATGGTCTTCCTCCACCAGAATATCGGGTAAGGTCATATCCCGAGTTGTAAACTGCAGGGTCTTTTGCGGATCGATAAGTCTGGCCCGTATTCTGGGAAAACGACCTACTTTCAATACAAAGGTATTGTTCCCCTGCTTTAGTTTCAGCGGTATTAAATTATACCCGAAATCGTAATGATCGCCTTCATGAGGCAAGCCGTTAATTAAAACCAGCGAATGTCCGGATGCCTCAAAAAGTACGATACGTTCGCTATTGGAATTGTAGTTCAAATACACATAGCTCGATCTCAGGTTCCTATCACTGAAGGTATTTGTAGAATCGACCTTAATGGCATTCCAGGGCATGATTTGTCCGGAAAAATCAATATTAAATACGTCACCATTATTAGGCGTATAAAACGGATCCATTAAAAATTTACTAAAAACCGGGTCTTTGGGGAAAGACGCGGAATTAAATCGGAAGTTCTGAACCTTTAGGCTCAGTCCCGTCTTAAAAACATGCAGCAGTTCGCCTTCTTCAATCGAATTGACCTTCTCTTTCCCAAAATATTCTACGATATTACCCGTCTTTTGCTGCGCATTCAAAACAAATGAGAACAAAATGAACAGGGCCAGTATTTTCAGCGGATTACATTGCACTATCTTCATGTCTTTCAAACTTAAAATTTCGATAAAGGTAATTTATAAATTGAAATTGAAATTATAATTTCTACTAGCGACGGAAAGGAGGCGACAAAGAACTTTAAAATGAGGGCATCGCTTCCCTGATGCCGGAACTAAGAGTTCTAATCCTTATGTCATGTTCTCCCGGCTGATGTTTATCCCTGACCATTATTTGGTCGTTTTTAGTCAAAAACAGATACCCCAACACCATAGAGCCATGGATTGCAATAAAGATGGGTCAGAGCCCATTTCAAATGAAAAAATTCATGTACTTTTGCTCCCTAAATACAGATTAGGCATGTACAGAAGTCATAATTGCGGCGAGTTAAGAGCCACAGATATTAACAAAGCGGTTACCCTTGCGGGATGGGTTCAAAAATCGAGGGATAAAGGATTTATTATCTGGATAGATTTACGGGATCGTTACGGCATCACGCAGTTGGTATTTGATGAAGAGCGCACACCCGAAGCGGTGATCAAAGAGGCCCAAAATTTAGGACGTGAATTCGTTATTCAGGTTAAAGGCAAGGTTATTGAACGTGCTTCTAAAAATCCGAATATCCCTACCGGAGCTATTGAAGTGTTGGTTCAGGAACTTCACATCCTGAACCAGGCCATTTTACCTCCGTTTACTATTGAGGACAAAACTGACGGTGGTGAGGAATTGCGTATGAAATACCGTTATTTGGACATCCGACGCAATCCTGTAAAAGACAGTTTGATCTTCAGACACCGGGTCACACAGGAGGTTCGGAATTACCTTTCGAACGAAGGGTTTATAGAGGTTGAAACCCCTTATTTAATAAAATCGACTCCAGAGGGTGCACGCGACTTTGTTGTGCCCTCCCGCATGAATCCGGGAGAATTCTATGCCTTGCCACAATCGCCACAGACCTTTAAGCAATTGCTCATGGTGGGGGGTATGGACAAATATTTCCAAATTGTGAAATGTTTCAGAGATGAGGATCTACGTGCCGACAGACAACCTGAATTCACCCAGATTGACTGTGAAATGGCCTTTATTGAGCAAGAGGATATCTTAAATGCCTTTGAGGGTTTAACTCGGCATTTATTGAAAGCAATTAAAGGGGTAGCGATAGAAAAGTTTCCACGTATGACCTACGATGAGGCCATGCGTCGTTATGGCAATGACAAGCCGGACATCCGATTTGGTATGGCTTTTGGCGAACTCAACGCGGTTACCCAGCACAAAGCATTTAATGTCTTTAACAATGCCGAATTAGTGGTCGGCATCGCCGTACCGGGGGGCAACAGCTACACGCGCAAGGAGATCGACCAGCTCATAGACTGGGTTAAGCGTCCACAAATCGGAGCCTTAGGTATGGTCTACTGCCGATGCAATGACGATGGCAGCTTTAAATCTTCGGTCGATAAATTTTACGATGAAACCGATTTCAGACAATGGGCGGAACGTACCGGAGCTAAAGCCGGCGACCTCATTTGTATCCTTTCAGGAGACACTCATAAAGTACGGACTCAGTTGAGTGCCTTGCGAATGGAATTGGCCGAGCGCATGGGTTTAAGGAAACCTGATGAATTTGCTCCGCTATGGGTTACGGACTTCCCTCTCCTGGAATGGGATGAAGAAACCGGACGCTATCACGCCATGCATCACCCCTTTACCTCACCAAAACCGGGACAGATAGACCTGTTAAAGACTGATCCGGGAGCTGTAAAAGCCAATGCCTACGATTTGGTCCTCAATGGCAATGAAATTGGTGGTGGTTCCATAAGGATACATGATAAGGAAACACAGTCTCTGATGTTCGATTATTTAGGATTCACTCCCGAGGAAGCCAGGGCCCAGTTCGGCTTTCTCATGGATGCCTTTCAGTATGGGGCGCCTCCGCATGGTGGTCTGGCCTTTGGCCTGGATCGCCTGGTCGCCATTCTGGGCGGTCAGGAAACCATTCGTGATTTTATTGCCTTCCCTAAAAATAATGCCGGTCGTGATGTAATGATTGATGCCCCTGCCCCGATTGATAATGACCAACTGGAGGAACTCAGCTTAAAGTTAAACTTAAAATGATAAAATCAAATCCTGCATTAAGCAGGATTTTTTGTTACTTTTAATCCCTAATTCCATTACTGTGAAATTCGTATTCCAAGTCCTTATATTTTCCCTTGCATTGCACTGCCACTGCCAGGAACTTACGGGCCGTCAGCTACTGGATAAGGCGATACACTACCATGATCCGAATGCCCAATGGAACAGCTTTAGTGGACGTTTTTATGTCACCATGGAATCGCCGAACCGACCTGAAAGGGTCAGTGACATACGTATCGACCTTCCTAAATCCTTCTTTTCAATTCGGGCGACCATTAAGGAGGATACCTCGACCTATGTCATACATAAGGACAGTGTCACCATGGCGGTTAATGGTATTGACAACCCATCGGAAGCGCTGTTAAAGGAGTTCAGGATGAGCAGGGAAAGGGGGCTGTTTTTAAAAAACTATTATACCTATTTATACGGCTTACCAATGAAGCTCAACGATCCCGGCACCATCATTCACGACGTGGTAGAGGAAAAGGACTTTAAGGGGAATCCCTACTATGTGTTGAAGGTCACCTATGAGGCAGCCGTTGGTGAAGACACCTGGTATTTTTATTTCAACAAGGAGTCATACAAGATGGAAGTGTATCAGTTCTTTCATGACGAATCCAGGCAGGATGGTGAATACATCTTATTGTCTGATGAAGAAACTATTAACGGTATTAAAATGCCAAAAGTCAGATCCTGGTATGCCAACAAGGACAACACCCTGTTAGGCACCGATATTTTAAACCCTGCGATATAATTTGAACTTTAAAACCCTATTACGAAAATTCTTAATCTGGAAATACAAACATATTTCAGAACGGCAATTTATTTATGCCCTGAGTATTCTTGTTGGTTTTTTAGCGGGTTTGGGCACAGTATCTCTTAAGAACCTGACACATTACATCAGACAGCTGTTTGAATTGTACGTCTTCAAGGATTTTCAAAGTTCCCTGTATTTTATCTTTCCAATTATTGGATTACTGTTGGTCTATATCATAAAACAAACCTGGTTAAAAAAACACATCGGGCATGGTATTTCCACTACATTACATGCCATCTCGAAACTCAACGGTATTATCCCAAGGTATAATATCTATGCCGCATTGATCACTGCGCCATTGACGGTGGGATTCGGTGGATCGGTTGGATTGCAGGGGCCTGCGGTCAGTGTAGGTTCGGCATTGGGTTCTAATGCGGCCCGTTTATTTCATATGAACGCTAAAACCAGAATGCTGTTAATTGGCTGCGCTGCGGCGGGAGCAATGGCCTCCATGTTCAAGGCCCCTATTGCGGCCATCATTTTTGCCATTGAGATCTTTAGTTTAGATATCGCCTTTGGCTCCATGGTACCCTTATTACTGGCATCGGTTTCAGCCGTTGTCACCTCTTACTTCTTTCTGGGGACAGATATTTTGCTGCGTTTTGAACTCGTTGATAAATTTGAAATAAACGACATTGGCTTTTACATCGTCCTGGGGGTTGTTACCGGTCTTGCTTCCGTCTATTTTTCGAAAGTTTATTTTGCCATTACTAACTTTTTCAACCAATTTGAAAGCAGGGCCAAACGATTGCTCATTGGCGGCCTGGCCATTGGAACCATGCTCTATGCCATCCCTCCTTTATACGGTGAAGGTTATGGGGTTATGAACAACCTGTTAAAAGGAGACCATTTGGCTGCCATAGGTACCACGCCATTGCCCTTGGACCTCTCCAATATATGGATCGTAATTGGCCTGTTGCTCGGTATTTCGGTGTTTAAGGCCATAGCCATGACCACCACCTTTGGTGCCGGTGGCGTGGGAGGTGTATTTATTCCGACTTTGGTCATGGGCAGCACCCTGGGCAATGCCTTTGCCAAAATTATAAATCATATCGGGTTCGACTTCTATGTTTCAGAATCTAATTTTACCCTTATTGGTATGACCGGCTTGATGGCGGGGGTGTTACATGCGCCTTTGACCGCTATTTTCCTTATAGCGGAAATAACGGGAGGTTATGAGTTATTCGTGCCATTGATGATCGTAGCCGCCATAGCATTTGCCATTACAAAATATTATGTGTCGCATTCCATTTATACCTTAAAACTGGCTGAGCGTGGCGAACTCATCACACACAATAAAGATCAAAATGTGCTGATGGTTTTAGATATTGACAAGGTTATTGAAACCAATTTTATTGTGCTTCGACCGGAAATGACCTTAGGTGAGATATTGAAGAAGGCAGTTGCTAAATCGTCGAGAAATCATTTCCCGGTGGTCAATGAGGCCCATCAATTTTTGGGCGTTATTCGTCTGGATGATATCAGACATATGATGTTCGACTCAGATCTTTACGATAAAGTGGATGCCTCCAGTTTAATGCATGCCGATCTAGGGGTTATTGACTACAACCAGGACTCCATGAATGTCATTATGGATAAATTTAAAACAACCGGCGCATGGAATTTACCGGTCATTAAAGATGGTAAATACTATGGTTACATCTCAAAATCGAAGTTGTTGACGGCCTACAGGCGACAATTAATTAATTTTACCCAATAAGCACTCCATTATGAAGTATGTCATTTTCATTCTTTTTGCGGCCTCCCTTGGCAGTATTCTGTTTGGTTTTTTAATAGCCTCCGAATATGCCCAAAAATATATAGGTTTCGGGGTGGCTGGTTTATTCCTGGTGGTGTTCCCCTTGTTTTCCTATTACCGGTGGAAGGATAAAAACATGAAGGATTACCTGCTCACCAAAGAGAACCTGGACAAAATGCGTGAAAATCAACGGAAGAAAAAGTATTGATACACCAGCAGTGTTCAAACCAGTCTGACTTCCAGTTTTAAAAACTTTAGACTTCATAAAAAAGGGCCTAAGCAAGATCATTGAAAGCTTCAGGCACAACTCCGAAATTTTCTGCCGATGACAAAAACATTTTGTAACTACAATATCTTCAAATTGTCCTGTGAATTTTGAAAATTCACAGGACAATTTTTAAAATTCACAGGACAATTTCGAGGACCCTTGCTTATGATATAAAGAACCAGTAAGCAGCGCATCCAAACATGTTGCTTAGGAAAAAAGATGCTGTTTGCCATCCTTCAGGAAAAGGCAGCTAATTCAAATTGCGTTTTTCAATAAAAAAACGCTTGAGAAGCACAGAAGCCTCCGTTTCCATCACACCGCCTTCAATCACCGTTTTAGGGTGCAGTTTTGTTTTCAGATTGATACAACCGCGTTCCGGATCCCTGGCCCCATAGACTATTTTCGATATCTGGCTCCAGTATAGGGCTCCGGCACACATCTGGCAGGGCTCCAGGGTGACATACAGGGTGCAATTATGAAGGTATTTACCCCCCAGGAAGTTCGCTGCAGCCGTGATGGCCTGCATCTCGGCATGCGCAGTCACATCATTAAGGGTCTCTGTTAAATTGTGTCCCCGTGCAATAATTTTATTATCAATAACGATGACAACACCTACCGGTATTTCTCCTTTTTCAAAGGCAATCTCTGCCTCCTGCAGGGCTTTCTTCATAAAATAGCTATCGTCAAAAATATGCTCCATGACCACAAAAATACAATTTCATTCTTGTACTTTTGCCTGGTGAAAAAGAATCTTCTAGATACGATTAATACACCGGAAGACCTGCGCCTTCTTAAACCGGATGAATTGCCCTTATTGGCGCAGGAACTTCGCCAATTTATTATTGATATTATCGCATCCAAAGAAGGCCATTTAGGCGCCAGCCTGGGCGTTGTTGAATTGACCATTGCATTACATTACGTATTTAACACCCCTGAAGATGTCGTTATTTGGGATGTTGGCCATCAGGCCTACGGCCATAAAATTATAACCGGAAGACGAGATCTATTCCATACCAACCGCCGCTTCGGTGGTTTAAGCGGATTCCCAAAACGGGAAGAAAGCCCGTATGATGCATTCGGAACAGGGCATTCCTCAACCGCCATTTCGGCAGCCTTAGGCATGGCCATTGCCTCGAAACTAAAGGGTAAGGACAAACACCATATTGCCGTGATAGGTGATGCCTCAATAGCCGGTGGCATGGCTTTTGAAGGCTTGAATCATGCCGGTGTTACCAACACGAACCTCCTGGTGATACTGAATGACAATGCCATTGGTATTGACCCCAGTGTCGGGGCCTTAAAGCAATACCTCACCAACGTTAAAAAAGGGACTCAAAAACAGGACAACATTTTTGAAGCACTCAACTTCAATTATTTTGGGCCCATAGACGGTCATGATTTAGAGGCTGTTATCGGTGAACTTCAGCGTTTAAAAACAATCAAGGGACCCAAATTCCTGCACCTCATTACCACAAAGGGCAAAGGCCTGAAGCAGGCTGAAAGGGATCAGGTAAAATACCATGCCCCCGGAAAGTTCAATGCGCTTACGGGAGAATTAAGTCCACAAACAGAGCACGCCCTGCCTCCGAAATACCAGGACGTTTTCGGGCACACTCTAGTGGAACTCGCCAAGCAGAACAAAAACATTATCGGCATCACACCTGCCATGCCAACCGGAAGCTCCTTAAAATATATGATGGCTGAATTTCCCGATCGCGCATTCGATGTCGGGATTGCCGAACAGCATGCCGTCACCCTGGCTGCAGGAATGGCTACCCAGGGGCTCATTCCGTTCTGTAATATCTATTCCACCTTTCTGCAGCGGGCCTATGATCAGGTGATTCACGATGTGGCCTTACAACAACTCCCCGTTATCTTTTGCCTGGACCGTGCCGGTTTGGTGGGTGAGGATGGTCCTACCCATCATGGTGCTTTTGACCTGGCCTTTTTAAGGTGCGTGCCGAACCTGATTATTTTTGCACCGCGCAATGAAATGGAACTTCGAAATATCATGTATACCGCACAGTTAGGGTTACAGGGGCCTATTGCCATTCGTTACCCCCGTGGCAGAGGCGTTACTTTAGACTGGAAACAACCCTTTAATAAATTAGCTATAGGCAAGGGCATACAGCTCAAACAGGGAAAAACAGTAGCCGTTTTAAGTGTGGGACATATGGGCAATACAGTTATGGAAGCCCTGCGATCTTTAACTGTTTCGCACTATGATATGCGTTTTGTCAAGCCTTTGGACGAATCGTTACTGGAGACTGTTTTTAAAACGCACCGCATCATAGTGACTGTTGAAGACGGGACCGTTACAGGGGGCTTTGGAAGTGCTGTACTGGAGTTTGCCTCCAAACATAACTATACCAACACCATCAGATCCCTTGGTCTGCCAGACCGTTTTATCGACCAGGGAAGTGTTCATGAACTGCAGGCTTCCATCGGCCTGGATGCTGCCAGTCTATGTGAATATATTAAGACACTGCTGTGATTGGCCCCGGCCAGAAAACCTAGCCCAGATCAATTCCTCTGATTTTATTAAATAACAGGATAGCGTAACTATCGGACATAATGGACACATAACTACATACCGAAAGCAACCTTTCGTAGAGGGTGGCGTTCATTTTTTTGTAATGATCGGGCAACAGGCTTAAAATCAGGTTGTCATAATTCGAGGCTCGGTCCTCATGTGCGTTGTTCAAGGCGGTAATAAACACCTCCAATAAACTGGACAACACCTGATACCCCGCAATCTCCTTCTCTACGACTTCCCTGCTCTGATATATTTTTTCGACACTTATTTTAATAATGTCCCTGATCTGGGCATCATATTTACTTTTATCCAGTAGGGCGCAGTCAAAAGCACCCTTTAGAATGCGCTCTTCATAGGCCATGAAAAGGTCGACACATTCATGTATCAGACTTCCTATGGCCAGGGCCCGCAAGTATCCGATACGGTCTTTTTTATGGGACAGGGCATAATAGTTTTCCGGTTTTATGGTATCCCTGATAATCCTGGACAGGTATTCCAGGGCAAATTCCTCTTCAATCAGCCCCAGGTTGATGCCATCTTCAAAGTCTATTATGGTATAACAAATGTCATCGGCCGCTTCGACCAAATAGGCCAGCGGATGTCGGGAAAAACTGAATTCCCCGTGCCCGCGCCTCGCCAATCCCAAATCGTTCGCCACATCTAAAAACGCGTCTTTATCACTTTGAAAAAAACCATATTTTTTATCCGCAATATGCGGGGTAGGCTTTTTTGGTAATGAGGCCTTAGGGTATTTCATAAAAGCGCCAAGTGTCGCATAACTCAGTCGCAGTCCCCCTTGACGTCCAACCCGACTTTCGGTTACTATTTTAAAGCCATTGGCATTGCCCTCAAAATCACAGAGATCCTGGTATTCCGAAGCTGTTAAATCGGCCTTATAGTGTTTTCCGATACCATTTTTAAAAAACTCCCCGATGGCCTTTTCCCCGGAGTGCCCGAAAGGAGGATTGCCGATATCATGTGCCAGGGCAGCCGCCGCCACAATGGCGCCAAAATCATTGGCCTGATAGCCGTGGATCTTTTGTAAATGAGGGTATTTTTCAATTAGTCGTTGCCCGACTTTCCGCCCCAGAGAACGCCCCACCACACTGACCTCCAGACTATGCGTCAGGCGTGTATGTACAAAATCGGTCTTAGACAGGGGTATGACCTGGGTCTTGTCTTGCAGACTTCTGAATTCTGAAGAAAAAATAATGCGATCGTAGTCGACTTCAAACCCCAGCCGTGTTTCATCCTGCTCTTTTCGAATGCGTTTGTTGGTATCGCCAAAACGTTTTAAGGACAGTAATTGCTCCCAGTTCATCGTGTAATTTTATGATCGGCAAGATAACCAAATTCACGACAATCTAGGGGTCAAAGTTGTTAACATTGCGGTAACATTTTCGTTACAGATGTTTAATGATCGCTTAACACAGAAGTTACACGAAAGAACGTTCTTTGTCTCAGAAATTATCATAGCACATGAAACCACTTTTATTCATCCTTCTGTTTTTTATCTCAGCATTATCTTTTGCTCAGAACAAGGGTTCCATCAGTGGTGTGTTATCTGATTCCGGCTCGATTGACGAGCCACTGGTTTTAGCCAAAGTATCCGTTAAGGAAACAGGCGATGAAACCGTATCTGATGAAAGCGGCTTTTTTAAATTTGAGAATATCGATGAAGGCACTTATACCCTGCTGTTTCGTTTTGTAGGCTATGAAACTAAAGCAGTCGAGACTCATGTTGTTTCAGGTAAAAACAGTGAAATAAAATTGTCCTTAGAGGCCAGCACCATATCCCTGGATGACTTAGCGCTAACTTTAGCGAGTGCGACATCGGAAACAGCGTCTAAAGCCGTGCTGACCCCCTGATGTCCTTAGGTGAATATTCGTTGGCACCTTTCCGTATTTACATACTCTAACACCTTCAAAAGTCTCCACCTTAAGACATGAAACTTTAGCCGTCTCTATTTGGTAATTTCATGATTTAGCAATGGTTTTGATATCCCACTGTGTTAATGTTAACTAAATGTAATCTTTTCTGGTTAGAATGATTAGAAAAGGTAACGTTTAGCTAACACTATTATTACGGTTCTTTAATCTGCAGGTAACACTAGGTTTACACAACAGCAGTTTCTTTGCCCCAGAATTGATATTGAACCTAATGAGACAATTTATATTACTATTTATATTATCAACTGTTTTATTTTCGGGTGCTCAAAACACTGGATCCGTTGTCGGAAAACTAACGGATAAGGAGTTTAATAACGAACCGTTGGCATTCGCTAACGTTTTGATTAAAGGCACAACAACAGGAACCACGTCGGACTTTGACGGTCTTTATACTTTTGAAAATTTAGATCCTGGAGATTATACACTAATATATAGTTTTGTGGGTTATGAAACACAGGAAATAAATGTGACTATCGTTGCGGGTAAAGTCATCGAGGTCAATGTCGTCATGGGGGCCAGTGCAGCCTCTCTGGATGAAGTCGTGATCACGACGACCACACGGCGCGAGAGTGAAACCGCCTTATTATTGGAACAAAAGAAAGCGGTTGAAATAAAACAAAGTATTGGTGCAGAAGAACTTTCGAGAAAGGGTGTGAGCGATGCCGCAGGTGCCGTGGCAAAAATATCGGGAGTCTCAAAACAGGAGGGAAGCAGTAATGTCTATGTAAGGGGTTTAGGTGACCGATACCTGAACACCACTATGAATGGACTGTCATTACCATCGAACGATGTAAGTAAAAAGAATATAGATCTGGATTTATTTGCTTCCGATGTTATAGAAAGTGTTGGTATTAGCAAAGCGTATTCCTCAAGATTCTACGGCGATTTTGCAGCAGGAAATGTAGACGTTGTTTCGAAAGACTATAAGGGGATCGGTTTCTTCGATCTGTTTACAGGGTCGTCGATTAACACCAATGCCATTGGAAAGGATTTTGTAAGAAGTGAAGGTACAGGCTATTTTGGATTTTATAATCGGTATCAGCACAATCCGTTTAATGTGATCTTATCACACGGTTTCGACCCTGTAAGTGCCGGGTCTCCTATAAATACGGAATTCGGGGGATCCTTTGGCAAAACGTTTATGTTTAACAATGGTTCGAAACTCAGCTTTTATGGTACAGGATCTTTTGGAAACGATTTTCAATACAGGAAGGGGGCGTCCATTGATTATACGAATGTAGAAAAGAAAGCTTTCGAACAAGCTGAAGAATATGAATATGGCACAACCACCACAGGGATGGCTTCAATTAATTTCAGGATAGACGATTACAATACCTTATCTTACAATTCCCTGTTTGTAAATAGCTCCTCAGACAAAGTGGGGTACTTCGGTATAGATGGTATGGGTAGAAACCGCGATGCAATTGCCAATACCGATGAAGGCTTCTATCAGCAAAACATTCAATTCAATGAAAATTTAATTTATGTAAACCAACTCATTGGTGTGCACAAATTCGACAAAATTGAAGTGAATTGGGGCTTTGGACACAACTTTGTAAATGCACATGAACCTGACAGAAAGCGCATTAGTATTGAGAACTATCATCTGGCACTGGATAATAATCCTTCTACCAAACCCATATTTTACAGCAACGTCGATTTTGATAATCAGCGCTATTTTCAGAACATTGAAGATGAGGAGTTAAACGGGCGCTTAAACCTTACTTACAAACCTTCTGATCAGATTAAAATAAATGTAGGTTATAATGGCAGAACTAAAGAACGCCATTTTGACAATATACGTTATGGTTATGATATCACAGATAACGGTGGCATCGATAACGTCAAGGCTCTTAATGACATTTTCACGCTTGAAAATCTGAACCTGAAAAGTAACGAGGGGGTTTACGAAATTAAGGTTATCAGACCTATTCCGTCTCTCAGCACCACGAACAGACCCGGATTACCTGAGAACACCTATACGGGACAATTGGATGTACAGGCGGGTTACCTGAACGCCGAACTGAATTTTGGTGAAAAATGGCTTTTTGTTCCCGGGATAAGAGTGGAATCCTTTGACCAGTTTATTGCCTATGATGTGATCAATTTAGGGGTTAATGGAAAAGACAGTATCAGTGCATCAGAACGTGTTTTTTTACCGAGTTTAAGTATTAAATACAGCATTAACGACGATCAGAACCTACGCTTTTCGGCAAGTCAAACCCTATCCTTACCCGAATTTAAGGAGGTTGCTCCATTTGTTTACGAAAGTGTTTCACAGCGCATTGGTGGTAATCCAGATCTTTTGGGGAGAAAAGCAGGTGAAACCTATACCAATGTAAAGGATGTATCCTACTCTAAAATAATGAATCTTGATTTTAAATATGAGTGGTTTGTAACTAAGTCGGAACTGATCGCTTTGGGTGTTTTTTACAAGAAAATAGAAGATCCAATTAACCAGGTAGTGGCTTTTGATGCCACGGGTACCCAACGCTTCTTCAGAACGGGAGATCAGGCTGAGATCTTGGGTATTGAAGCAGAAATTCGAAAAAATATCCTGGTTGACGAATTCGATGAAGGGATTCTCTCCTTTGGTCTTAATGCCACCTATATGCATACTGAGCAAGATCTCTACAGTGCTATTGTGGGAAGTAATTTTAACGTGAGTTTTAACAAGGCTACTGAGGCATTACAAGGCGCCTCACCTTTTATTGTTAACGCCGATGTCAACTTCTCACCTAAATCATTTGAGCATTATAAACCAAATGCCACCTTGTCTTTCTCTTATTTCTCTGATCGTATAGATGCCCTGGGCTCCGGACAATTGGGAAATGTTATTGAAAAAGGGATCCCTACACTGGATTTTATCTTTAAAAATGAGATCGGCGCGCATTTGGAAATCAACCTGGCCGCAAAGAATTTACTAAATCCCAGTGTCAAATACATTAGAGAAACCAATCAAGGAGACATTATCGTAACGTCTCCCAATGGAAAAGATGTTTCAAACTATAATTCGGGCATAAATCTGGGTCTACAACTTAAATATTCATTTTAAACCATTGCATAAAAAGAACGTATAAAAATTAAATTTAGAAACAATGAAAATTAATTTATTATTAGGATTTGCAACTGTTGCTTTACTTTTCAACGGGTGTGCAGCAGACGATACGGCAGCTATTTACATCACGGATAACAGTGTTATAAACAACACAACCAACAACAGTGGTGGCGAGGGAGGTGAAACTGAGGTCGAAATACCGATCAGTGCCGCCGAATACTCTTCCGATATCACTTTAGAGGCCAATACCACCTATACCATTACCGGACCCGTAATCATGGCAGAGGGTGCGAATTTAATTATAAATGAAGGGGTAACCATTAAAGCCATTGCAACCGGTGCCGATGTGTATATCGCCATATCTCAGGGCGCACAAATTATTGCTAATGGAACGGCTTCCAATCCTATAGTAATGACCTCCGGAGATGCCAACCCCAGTGCCGGACAATGGGGCGGGTTAATTATTTTAGGTAAAGCCCCTATAAACTCCGTTACGGGCAGCGCCACAGCCACTTCTGAAATTGGAAGCTTACCATATGGTGGCACAGATGCCTCTGACAGTTCAGGTGTTATTCGCTATGTGCGTGTTGAATATTCCGGTGGGGCTGCCGATGGCTCTTCAGAAAATAACGGTATCTCATTTTACGGTGTGGGCGCAGGAACGACCGTAGATTATATTCAAGCCTATGAAGGTGCTGATGACGGCATTGAATTTTTTGGCGGAACGGTCAAGGTAAACCATGTGGCAGTCATCAACTGTCAGGACGATTCTATCGACTGGACTGAAGGTTTCACAGGGTCTATAACCAACGCGTATGTCAAGCATGGTGCCGATCATGACAAAGGATTTGAATGCGATGGCTATAATACAGATATAGGAAACCTTTCCAACCCTAAATTCTGGTCTAAGCCAACAGTAAAGGACGTTACCATTGTAGGTTTGGGTTCCGAAACCGGTAATGAGGCGATAAGATTAAGAGCAGGGACACAAGGAATATTCGATAATATTTTAATTGAAGGTTTTGCGGAAGGATTTGACCTTGATGGTGATGCCGGAGCATCCAGCGATAACCCCACAGGTACCGGAGTCATAAACGGCGACCTGGATGCGACGAATGTGACCTTCAATGATGTGATTACAAAGATGAAGAACGACACCGGTGAAACCTTCAATGAAAGTGATTTTATTAGTGGTGATGGTAATGGAACCGGTACTGATTTTGCCTCATGGGGTGCAGGTTGGACCGTAGGTAACTAAAACAGATAAAAATCCATAAAGTAAAAAAAAGCATCCCGCCACAGGCGGGATGCTTTTTTTATTTTATCTTCCTTGTTAAGCTTATAAGGAAGCTACATTATCAGTATAATTGACAACCTTTTTTTCGCCGTCAATCCAATAGATCCATTTGCCGACCTTTTTACCATTATCATAATTTGCCGAAACCGTTTTTTCGCCTTTTTCATTGAAACTCAACCATTCCCCCTGTAATTTACCATCTAATGTGTAATACCCTGTCTGGCTTACCTCACCATTGTCATGATAATAAACAACTTCAATTAGGTTCGTGTCCGTGTTAAGTTTTAAATCTCGCTTCTGCTTATCCTGAGCAAAAGCAACCACAGTAATAAAAAAGGCAATTAAAAAAAATAATTTCTTCATAACTATGGGGTTTAACATTATAATCCAAAGATACAACTTACTTAATATTAAACCAACATTCACGTAACATTATATTAACATTGAAAATACAAAATACTGTTTTTCAAAAGATTAAAATAGAGATTTAACATTGGAATATTAATAATTACTTAATGTTGACGTTACATTAAGATTAACTGTAACATTGATATTTGTAAGGTCTATAGACAGACAATTAGTATATCATATAATCTATTAGTTTTTGTCGACTACATTATTATGATGCCTAATGAGACTGCCCTAACCAGGGCAGTCTTTTTTATGCTTAAATATAACAATTAGGAAACATTTAGTTAACATAGATTTAGGTTCTTTGCAGTGACAAAAACTAATACGTATACTATGAATACTAAACATACCCTCATTGGTATCTTTCTTTTTACCGTAACCTCGTTATTTGCTCAGGAAATCAGTGACACATCTTTCGGCAAAGGGCTTATTAACTTTACAGCCAAGGACAGTTCATTCAGCATTAAATTCGCACCCCGTTTTCAAATGAGATCCGTTTCCTCATGGGACTATGATGGGGATAAATATGGCAGTCCTGAGCACAATATCCTTATTAGACGTGCCCGTTTAAAATTTGACGGGTATGCCTACAGTCCAAAATTAAGATATAAGATAGAGTTAGGGCTTTCCAATCGCGATATTTCCGGGGCAAGTCAATTTAATAGAAATACCCCGCGTTATATTCTGGATGCCGTTATTATGTGGAACTTTGCAGGCAATTGGGAACTATGGGCCGGGCAAACAAAATTACCCGGTAACGTGGAGCGCGTGGTATCATCAGGAGATCTTCAGTTAATTGATCGATCTTTATTAAACCGCCGTTTCAATATAGACCGAGATATCGGTATACAAATAAGACATAAAACACAGTTAGGAGATCGGTTCCTAATGCGTGAGAAATTTTCTCTTTCTCAGGGAGAAGGGAGAAATGTTACGGAAGGCAACGAAGGAGGATTACAATATACGGGGCGTTTGGAGTTATTACCGTTTGGCACCTTTCAATCCAAAGGGGATTATACTCAGTCTGCCATTAAAAGAGAATCCAGTCCCAAACTCATGGCGGCATTTACATACAACCTAAATCAAAACGGTGTTAGAGAACGCAGCTTTGCGGGCGATTATATGTTAAGAAGTGACGGTTCCTTATATGAAACAGACATTACAACACTGTTCGCCGATATCATGTTTAAATATAAAGGCATTTCCTTTATGGGGGAATACGCCAAAAGGACGGCTGATGAACCTGTTGCGACTGAATTGGATGGTGTTACACCCACCCCAGAAGAGAACATTGTATTAACAGGTAATGCTCTGAATCTACAGGCTGGTTATATGTTTGAAAGCAATTACGAAATAGCCGGTCGTTTTACATCTGTGAATTATGAAGCGATCACTGGAGCCTTACCGGTAAGACAGTATACCCTGGGCATCAATAAATTTATTGTTGGTCACAAACTTAAAGTTCAGTCTGACTTAAGTTATACAAGCCTTGACGGGAATGAAGATAATATCACCTTTCGATTAGGTTTTGACTTACACTTCTAAAAAAATAACAATTAAATAACAAAATAATCATTAATAGTCATGATATTTGCAGACGTATTACAATTAAACTCAATGGATAATATTTATTTATACATGTTAATTGCCTTAACAATTTTGGCAGTTGCAGATATTGTTGTTGGTGTAAGTAATGACGCCATAAACTTTTTGAACTCTGCTATCGGTTCAAAGGCTATTTCCTTAAGAACAATTATGATTGTTGCCAGCTTAGGGATTTTTATTGGGGCCGTATATTCCAGTGGTCTTATGGAAGTTGCCCGAAAAGGTATTTTTGTTCCTGCTGAATTCAACTTTCATGAAATAATGCTCATTTTCATGACTGTTATGATCACTGATATTTTACTTTTAGACTTTTTCAACACGTTAGGTCTACCAACTTCAACTACGGTATCCATCGTATTCAATTTATTAGGAGCTGCTGTGGTGATGGCGCTCATAAAAATTGGTGCATCTGAAACTGAAACTTTAGCAGATTTAAGCAGCTATATTAACACCAAAAAAGCTTTTGAAATTATAAGTGGTATATTGCTTTCTGTTGTTATCGCATTTACTGTCGGAGCCATAGTTCAATGGGTTTCGAGATTAATATTCACCTTTCATAATACGGATAAGATAAAGAATATTGGAGCCATTTTCGGTGGATTGGCGTTAACAGCAATTCTTTATTTCATTTTTATGAAAGGCCTTAAAGGCACCCCGTATTATAATGAACTGAAAGGCTATATTGAGGGTAATGAGACCTACATTATTGTTATTGGTTTTGTGCTATTTACATTATTCTCATTTGTTTATCAAAACATCATAAAAAAGAACGTCCTAATGGTTGTAATTGCCGTTGGAACATTTGGATTAGCCTTAGCCTTTGCTGGTAACGACTTAGTAAATTTTATCGGTGTTCCCATGGCCGCTTATCATTCTTATGAAGCATGGTCTGTTTCTGGAATTGCAGCAACAGAATTCTCAATGGATGTCCTTGGCAATAAAATGCCGGCTGAACCATTTCTACTTTTTATTGCAGGGGGTATTATGGTTGTTACTTTATGGTTTTCAAAAAAAGCTAAAACTGTTGCCGAAACAGAAATTGGCTTATCCAGACAGAGTGAAACTCATGAAAAATTTAAACCGAATTTGTTGTCTCGCAGCATTGTAAAAGGCACCTCACTATTCACGAACGCCTTAATGGTTATTATACCTAAATCTGCTCAGGAAAAAGTGAATGCGAGTTTCGAAAAACCGAAATCGGCACTATTATTAACGAAAGATCAAAGTATTGACGCCCCGGCATTCGATATGATCAGAGCATCTGTAAATTTAATGGTTGCAGGTGTATTAATTTCTATCGCGACGACCATGAAATTACCCTTATCTACGACCTATGTTACCTTTATGGTGGCTATGGGGACCTCTCTGGCGGATCGCGCATGGGGCAGCGAAAGTGCGGTTTATCGCGTTGCCGGTGTTTTAAATGTGATTGGCGGTTGGTTTTTTACTGCCTTTGCAGCATTTATTGGTGCTGGGACTGTTGTCTTTTTGATAAACTGGCATCCCGCTGTGATGACTCCGGTACTTTTATTGTTGACGGTAATTTTATTAGTGAGAAACTATTTATCTCATAAAAATAAATCAGTATCAAAAAGTGAGGACAGCCTGAAAAATGCTGAAAGCAGTTCCCTTCAAGGTGTTATTCATGAAAGCACCCATAATATTGCCAACGTGGTAAAACGAGGAAATAAAATCTATTCCAATGCCATCAATGGATTGGCTCGGCAAGATTTGGCAATGCTTAAAAAGAATAAAAAACAAATAGAGAAACTATCTTTAGAAGTTGATAACCTAAGGGACAACATCTTTTATTTTATTAAAAATTTAGACGAGTCCAGTGTTGGGGCCAGCAATTTTTACATCAACATTTTAGGCTATTTACAGGATATGACGCAATCTTTAGAATATATATCCAAAGCGAGTCATAAACATGTCAACAACAATCATAAAAAACTAAAGTTCAATCAAATTAAGGAACTGAAAGAAGTAGACCATTCAATGGAAAATCTTCTTGTTGAGATTAAAGAGGCATTTGATTCCCGCTCATTTGAACAGATAGGAGCTATTCTAAAAAGTGAAAAAGCCATCTTTAAGATCGTATCTGAAAAAATACATAAACAGGTTGAGCGCACGCGAACTGAGGAATCCAGTCCTAAAAATACGACTCTTTATTTTGGGTTATTGTTAGAGACTAAAGATTTGCTCACGGCTACTATGAATCTTTTAGAGGAATACCATAACGCGCATGATGCTTCCGTGGAACCTGCCAAGTTAAGTACGGAGGAAGAGGAGGAATAACCCTTTTCCATATAATTTTTATTATCAAAGTACCGGATTTTTAGGACTGTATGATGACATACAGCACTTAATAACAGGCTGAATAAAGCTTTTGACTGTCCTTAGGATGTCCACTGCAGCGTCCTAAGGGCATTTTTAGGACTAGATTTAGTTGCGCATGCTCACTTTCCATTGCCATTTTCATCCAAAAGTGTATCCTTCTTACCGTATAACAATTCGGCCACTTCGATCAACTTCTTTATCATATCGTTTACGTTGGTGTAGTCATTAAACAATGAGGACGCCATCTCCGGGGTAATTGCGTTTTTCCTTATCAGTTTGTCAATGGAATGACTGCTTTGCCTCATATTAGACTTAGCTTCCGCCTTCAGCTTTTTAAGCTTTGCCTCGTAAACTTCTGAATTTTCTTCCTTCCTGAACAAATAGATCACTCGCAAAACCTTGACCAGCTTTTTCCTGTAACTATCGTAGGCCGCTGTCAAATGGGTATTGTTCGCACTTAAGGCTATGGTGATATTCTTGTTCAGTTCGCGGGCATCCTTAATGATTTCTACCATTTTTCGGTTTGCAATCTTTATATCCGTGATGGCCCTGTTCTGCCTGTTATTTAATTTTAAAGTGCTTTGTGCCGTCGTGGCGTAGGTGATGATCTGACTGTAAATGGATTTTACCTTGGTATAATACAGATCCTCAACATCGGTATGGAAATCCGTTTTTGATTTCTCAATAATGGTTTTAAGCTTTTCATCCGATTTCACATCCGTCCTATGGATATTTAAAGCATGAGTTACAATTTCAAAGACGCTGTTCTGGTACAGGTATTTCGATTCATTAATTAGTGCAGACAGGACTGCTCCAGGGAATTCCAATACGGCCGGATTGAGGTATTTCGGTTCGTGAACATCCTTTTCCTTTTCAATAAAAAAGCGCAAAAGCAAACGTTCTAAAGGTCTTATAAAGGGCACCATCAACAGGACGCCTATAGCATTAAAAATGGTGTGGAAAAGAGCCAATTTTAAGGTGTAATTGGTAGCTGCGATATGCAATACATCAGAGGTGGTATTGACCAGGTTAGCCAATGGAAAAATAAAGAC
Source organism: Aestuariivivens sediminicola (assembly GCF_022662015.1). Taxonomy (GTDB): domain Bacteria; phylum Bacteroidota; class Bacteroidia; order Flavobacteriales; family Flavobacteriaceae; genus Aestuariivivens; species Aestuariivivens sediminicola. Next base: position 65,978 of record NZ_JAKMCM010000002.1, on the reverse strand, counting down.
GATGGCCACCAAGCCTGTCACCATATTAAAAATGAAATGGGCCATGGCCAGTCGTTTTCCGGCACTGTTCGCACTAATGGCACCAAGTGCCGCCGTAATAGTCGTACCGACATTGGCTCCAATGGCGAGGGCCAGAGCGTTTTCGTATTCTATCTGACCCACGGATAAGGCGGTTAAAATAAGGGCCAGGGTAGCACTGCTTGATTGTAAAATAGTTGTCACAACAATACCCAGTCCCGTGTAAATAAAAACCCCCAGAAATCCCGTAACCGCATATTGTGTGAGATCGATATGCTCCTTAAACACATCGAACCCCTCTTTCATATAATGAATACCAAGAAAGAAAAAACCCAATCCGGCCAATACATTACCGATACCTTTAAGCGTCATTTTCTTTTGAAAGGAAAAAATTAGCCCAAATACGAGCATAGGTAAGGCCAGGGCAGAAATCTTGACCTTTAAACCGAACCCAGCCACCAACCACGCGGTGGCAGTAGTGCCTATGTTTGCTCCAAAAATCAACCCTAAACCTCCGGTTAAGGATATAAGCCCTGCACTGATAAACGATATGGTAATAACCGAAACCAGAGAACTGGACTGAATTAAAGCAGTCACAAAAGCACCTGTGAAGACACTTTTATAGAGCTTATTGGTGGCCGACTGTAAAATGGTTTGAAGCGGCCCCTTGGTAAATACCCGAAAACCTTCTTCCAACATGATCATTCCAAAAAGAAGAATGGCCACTCCTGCCGAAATGGTTTCAAAGTTGCGATAGAAATAAAACAATAAGCCCAGAAGAATCAGAAGTCCATAAAAAAATCCTTTCTTCAACATGCTAATTACTATTTTGGATTACTGTATAAATATAGGATGTTTTCTGAATACTCATAGTTTAGGCAAGGCCATATCCCCTTGTTAAGTCTGTTTTTTAACTGAAATATTGTTGCAAATTAAAAAGCATCACACCAAAGGCGTAATGCTTTTCATTTTAACACTTAACAAAAATTAATGTAAGTTCATACTCCGATTTAGGATCCACACATCAGGCAGTCATCGCCTTCACTGGCCTTGGCCTGTGCTATTAGGGCTTTCATTTCTTCAGGAGTCATAGGCTCTACTTCCGGTGCCGGTGTACCCTGCTTTGCGAATTTTGCCGCATTCTGTGCAGCTAATTTCTCTTTCTTGGCTTTTTCCTGCTGCAAGGCCATATTATTCACCTCAACAACTTCGGGAGCCGGTTCTTCTTTCTTGGTCGTTTTCAGGGTAAACTTAATGGCATCGACCGCACTCTTAGTTCTTAAATAATACATTCCTGTTTTAAGCCCACTCTTCCATGCGTAAAAATGCATGGACGTTAACTTAGCCATTGTAGCGCCTTCCATAAAGAGATTGAGTGATTGGGACTGATCTATAAAATAACCGCGTTGACGCGACATGTCTATGATGTCTTTCATACTTAACTCCCAGACGGTTCTGTACAGTTCTTTGATCTCCTGTGGGATGATATCGATATTCTGAATGGAACCATTGGCTCTCATAATATCCTGCTTCAGGTTTTCGTCCCATAGCCCCAATGCCACAAGATCCTCTAAAAGATGCTTGTTCACCACAATGAACTCCCCGGATAATACGCGGCGCGTATAGATGTTGGAGGTATATGGTTCGAAGCATTCATTGTTTCCTAATATTTGAGAGGTTGATGCCGTTGGCATTGGCGCCACTAACAAGGAGTTACGAACACCATGCTTGAGTACCTGCTTACGTAACTTCCCCCAATCCCAGTTACCGCTGAGCTCCTCATCTTTTAAACCCCAAAGATTGTGTTGGAAGTCTCCCTTACTGATCGGAGACCCCTCGTAGGTTTCGTAGTGACCTTCGTCTTTGGCCTCTTCCATACTGGCCGTTACAGCAGCATAATACAGGGTCTCAAAAATATCCTGGTTTAATCGTTTAGCCTCATCGCTTGTAAAGGGCAGGCGCAACTGTATGAAGGTATCCGCCAATCCTTGAACTCCGAGTCCAATGGGTCTATGACGCATATTGGAGGTCCTGGCCTCAGGTACCGGATAGTAATTCCGGTCAATAACCCTGTTTAAATTCTTGGTGACACGCTTGGTGATGCGAAACAATTCCTTGTGGTCAAACTCGCCGTTCTTGACAAACATCGGTAATGCAATGGAGGCCAGATTACAAACCGCTACCTCATCAGGAGATGTATACTCGAGAATTTCAGTACAGAGATTGGATGAGCGTATCGTTCCCAAATTCTGCTGGTTGGATTTGCGATTGGCAGCGTCCTTGTACAACATATAAGGCGTACCCGTTTCAATTTGTGATTCGAGGATCTTTTCCCAAAGTTCGCGTGCCTTTATGGTTTTCCTGCCCAGGCCTTCTGCTTCGTACCGTAAATATAGAGCTTCGAATTCCTCACTATGGGTTTCAGGCAGACCGGGACACTCGTTAGGACACATTAAGGTCCACTGTCCATCTTCCTGAACCCGTTTCATGAATAAATCCGGAATCCACATGGCATAGAACAAATCACGTGCCCGCATCTCTTCCTTTCCATGGTTCTTCTTCAATTCCAGGAAATCAAAAATATCAGCATGCCAGGGTTCGATGTATATTGCAAAACTCCCTTTACGCTTGCCTCCGCCCTGATCTACATATCGTGCCGTATCGTTAAACACCCGAAGCATGGGCACGATACCGTTACTGGTACCATTGGTGCCGGCTATATAACTCCCTGTGGCGCGGATATTGTGCATGGCCAAACCAATACCCCCGGCAGATTGCGATATTTTGGCCGTTTGTTTTAAAGTGTCATAAATCCCATCGATACTATCTTCCTTCATGGTTAGGAGAAAGCAGGATGACATTTGCGGTTTCGGTGTACCGGAATTGAACAAGGTCGGTGTGGCATGTGTAAAATATTTTTTCGACATGAGCTCGTAGGTCTCTATGGCCGATTCGATATCATCCAAATGAATCCCAACTGAAACACGCATAAGCATGTGCTGTGGCCGTTCCGCTATTTTACCATTAAGTTTCAATAAATAGGAACGCTCCAGGGTTTTAAACCCAAAATAATCATAGCCAAAATCGCGGTTGTAAATAATCGTGGAATCGAGACGGTCCTTGTGTTCCATAATGACCTTGTAGACCTCATCGGAAAGCAGTGGTGCATCCTTGCCTGTTCTTGGGTTAACATAGGTATACAGATCCTCCATGACCTCACTAAAGGTCTTTTTGGTGTTCTTATGCAGATTGGATACGGAGATGCGTGCTGCAAGACGGGCATAATCCGGGTGAGCGGTCGTCATGGTTGCCGCAATTTCTGCAGCTAAATTATCCAGTTCGCTGGTCGTCACGCCATCATACAAGCCCTCTATGACCCGCATGGTCACTTTTAAGGGATCGACCAGTTCGTTCAATCCGTAACACAATTTTCTCACTCTTGCAGTGATCTTGTCGAACATGACCTGTTCTTTTCTTCCGTCTCGTTTTATTACATACATTGTTTACACAGTTTTTTTGGTTTTCTGATACACCTTCAGAAAATGGGTTAGTTAGTTTTTGCAGAACAGTTCTAACCTGATCATTAGATACTGTTCCATTGGGTTTAATTATATGTCTTATTAAAATAGCTTGCCTTAATTCCCTTTAAAAGGAAAAACAGCAAAGGTCTGAACAGGGTACTGCAAGGTCTGAACGCATTAAAAATCGGCGTCGAAACTAAATTTATCCTTCTCCTCTTCTTTATTGAGCACCCCAGCTTTCTGGTATTCGGACACGCGTTTCTCAAAGAAATTGGTTTTTCCCTGGAGCGAGATCATATCCATAAAATCAAAAGGATTGGTCGCATTATATACTTTGTCGCAGCCAAATTCAACTAAGAGGCGATCGGTAACGAATTCCAAATATTGGGTCATCAACTTGGCATTCATCCCAATCAGACTCACAGGCAAGGATTCTGTTATAAATCCACGCTCAATATCGAGGGCATCTGTTAAGATTTCAGTAATGCGACTTTTGGGAACTTTATTCACAATGTGATTGTTGTGCAAATGCACGGCAAAATCGCAATGCAAGCCCTCATCCCTGGAAATAAGCTCGTTGGAAAAAGTCAAGCCCGGCATAAGTCCTCTCTTCTTTAGCCAAAATATGGAACAAAAGCTTCCTGAAAAGAAAATACCCTCTACAGCAGCAAATGCAATAAGGCGTTCGGCAAAACTCGGCGATTCGATCCATCGCAATGCCCATTCTGCTTTTTCTTTAATGGCCGGGAAGTTCTCAATAGCTTTAAAAAGTATATTTTTTTCCTTTTCGTCCTTTACATAGGTATCAATCAAAAGGGAATACACCTCCGAATGGATGTTTTCCATCATAATTTGAAATCCATAGAAAAATTTAGCCTCACTGTATTGCACCTCACTCACGAAGTTTTCGGCTAAATTCTCATTGACTATACCATCACTGGCTGCAAAAAATGCGAGTATATGCTTTATAAAATAACGTTCGTCATCATTTAACTTCGTTGACCAATCGGTAATGTCCTGATGCAGGTCTATTTCTTCCGCAGTCCAAAAACTTGCTTCTTGTTTTTTATACCACTCCCAAATATCATGGTGTTGAATGGGAAAAATAACAAAACGGTCCTTGTTTTCCTGGAGAATAGGCTCTACTGCTTGAGACATAGCTAAAATTGATTTTTAATAAAAGTTTGACGAAATTTTTTTTAAGACTTAGGGATAACAAAGATTGTAAAATGATTGTTATTTTTTTAAAAAATTACTGAAAGCTTTTCAACAAGTTTTTAACAAACAAAAAAATGTATTGAGTAACAGAAGTTTACAGAAAATAAATATTAATGTATTGATAACTAGGGTTTTACATTTTTAAGCATTTTAAAAAGTGATCAAAAAAATTACAGCTAAAAATCAAGAAAACCTCAATAAAAACAAGCACTTTAAAGTGTAAGCAGGGGGCTCTTAAAACGATTTGGCAAGCTGCTCCAAGGCGTTGTACCAATCTTCTCCAAACTTTCTAATCAGGGCTTCTTTTACAAATTTATAAATTGGAATCTGTAAGGTCTTGCCCAGGGTACAGGCATCATCGCAGACCTGCCAACGATGATAGTTGACGGCCGAAAACTCGGAGTAGTCTTTCACTCTAACGGGATACAAATGACAGGAGATTGGCTTTTTCCATGAAATCACCCCCTGATTGTAGGCTTCCTCAATCGCACAGCGTGCCACTTTTTTTTCATCAAAAATCACAAAGGCACAATCGGCACCATTAATCAAGGGTGTTTCCAAATCGCCTTCTTCCGTTTTAACAACCAACCCTTGCTGTTCAATAGCTTCAATGCCTTCATCCCTGAGGAACGGTTTCACCTTAGGATAAATGGTTTCCAGTATTTTGACTTCCTCCGCTTCCAAGGGGGCCCCCGCATCGCCATCAATACAACAGGCACCTTTACATGCGGAAAGATTACAGACAAAATCATTCTCAATAATCTCCTCAGACACAATCGTTTTTCCTAGTTGAAACATCTATTTAAAATCATTGTCCGCAAAAATAGAGAAAGTTTAGATTTATTATACCTTGTTATTTCATAATTAATACAGACCTTTGCAGCGGATTTTATAGAACAGGTTATGCAATTGAACTTTAAAGAAATTTTCACGGCATTTATGGTGTTGTTTGCCGTAATTGACATTGTTGGAAATATTCCTATTGTGATCGATCTTCGTAAAAAAGTAGGCCATATTCAAAGTGAAAAAGCGTCGATCATAGCAGGCGTCATTATGACTCTTTTCCTTTTCTTGGGAAAGAGCATTCTGAATCTAATTGGCATTGACGTGAATTCTTTTGCGGTTGCGGGGGCATTCATCCTTTTTTTTATTGCCCTGGAAATGATTCTTGGCATTACATTGTACAAGCAGGAAGAAACAAATCCTTTGACCGCTTCTGTTTTCCCGCTGGCATTTCCTTTAATTGCCGGTCCTGGGAGTTTAACGACTTTGCTGTCCCTAAGGGCTGAGTTCAGGGTTGAAAATATCATACTTGCCATCATCTTAAATGTCATTTTAATCTATATTGTACTCAAAACCTCTCGGAAGATTGAACGTTTCCTGGGGGCTAATGGCATCAATATTATTCGAAAAGTGTTCGGGGTCATTTTATTGGCCATAGCGGTTAAACTATTTGCACATAATATTAAAGTTTTATTTGTCTAATGAAGATTATATCGACCATAATAATTATCCTCGCTACCGTATTGATCATTTTCAATGCGACCAAAATCAATTTTAATGCACCTTTAGAAGGCGACAATACCGTTGCACTGATTACCATATTGGCCGGATTATGCGCCATTATTTTAATGTTGATTCTAAGAATTTCGAAACGTATCGAAGATAAAGTGAAAAACAAAAAGTAATGTATGATGTTTTAATAGTTGGGGGCGGTGCATCAGGGATGTCCTGTGCTTTGGTTTTAGGCTCTGCAAAAGACAGGGCATATGCCCGTGAGAAACGCATTGGCATTATCCTGCACCAAAAAGCCTCACACCTGCAGGATGCCTTGTTCAATAACGTGTTGGGAGTTGCACCCGGAACGACGGGAGCTGCTATTTTGGAAAGCGGAAAGTCCCAATTAGCATCACAATACCCGCATGTCGCACAAATTGAAAAGGAAAAAGTTTTGGAAATAAAAAGAAACGGCGATCATTTTGTGGTAAGGACCAACAAAAACAACTACAGTTCCAAACTTGTGGTCATCGCCGTCGGATACACCAATTTGATGCGTATTAAAGGTCTGGAACACTACATTGAAGCGCATCCGAGGGCCGCCGCTGAAAAAGATCGCATTTGGCTCAAAAACAGAGATCACCTGATAGAAGATGGCCTTTATGTTACGGGTACTCTGGCCGGTTGGCGCAGTCAGTTTGCCATTGCCAGTGGCAGTGGAGCACATGTAGCTACTGATATCTTAACCCTTTGGAATAATGGGCAACATACCAAAGTGCACGATAAAATATAAGCGTTATATTCCTTGTACAATGTTTCTCAGAAAACCTGAATTCTTTTATGTGGAGGACGTAATCACTGCTCCTCGCTCAGCGCAATGAGCTCATCGATCATAATGTCATTCTGATTAAAAACCTCTTCAAAGGCCCCATTGCCAAAAAGCTGATCGGCCAGAGTGGCTTTAAGGTATTGTTTGATTTCACCGTAATAGGCTACAAGGGTAATATCGGAGTCTGTTCTCACATTGAGATAATCCTGGAATGAGGTCACCAGGTCATCGCTTATTTCAAAATTATCGATGAATTCCTGTCTCGAAATGTCATCATAGAGATGCCTGTCCTTTTCCAATTCCTCAAAAACAAAATAGCCTATAAACCCGCGTCGTAAGAGATAGTTCAGGGTTTCATTGAACATACCCGTATCTATGGGCACAAATACATCGGGAATAATACCACCACCCCCATAAACAATCTTACCGGAGGGCGTGGTATACTTCAGGGAATCGGCCACTTTAATCTTATCAGCATCGAGCAGTTCACCGCTTTCTATGCGCTCCAGGTATTCATCGTAATAATCCTTATGACCATTTTCATAGGGTCGTTGAATCGAGCGCCCGGTTGGCGTATAATATCTCGAAACGGTTAAACGGACCGCACTGCCATCGCCTAAATCCATCTCACGCTGAACCAGCCCTTTACCATAGGATCGTCGCCCGATTATGGTCCCTTTATCGTTGTCCTGAAGTGCTCCGGCCACGATTTCGCTGGCAGAGGCCGAATTTTCATTAATAAGCACATAGACCTTCCCCTCTTCAAAATCGCCCATCTTTGTCGCGAAACTTTTCTCTACATCACCACGTTTATTCTTTGTAAAGAGTATGAGTTTGTCTTCTTCCAGAAACTCATCAATAATCTTTTCCGCTATATCTAAAAATCCACCGGGGTTATCCCTTAAATCCAAAGCGATTTCAGCAGCGCCTTCCGCCTTTAGTTTGTTTAATGCTGTTTTGAACTCTTTAAAGGTTGTTTCGGCAAAACGATTGATTTTAATATACCCTATTTTATCGGTAAGCATATAGGCTGCATCGACACTCTTAATAGGTATAACCCCCCGTTTCACGGTAAAATCCAGGAGTTTTGGTTCTCCTCTCCGGTACACTTTTAAATGCACTTTGGAATTAATGCCCCCTTTCAGTTTATTCACCAGACTCTCATCTGTAACATCCTTACCCACTAGAGAATCGCCGTTAGCCATAATAATGCGATCACCACCTTTAATACCGGCCTTTTCGCTTGGCCCGTTTTCTATGGCCCGTATGACTGTGATCGTATCTTTATAGGTATAAAAACTCACTCCTATTCCGACAAAATCCCCTCGCATTTCCTCCGCTACACGTGCCATGTCCTTTTTAGGAATATAAACCGAATGAGGATCCAAGTTATCCAATATGCCATTGACGGTAACATCAACAATGCTATCGGTATTGATATCATCTACATAATCGTATTCAATGTAATCTATAAGTCTGTTCAGTTTGTCTTTTTTACTATTGGTAGAAAACAAACGATCGGGAGCATCGGTAAAATCAAGTTTCCCACCAATTAAAATGCCTGCGGCAATGGCGATACCTAAAACTAGGGGTAAATATTTTTTTTGATAAGGCATTAGGCTGTCAGATCTTCAATTAATTTTAATTTAATTCCGGCTTTTTCTAAAAATTGTAAACCGGAATCATCCTTATAGGCTTTGTTATAAACCACTCTAATAATACCGGCCTGATGTATGAGTTTACTACACTCTTTACAGGGAGACATGGTGATATACAGGGTAGCTCCCTGACATGATTGTGTTGATGCAGCCACTTTTAATATAGCATTGGCTTCGGCATGCAGCACATACCATTTCGTATAACCGCCTTCATCCTCACAAAAATTCTCAAAACCCGAAGGTGTCCCGTTATACCCATCGGATATAATCATTCTATCCTTTACAATAAGTGCGCCAACCTGCCGACGCTTGCAATACGACAACTTCCCCCACTCCATGGCAATTCGAAGATAGGCTCTATCATATTTTAATTGTTTTTGTTTCGCCATAAATTTACTTTTCCAAGGCCTTCTAAATGTTCCATCATTGACCTCTACAAGTGCTTTGAGTAAGCTTTACATCAACCTATTAACGAATATAATAGCTTCGTATTTTAATTACAACCCTTGTTCGTTAAAGTTTTACGAAAGTTTTAGGCTAAAAAATCGCTATTTAACACCATAGGAATAACCAGTCCTATCACAATAGATGAAATGACCATAATCCAATCGCGTTTCGAAAATCTAAACACGGTCTGTCCAACATAGCCCAAAAAGAGCACCATAAATACAATGATGACCTGCGATAATTCTATTCCCAGGGCAAATTCGAGCAGTACTATTAATTTGTTGTCGGAGTCCCCCAGGAGTATCCTAAATTCTCTGGCAAATCCCAAACCATGTATAAGACCAAAGAAGAGGGTTGTAAAAAACAATACGCCCAGCCGTTCTTTTTGGGCCCCCTTTCCCGAAGTGAACACATTGTAAACGGCTACTATTAAAATGGTAATGGGAATTAAAAACTCCACCAACTGGGCATCTATACGCACGACATTGTAAGCCGCTAAAATTAGGGAAAGTGTGTGCCCTAATGTAAACATAGTAACCAAAAGTATGACACGCTTCCAGTCTTTAAAGGCATAAGGCACCGTTAAACTAATTAAAAATAAGACATGGTCGTAGGCATTAATATCGAGAACATGATTGATCCCATATTCCACATTAAACCAAAAATTTTCAAGCATGGTATTTGTCTTTTTTTGAAGTTGCTAAAGATACAATTTACATATTTAATATTATGTTTTATTTTTATGGCTTTAACGCACCGCTATTTGAATATGTTATGAACAAAAAGATCGAATCAACTATTCCGCTATCTTTGCATCGTGTCCTAAATCCACAATTGAAATGAAATTAGTATATGCCTTAAGTCTTGTATTCGTGCTTTACTCTTGTAAAAAGGAGATCTCATCTACCTCAGAGATCGAAAAACAAGAGCTCCCGACGACGGCCGTTACGGAAAGTGATGTTTCAAAAATTCAATACACTGAATTTGTTTTAAGCCAGGAATCCAAGGCGCTTATTGAAAACTGGACAGAATACAACCAAATGCAGGAGCAGGTGGGCTATATTAAAAAAGGTGACTTAAGTTATTTTAATGACAACGAGGAGGCGATTACAAAACTGCTGAAGGACTTGACAAAAAATATTCCAGATAGCTTAAACAATAACACCATACTGGCAAGACTGAAAATTGTTGAAACCAACATGTATAAACTTGAAAGTTTAAAACGATTATCGACAAGCACTAAAGCAGAACTTCTTGGTGGCATAAAGGCCTTGTTGGTTGCGGTTTCTAATTTAGATCTGCAACTCAACAAGATCGTCGAGCTAAAAAGGAATGAAAATATCCCTAAACCTTAATCCTATGAGACCCCTGATCTTTTTATTTGTTTTACTATTCGCACTCACCATCCAGGCACAATATAATCCGGATGCCCCATGGATGAGCGATTTAACCACGGCCTCGAAATTCCAGTCCTCAAAATCAGAGAAAACGACTTTCAATACCATTGTGGAAGCCTTTAACGCCTATTGGAAGGGCAAAGATCCGAATAAAAAAGGCAGCGGACATAAGCCATTCCGACGTTGGGAAAACTACTGGAAAAATTTTGTGAAACTCGACGGCACCCTCCCCTCTCCGGATGCCTTATGGAACTCGTGGCTTGCTGTACAACAGGCTAAAATTACCAGTGCTAATGCCGATTTAAGCAATTGGAGTCCTGTAGGCCCATTTAGCCACACCAATACGGGGTCCTGGAGTTCCGGACAGGGGCGCATTAATGCTATTATTGTCGATCCCAACAAACCGAATACCTATTACACCGGGGCTCCGGCAGGAGGCATTTGGAAATCCACTGATGCCGGGGATTCATGGATTCAGCTATCCGATAATTTACCACAAATAGGGGTTTCGGGCATAGCGATTGATTATAACGACAGTAATACAATTTATATCGCTACAGGCGATGACGACGGTTGGGACACCTACAGCGTGGGGGTTATGAAATCTACCGATGGTGGAACAACCTGGAACACCACGGGTTTAAATTCCAGTCCGGGCAGTCCCACCAATATGAATGATATCTATATGCACCCGAGCAACTCCAATATATTGTGGGTCGCCACGAATAAAGGTATCTACAAAACGATTGACGGCGGTGTAACCTGGGATAACACCAATGGCACGGAAAACCTGAACATGAAGGATATTAAATTAAAACCCGGGGATCCGAACACCATATATGCCGTAACTTCAAATTCGTTCTATGTATCTACCGATGGAGGAGACACCTTTACCACTAGTGGTTTTGGAAGTGGATTACCGGTGGCCTCCAGTCGTCTGGTTATTGACGTAACCCCAAACAACAGTGGGGTAATTTATGTGCTGAGCGCCTTGGACAATGATTTCCAGGGCATATATAAATCCACCGACTCCGGCCTTACGTTTTTGCAAATGGCGGCTACAACACCTTCGAACGCTGATCTTTTTGACGGCAGCAAGCAAGCCTATTTCGATATGGCCCTTGCCGTATCCGACAACGATGAAAATGAGATTTATGTCGGTGTCCTAAACATATGGAAATCGACTGATGGTGGTACCAGTTTTACCAAAGTGAATGAATGGTACCAGCCCTTTTCTGCCTCCTATTCACATGCTGATATCCATTTATTGCGGTTTTATGACGGCGTATTATTTGCCGGTACCGATGGCGGATTTTATAAAACCACCGATGGTGGCACCAACTTTACCGATTTAAGTGAAGGACTTCAAATTGGTCAGTTTTACAGGTTGAGTGTTTCCAGAGAAACATCAGGTAAAATGATAGGTGGTCTTCAGGATAATGGTGGCTATGCATACAATGGTATCTGGCAAGTCTATTTTGGTGCAGATGGTATGGATGCGGCCATAAGACCGAACGATTCAAATTTTATGTATGGGTTCATTCAGTATGGCGGCAACCTGTACATATCCCAGTCGACAGGCGCCAGTAATGATGCCTATGTCCCTGCTCCGGCAGCTGAAACGGATGAAGATACCAATGATAATGGTGGTAATTGGGTTACCCCGTTAACAATGGACAAGAACGGGGTGTTATATGCCGGATATTCCAGCCTGTACAAATTATGTGGGACTGAATGGGAGGTGGTATCACCCTCTTTTGGAAATAATGTCAACATTGATGTTCTGGAAATTGATGACATTGATTCCAACAACATCTATGTTGCCATAGATAACACGCTTCGAAAAAGTGTGGATAAAGGCGTGTCTTTTTCCACCACATATACATTTTCTTCTAACATCACCTCTATTGAAGTAAACACGAACAACAGTGCCCTAATCTATGTTACGACTTCAGGTTTCAGCGGCGGTGTATACCGATCGATTGATGGTGGATCCAGCTTCGTTGACATTACCGGATCACTTCCCAGTGTGACTAAAAATATCATTAAGCATCAACCTTTACACAGCCAGAATCCATTATTTATAGGAACGAGCCTCGGTGTTTTTCGATACGACGACACTACCAATGATTGGGATACCTTCGGCACCAATTTACCAAATGTTTCTGTCACGGATTTGGAAATTAACGTAAACGATGGAAACATCTCCGCAGCTACCTATGGCAGAGGGATATGGCAGTCTGACATCCCTCTGGAATCTGTTCCGAATGAAATTAGCCTTGAAGCTATTCAGGGCATTGAAGAGCAAGTAGTTTGTGGTTCTTTGAACAACGTCAAAGCCCGTGTTCAAAACAGAGGCACTGACCCCATAAATGAAGTCACCCTGAATTATACCTTGAATGGAAATACAGAGAACACCGTTTGGAATGGCACACTAGCTCCAGGAGCGACCCAATTAATTGATATCCCCTCAATAATAGTATCCGGGGATGGCTTTCAGGACTTAACAGTGAGTGCCTCCGTCAGTGGCGATAGCTTTAACTACAACAACGAATTGATTTCCGGATTTTATGCCAATACCCCCGGAACTGTAAATGTGGTTAACTCCTTTGAAAATCCATCTGATGAGATCCTTAATTTTAATTCCGAAAGCAATTGCTCAGGTTTCAGTGGTTTTTGGGATCGCGGTATTGCCACCGGAACACTATTAAATACGGAATCAACGAACAATACAGTATATGCCACCAACTTAAGCGGCTTGTACGAAAACAATATTAAAAGTTATTTGGTTACCCCGTGTTATGATTTATCCCTTTTGGGGAATCCGGTCTTTAAATTTAAAATGGCCCACGACCTCGAAGAGAACTGGGATATTATGTATATTGAATATTCCACCGATTCAGGAATGAACTGGTCTGTTTTGGGAACCGCTGATGATCCGAGTTGGTATAACAGCAATACCACCCCCGGAGCCAACTGTTTAAATTGCCCTGGGGCACAATGGACCGGAACGAATACAACCTTGCAGGAATACAGCTATGACCTATCCTCACTAAATAGTGAAACCTCTATTGCATTCCGGTTTGTATTTCATTCGGATCAGTATGAGGTTAACGAAGGGGTCATAATTGATGATTTGAGTATCGAGGGCACATTAAATGTATCCGAATTTGATCCCCTGGTCTTTAGAATTTATCCGAATCCTTCATCTGACATTTTCAATATTCAAACTAAGGGCATGTCTTCCTTTTCGTATTCCATAACCGATATGACCGGAAAGCACATCGTTCAAGCCTCGAATGTGAAAGTAAACAACCAGGGCTACACTCTAGATATGGGTAGTTATGCCTCCGGGGTTTACTTTATAACATTGTCCACCGAAACCGGAAAAATTACAAAGAAATTGATACTGAAATAATAAAGGGTGTTCGTTGTGAAAACAAACACCCCTTTTATATGTCTAACTTGATATAATTAGTTCTTGGGCTCTTGCTGTTGCTGCTGTTGTGCTGCCTGCGCCTGAAGCACCTGCTTCTGTCTTAAAAGTTCATTCTTACTGATATTCACCAAATTAAAATTGGGCGCCGTTTTTAAAGTGGCATCCAAAATATCAACCGCAGCATCGATATTGGCTTTGGGATCTTTATTGTAAGTCAGCAAGGCATTTAGATACATAAAGGCCGATTTTAGAGGCACCTGATAGGGATTTTGCGTCTCATAAAACGCCTTGTTTTCTTCAGGTTTGGCATTATTCAACCCATAATTGATATGCTTTTCGGCATCGGATAGGTTTTTCAACTGTAAGTTGAGCTCGGCTAATTCATAGGCGACTAAGGTATTCGGATCTCGCTTAAATAACTCTTCAAAATGACCAACGGCCAATTGCGGTTGCTTTACAGCTTTAAGGGCAATCGCCTTGACCTCAACTGCGATATCAGAATCCGTTGCCACTTTATCATAACCTATGGTGTTCAATGCCTGAACATGTTGTCCTTCACTCATATAAATATAGGCCAGGGTATCCTTTCTGGCCTGGGATGGGGCAATGACATTTAAATGTGTCATAGCATTAATTATACCTTGGATATCGCCTTGAGCCTTCATTTGGGTGTAATAGGCTTCAAAATGTTTAATCAAGGGGTTTTCCTGAGCACTTAAACTGGTGACTCCGAGGATTAAAATCAACATCAAAAATCGCTTCATCTCTACTGTTTTTAAAATTTTGCTAAAACTAAAAAAATTTAGCTTTTTAAATCATAAAACTATGCTAATTATTTTTCAATCTATGGTAATCGTTTTTCTAACGACAATAGCATCATTTAAAACAAAAGGTTTAGGAATCATATGGTCAGATCTGGCAGGTATATCGAAAGCATGATGCGTCAACAAATCGTAAGAAGCCTCATAAATGGTAAAGCTCGATTTTTCACCCTCAGGCATTTCAAACTCCAATACCAGGGGATCCTGATCCGAAACATAATAAGTTAACAGCCTTTGCCGTTTTGTGCTATTTTCCCTTTTAAGAGGCATCCCATTTACTTGAATTGTTTTAAACGTATGTGCTGCATCTGAAAATAATTCGATCCTGTTCACTGGTCTTCGAGGTGTTAGGGTCATCTTAATATGGCGGATTCCCTCAATAATGGTATCTCGTTCTTTTTGGTATTTGAATTGGTCTAAATGCTGAATTGGGGCTTCCCTTGTAAAGGTAAATCCCGTATGGTACTTACTATCGATAACATAACGGTTTAACGATGACTTATCATTGGGGTTTTCACCAAGAAAAGGTGTGGTGAAACCATCTAAAATTTTATCATAAGTTGCCCATACGGCGGTGCTATCATCCGCATCAAAGACATACAATAAACTATTGGGTTTGGGACGTTCTGAAGAATAATCGGAATGTCCGTGCGCAGAAATAAGAAAATATCCTGCTAAGAATACAAAAAGGTAACCCCACCTCCTTTTATGTTTGAATGTTCCAAAAACCGCAATGAGTAAACTAAACATTAAAACTACAAACAGGGTGCTGCTGATTAACATTTTCAAACCGAGTCCAACAGGAAACATTTGCACAAATGGACCAATTATGGTTAACAGCGGAACGCTGAGTAATACCAAAAGGAAGATATCAGGCGCTTTCTGCCTGATAACAACAAACAGACTTAATATGGCGAAATACACGGGGATAATAAAAAAACTTGCGCCTTTTAATTTAACGGCAAGACCAGTACACAACAGGAGCCACACTGCAATGGGTATGACCAGTAAATTTCCGGTACTCGCTTTACTATAGGTTCCATGATATGCAAAACAACAGATAGCGATGGTTAGCGCGATGAATGCCGCAATATAGTCATGGCCATTATAGGTGAATCCCTGGAGTATTTCATTGTATTGAGGATATACCAATTTCAGGGCCGGCCATGCGAAATATCCAACGAGACCTGCCAGGATCATGGCAACAAAAAAGGATAAAGCACCCTCGCCAATGGCCTTGAGATGGAGTACTTTATGACGAAACCCATAGCGCAACACCCATATAAATGCAAGAATTGCTAAAATCAGCATAGGGACAATCCATGAAAAAGGATAGACCACCATGGTATTAAATATGGGCATATTAAAATAGACCTCATCGTATGGGCTTTCCAAATCCTCTAAATTGGCCTGGGTAAAATAATTCAGCATCGCCATCATATACGTCCCTTGATGCTCCAGGGAACTTCGGTCTAACCTGTTGTAATTATCCAGTTCCGTATGATAATCAAAATGATCGTCGATAAAGGCAAAATTAAATCCACTGATGTCTGCATGCTCTCTAAAAACAGTTAAATCGGTATCATTAGGTAAAATTTTATAGATGCTGTAAAACAATGAATTCCCCAAAGGGTAAGCGGGTTTGGCCGCCTTAAAACCTTGAATCAACTTGGCATTACCCTGATTGGTTTCAATAAACATAATTCCAGGACCGCCACTGCCTCTGGCTTCTAAATTTAGAACCACTTGAACGTCTTTGGCCCATTCGTGTCGGTTTACAAAAAGATGAGCTCCGTTCAACCCCAACTCTTCCGCATCGGTAATCAATACGATAATATCATTTTTGGGTTTTATGCCCGAACTTAAAAATGCTCTCAGGCCCTCTAGAATGGTTACAATCCCGGAACCGGCATCGCTTGCTCCGATAGCTGACGACGGATCGGTATCGTAATGCGTCGACAATAAAAGTGCCTTCCCCCCATCACTTCCTTTTAATCGTGCCACAATATTCCTGGGTTTGGCCAGGTTTCCAGATGCATCCAAAGACCAACCTTCCTGAATTTGGGTAGTTAATCCTAAATCCTGTAATTGATTCATTATATAATTCCTTACCCTGTCATGTTCTTCACTCCCTAAATAATGTGGTGCCTTAGAAATGGCCTTCAGATGGATCAATGCCCTGTGGCTTGAAAATTGCGTTTCGGGAACGTCTATAGAGGATATCTCACTGGGAATTAGAGCGGAAAAACTCCAAAACACAATCGCTATTAAGAGCACTATGGCCATGCCTTTTTTAATCATAGCTTAATGGAAAATGGTTATCCTATAAAGGTATACAATAGGAAAAATCAAAAAAAATATTTACATTTAAAATTCTTAAAATTAGAAATTATGGGGATAAAAAGTTTTATCGGAGCGCGCAGGCAGAATAACACAGCTAACGACATACCTTTAAAAGTTAGTGATTACATGACTCGTAATTTAATTAAGTTCAAACCGGACCAGACTATTGAAAGCGTTATGCAAACCCTTATAAAACATCGTATTTCAGGGGGCCCCGTGGTGAATGATAAAAATGAATTGATCGGTATTATTTCTGAAGGGGATTGCATCAAACAGATCAGTGAGAGCAGATATTACAATATGCCGATGCAGGACAAAACGATTGAAAAACATATGGCGGCCAATGTGGAAACCATAGATGGGAATATGAATATATTTGATGCTGCCAATAAGTTCTTGAAGGCCAAACGGCGTCGTTTTCCTATTGTGGAAAATGGTAAATTGGTTGGACAGATCAGTCAAAAGGATGTCCTTAAGGCAGCTATGAAACTAAAAGGTCAGAATTGGTGGAAATAGTATTGTTTCACCTGTCCCTCTTCACCAAAGCAAAATAATCACCTTCCAAAGGTAAATAGCCCTGGTCATAGACAAAGTAATAAACAGCACCGGCTTTGGTGGTGTAAATGCTTGTGAAAAAATTAAAATCAAAACCTGCTTCAAGAAGTTTAGATTTCGATGCCTTTGTTTTATGTTTAGGATTCAGCGCTTCCAGTATCCGGTAATTTTTACGTAATCTGTTATTGGTGTTTCGTATCAGGTTTTTACTGTCCTTGTTCACGCGATTGTTATAGGCATTTCTGCACGCGTCATCACAGAATTTTTTATCGCTTCTACCAAAAATTTTATTCCCACATTCTAAACAGGTTTTTTCCATAGATATATGCTTTACCAATTACCCGCGTAATCGAGGTTAAGTCCACTTTGATCCTTTAAAAACGCATAATGCAGTCTTAATATTTGCCGCATGTGCAAATAATCATGTGCCAACCAATTATTAAGGAATAATTTCGCCGACATGACCCCTAATTTCGGATGATTGATTTGGTCCTCCCAATTGGCATGTACCCTATCTCTCAACCATGCCACAGATTTCTCACGCTCCTCCAAAAATAATGAAACAACAATTTGAAAATCTCGAGATATATAGTTTCGTTCGGTTACCCAGGCCGGTGGATTAATGGAGGGCATGTCATAATCAGGGTGATCAAAAATATACTTAATGCGTGCCCTAAAATCTTCTTTTTCTTCATCTAACAAATGGCAGGCTATTTCCAACAAACACCACTTGTTTTCCTGAGGACGATACAAATACATTTCCTCAGATTTGTCTTCAAACAGGCCTCGGAAACAACTTTTGTTGTGTTCCAGTTGATCGATAATATTTTCAATTTTCACAGTGAAGAGCCTTTTTAATTCCGTTAGACCTCATCTTTTAGCCATGTTAAAAATAGGGTTTTTATAGCAAAATAGTCCAAATACGATTCCTCCTGCATGTAATTTTAGCATGAAGTGCATCTCCAGTATAAAGCATCTTCCTTCAATGTGGTGTTAATAACATCCCACTGCATACGCAATTAATATATCAAAATCTTAATATTAAGCACTGCATTGCTTATTATGTTATTAAAGCACTAAAGCAATGTCAAGCAAGTCAGAGCTGCTCCTGAGAACCTGAGTATCAATATTTTTTCAACCCCACTTCTTTAGTCGTTTACAAACGACTACAAACTCTTACAAACGAATTTAAGCAGATAACATACGATTAAAACATACCATCTATGCCATATTTGCAGCGTTGAATCACTGGAGATTCGATAGTATTAACTGTTTAATTGGTCTGTCTTTAGCAGACTATAAAATTTAAAAATTATGAGTACACTTAGAAACAAAGTACAGTTGATTGGTAACTTAGGAAACGATCCCGAAATCATTAATCTGGAATCGGGAAAGACATTGGCAAAATTTAATATTGCCACAAATGAAAGCTACACCAATGCTAAAGGTGAAAAAATTACGGACACCCAATGGCATAACATCGTCGCATGGGGAAAAACGGCAGAGATCATTGAAAAATATGTCACCAAAGGAAAAGAAGTGGCCATTGAGGGAAAGCTGACATCACGCAGTTATGATGATAAAGAAGGTAATAAACGTTATATTACTGAAGTGGTCTGTAATGAATTGCTTATGTTAGGCAAATAACATAATACCGGAAATAACAGACTTGATAACCGAGACTATACCAATGGTCTCGGTTTTTATTTGCAATTATCTATATTGAAATAAGTCCCTTATTGTCCTTACTAAATTCATAAAATCGCATTCTCGAAATGTCGCCTTTCTTGAGAAATATCTTAAATATTATTCGTATCGTTTGGACATCCTTAAATTCTCTACCACTTTCCGCCGCAACATTAAAAAGTTCATAATTTGCAATTGTTTTTTTAAATTATTCACAATGAGAATCGATGAATCGCAAAAAATCAATAAATATTTTTTATAATTAGGCTCGTTAGTTATAGCTTCATTACTTTTATAGTTAATTCATATTAGTTTGTTACCATGTCAGTAGAGCCGAAATTAAAACGTTTTAAGCAAAATGTATTGTCTAAATATCAGATATACAACAGTATATTTATGACTTTACCTTTTGATGCCATAACAAAAACCGGAGTTTTGTTGCCCTTATTTCATGAAACGTGTCAAAAAGGTTTTGCCAATGGTGATGACCCGACTACCATAGTTGATACTTTTTTTAAAAAATACCAGGCTAGACGGACAAAGCAAAGTCAGATTAATCTTTTGTTTCGTTTTATCCAATACATCGAGCGACAGGTGGTTTTATTTGATGCTATCGAAGATGCGGCATTCCCAATTGTTAATAATATGGAAGGCTTGGGTACCCTAAGAAATTTGAAAGAAACAGCCAATTCCGAAAACAGATTAGAAGAGTTAAAGGCCTATTTAGAGGAGTTTAAAGTTCGAATCGTACTTACAGCTCATCCCACGCAATTTTACCCCGGGTCTGTATTAGGCATAATAACAGACTTGACGGAAGCCATTAAAGAGAACAACATAACCGATATCAGTAATTTATTTGGGCAATTAGGGAAAACGCCCTTTTTCAAAAGAGAAAAACCCACGCCCTATGATGAAGCCATCAGTTTGATCTGGTATTTGGAGAACGTATTTTACGCCTCATTTGGTGAAATTTACAATTATATCCAACAAAATATATATGACGATGGTAAAAAACATAACGAGATTATCAATGTCGGGTTTTGGCCTGGTGGAGATCGCGATGGCAATCCGTTTGTCAAGCCCGATACCACGTTAAAGGTGGCTAAAAAGTTAAAACAGGCCATTCTTAAGAAATATTACCAGGATTTAAAGGATTTAAGACGCAAGCTTACCTTCAGAAATATTGAAGAACGCATTATTAAGCTTGAAACCATAATTTATAATTACAGCCTGAACCCCTACTCGGAAGATGCCCCAACAGCCAAGGAACTTCTTAAAGAGCTTCTTAATATTCGGAACCATATCGTGGCAGAACACCAATCGTTGTATGTAAGCCAGATCAACAATCTTATCAACAGGATACATATCTTTGGTTACCATTTTGCCACATTGGATATCAGGCAGGACAGCAGAATTCACCATGCCGTATTTACAACGGTGATAAATCATTTAATTGAAAAAGGCAGTACCTCCTTCCCGAAAAATTATCACGACATTTCTGAAGCAGAACAAATTGACATTTTATCCAAGGCCAATGATGATATTGGCGATTTAAGTGTTTTTAAAGATGAAATGGTAGCAAACACTTTAAAAACGATCAGGTGCATCAAGGAAATTCAAGCCACCAATGGCGAAAAAGGCGCTAATCGATATATCATTAGTAACAACCAGACGGCACTCAATGTCATGCAATTATTTGCCATGCTAAAAATGGTTGCCTTCAAGGATGAATTAACCGTTGACGTTGTTCCCCTCTTTGAAACCATTACTGATTTGGAAAATGCGCCAAAGGTTATGGAACAACTGTATAGCAATCCTCAATATAGGGCCCATGTAGAAAAGCGTGGTAATAAGCAGACCATTATGTTAGGCTTTTCGGACGGCACAAAAGACGGTGGTTACCTCATGGCGAACTGGGGTATATTCAAAGCCAAAGAGTTGCTAACGGAGATGTCCAGAAAATACAATATAACCGCCATATTCTTTGATGGACGAGGCGGACCACCTGCAAGAGGTGGTGGTAAGACGCATAATTTTTATGCCTCACTGGGACCGACCATAGAAGATAAAGAAGTGCAATTGACCATTCAGGGTCAAACCATTAGTTCTAATTTTGGAACCTTAGAGTCTTCACAGTATAACCTCGAGCAGTTAATCAGTTCCGGTCTTTTTAATCGATTCGGAATGAACAGAATGCCCATGTCTCCCGAAGACAAATCGGTAATGAACGACCTGGCGGAGACCAGTTACCAGGCCTACAAAAACTTTAAAAGCCATCCTAAGTTCATTCCTTATTTAGAGCACATGAGTACCTTAAAATACTATGCTAAAACCAATATTGGCAGTCGACCGTCCAAACGATCCAATTCAGATACCTTAGTGTTTTCTGATTTAAGGGCTATCCCATTTGTGGGATCCTGGAGTCAATTAAAACAAAATGTGCCGGGATTCTTTGGTGTAGGGACTGCGATCAAGGCCTATGAAGATCGCGGCGAACTCCATAAGGTAGAACAACTTTATAAGAATTCTAAATTCTTTAAAACCCTGTTGGAAAATAGTATGATGTCCTTAACCAAATCGTTTTTCGACCTTACAAAATACATGTCGAAGGATGAAGAATTTGGTGCATTTTGGAATATTATATACGAGGAATACCTCACCACGAAACGCTTACTGTTAAAGGTTACTGGTTACAAGGAACTCATGGAGAATGAACCTTCGGGTAAAGCCTCTATTGAGATGCGTGAATCCATCGTATTGCCGTTACTCACCATACAGCAGTATGCACTTAAAAAAGTCCAGGATCTCAATAAGGCAGAGGTTAAAGATGAAGAGGAATTAAAAATTTTCGAAAAGATTGTGACCCGTTCGCTATTCGGTAACATTAATGCGAGTAGAAATTCGGCTTAAGAATTTATTTTAATGTACTAGTATATTATTTATTATATTCATAGACCTTATTCTTCAATTAACTATTATGAAGCGTCTATGTATTACAATTGCATGTATTGCCGTATATGCATCCACATGTGGTCAAACTGCCATTTCCGAAGTAACACAATCATTTGTGACCTATCCTATGGGACATTATGTCTTACAGAATTTGACTCTGGTCGATGGTACGGGCAATCCTCCCTTGTATAATCAGGATATTCTTATTCATAATGATCGTATTATTGAGATTGGCGAAGATTTGATTTTCCCCGACAGTGTCACTGTTATAGATATGCAGGGAAAAAGTGCCATTCCCGGACTGGTCATGTTGCATGAACATTTATTTTATCCGAAGGCCACCCCGGGAACAAATTTCGGTCTCAATCAGATGAGTTATTCATTTCCAAAGCTATACTTAGCCGGAGGCGTCACTACCATGCGTACAGCTGGAAGTATAATGCCTCAGGCCGATATCAATATAAACAGCGCTATTCAAAACGGTGCAATTCCAGGTCCCAAAATGGATGTTACAAGCCCTTTCCTGGATCGTGAAGGTCTCGGGATTTTTGAAACAGGTGCTTTCAGGTCTTCTGAACAAGCAGAAAAAATGGTGAACTTTTATGCCGAAATGGGAGTCACATCCTTCAAGGTTTACAATTTCATAACGCATGCCGATTTAAAGGCCATTGTCAATGCCGCCCATAAGAGAAAATTAAAAGTGACCGGGCATTTGTGTTCCATAACCTACAGGGAAGCGGCCGATATTGGCATTGATAATCTTGAGCATGGCTTTTTTGTGAGCAGTGACTTTGTAAAAGACAAAAAATCGAACGACTGCGATCCATTCAAACAGCGTAAATCCTTGCTTGAATTACCTGTCAATTCCGTGGAGATGAGTGACCTCATTGCACATTTAGTTGAGAAAAAAGTCGCACTCACCTCAACCATCAACGTCTTCGAACCTTATACAAACAGAGAAGTTGTTCCCGGAGGAGGTATCGATGCCCTGTATTCGACTGCAAGGGATAAAGTCTATAAAAGATGGGTTAGCAAACAAGGTCGTGACAGTTTGGATTATGAACTTTTTAATAAATCAAAAATATGGGAAAAGGCCTTTTATGATGCCGGTGGATTACTCGTTGCCGGCACAGACCCCACATACGATGGAAGGATCGTAGCCGGGTATGCCAATATGCGCCTGTTGGAATTATTTGTTGAAATGGGTTTCAGCATCCCAGAAGCCGTTAAAATTTGCACACTTCATGGAGCAACATACCTGGAACAAAGTCAGAGTATAGGAACTTTGGAACCGTCAAAAATAGCGGACCTCATTATTTTAAATGAAGATATCAGCGAAAACATCAATGCCATTAGAAGTATCGAGACCGTTTTTAAAAATGGAAGGGGCTACAACTCTAAAAAATTATTTGAAGCTGCCAGGGGCCTGGTGGGTATCCGATAATTCAAATTTTCCACAAATGAATAAAAAAACGCTCCGTATTTCGGAGCGTTTTTTTTATCTGGTAAAATGATTATTAATGTTCATTCATCCTGAAGTCTGCATAGGCATCCATACCATGTTCATGGGAATCCAAGCCTTCCAGTTCTTCTTTTTCAGAAACTCTGATACCAACGATCTTCTTCAATGTGAAGATAATCAGGAATGAAGACACAATACATATGGCAGCATAGGAAGCAACACCAGTTAACTGGGCCATAAAATTATGATCCGGGTTGGTTGAGAATATACCAACAGCCAGAGTTCCCCAGATACCACAAATTAAGTGTACTGCAATGGCTCCAACAGGATCGTCCAAACGTAATCTGTCGATAGTACTTACCGCAAATACAATAAGCGCACCTGCTATAGCACCAATTAGAATAGCACTTTCCGGTGTCATGACATCTGCTCCCGCTGTAATACCAACCAAACCACCAAGGATTCCATTGAGGAACATGGTTAAATCCAGGTTCTTAAATTTCAAGAAGGATACAAATGCTGCAACAACACCTCCGGCAGCAGCGGCCAAACATGTGGTTACCAAGGTAATTGATGTTAATTCAGGGTCGGCTGAAAGTACGGAACCTCCATTAAACCCAAACCATCCTAACCAAAGTATCAACACCCCGGCAGTGGCCAATGGAATATTGTGCCCTGGTATAGCCTGAGGCTTACCGTCCTTATATTTTCCAATTCTAGGGCCTAATAAGAACACGGCAATTAGCGCAGCCCATCCACCAACAGAATGTACTAATGTAGAACCAGCGAAATCGTAGAAACCTAATTCATCTAAAAATCCGCCTCCCCATTTCCATGAGCCTGCTATTGGGTATATCAGACCGACATACAATACAGTAAAAATCATAAACGGTCCGATTTTAATCCGTTCAGCTACAGCTCCGGACACAATGGTTGCCGCTGTGGCAGCAAACATCCCCTGGAATAAAAAGTCGGTCCACCATGTATAACCTCCATCGGCATAGTCTGGAGTCATC
This sequence comes from Aestuariivivens sediminicola, assembly GCF_022662015.1. Taxonomy (GTDB): domain Bacteria; phylum Bacteroidota; class Bacteroidia; order Flavobacteriales; family Flavobacteriaceae; genus Aestuariivivens; species Aestuariivivens sediminicola. The sequence goes on along the minus strand of NZ_JAKMCM010000002.1, from coordinate 41,119 downwards.
CCATTTTCAGGAGGTGCAATGCCTGGAACGATAGAACCAAGATACCCATTGAATTCACCTGGATACATTAAATTAAATCCAACCAGGTAATACAACAGTAATCCTACCGTGATAATAAAGATATTTTTAAACAATATGTTTATTGTGTTTTTTTGTCTCGTTAATCCAATTTCCAAAAATGCAAATCCCGCATGCATAAAGAAAACTAGAGCCGTACAGATCATCATCCATACATTATTTGTTGTAAGTAATTCCATAATTTTTAGTATTTGATAATTATTATCTTAAAGTTTCTCCTCCATTTTCTCCGGTTCGTATCCTGTAAACCTCTGTGACATCGGACACAAAGATTTTACCGTCACCTACTTCACCAGTTGCGGCCGACTTTAATATGGCCTGTATCGTGGCCTCTTCAAAATCATCATTCACAACTATGGATAAAAACCTACGTTGAATATCACTTGTACTATAGGAGATGCCTCTGTAAACATGTCCTTCCTTTTCATTCCCCAATCCGGTAACATCCCAGTATGAGAAAAAATTTACGCCAACATCATGCAATGCTTCTTTTACTGCACTGTACTTGGACTTTCTAATAATTGCTTCAATTTTTTTCATAATAATGTAAAATTTAATTAGTCAGTTACAAAAGCGACAATATAAGGAATAGTCCTTGTCTGGATCAATCTAGAAACTCTTTTTCAAGAACATTCACAGACGTTTCAAGTAAAGACATGCTAATTATTTTTATCGGTTAGTAACTATATTTTAAGAAAACAATGCATTCCGTTTCCGGAATGCACTGTTGGTTTATATTAGAATGAGTAGATTGCGGCTAAAGTAAAGGCTGCTAAATTATCGGATGCAGCTCCATCATTATCTATATAAGGCATGGCGTCACTCCAAGAGTCCAATCTTATTTCCGGTTTGATGATTAAGTTTTCAACAGTGTAACTACCTGTTAAAGTGAGCCCTAATACGCTTTCTTCATCTGGATTATCGTCACCGTGCAATCCAAAATATTCACCTCTTAAACCAAGGCTAAAAGAATCGCTAGTTGCCACTTGAGGATATAATGCAGCACCATAGAAACCTGAACCATCTTTGTCATTATAAGCAGCATTGATTCCTAAGAAAAAGGACTCTGATAGGTCGAAACCACCAGTATAATCAATTTCGAATCCTAATCCATCATCCTCATCACTGTCGTAATACAAGTTTAGGTATTGGCCATAAAATCCTAATTGTGCCCCAAGTCCATACTCACCAGAGTATGAAATATTATTGGTATCCCAAGGATTTGTAATAGCCAACATTAAGCTTACATCATCAGATAAAGCAAAATCTGCCTTTAACCCGACATGCGAGAAAGGCCCATTGGAAAATAAATAAGAACAGCTGTAGTTGAAGTTTGCGGCAGGAGCAATAACTTCGTAACCTAAGAATGTATTCCATCGACCCAGGGTAAGGGTAGTCCCTTCAGATACATTCCAGTATACATAAGCTTGATTTACTATACCGTCAACAATATCTGTGTTAAAAGTGGCACCTGCACCTCTTGGTCCAGTCACCAGATCAAGTACGGCACCTACTTTTTCGCCCTCATAACTAACAATAATGTTTGCCATACCAATTGCAAACCCTGATTGCTCTGCAAAAGCAGTTCCAAATGCAACGCCTTGATTGTCAGGAGCTGTTAGATAGGTTTGAAAATAAGCGTCTACACTACCGCTGATAGATAATTTTTTTTCAGCTTCTTCCTGAGCAAATACTACTGTTGCCATAAAAAGCATTGAAAGTGTAATAAGTTTTTTCATAATAGTTTTCATTTTAAGTTATTATTTTTTTTAGGTCTCAGTTTTGAGTTGATTTTTGGTTATTATTATTTGTATAAAGACCTAAAAATTTCCTTAAGAACGGCGTAAAACTATATTAAAATAAATTTACCCCCATATATTTTAGGGGTAAAAAAATGATTTTTATCAATCTTTCATTTTTACCCCCTTTTTTTTGAGGGTATAAATTATATAATATGATTTTTTAAATTTTTTACAATTTAAATCATTGAATAATTATCAGCGTTTTTACTTTTTTAATGGTTTTAATTTCATTAAATTCAATAATCGTTGATATTAATTCATAGATGCACATTTATTAGTGGATTTCATCTATTGAATTTTTATTAAAATATGCCGTAATAATTGATATATACTTATTTTTCTAATGGCAATGCCTCGAAAATCGAAATAATGAAATTGACATCATTGAAATTCGAAGTCTAGTATCTATATTAGCTTTTCCAACTCATGATTTTTAAATCAAAAATTGTTGATTATGTTGAACAAACAAGGACTTTACTCGCCTGATTATGAACACGAAAATTGTGGCGCGGGTTTTATTTGCAACCTTAAAGGAGAAAAGACGAATCAAATTATACATGACGCTCTTGAAATTCTGGTGAAATTACAGCATCGAGGTGGCGTTAGCGCCGATGGTAAAACAGGTGATGGAGCAGGACTGTTAATCGATATTCCTCACGATTATTTTAACCGCGTTTGCAACTTTAGTTTACCGGCGCCTCGAGACTATGCCGTGGGTATGGTTTTTTTACCAAAAGTCAGAAATCAACACCGCTATTGCAAGACCATTTTCGAAAGGGAAATCATTGCTCAAGGCCTTACGGTTCTGGGTTGGAGAGAAGTTCCGGTAGATTCGGCCCAACTAGGGGAAATAGCTAAGGCTTCCGAACCGAAAATTGAACAGATTTTCATTGGTAAACCCGATGGCATTGATGAACCTATCTTTAAAGCAAAATTATACGCTGCCCGAAAAATTACCGAACACGAAATTATTAATTCAAGAATATCCGAGAGCTCCTATTTTTATATACCCAGTTTATCCAATACCACAATTATATACAAGGGCATAATTAAACCCGAAGATATCGGTCCGTATTATACCGATTTACAGCAGATTGATCTGGTTACACGCCTGGCGTTGGTGCATCAAAGATTTTCCACCAACACCATGCCGACCTGGGAATTGGCTCAGCCCTTCCGTTTTATGTGCCAAAATGGTGAAATCAATACCTTACGTGGTAATGTGAGTCGAATGCGTGTTCGGGAAGAAATTATGAAGAGTGATATTTTCGGACCGGATATTGAAAAGTTATTTCCCATCATACTGCCCGGTAAATCCGATTCTGCATCTATGGACATGGTGGTTGAACTACTTACCCATACAGGACGGTCTTTACCTGAAATAATGATGATGATGATTCCGGAGGCCTGGGAAAAGCACAAGACCATGTCTGAAGGCAAAAAAGCCTTTTACGAGTACAATTGTTGTATCATGGAACCTTGGGATGGTCCGGCTTCCATACCCTTTACCGACGGCGATTATATTGGTGCGCTTCTGGACAGAAACGGATTACGCCCATCGCGATACACCGTTACGAAAAGCGGTAAACTGATTATGTCGTCAGAGATAGGTGTTGTAGACCTGGATCCTGAAGATATCGAGAGCCATGGTCGACTGGAACCCGGTAAAATGTTCTTGGTTGATATGAATAAAGGCCGCATCATCAAGGATGAAGAAATTAAAAGCAAGATCGTTTCAGAGCGCCCTTACAAAGAATGGTTAGACAAAACACGTCTGCATTTAAGAGATGTGCCCTACACCAATGATACTTGTCCGATAGAAACGATTGACATAAAAACAAGGCAACGTCTCTTCAATTATACGTTTGAAGATATTCAGGAGATTATCACACCAATGGCCATTAAAGGCAAGGAAGCATTGGGATCTATGGGTACCGACACCCCTTTAGCCGTTTTATCAGATAGGCCACAACTTATCTCCAATTATTTTAAACAGTTATTTGCACAGGTAACCAACCCACCTTTAGATGGCATACGCGAAGAAATTGTTACGGATATTTCTCTGAATTTAGGTAAAGACCGCAATATATTCAGTATTACAGAGCGTCAGTGCAGAAAATTGAGAATTCAAAATCCGGTTATTTCCAATGCCGATTTGGAAAAAATCAGAACCATTCAAATCGAAAGCTTTAAAGCAGAAACCATTCATATACTCTATCCGAAAGCTCAAGGACTGAATGGTTTGGAAGATGCCCTGGAAGACATTATTAAGCAAGTAGAGAAGGCCATTGAAAATAAAGTTAATATTATCATTCTATCCGATAGAGGGGTAAATCAAGAGTTTGCACCTATTCCCGCCTTATTGGCTTGTTCCTATGTAAACCATCAGTTGAACCGTTTACGAAAACGCTCGGTCTTCGATATTATAATAGAGTCTGCTGAACCTCGTGAACCGCATCATTTTGCCACATTATTTGGTTACGGTGCCAGTGCCATTAATCCTTACATGGTAAATGAAATAATTAGAATGCAGGTGAAAGAAGGTTTTATCACCGGGATGGATGAAGATAAAGCAGTTGAGAATTTTAATAAGGCCATTGGGAAGGGTATTTTAAAGATTATGAATAAGATAGGTATTTCTACGCTTCATTCATACAGGGGTTCCCAAATATTCGAAATTGTTGGATTCAATTCGCAATTTGTTGAAAAATATTTTCCATATACGGCTTCCCGAATAGAGGGTATTGGCCTTTATGAAATAGAAAAAGAAATCAACGAGCGTTATAAATATGCTTATCCGGACAAATTAATTGATAAACGATTAGGGCTTAATATTGGCGGTGATTACCGATGGCGACGAAATGGCGAGCGCCATATGTTCAACCCTACTACCGTTGCGAAGTTGCAGCAGGCTGTGCGCCTAAGCGACCAGGCAAGTTACGATACCTATGCCAGAGCTGTGAATGAGCAGTCGGAGCGATTGATGACCATTAGAGGCCTGTTTGAATTTGACAACCTAAACCCTATACCCATTGAAGAAGTAGAACCCTGGACAGAAATCGTAAAGCGATTTAAAACGGGTGCAATGTCTTATGGTTCGATTTCACGTGAAGCTCATGAAAATCTCGCGATAGCCATGAATCGTATTGGTGGGAAATCGAATTCCGGAGAGGGCGGTGAAGACAGGAATCGTTTTCATCCGGATCCCAATGGGGATAGCCGAAATTCTGCTATCAAACAAGTTGCCTCTGGTCGTTTTGGAGTGACGTCACATTACCTTACAAATGCCAGGGAAATTCAAATTAAAATGGCCCAGGGGGCAAAACCCGGTGAGGGCGGGCAATTACCCGGTGAAAAAGTATTGCCGTGGATTGCGGCAGCACGAAACTCAACACCCTTTGTTGGCTTAATTTCACCTCCGCCTCACCATGATATCTATTCCATTGAAGATTTGGCACAGCTTATTTTCGATTTGAAGAATGCCAATCGGGAAGCTCGAATTAATGTGAAATTAGTGTCCGAAGTTGGTGTGGGAACTATTGCGGCGGGTGTGGCCAAAGCAAAAGCAGATGTGGTTCTTATTTCCGGTTACGACGGCGGTACGGGAGCATCACCATTAACGTCCTTAAAACATGCGGGATTACCCTGGGAACTCGGACTCTCCGAGGCCCAACAAACTTTGGTTTTAAACAAGTTGAGGAGTCGTATTGTTGTAGAATGCGACGGGCAATTAAAAACCGGGCGTGATGTAGCGATAGCTGCTCTTCTCGGTGCGGAAGAATTCGGATTTGCGACCGCTCCACTTGTTGCCTCGGGTTGTATTATGATGCGTAAATGCCATTTAAATACCTGTCCTGTAGGTGTCGCCACCCAGGACAAGGAATTACGCAAAAACTTTAAGGGGACTCCGGAACATGTCATCAACTTCTTTTACTATGTTGCCGAAGAATTGAGAGGCATTATGGCGCAATTAGGATTCAGGACCTTAGATGAAATGGTTGGACAGACACACAAGATAAATACAAACAAAGCCATTAAGCACTATAAAGCTAAGGGACTTGATTTATCCAGTATACTGTACAGACCCTCTATTTACAGTAAGCTCCCTGTTAAGAACACCGAAAAACAGGATCATGACTTGGAAGACCTCCTTGATTTTAAAATTCTAATGGACTCGCACAAAGCGATATATAGAAAGGAGAAAACCTCACTTACTTACAAGATTAAAAACACAGATCGCACCGTTGGCGCCATCTTAAGTAATGAAATCTCCAAAATATATGGGCATTTAGGTCTACCTGAGGACACCCTCAATGTTAATTTTACCGGATCAGCCGGTCAAAGTTTTGGTGCTTTTGCTGCAAATGGACTGACATTTATGCTTGAGGGAAATACAAACGATTACCTTGGCAAGGGCTTATCCGGAGGAAAAATAATTGTGAAAAAACCTTCAAAAGCAACGTTTTTGGCCGAAGAAAATATCATTGTTGGTAATGTATGCCTGTTTGGTGCAGTTGAAGGTCAGGCCTATATAAATGGTATTGCCGGTGAACGCTTTGCGGTGCGTAATTCGGGAGCTATCGCCGTTGTTGAAGGTGTAGGCGACCATTGCTGTGAATACATGACCGGCGGTAAAGTCGTTGTCCTGGGTAAGACGGGAAGAAATTTTGCAGCAGGTATGAGTGGAGGCTATGCCTATGTATTGAATTCCAGTGGGAATTTCACAAAAGGCCTTTGCAATGAGGAAACAATAGATTTTGATCCAATATTGGAAAGCGATGCGGAGGAATTAAAGGGACTTATTGAAAAACATGTCACTTATACACAAAGCAAAAAGGGCACTGAAATCTTAGAGAATTGGGAGGACTATTTACCGCAATTCGTAAAGGTGATGCCAAAAGAATACAAAGTCGCATTGAAGCGTATTGAGACTGAAGAACCAATGGTTGAAGAATTAACAACAGTTTAAATGCTATGGGAAAAGTAACAGGATTTAAGGAATTTGAGAGGCAAGATGAACAATACACGCCTGTAAAAGAACGGATTCAACATTATAAAGAATTTACGGTATCGATGAGTGAAACCGAATTATCCAAACAAGGTTCACGGTGTATGGATTGTGGTATCCCATTCTGTCACAGTGGTTGTCCTTTAGGCAATTTAATTCCGGATTTTAATCATATGGTTCATCAGGGAGAGTGGCAAAAAGCCTCCTGGATTTTACATTCAACAAATAATTTTCCCGAATTCACGGGCAGATTATGCCCCGCCCCATGTGAAAAATCCTGTGTTTTGGGACTTATCGAAGACCCTGTTTCTATTGAAAATATTGAAAAAAATATTGTAGAACGCGCATTTAAAGAAGGATGGATAAAACCCCAACCACCAAAGACTAGAACAGGTAAAACTATTGCCATTGTTGGTTCCGGTCCTGCGGGTCTTGCTGCAGCACAGCAATTAAATCGTGCAGGACATACGGTAACTGTTTTCGAGCGCGATGACGAAATTGGTGGACTGCTTCGATATGGTATTCCTAATTTTAAAATGGAAAAAGAAATTATTGATCGACGCTTGAATATCTTAAAGGAAGAAGGCATCACATTTAAAACCAACATGAACGTAGGTGTTAATTATGATGTCGAAAAACTCAAGGCATTCGATGCGGTAGTCCTTTGTGGTGGGGCTACAGAAAGACGAAGTTTACCGACTCCCGGAATTGATGCTGATGGGGTGGTACAAGCCATGGATTTTTTAACCCAACAAACCAAGGTGCTATTTGGTAAAGAAGTTCAAAATCAGGTTTTAGCAACCGATAAGGATGTCATTGTTATAGGAGGTGGTGATACCGGATCTGACTGCATAGGAACTTCCAACCGTCAGGGGGCTAAATCCGTTACAAACTTTGAAATTATGCCCAAACCACCGGGGCACCGTTCACCAACAACGCCATGGCCCTATTGGCCCTTACAGTTAAAAACCTCATCGTCTCATGAAGAAGGTGTTGAACGCAATTGGTTAATCAACACAAAAGAGTTCATCACCGATGAGAATGGAAAGCTAAAAGCCCTAAAAACGGTAAATGTGGAGTGGAAAATGGTTCCGGGTGAGCGCCCACAACTCATAGAAGTGGAAGGCACCGAAAAAATATGGCCATGTGATTTGGCATTGTTAGCCCTTGGGTTTACCGGACCTGAAAGCACCCTAGCAGAAAAATTAGGTATAGAAAGAGATGCGCGGTCTAATTACAAGGCCGAGTATGGTAAATACCAAACCAATGTATCACATATTTTTACTGCCGGAGATATGCGTCGTGGCCAATCACTAATTGTATGGGCGATTTCAGAGGGGCGTGAAGCAGCAAGACAAGTTGATATATTCCTTATGGGGAAATCTGATTTGACGACGAAAGATGCCAGCGGTGATTTGGTCGCTTTATAAAATTCGCATTTGGATGTTTAAATATTCATAAGGGCATTTAGCATTCCCGTTTTTGTTTTACATTTTTTAGACTTCTTTTAACAGTTTAAATCAAGCTAAATGTTATATTTGTAGTTTAACACCAAAAAATGAATAAGAACCTTATAGTAACTTTTTTTACTGTAATCTTTATTGGCTTTATAATAGCGCCTACTGCGATAACTATTATGGACGGCACAATAGACACTTCCATTTTTTATTCCATGACTGAGGAAGAAGAAAAGGGCAGTGAAAAAAATAAAAATATAGAGGTTCTTTTTTCACATTCCAACAATTACGAGTCCAATCTCAGTCTCTATGAATCTGAGCATATTTTAGTGTATTTCTCGAAAAATTACACCAAACCCCATTTAAACCTTATCTCTCCCCCGCCAGATTTAAGTTAATTTTTATTGCCTGTTTTATAGCTATCTGTTTTTAACTAATCAGATGGTACGAATTACGTATTGTTCAATTAAAATTAACTTTCATTTATATGTTTAAAAGTATTAAAAATGACTTGCCAGCGAGCATAGTCGTATTTTTTGTTGCATTACCCTTGTGTTTGGGTATTGCCCTTGCAAGTGGTGCGCCACTTTTTTCAGGATTAATAGCAGGAATTGTAGGAGGCATTGTTGTTGGTAGTTTGAGTGGCTCCAATATCGGTGTCAGTGGTCCGGCGGCAGGTTTAGCTGCTATTGTTTTATCTGCAATTGGAACCCTTGGAGGCTATCAGAATTTTTTGGTAGCGGTTGTTCTTGGTGGTTTGATTCAATTACTGTTCGGCGTCTTAAAGGCCGGAGTTATCGGATATTACTTTCCATCCTCCGTAATTAAAGGCATGCTTACCGGTATAGGTATTATAATAATCCTAAAACAGATCCCCCATTTTTTTGGATATGATGCGGAGCCGGAAGGTGCCGATAGTTTTTTTCAATCTTCCAGTGAAAACACCTTTTCAGCAATTTTCCATATTGCGGATAACATTGTATTGGGTTCCATGATCATAGGCTTTGTCGGTTTGGGAATCTTAATCCTTTGGGAAAAGGTCTTGTCGAAAAAAGCTAAAATTTTTCAGCTTGTACAAGGCCCATTAGTGGCAGTTATAGTCGGAATTGTGTTCTTTGCACTTACCAGAACAAATCCTTCGCTGGCTATTGAGCAATCTCATTTGGTGACGGTTCCAGTGCCTGAAGATACGGCATCCTTTTTAGCGCAATTTAGTTTTCCAAATTTTAGCGTGATCACAAGTCCTGATGTTTGGATCGTGGCATTCACCATTGCTCTTGTAGCCAGTTTGGAAACCTTACTGTGTGTAGAGGCCACAGATCGGTTAGACCCCCACAAAAATGTGACCCCTACAAATAGAGAATTACTGGCACAGGGAACAGGTAATGTCCTTTCCGGTTTAATTGGAGGATTACCTATTACCCAGGTTATTGTCCGAAGTTCTGCCAATATTCAATCCGGTGGTGTTTCAAAACTATCGACCATAATTCACGGTATATTTTTGTTAATATCCATTATCTTAATTCCGAAACTTTTAAATATGATACCCTTATCGGTACTTGCCGCGGTCTTATTAGTTGTAGGATATAAACTGGCCAAACCGAAATTATTTAAACAGATGTATGACCTGGGCTGGAAGCAATCCATCCCATTTACAGTAACCGTTTTAGGTATTGTCTTCATCGATTTGCTCTGGGGTATTGGTTTAGGATTAGCTGTAGGTATCGTTGTTATTTTATTAAAGAGCTATCAAAATTCTCATTTTCTTCATATTGAAGATAAAAGCAATGGCAAGCACAGAATTAAAATGACTTTAGCTGAAGAGGTTACCTTTTTTAATAAAGGAGCTATTCTAAAGGAATTAGACAGCTTGCCTAGAGATACTTTCTTAGAAATTAACCTCATAAAAACCCGATATTTGGATAATGACATCATCGAAATATTGGAAGATTTTGCCTTAAAGGCAAAGGAAAGAAATATTGACATAAAACTTGTTTCCAAACGTGGGGTTGTGGAAAATCCACCTAGTTTTATTCAATTCTTTAAAGAGAGACCACAATCAAGTTTAGGTTTAAGTTAAAACAGTGAAAAAATGAAAAATGTAAAACGCAAAATATTAGTATTGGCAGATTTTAATAAATCTGTAGAATCAATTTTAAAAAATACTGCTGGTCTTGCAAAAATCGTTGATGCAGACATCGATGTATTATATGTGAAAAAACCAACTGAATTAGTTGAAAAGGAAAGCCAGTTGTCTGCCATGAGGACCATAAACAAAGAGCACTTTAAAATTAAAAAGGAGATGTTAATTACTACAGAACCAATTTCCGAAGCCTCTGGTATTAACATAAATTGCTCATTACATTATGGTAATGTAAAAAATGAAATAACCCAATATATCCAGGAAATTGAACCTGACATTATTGTGCTGGGAAAACGAAAATCAAAAAAAATCAATTTATCCGGAGATAACATAGCAGATTTTGTAATTAAAGAATTTTCAGGTCCAATAATGATCTCGGCAGATGAGAATGCCTTTGAACTTGACAAAGATCTTACCTTGGGGTTATTTAATAATTCGGAAGACACCTCGAATTTAATGTTTGTTAAAGAATTAATTAATACTTCGGTTAAGCCATTAAAATCGTTTAGAATTGTGAAGAACGCGAAGGAGTTAGAAGAAATCAAAGAGACGGTTTCTGAACCTGTAGATGAATATGTTTTTGAATACACTGATAATACGGTTAAAAGCATTTCGAATTACATGTTGAAAAATAATGTTAACTTGTTACTCCTGGAGCGATCCAAAACAAACATGAAGAGCAAGTCTAAAAACTTTATGTCCGATCTAAAAACAATGATGGATAATTTAAATGTATCCATGTTATTAACGGGAGTGGAACATCCTGATTACAGTAATTAATAAAAAATTATTTAAGCATTTAAATATGAAAGCACATACCAAAGAAACCCAGGCCACAATGACCCCGGAAAAGGCCATACAATTTTTAAAAGAGGGAAACATCAGATTTCAAAATAACCTAAAAGCCAATAGAAACCTTTTGGAGCAGGTAAATGACACTAGTGACGGACAATTCCCATTTGCCACTATTTTAAGTTGTATTGATTCCAGAGTGTCTGCAGAATTAGTATTCGATCAGGGACTTGGAGATATTTTCAGTGTTCGAATTGCAGGCAACTTTGTTAACGAAGATATTTTAGGCAGTATGGAATTTGCCTGTAAACTGGCAGGAACAAAGTTGATTGTGGTATTGGGTCACACGAGTTGCGGGGCAGTGAAAGGTGCCTGCGACCATGCCGAAATGGGCAATCTTACGAAATTAATTCAAAAGATAACTCCTGCCGTGAACGCGGTAAAGGAACCGCAGGATGAGAGCCTAAGAAATTCTTCGAATTTGGAGTTTGTAGATAATGTAGCTGCAAAGAACGTTCATTTGACAATAGAAAGAATACATGAAGAAAGTCCCATTTTATCTGAGATGGAAAAAAATGGTGAAATTAAAATCATTGGAGGAATGTATGATATAAAATCAGGTGCTGTTACTTTTTATGAATAATTAAGAAGTTTCAAAAAATTCACATAGATGAAAAAGAAAATAGCAGTAATGGCATTAACCTTTATGTTAATGCCATTTTTCTTCATACAAGGTCAAAATAGTGATCTGGGTAATTGGTTGATTTATTTTGGCAATAAGAAGCTTAATGATTCCTGGAACATCCATAATGAAGTGCAATACAGAAATTACGATGCTGTTGGAGATTTAGAGCAGTTGTTATTGCGCACTGGTTTGGGTTACAGCTTTAACAATAACAAATCGAATGTGCTTTTAGGTTATGGTTATATTCTTTCCAAAAACTATATCAATGACACGGATAAGAATTCGGTTAATGAGCACCGTATATTTCAGCAGTTCATTTCAAAACAGGAGGTTGGCATTGTTAAGTTGAATCACCGTTATCGTTTTGAACAGCGCTTTGTAGAATCAGATTTCAGATTACGATTTCGCTATTTTTTAGGAATTAATGTGCCCTTACAAAATAAAGAATCTGGTAAAAATCCGTTATATTTATCAGCATATAATGAGATTTTTCTCAATACGAAGTCATCTGTTTTCGATCGAAATCGATTGTATGGAGGCTTTGGTCTGAAACTGTCAGAAGCCGTAAAAATTGAATTAGGTTATATGAACCAATTTTTTGAAACCTCTGGAAGGGATCAAATAAATATCATAACCTTTGTTAATTTTTAATTAGAGAGATACATCTTTTGAAGATGTTTGTAAGCAATGTCATGGTTCATTTTATAAATTGATTTATACTTAACTATTTGTTATATGAAAAACTTGTTTTCAAACATTAAAGGAGATGCTTTTGGTGGAATAACGGCTGGAATCGTTGCTTTGCCTTTGGCATTAGCTTTTGGGGTATCATCAGGATTGGGTCCGACTGCAGGATTATATGGTGCGATATTCATTAGCTTTTTCGCTGCTTTATTCGGAGGAACAGACACACAAATATCCGGACCAACTGCTCCTATGACTGCGGTTAGTATGGTGGTTATTGCAGGGATCATTGCAGGTAATGACGGTGATGTCAATAAAGCCCTGCCGATAATACTAACCGTTTTTTTGTTGGCCGGTGTCATGCAGATTGGCTTAGGTGTATTAGGTCTCGGAAAATATATTCGCTATATCCCTTATCCGGTAGTATCAGGATTTATGACTGCCATCGGGGTTATTATTCTTCTCACACAAATCTTACCCTCCTTAGGTTATTACCCTAAAGAAGACGACGATTTTGTAAATCGATTTAAACCTGTGGCAGAGGAGGTCATTCTTGAAAACATCTTGAAGGAAGAAGCCGGAGAGGGCATATTAGTTTTAGAAAATTTTAAAGAAACCATCAACCGAGCAGAAAAAACTACTGAGGCTGATATTTTAAAAGAATCGCAAACTTTGGCTGCTAAGGAGGCCTCTGGGGCCTATGGTGCTCTTAAGGTATTGCCCAGGGCATTAGAGAATATAAATTGGCTTGAACTCATTTTGGCATTAGGGACCATCTTTATTATCTATGGTTTCAAACGCATTACCAAAGCGGTGCCAAGTACATTGGTAGCTTTAGTTGTAATGTCCGGTATTGCGGTTGGTTTTGGTTTAAATTACAGGCCTATTGAAGAAATACCCAGTGGCTTTCCTGTTCCCAATCTGGAAATTTTCAGCACCTTCAGTCTTACCAACGTGTCGCCTTACATTTTTACGGCATTAACATTGGCCTTACTCGGAGCCATTGATTCGCTGTTAACGAGTGTCGTTGCCGATAATATGACTAAAACCAAACACAAACCTAATAAAGAATTGGTAGGCCAGGGCATTGGCAACAGTATCGCAGCAGTATTTGGAGGCATTCCGGGTGCCGGAGCTACAATACGGACTGTAGTAAATATTACCTCAGGAGGGAAAACCAAATTATCCGGAATGATTGCTGGAGTGATGCTCCTGATTATCTTATTGGGATTGGGACCCATTGCCTCTAAAATCCCGGCGGCTGTTTTGGCCGGTATCCTAATAACTGTAGGAATCGGAGTTATGGATTATAAAGGTTTAAAAGCTATTCCAAGTTTACCGCGCGATTTGAAACTGGGACCTATACGATTGAGCTCAGAAGTCATGGTTATGTTGACCGTCTTATTGCTCTCAACATTTTGGAATTTAGTATACGCCGTTGGGATTGGTTTGGTAATTGCATCTCTTATGTTCATGAAAAAAATAGGTGACCTTACGGCCGAAAGGTCGGATGTTAAACCGTTATTAAAAGAGAAAGCCTGGGCGGACGAATTGGACTTTCCGGAAAGCTTAAAAGGACAGGTCTTTATAAAACATTTAAAGGGCCCCTTGTTCTTTGGATCCACCAGTGATTTTCAGCAACTTGCTAAACAGATTCCAGATTCGGCAAAGGCAGTCATTATTAGAACGGGGCGTATGCAATATATAGATCAGTCTGGTCTATACGCTTTAGAAGATGTTTTAGTGGATTTAGAAAAATCCGGTATTATGGTCCTTTTGGTGGGATTACTGAAACAACCGCGTTATATGATGGAACGGATTGACATTATTCCGGATTTGGTATCCGAAGAACACGTTTTCGACAGCTTTAAGGAGTGCACCAAATGGATCAAAGCCAATCTAAAAAACATCGAAAAAAAAATGTAGCCAGTTGAGTGTCTTAAATGATACCAGGCCCTTCCGTGCGACAACTGATTGAAAAGTGCATCAAATTGAAGCTTTCATAAAGGACTCAGCCTTTTCGACCATATTTTTACTTCCGCAGATAAAGGGTACCCGCTGATGCAATTCGGTTGGTTCGATATCCATAATACGGGTAAAACCATCGCTGGCTTTACCATTGGCTTGTTCGGCTAAAAATGCCATGGGATTACATTCATATAACAAACGCAATTTACCATTCGGGTTCTTTGAACTTTGTGGGTATAAATAAATACCTCCTTTAATCATGTTCCTGTGAAAATCAGATACCAAAGAGCCAATATATCTAGAGGTATATGGTCTATCTCCTTCCTCCATCTGGCAATATTTAATATAATTTTTTATGCCTTGTGGAAAGTGAATGTAGTTACCTTCATTGACAGAATAGATGTTTCCATCCTCTGGGAATACCATGTCCGGATGGGAGAGGTAAAAAGAGCCTATTGCAGGATTTAAGGTAAAACCGTTAACACCGGCCCCCGTTGTATAAACAAGCATCGTAGAGGTTCCGTATACCACATAACCTGCTGCCACCTGTTTACTTCCCTTTTGAAGAAAATCTTCAAGTTTAACCGGAGTGCCAATAGGTGTCACCCTTCTGTAAATAGAAAAAATAGTACCAACAGAGACGTTGACATCTATATTCGTTGAACCATCCAATGGATCAATTAATACCACATATTTATTTTGGTGATTTTCATCCTGACTATTAATCGTGATAAAATCATCCTCCTCCTCACTGGCTATACCGCACACTATATTTCGTTTGGTAAGTGTTTGAATAAATTTTTCGTTAGCATAAACATCCAGCTTTTGTTGATTCTCGCCCTGAATATTGGTGTCCCCAAAATCCCCTAAAATATCTACCAGTCCAGCTTTATTCACTTCATGGTTAACAACTTTTGCCGCCAATCTAATAGAGTTCAGTAAACTGGAAAGCTCTCCGGATGAATACCTGAACGCCGCCTGATTTTCAATTATGAATTCCCCTAAAGTCTGTTTTTTGTAGGTCATGTTTTACTGATTACCTGTACAAATATCTTACAATTTTTAACCAACGACAACGTTTTCATGGTTTAATACCATTATCTCATTTTATGCTAGAATTTATTATTAAATCATCGTAAATCGGACGTATTTATGACAATTAGAAATTCCTGGTTCCCATAATCGCCCTACTGTCAAAAGGAATCTTTTGATCTGTTTCAAGTGGCTTTACTAATAAAAAATTCATGTATTTTTGAAAAATCAATCGAGAACATGGAGTACACGATACGAAAAGCTTTAATTGAAGATATGCCTTACGTGCTAAATCTCATAAAGGAACTTGCCGAATTTGAAAGAGAACCGGATGCTGTAGAAATAACCGTAAAAGATTTACAGGAGGATGGTTATGGAGAGCATCCCGCATTTTTTTGCTTTGTTGCCGAAGTGCAATCGAAAATTGAAGGCATCGCTTTATGTTATTACCGCTATTCCACTTGGAAAGGCAAGGCCATACATCTGGAAGATTTAATCGTTAGTGAAGCCATGCGAGGTAAGGGTATTGGAACTGCCCTTTTGGATGAGGTTATAAAATACGCCCATTCTTTGGGTGTCAAACGTGTGAATTGGGAAGTATTAGACTGGAACGAACCGGCCATCACATTTTATGAGAAAAAAGGTGCACATGTTATGCGTGAATGGGATGTGGTGCATTTGGATGAATCCGGAATTAAGAATTATGTAGCAAATCTTAATCGTAATTCATAACTATGGTTTCGAATTATTACAGGCATTCAATGCTTAAATACGTATACCTTTTTATTTAATGAGTCAATCCATGCAAATATTCAAGTTTGGTGGGGCTTCTGTAAAGGATGCTCAAGGGGTGAAAAATTTAACCAAGGTTTTACAAACCGTTGGCTACAGTAATACCTTAGTGGTGGTTTCCGCTATGGGAAAAACAACCAATGCATTGGAGGTGGTTATTAATAACTATTTCAATAATACCTCTCAAACACAAAGTGCCTTGCAGGAAGTAAAGAAGTTCCATAATGCCATTCTTTTGGAACTTTTCGAGGATGAACGTCATACGGCCTATGATAAAATAACGACCCATTTTAACGAATTAAGTCGTTTTTTAAATACGAACAAATCACCGGATTATAATTTCGTTTACGATCAAATTATTGGTTATGGGGAATTGATATCGACCACAATTATTAGTGAATATCTGAACAGTATCCATATAAAAAACAACTGGATTGATGCCCGGGAACTGATTAAAACGGACACATTTTATCGTCGAGCCAATGTGAATTGGGATGCAACACACAGACTCATATCAGAAAACGTTAACACATCAACTTTAAATATCACTCAGGGATTCCTGGGAAGTGATCCGAACAATTTCACGACAAGTTTGGGGCGTGAAGGCAGTGATTACTCCGCTGCTATTTTCGCCTATTGTCTTAATGCAAATAGTGTAACCATATGGAAGGATGTTCCGGGAGTTTTAAATGCCGATCCGCGATATTTCAATAATGCTGTATTATTACACAATATATCCTACCGAGAGGCGATAGAATTGGCTTTCTATGGTGCTTCAGTTATTCACCCAAAAACCCTACAGCCCTTACAGCGTAAAGAAATTCCACTGTATGTAAAATCATTTTTAAATCCTACTGCCAATGGCACAAAAATTTACAAGGATGTTGTGCTAAATCCAATGGTACCTTGTTATATCGTTAAAAAGCACCAAATACTTATTAGCTTATCGTCTTTGGACTTCTCCTATATTGTTGAAGAAAATATAAGCGTTATTTTTAGCTTACTGCACAAGTATAAAATGAAAGTAGACCTGATTCAAAATTCAGCAATAAGCTTTTCGGTTTGTGTAGATGATTTGTACGATAACCTGGACACCTTGCTCCATGATTTAAAAGCAAAATTTAAAGTATCTCATTTTAGGGATGTGTCTTTATATACCATCAGACATTATACTCAAGAGACCATTACTCAAATTGAAAATGACAAAACGGTGTTATTAAAACAATTAACACAAGAAACCGTTCAGGTAGTAACTAAATAGTTTATTTAGTACATTTACGCTCATGACCAAAGCACAACATTCCGGATTAGTATCGGCCAAGGAGATAGCTAAGGCCATTCAGATGGATAAGTACGGTGTGTTTGGTACGTTCATTGGTTGGGTCCTTATGAAACTCCTTAAAATATCTACCCTGAATAAAATTTACCGGAGTAATAAGCACCTCAAGGATCTGGCCTTTTTAAATGGGATTCTTGATGATTTCCAGATTAAGTTTGAAATTCCTGAGGAAGATCTCAAGCGCTTGCCAAAAGAAGGAGCCTACATTACCGTATCCAATCACCCCTTAGGAGGCATTGATGGGATACTTCTATTAAAGTTGATGTTGGAACAACGCAATGACTTTAAGATCATAGCTAATTTCTTGTTACACCGAATAGAGCCCTTAAAGCCTTACATTATGCCGGTTAATCCGTTTGAGGACAGAAAGGAAGTCAAATCAAGTGTTACCGGATTTAAGAATTCCATCTTACATTTACGAGACGGGCATCCGCTTGGTATTTTTCCGGCTGGGGAAGTGTCTACCTATCGAGACGGTAAACTTGTGGTCGATAAACCCTGGGAAGAAGCAGCTATAAAGCTCATCAAAAAAGCAGAGGTCCCCATTATCCCTATTTATTTTCACGCAAAAAACAGCAGGCTATTTTATCAGTTATCAAAAATTAGTGACACGTTCAGAACGGCAAAATTACCTTCAGAATTACTAACTCAGAAACGAAGAATCATTAAAGTAAGGATTGGTAAACCTATTGCGTTAGCAGATCAAAAGGAATTTGAAAAACTCGAAGAATTTTCAAATTTTATTCGCAGAAAAACCTATATGTTATCTAATTCTTTTGAAGATAAGCCTAAGATTCTGGAGAATATATCATCAACCTTGAAAGTTCCGAAACATCCTAAAAATATTGTTACACCGGTAGATGGAAATGCCATGTCTCTGGAGATCGAACAATTACGTAAAATGGAAAGTCGCCTGCTAATGAGCAAAAATTACGAGGTGTTTTTGGCAGAAGCAGAACACATTCCCAATATTTTACACGAGATTGGAAGGCTCAGAGAAATCACCTTTAGGGAGGTTGGCGAAGGCACGAACGAGGCTATCGATTTAGATACATTTGACGGCTATTACCATCATATGTTTTTATGGGATAATGAAAGAAACCTTATTGTCGGGGCCTATCGCATGGGATTGGGAGGTCAGATTTTTGCGCGTTACGGGATTAACGGTTTCTACCTTCAGGATTTATTTCGTTTCGAGCCGGAACTTTATAAAATGATGAGTCAATCTATTGAAATGGGGCGTGCTTTTATTATAAAGGAATATCAACAAAAACCAATGCCTTTGTTTTTACTTTGGAAAGGTATTGTACACACCACACTGCGCTACCCTGAACATAAATATCTGATAGGTGGCGTGAGTATTAGTAATCAGTTTTCAAATTTTTCGAAGTCTCTGATGATTGAATTTATGAAATCGCATTATTATGATCCTTACATTGCACAATATGTGCACCCAAAGAAGGAATTTAAAGTAAAGCTGAAAGACGCTGATAAGGATTTTGTCTTTGATGAGACCGAAGCCGATCTTAACAAGTTTGATAAAATTATTGATGAAATAGAGCCTGGTGCACTACGCTTGCCAGTGCTCCTTAAAAAGTATATTAAGCAAAATGCCAAGCTGGTGGCTTTTAATGTCGATCCGCTCTTCAATAATTCGGTTGATGGCTTAATGTATATTAAAATTGCCGACCTCCCTGAGAGCACAGTTCGTCCCGTTATGGAAGAATTCCAGGCCGAACTGGAACGCAAGATTTCCGAACATAATGGAAATTAATTCAATTGAAGTTTTTTCACAAAATCTTCAAAATATGCCTTTATTTCCTCGCACGCCTTTAGGAACGCCTGGTGTTTTACCGCTTCTGTTCCCTCAACTTTAGAAAGATCGAAAAAGTTGTGGTGCAGTCGCTTGGCATTTTTACTGGGAATATAGGGCCAATTTTCATTTGCGAGGTCGCAAACGGTTACGATACAATCGAATTTGATATGGGCATGTTCATCCACAAGATTAGACCTATGATGGTCTATACGAATACCATCCGCTTTCATTAAGGCAGTTACGCCGGGATTGATACCTAGGGTATCAATCCCGGCGCTCTATACCTTCTTTTCGGGATTTGTAAATTGGTTTACATAACCATGAGCTTTATTTTAGCAGCAATTACCGCCCGGTGAACAGCAAGGTTCCATATCTGTATGAGCAATCTCAGATTCAATGCACAGCTCTGCTCCATTTGAATCAGTAACACCACATAGGGATCTGGCCTTACAATCTGTTTTTTCAACGGATAGATTAAATATTAAGTGATTACCTCGTGTTTCGAAGTCATTAACAAATAAATGAGCCGTATGAAAGCTGGCATTGCCATATTCAAACTTTAATTCGGAAGTCCAATCGAATGGTTTCATTCTTTCAACTCGTTTTAAAATAGATAATGCTTTGTATACGGACATATATTCCGTTTTATCCAATTCATCAGGACTTTCCCAAAGCTGAATTATGGTTTCCCGCCAGGCATCAGTTTGAGCCCCGCAATCAACAGCGTCTATGCTCGCATGCTTAACTTCTGTAATATGGTAATTGGCCCCGACATGTAAACCGTGGGCGTATTCAAACAACAGGTCTTTATCTTTGTTGTTTTCCAATATGGTAAAAAATTCTTTTGCTTTCATTTGTTTCTAATTTTAAGATTATTTCATCATCGTCAGGGATTCAAAAAATCCGAGTGTCATGTTGCAAGCAGATTTGCAGCATTTCCTGTTTGAATTCAGGTGGTTCTTCGGTTCATTAGACTGGGGTTGTCCTAAGATTTTTTTATGCATTCGTTTCATGATTTAAATTATTTAAGATTAAACTAACAACAATTGGCTTTGGTTGTATTAAAAAAATGGTTGAGTTGGTTTTGAATTGCATCCCAACGATCAACATCCAAACAATAACACATTCTTTTACCTTCAATTTCGCCTTTTAGCAACCCGATACTTTTGAGTTCCTTCAAATGTTGAGATACCGTGGCCTGGGCAAGTCCTGTTTCTTCGACCAAGTCATTACAAATACATGCATTCTGGTTACTGATATACTGTAATATGGCCACACGCGCCGGATGCCCCAAAACCTTGAACACCTGAGCCAATTCGTTCTGATTTTTCGTAAAAATTTGTGACTTTGTAATTCCCATAATTATATATTTTAATATTGCAATATTACGATAATAAAATAATATAAAAAAGCCAAAACGATATTTTTTTTTTTGGCTTCTTTACTATTCTTACAGGATTAAAACCAAGGTTTATTACCTACCTGATAGGTGTTATAAAACTCTGCATCTGTTTTCGTTAAATAAATAATTCCTTCTATTATACCTATAATTCCGGTAATACTGGCTCCGAAACCACAGGTAATTAAACCCAGTACAAATGTTACTATGAGTATTATAATTCCTTCCCTGTTATAGCCGAGAATGAATTTATGTATTCCTAAGGATCCCAATAAAATAGCCAGGACACCGGCTAACACTTTCTTATTTTCTCCCGAATTGAAAGTTTCATTAGCACCCTTGGTGAATTCAGAGGCCGATTCTTTAGCGTCGTCTATCATGTCGTTTAAATTTTTATCATCAGACATTATTCTTGATTTTTTGATTAGCGAATTAAAATTAACAAAAAAAAGCGCACTTTTACCCAAACAACATCAAAATACCTCCCAAAGCGGTAA
Source organism: Aestuariivivens sediminicola (assembly GCF_022662015.1). GTDB lineage: Bacteria > Bacteroidota > Bacteroidia > Flavobacteriales > Flavobacteriaceae > Aestuariivivens > Aestuariivivens sediminicola. The sequence continues at coordinate 19,627 of NZ_JAKMCM010000002.1, read as the reverse complement.
CAATTAAAATGAATCGTCTATAATTCAGATTCGAAATGAGCTTCACTATGGAAGCCCCAATAAAAAACCCGAGGATGACCACGGGTATTAATGTGGTATTCAAGATTAATGTCTCTGTGGTTACCGTATGCCATACGAAGAAATGGAAGGGCAATTTAAATACATTAATGATGAAAAACAACCATGCTGCGGTCCCTATAAATTCATTTTTAGGAAGTCGTGTCGCGAGGAAATAAATGTTCGATATGGGTCCCGCTAAATTACCGATCATGGTTGTGAAGCCCGCCAAAAATCCGGCTGTACTGGAAAAGGCAATGTGTTTGGGTAACACTAAAGATTTCTTATTTTCCGTATAGACCATGATAAGAACGGAGCCAATGATGATAAGGGCCATAATGCGCTTAAAAACGACTTCAGAAACATCATTGCCAATCCAAACGCCTACCAAAACACCGACCACCATCCATGGTAAAAGTTTTTTTATATACATCCATTGTGTATGTCTGTTATAATACACAACAGCAAATATATCGGCTGCAATCAGCATGGGAAGTAATATTCCTGTTGAAGCCTTTTCTCCAAAAACAAAAGCCAAAATGATAACTATTATAATCCCTATACCCTTAATTCCGGATTTTGAAAGGCCCAATAAAAAAACCGCAAAACAAATGGCTATCCATTGCAATGCAGTTAAATGATAGGACTGTAGTATTTCAATAAAGGTCAATAGCTCGATTTCTTGAAGCACGAAGTTACAAAAAAGCGCTATCTACCCGTTCCATAACTCTAATTTATTCCTTTATAATAAGACGGGCCTTGAAAAATTATTTCCTGATAGATGATTCGTAATAGGCAATCCATTCTTCAGCAGATATCCTGCCTGCTAATTCACCTATTAAATCAAAAGGAATAGCTTCAATTTTTTTAAAACGGATGCAACTTTTCCCCATATCTAATTTTTTTGAAGATACTTTCTTATAGGCATTAATGAACCATGAGTTAAGCTCATCCATGGCATAAAGTCCCATATGATAGAGATTAATGGAGTTTTTCTGTGATGCTATGTTCATAAAAGGCAGAGGGAGTTCAGGATTACAATGATACCCATCCGGGTATACCGAATGTGGAATATAATACCCGATCATATTATAATTCATCCCTTCCTCAAAACCATCAGGTAAATTTTTCAATATAACTTCACGTAATTTTTGAAGGGCCTCCTTCCTGTCTTCAGGGATTTGAGCAACGTATTCGTCTGGTGTTGATGCCTCGTATTTCACAAGTATTAAATTTAGAATTATTCTGATTTTCGTTGTAAGACCAATGCTGAAATTAAGGATATCATAAATCCTATTACCACAACCAATACCAACATAAAGAGTGCACCCAGAGTACTGGTCATTTCAATCACCTCATCAGCTTTACCCTCAGCACTGAGCTCTTCAGCATACTCGGTATAAAAATTCGGATTTAAAAATTCGGTGTAGATAAAGTCTGCGACCCCTATTCCAATCCCAACACAAAAGGAAATCAAAATCCCAATTAAAAGGGCCTTTCCAAAAGAAATGACACCCTGATTCAGACTGTCCCTGTAATGTTTTATTCCAAAATAGATAAATGACAGGGACAGAAAAATGGAGATATAACCGAATAGTTCAAGAATATCATAACTTAAATTTTTGGCAAAGGATAAATGAGATAAAAAGATCACAAATCCTGTTAAACATCCAAAAACCCCATATTTCGTAATTGTTCTCTTCATATCAAAATAGGATTAGATATGCTGATCTATTAATATGGTATTACCATCAGGGTCATACAACACCATACTTGCCGGACCTCTTGAATCTGATTCAACCTCACGTTCCAAAGCCACTCCGTTTTGTTTTAAATGCTTTTGAATATCCCGAACGTCGGTAAATGACTTTAGGGTATTTGCACTTTCATCCCATCCCGGATTAAAGGTTAAAATATTTTGTTCGAACATGCCTTGAAAGAGACCGATCAAAGCATTTCCATTTTTCATTATTAAATAATGATTTTCTAAACTTCCGGCAAAAACACCAAACCCTAAGGTCTCGTAAAATGCCTTTGACTTTTCAAGATCTTTTACACTTAAACTTACCGAAAACGCACCTAATTGCATAATATAAATTTTTTAAGGTTAACTTCTCAAATGTAGCACATAGCATCAATCAGCGGCTCATACTTAAGTACCAAAATGGTATTGTCTCTTTAAATTTATGAATTTTAAAGTTATATGACATGATACTCTTTACCAATTATACAGTCTGTCTTTCTGAGGATACCATTAAAGAATTTCAAAACGCTTTGCTATCTGTACCGCTTGAGTACGCCGCTTGGCATTAAGTTTTAATAATACATTTGAAACATGTGTTTTTACCGTGCTTTCGGTTAGGAATAGTTTTTCAGCAATTTCCTTATTGGACAATCCTTCCGAAATATTTTCAAGGACCTCATATTCTCTGGAAGACAATCCAAGGGTATTTATTTTTTCACGATCGATCTTCGTTTGCGGTTTCTTTAAATGCCCCAGACTTCTCTTATTGAGATACATACCAATAAAGAAAAATACCAAAGCAATAAGGGCAATAACAAATTCTAGTGTCGAGTATCCGGACAATATGGTATAGGTACTTAATCTTATAAAAAGTATAATGCCTAAAATGAGACCGGAAAATACGAGAACTGTTTTCTTCATGAGTTATATCTCACAATAATTTGCCTTAATCTTATCTACAATGACCTGTGCCAATTTTGCTTTGCTCTCCACAGTCCAACCCGCCACATGAGGGGTGAGCAGCACATTTTCAGCCTGCCTAAGATATTTAAAGGCAGCCGGAAGCTCTGAAGCAAATAAATTTTCAAACGATGCGTTCTCATATTCTAATACATCCAGGCCTGCCCCTAAAACTTTACCCGATTTTAAAGCCTCTGCCAAATCTGCAGTTACCACACTCCTACCTCGCGCTGTATTAATGAACCAGAATGGTTTTTTAAACGCCTCAATGAATGATGCATCAATCATATGCAATGTCAATGGTGTTTGCGGGGTATGTAAACTCACCACATCCACACGTTCCCTGAACGCGTCCAGGTCCACTTGCTGTGCAAAGCGATCACCAACATGAGCCTTGATATCATAACAAATAACAGCAACATCAAATCCCTGAAGTTTCCGGGCAAATGCCTTTCCCATATTTCCATATCCAATGATGCCAACCGTTTTCCCGTCAAGTTCAACACCGCGATTAGCCTCGCGATGCCAAACCCCACGTTTAACTTCTGCATTGGCCTGATTGAACTTATTGAAAAGTGATAACAACATGCCCAAGGTATGCTCGGCAACTGCATTGCGGTTGCCTTCCGGCGCAGATAGTAACTGCACCCCCATCTGATGTGCAAATTCGACGTCTATATTTTCCAATCCCGCTCCTACACGTCCTATAAACTTCAGGTTGGTAGCAACCTTTAAGAATTGCCTATCGATTGGAAAACGACTTCTAATTATCACACCATCATAAGCCTTAATCTTCTTCTCTATAAGCGCTTTTGGAGACTCGTAATCCTCATGGTTAGTAAATCCTAGGGTGTTGAGTTGATTAATTAAAAGTGGGTGATTGCTGTCTAAGTGCAGGATTTTCATTTTTAAAAACCTAATATCAATTTGGCGATATAGAAGAATAAGAAAATACCAAAAATATCATTGCTCGTCGTTATAAACGGTCCCGTGGCAATTGCCGGATCTATGCCGCGTTTATCTAGTATGATGGGAACAAAAGTGCCTATGAGCGCCGCAATGATAATTACCGACACCATGGAAATTGCTATGGTCGAACTGAAGTCAATGGGCATTTTCATGAAATAACCAAAAACGATGACCAAAAGCCCCAATACAATTCCATTTATTAAGCTCAAACCAACTTCTTTAAGCAGGCGACTAAATAAACTTCCTTTTACGACATCATTGGCCAAACCCTGAACAATAATGGCGCTGGATTGGACCCCAACGTTTCCTGCCATTGCGGCAATGAGCGGGGTAAAGAAAAAGAGCTCCTTATAATTATTCAATGCGTCCTCATAACCCTCCATGATGAACACACTCCCTAAACCTCCAAACAGACCTAAAATCAGCCAGGGCAGACGTGCCCGGGTCAGTTGCCAAATGCTGTCATCCGCCTCTACATCTTGTGAAATACCGGCCGCCAATTGATAATCTTTATCGGCCTCTTCTTTTAAAACATCTACAATGTCATCAATGGTAATACGTCCTAAAAGGGTCATATCCTCATCTACCACAGGAATGGCTTCCAAATCGTATTTGGCCATGATCTTGGCCACCTCTTCTACATCTTCCTCTACATTCACGAAATCCACATGCGATATGTAGATGTCTGCAATTTTTTGCTCACTTTTAGCAACGATCAAATCTTTTAATGAAAGTCGTCCTATTAACTTTTCCTGCTTATCCACAACATAAATGGAATGCACACGCGTAACTTCTTTGGCCTGCCCTCTAATCCGTCGCAAACAACCCGCAACCGTCCAGGTTTCATAAACCTTAACCAATTCCTTCGCCATGAGTCCGCCCGCGGTATCTTCATCGTAGGCTAAAAGCTCTTTGATCTCGGCTTTGTGCTCCTCATCTTCTATCTGGGAAATTACATCCTGTTGACGATCTTCCGGTAATTCCGCAATGATGTCCGCAGCATCGTCGGTATCCAGTTCCTCGATTTCTTCGGCAATCTCCTTGTCCGATAAGTTTTTTAAAACCTTCTCCCTGTTGTCCTCATCAAGTTCCATTAAAACATCAGAGGTCGTCTCGGAATCCAGTAACTTAATCACATAAATGGCATCGTCCAAAGTAAGTTCATCCAGAATTTCCGCGATATCGGCATAATGGAACTCGTCCAAAAGCTTTTTAAGACCCTTGTCGTCCTCCAATTCAATAAACGACTCCACCTGCTCAATAAGGGTATCGGTTAATTCAAATTGTATGTTTTCTTTTTCTTCAGACATAGGATGTTGTTACCTCATATATGCATTTACCTTTCAAGGCCTTTTTAGAAATCAAGATTGCGGAAAGCGCCGATTCAGCCCTTGTCCTGATTAAGTAATTCTGTAAGTTCAATAAACGCTTGTACGCTTAATTGTTCCGGACGTTTGCCAAATATACTATTTGCTTTTAAATTATCGGATAAATTGAATGTTTTTAAACTGTTACGAAGGGTTTTTCGACGCTGTCCGAATGCTGTTTTTACAACCTTAAAGAACAACCCTTCATCACATGGCAAAACAAAATCCTTTTTTCGTATAAGCCTCAGTACACCGGAATCTACCTTCGGGGGTGGATGAAACACAGTGGGTGGAACGGTGAACACATATTCTGCATGGTAAAATGCCTGCGTTAATACGGATAGAATCCCATAGACTTTACTTCCCTCGTTCGAACAGATGCGCTGTGCCACCTCCTTTTGAAACATCCCTGTAAATTCCGGCACCTGCTTCCGAAAGTCAAGTAATTTAAAAACAATTTGCGAGGATATATTATAGGGGAAGTTACCAATAATTGCAAAGGGCCTGTTCTTAAAAATAAGATTCAGATCAAACTTTAAAACATCCTGTTCAATTATTCTCGGGCTTAATGTTAAATAGTGGTTCTTTAGATACTCAACCGATTCGCCGTCAATTTCAATGACATAAGTGGTTACATCCTTCTCAAGCAAATACTTCGTAAGTACACCCATTCCAGGGCCAATTTCCAACACATTTTTATATCCTTTTAAGGTTAAGGTATCGGCTATCTTACGGGCCACATTCTCGTCTTTTAAGAAATGTTGTCCCAGGTGTTTCTTTGCTTTTACATGATGCTGGTTTGCCATGGTGTAAATGCGTTATATTAAGACCTCAAACAGTTAAAATACATTGGATTGCCCGATGCCGGGTTTCAGTTAATGGAAAATTCGTCTATCACCTCCAATTCCGTTCTAAAGGCGACCATCTTATCCGAGAACCTTTTATAACCTTCCGCCCTGAGTTGGTCGGCATCCTCATTATAATAAGCCTCCAAAGTTGCTCTGGAATAGGAACGGTATTGTATCGAATAGGTAATGCCTCCCATGTCTTCTTCAACCAGAACTCTGCTCAAAGTGGCTCTGTCGAATTTGCCAGTCGCTAAAACCTGGTGAATATGTTCTTTGATCCATAACAACCATTCATCATGGACAGTATCATCAACGTTTACGGTGACATTATATATTATCTTCATTTGAAAACATCCATTTCAATGTTCTTGTCTTGTTTTAAAAATTTCAGGGTTTCACTAACTAGTCTGATTACAAATCCTTAACGAATAACAGGAGTTCTTTGTCCTCTTCAAAGGGGGCTACCCGTTTTTCAAATGTCATTCCCAACCTTTCCAATAATTTGATGGATTTCATATTCTCCGGATCTGTAATAGCGGTGATTTTGGTCATTTTGAATTTTTGCTTCGCTAATTTTAATATCTCAACAGAAGCTTCATAACCATATCCTTTACCTTCAAATTCCGGTAAAAGTGCAAAACCAACATCGGCATCATCTAAGGTATCCCGTTTCAAAATCCCCACAACACCAAGGGGCCGATCTATTTGTTCTTTTAATGCCATTTTATAATAACCAAATCCATGGTCCTTATAACTTTTAAGAAAACGTGTTTTCAAATACGCCTCGGCGTCCTTCTTAGTTTTAATATTTCTATCACCAACGTATTTTAAAAACCCCGGTGTATTCATCAATTGCACAAAAAACGGGGCTTCTTTAATCGAAATTTCCGAAATAACCAGTCGCTCTGTTACCGCTATGACCATGCTTTAGTTAATTGCGTCCCCCCGTAATATCCTGTATTGTTTTCTGGCATCAACGAAATAAATACTGTCGTCATGGTTAAAAATAATCTCCTCTAACAGCAATTTGGCCTTTTCTTTTTCATTATACTGTTCATTATATATTCTGGCAAGACGATATAAGGCATCGTCCATCAGAATACCCTCACGATAATTGGCTCTGATCCGTTCATAATTCGATACGGCCTTCTCAAATTGTGAATGTGCTTCAAACAACTGACCTTGCTTGAACAGGGCCTGGGCAACAATAGGTTCGGTCTTATGCTCTTCAATAATCCTATCTAATAGGACAATCGCCGCCTCCTTCTTATTCTGGAAAGTAAGTAAATCAGCTTTCGCATAAAGTTTTAAGGCCGTTTGTGTGGAGTCCTCATATTTATTATCGGAAATAAGTAGTTTTAATTCCAGGGCATCGTTGGCAATGAGTTGTGATGTAGACGATTTTAATATATTAAGTTGTGATTCGGCCCATTTAAAATCACCCTTATAATAACTCGCTTTCGCCACTTTAAAACGGGCCTCTTGTGAAATGGTGCTGTTCTTTAAATTCCGTTGAATTTGAGAATAATAAATAAGGGCTTTGTTAAATTGCTCTTGCAGCACTAATATATCACCCAATTCTAATTTTACCTTTGCCTGTTGAAGGGGATTTAATGGCAACTCCAATGTCTGCTCTAATGTTCGGGTGGCCTCCTCCGGTTGACCCGAATAAAACGCCAAGAAATGAGCATAAGAGATTTGTATGTCCAAGGTCTGTGGCAAGGTTCCATATTGATTCAGTATGTTAAGGTATTGCTCCTGTATACCGGGGTAATCTTCTTTGTTGCCTAATTTGGTTCGAATCAACAATATATTGTGGTGTGCCGCTAATTGCGTATCAATATCCTGGGCTGTGTCAATCAAAAATGTATACACCTCCAGGGCAATATCTTCCTGTTCATCATTCACTGCAATCTGTGCCAATTCTTCCAGTCCCGACAGACTTTCAGCACCGCGATTAAAAATGGCCTTTTCCTGTGCAAATGCTTTTCGAAAATCCTTTTGCTGAATAAAAAGCCAACTCAGTAATTTATTCCATAGCAAATCAGGGTTTTCCTGAATTTTTCTCAGCAGTACTTTTCGAAGTATGATATTATTTTCATGATCTCCGTCTTCAGTAATAAAGTTGTTTATGGCCCGCTTTACATTGTTCAAGGCAACAGGACTCGACGCCGCAAAATCCATATAACAGGAGAACATGTTTTCAATATTGCCCTGCTCCCCATAAATTTGCGCCATCTGTAAATTAAAATTAAACTCCGGGTTTAAAACCTTGGCTTTACTGTAGGCCATGAGGGCTTCATCCAATAACGAGTGAGACTGAAACAATCTGGCTATCCCAAAGACATGATTCGGGTTGTCATCAATTTTAGCTAAGGCCTTGTTATAATAGATCTGTGCATTTTCCGTATCATCTTTCAACTGAAAATTGTACCCCAGTTCCACTAAGAAGGCCGGATAATTTATGCGTTCCAATATATTGAGTAAAAATACCTCGGCTTCATCATACTGTTCCAATTGCTGGTAAGTGCTAACCACCTGGTTGATGTAATTAATATTGGAAGGGGACTTGTAATACAATTTTTTATATTCGGCCAAAGCCTTTTCAAATTCCCCCTTAGCGTAGTAGTCCTTGGCAATGGCATCATTCTGAGCGCCTATTGTCATAGATAAAAGAATGGTGAATACAAAAACATACTTCATACTGTAAATATAACAAAAGTGTGAGGCTCGGCTTTATAATGTTATTATAAAAAAAAAGCCCGAAAACAAATTCGGGCCCTAACCAACCAAAATAAACTTGCCTATTAACTACCGTTAGTTAAAAAACGATATTATTAATGGATTGGGGACAATAGTTTATAAATAAATAATCCCTATTATTTATCAACAATTGCTGCAATTTTATTTTCGGTTTTTACAAGTTCAAAATCCGAAAATAAAACCTTGCTTACTAAAAAAACAAGCGCAAGAAGCAAAACAATTCGTTTCACGTTTTTCATGGTAGGTTAACTTTTGTTGATTTGGTAGGGCTAACTTCATAAATATCTGTTGAATCACAAAAGAAATACCAATAAAATCGTTAAACAACTTAATAAAAGTGCATTTCAACGATAAAAATACTGCATTATTGATTAATTTGAAGGAAAAATAATACTAATCTATGATGTTAAAACCAGTATAGGGCTGAAGCACATCAGGAATAACAACCCCCTCTTTGGTTTGATAATTCTCTAAAATTCCAGCAAGCACTCGGGGTAAAGCCAGTGCACTGCCATTCAAGGTATGGGCCAGTTCGTTCTTACCGTCGCTGTTCTTAAAACGCAACTTTAAGCGATTCGCCTGGAAGGTTTCGAAATTGGAGACAGATGAAATTTCAAGCCATTTATCCTGAGCCGTAGAAAATACCTCAAAATCATAGGTTAAGGCTGATGTAAAACCCAGGTCACCTCCACATAATCTTAAAATACGGTAGGGTAGTTTTAATTCCTGCAGAATCGTTTTCACATGATTTACCATAAGGTCCAAAGCTTCATAGGATTTACTGGGATGTTCAATACGCAAAATCTCCACTTTATCAAATTGGTGCAATCTGTTCAATCCTCTTACATGAGCACCGTAACTTCCGGCTTCACGTCTGAAGCACGGCGTATAGCCCGTAATTTCAATGGGTAAGTCGCTTTCATTTAAGAGGGTATCTCTAAACAGGTTCGTACCGGGTACTTCGGCTGTGGGAATCAAATATAAATTATCTGCAGTCACATGATACATCTGTCCTTCCTTATCCGGTAATTGTCCTGTACCAAAGCCCGAAGCCTCATTGACCAAATGCGGTAATTGATATTCCGTGTACCCAGCAGCGGTATTCTTATCTAAAAAATAAGCAATTAATGCGCGTTGTAATCGTGCGCCTTTGCCCTTGTATACGGGAAAACCAGCACCGGTAATTTTATTACCCAACTCAAAGTCTATGATATCATATTTTTTGGCCAATTCCCAATGGGGTAAGGCCCCTTCAAACAACTCCGGTACCTCACCTTCCCTATAGACTTCCTCATTATCTTCATCGGTATGTCCCGAGGGCACCAATGCGTTTGGCACATTAGGTATCTTATACAGTACTTCGTTCAGGGCTTCTATTTTAAGGTTCAGGGCTTCATTCAGCTCTTTTGAAGACGCCTTTAGTTGTCCCGTTTTCTCCTTTAACAGATTGGCCTCTTCGACCTTGCCCGATTTATATAAAAGTCCTATTTCCTTTGAGATGCTGTTGGATTCGGCCAAGGTCTTATCCAGTTCGGTTTGAATGTTCCTTCGTGCCTCATCTAAGACTATAACCTGATCTATCATTTCAGTGGCATCAATATTTCGCTTGGCGAGTCCGGCAAGCACCGCATCTTTATATTCTCGAATAAAAGGGACCTGTAACATGTCTTTAAAATTAAGGGACAAATTTAAGGAATTAGAAAAAGATTCACTCTTGTTTTGAGGGTAAAATCCAATCGCTGTGTTGTACAATCTGCCATTCCACTTCGGCCAAATCCGTTTTTGGGTCTATCAGCGGTTTAAAACGTCTGCCATTAACACTAACCTGTGCATCGACATACACGGCGACATCGAGTCCTTTCTCTGCGTAATAGGATCTTAAATATTGCGCAAACTGCCATATGATATCCGGTTTGGTTGCTGCCGATCGCTGTTGCTTCGGGGTTAAGAATTGATCCAAAGCTACAGGCATGGCCTGTTGGGTTTCCTTGTTTACCACCTTGAAGGTCGTGGCACCCGAACGCGTCCTCAACATCATTCGCCAGGACATGCGGTGGCCTTCTTCGGTCCAAAGCACGTCATCCTCAATAAAATGGTGGCGCAGAGGCAGACTGATTTGAATTAGAACGTAAATAGATAAAACCCATATTAAGACATTGGCATGCGAGGGAATGCTAATCGCATTCGACTTATTAATCGGTTTTTTCTTAAACCACAACCTTCGAATCGCATCGGGCTCGAAAAAGAACAGCGTAAAGGCTAAAGACAAATAGGGGAAAATCCCTATTTGAAACACGATAGAGTTGAACAGATGAAACACGATGGATACCGCAAATGCCCATTTCCGGGTGGGTTTGTACAACAACAAGGGGACAATGAACCCATCGAAAATGATCCCGCCGTATGCCAACAGATAATGTAACCATCTTTGCTGAAGCAGATCACCAATTAGAATATAATGTGATTTATTCTCCATTAATAAGCCCGGGACATGGGCATTTAACCAATCCGGGTAGAGTTTTGCAACAGAGGCATAGGTATACACGATAAAAAGCTGAGCAATAATAATAAGACGACACCAGTTTGGCATGCTCAAACGCATCATCTCCGGTCGTTGTTTTACATCTATAGAGGCATAGCGATGCGCTGGCATAATGGCCATGATCATGCTTATGAGTATTAACAGGTAATAATGATTGTTATATGAGGACTTTTGCATGATATAAGCTCCAGCCCAAAGTATGGTGAATCCAATAACGCTTAACCGATATTTGTAGCCCAGCATCACAAACAATGACAACAGGGCCATAATGCCAAAATAGACATACATGCCATATCCGGGTAAAGGTTGCAGCCATTCGAATCCGATAAAGGAAAAGGTAAATTCGGGTTCGATTAATACCCGTCTCACCCAGCCCGTTAATATGGCGCCAAAGGATTCCAAAAAACAGAGCAACCCGAACAGCATGCGAAATGCAACAAGAGGTGCAATATCAATTTCCTTAAAAAAAAGTTTATTTAACATCAGTATCAGCCAGGTAGGCCAGTGCAGCTGCCTTATCCTTTTCCAGCTGAGCTTTTAATTGGTCTAAAGAATCAAATTTATGTTCATCGCGCAAGCGCTGAAGCAATTCTATTTTCAATCGTTTCGTATAGATGTCCCCCTCAAAGTTGAAAAAGTGTACTTCTATAGAGAGGGCGTCACCGCTGACGGTGGGGTTGGTTCCAATATTCATCATCCCATAAAATAAGGTCTCGTCAATTAAAGACCTCACCACATAGGCGCCTTGCTTTGGAATGATTTTATAATCTTCCTCAATGGCTATATTGGCCGTAGAAAAGCCGAGTTGTCTGCCCAAACCCTTCCCTTTGATTACGGTCCCTGTAAGCATAAAATGATATCCCAGATAGGAGTTGGCCTTAGCAATATGACCCTCCTCAAGGGCCCTTCTTATTTTTGTGGAACTCACCGCCACGTCATTGATGTCCTGAACCGGGATTTCCTCAACTTCGAAGTTATATTTTAATCCGAATTGCTTTAGACCCTCAATATTGGCATTTCGGTTTCGCCCGAACCTGTGGTCATAACCAATAACCACTTTTCTTGCTCTGAGCTTTTCCACTAAAATGCGCTTTACAAAATCTTCTGCGGGCATTCTAGAAAATTCCCGCGTGAACTTTTTTACGACGAGAAAGTCGATACCAAGCGTTTCTAAAATGGCATAACGCTCCTCAATGGTATTGATTAGTTTTATTTGAGCATCCGTTTGAAGTACCATCCTGGGATGGGGAAAAAAGGTGAGTATCACAGAGCTTAAACCTTCCTGTTTCGCGGTATGGATTAAACGCCCAATGATCTTGCGGTGACCAATATGAACTCCATCAAAGGTACCAATGGTTACTACGGTGTGCGTATTGGAAGGTAAGGTTAGGGATTTGCTAATTTTCAAGCTAAAACGTTTCTGCAAAATTAACCATTATAAAAGGATATACAAATACTATGGTATTTCAAATCGCTGCACAATTTTGCTAATGGCTTGGGGTATGTTCAGAACACTGAAATCCAAACGCAACTCATAAACAGTATCATTCACCTTAATCAGATCAATGTCTTTCTGATTGGGCATAAAATAGCCTGCTTCCCCTTTACAGTAACACCATCTGGCGAAAACCAACTTTGCCTTTATCCCCTGGTCTCCCCTGGTGTTTAATTGTCGCGGGTTAATTTCCAGAAAGATCTGCTCCCGTAATTCGGCATCCAGGGCATTGGGCGGCACCTCCTTTTTATATTCAATTTCAAACACCCATTGATCACCGTCAACCAGACTCACATAAAGGGCATTGTGTTCATCGTAATGCCTTTCCATCCGTTTATCCGTTAATATTTTAAACGTACATGTACCGTTTTCAGGACACCAGGGCCTTATATCGGCGCTATTATTTACAACCAGATCCTTTGTTTTACAGCAACACAAACAAAGCATCATAACAAGGATATTTAAATTCTTAACATTCAGAACCATAGAATTTTCTGCCACATGGCACATTTTTTTGCTATTAACAAAATTAGAAGTTATTTTTATTGACGCTAAAAAATCTTCACATGAAAAAGATGCACCGCCATTGGATGGCCTCCCTAGTTATTTTGTTATGTTTTTCGACTGTTGTTTTTGCCCAAAACGACAAGGACATCTGGTTTCCGGCCACACAAACTGAAGCTTCAGAAGGAAAAGCACTGAGTAAGGATCTGAAGCAGAATCGCGCCGCATTTTACAAACTAGACATCGACGCTTTGAAAGCTGTTTTAAAAACAGCTCCGGACCGCAGTACGGCTTTTATCTCCAACGTAACACTTAAATTGCCCAACAGTCAGGGGGTTTTAGAAACGTATAGCATACAAGAAGCGCCTTTGCTGAAATCTGATTTTCAAAGCAAGCACCCGGATTTAAGAACCTATGTAGGTATCAGTACAGAACATACAGGAAATAAAATTCGATTTAGTATAACACCTCAAGGCCTGCATGTCATGGGGATTTCCTCCGGTAAGGGCATCCACCTCATAGACCCCATTGCTCATAATAAAGGGTATTATATGGTGTATGAGAAAAGTGATCTGATGCATCCCAAAACCGCTTTTGCCTGTGGTTTTGTTGATGATGGCCCTCAACTGAAAATAGCGGCATCCACAAAATCGAATGCTTTACTAAATGCCAATGATGGTACCCTGAGGACCTATGACCTGGCCCTGGCATCAACGGTGGAGTATTCGACCTTTCATATTAATGAAGCAGGGGTTTCAGACGGTACCGATGCAGAGAAAAAAGCAGCGGTCTTGGCCGCTATGATGGTGACCATGAATCGAGTGAACGGGATTTTTGAAAATGAATTATCCCTTACCATGCAAATGGTAGACAACACCGACCTTATATTTTTAGCCGAACCGGATGGTTATACGAATGATGATGGTGAAGCCATGCTCGCACAAAATCAGACTATCATTGACAATGCTATTACCAATGCAGGTTACGATATCGGACATGTATTCAGTACAGGCGGGGGTGGTATAGCACAACTTAATTCCCCCTGTGTGGTATTAGATAAAGCTAAAGGGGTTACGGGTCTGTCCGCTCCCGTGGGCGATATTTTTGATGTTGAATATGTAGCCCATGAAATGGGCCACCAGTATGGTGCACCACATACCTGGACCAGCAGCAGTGGTGGCTGCTCGGCCGGGCAATGGGATTCTAACAACTCCTATGAGCCGGGTAGCGGTACAACCATCATGTCCTATGCCGGATTATGCTCTCCTGATAATGTTCAGACCAGTTCCGATGATTACTTTCATCAAAAAAGCCTGCAGATGATATGGGCTAACATAAGCAATGGCAGTAGCAGTGGCTGTCCGGATGAGATGCCAACCGGAAACGTGGCGCCTACTGCCAATGCCGGAGCCGATTATACCATTCCCATTTCAACGCCGTTTAGGCTTACCGGAAGCTCGGACGATACTTTTAATACCGGAACCCATACCTTTACCTGGGAGCAATATGATTTAGCAACTTCGCAGGGTAGTGTTTCGGAAACAAATACCACCGGTCCCTTGATCCGGTCTTTTAAACCTACTACCAATCCGGTACGGTATATCCCCCGGTTGGAAGATTTGAGATTTTCAAATGGTTCAAGCTCCTGGGAAATCCTGCCTGCCGTTGCCAGGGATCTTAATTTTCAATTGACGGTCAGAGACAACGGTTCCAACACGGCATACGGGCAAACGGACAACGATGGGATGACGGTTACGGTAGTTGATGCTAACGGGCCATTTAAGGTCACCTCTCAAAGCAGCTATATAAGTTACCCTGTTGGCAGTACACAAACCGTGTCATGGGATGTGGCAGACACCAACCTTGCACCGATGAGTACCACAATGGTGACTATAAAATTATCCACGGACGGGGGTTTAACCTATCCCACCGTATTAGCTTCTACAGCCAATGATGGCAGTGCATCTGTGACCTTCCCCGGAGGTGTGGCCGCACCCTTTTGTCGCATCATGGTTGAAGCCGATGCTTCACAAAATATATTTTTCGCTATCAATGAGGCCGACTTTGCCATAGGGTATACCGTCACCGAAACCTGTAATCAATATTTATCAGCTTCCAACCTCAACATTAGTATTCCGGATGCCACAACGTCCGGTCAACCGGGTACCGTAGTTGGAAACACCATCA
The DNA here is from genome assembly GCF_022662015.1 of Aestuariivivens sediminicola. Taxonomy (GTDB): domain Bacteria; phylum Bacteroidota; class Bacteroidia; order Flavobacteriales; family Flavobacteriaceae; genus Aestuariivivens; species Aestuariivivens sediminicola. The sequence goes on along the minus strand of NZ_JAKMCM010000002.1, from coordinate 4,191 downwards.
ACGTGCCCGATAATGGGATTATAACGAGCCTTAAGGTAAATGTGGATGTCACGCATACCTACGCAAGTGACGTATTGGTTCAACTGGACCATCCGAATAACAGCACCAAAGAATTTTTATGGGCCCTCGAATGTGACGATGAGGATGGTTTCGATATTATTTTTGACGACGGGGCACCGGCAATCGTTTGCTCTATTCCTCCGAATGGCACCATCACCGGAACGTTTAGCCCTTCCGGTACATTAGGGTCATTCAATACTTTGGATAGTCAGGGCAACTGGAATTTGCTTGTCGCCGATTTCGAACCGGTAGACGAGGGAACCCTGAACGACTGGTATTTGGATATGTGCATTACCACAATCACATTAAATGACCCGGACCTGAACGAAATAAGCAGTCTCAAGGTTTATCCAAACCCAAACAAAGGGGACTTCACCATATCCCTCGACGGGTCACAATCGAAATATCTGGATATTGAAGTGTTTGATATGAGAGGGCGTCAGATTTTTAAACACAATTATGAGGCTTCCGTAAACTTTGAAGAACGCATTAGTCTGAAACACGCTCAAACAGGTATATATATATTAAATGTAAACGACGGTATGCGTAAGTCGACCAAAAAAATAGTCATTAATTAGACCGGTCGCTGAGGGGTTCATTTACCATTGAAGGCATTCATGGTGTGTTGCACCCCTGCTAAAACGAAGGACTTTATCAGTGCAACCGAGGTATCTAAGCGTTCGGGCAGTTGTTCGACCTCTTCGGAGGTCCATTCGCCCAAGACATAATCGACCTGTTTGCCCTTGCTAAACGCATCGCTTATACCGAATCGAAACCGGTTGTAGGTCGTTGTCTGTAACTTGTTCTGGATATCGTTCAACCCATTGTGGCCACCGTCGCTGCCTTTCGTCTTCAAACGGATGCTTCCAAAAGGCAGGTTTAAATCGTCGGTAATAACCAACAGGTTTTCTATAGGAATTTTTTCCTTTGTCAACCAGTACAAAACGGCCTTTCCACTTAAATTCATATACGTGTTGGGTTTGAGGAAAATTAGTGTTCTTCCCTTTAATCTGTACGTGGCTATCTCTCCCAGTTTTTGGGTTTCAAAATTCAATGTCTCCATTTTTGCAAAGTGGTCTACAATTCTAAATCCGACATTATGCCGTGTATTTTCATATTTTTCACCAATATTTCCTAAACCAACGATTAAAAACTTTTTCATAGAATGTGCCTCTTCCCTGTTTGAAGACTTAAGGTGTTTATTAAAAAATTGTGTAATTTTCTTTAACACGATTTACTACTTTGTGTAAAAATAAAAAAGCATCCTGAATAATTCAGAATGCTTCTCCTATTTAGTTGAAACAGAATACTATTCCTGAGCAGCTTCCGTTGCCGGTGCTTCAGCATCAGTTGTTGCTTCTTCACCTGCACCTTCAACAGCTTCTTCTTCTTCCTCTTCCTCTTCATCGAGAATGGCTGTTCTTGCCGTCTTGATTTGACAAACCACCGTATTATCGGTATGAAGGAAACTGTATTTCTCAGATTCCAAATCTCTTACATAGACTTTATCCCCGATCTTAAGCGGTGTAATATCGATCTCGATAAAATCAGGTAAATCGACAGGAAGTGCCTTGATACGTAATTTTCTGTTGTTTCTTCTCAGAACACCTCCGTTCTTAACCCCTCTGGAGTTCCCCACAAGGTTAACCGGGATATCCAGGGTAATTGGTTTGTCTTCGAACAACTGATAGAAATCGATATGTAAGATAGCGTCGGTTACCGGGTGAAACTGTATATCCTGCATTACGGCATTATACGATTCACCGTTAGAAAGCTCAATAACAACAGTATGCGCATTGGGCGTGTAAACAAGCTTTGAGAAGTCGATTTCTGGTGCCGAGAAATGCACTGGCTTATCTCCCCCGTATAATACGCAAGGAATCTGACCAGCATTACGTAAGGCCTTCGTTGCTTTCTTGCCCACGCTTTCTCTTTTGGATCCATTGATTGTAATTGATTTCATGTTTTAATATTTAAATTTCTAATTTATATTCTATTTAATTGATGGTTTCTTAGTTCTCCCTCACTACATGATGAATTTAGAGCTAATGGAACTGTTCTCATGCACACGATGCATCACATCGGCAAACAAGTCTGCACAGCTCAGCACCCTAATTTTATCACTCGTCTGAGATAGGGGAATGGAATCTGTTACAATGAGTTCTTCCAATTTAGACTTCTCCAGATTCTCATAAGCATTTCCAGACAATATCGGATGCGTACATATGGCTCTTACACTCAGGGCGCCACGCTCCATCATTAGGTCAGCTGCTCTGGTTAGGGTTCCTGCCGTGTCGACCATATCGTCTACCAGCACCACATTCTTTCCGGTAACATTACCTATTAATTCCATATGCATAATCACATTCGCCTTAGCCCGTTGCTTGTAGCAAATAACAACATCACTTTCAAGCGCTTTGGAATAGGCATAAGCTCTTTTGGAGCCTCCCATATCCGGAGAGGCAATGGTTAAATTATCCAAATTCAACTTTCTCAAATACGGCAGAAAAATAGTGGAGGCAAATAAATGGTCTACCGGTTTCTCAAAAAAGCCCTGTATCTGATCCGCATGCAAATCCATGGTAATGATGCGTGTTGCTCCGGCAACTTCCAACATCTTTGCAACCAACTTCGCCGCAATGGGCACTCTCGGCTTGTCTTTCCGATCCTGCCTTGCCCATCCAAAGTAGGGCAATACCGCTGTGATGTGTCTAGCAGAAGCTCGTTTGGCCGCATCTATCATGAGCAGCATTTCCATTAAATTTTCCGGTCCGGGATTGGTAGAACCGATAATGAAAATACGAGTGCCGCGGATGGATTCCTCATAGGAGGGTTGAAACTCCCCATCACTGTATTTTGACGTAATTACATTGCCGAGTTTGGTACCAAAGGCTTTGGCAATTTTTTTACCAAGGACCATGCTTTGGGAACAGGCAAAAATTTTAGCTTCTGTAATTACAATTGGCATTGTTAAGGTCTTGTTTTTGAGCGTCCAAGGACACCTTCGTTTTTAACGAGGTGCAAATTTATACATTTATTTTTACCTAAAAAGTATAATGTATGGTATTTTTACAACTAGTTTTCGAAAAAATACATATTTTTGCTGTCCGAAAAGCTCAAGTGCCTACCTTCGGTAGGTAGAGCGGATTGGTAGACCTGTCTGCCGACAGGCAGGCGCGCTGGATTCAAAAACGTTTTTTAATTCAGCAAAAAATAGCTCAAGTGGCGGAATTGGTAGACGCGCTGGATTCAAAATCCAGTTCTGGCAACAGAGTGTGGGTTCGATTCCCACCTTGAGTACAGTTAAAATCCGTAATTCATTAATAATAAAATGATTACGGATTTTTGTTTTTATAAATTGTACGATTTATGTACGATTAAATAACTTTTTAAGTAATTAGTGAAATAGCTAAATGCTACCAATTATTCATTCCAGATTATATATAGATTAAAAAAATAGGTTTTTTGCCAAGTACGGACCTCTTCAATTTTGATAAAAAAGTTGATGAGTTTTATTTAATTTTTATGGTCAGTATATTTATCCAAATGAATTCCTGATTTAAAGTTGCTCACTTCTAATATTTACGTTTTCTTCCATGTTAATAATGCTAGAAACACAGAAATTACTGCTGCAGATATCCAAAAAATAGAAATAGAATCAAAGTCATATATAGTCTCACCATCAATAACTGCTTTATTGGTTTCAATTAAATAACCCATCCTTTAAAAACTGTCTTGACTCGAGGTTGGTATTTGTGTAGCGTCAGCTAAATGTTTACCAGTTAAGGAATAAAGTTAAGTAATAGATTATTAACTTGAAAGCATGCTTTCAAGGCTTTATTACAAACCTTAAAAAGTAAACATTATGGCAAAGAAGAAATCAGCCAAGTCCATTGTCAAGGACATTAAAAGACAAACTAGAAGAAAGTTCTCATCGGAAGAAAAAATCAGAATTGTATTAGAAGGATTAAAAGGGGAAGACTCTATTACCTCTATCTGTAGACGGGGAAGACTCTATTACCTCTATCTGTAGACGGGAAAGCATCTCTCCTAATTTATATTATCGTTGGAGTAAAGACTTTATTGAAGCAGGTAAAAAGCGTCTCAATGGGGATACAGAAAGAGAAGCCA
>NZ_JAKMCM010000021.1 GCF_022662015.1 Aestuariivivens sediminicola | reverse complement strand
GGGGAAGACTCTATTACCTCTATCTGTAGACGGGAAAGCATCTCTCCTAATTTATATTATCGTTGGAGTAAAGACTTTATTGAAGCAGGTAAAAAGCGTCTCAATGGGGATACAGAAAGAGAAGCCAACTCATTTGAAGTAAAAGAACTTCGTAAAGAATCTCAAGATTTAAAAATCATTGTAGCAGAGCAGGCTCTGGAGATACGAGTGCTTAAAAAAAGCTTACATGGTCTACAATAGAGTTTAAGAAGTATATGAGATTCAATCAACAAGAAAAGTACGAGATTATCAGACTTGTGGAAGACTCTGAATTGGGAGTAAACAGAACATTAAAGGAACTGGGGATTCCTAAAAGAACATTCTACAACTGGTATGGTCGTTATCAAAAAGATGGCTATAATGGGCTTGCTCCAAGGTTAAGAGCTTCTAATAGTCAATGGAACAGAATACCAGACAAAGTACGCAATGAGGTAGTAGAGCTTGCTTTAGAGCTTCCCCACATGTCTCCCAGAGAGCTTGCCTTTTGGATAACAGATAACAAGAACTACTTTATATCAGAAAGTAGTGTTTACCGCATCTTAAAGGCAAGAGGACTTATTACCTCTCCTGCTTATATTGTCATGAGAGCCAGTGATGAGTTTAAAGACAAGACCACTAGACCTAACCAAATGTGGCAAACTGATTTTACTTACTTTAAAATCATTGGATGGGGCTGGTACTATCTATCAACTGTTTTAGATGATTATAGTCGTTATATCATCCATTGGGAGTTATGCTCTACAATGAAAGCAGACGATGTAGAAAGAACCATAGAACAGGCTTTTAAAAAAACTGGATTAACTAAGGAGAATGCTCCAAAACTGTTATCTGATAATG
>NZ_JAKMCM010000020.1 GCF_022662015.1 Aestuariivivens sediminicola | reverse complement strand
CAGTCGTTGTCCTTACCATCGCAAAGTTCCGGTGCGCCAGGGTAAACGGTGTTATCGGTATCATTGCAATCCGTATTATCACTCACATAGCCAAAAGGAGCAGAACAGGCCTGGGTGGTCGATGCTGCATCGCCATAACCGTCCCCGTCGGTGTCGGCGTAATAGGTGGTCTTAACCCCTTCGTCTATCTGTCCGTCACAGTCATTGTCCCTACCATCACATATTTCAATGGCATTGGGATTGATGTTCGGATTGGTATCATCACAATCGCCTTCATTTTCTGTAAAGCCATCGCCGTCATCATCAACATCGGCCGAGCTGTCCAGGGTTGCGGGATTACAATCGTCGTCCTTACCATTATCCAATATTTCCGTCTCACCCGGATTTACATTGGTATCTGTATCATCACAATCGGTATTATCACTTACATAGCCCACAGGAGCCGAGCAGGCCTGGGTGGTCGATGTCGGATCCCCATAGCCGTCCCCATCGGTATCGGCATAATAGGTGGTTTTAACCCCTTCGTCTATCTGACCGTCACAGTCGTTGTCAATGCCATCACAGACCTCGATAGCATCGGGGTGTATGGCCGCATCATTATCGTTGCAGTCACCCGAGGTGGCCGTAAGCTCAGAGGCGATGTAATGGTTCAATGGACGCTCGCAGGCCGTCTGGGAGGTGCCGCTGCTGTAACCATCGCCGTCCACATCCGCGTACCATAGCTGACCCGGATATTCATTGGCATCCGTGTCGTCGCAATCCGTGTTGTTACTCACATAGTCTGCAGGGACGGAACAGGCCTGGGTGGTTGATGCCGGATCCCCATAGCCATCGCCATCGGTATCGGCGTAATAGGTGGTCTTAACCCCTTCGTCTATCTGACCGTTACAGTTATTGTCAATGCCATCACAGACCTCGATAGCATCGGGGTGTATGGCCGCATCATTATCGTTACAGTCACCCGAGGTGGCCGTAAGCTCAGAGGCGATGTAATGGTTCAATGG
>NZ_JAKMCM010000019.1 GCF_022662015.1 Aestuariivivens sediminicola | reverse complement strand
CAGAGCAGGCTCTGGAGATACGAGTGCTTAAAAAAAGCTTACATGGTCTACAATAGAGTTTAAGAAGTATATGAGATTCAATCAACAAGAAAAGTACGAGATTATCAGACTTGTGGAAGACTCTGAACTTGGAGTAAACAGAACTCTAAAAGAACTGGGTATTCCTAAAAGAACATTCTACAACTGGTATGGTCGTTATCAAAAAGAGGGCTACGATGGACTTGCTCCAAGGTTAAGAGGTTCCCATAGTCAATGGAACAGAATACCAGACAAAGTACGCAATGAGGTAGTTGAGCTTGCTTTAGAGCTTCCTCATATGTCTCCCAGAGAGCTTGCCTTTTGGATAACAGATAATAAAAAGTATTTTATATCAGAGAGTAGCGTTTACCGCATTTTAAAGAGTAGAGGGCTTATTACCTCTCCTGCATATATTGTTATGAGAGCCAATGATGAGTTTAAAGACAAGACCACTAGACCTAACCAAATGTGGCAAACCGATTTTACTTACTTTAAAATCATTGGATGGGGCTGGTACTACCTCTCAACTGTTTTAGATGATTATAGCCGTTATATCATCCATTGGGAGTTATGCTCTACAATGAAAGCAGACGATGTAGAAAGAACCATAGAACAGGCTTTTAAAAAAACTGGATTAACTAAGGAGAATGCTCCAAAACTGTTATCTGATAATGGCTCATGTTATATCAGTGGTGATTTGAAAGAGTACTTAAATGAAAAACAAATACATCATGTAAGAGGCAAACCCAATCATCCACAAACACAAGGTAAGATTGAGCGCTATCACCGTTCTATGAAGAATGTTGTAAAACTGGAGAACTATTATCTGCCTGGTGATTTAACTAAACGCCTGGAAGAGTTTGTAACGTATTATAACAATCATAGATATCACGAATCACTGCAAAACCTGACACCATCAGATGTCTATTTTGGAAGAGAAAATCAACTATTAAAACAAAGAGAGATAATTAAAATTAAAACAATCAAGAAGAGAAGAAAACATCATTTATTGCAAAAAATGAACTAATAACTTAATTTTAAGCCTAACTGGTAAACATGCTTTGACTACATACA
>NZ_JAKMCM010000001.1 GCF_022662015.1 Aestuariivivens sediminicola | reverse complement strand
TATTAAAACAAAGAGAGATAATTAAAATTAAAACAATCAAGAAGAGAAGAAAACATCATTTATTGCAAAAAATGAACTAATAACTTAATTTTAAGCCTAACTGGTAAACATGCTTTGACTACATACACTCCAAACTAATCCTCTTCTCAACCACCTTTCCATAGCTATCTTGTGTAGTCTGTAGTTTACTGTGTCCAAGTAATCTACTAATAACTTCCATAGGCACATTATTATACAATAAAACGGTGCTTGCAAAGGTCTTTCTAGCTATATGATGGGTCAAGTTAAACTCTATCCCCACAACATCTGCAATCTCTTTTAAATACCCATTAAAATGAGCATTTGATATACTTGGAAAAACATATTCATTAGTTACATTATCATACTTATCCTTTATCTCTTTGGCTTTAGGTAATAATGGTACTTTATAGATTCTTTTAGTCTTATTCCTATGCACAGTAATCCACAGTTCACCATCAAACTCTAAAGTAAAATGAGACTTTTTTAAATTCACCATTTCCTTAAAGCCTAATCCAGTATAACAGCAGAACACAAACATATCTTTAATCTGTTGGATTCTCTTTATTGAAAAGTCTGTCTCCTCCAGTTTTTTAAGCTGTTCTGGTGATAGAAATAACACTTCTTTTTTAACCCTTTTAGCTCTATACAACATAAAGGGGTCTTTAGCCAGATAATCCTCTGCCACAGCATACCTAATAACCCTTCTAAAGCGCTGTATAGCCTTATTTAAGGTGCTCTGCTGGAACTTCTTTTCTACTTTAAGGAAATATTCATATTGCTCCAAAAAACTACTTTTAAGAGCCTTTAATTGGATGTCTTTTGCCTTAAATTTATGCTTAATAAAAGACTGTAAATGTCTTCCAGATTCAATGTATTTAGAATAGGTCACATATTGTATATCTATACCAATTAGCTTCTTTATTCTGTCACTATGCAGGTTATAGACTTCCATCACTCCAAACTCCTTTTTAGGGGTCTCACCTTTGTATTGTTTATAGATATCATCTACAGTAAAATCACTCCCCTTAACCTGTAGAAATAAAAAAGCCTGACTAAGTTTGGTCTTAATCAGGCTTAATTGCATGTTCTTTAGTTCCGCATCCGGTTCTGGAGGTACTACTTTTTGATTTTTACTTTTCCAATACTTAGGAGTTATAAACAATCCTGTAGAGAATTCCTTACGTTTATGTTTATAAGTTATTCTGCATTTTACTGCAGATTTGCCTATTTTGTTGAGTCTACTGAGTATAATAAAAAATCGTGTTTTCATATTTTTAATATTTTAGTTTATGGAAGAAAGTCATTATTTAAAAGCTTTAGAGTATAGCTCTAAAAAACCATTTGATGGAGTAACATTTAAAGAGTTACGTGATTATATTGAAACAACCTTTAAAACAAAGTTTAATGCTGAATCATTAATTTCATTCTTCAAATTTGTTTTGGACACCCATTATTGGTCTAGTACTCAAATTGGAACTAGTCCTACTAAAGATCTAGGAGTTATTGGTAAATTTTATATTTCTTTTAAAGAGGAATTAAATCCTGGTAAATATGATGTGTCCAGTATTGAACTTACATTTAACCAGTTTACAATTGAAGAAAAATATTTTTTAAACGGTGAAGGTGATAAAAGGTTATTAGATTTTTATGAATTAAGAGAGGCTAGAGAGAATGCCCAACAGGCTTATACGATTTCAATTATTGCTATGATTATATCAATTTTAGCGTTATTACTATCTCCTTTAGTTGAAAGGATTTGGAATTATTTTTTATGCACACCTTAGGATAAAAGCCCACACCTTAATGCACACCAAACAAAACCCCCTAAAACAAAAAAGCATCCCGATTTTCTTAAAAAGAAAAAAGGAAAGCTTCTCATTGGATTATTAAAAATCTTACATTTTATGACAAAAATTTCCTGATAAATAATTAAGAAAAAATACCTCTATCTAAAATTAATTCATTATATTTATATGCTTAACCCTCAATAGGTTAGCCTCTTTTCGTTACTAATACTGGTCCCCTAAAATCATTTTTGCTCTCCAGTTTACACTAAACTTCCTGATACAGTGTTTTGGATGAACTCAATAAGGTCTTAATACCTGTTTGCTTATTTAATTTTTAAGATAACAATCAAATCATGAAATCTAAAATTATTTCTATCTACGTATGCATTGCACTACTTGCAACGGCATGTACAAATGAACCATTACAGGACATAAATGTCCTGAAAAATGAAGCTGAATTATCTAAGGTTAATGCTAAAGGCATTGCTAATGCTCCCGAACAATCAGGACCATTTATTATTAGAACCAGTGATGGCGTCTGGTCTTTTCTTATTTATGATACAAAAACAAATCTTACCGCCCTCATTGGAATTACTTATGAAAATCAATTAGAAATATGCAATGGAAATTTTTCTTGGGAGCTTTTTGACCAAGTACCAGCACAGTTTATTAACAATAACTCCAATGAGTTTAGAATTATTACTAATCAACAAGGACTGGTTAATGTTATTGTTTTTAAAGGCACCTGGGATCGTATCTCTCCATTTTGTGATTTTATTTTAGGTTCTGAACTCTTAGCGGAAGGAATGGCTCATTATAACTATAATGACAATGATTATAATGCATTCCTTAATGACAGTAAGAATAATAATGCATACTCAATTAAAGCAGCAGGCTTACTATACAGTCCAGTTGACAATAAACGCAAAGGATTTCAAGCCAGACTCATGTTTAATTGGGATAAAATAGAAGACGATTTTTTCGCAACAATAATGCATCAATCCGTTCAACTGCACTAATTAAATAACTTCTTTTAATTTAGGTCATATAATTATTCTATATGACCTTATTTTTTTCAATACCCACTAAAACAAAAACGCCTGTCTGCAGAAAGGCAGGCATCCCAATCTTCTTAAAAAGAAAAAAGGAAAGCTTCTCATTGGACAACCCGTTTTACTGGGTTTTCACTTAGTCACGCGTCCGGCGTAAACAACATAACTTTTATAACCTTAGGACAAGGTAACAATACTCTTTTTTAAAAATAATTTTAATTAAACAAATTCTTATAATAATTACGTTCAGCAATTAATTTATTTAAGAATTCTTCAAATGGTTTATATCCATCAAGACTATTTAAATTGGGATCATTTTTAAATAATGGGTAACATGGCATTCCAGAATCTGCAGCTTTATTCAACCAATATAAAGCCTCCTCCTTATTACCTAACAAGGCTGAGATACTCGCAAAATTATGATAAAGATGATGAACGTGTCTAAGTAAAGTCTGGTTATTTAAGGCGTTTTGCATATATTCCAAGGCTTTTTGCTCTTGTCCTTTAGTAGCAAGAAAAATAGCATAAGTACTATTAAGTTGTGGTTCATTTGGGTATTCTAACAACCCCTTTTCAACCATTTCTATAGCTTCATCAATTTCTCCTTTATAATTAAGGGTTTGAGCTGTAAGGGCTATTCTAAAGAAAGGGATAAATTGATAAGGAATACTTTCATACATTTTTAGAGCATTATCGTAATCTCCTTTAAAATAATAAACTTGTCCAACGAAATGTTTTAACCATGTGTTTGTTGGATCTAAATTCAACCCCATTTCACCCGACTTCAAGGCATAATCTAGTAATCCAATATGTAATTGAACCAATAATAACGACTGATATGCCGAACTAAGCCCAGGATTCAACTCAATAGCTTTGTTAAAATCTCTTATAGCATGTTCATGGTCAAAATTATTATTAGGAGACCAATACCACATACCTCTAGCAACATAAACTTCTGCTAAATTAGGGTCCAGTGTTAATGCTTTTTGAATAGCCACATAGGCTTTCCTGTTCCATTCCTCCTTGAATTCCAAATCAATATTATTAAGTATATAAGTTTTTGCGAGAAGTGCATAAGCATTGGCAAAATTGGAATCTAAATTAATGGCTTGCTCTAATAAAGCTAGCGCTTTATTAACATTTTCAAATCCAGATAAATTAATATAGTATAAAGCTTCTAAATAAAAATTGTATGCTTCAATATTGCTTGTTGGTCTCTGATTAAATTGTCTGTTAGACTCGCTTCCAAGAACAATCTTTAACTCATCAATAACTGCCTTTGCAATCTCATCCTGCAATGAAAATATTTCACCCATCTCCCTATTGAACGTATGATTCCATACACTTGTGCCATTATCAGCATCAATTAGTTGAACAACTACGCGCACTTTTTCACCACTTTTCCTCACACTTCCATCTAGTACATGGGTCACATTTAACTGTTCAGCAATTTCCCTTATAGTGACATTTTTCCCCTTAAATGAAAAAGAAGATCTTGGGTCAATCACTTTTAAAACTTTCATCTTTACTAATAAACTATTAAGTTCTGTGCTTATTCCATCTGAAAAATATTCCTGATCATTATTCTGACTTAGATCTTCAAAGGGTAATACCGCTAATGATATAGTTCTCAAATTTTCTGCCGAATCATTATCCTTATCACTATTATTATCATTAATATTCTTGAAAAGAAGTATTGCAACTGCAATTGACAATGCTCCTATGATAACACTATTTAAACGATTTTTAATTTTTAAACTTTCAGTTTGACTATTCTCTGATGATTTGATATCATTAGATGAAATATTATAAGCCCAAGAGAAGAGAAGCCATAATGGGAAACAAAGAAGCACTAATAATAATACGGTTTTCATTACCCATTCAGGAGCGCCCAAAGCCGGTAAAACTATTGACAAAACCTGCAACAACACCCATGCAACAACCACATAGGCTATTGCTGATTTAATCACATTTCTGCGTTTTAATTCTTCCCAAAAACCTTTCATTTAAAAGTCTTTATGCTAAAGATAATAAGAATATTATGAAAAATTTTATAATTGATTTAATTAGGTAATTACCATTAAGATTACGACAAATAACCTTCCAAATAAATCGGTAGAGATATTCCTAGAATTACTTTGATAAGTTAAAATACGGGTGCCTCATAAAAAGAAATAACCCCCTAAAACAAAAAAGCATCCCGATTTTCTTAAAAAGAAAAAAGGAAAGCTTCTCATTGGATTGCCAAGCAAAGCTTGACTTTCACTACGTCCTGAATATTTCATCAGGAACAACACAACATTTTATGCCAGCGCGCCAACTGGCCCCATCGCTAAAAACATCCACAGGATATTTTTTTAAAGCTCGGTCCTGGTCTGGACGGGTGTATGTAGTCAAAGCATGTTTACCAGTTAGGCTTAAAATTAAGTTATTAGTTCAATTTTTGCAATAAATGATGTTTTCTTCTCTTCTCTCTTATTTACATTTTCCTTATCTTTCTGTATTGTTTAATCCAACCAATGATAAAGTTCTTTAGAAAAATTAGACAAAATTTACTCTTGGAAGGCAAGACTGGTAAGTACCTGAAATATGCAATCGGAGAAATTGTTCTAGTTGTTGTGGGTATTTTAATTGCACTCTCAATTAACAATTGGAATGAAGAAAGAAAACTGAGTAATTTAGAAATGAAATATCTCAAGGGCATATACAGAGACTTGAATAAGGATGTGAAAAATATTGATTACATCATTTCATTATATGTTGATGGTTTAAACATAATGAAATCCATAGAACCTACAATGGAATTGGATTCTGAATTTGTTATTAAAAACATTGACACAGCAGGTTTTCCGCTCGCAAATTTATTCAAAAGAAGTCTTTCTTTTCAATCAACCAAAGGAACTTACAGTTCACTAATAGCTGATGGAAAATCTGGTATAATAAAAAATGAAATGCTGTTTGAGAAGATTCAGTCTTTCTATGAACAGTGGCTGATCAGAATAAATAATGTATATGGCACAATGAAGGAAAGACAAAATAAAATAGTCTGGCAATATGCAATTGAAAAAGCTCAATGGAACTATAATAACTTATATAAGGGCGACAATGAAAAGTTAAATCTAGATCTGGCTAATTTTTGGGAATACATTAATACCTACTGTAATCACCTGCTTTTAATGAAACATGAAATAATTGAAATCATAAATGACATTGACAGTGAACAAAAGAAAACAGATTATAATAAGTGTTTTTAATAAAATACAATCCATCATTATAATTCAATGAGGAGCTATCCACTCCTCTTTAATCTATTAATCTCTAAGCTCATCCTCCATTCCACAAAATCTGTATCTTTAGGAATCTTAGCCATACCGTTGTAGCCTATTAAATAAATCCCTTGTATAAATAATAATACAAATGAAACTTACATTTATTTTTACTTTGATTTTATTGCAATTGTTCTTGAACTTATCTTCTCAAAATTATGACGAATTAAAGGTAAACGAAACTATTAGAGTTCCATATGAACCTTATAATTGGGAAACTGAATCAATTGGAAATCATAATATTGAAAAAGATAAATTAGATACTTTTTTAAGCAAAATATCGGAATGGGAGAATTTACAAAGTGTTTTAGTGATAAAGGATAATAAGCTAATACTGGAAAAGTATTATAAAGGGTGTGACAAGTACTCTGCATTCAATACTTTTTCAGTGACAAAAAGTATAACATCAGCCTTGATAGGGATTGCTATTAAACAAAAATTAATTCAATCTGAAAACGAATCAATAATGGCATATTTCCCTGAATATGTTGATAAGATAAATGATGACAGGAAAAACAATATAACCATAAAACATTTGTTAACTATGTCTGGAGGGCTTCATCCTGATAAGTGGTGGAATCCTAGTATTAAATATGCCCTTTTAAAAGCTCCAGTTGAATCAAAACCAGGTGACAAATTTTTATATTACAACGCACTTCCACATATGTTATCGGCCATAATTAGTAAGGCAACTAACCATTCTATCAGAGAATATGCCGAGACGTATTTATTCAGGCCCCTGGAAATAAATTGTGCATATTGGCAAAAGGAAGAAGGCTACTATTCAGGAAGAAGTGGCACCTATTTTACACCAAGAGATTTAGCCAGACTGGGAACGCTATACCTTCAGAAAGGCAACGTAAACAATGTGCAAATACTAGATACACTTTGGACAGAAAAAAGCTTAAAAAATTATGCTGATACAGATGAGAACTTTTTACTTACCGGACATAAAGTAAATCAGATAGGTTATGGATATTTATGGTGGATAATGGAAGCAAATGAAAAAATATATTTTGCTGCTTATGGAGCAGGTGACCAATTTATATTAATCAATCCTAAAAGCAATACAATAATCCTAATAGCTCAACATTTCAAACAAAGTTGGTTTGATACAAAGGAAGACATTGATTTATTAGAGGAATTACTTTCAATTGTTGATAATTAATTTTAGAAAGATTCTTGTTCAACCTATAAATCAACAGGCTATAACATTGATATCATCCATTTTTCAAAATTAAAGAGAAGCTATCCACTCCCCTTTAATTTGTTTACCTCCAAACTAATTCTCCTTTCAAAAAATATGTATCTTTAGATAAACATATTGGAAATAAACACAATGTGATTACCCCTAAGTTGGTGGTCATTCTCTAGGTTATGAAGAAAATCCTTGATACAATAAGATTGAAATGGGCGGAATATTTGCTGGAGTTAATTGTGATAGTGATTGGTATTTTAGGAGCCTTCATACTTAATAATTGGAATGATCAAAGGAAAGAACAAGGACAACAAAAAAAGCTCCTCAATAAACTAAGAATAGAACTAAATGCAGATGTGAACAGATTTCTAGAAATGGACAGTATTTATACGTCATGGATAGAGCAATCGGAGAAAATTATTAATCTATTACATTCTGGATCAACAAATTCAATTTCATCAATAGAGGATTATTTGGTAGGACAAGCAAGTTTATATGATATTACAGTAAATAGGATCACATTTGATGAGATGCTAAATACAGGTGCTGTTTACAAATTGCATTCCGAAAATTTATCTCATAAGATTAGTGAATATTATGAATATGCAAATGTTCATGCTGGTAAAAGGAACAGAGATAATCAAGAATTATATGGATACATACTTGCTAGCATGAAGGGTGACGGCATTAACAGAATAATTAGATTAAGCTACCAGGTAAATTTGGAACATATGGATTGGGATTGGTTGCTTGATCCTTCTTCAGATCATTATAAAGAATTAGAAAGCAGAACTTACTGGGTGAACCATGCTCTCATAGGAAATAAAGAGGTGATATTGCAACTAAGAATTAAGGCTGAAGAATTAATCCAGAAAATATCTACAAGCGTTAAAAAGTAACAGGCTACAACAACACCAACAATCCATTGCTAAAACCAAAGAGGAGCTAACCACTCCCCTTCAACCTATTAATCTCCAAACTAATTCTCTTCTTCATCACTTTTGCGTAACTATCCTGAGTTATCTTAATACTGGAATGACCTAACAGTTCACTTACAATCTCCATTGGTACATCATTATACAACAAAACAGTACTTGCAAAGGTTCTTCTTGCCATGTGAGTGGTCAGTTTTTTATCAAAGCCTACTATAACTCCAATTTCTTTGAGATAAGAATTATATTTTTGGTTGCTTATCCTTGGAAAAACATACTTTTCATCAATTAAATACTTATCTAATATAGCTTCAGCTTTAGGTAAAAGAGGAATGGATAAAGCTTTAGATGTCTTTTGCCTTTTTATCTCAATCCACCTATTGCCATCAAATCCCTTCACTATATGTATGGGCTTCAAATCCATAAGTTCCCTGTATGGCAAACCCGTATAGCAACAAAACACAAACAAGTCCTTTACAAATTTCAATCTGGGCTGTGAGAATTCATGCTTTTCATGTTTTTGAAGTTCTTCAGGAGACAGAAACACAATGCTGTTCCTGGTTCTTTTAGCTTTGTACAGCATAAATGGGTCCCTATCCAAATGACCTTCAGCCACAGCAATCCTAATAGGCTTTCTAAACCGCTGTATCATCTTGTTAATGGTAGCTTGACCCAAGTTTTTTTCTGTTTTTAGATAATATTCAAAATCAGCCAGAAACTGTAAATTCAATTTACTTAAAGGGTAATCATTGCGATTATACTTGTGTTTTATAAATGCTTTTACATGTTTATGGGTATAGTCAAATTTCACCCAAGTTCCTCGTTGTATATCAATATCTATAAGCTTTTTTAAGGACTCCAGATATCGTTTGAATGCTTCAAGGACTCCTTGCTCCTTTTGGGTTTTTTCTCCCTTGTATAGTAGGTATATGTCCTCTACCGGAAAGGTTTCTTCCTTAACCTGGAGCATTAAAAAAGCCTGACTAAGTTTGGTCTTAATCAGGCTTAACTGTGTGTTCTTTAGTTCTGCATCTGGTTCTGGTGGTTCAACATATTGTTGTTTATTGTTCCAGTGTTTCGGGTTTATGAAGAGTCCTGTGGAGAATTGACTTCTCTTTTTATTGTATGTTATCCTACAACGAATAGGACATACACCCTTTTTATTTAGCTTAGTCTTTCTGACTAAGAAGAGAATGTTTAATTTCATAATTATTAAATTTTAAATATTTTGGGGTACCTAATGGGGTACTTTTTTTGTTGAAAAACTTGGCAAGTTTACCTGCCTTTGGTAAGTTGTTATTTTAATACAAAATGCACATAATGCATACAATGCAGTTATTTATAATATGTAGTTAAGTTTACTGCATAAAAAAAGCCCAAACTACAAATGTAATTTAGGCTTTAAGGTGGTCCCACCTTTGGCTTCCCGCTTGCAGCGGGATAAACCTCCTGCCATCAACAGGTAAACTCGTCCAGTTGTGTCCAAAAAAAGCCTAGCTTTCACTGAGTTTTACTTTTTTTCTTTAAAAAAATTAAAGTGGTTGAAATAAGACCAAGAAGTATAATCCAAACAAATAATACACTGTTATTCTCTATAAGATTTTGCCACCAATTAGAGCATCCTACGAAGTGAAATGTAATACCCATGGATAATATTATTATATATGCCAATAAATAAGGTGGGTAGATTCTCCCTTTTTTATAATCATCCCAGATCATTAATGAAATTGCTGCTACAATTATAGCATTGCCAAGTTGTAATGCCATTTCAAATCCAAGGCCTGAGTAAATGAGCAACCTCACCAAAGCGGGCTGTATTGGGATAAAAACTGTGCAAACCAAATATCGCGAATGAAGTTGCATATTTTTACGATGATGAATACCCATCATAATAAAAAACACAAAGGCGGCGACCATTATTAAATCCACATAGTAGATCATAAATGATAGGTTAGGATCTCCATAATTAATAGTTATGTTATGAGGTGTTACCACAGCGGCACTAGCAGCTACAACGGTAGCTATTATTAAGGAAGTATATCCAAAAAAGCGATGTGTTCTATATTTTTCCAAGTTGATAAACAGGGGCTGTAATATCAAAATGATAAACCATAAGGTGGCAGAAAGGCCATGAATATGTACGGAAAGATTAAATGAAGCAAGGTCTTTTGTCCAATATGATGGTATAAAACCTGCTATTACGATAATAAATCCCAATAAGAGCCACCAATGTGCATATGGGTATAACTTTTTCATTCTGTATAATTTTAATTAAATCGTTTTTTTGGTTGAACTACCTATGTATTGGAGCCTAAATTATGGAGAAACACCATGCTGTTATTATCCATAAGGTTTATTTTCCTCTAATATAGTAATAATTCATATTGTATTGAAAAGTGACAGGATCGTGTCACCATTTTAGCGTCCATCTGCTATAAACTGCAAATAAAAAAGGATTTACAGTTACGTAAATCCTTTAAACTTATTCTTGGATGCTGAAACAACACTTCGACTGCGTTCAGTGTAATAACGCTATTATATAATCGCTACAAAGAGGCCTTCATCAATCTTAACGACCTTAGCTTCCTTCTTACAGCAGGACAGGTAGTCTGCTAAAGGATGGTAAACTCGCCCAGTTGTGTCCAAAAAAAAGCCCAAACTACAAATGTAATTTAGGCTTTAAGGTGGTCCCACCTTTGACTTCTCACTTGCAGTAGGGTGAATTCTATTCCAAAAGGGTAAAACTAAAACGCCATCTAATTTCTAAAATGCTTAAAAAGTTCGAGTTAATTGAATTTAAGACATTTTACTGAAGAATTTAATCATTACCTCATTCTAATTATTAACCTCTGATGCCAGAAAAATACCTATTATCACAAATAGAAACTCTCCAATGGCATCCCATAAGTATATCCTAATACTTTTGACATATGAACTTTTAACTTAATCCAACTTTTGACTGGATTCAGTTTTTTATAAACCGCTTTAAAAAGACACGTTCATCTGAAATAATTTTGAACAGGTAAATTCCTTTACTAAGCGCATTGACGTCTATGCTATGTCTTGAATTTATGAATGATGCATTATCGATTCGTTTACCCATAATATCAAAAATTTCGTATTGCATATTAGAATAGCTTCCGGGTAAAATAAAATTTAAACGGGTATTTACTGGATTAGGTGACAATTTAAATGTTAGTTGATCTAATTCTTCTTCAAGCCCCAATGTTGCGGTACCAAAATAAAATGAATAAATACCAAAGCTATCTACATCAAATCCCTCCACAGTAAAATAATATGTGGTAATTCCATCAGATGTAAAGGTTATCTGGGATTGAAGGCCGCAAAAATCATCATTTCCATATACCGGTGTTAAATTACCCGATGTTCCAGTATAAACAATTAGTGACGTATCATAGTATGATCCACACAAACTTACAGTGACTGATTCTGCATTACCAGATCCAGTGTAGGTATACCAGGTATTAGGGGCATCTATGATAAGATCTTCTGGCAAATATATAGGAGCTGTAGCTTCATCAATAGTTGCATTCGTGGTATTTCCATAATATGTTCCTTCTGTGACTGCAATGGCATTTGCAAAGTCGTCATTTGAAGGCACACATCCTGAAAAATATGGTGTGTCCGATATATCACAATTAAAATTACTGTCGTGTACAAAGTCTAGAGTTACCAGCACGATGTCGGGAAAAGGACCAACTACATAATTGCCGGTAGAGTTAATATTTGTGACATTAGCATTATAACTGTTGGCTATTGTGTAATTTGACGCCGTCCCGAGATCTGAAACATTTATGCTAATTGTGAATTGATCGTTTAAACAATCGTCCATTACCGAAGCACTGTATGATATTGGTCTACATGGAGCGAATGAAAGCTCCCAATCAAAACTTCCAGGGTTGTACGTGTCAGCCCATTCAATGTAATATCTAGTGCCAGTCGCAACGGGAATATTTGAAGCTACACTACAGTATTCACCTTGTACAACATCAAAATCATCCCAAGTTCCCTGTACATCACGCAACGGCAAACTAGTCAAGGAACCACAGCTCCCAGTGCCAACATACAGATCGGTATCTTCAAGTTGGTAATACCATTGTGAATCTCCAACGCATGAGCGGATTGAAATAACTCCATCCTCTGTGGCATCATAATAAAACCAAGAAGAAGACGCTCCACCAGACATTTCAGCACCATTAGAGCCCCCGCTTATAGTTGTATTGCTGTATGATCCCGGGAATACCTGAACTGCTGTTGAACAGGTATCACCACCATTCTGACTATAGGTCGAATATGCCAGAAATAATATTGGTAATATGGCTAATTTCTTCATAAAATAATGAATTTTAAATCCGACAATTATTTGAAAATTGTATGTGCCTGGGCCCATCACAACTGAATATGCTTTCCTAAATTTAAGATTTTGACGCGAAATAGTCAAATTTAAAATTTTTCTTACCTTGTCGAACACGTCTGAACAAGTGGATTCTATGATAGTTCGTTTCTCTGAAGATAATAAACTGTGGGAATAGTAGTCAGGCTGTACAAACTATATGCAAAAAAACAATTTAAAAAATGGGCATTTTCATGTTCATTTCTAAAAAATAGATCCACAAAAAATTAAAAAGCCATGAAATTTTTTTCTTAAAAATCTTTTTTGTTTGAAATGAGTTGTTTTTTACACAAAAATGAAACTATTGCATACAATGCAGTAATATTGAAATAGAAGAAAATAAAAAAGACCTATCCATTAAGATAAGTCAATAATTGAGAAGTCTTTAAAACAGTGACTTCACCAGGATTCGAACCTGGATCTAAAGTTTAGGAAACTTTTGTTCTATCCCTTGAACTATGGAGCCGTTATAATTAAAAAAGCCTCTTTTTTACCTAATTTTTGGGATATTTCACCAATTTTTACTAGCTTTTTGAACTATTTAAGCTACTCATGGAGTTGTATTTTTTCAAATAAACCCATTGGGGTATTTATTAACTTCTAAACTTGATTTTTATCAGAAAAAATATCCAACTAAAAATGAAAAGAAAAGAATTTCTATTAGGATCAATGTCCGCAGCTGCAGGCTTTTGTTCGCTTGCCTTCAGTCCAAAAATACTATACGAAAATAATCAAGAATTGTTATCCCAAGTTAAATTATTACGAGAATTAGACAATGACTCTTTTAGATGGATTTGGGGTATCTTAAAAGGTATTTCAAACAAAGAACTTGATTGGAAAATTAATAAAGAGGCTAATTCCATCCGCTGGATTATTGGTCATCTAATTTGGTTTGAAGAATGGTCTTGTGATGCAATAGAAGATAAGGGTTTATACTTAATTAAAAATCAACCTTCAACTTCTTTTCAGGCGGACAAACTAGAAGAAATGAAAACAAGGTTTACTATTGCCCATGAGAAGTATGATTCGTTGGTTAAGGGCCTAACAGTAGAACAAATAAATAGACCATCCAAATATCTTTATAATGATTACGATAATAAAAGAGCTGATGTGGACCTTAAAACAATTTTAGCTATTCATTCTACACATTTTTATGGTCATTTGTATCAGATTAGAATGATCAGAGGAACTTATAGTAGGATTAACAAAACGGATAAATCAAAATTTGATAAGTGGTGATAAATCTATCCAAGGTTAATTTAGTCAAGTCTAAAGACCAAAAAACCATAAGTTTAAACTGTAACCACTAGTTTAATTGGGTGTGATTTGATAAATTTATATAAGTGTCCTAAATAATTATAAGCCTGGCTAAGTTTGATCTTTATAAGGCTCAATTGTGTGTTCTTTAGTTCTGCATCCGGTTCTGGCGGTTCAACATATTGTTGTTTGGAATTCCAGTGTTTTGGGTTGATGAAAAGTCCTGTAGAGAATTGTTTTCTAGACTTGTCGTATGTAATTCTACAGATTAGACTAGCCTTATTATCCCTCCTAATCCTACTAGAAGTAATAACAATAAGTATATTTAGCTTGATCATTATTTTTTAAATTTTAGATTGATTAATTAAGGTTGAAAAACTGCAACCTTTTTAGTTTGGATTGCAACCTCCATTGCAACCTTTTTTAAGAAAAACCTTGCCAAGTTTACCCGCCCTTGGTAGGTTGTTATTTTAAGACGAAATGCAATTAATGCATACAATGCTGTTATTTAGAATGTATAGTTAAGTTTACTACATAAAAAAAGCCCAAACTACATTTGTAATTTAGGCTTTAAGGTGGTCCCACCTGGGCTCGAACCAGGGACTTTCTGATTATGAGTCAGATACTCTAACCAACTGAGTTATAGGACCTGTTAACATGTTGCTAACACTCTCATTTAAAGAGTGTGCAATATTACTACATATTTTATAGTTCTACAAGGTTTTTTAATCCTTTATCTCCTGGCATAACTCGATTAGAACACCGTTCGCAGATTTAGGGTGTAAAAAAGCGACCAGCTTGTGATCTGCGCCTCGTTTTGGCACTTCATTTAAAACCGTAAACCCCAAATGCTTCAATCGCTTTATTTCCGCATCAATATCGTCAACATCAAAAGCAATATGGTGAATCCCTTCCCCTTTTTTCTCTATAAACCTGGCAATAGGACTGTCAGTACGCGTCGCTTCCAGGAGTTCAATTTTATTCGGTCCGATTTGGAAAAAAGCGGTTTTAACCCCCTCGCTTTCCACAGTTTCTGTTTTGTAACACGGCGTGCCGAATAATTTTGAAAACAGTTCGTTAGATGCCTCCATACTCTTAACCGCTATCCCGATATGCTCTATTTTATTCATTTGATTCCAGGGGTAATTGTTCTAAATTTTCTATACCAAAGGTAAATAATCTTTAAATATCATTTACTTTTGCACTATGGAAGAAAGTCAAAGGCAAAAGAAAATAGCCTCCGTACTGCAGCGTGATCTGGCCGAAGTATTGCAACATGCGGCAACGCATGGTGGTATGCGAGGTGTATTGATCTCTGTTTCTAAGGTTAAGGTTACGGTCGATTTGTCACAGGCCAAAATCTATGTCAGTGTCTTTCCGAACAACAAGGGTTCCGAAATACTTGATGGCATAAGGTCCAACAGATCATTTATACGACATGAATTGGCGCAACGCACCAAACACCAGTTAAGACGTATGCCACAACTGGAATTTTTTATTGATGATTCTTTAGAGTACATAGACAATATAGAACAGTCCCTTAAAGGAAAGGAAGACCCTATAACTAACCCGGATCTCCTGGAAAAAAGAAAGAAATCATAATTGAATGTCTCCCTTTACATAGCCAAACGCTATCTCCGTTCCAAGAGCAGTAATAATGCCATCAATATCATCACCATTATTGCACTTATTGGAGTCATTTTAGGCGCTGCTGCTTTATTTATTGTACTCTCAGGATTTGCAGGATTAAAGGACTTCACCCTTCAATTTTCTACAGTTATAGATCCCGATCTTAAGGCAGCATCTGCCATTGGCAAATCCTATTTTCTAACAGAAGAGGAAGCCGCACGTCTCAACCAGATTGAGGCTGTTGATGTGTATTCCATGATCGTTGAGGAACGCGTGTTTATCATGTCGGACAACAAATCCTATCCCAGTGCCTATATCAAAGGGGTAGACCACAATTTTACCAGGGTGAATGTGGTCGATTCTATTTTGGAACAGGGGACCTGGTTCCAGGATAAAACAAACCAGATTGTTGTGGGTTCCGGTATTTCGTTTAACCTGTCTTTCGGGGTTTTAGATTATAACAAAGCCATAAGTATGTATGTTCCCAAATCGGGAAAAGGTCAGATAACCTCCGCGGAAAAAGCTTTCAATACAGTCCATGCGGTTAACGTTGGGGTGTTTTCAATCAATGAGAAACTGAACGACACCTATGTGTTTGCCCCGTTAAGCCTGGCGCAACGGCTGTTAAATTATGAGCCCAATCAGATTTCAGCCATTGAATTTAAACTCAGGGAAGGCGCCGATATCGCAGTGGTCAGAGACCAAATACAAGGGGTTTTGGGAAGTAAAGTGGTTATTAAGGACAGGGCACAACTCAACGACGCCTTGTATAAAATGTTGAATACGGAAAACCTTGCGGTATATCTCATCTTTACACTGGTACTCATCATAGCACTTTTTAACGTCATTGGATCCATCATCATGATGATTCTGGATAAAAAGACCTCTTTAAATACCTTTTTTAATTTAGGCGTGACCGTGAAGGACATTCGCAAAATTTTCTTTTTTCAAGGCAGTATGATGAGCATTATTGGAGGGCTTGTCGGCATTCTGTTCGGATTGCTTCTCAGCCTGAACCAGTTGTACGGCCCTATGGCACTCAGAGTGTTCATAACACCCACATTGCCCTATCCGGTGCGCATAAAAATCATTAATGTTTTTATTGTCTTTTTCACCATTACCGTTTTGGGTGTATTGGCTTCCAGAATAGCATCGGCCAGGATTACAAAACAGCTCGTTAGGGACTTCTGATGATCAGGGCAAGTGCGCCTTCGGCTCACCGCGCTATCCGTTATTAGTTTTGAAAAACCAAAACAGTGGTTTTACAAAAGCTAGCCACTGCTATCGCTCTTGCACTGGAATCTTCTTAAGAGATAAATTGATGGTCGGCGAACTTGTCAAGGACCTCATCGAAGGTTGCAAACACATCCTCAGGTCGGTCGCTGGTTACCATTTTGGTACGGTATGCTTTAAAGTGTGGAATACCCTTAAAGTAATTTGTATAATGCCTTCGGGTTTCAAATACACCCAGGGTCTCGCCTTTCCAGTCAATAGCCATTTGCAAGTGCCTGCGTGCTGCATTAACACGCTCTTCCAAAGCTACCGGTGCTAGGTGTTCCCCTGTTTTGAAAAAATGTTTCACCTGTTTGAAAAACCAGGGATTGCCTATACTCGCTCTTCCAATCATGGCCCCGTCCAGTCCATAGGTGTCTCGCATTTCCATAGCCCTTTCCGGGGAGTCTACATCGCCATTTCCAAACACCGGAATGTGCATGCGTGGATTGTTTTTTACTTCAGCTATGGGTCTCCAGTCCGCCTGACCCTTATACATCTGTGCCCTGGTTCGTCCATGAATGGCAATGGCCTTGCAGCCCACATCCTGAAGACGCTCTGCCACCTCAACAATCCGGATGGAATTATGGTCCCAGCCCAGGCGCGTTTTAACCGTAATGGGTAATTTGGTTCGTTTGACCATTTCGGCGGTCAGTTTTTCCATGAGGCATACGTCCTTCAATATACCTGCTCCTGCGCCTTTACTCACCACCTTTTTAACCGGACAACCAAAATTAATATCGATAATATCAGGATTGGACTGCTCCACGATATCGATGGTCCGCAGCATACTCTCCAAATTGGCCCCAAATATTTGTATCCCTACGGGACGCTCCTTTTCATAAATGTCCAATTTCATGACACTTTTCGCAGCATTCCGAATCAAACCCTCACTAGACACAAACTCCGTGTAGACCACATCGGCGCCCTGTTCCTTACATAGCGCACGAAACGGAGGGTCGCTTACGTCTTCCATAGGCGCTAGAAGCAAAGGGAAATCCGGCAGTTCTATGTTGTCTATTTTAACCAGTCCAAATATTTTGGCGCAAAATTACGGTTTTTCTTTAAAAGACCGTTCAGGAATTGAAAAGCTGACAGCTTGGAACAAAAAATCAGCTATATTTGCAAACTCAATCTAGGGATAGATCCATTTATGAAACATATTAGGAACTTTTGCATTATTGCGCATATCGATCATGGTAAAAGCACCCTGGCAGATCGCTTGCTGGATTTTACAGGCTCGGTGACCGATCGTGAGAAACAGGACCAGCTGCTCGACAGTATGGACTTGGAGCGCGAACGTGGAATTACCATAAAATCGCATGCCATCCAAATGGATTACGTGTACAAAGGCGAACATTATGTTTTAAACCTCATAGACACGCCCGGTCATGTCGATTTTAGTTATGAAGTTTCGCGGTCTATAGCAGCCTGTGAAGGCGCCTTACTTATTGTTGATGCCGCACAAAGCATACAGGCCCAGACCATATCTAATCTCTACCTGGCCTTGGAAAATGATTTGGAAATCATTCCGGTGTTGAACAAAGTGGATCTGCCAAGTGCCAATCCTGAAGAGGTCACCGATGATATTGTCGATTTACTGGGGTGCCGCCCTGAGGAGGTGATTCATGCCAGTGGTAAAACCGGGTTTGGAGTCGACAAGGTGCTGGAAGCCGTCATTGAACGTATCCCCGCGCCAAAAGGCAATCCCGACGAACCCTTACAAGCCTTGATTTTTGATTCTGTTTACAATTCCTTCCGAGGGGTTGAAACCTATTTTAGAGTCATAAACGGATCTATAAGAAAGGGACAGCACATTAAGTTTATCGCCACCGGAAAGAACTATTTCGCCGACGAGGTGGGCACCCTCAAATTAAAACAGATACCAAAAAACGAAATTAAGGCCGGTGATGTCGGTTACGTTATAACAGGGATTAAGGAAGCCAAAGAGGTTAAGGTTGGTGACACTATAACCGATGCCAAAAATCCGACTAAAAATGCAATTTCAGGATTCGAAGATGTCAAACCTATGGTGTTTGCCGGTATTTATCCGGTCGATACCGAAGACTATGAAGAGCTCCGCGCCTCTATGGAGAAGTTACAGCTTAATGATGCCTCATTGGTCTTTCAACCGGAAAGTTCAGCCGCTTTAGGTTTCGGATTCCGTTGCGGGTTTTTGGGTATGCTCCATATGGAAATCATACAGGAACGTTTGGAACGCGAATTCGACATGACAGTGATAACCACAGTTCCCAATGTGTCCTACCATGCGTTTACCAAAAAAGAACCGGACGATATCATCATAGTAAACAATCCCTCAGACCTTCCCGATCCCTCAACACTGGACAGGGTCGAAGAGCCCTACATTAAGGCAACCATCATTACAAAAGCCGATTTCGTGGGGAACGTCATGAGTTTATGTATCGAAAAGAGAGGTATGATTACCAATCAGACCTATCTGACACAGGATCGCGTGGAACTTAATTTTGATATGCCTCTGGCCGAAATTGTTTTCGATTTTTACGATCGTTTAAAAACGGTATCAAAGGGTTACGCGTCCTTCGATTACCATCCCATTGGATTGCGACCGTCTAAACTGGTTCGGGTCGATATATTATTGAATTCGCAACCCGTAGATGCGCTTTCAGCATTAATCCATGCCGATAACGCCCAGCACATCGGCAAAAAGATGTGTGAAAAGCTGAAAGAACTTATCCCAAGACAGCAATTCGATATCCCGGTACAGGCTGCTATTGGTGCAAAAATCATCTCCAGGGAAACCATAAAAGCCTTACGTAAGGACGTTACTGCGAAATGCTATGGCGGAGATATCTCACGTAAGCGCAAGCTATTGGAAAAACAGAAAAAAGGTAAAAAGCGAATGCGCCAGGTTGGTAATGTCGAAATACCGCAACAGGCTTTTATGGCGGTATTGAAACTAAACGACTAGATGAATTACCTGCTTGTTTCATTGTTTTAGAATTGATAAGAACTCTGAGCGGGTGCCTTCTGTGAATATGTTTAAAGTTTTTGGCGATATCACTCAAATTATTACCAATAATTCTCATCAAACATAAATTTCCCTCATTTTTCGCAAAAATGGGAAGGCCGCAAAATTGTTAATAATTATTTTGTATGTTTATCACATAGTAGTTAATTTTAGTTTCCAAAACTGCAATAAACGCTTATTATCATTATGTTTATTTAATGTCACCTAAACATTAATTTTAATTTTCAACCGCTATTGTTATTAACAAATTTGTGATTTTTGGTATTTATTTAATGATTCTTAAATAGCATTTACGATCAGCTTGGGCGCATTGGTAATGCCTGTTAGCGGTGTTCTATGGGCTCCGATGAATTATCTGGATGGATAGCGTCATTAGATAATTTAATTTTTTTATATGAAGGCACTTTTTTATACCAGGGAATTTCCGCCATATGTTTATGGAGGTGCGGGAGTTCATGTTGAATATTTGGCAGAAGAACTTTCAAAACTCATTGAGGTCGATGTGCGTTGTTTTGGGGATCAGGATGACAGCCGTCATAATTTAAATATTAAGGGCTTTCCCTACGACAACCCTGTTTTCGAAAAGGCCGATGGAAAATTAAAAGCCGTGCTTCAAACCCTAAGCACCTGTATCCATATGAATGCGGATCCCACAGATGCCGATGTGGTACATTGTCATACCTGGTATGCTCAATTTGCAGGTATCCTGACTAAATTGTGTTATGGTACGCCACTGGTGATTACAACACATTCTTTGGAACCCCTCCGCCCCTGGAAAAGGGAACAACTGGGTAGGGGCTATGACGCCTCCTCCTGGGTCGAAAAAACCGCTATTGAAATGGCCGATGCCATTATAGCGGTCTCAGAAGAAACGAAAGTCGACGTGCTAAACTATTTTAATGTTGACGCCGATAAGGTTAAAGTTATTTATAACGGTATAAACCTGCAGGAGTACGTGGTGACCACAGACGCTGATACCCTTGATGCCTATGGTGTAGATAAAACGAAACCCTATGTGCTATTTGTAGGCAGAATAACCAGACAAAAAGGAATCATCCATCTGGTCAATGCCATAAAATATATTGATCCGGACACGCAAATTGTATTATGTGCCGGGGCTCCTGATACGCCTGAGATTGCAAAAGAAATGGAAGATAGTGTTCATGAGGTGAAAAAAACACGCCAGAATGTGATATGGATTGATAAAATGGTGACCAAAAAGGAAATTATTCAGCTGTACTCTCATGCCGATGTCTTTTGCTGTCCATCCATCTATGAACCCTTTGGTATCATTAATATTGAGGCCATGGCCTGCAACACAGCGGTTGTGGCCAGTGCTGTTGGCGGTATAAAGGAAGTTGTTGTTCCCGGTGAAACAGGACTACTCATTCCCTTGGAACAACAGAAACAGGCCCCTTTCGAACCCGTAGACCCGGATAAATTCTCACGGGATTTGGCACAGGGCATCAATACTTTGATTCAGGATGAAAACCTTCGGCATAAAATGGCTATAAATGGCAGAAAACGCGTTGAGGATTATTTCGATTGGGTGGCCATTGCCAAGCAAGTGGAATCACTGTACAAATCATTATTATAAAAACAACATTAACTAACTTAATTCAACTCTAAGATGATTAACAATAAGGTATTAGCTATAATTTTAGGTGGTGGTCAAGGATCGAGATTATATCCCCTAACTAAAGACAGATCGAAGCCTGCGGTTCCCATTGCGGGTAAATACCGGTTGGTAGATATTCCTATATCCAATTGTATCAACTCCGACATCAAACGCATGTATGTGCTGACCCAGTTTAATTCGGCCTCATTGAATCGTCATATTAAAAACACCTATCATTTCAGTTTTTTTAGCAGTGCATTTGTCGATGTTTTAGCAGCTGAGCAGACCCCGCAAAACAAAACCTGGTTTCAGGGTACAGCGGATGCCGTAAGACAAAGCATGCATCATTTTTTAAGACATGATTTTGACTATGCCCTTATCTTATCCGGAGACCAGCTCTACCAAATGGATTACGAATTATTGATTCAGGCGCATGAATCTAACAATGCAGAGATTACTATTGCCACCATTCCTGTGAATGCCAAGGAGGCTACGGAGTTCGGCATCATGAAATCGGATGAGCAAAATGTTGTACAGTCCTTCATAGAAAAACCGGATTCGAGTTTATTGCCGGACTGGACATCAGAAGTGAGCGACGAAATGAAGAGGCAAGGTAGACATTACCTGGCCTCTATGGGTATTTACGTCTTTAACCGCGATTTGTTGATTGACCTCATGTCGAACCCCGACACGAACGATTTCGGTAAGGAAATCATTCCTCAGAGTATTGAAAAACACAAGACCCTGAGTTACCAGTACGAAGGCTATTGGACCGACATTGGGAATATTGATTCCTTCTTTGAGGCCAATCTGGGACTCACTGACGACATCCCAAAATTTGATTTATACGACAAGAGCAAACGTATCTATACGCGCGCACGTATGTTGCCAACAACAAAAATTGCCGGCACAATATTGGAAAGAGCGGTTGTTTCGGAGGGCTGTATTATAAGTGCGGCCAAAATAGAAAAATCAGTCATCGGAATTCGTTCCAGAATAGGCAACGAATCCACGATCATAAATACCTACATGATGGGTTCAGACTTTTATGAGACCCTTGCAGAGATTGAATCCGATCATATCGATATTTTAATGGGTATCGGAGAGCGCTGTTTTATAAAGAATGCCATTATCGATAAAAACTGTCGCATTGGAGATGATGTGAGAATAAATGGCGGCCCGCACCTGGAAGATACCGAAACCGACACCTATTTTGTTAAAGACGGTATTGTTGTAATTAAAAAAGGTGCGGTGATTCCAAAAGGATTCACAATTTAAGCCGTCATAAAATTAATCTAAATTGTCAACCAACCTGAGATTATGCAAGACCAAAGAAGAGTTGTTATTGATTATGTTTCCCCAAGCGTAAATTGTGGCCAGTACCATATAAAGCGGGTTGTAAACGAAATCGTAAACATCAATGCCTATGTTCTGGCCGATGGCCATGATGTGCTGGGAGCCTCCGTTATCTACAAACACGAAGATGACAAATTCTGGACAGAATCACGCATGCGCCTTGTTGTAAACGACGAATGGCATGGAAGTTTTACCGTGCAAAAACAAGGGTTTTACAGCTATAAGGTCGAGGCCTGGGTAGATTATGCCTTGAACTGGAGGCATGGCATCATTCGAAAAATTGAAGACAACCAGCATGTGGTTTCTGAATTGCTTGAAGGGGCGGAATACATCAGTGAGATTTTAAATAAGGTGTCTTCAAAAAAGGATAAGGTATATCTGGAGCATCTCCATGCGATCTTCAGGGACGAAAACCGGTATGGTGAAGCCATCACGGAAGCCACTTCAGATAGACTGAAGGCCTTGCTATATCAAAACCCAATTAAACTCTTGGAGAATCGCTCCATAGAATACCAGGTCTATGTGGATAGAAAGAAAGCGAGATTCAGTACCTGGTACGAATTCTTTCCCCGATCAACTTCAGAAAAAGAAGGGGTACACGGCACATTTAAGGATTGTGAGCGCATATTACCCCGCATTAAAAATATGGGGTTCGACGTGGTGTATCTGCCTCCCATTCATCCCATTGGTGAAGTGAACAGAAAAGGTAAAAACAACACCACGGAGGCAAAGTCGGATGATGTGGGATCGACCTGGGGGATAGGTTCCAGGTTTGGCGGTCACAAAGACATTCACCCCAAACTTGGGAGCTTAGACGATTTTAAGGCGCTCATACAACGTGCTAAGGACAATAATCTGGAAATCGCTATGGATTATGCCTTACAGGCAGCTCCCGACCACCCCTGGGTTAAGGCGCACCCGAAATGGTTTAAATGGCGGCCTGACGGAACGGTGCAATATGCCGAAAACCCTCCTAAGAAATATCAGGATATCTTACCGATATACTGGGAAAGTGAAGACTATGAAAACCTCTGGAACGAATGTCTCAGCATCCTGCTCTATTGGATTGACTGTGGTATAGAAATTTTCAGAGTCGACAACCCCCACACCAAGCCCTTCTATTTCTGGAATTGGATTATTTCCAAAGTGAAGGCCAAACACCCCAATGTGATCTTCCTGGCAGAAGCCTTTACGGCGCCTAAGGTCATGCAGCAATTGGCGAAACAGGGATATACCCAGTCCTATACCTATTTTACATGGCGAAATACCAAGCACGAGCTCATTGAGTATATGGAAGAGTTAACCCAGAGTGAGCTACGAGAGTATATGCAGCCTAATTTTTGGCCTAATACCCCGGATATCAATCCGTTTCACTTGCAGGGTTCCGGTGAGTCCAAACACATGCAGCGTTATGTTCTTGCCGCCACACTGAGTTCCTGTATTGGAATTTATGGGCCTGTGTTCGAATATATGCTATCAAGTTCCCTTCTTGGAAAAGAGGAATATCTGAATTCTGAGAAGTTCCAGATTGCGCATTACGACTGGACCATTGAAAACAAACTGACCACCATTATCGCCAAAACAAATTATATTAGAAATCATAATGAAGCTTTACAGCAAACGAACAATATACTGTTTTGCCGTATCGACAACGACAACCTCATGGCCTATTATAAATGGAATGATGCTAAAACCAATCATATTTTGGTGATCATAAGCCTGGATGATCACAACGCCCAACAAGGAACTGTCCAGGTACCCCTGGACGCCCTTGAAGTTCATGCCGGGCACCGTTTAGACATGCACGACCTGATTACAGATAGCCATTACGATTGGTACAACGAATGGAGTTTTGTAGAGCTTCACCCCAGTTTGCCCTTTCATATATTCAAAATAAACAAATAGAATGGCAGACAACACATCGACATCCGAAGTGGAATCAATTTTTCAGACTCAAAAGAGATGGGAGGAATTATTGGATAGCGATGATTTTGTGAGAACATTTCTGTCTGATGTTTTAGAAAACTATATTGTTGAGCAGCGTTGGTATGGCGGGAAGTCAAGTCAACTTAAATATATCGAACTTGCCGAGTTTTTTAAAATTCAGCAGAAAGGCGAAATCTATTACGGGCTTATTTTGGAAGTTAATTTCATTGAGGCCTTTTACCAGCACTACTTTCTGCCCATTGCTTTTGTGACAGACGAAAACTTTGCTAAAAAGGATCGGATATTGCCCATAGAAATCAATAATGAAAAAGGCTTTATTATTGATGCGACCAACCTGGAATCATTCAGAAAACTGGTATACGAACGCATATTAACGGCTGAGCCCATAGATACCACCAAGGTCCAATACCACAAAAGTCATTTGTTTACGGATAGCAGCTATGAGTCCTCACGGTTTATGGGTTTAGAACAAAGCAATACCTCCTTGGTTTACAATGAGAGATATGTCCTTAAATTTTTCAGAAGGATCTTTGCAGACAAGAACCCCGATTATGAAATGAGCCGGTTTTTATCTGAGAAAAAAGGCTTCAAAAACACACCTGCCTACCTTGGAAGCATCAATTTGGTTGACTCCGACGGTGTGAATATAACCATTGGGCTCATGCAGGAAATGATTCCAAACGAAGGAGATGCCTTCGATTATTCCCTGAGGGAATTACACAAGGTGTTTTCCAATTTAGAATATAAAAACATAGCCGTCGATCAATTACCTAATACTGCACTCTACCAGCGCCTAGATATTAAGGACATCCCACCACGAATAATCGACTGGGCCGGGCTGCACTTGTTCTTACAAATAGAAACATTAGCCAGGCGCACTGCGGAGATGCATATTGCACTCGGATCAGAATTTGAGGAAACAGCGTTTACGCCAACCCATTATAACGACGACTACACGGTATGGCTTAAGAACAAGGTCTTATATCAGTTCCAAAACAGGCTCAATGCCATTGAGAACAACATTCATAAACTGGAAGGCCTGGCTCTGGACCTGGCCCATGAGTTTTTGGATAAAAAGAATAGCATCAGGAAACGCTTTGTGGATTTTGATTGGACCAAACTTAAGGGTGAACGCATCCGAATTCATGGCGATTACCATTTAGGGCAGGTTTTGGTGAAGGATAATGACTTTTATATCCTAGATTTTGAAGGTGAACCCGAAAGCACGATTCGAGATAGAAAAGTGAAACAATCACCACTCAAGGATGTTGCCGGAATTTTTAGATCGTTTCACTATGCCATATATGCCACTATATTTAACAATGCCGAAAATTATCCGTTCAGCCAGGATCTGCTTTTTAAAGCGGGCGAAGTGCTCTACCGATATATTACCGGTTTGTTTTTAGGTGCTTATGTCACTGAAACACAAAATGCCAATCTTAACATAGGATACAATCAGGAGCGTATTTTTATTTTAAAGTACTGTCTTCTGGAAAAAGCGGTTTACGAATTAGGCTATGAGCTCAATTCCAGACCACAATGGGCGGTAATTCCGCTAAAAGGAATTTCTAATATTATAAATCATTAATTTATGGCTCACGTAACACCTCATAGTTTATTCACCGAATTTGATATTAACCTGTTTAAAGCCGGGAAGCACTACCGTCTTTATGAAAAATTCGGCGCTCACCTCGTTACGGTAGATGGGGTGAAAGGCACGTATTTTGCCGTTTGGGCTCCTAGTGCAAAATCGGTTTCAGTGATTGGCGACTTCAACTATTGGTTGGAAGGCGAACACCAGCTGAATGTCAGGTGGGACAGCAGTGGTATTTGGGAAGGATTTATTCCCAAGGTTGAAAAAGGCGCTATTTATAAGTATAAGATTCATAGTCACCATAATAATATAAAAACGGAAAAAGCAGATCCCTATGCCAGGCGTTCCGAACATCCTCCCAAAACAGCTTCTATAGTTTGGGACGACACCTATAAGTGGAAAGATGCGAAATGGATGAAGAAACGCAAGGAACACAATGCCCTGGATGCGCCTTACTCCGTTTATGAAGTGCATTTGGGTTCCTGGAAAAAACACGTGGAAGAAAACCGCTTTTTATCCTATCATGAGTTGGCCGATGACCTGGTAAACTATATCAAAGACATGAATTTTACCCATGTAGAACTCATGCCAGTTATGGAATTTCCTTACGACCCGTCATGGGGTTATCAGGTAACCGGGTATTTTGCGCCATCATCTCGCTTCGGTTATCCTGAAGAATTTAAATATTTAATTGACAAGCTTCATCAAAATGATATAGGGATTATTCTGGATTGGGTACCCTCACATTTTCCTGAAGACGCACACGGACTGGGATTTTTTGATGGATCTCATTTGTACGAACATCCGGATCCTAGGAAAGGGTATCATCAGGATTGGAAAAGTTTAATATTCAATTACGGTCGTAATGAAGTCAAATCCTTTCTCATAAGTAATGCCATCTTTTGGATGGATCAGTACCATGCAGATGGGTTGCGCGTTGATGCTGTGGCCTCCATGTTGTTTTTGGACTATTCCAGGGAAGATGGGCAATGGGAGCCTAATATGTTTGGTGGCAGAGAAAACCTGGAAGCCATCTCCTTTTTAAGAGAACTGAATGTAGAAATTTATCAGTCTTTCCCTGATGTCCAAACCATTGCAGAAGAATCTACAGCTTTTTCAGGGGTTTCAAGACCCGTATTTTTGGGAGGCTTAGGGTTTGGTATGAAATGGATGATGGGTTGGATGCATGATACTTTGGAATACTTTAAAAAAGATCCCATATACAGACAGTATCACCAGAACGATATCACCTTTAGTTTGGCTTATGCCTTTACAGAAAACTTCATGTTGCCCCTATCCCATGACGAAGTAGTGTATGGTAAAAACTCGATACTGGGGAGAATGCCAGGCGATGAATGGCAGCGGTTTGCCAACCTCCGCCTCTTATACGGCTATATGTTTACGCATCCCGGTGCAAAACTTTTATTTATGGGTGGCGAATTTGGTCAATATAACGAATGGGATTTTAAGGGAAGTCTGGATTGGAATCTTTTGGAATTCGAGCCGCACCATAATTTACAAACCTTTTTTAAAGCGCTCAATACCTTTTACAAAGAAACACCCGCCTTGTTTGAAAAACAGTTTAGCCACGAAGGGTTTGAATGGATAAATTACGACGATCATGAGAATTGTGTGATCTCCTATATAAGAAAAGGTCAGGATCCCGAGAATGATGTTGTGGTGGTGTGTAACCTAACCCCTTCCATCAGAGAAGACTATGGGATTGGCCTGCCGCGGAAAGGAAAGCTCAAAGAGGTCTTTAATAGTGACGATAAAAACTATGGCGGTAGCGCGGTACACAATAAACGAGCCATTACCATCAAAAAGCAGCCTTGGAACGGTAAAGACTATTCTGCAAAAATAACCCTTCCGCCACTGGCCGTTACCATTTTTAAGTTTCTGCCTTAACACGTTGAAGCTTTTGTAATTAAATTGCTGATTATTTGTTTATTAATGAAATAATCAGCATTATTTTTGCAAAATAAAAAGATAATATCCCTTTAATATTTATTACTTTCGCTAATTAATTAAATCATATAATTTATGATATTAAATACAGAATTAGAACACAAAGGGAATATCTTTCCTTCCAAAATAATTTCATACGAAAAAAATCTTAATGTTCTCTCATTTAAAACAGCAAATGGTGTTGTGCTGCAGGTCACTGTTCGACGCGACAGTGTTTTGCGATTTAGGTATACGACTACCGGTATTTTCGAGAATGATTTCTCATATGCCATAACCAAATATGCCAGTCGGGGGTACAATTTCCTGGAGGTGACTGAAAATAAGGCTAACTACATTATCACCACCACAAAGTTGATCTGTCATGTTTCAAAAAGCGACTTAAGGGTTTCGCTTTATGATGCCAAAGACAAAACCCTGATTTGCGAGGATGAACTCGGGTTCCATTGGGAAGAAAGTTATGAGTTTGGTGGTGATGTGGTTAAAATGTCTAAAACCGCCCAACCCGGTGAAAGCTATTACGGGCTTGGGGATAAACCCGTTGATAATAACTTAAAAGGCAAGCGTTTTGAGAACTGGGTAACCGATTCATACGCTTATGGCAGGGATACCGATCCAATTTACAAAGCCATTCCTTTTTATACAGCCTTACACAATAAAAAAGCTTACGGTATATTTTTCGACAATACCTTTAGGTCCTTTTTTGATTTTTGCCATGAGCGAAGAAATATTACCAGTTTTTGGGCGCATGGTGGTGAAATGAATTATTATTTCATTTATGGTCCGGAGATGACTGAGGTGGTTGCCAATTATACAGATTTAACCGGTAAGCCACATGCTTTACCGCCGCTTTGGGCTTTGGGGTACCACCAGTGTAAATGGAGTTACTATCCGGAATCGAACGTAAAAGAAATCACGGCCAAATTCAGAGAACTGGAAATACCTTGTGATGCTATTTATTTGGATATCGATTATATGGAAGGATTTCGC
Source organism: Aestuariivivens sediminicola (assembly GCF_022662015.1). GTDB lineage: Bacteria > Bacteroidota > Bacteroidia > Flavobacteriales > Flavobacteriaceae > Aestuariivivens > Aestuariivivens sediminicola. The sequence continues at coordinate 1,121,206 of NZ_JAKMCM010000001.1, read as the reverse complement.
TGCTTCACCTGGAGCAAGGAATACTTTCCTGATCCTAAGCGCATGGTCAAGGAACTGGCTGACGATGGATTTAAAACCATCGTGATAATTGATCCCGGTATTAAAATAGACATGGATTACAGCGTATTCAAAGAGGGTCTTGACAAAGATTATTTTTGTAAACGTGCCGATGGCCCATATATGAAGGGCAAAGTGTGGCCGGGTGAATGTTACTTTCCGGATTTTACAAACCCGGAAGTAAGAGAGTGGTGGTCAAACCTGTTTAAGGAGCTTATTGAAGACATTGGGGTTAAGGGGGTTTGGAATGATATGAATGAACCTGCAGTTATGGATGTGCCCGGAAAAACATTCCCGAATGATGTCCGCCACGATTATGAAGGCAACCCCTGCAGTCATAGAAAAGCACATAACGTCTATGGTATGCAAATGGCTCGCGCGACCTATCAGGGCTTAAAAAAATTCTGTTATCCAAAGCGTCCGTTCGTAATTACACGTGCCGCTTATTCCGGCACACAGCGCTATACTTCCAGCTGGACGGGCGATAATGTGGCTACATGGGATCATCTGAATATTGCTAATTTACAGGCCCAGCGTATGGCCATGTCGGGTTACTCATTCGTAGGGTCCGATATTGGCGGCTTTGCAGAACAACCCAATGGCGAACTGTATGCGCGCTGGATTCAACTCGGTATATTTCACCCGTTCTGCAGAACGCATTCCTCCGGCGATCACGGTAACCAGGAGCCCTGGGCTTTTGGTGATACCATCACAAGCGTTGTAAAGAAATTCATTGAGTTGCGATACCAGCTCTTACCTTACCTTTACACGGCGTTCTGGCGATACGCCGAGGAGAGTATTCCTATTTTAAAATCGCTTGTGTTGTATGATCAGGATGATCCGCAAACCCATTATAGAAATGATGAGTTCATGTTTGGCGAAAAAATTCTTGTATGCCCTATAAATGGGCCCAATCAAAAAGGGCGTCGCATGTATATTCCCAGAGGATTGTGGTACAACTTCTGGACGGATGATGTCGTTATTGGCGGTCAGGAATTATGGGTGGATGCTGATTTGGACAGCATGCCCATCTTTGTCAAAGACGGCTCTATCATTCCGAAATATCCTATCCAGCAATATGTAGGTGAAAAGACTATAGATGAGCTCCTGCTCGATGTGTATTACAAGCTTGGGAAAGAAGAGTCTGAGGTGTATGAGGATGCCACAGACGGATATGACTACATTAAAGGAAGATACAGTTTGAGAACCTTTAAACTGCATGGAAAAAAGAACGAACTGATTATTCAACAGCATAAATCCGGTAAGTTCTTCACCACCTATAAAACCTTCAAGTTAAGTCTTCATGGACTGCCGTTTAAAATTTCAAAGGTGCAGATTGATAATGTAGAGATTCAATTCAAGGATATTAAACTTAATGGCGACAATACCCTAGTGCTTACCAAAGAGTTTACCGAATTACATATCATGGCTTAAGATATTAGCTATACAGTCACAACAGCCCCATGTCTTATGGGGCTTTTTTTATGCTTTATAAAGATGGAGGGCGTGATTACTCCAGGTAAATTTCACCAATTAAGTAGAGTTTGCATTGCCCGCTAATTTCAACCCTGTCATTTAAATATTTGCATCGCAAATACCCTCTTCTGCCGGAAAGCTGTGTCGCTGTTAACTCAATTTTATCGAGCCTTTCAGACCATAATGGTATAAGGGTCGTGTGTGCCGATCCGGTTACATGGTCTTCATCAACCCCAGACTGAGGTGCAAAAAACCGAGATACGAAATCGGTCTTGTTTCCCCTGGCGGTTACAATAACACCCCGTACTTTCAATTTTGAAATTTCAGTGAATATCGGAGTAAGATTTATGATGTCCTCCTCATTACTATACAGCAATACATAGTCCGTTTTGCCGCGAAAGGCCAATTGCGGCTGTAGGTTAAAGCACTTGCCTATTTGACCCGGTATTTCAATCTCTTCAATACGGTCGGTCGGGAAATTTAGGGTCAGCCATTCTCCCCTTCTTGTTACGGAGAGCTCACCACTGTGTTTCGATGTGAACCTGATGGTGTTTTCCTGGTGTCCTTCATAATTAAATAAGACAAATGCAGCGGCTAAAGTAGCGTGTCCGCAGAGATCTACCTCTATTGTTGGCGTAAACCATCTGATTTCATAGGTCTCCTCGTGCTTAACATAAAAGGCAGTTTCAGCAAGATTGTTTTCCATGGCTATGCGTTGTAAAGTAACATCATCTAACCATGCTTTCAACGGACAGACCGCGGCAGGATTCCCAAAAAAAACCGCGTTGGTAAATGCGTCTACCTGATATATGGGTTGTGGCATTGTTAACTTTTCTCCTGAACGGTATCATTGTTAAAGGGTTTGCCTAAATACACGAGTTTAAACCCTTTTTCAATCACCTCAACGTCCAGGTTGTAGGAGGATATGATATGTAATTCACCTTCCAGATCCTTTACAAAGAGGGGTATCATATCCTTGTCATTATTTGTGATGTCGATAAGTTTAAGGTAGTGCTCTTTGTTGTCAAGGTCGATTTCCAGGATCGATGGGTATTTGTCAGTGAGTTCCATCAATGAGTTATAGTCATCGGTATGAGAAAACAACCCTTCCTTAGGATTGTTAGTGCTATCGAGCATTTCCTGTGTGGTCACCAAACGAAATGATCCGTTTTCACCAAACTGATCTCCAAATTTTCCAATAGCATACTTGTTGATATCAGGGTTCCCAGTTAGAGCCATCAAATACCCCATGTCATTCAATTCGATATTATCCAATAAACTGTCAGAATATATGTTAGCAGTAATAGCCTCGAGATCCATTTCATTGGCTTTTTCAACATTGCGCTCATTACTGTCAATTAAAACCACGTGTCGCCCATTGGTTTCAAGATAACGCCCGATCAGCCTCGAAATTTTTGAGGCTCCTACGATAAGGATGCCTTCCGATTTCACCAAAAAGACCCCGATAAGTTTTGCGAATAAACGTGCGGTAGTTGCATTGAGTAAAACGGTTCCCAACACAATCATAAACACTAAGGGGGTAATAAATTCGGCATCCTCCACACCCTGTTGAATGAGCTTGCCCCCGAAGAGAGAGGCAATACCGGCAGCCACGATACCACGCGGCCCCACCCAGCTTATAAACAGTTTTTCATTAAATTTAAGCTGCGATCCGGTAGTGCTTAAAAATACAGCCAAAGGTCTGACAATAACAATAACAGCTAAAAATATAGCCGCTGTTTTCCAGGTGTACAGCAACATCAGGTCTTCAATATTAATATTTGCAGATAATAATATAAACAGTATCGATATCAATAAAACACTTAACGACTCTTTAAAATAAAGTAATTGTTTGATGTTTTTAAGCTGACTGTTTCCCAGAACCATTCCCATGACCACAACCGCCAGAAGCCCTGATTCATGAGCAAAGATTTCAGATTCGACAAACACCAACAGAACGGTAGAAAGGGACACGACGTTCAATAAATAATGCGGTATAAGTTTCTTGTTAATGGCAAAGGCCAAAGCGTGCGCGAATGTAAAGCCGAATGTAGTTCCAAAAAGGATGATTTTACCGAACTCAATGAGTGCTGTTTTCGTAAAACCACTGTCTCCTTCAACACTTATGAACTCAAATACCAATACCGCAACCAATGCGCCGATCGGATCAATTAAAATGCCTTCCCATTTCAAGACCGCCGATACATCTTTTTTTAGTGGGATGTTCCGCAGAATCGGCGTAATTACCGTCGGACCCGTTACAATGATGAGTGCAGAAAACAAAAAGGAAATCTGCCAGCTGAGGCCAAAAATAAAATGCGCCAAAACACCTGCTCCAAAAAAAGTAACCGCCGAGCCCAGGGTAATTAATTTGGTAATTACAGGTCCCAGGGTCTTGATCTCAGATCGCTTAAGGGTCAGACCTCCTTCAAACAGTATAATACTGATGGCTAATGAGACAAAATAATACAACCCATCACCCGGAAAAAGTCCTTTCTCTCCATTCCAAACAGGTTCTATCCATTTCGAGCCATCCTCTGATATAAATTCAGCTGCTATGGGACCCACCAGTAAGCCTATAATGATTAAGGGAAGAATAGCGGGAATTTTAAATTTCCAAGCAAACCATTGTGCTAATATGCCTAAAATGATAATTCCAGCAAGTTCAATCATACAGTAGTTTCTCTTTTAAAAACACTAATTTAAACAAATCGGTGGATTTTATGTTTTTAAAAAATAGTATCTTTCGATTTTTGGAATTAAACAACGGCTTATTTTGACTTTGAGACCCTTTAAAAGCATTGGAATTGGTGTGGCCTTTTCGCCCAATTTAAAGGCTAACCTGTTCGAAGCTGCCAGACTGTCCATTTTTTTTAACTCTAAATTAGTGTTGATACACGTTGGTGACCAGTCTGATGATAAGGAAAAAGCCTTAAAAGTGATTCTGAATACCTTTAAAAAAGATAACCTGGACTACGAGGTTGTGTTTAAACCGGGTGATCCCGTAGAAGTCATCTTATCTACATGCCAATTCAAAAAAATAGACCTCCTCATTCTTGGTGCTGTTCAACGCGAACGGTTCTTTAAATATTATGTCGGATCCATTGCCCGAAAAATTACGAGACAGGCCAAATGCTCGGTGCTCTTGCTGATAAAGCCTTCTGTTAAAAGAGTGCCCTGCAAACATATTGTGGTAAACGGATTAAAAGACCCAAAAACAAAGAATACCATTACCTGCGCCTTCTATGTCGCTAAAATGCTGGACGCTGAAAAGGTGACAATTGTTGAAGAAATTAAACAGGATGCCATTGCAGTTAAGGTGGAGGACGACAAATCCCTCAGACGAGCTAATATTATAAAAGAACGCATAAAGCTTCGAGAAAACTCGAGGATTAAAGAGATTGTAGAAAGCATTCCCAAGGAATACACCGAAAACCTCCTGGTCAAATCGCAGCCTATATTCGGAAAACAGGGTTATACTATCGGGCATTATGCCCAGGTCTCGCGGGCTGATTTACTGGTTATGAACGCCCCAAGTAAAATGACGTTTTGGGATCGTTTGTTTCCTCATGATATTGAACATATACTAACCGAATTACCAACTGATGTCTTAATTCTTCAATGAGTCCGAAAAAGAACAACATCAAATCCTTTTTTAAAGCCTTACCAAGAAACATCTTCTCGGGTTTTGTGGTCAGTCTGATTGCCTTGCCGTTGGGACTAGGGCTTGCTATGGCTAGTGATGCCCCTCCTATTTCGGGAATCATTTCAGCCGTCATAGGCGGGATTGTCGTTTCTGTTTTAGGCGGCAGTCACATTACCATTACAGGACCCGGAAATGGACTGGTTGGCGTTATTCTGATTGCCATTACCACCTTAGGTCTTGAATCGGCATATGTGGCTATTATGTTTTCCGGAATCTTATTGATTCTTCTCGGTTTTTTTAGAATGGGCACCTTAGCCGATTTCTTTCCCTCTTCAGCCATTCAGGGCATGTTGGCCGCCATTGGCCTGATTATATTGGGAAAACAGTTCCATATTATGCTTGCCCATAGAATTAAAAGAGAAGACACCCTGGATTATCTGCTGGAAATCCCCTTCACGGTTAATGACGCTTTACATTATGAAACTAAAGGACTTATTTTTGCCTCCCTGGCCGGCATCACCAGTTTGGCGATCATGATGTTCTATTCTAAACTTCGAAACAAATATTTACAGCTCATTCCGGCTCCAATGTGGATCGTTATCTTATCTATTGCCTTCAGCTATTATTTTGAGCTGGTGTTACATGAGCACAACCCCATAGCACAGGAATATATGATAACGGGTATACCTACGCTTCAGCATATCATTTCAGATATTCCCGTTCTTGATTTCAGTAAAGTGGTCAGCCTGTCCTTTTTAGGAAGTGTTTTGGCCCTGACTCTTATAGCAAGTATTGAATCCCTACTAAGTATCAAAGCCGTTGATAAATTAGATCCTGAAAAACGACGTTCTAATGTAAACAGGGATCTCAAAGCCCTTGGCCTGGCCACTGTGGGCAGCGGATTTATGGGCGGACTGAATGTGGTAACCGTTATCGCTCGTAGTTCTGTGAACGTTAACAACGGTGCCACAAATCGATCTTCAAATTTTTTTCATTCCGTTTTTTTAGTGCTGTTCATTGTTTTATTCAGCACCCAGTTAACACGAATACCATTACCCGCTTTAATGGCTATTCTGGTATATACAGGTTATAAATTAGCCTCGCCAAACGTGATTACGAAAATATTCTCAATTGGTAAGGAGCAACTCGTCATCTTTTTTGTAACGCTCTTTGTTACCATTAAAGTGGGATTAATTACCGGTATTTTAGCCGGTGTAATAATAACCTTTATCATTCATGTTAGTATTAGCAGGAGTCTGGGTCTGTTTATCAGAAATGTACTAAAGCCAAACGTCTTAATGTACAAGGAGGAAAATACAAACACCTATTATGTCAGTGTGAAGCACTTTTCCAGCTTTTTAAATTATTACCGTCTCAAGCGCCATATCGATGTTGTTCCCGAAAATCAAGACATTATTGTCGATTTTTCTCTTTGTGAATTTGTAGATCATACTGTCATGGAAAACATGTACAGCTATCAGGACCTGTTCTATAAAAGAGGAGGACATTTTGATGTCATTGGATTAGACATGCACGATACCGATTCAAAACATCCTTTTGCGCTAAGACGATTATTGCCTGTTCCGAATCTCATTAAAAATAGCTTAACCCGCAGGCAAACCAACATGGAAGAACTTGCGAAAGACTATGGTCTCCTTTATAATTTTAAAAAACAGAGGCAGGTGCATTTTTTAAATGACTTTTTGTTCTTTAATACCAAGAACATAAACCATATTTATAACGAACTGTCTTACAAAGATAAAACCATAAGCTTGTTTGATATCGAATTTACAGAAGGTGAATTTATTGCAAAAGAGGTGATACATGCTACCATGCTGCATATCAACCTGAAAAGAGAGATTCCTGAGTTTACGCTGGATAGAGAGGGGTTCTTGGAAAAAATGTATGCCTTTGCCGGATTTAAGGATATTCCTTTTGAAGACCATATCGATTTTTCGAGACGGTTTTATCTGCTGGGGGATAACGAAGACGCCATCCGACAATTTTTTAATGACGATCTCATACATTTTTTTGAAAGCAACCCCTACTACCATATAGAATCCAACGGCAAAGGCATTTTAATTTTTACTAAAGAGCGCCTGGCAAGTTTAAAAGAAATTAAGGCGATTTTGGACTTCGGTAAGCGTCTCAGTGAGGTTATCGTATCAATAATTAAATGATGTTGCTTTTTTTTAAGCTTTTGGTCGTCATTATCTCTTAATATATTCTTAACATGCGTATTGATTTTAGAGATATTTGTTAATTTGCGCTCCTTATGAACTTATACCCCATAAAAGCCGGAAATTTTAAACTTGATGGAGGCGCTATGTTTGGTGTTGTGCCAAAGTCTTTATGGCAAAAAACCAATCCCTCGGATGCCCACAATATGATTGATTTAACGGCACGCTGTTTGTTGATTGAAGATGGGAATCGATTAGTCCTTATTGATACGGGAATGGGCAATAAACAATCCGATAAATTTTTTGGTTATTACTATTTGTGGGGAAATGATAGTTTGGAAAAATCATTGGCTGCATATGGGTTTCACAAGGACGATATTACCGATGTGTTCATGACCCACCTGCATTTCGATCATTGTGGTGGCAGCATTCAGTGGAATAAGGACCGAACCGGTTATGAGCCTGCATTCAAAAATGCCCGGTTTTGGACCAATAAAAACCACTGGGAATGGGCAATTGAGCCTAACAGAAGAGAAAGGGCATCCTTTCTCAAAGAGAATCTACTGCCTATGGAAGACAGTGGGCAATTGCATTTTATGCCTTTGTCGAACAGTAATATAATTGAAAATTCAGCACTGGGCTTCGATATATTTTTAGCCGATGGTCATACCGAAAAACAAATGATTCCATTAATTCATTATAAGGACAAGACCATTGCCTTTATGGCCGACCTTTTACCCACGGCAGGCCATTTACCCCTGCCTTATATAATGAGTTACGACACCAGGCCGTTATTAACCTTAAACGAAAAGGAAGCATTCCTTAATCTTGCAGCCGACAAAGGGTATTACCTGTATCTAGAGCATGATGCGCATAACGAAATAATCACCGTGGAGCAAACAGAAAAAGGTGTAAGTTTAAAGAACACATTTAAAACTAAAGAAGTATTTAATTAATATAATTTTATCTAATGCAAACAATAAAATCATTTTTAACAGTTATTGGGGCCTCCCTAATCTTACTAAGCTGTGGCGGTACAGCACTTGTAATATCTACGCCCATAGAGAATATTGACTCCTCACCTTTAAAAGTTTCCGAAATGACGGAGGCCGAGCAACAGAATTGGGGACATTTGGATTTATTAAAGGATACCATTCCTGGAATGAGTGTAGATAAAGCCTACGCCGAAATCATTAAAAATAAAAAAGGAAAATCGGTAACGGTGGCCGTAATCGACTCGGGTATCGATATCAATCATGAAGATCTGAACGATGTGGTTTGGACCAATGAAGATGAAATTCCGAATAATGGTAAGGACGATGACAACAACGGGTACATTGATGATGTCCATGGATGGAACTTTTTGGGCGAAGGCTATAACGAACAACTCGAGATGGTGCGTATTTTAGTGAGTGGCGACACGAGCAATCCCGAATATGCGGCGGCAAAAGCAGAATACGAAAAGGAGTATAAAAAATGGTCTGAACGAAAAGTACAATACGACCAGATTTACCAACAGGTCAAATTTGCAGATGAGACCCTTGCAAAGCATTTCGGTAAAAAGGATTATACAAAAAAGGAGGTTGCTGCAATAGAGACTGAGGATGAAGATTTAAAAATGTCCGCCCAAATAGCAAACTATATGTTCAGCAATGGATTAGATGCCTTAAGTGATGCGTTAAAAGAAATATCCAATAGTCTTGAAAGCATTAACGACCGACTTGACTACAATTTAAATAAAGACCTCAAGGGCCGTGTTAATGGGGATGACCCGGACGATATGAGCACAAAATATTATGGTAATGGTAATGTAAAACCGGTTAAGAAAAGCGAAAGTCATGGTACGCATGTGGCAGGTATAATTGCTGCTGAACGCAATAATGGTTTGGGTGCTAACGGTGTAGCCAATAATGTGAAACTCATGAGTATAAGAACGGTACCCAATGGTGACGAATACGACAAAGATGTTGCTTTAGCCATCCGATACGCTGTGGATAACGGGGCTCGAATTATTAATGGCAGCTTCGGTAAAAGTTATTCCCCCCACAGCGATTGGGTTAGAGACGCGATTGCCTATGCAGGTAAAAACGATGTCCTGTTTGTTCATGCCGCCGGTAACGACAGTAAAGATGTGGATGTAGAACCTAATTTTCCGGACGACAATGTAAATTATGTGGAAGTATCAGACAATTACATAAGGGTAGGAGCGCTAAGTCCAAAATACGGCTCTAATATGGTGGCCAGCTTTTCGAATTACGGTAAAAAGAATGTCGATGTTTTTGCCCCGGGTGCTGATATTTATTCCACCACACCTGAAAATGAATACGATAGTAAAAACGGAACATCCATGGCAGCTCCTGCTGTGGCTGGTGTAGCCGCTTTGATTCGTTCTTATTTTCCAAAGTTAACAGCGGCACAGGTAAAGAAAGTTTTGATGGATTCCGGATTGCCTCTTAAGACAAAGGTTATTGTTGGTGGTGATAGTAACAATATAAAACCATTCTCAGAATTGAGCAGTTCTGGCAGAATTGTTAATGCTTATAACGCACTCATCCTGGCTTCCAGATTAGCAAACTAATCAGTTTATTGAAAGGGCTGTAGGCTTTAAGAGTCATTTGCGATAGCGTTTTGAATGCCCTGATGCATCTCCTCTTTTAAAGAGGCTGCGTTTTCATTTATGGTAAACTAATAAATAATGATCTTATGAGATACCGCGTGTACGTCCTGCTTTGTTTCATGTTCTTCGGAATAGCTTCGAAGTCTCAGAATAGTACGATTACAAAGACAAAACCCGCGTATTGGCAACAACATGTCGATTACAAAATGGATATTGTTTTCGACGTGAACAACTATCAATATAAAGGAAAACAAGAGCTTACATATACCAATAATTCTCCTGACGAGTTAACCCGAGTGTATTATCATCTCTACTTTAATGCCTTTCAGCCGGGAAGTGAAATGGATATACGCTCTCAAACGACGCCCTTTCCTGATTCGCGCATTGGCGATAGAATTAGCAAACTGAAGCCTGATGAAATTGGATACATAAAAGTGAATTCTCTGAAGCAGAATGGCATTGATGTAAAATATGAACCAGTGGGTACGGTTTTGGAGGTAGATTTAGACAAACCCATTCAACCCGGAGAAAGCGTTGTTTTTAATATGGTTTTCGAGGCTCAGGTCCCTGTACAAATTCGTCGCTCAGGCAGGAACAACAACGAAGGGGTGGCCTTATCCATGGCTCAGTGGTATCCCAAACTCGCCGAATATGATTTTGAAGGCTGGCATGCCGACCCTTATATTGAACGGGAGTTTCACGGGGTGTGGGGTAACTTCGATGTGAAATTAACCATCGACAAAGACTATGTGGTTGGAGGCACCGGTTATCTGCAAAACCCCAACGCGATTGGACATGGTTATGAAACCGGAACTGTAAATCGTCCGGCAGGTGAAACACTAACCTGGCATTTTAAAGCACCCAATGTCCATGATTTTACCTGGGCGGCCGATCCGGATTACAGGCATGACACCTTAAAGGTTCCTGATGGACCTGTTTTACATTTTTTCTACAAAAGCACCATGACAAAGGAAAAATTGGAGAACTGGAAAAATTTGCAGCCGAAAGCGGTAGAACTGATGCAGTTTTTCAGTAATAATATCGGACCCTACCCCTACGACCAGTATTCCCTAATTCAAGGTGGCGATGGGGGTATGGAGTATGCGATGTGTACTCTAATTCTCGGTGAAGGTACTTTTGAAGGCTTGTTCGGGGTTACCGCTCACGAAATGGCACATACCTGGTTTCAATTTTTACTCGCAACTAACGAGTTAAAGCATTATTGGATGGACGAGGGGTTTACCGAATATTTCGGAGAACTTGCTGAAAGTCATATTTTTAACACTGACTTTTCCCAGACATCCAAGGGCGTTTACGATTTGTACCGTTCTTTAGCTCTGTCGGGTAAAGAACAACCCCAGACGACTCATGCCGACCGATTTAATTTAAGACAGGCCTACTCGATTTCGGCGTACTATAAAGGCTATGTGTTTTTAGCCCAGTTGGCCTATGTTATTGGACAGGAAAATCAGGAAAAAACAATTAAAAATTACTTCCGGGATTTTGCGTTTACGCATCCGGTGCCTAACGATATCATTCGTACGGCAGAAAAGGTGTCGGGTTTAGAGCTCGATTGGTATTTAATGGATTTTACGCAAACCACAAATACCATTGATTATGGTGTCAAAGCTGTTGAGGGAAGGCGCATCACTTTAGAGCGTATCGGATTAATGCCTATGCCTATAGATCTAACCGTTACCTACACCGACGGGACGAGTGAGGATTTTTATATCCCTTTGCGCATCATGCGTGGGGCAAAACCAACCAGCGCAACGCAACTTGAAGACTGGGCCTGGGCCTATCCAACGTATACGTTCGAGACCAAAAAACCTGTACAATCCGTTGAAATCGATCCAAAAGGATTAATGGCCGATATCGACCTCAGAAATAACAGAAGTTAATTTAGCGATACCACTTCTCCTTTTTATACATATGTGTTTTGGCAACGCGCTCCCTGTTATATAATAACAGATTCGTTTCGGTGATATGTTTGTTCCTGTAGCCTAATAGGTGGAAGATGGGCTTGGCCATAAACTTGGCCACCTTTAAATCTACTTTTAAAATGCCCTTTTTCTTATCGTGCCATACAATACCCGGCAAGAATTTAAGCAGGCCATCTGCCTGTATCTGTCGTAACCAGACCGACAGCTTTAAAAATACACGGTTAATGCTTCTGATGATGAAAAAGCCCTCTGATCCTTTTTGTTGATACAGTGGCATAAATATTTTCCCGTTATAACGCGATTTAAGGACACCTTCTTTATGTACGGCTATTTTTTCTCCCTTTCGAATATTTTGAAAACTATCAAATCCATTATACATTTTAAACTGGTCCTTCTCGGTAATACGGTGCAAATCTATAATCTCAAAAAAGCAGGTGTCAAACTCCCCTTCTGACTTCAATTGTTCAAAATAATGCTCGAATTTTTTAAGATCTGCGCGATCCCTAAGTCCTGTAAAGACAAGCGCCAAATGGATAAAGGCAATATGGTTTCGTACAGCCTGTATATCGTCGTGTTGTCCGGATTCAAACCCAAGTGAAACATAACCCATCTGGTTGATATAACTTAAAAGTGCGCCTTCCAGATATTCTTCAATACCGAGCACAATTGGCACAGGAAATTGTTTGGAGAACGAACGGTTAATAATGGCATCGTTTATCGTAATAAACGGTAAGGTTTTACTCGAGGTGGTGTGTAAATCGAAAAAGTAGAAGGGCCCTTGATGGTCTTGTAAAATAGATTTTAACAATTCATGCAGATCATGTAGTTCCCGGTGTTCATAATGCAATTCTGTTTGATCTGTGATGCTGTCGATGCGTGGTGGGGTCCAGATGCGGTTTAAGTCTTCTTTTAAAAACCTTTGTTTTTTTTCAAGGGCCTGCAGATTACCTGCTATGGCATAGATGTTTCCGGAAATGTCCTTCCTGGTTAATGGCTCGAGAACCTTTTCCAAGGCATAGACGCCGGAGGGTTCGTTACCGTGAATGCCGCCAAAGAACACCACGGTGGGACCGGGTTTTAAGCCGGTAATCTGTTTAATGATTCTGCTATTCACGGCCATTGATAAACTATAAATCGCTGCTGGTTAACAATCCGATTAATTTACCATGTCTTAAAATCGGTAAAAAACTAATATTCTTTTCAGACATCATCCGTTTTGCATCCTCAATCGGACAATCCTCTTCAATGGTGACAATATCTCTTTTCATCAGCTTGTTGACTGAAGTCGTTTCTTTATCTTTTTTATCCAGGTAGCGTTCTACATCCTTCCATGACAACACACCTTCAAGTTTCTTATCGTTATTGGTTACAGGCATATGATGAATGTCCTTCCATCGCATCATATGCAATACCAGCTCGATGCTATCTTTCTTATCAACAGAATACACATCGGTATTCATAATATGTTTCACAGTTCTGTCGGAATTAACGATGGCGGCGGTATTTGGTCTGAGGATCTGCCAAGTCGACACAGGGTACCCTTTTTGTTGCTTATTATAAATTTGCGCCGTCAGGATCTGCATGGCTTCATACCTCTTGTAAGTCTTTAATAGGTTTCTGTAGCTCCGTATTCCCCATTCAGAGCCTGAATGCGATTTCACCCTGTCTTTGATGATCTTCAAATAATATTCGGCGTCTTGAGGTGAAACCCCAAAGCGGTATAGGCCCTTATAAGCCATAGGTAATAATTCATTTAAAATCAGGTCGTAGCTGGAAACATATTTGCCGTTCCAATAAAATTGAGCCGCCATGCCATAGCGCGCCGCATTAAAGAAATTGTTTTTAACATCCCGAAATTCCCAGATGTTGTGGATGTTATCGTATTGTTTTGGTTTGCCCATCATAACACCGACCCAAAATACCATATTTGCTATTTCGTCTACCATCGTCGGTCCGGAAGGTACATATCGGTTTTCAATGCGTAAATGTGGCTTTCCACTGGAAATGCCATAGCAGACACGATTCCATGGGTAAATAGTGCCATTGTGTAAATCGAGTGCTCTCAATCTGGGAATTTCACCATTTTCAATCATATCCACACTGTCCTTTATATAAGATGTGGTTAAAAAACTTCTGAACCTCGAAATATTATCCTTAAAAATATCGGTAACACTACCTGTTTGCCAGTTAATTCCGAAACTCACGCGCGATTGATTTTCATTGAGCACATAAGAGTTGGTCCTGGTGTCTATGCTTTGAGTAAACAATGCGATTCGCGTTTCTCTCCACAACTCCTGACCAAACAAAATAGGAGAGTTCGTGCAGGCGCTGAGTATCGGTCCGGCGATGGCCTGAGCCCAGTTATAAGTATCTATAAAGTTGTTGGGGTCCACCTGTAAGTGCATCTGGAAACTGGTATTACAGCCTTCGAGCATCACAGAATCATGTAGTAGGTTTAGTTCGTCAACACCTTTGATATGGATGTTAAAATCCTCTCGGCGTGTCGTCTTAATGGCTTCATTCAACACCTCGTAGCGAGGCATGGGTGTCATGGTGTCCAAGCTCACATTTTTAAGCGATAAAGATGGTAAAATACCTGCCAGAACAATCATAGAATCATGCTTGTGTGCTGCCTCATCGGCTTTCTTCATCAAGGTTTTTAGTTGCTGATGAAGAGAAGAAAAACACCTGTCGTTTAGAACCACCGGGTCCAGATTAGCCTCCAAATTAAAATTTCCTATTTCAGTCGTAAAATGGGAGTCATCGATGTCCTTGAGTACGTCTAAGGATTTGCTGCACGGTGAGTACTGTTGGTTTACCAAACAAAATTCCTGCTCTGCGCCAATTCTGATCGGTTCCTCCTCAATCATACCGCGTTCTAACATAATTTCAAGGGCCTTGATATCATTTACTAAATGATGAATGTAATTTGCTCTATCCTTTGTTCTGGAAAGCTTGGAAACGTCTAATTGACCCATATAAATTGTGTTTATTTTAAAGGTATTAAAATTATAACGGTTTGGCACTTTAAACAATGATAATTATCATAGGGTTGAAAGCGCAGGTCTTATAAAATGGTTTATATTAGTCCGGTAGATACGGTGCTGATGGTTTTTCGTATTTTTGTATTCTTAAGAAAATCCATGACAAATACCTTTCCAAAAAAAGAGCGGCTTAAAAGCAAAAAACTTATCGAAGCGTTGTTTTCAGAGGGTCAATCTGTTTCAGCGTATCCCTTACGTCTGGTGTATTTGGAAACAACCTTAAAAACAGATGTCCATGCCCAGACAGGTGTGTCAGTCAGTAAGAAGCATTTTAAACGTGCAGTGGATAGAAACCGAATAAAACGTTTAATGCGAGAGGCTTATCGTTTAAAGAAAGGCGCTTTTTTTAACAACATCACAACACAATATGCGTTAATGATTTTGTACATTGGTAAAAAGATGCCAACCTATACAGAGGTTGAAAGTAAGATGAATCAACTATTGGCAAAATTTTTGAACGATATCAAGTGATTGAAGCACGGAGCGTGCCATCGTATCACATTCGGGAAATAGAATAAAAAGACAACAAATGAAACAGGTATTAAAACGAAAAGTATACATCCCTTTGCTGGTATGTGTCTTGTTTATAACGACTTCAGCTTTCAAAAACGACTTTTTTGAGATAGCAAAACAAATAGAAATCTTCACGACACTGTTTAAGGAGTTGAATATGAATTATGTCGATGAGACCAATCCCGGGGATTTAATGGATACGGCGATAAAAAGCATGCTGGAGGATTTAGACCCCTACACGCGATTCATGAACGAACAGGATGTGGAAGCTGCAAGAATAAACAATACCGGAGATTATACGGGAATTGGCGCTAAGGTGCGAACCCAGCACAATAAACTGGTTATTGTGGAGCCTTATAAGGATTATCCGGCGGATAAGGCGGGATTAAAAGCAGGTGATGAAATTATAAAAGTGGGTGAGATCCTGGTTGAAAACTATAAGGAAGATGCCGGTAATCTGTTGAAGGGAAGTCCCGGGACCTCTATTGCGGTAACCTACAATAGACAGGGTAAAACACAAACCACCTCGATAAAAAGGGCTGCGGTAGAAATAAAGGCGGTGCCCCATTTTTCATTGATCGATGATAAGACGGGGTATATTGTTTTAAGTCAATTTAATAATAAATCCTCGGCTGAAACAAGTTACGCTGTTCGGGATTTAAAAGCTCAGGGTGCCGAAAGAATTATTCTGGACCTAAGGGGTAATCCCGGCGGTTTGTTACATGAAGCCGTCAATATTGTAAATCTTTTTGTTCCTAAAGGCCAGTTGGTGGTCACCACAAAATCGAAAGTAAAAAAATATAACCGCACCTATTATACAAAAAATCAACCATTGGATACCGAAATACCTTTGGTGGTTTTAATTGACGGCGGTAGCGCTTCCGCAAGTGAAATAGTTTCCGGTTCGTTACAGGATTTAGATCGCGCCGTAATCATAGGATCTAGAAGCTTTGGGAAAGGCCTTGTGCAACGCCCAAAACCATTAACTTATGGAACACAGGTGAAAATAACCATTTCGCGCTATTACACACCTTCGGGCAGGTGCATCCAATCCTTAGATTACTGGAACAGAAATGAAAAAGGCGAGGCAGTAAGGGTAAAGCAGGAAAATTACAACGAATTTAAAACAAAAAACGGACGTAAGGTGTTTGACGGCGGTGGGATATTCCCGGATGTGAGTATGGGTGTAAACGAAAATACCCCGATAATGACAGCACTTTCAAATGACAATATAATCTTCGATTTTGCTACACGTTACTATTATAATCACAGTATAGAAGACATCAGCTCCTTCGCGCTTGATGATTCTGATTTTAAAGATTTTAAGGATTTTTTAATTAGCAGTGATTTTTCTTTCGAAACCGAGACTGAAAAAAAATTATACAAGGTTTTGGAGAGCGCTCAAAAAGAGGAGTTAGATGATGATATTGAAAAGGAGTTTCAGGAATTAATACAACAATTAAATAACATAAAATCGGTGGTTCTTGAAGAAAACAAAGCGTATTTGCTGAAACAAATGACTGATGAAATCGTAAAACGATATGTTTACAGGGAAGGGTTGTACGACTATTATAAAATACATGATGCACCTATAAAGAAAGCCACGGATATTCTAAAAAATCCTGCGGTGTATTCCGATTATTTAAGGTAATATTTTGTAAATTCATTCCAGTAATTAAAAATAGTATATTTACTAAATTATTTCTTCCGTTTTTAGCATGACCAGGCTGATTAGTACTATATTAATTTTGCTGTGCGGTTTAATTTCTGCCCAACACAATATTACACACGATGTGTATTTTGAAACCGACGAATACACATTGATACCTACCGAAGAAAACCGTTTGTTGCTGTTTATATCAAAACTGGCGGATGTGGATATTGAATCTATTGCCATTTTTGGATTTTGTGATGATGTTGGAGCACCGAGTTATAATTTGATTCTTTCAAAACAACGCGCTGAAGCCATAAAAACGATTTTCTCGAATCATGAGATCAGTGAGTCCTTAATCACACATGTCGACGGCAAAGGTGAGATTTTATTGAAAATAGTAAACGAAAACGATATTTCTAAAATACGTGGTTTAAACAGGAAAGTTGAAATTATAATAAACCCGAAACCTCCCATTATTGAAAAAGAAGAAGTTGTCGAAGAGCCTGTAAAAGAAACGCAGCCCACGGCCGAGGTTATTAAAGGCGATATTAAGGTTGGGGATAAAATTCGATTTGAAAACATTTTGTTTAAGACCGGTTACAGTACGGTTACTACGGAATCGAAAAAAATATTGGAAGATATCGCAAAGTCTCTTGTGGAACGAACTGATATTTACTTTACAATACAGGGCCATGTGTGTTGTACCCAGTACAGTAGGGATGCTGTCGATAGAAAAACCAAAAAAAGAAATCTGTCTGAAGCACGTGCAAAATATGTCTATGATTATTTGGCAAAAAAAGGGGTCAATAAAAAACGAATGCGACATATGGGAATGCGAAGAAAATTTCCACTCGGGGGAGATCCCAAATACGACAGACGTGTCGAAATATTAATTACCCATGTGGACAAGGATAATTAATTATTCATGTTATGTATACCTAAAAACAACCTTTTTAGTTTTAGCTTATGTTTTATAAGTTCGTTCTGCATTTCCCAAACCACCTTTATTCCTGATGATAATTTCGAGCAAGCTTTAATTAATTTGGGTTACGATTCCGGTCCTTTGGATGACTTTGTACCAACCATTAATATTGCTGATATTGACAAACTTGATGTGTCATCCAATGCGATTTCAGATTTAACCGGTATTCAGGATTTCGTTGGTTTAACCGTTTTAGATTGTTCTGATAATAATCTTTCAGATTTGGAGCTCTCTACAAATGTGAACCTTATTGAACTATATTGCAATAATAACAGCTTAACCAGCTTAAATACTTCAGATCTTATTGGTTTACAAAAACTTTGGTGCAGCTTTAATAAGATCACAGCTCTTAATTTAATAAATAATATCAGTTTAAGTTCTTTGTATTGTGGAGATAATCTAATTTCAAGTTTAGATGTCACTGTTTCTACCAATTTAGGGGTGTTGTCCTGTGAGAATAACTTGATAAGTGTTATTGATGTTACTCAAAACAAACTATTAAATTCTTTGATTGTAAGAGGTAATTTTCTAACAGGTTTGGATGTGACCCAAAACACGACTTTAGCATTCTTAGATTGTGGAATCAACCAAATATCAAATTTAGATGTTAGTCAAAATTCTAATTTAAGAGTTTTATTGTGTTTTAATAACCAACTAACCAGTTTAGATGTAACCCAAAACGTACTCCTTACTGATTTGAGCTGCGAGTTTAATCAAATTACCGTATTGGACATGTCTAAAAATACATCATTGTTAAATTTAGATTGCAGTCACAATGATCTCTGTTTATTGAATATTAAAAATGGTACAAATGATAATGCGCCTATAATGGATTTTGAATTTAATCCAAATTTAAGTTGTGTAATTGTTGATGATGCCTCAATAAGTTATCCAAATTGGAGACCGTTTCCTTTCTCTAACTTCGCTAATGAATTGTCTGAGTGTACTAATTTTATTCCCGTTGATACCTTACCTGATTTTTCAGGTGTAAGTTTTACTTTACCTGTGCTTGATAATGGTGATTATTTTACACAATCAGGTGGGAATGGTGTACAATTACAACCTGAGGATAAGATAACCACATCACAGATTATTTATATCTATAATAAAAACAATTGTTTTAGTAACGAAACACGTTTTACGGTGACCATTTTAGAGGAAGTTTATGATGTTCCAAAATATTTTACACCGAATAACGATGGAACCAACGACTATTGGAATGTTGTAGATAACACTGATGGTATTGATTATATTACGATTCACGACAGATACGGAAAATTATTAAAGTTTTTACTTCCGAATGCCCAGGGCTGGGATGGTCAATTTAATAGTAAACCCTTACCTATGGATAGTTATTGGTATAAAATAACCTTAAAAAATAAAGATGTTATTACAGGTTATTTTGTTTTAAAACGATAAGGTCTTAATTTTTAATCATGGCGATATGCGGAATACCATCTTCTAAATAGGTATTCCCGGTTTCCTTAAAGCCTAGATCGTTATAGAATTTCTTGAGGTAACATTGCGCTGAAATCTTAATAACCGAAGCATTAAACTGTTGCTTCAGAACATCAATTGACGCTAACATGATATCATGACCGTATTTCTGATGTCGTTCATTTTTTGTGACCACTACCCTTCCTATACTGGGTTCATTAAAATAATGACCAGCTTGAAAAAGTCTTGCATAAGCTACCAATACAGTGTCTTTAAACCCCAGAACATGTAATGCAACAGTATCCTTACCATCCATATCCTGGTACACACAGTCTTGTTCAACTACAAATACTTCAGAGCGTAACTGTAAAATATCGTAAAGTTCCTTTGTAGTTAGCTCTGAAAAATTCTTTATTTGAATGTCTAGCATAAAATCGATAATTAGGAGTTGTATTAATCCTGAACGATCATGTCTTTTGAATCGTTCTTACCATATTCAGGCTGTATGTTCACGTGGTTGATATCATACTTATGGTACACATGATCTTCAATTTGACGTAATACAACATCAAACTCCGATAAACTGATATCTTCATTGAAATCAATATGGGCTTCAAAATGGATTTCCTCCTCATTCAATTGCCAGACATGTACGTGATGCACATTTTTAATGGATTCAAACGTAGCTATCTCTTTCACGATCTGTTGAATCGGAATAGCATCAGGTGTAAATAACATTAAGACCTTTGTTGAATCTTTTAATAGATCGTATCCCATCCAGATTAAATAGATGGCAATCGCAAAGGTTAATACACTATCCACCCAATAAATGGCATAAAACTTCATGAGTAATCCACCAATTAAAACAGCAATACTCGCCATCATATCGGTTAACAGATGCAAATAAGCACTTTTCATGTTCATGTTCTTTTCAGCATCCTTTTTTAATAAAAGCACACTTATACCATTGGCTATGATTGCTATAAAGGATAACCAAATAACCAGATTGGATTCAATTTCTTCCGGTTCCATAAATCGTTTTATAGCCTCAATAATCAAGAGAACAGCAACAATAATTAAGGTTGAAGCATTTACAAAGGCCGCTAGAATTTCTGCGCGTTTAAAACCAAAGGTTCTGTGTATGGACGCTTTTTTTTTAGCTAATAAATTAGCGACATAGCTCACTAATAAAGAGAGCACATCACTAAAATTATGTAAAGCATCACTTAGTAAGGCTAAACTGCCTGATATCACACCTCCAATGATTTGAGACGCAGTGATAATGATATTTAATAGAATAGAAATAACAAGATTTCTACCTTTTACATTGGATGAGGAGTGGGAATGATTATTGGAATGATGATGACCCATCTAACAAGATAATGGAATTTTATCTATTCTCGACTGGTGACGACCACCTTCAAAATCGGTATTTAAAAAGGTATTAACCATTTCAACTGCCTGCTGAATGGCTGTAAATCGCGCAGGAATACATAAAATATTAGCGTTATTATGACTGCGTATAAGTTCAACGATTTCCTTGTTCCAACATAAACCGGCACGAATATTTTGGTGTTTATTAGCTGTCATCGCAACACCATTAGCACTGCCACAAAGAAGAATACCGTAAGAGGCCGTCTTATTTTCTACATCGTTCGCTACCGGGTGAACAAAATCGGCATAATCGACACTGCTATCACTATCTGTTCCATGATTAATAACCTCGTAACCCTGCGATTCTAAGAATTCCTTGATAGCAAATTTATATTGCGTACCGGCATGATCATTACCTAAAGAAATAGTCATAGTATTGTTTGTTTTAGAAAGTATTACAAAAGTACATGATTTTTTTCATTAGAAAATCACATAAATTGTGTATTACATAATGAAATACCTGTTAATAAGTGTTCGTTATTTTTAAAATTTAAATTAGGATGTTTTAATAATTTTTACAATCAAAAATAAGTTGGTTTTAACCAAATATTTAATTGCATTTTTTTAAGTCATTTATAAGAATAGATAACACTAAAAATCAACACTTATTTCTAAAAAAGTTATGAGTAAATACCGGTTCATTTTAATTATTAACAATTGTGTATATAACACTGAAAAGCATTATAAATGAATAGATTAATTTCTTTGAGATATGTTAATTAACTATTGATGGAATGTAAATTTATAAATATCAAAAAAAATAGGTAAAAAGTTATAACTACTATTAACACACTATAATAATCACAATTATTAGTTTATAAAATTTTAAAAATAGAATATAGTTTACTATTTACTGTGAATAACTTGTGTTAACCAGAATATAACAAAGATTTAATAGAGTTAAAGTTTAAATTGGTAGCTTTGCATAAATAAATAGCAATACCTCGTCTTCCAAAAGCTATTTTTAAAACAAATGTCCTATATCTTATAGGAATGAACATGATTACAACAATTACATGAGTAAAAAGAAAAAAAGGAAATCCGGTAAGGGTATTCCAAACCTAACAAATACGATTTTAAGTATTTTAAAAAAAGATAAAAACAAATCCTTTAATTATAAACAGATTGCAGCGAAACTGGGAGTTAATGATGCTAGTAGTAGAAACCAGATTATTAAAACCTTAACGAAATTGGCTGCTAAAGAAGAGATCCTCCAGGTAGATCGTGGAAAATATAAGGCTGTAATTAATACCGAATACCATTTAGGAACTTTAGAAATAACCTCTCGTGGTTCGGGTTATGTTATTTGTGATGATTTTGACGATGATATTTTTATAGCCTCAAATAATATAAATAAAGCTTTAGATGGTGATGAAGTAGAGTTTTATATATACAAAAGACGTAAGAGAGGACGATTAGAAGGTGAAATTACGAACATTGTTAAACGTGCTAAATCGGAATATGTAGGTATTATTCAAATTCAAAAGAATAACAACTATGCTTTTGTTATTACCGACAGAAATACCATGTATGTAGATATTTTTGTACCTATAAAAAAAACCTTGAGAGCCCAGGATGGCGATAAGGTCTTGGTAAAGCTTGAAGATTGGCCTGAAAATGCGGATTCACCTTATGGAAAGGTTTTAAAAGTTTTAGGTAAACCGGGAGAGCACCATACCGAAATTCACGCAATTTTGGCGGAATACGGTTTACCTTCTGAATTTCCTTATAAAGTGGAACAGTTTGCTAATACCCTGGATACCTCGATTACCAGGGAAGAAATTTCTAAACGAAGGGATATGCGTAACGAATTGACCTTTACTATAGATCCCAAGGATGCAAAAGATTTTGATGATGCACTGTCGTTTAAAAAATTAAACAACGGTTTGTATGAAATAGGTATACATATTGCCGATGTATCGCATTATGTAAAGGAGGGAACGGTATTGGATGATGAAGCCTATCAAAGAGCAACCTCAGTATATTTGGTCGATCGTGTGGTTCCGATGTTGCCTGAAGTACTATCTAATAATGCCTGTTCCTTAAGACCTAAAGAGGAGAAATATACTTTCTCAGCGGTGTTTAAAATAAATGAAAAAGCCGAAGTTAAAGCGCAATGGTTTGGTCGAACGGTAACCTATAGTGATGCACGTTTTGCTTATGAAGAAGCACAGGCGATTATTGAAAATAACACCACACTGAGTGCAGACGACGTGTCACAGTTAAACAAAATAGATACCGTTATTCCTAAAGAAATAGCACTTACAGGAAAGACATACCAGGTCCAAACAGAAATAGCGGAAGCAATAATTGTTTTAGATAGGCTGGCCAAAGTCATGCGTAACAGACGGATGAAGCAAGGCGCAATTTCGTTTGATAAGGTAGAGGTGAAGTTCAATTTAGATGAGCACAATAATCCAGAAGCTGTGTTTTTTAAAACCAGTAAGGATGCAAATAAGCTTATTGAGGAATTTATGTTACTGGCAAATAAGAAAGTAGCAGAGTTTATCGGAAAACAGTCACCAAAGAAAACTTTCGTATATCGTGTTCA
The DNA here is from genome assembly GCF_022662015.1 of Aestuariivivens sediminicola. GTDB lineage: Bacteria > Bacteroidota > Bacteroidia > Flavobacteriales > Flavobacteriaceae > Aestuariivivens > Aestuariivivens sediminicola. The sequence continues at coordinate 1,097,672 of NZ_JAKMCM010000001.1, read as the reverse complement.
CGATGAACCGGATGATAGTAAACTCGCTGCTTTACAAAATATTGTCGGCCGTTTCGGGTATAAGCTTAATTTTAAGGACAGAAGATCGACTACAGCGTCATTAAATTATTTATTGCAGGATGTTGTGGGGAAGAAAGAACAAAATTTAGTAGATACCTTAACCATTCGCAGCATGAGTAAAGCGGAATATACCACTTATAATATAGGTCATTATGGTTTAGCTTTCGATTATTACAGTCATTTTACCTCTCCAATCAGACGCTATCCTGACGTGATGGCGCACCGGTTGTTGCAACATTACCTGGATGGTGGAGGATCTGTAAGTCAAGACACGTACGAAGAAAAATGTCAGCATTCCAGCAATATGGAAAACTTAGCCACCAAAGCAGAGCGAGATTCAATAAAGTATATGCAGATCCGCTTCATGGAGGACCATAAGGACCAGGAGTTCTTAGGGGTTATTTCCGGGGTGACGGATTGGGGTATTTATGTTGAAATTATATCAAATAAATGCGAAGGTATGGTAAGTATCAGAGATATAAGAGACGATCATTATGCCTTTGATGAGAGTCAGTTTGCCTTAATAGGTCGTCATACAAAGACCATGTACCAATTAGGAGATGAAGTATTAGTAAAAGTGAAGAATACCGATTTAGTTAAAAAGCATCTCGATTTCCATTTATTAGGAAAAAAGGAAGAGGTTTAAAATTAAAGTGTTCTTAAACCGTTATGGAATAGTTCTTGTTAAGATGTCGTTAAATTATCAATTCAAAAAACATAAAAAATGAAAAAAACAGTCGTACTACTAACTATACTCTTTGGGATCAGCTTATTTGCTCAGAACAAAATAGATAAAGAGATAGGGGAATTTACAGAACTTAAAGTTTACGACCTTATTGAAGTCGAGATGGTTAAATCCAATACAAACAGAGTCATTATCACGGGAGAAAATACAGATGATGTTGTGGTGAACAATAAAAATGGAAAACTTAAAATAAGAATGAACCTCGAAGAAATTTTTGACGGTGCAGAAACCAAAGTTGTGCTTTATTACACAGGGGTTGATATCATTGATGTGAATGAAGGTGCTAAAGTACACTCTAAAGACCTGATAAAACAGTTTGAAATTGATCTAAAGGCTCAGGAAGGCGGTTCGATAAATGTACCAATAGACGTTAAATACACCAATGTAAAAGCGGTTACCGGTGGAATTGTAAAAGCCACTGGAAATTCAACGAATCAGGATGTATCTTTGTTTACAGGAGGTGTCTATAAAGGAAGCGATGTTAAAACCGAAAAAACAGATGTCTCAATTAATGCTGCAGGGGAAGCTTATGTCAATGCATCAAAATTAGTTGATATCAAAATCCGAGCCGGCGGCGATGTCTTTGTTTATGGTGATCCGGAAACCATCAACGAGAATAAAGTGTTTGGTGGTCGCGTAAAACGTATGGATTAAGCCTTTATTTTTATCAAGTATAAGTTATATTGCATTTCTGTTCTACGTATAATTTTATAATTCCATAAGCAGGAACGATTAAAATTGTCCTGTGAATTTTCAAAATTCACAGGACAATTTCAGAAATTCACAGGACAATTTTAAGGAAAGATGCTTATATCTTTTTTGGTTTATAAGCAAAGCGTTATTAAAATTAAGGCATACAATTTAAAAGGCTTAACCACTACCACCATACTTTACAGTCAACCACTCTGAAAACAGGGCTTCATAATTAACGATCATTATATTGTATTGCTATTAATAGACCTTCCTTTTTGTTATTTATAAATGTATAATCTATAAATTCACTAAAATTATAACTATACATACCTGTTACAAATACGCTATAAACACTTATTTTTATTACTTTAGTACCACAACATAAAGTAATTCATTGTTTTGAATCTATTCAGACGCTACCTGTGTTTTTTATTCTTAGGGACGATCCTATATGCTCAGGAACACCCTCCTATTCAGGTGTATACTTCAAAAGACTATGCCGGAGAAACTCAGAACTGGTCCATTTCACAGGATATCAGAAACTATATATATGTGGCCAACAATAAAGGTTTGCTTGAGTTTAATGGGGCGGAATGGCGTCTTTATGAATCACCAAACAAATCGATCTTACGATCTGTACATGTCATAGATGATCTCATTTATACGGGGTGTAATGGCGATTTTGGTTATTGGGAAAAAGATGAATCAGGACAACTGATCTATAATTCCTTGTCTAAAACCTTGGAGGTCCCCTTACTTGAAGATGAGGAGTTTTGGAATATTATAAATGTCGATAATTATATTTTGTTTCAATCCTTAAAGCGCATTTATATTTATAATACCACAACACATTCATTTCACAACATTGATTCAAATACCATTATCTATAAAATTTTTGAGGTTGATGGTAAAATATACTTTCAGAATACAGAAGAAGGCTTGTTTGTCATCGATAAAGGTGAATCAAAATTAGTCTCTGACCATCCTGTTTTGATGCGTAACCGATTGGTCAATGTGTTTATAGAGAACAACACCCTGCTTCTTGAAACGGAGAACGACGGTTTTTATACCATTAACGGGACCCAATTGACTAAATGGAATATACCAGGCAACATGACCCTTGAAGAAGTAAGTGTCTTTAGAAGTATTAGGTTGAAGGATGGGAGTTATATGTTGGGCACGAGGTCGAACGGGATCCTGCATCTTACAAAGGAAGGCCTTATAAATTTTAAAATTAATGTGGTTAACGGGCTAAGTAATAATACAATACATTGGATTTATGAAGACAATGAACAAAATATCTGGCTGGCCCTCGAAAATGGGATTAACTGCATCAACATGTCCTCTCCATTCCGTATTTATGAAGATGATAAAGGTAAAATAGGAACGATTAACACCTCAATTTTATTTAATGACCTTGTTTATGTCGGAACAAACCAGGGGTTATTTTTTAAAGAAAACAATTCCGATTCCGCGTTCACGAATATTGAAACCATTCAAGAGGCGGTATGGCAGCTTACAGAAATCAACGGTGTATTGTTCTGTGGGCATGACACCGGCACCTCAATAATTGATCAGGGTACAACCAAAAAGGTCGTAGGTATAAACCAGGGTACCTGGAATCTAAAGCCAATCGATTCGAACAACGAGTTAATTTTACAGGGTAATTATGACGGGTTATATGTTTTACAAAATGTTGAAGGTGACTGGGTGATCAGAAACAAAATTGAAGGCTTTGATTTATCGAGCAGGTTCTTTGAATACTTTGATGATCATATTTTTGTGAACCATGAATATAAAGGTGTTTTTAAAATTGAAGTTGACAAGGGCTTTAGAAGTGTCATAGATATTAAAAAGCTGCCCGTTATAGACAAGGAATTGCACTCTAGCATTATTAAGTATAAAAATGATTTACTGTTGGGGTTTAGAGAGGGTGTTTTTAAATATGATATAGCAGGTAAAAAATTTATTAGGGACTCTGTTTTAAGTCAGCTCTTCGATGGCGCTAATTTTACCTCAGGAAAACTTATTCCGGTCAAGGAAACCAATACGCTTTGGGCGTTTTCCGAGAGAAACTTGAGCTATTTATCCTTAAATAATTTAAGTGGTTCTCCAAGAATTAATAAAATCCCCTGGTCAAAAGCACTTCCTAAAGGACTCACAGGGTATGAGAATGTATCCTATCTCGACGACAATAGCTATCTGATTGGGACTTCAACTGGTTTTGTGTTGCTGGATCTGGACAAGATTAAGGAAAAAACGTTTCATGTCGAAATAAATACAATTCATGTAAGCACCCTAAAAGGCGCTACACTTGAAATTTTCAACAACGGGAACAGCACATTTGAAAACCAATACAATAATTTTAGGTTTCATTTTAATGTTGCAGAATTCGACAAGTATGTCGATACAGAGTATCAATATAAGTTGAAAGGTTTTCAGGAAGACTGGAGTAATTGGTCCGACAGTCCTGTCGCCACTTATGAAAATCTACCTTTCGGATCCTACAATCTTAATGTAAGGGCACGGGTTGGGAATACCATAACTGAAAATGTGGCCTCTTACAGTTTTTCCATACAAAGACCCTGGTTGCTTTCAAATACTATGATCGCTGCTTATGCACTTGTGTTAATTATTTTGTCCTTTGTAGTTCATAATGTGTATAAGCGCTATTACAGAAAACAACGGGAGCGTCTTTTATTAAAAACTGAGCGGGAATTGGAACTCAAAGAATTGGAAAATAAACAGCAGTTAATGCGATTTAACAACGATAAATTGAGACAGGATATTGAAAATAAAAATCGGGAATTGGGAATTTCAACAATGAGCCTGATTAAAAAGAATGAATTCCTTAACAACCTGAAGAAAGAGTTACAAAATGTTGATGACCCAAAACGGTTAAAACACGTTATTAAAATTATTGACAGAAATTTGAATAATACCGACGACTGGAATCTTTTTGAAGAAGCCTTTAATAATGCTGATAAGGATTTCCTAAAGAAGATAAAGGAGTTACACCCCGCCTTAACTTCTAATGATTTAAGACTGTGCGCTTATTTGCGTTTAAACCTGTCTTCAAAGGAAATCGCACCCCTGCTAAACATCTCTCCCAGAAGCGTTGAAGTAAAGCGCTATCGACTACGAAAGAAGATGGATTTGGCGCACGAGGCCAGTCTATCCGACTATATCTTAGAAATTTAAGACACAACAAGTCTTTTATTCACCTATACATCACCACAACATCGTATTATTTTACACAAATGTTAAGGTTTTCTTAAAAGTGTGAATATCTCCGTAGTTGCCCTTATTTATTGGTGTTTTCCCAAAAAGACAACATTTTTTTTACGATGTATATTTTTTGTTGCGGTAAAATTTATGGATACAGCAATTTATATCTCTAGATTTACCCTAAACGAAAACTAACTCAATATGAGACAAACAATTATTACAATTTTTATGCTATGTTTCATAGCGCATTCCTATGCACAAGGTATAGATGTTAGTGGGAATGTTCAAGATGCTTCAGGGATGCCACTCCCCGGAGTCAATGTACTTGTAAAAGACACGTCGAAGGGTGCTGTTACCGATTTTGACGGTAACTTTACCATTACGAACGTAGAAGTTGGCGCTACCATATCCTTTAGTTATATAGGATATCTTAGCAAGGACATTGTGGTTACGGATAGCACGCCTTTATCGGTTATACTCGAGGAAGACGTTGCACAACTCAGTGAAGTTGTGGTCATCGGTTATGGAACGCAGACCAAAAAGGAAATCACCGGAGCTGTGTCGGTAGTAGGTTCTGAGACCATTGAAAAACTCAAGCCAACCCGAATTGAGCAAGCGCTTCAAGGTCAGGTTGCCGGGGTTAATATTACGACCAACACTGGTTCCCCGGGTGGTGCATCGACCATCAGCATTCGTGGTGTATCGACAAACGGTGATAGCCGTCCATTAATATTGGTGGATGGTAACGTGGTAGAGGACCTGAGTGTGATTAACCCAAGTGATATTGAAAGCATGAACGTCTTAAAAGATGCCACTGCAGGTATCTATGGGGTTCGTGCGGCGAATGGGGTTATCCTTATTACCACAAGAACAGGTAGAAAGGAAATGCCCTTAACTGTAGAGTACAATGCTTGGGCAGGATTTCAGGAGACAACACGTAAATTACCTGTACTCAATGCAACAGAGTATGCTGTGATCGTTAATGAAGGCTATGCGGCTGCCGGCAGTACACCACCCTTCTCTGATATTTCCGGATTAGGCGTCGGCACGGATTGGCAGGATGAGGTCTTTGAAGCCGCGCCTATAATGAATCACAATATTGCGTTGAGAGGCGGTAAGGAAAAGTCATCATACTCCTACAGTTCCTCATTCTTAACTCAAGACGGAATTGTTGGTGGTAAAAAGTCTAATTTTACCCGTTTTACCAACGCGTTAACATACAACCTTGATTTTTTAGAGAATTTTAAATTTAAATCGGGATTGACTTTAACCCGAACCAAAAAGAACAACCTTCCTGAGAGCACATTAGGCTCCGTGTTGTTCAACGCCGTGAATATGGCTCCAACCATTCCGGTAAGGGATGAAACAGGTGCTTACTCTTTAGCCAACGACCTGGGCGCCGAGGTGATCAACCCATTGGCACAAATGGCGAACACCCACAACAGAACCAAAGTAATGAAGCTCTTCGGTTTTGGAGGTTTATCATATAACTTTTTAGATAACTTTACAGCTGAAGCGAATATTCAGTTTAACTACTCTGAAGTTGATGGTTATGTGTTTGACCCCATTGATTTCTACGGTATAGGAAAAGTGTTTAACACCCTGACCAGTGAAGTTTCTGAAAACTTCGATATCTACAGGGATTATACCTTCGATGGATTCATCAAATACGAAAACACCTTTAATGACACGCACAAGTTAAATGTGCTGTTGGGTACTTCTGTATTTAAGACCACAGGGGTATTCTCGGGAAGAAGAGGTCGAAACATTCGTAATAATGATCCAAATTACGCCAGGGTAGACCTGGCCTCCGAACAGGAAGACATCTACGCGGAGCGTGGCAGCAATCCAAAATTTGATGGAAGGTTGTTGTCTTATTTTGCCAGATTACAGTACGATTTTAAAGGCAAGTATCTGTTATCGGCCGTTATACGTCGAGATGGTTCAACGCGTTTTGGCCCGGGTAACAAATTTGGATATTTCCCATCAGGATCCATAGGATGGGTGGTGTCGGATGAGGACTTCATGAGCGACAGCAATGTGTTTGATCTGTTAAAACTAAGAGCGTCTTACGGTATCCTGGGTAACGACAGGATTGGTGATTATCGTTTTGTCTCCTTATTAACCGGTGAAGGGACTTACTTCTTTGGAGGTAATGATGAAGAGGATGAGGTTTTTGGAAAAGCCTCAGGCGGTATTGCTAACCCGGAAATTAAATGGGAAAAGCAAAAGACTTTGGATATTGGTGTAGATATGCGTATATTAAATAACAAGGTAGACATTACGGCAGATTACTTTAACAGAAGAACTGAAGATTTATTAGTATCTCCTGAAGTTTCTGGTCTTTTAGGAACAGGTGCTGCTCCGGTAGTGAATGCAGGAATTGTTGAAAACACTGGTTTAGAATTCGCTATTGGGTATTCAGACACCATTGGAGAGGAATTTAAATTCAACATTAACTATAATGTTACAGCCATCCAAAATGAAGTGATTGCAGTGAGTGGTGAAGGTGAATATCTTGAAGCGGGTGGTTTTGGAATCTCTCAACCGGTAATCGCAAGAATGGAAGCAGGATTCCCATTAGGATATTTTGTGGGATATCAAACCGACGGGGTATTTCAGTCGCAAGATGAAATAAATAATGCGGCGGTGACTAGCTTGCCAACACAACCGGGCGACTTTAGGTTTGTGGACCAAAACAACGATGGTATCATAGATTTAGATGACCGTGTTGACCTTGGAAACCCGATTCCGGATGCTACCATGGGTCTGAATATTTCTTTTGACTACAAGAATATTGACTTTTCGGCTTATGCTTTTGCATCTCTGGGTAATGAAATCGTACGTAATTATGAGCGTAACCAGCAGAGAGTAAACAAGCCGATATGGTACTTAGACCGTTGGACAGGGCCGGGTTCTACCAATGCAGCACCGAGACAAACGATTGGAACCAACCCGAATACACTGTTTTCGGATTTCTATGTTGAGGATGGATCGTTCGTAAGATTGCAAAACATTCAATTGGGATACACGTTCTCAAACAACGCCCCTGAGGATGCCAAGATTGATAAGTTCAGAGTCTATGTATCGGCAAACAATTTATTTACGCTTACGGAATATCAAGGTTACGACCCAACAGCAGGAACTGGAATTCCCTTAGGTGGTGGTATTGACCAGGGTATTTACCCAAGCGCTCGTACATTTTTGTTAGGAGTAAACGTAAAATTTTAAAAAAGAGGTATGAAAAATTTAAAATACTTATATGTACTATTGATATCACTAATAGTATTAGCGTGTAGCGATTCTTTTGTGGATGTCGCTTCAGAAGACGAAAACTCTGAGGATTTTTTCAAGTCCGAGGAAGATTATCAATTGGCCTTAGTAGCGGCTTACGACTACCTGCAGGCCACCTCGAAGTTCTTTCAGTACGCTGAAATAGCCTCTGATAACACCTTGTGTGGCGGTGAGAGTGCTACAGATTCACCCTACATTCAGGAGATTGATGACATGATACACACACCTATAGGACAAAGCAATGGCGGTTTGAGAACCATGTGGCAATGGATGTACGAAGCAGTTAATCGCTGTAATTATATCATGGAGTTTCAGGATAATCTTGATTTCCCAAATAAGACCAGTGTTATAGCCCAAACAAGGTTTTTAAGAGCCTATTTCAATTTTATATTGGTTAAATGGTGGGGTGATGTACCGATGCTGGTTGATAAGCGTATTCGTTATGGCGACCAGTTTAAAGATGAAGTAAAAAGAAAACCAAAAACTGAGGTATACGCGTTAATTGAGGCAGATTTACAATTTGCCGCAGCGAATTTACCCTATGTGCAAAGTGAAACCGGTCGAGTCACCAAAGGTGCGGCACAGGCCCTCTTAGGGAAAGTGTATCTGTTTCAGGATAAATTTGATGAGTCTGCCGCAGTGTTGGAAGATTTGATAAACAACGGACCGCATCGTTTATTGACTTCAGAAGAGTATCCCAATATGTTTGAGCGTGATTGGGAAAACAATATCGAATCTGTTTTCGAAATACAGTATTCCGATGTTGATGGAGGAAGTTATGACTGTTTCCAGTGTTTGGAGGGTAATTACACCGTGTTCTTTAATGGACCGAGAGAATTTGTGGATGCCTCAGGAAAATTTGATGCAGGATACAGCTTTAACGTCCCAACTCAGGAAGTGGTAGATGCTTTCGAAGATGGTGATCTGCGTTATGAGACCTCTATTTTAGATATAGAGCAATATATAGCTGACAATCCTGGATCCTCCTATAATGAAAATGCAGGTTATGAGCAAACGGGCTATTTTAACAGGAAATTGATGGCGCGTAAAGGTGATCTGGACCGAAGCGATCCGGCCTTAACAAACCCGGATAACTACAGGGCCATTCGCTTTGCCGACGTCCTTTTAATGGCGGCTGAGGCATTGAACAGAGGAGGTATAGATGACACAAGAGCTCAAAATTACCTGAATCAGGTACGTAATAGAGCCCTGTTACCGAGTGTAGCAACTACAGGAACCAATTTGCTCAATGATATCTACAAGGAAAGACGAGTTGAATTGGTAGGTGAAGGCCACCGCTTTTTCGATTTGGTACGAACAGGAAGAGCGGCTCAGGAAATCGATGGATTTGTAGCGGGCAAACACGAGGTGTTTCCCATTCCAATTGAAGAAATCAATTTATCCGGAGGTATATTGACTCAAAACCCCGGATACTAAAATAAAAAAATACGATATGAAAAATTTAAAAACCATATTCACACTTTTGTTCATCACGGCACTGTTTATCAATTGTGCCGAAGATGATAACGATTTGAGTTTTGTTGATGAAGTCGTTGCGCCTTCAGAGGTATCTGCAAACTTTAAAATAGCTCAGGACAATTCGGGTGTTGTAACCATAACGCCAAATGCGCAGGGAGCAACACACTATAACATCATGCTTGGTGACGGTACTGCCGAACCGGTGAGCGTCATTCAGGGAGAAGCCGTGACCCACACCTATATTGAAGGGTCTTATAACATTACCATTGAGGCTATTGGTATAACAGGATTAAAAACTGAGGTAACACAAGAACTCATGGTGTCATTTCGGGCGCCTGAAAATTTAGAAGTCACAGCTGAAATAGACCCAACAAACCCCTTTAAATTAGATGTTTCTGCCACAGCCGATTTTGCAGCATCCTTTGAAGTGTATTTCGACACATCAAACACGGCAGAGGAGCCTACACCCATGGCAATTGGAGAAACTGTAAGTTATGAATATCCGTTTGTGGGAGATTATACCATGAGGGTGGTTGCTCTGAGTGGTGGTGTTGAGACGACAGAATTGGAAGTGGTGATTACCATTTCTTCTCCCGTGGTACTGCCAATCACTTTTGAAGTATTTGATGCCACAAAATTTATTGGATTTGGTGGTGCATCGGCAGAAGTTGTCGATAACCCGGACACAAATGGCAACCCTTCAGCGAAAGTAGGTAAAATTGAAAAGGGAGCTGGTGAGGTTTGGGCTGGCGATGTCATTATTATGTCATCTCCTATAGATTTCAGTAAAAAGAAACTAATAAAGCTTGATGTGTGGTCTCCAAGACCAGGAGGAACACTTCTATTTAAATTAGAAAACCTTGACGATGCAAATATTAACATAGAGAAAACGGTAACATTAACAGGTAATAGTGCCTGGGAAGAGGTTGTGATCGACTTCAGTGATATTGATCTTTCACAAACCTATCAAAAACTGGTTTGGTTCTTTGACTTTGGAACGGTAGGATCCGGTGGTTCTGATTGGACGTTCTATGTGGACAATATTAGAAATGAAAGCGCTGCACCGTTCAATGATGGCTTACTGTCAAATGGCGATTTTGAAGACGGAAGTGATTTCTGGATTGTAGGAACAGATGATAATGCACCGGTTACCGTGGTAACAGACGGCGACAACACCTATTATTCTGTAGATGTAGCTTCTGCTGGAAACCCATGGGAGGTAAATATGAGTCAGAAAGTGGAGATTCTTCAGGATGAAACCTATACTTTGATTTTTGATGCTTGGTCAGACACCAGTCGATCTATGGTCACAGGGATTGGCCTGAGCGCCCCACCATGGTCAGCTTCAGTGCAAACGGTTAATATTACACCAACACGTACCACCTATTCGTTAACACTTACAGCGAGCGGATGGGGCGCCCCTGATGCACGCGTATTGTTTGATATGGGGGCCGATGCTGGTCAGGTCAATATTGATAACGTATCTCTATTCTTAGGGGACGGACCATTTGATAGCGGATTATTAGTAAATGGTGACTTTGAGGCCGGACCTGAACCTTGGATTAAAGGCACAAACGATACTGATTTTGTGTCCGTAGTCACAGATGGCGGAAACACCTATTATTCAGTAGACGTTGCAACGGCTGGTAATGCCTGGGAAGTTAATATGAGCCAAAAGGTTGAAATAACTCAGGGCACAACCTACACCTTCTCTTTCGATGCCTGGTCTGACACCAACAGATCCATAGTGTCCGGTATTGGCTTGAGTGCCGCACCATGGTCGAGCTCGGTGGAGACGGTAGATATAACACCTACACGTACAACGTATACCTTTACACTAACGGCAACGGATTGGGGCGCAGCGGATGCACGCGTTATATTTGATATGGGAGCCGATGCAGGTCAGGTAAATATAGATAATGTCTCTCTTTTTGCTAATTAAATATTAAAACGTAATTATGAAAAATATAAAATTCAAATTAGGAGTTTTCTTAACCCTGGTACTGTTGTTTAGCAGCTGTCAGGATGATGAAGGCGTTGTGGGCGATATTGTCGCACCGAGCAATGTCAGCATGAGCGCGACCATTGTTGGTGTAGATGCGAATAACCCCAATGGAGATGGATCGGGACTGGTGAACTTTACAGCCACCGCTGATGGCGCCATCACCTATCGCTATGATTTCGGAGATGATTCAAAAGTGGTGTCGGCGCCGACGGGCAATGTGACACACCAGTTTAGTTTAACCGGTGTAAACACCTATACGGTCACGGTGATGGCATCTGGAATTGGTGGGATTACTACGACCTATTCTATGAATATTGATGTCTTTAGTTCCTTTGAAGATGAAGAAGCGAAACAGTTTCTAACCGGAGGTCCTGGAAGTAGTAAAACATGGTACTGGGCCGCAGACAAACTCGGCAATATTGGTTTAGGTCCAAATGATGTTCAGTCGGACGGAACCCATACATGGCCTTATTGGTTCAATGCCGGTCCCTGGTGGGGCGATAAATTGTGTATGTATAATGCTGAATTTGTGTTTACCCAGTCCGCAGATGGTAAAACGATTACCTTTGAGCAGTTAAAGGAAATTGCTTATACCCCTGGTGGATATGCTGACGCTATAGGTGTTGCGGCTAATGATTGTCACGGAACAGAAGTGGCGCCAACTCTGGTTGGTGTTAAAACTGTAACCTTTACGCCTTCTAATTCCAATGCAACAAAAGATGGCGTTGATCCTGAATACAGAGGAACAACCATAAACATTTCTGATGGCGGATTTATGTGCTGGTATGTTGGAGAGGAACTTTCAGGTAAATTGGAAATAATTACCATAACAGAAAGCACCTTGTATGTTCGAATTGAGGAGGGTGCAAATGCTTGGTATTGCATGTATCAAACCGATAATCCGAATGACTAAAACGGAAGAATGATTTAAAAAATGAGAGGAGGGGATTAAGATAGTTGATTTTACCCTCCTCTTTTTTTAACATACTTTTTTACACCTTCGGAAATGATGGCACTGTTGTTTTCCTGAATGCACCCCTATTTCTTTTTAACCTGATGATTTAGGGTTAGAACAGTAATATAATCTGTGCAGTTTGCATGAATTAGAAACCATACATGACCACGACATCTTAGTGTTCAGATGAATGTAAGCAGTGGTTTCTCGCCCCAAAAACACCGTGAAAGCTTCTATACATATTGAATAGCCATGTTCTTTAAAAGACATTTTAACATGTATATATTTTGTAGTGGTGTATTTTAAGGATTTCAAAATCTAAAGCGTTAAATTTAAATAGGTGTCTTACCGCATGAAAACTATTGTGCAGGTGTCGTTTATTTAAAGAACAAATTTTAACAATATAACAATATGAAGTACTTTTTTCTAAGTGTATGGCTCTTTTTATCAACAGCAGTGTTATGGGCTCAAAAAGCCCAGGTGGAGGTTGTGAAGAACTCCGATGGAATGAAATTGGTCGTTAATGGTGAGGATTTCATAATAAATGGAATGAACTGGGATTATATACCCATTGGAACCAATACGGTTAATGCCGATTTTTGGAACAAGCCGGACGATATCATCCGTGCCGGACTGGATACCGAAATGTCCTTATTGCGAAACATGAACGTCAATGTGATTCGTCAGTATACGGGTGTTCCGGCCAGGTGGATTAAATACATTTACGAAAATTACGGTATCCATACCATGTTGAACCACTCTTTTGGTCGCTATGGGTTGACCTTAAAAGGGGTCTGGACACCGGTAACCATCTATGATGATCCTTATACCAGGGAGGTTCTGCTTCAAGAGGTAAAGACCCTGGTTGAAGGGTATAAAAATACACCCGGACTCCTGCTCTATCTCCTGGGCAATGAAAACAACTACGGCCTGTTTTGGGCCGGTGCGGAAACCGAGGATTTCCCGGATGATGAAGGACGCATTCAGTTCATTGGAGAAAGCCGGGGCAGACCGATGTACAGGTTAATGAACGAAGCCGCCAAAATGATGAAGGAATTGGATGCATCGCATCCGGTGGCCATCTGTAACGGGGATGTGTTGTTCATTGATATTATTGCCGAGGAATGCAAGGATGTTGACATTTATGGTGTCAATTCCTATCGAGGCCCTTCCTTTACGGACATGTTTGATACGGTAAAATCAAAATTGGATATGCCGATCATGTTCACCGAATTTGGGGCGGATGCCTTCAATGCGATCGAAAACAAAGAAGATCAGAAATCTCAGGCCTATTACATGGTCGAGAACTGGAGGGAGATCTATGCCAATGCAGCCGGCTTGGGGAAAGCTCAAAATTCCATAGGAGGATTTACCTTTCAATTCAGTGACGGTTGGTGGAAATTTGGTTTCGATAAAAGGGAGAATGCCGATGTTCATGACAACAATGCGTCCTGGGCCAATGGCGGATACCAGAGTGACTACAAAGACGGGGAAAATAACATGAACGAGGAATGGTTTGGAATTTGTGCTAAAGGACCAACCAGCCCACGCGGATTATACGACCTATACCCACGTGCAGCCTATTACGCCTTAAAGGAAGCACATCGGTTAAATCCATATGGAGAGGGTGTTGATAGCGATTTCATTCAAAACTATTTCAATAACATCAATTTAATGGACGCTGTTTTGAAGGCACGAGGTGATAAAGCGGCACTTGAAGCGAAGGATGGGGGAAAGATTAAACTCAGCAATTTAAGAGCTGAGTTTACAACATTCAATACAGGAGGATCCTTAATTACAACACCAGATAACCCGGATCCCAACTCCGAAGCCTATCCGAATCGATTGGGTTTCGACCATATGCAATCGTATTACGTTGGCGTCGAGGGCCAACCAACTTCGAACATGAGAGCCGAAGTGAATTTTAATATTCTTGGTAATGTGGCACAAAATCCGATTAATGAAATTTTTTATGAAAATGTCGGACGCCCGGTTACAGTAATTAATGATCAAGGTGAAGAAGTAATCATAACAGATAATAATCGTGTTAGGGTGTACAATGCTGAATTTGAATGGAATTCTAAACATGCAGATGTTAGAGGATTCTATAGAACTGGACATTACCATTGGGGATATGAAGGAGACTTTTTCGGATTGTACCCAGAAGCTAATTACGGCCCGAACTTAGACATTTACAACGGAGAAATTTTGGGCTTGGAAATCGATGGTAAAAGAGCTTTTAAAGGTCTAAAGGCGGCTTTTGGCCCACAATTGTGGTGGGGAGCCAATCCAACCATGCTCTTTAAGTATCGAACGCACTTTAAGCATTGGGATATTACCGGTATTTACCATAGGGACATAAATACAACATTACGTTTTGATGATAACGGACGACGTATCTTGGATGCCAACCAAATTGTTTCAGGGGTAATTCCACCATGGCCGACAGAGAGAGCTACTTTGGTATTAGAGAAAGAATTTGGTAAAGTTGGTTTATCTCTGGGTGGAATATGGGGAGGTAGACCACTAAATGGAAGTACCTTTCAAGATGTAACTGGTGAATCAGGGAATTATATAGTATATCAAGACAAAATAAATTCTGATGACAACTGGGGGGGAAAAGCTAAAATCACACTTCAAGCAGGGAAGTTTAACTGGTATGCTCAGGCGGCCTATATGGGCTTAGTTGCCAATGGAGGCGCGGATGCTACAAGGACTTTTACCGGATGGAAGCTAAAGGATTCAGGAAGCGGCAACCAGACTAATATTCTTTCAGGATTCACTTTTTTAATGGGGAATTGGCAAATAGCACCAAACTTTCTGTGGCAAAAGCCTTTAGTAGACCCTATGCCTAATGATGTCAATGCACCTGGTAGGTTACGAAATTTTATAGACGATCCATTTGCCGTTCGCGGAAATAGAGAAACCACAGCCGGAGAATTATTGCTCACCTTTGACCCCACACCGGGAACCTGGTTCTATGAATGGGATAACGACAGAGCTGAAGATGCGAAACTGGCTTTTAATTTAGGATTTGTATACAGACACCATCCTACAGCTCAGGATGCTGCGATCGGGTTCTTGGCAAACCGTACTTTTTTTGCATTCCCGCAATCCGCTCCGGCACAAGATCTTTGGGAAATAAGCTCGAGAATAGTTTCTAAAATTAGTCCAGATTTAGGGGTTATTAGCCACCTCTATGGAGGTACTGCACAAGCCAATGGAGACAGCGAAAGAACAATAGAACGCTTTGGGGGAGATATTAAAATGATCTATAAAAAATGGAAGCTGGAATACGGATTTAAAGTTAATGACTGGGGACCTTTTGACTATCATCGCGATTTTAACCTGACCTTCCCTGTTCAAAACATGATAGATATTTCAACATCATTTAGTAAACCTGATTGGTTTGTACTTCCTGAGACGAAAATAGGTGTTCGCGGTATTTGGCGTTCTTTAAATGAGTTTTCGCCTAGATATGCTCCTACAGCTGTCCCTCCAAACACATTCCCTGCAATTCCTCCGCTAAGCCCGGTTGGCTTTGACGATGGTCAGGAATGGGAAATAAGAACCTATATACATATCAATATTGGTAAATAAAATATTATGAAAATGAAAAATATTAAATTCAAATTCAGTTATGTAGTAAGCCTATTGGGGTTTCTATCCATTACCTTTGTTGGTTGTGAAAGGGAATTGTCCGATGAAGCAGTGTTTGCTACCTTTTCAAACGCGCCAGAGATATTTTCCGATTCACCTGTAGGAATGGGATCTGATTTTTATTTTCCCTTTGCTGGTTCTAAGGCCACCGCATGGACAGTTGATGAAAGCGAAGGTTATAATAGTGATGCTTCAATGCGTTTTGATGTACCAAACGCCAATGATCCCGAAGGCAATTATGCAGGTGCTATTTTTAGAATAGATGGAGCAGGTCGCAATTTGACAGGATTTAACGCGCTAACGTTTTGGGCTAAAGCCTCCCGTGGAGTTACTATAGGCGAGATGGGGTTCGGAACAGATTTTCTTGAGAATAAATACGTGGTTATTGCCAATAATGTAAATCTTGGAACAAATTGGTCAAAGTATATAATTCCAATTCCAGATCCATCAAAACTAATTAATGAAAGAGGAATGTTCAGTTATGCTGCTGGAACACAGGAAACGGATGGCTTTGGTTACACATTTTGGGTTGACGAGTTGAAGTTCGAAAATCTTGGTACCATTGGACAGCCGAGACCAGCGATGATGAATGGACAAGACATCACTGAAACCTCTTTTATAGGAACTGTAATTAATCTTTCTGAAAGAGGCTTGACACAAACATTTCAATTACCAAACGGAATTAACCAATTGGTTTCGGCAGCGCCTTCATATTTCAATTTTGTATCATCCAATCCAAGTGTAGCAAGTGTTGACGAACTTGGAATGGTCAGGATTCTAGATTCAGGCACAGCTGTTATTACCTCATCTATTGCGGGGGTTGAATCACAAGGTTCATTAACCATTGAGTCTTTAGGGAACTTCAATGAAGCACCTATACCCACGCGCGATCCTGCAAATGTTATTTCGGTTTTTAGCGATGCTTATACCAACGTACCCGTGGATTACTATAATGGATTCTTTGCACCATACCAAACAACTCAAGGAGGCGCCCCTCCATTAGATTTGGGAGGAGGACAGGTTATTAATTACACGCAATTAAATTTTGTAGGTGTTGGTACATTTTTAAATGTCCAATCCCTGGACCTGACCGGAATGACTCATTTACATGTTGATATTAACGTGCAAGAAGCTATAGACCCTGATGATTTTATTAGACTTCAATTAATAAACGATGTTGGTGGTAATGAAATTTCAGGTGATTTCACAATTACAGGGTCTCAACTATCATCCAATAGTTGGGAAAGTTTTGATGTGCCACTTTCCAGTTTTAATGGTTTGACTGTGCGTAATGAAATTGGTTTGCTGTTCTTTATTTCGGACGCGACCATTTCAAACATTTTCGTTGACAACATCTATTATTTTAGAGAATAAGAGGCATTTCTAAATTTAAAGCATTAAATAATGATAAGAAGAAATAAATATACTAAATCAGTCAAGCCGATATTTACAACAGGCATTTGGATGGCACTTGTTCTAATAATTTCTGGCTGTGATACTGATGAAACACAAACCGTTGCAACATTTAACAACCTCATTATGTCAGATGAGTTTGATACCGATGGAGCACCAAATTCAGCAATATGGAATTACGATATTGGCACTGGACAAAACGGATGGGGCAATAATGAGTTGCAATATTATACAGATCGACCTGAAAATGTGACTGTTCAAAATGGTGTTTTAATTATTACCGCCAAACAGGAGTCCTTCGAGGGGTCTTCATATACATCCGCAAGGCTGTTAACAAAAGGAAAGTTCCAACAAACCTTCGGCCGTTTTGAGGCACGAATGAGACTACCTTATGGCCAGGGAATCTGGCCAGCATTTTGGTTGTTGGGAGATGATAATAATGGAACAGAAATATGGCCACAAATTGGGGAAATCGATATCATGGAGTATGTTGGAGATGAACCCACTCGAGTGTTTGGTACAGTGCATGGTCCCGGGTATTCAGGAGGTGAGTCTGTAAGCAAGTCCTATGTTTTGGATAATGACAGATTTGATACGAATTTTCATGTTTTCGGAATAGAATGGGGTCCAAACTACATAAATTATTATGTAGATGACGTGCTTTATAACCAAATTACACCAGAAGATGTTCCTGGCGAATGGGTGTTTAATGATGGCCCTTTTTATATCATCATAAATCTTGCAGTTGGAGGCGCTCTACCTGGCCCGCCAAATACCGAAACACAATTTCCACAAAGGCTATTGGTAGATTACATAAGGGTATACAATAACGCTAACAACTAAAAAACAATTAACAATGAAAAATATATTTAAAGTATTCAGAAAAATTTCAGTCTTTATATTGGCACTATCCTTTCTGGGTTGTGAAGATGACGATGTTGTACTACCAAAGGTTACCGCTGGATTCACATACACCGTGAATATTGACACGGGAACGGTTACTTTCATCAATATCTCAGATAATGCAAATACTTATAAGTGGGACTTTGGCGATGGAACGTCATCAACATTTATTAATCCATCAAAAACATATGAAAACGGCACTTATACCATTGTACTAGAAGCTATAAATGTTTCGGGTGCCAAAGACACTTTTCAGGATGAGATAACGATTTTAATACCGGAAATAGCGACTGTTCCAATTTCTTTTGACGGGGAGAATACAAAATATGATCCTGAGGTTTTTGGTGGTGCATCATTTGCGGTGGTTGATAATCCAGATCCATCTGGAGCCAACGCAAGCGTTTCTAAGGTTGGTGAAATAACTAATTCCGGAGCTGCTTTCGAGGGCTTTTATTTCGATTTAGGCATGCCATTAGACCTGTCTACCCTAAAAACAGTCAAAGCACTTTTTTGGTCTAATGCACCTATAAGTGTCTTACTGAAATTGGAGAATGGTACCGGAGCAGACATTGAAACCACTGCCAATCATGGCGGAACAGGATGGGAAGAAATTTATTTCACTTTCGATTCATCTTCCAGCTATTCTAGATTCACAATGTTTGTTGATGGTCCTGGCACAACTTCTGGTAAGTTCTACATTGATGATATTTCGCAAATAGCAACTTCAGACATTCCTTGTCCTCAAACCCTATTGGAACTGCCTATAGATTTCGATTGCAATAGTATTGACTATGCGACAAAGATAGTTGGCAATGTGTCTTTTGAGGTTGTGGACAATCCGGAATTATCGGGAATTAACTCAGCGGAGAGTAAAGTGGGTAAAATAGTCAATGTTGGTGAAAATTGGGAAAACGCCTTCTTTAATTTAGATACGGCTATTGATTTTTCAGTGAATAACGCTGTCCGTTTTAAACTGTTTTCCAATCAAGCATTACCGATTAAACTGAAGTTTGAAGACGGTACTGAAGACCCTGTCGAATCAGATGTTAACCACACGGGTTCGGGCTGGGAAGAACTAACGTTCAATTTCACCTCAACCGCATCATATAATGATATGATCCTATTTGTTGATGGTCCGGGAACGGCAGCGGGAACCTTTTTTATTGATGATATTGAGCAAGTTGCTGGCGAATCTTGTGAAGCGGAAACTATGCAATCCCTTGCTGGAGCTGACTTCAACCTCACCTTTATGGCAGATCCTACAGCGAGCATCATTCAGGATGGCGCTACTTTTGAATGGATAGATAACCCTGATTTTAGTAATGACCTTAATACATCTTGCAAAGTTGGACAAATCACAAAACTTGGTAACAATCCATGGGATAATAATCAAATGGATTTAGATGCCAAGTTAGACTTTAATGCAAATGAAGGCCTAAAAATAAAAGTTTGGTCAGGCAGGCCAAATACTGAAGTACGCATAAAATTGGAAGAAATTGGAAATCCCAGTAATAATGTGGAAAAATTCTTGACAACATCTGTTACGAGTGCATGGGAAGAATTGACATTCCCTTTTGAAAGTACAGATAGTGGTAAGTTCGACAAGATCGTCCTCTTTTTTGACTTAAATGCAAATAACACGGACGTTTATTATATTGACGACCTTATGCTTTACGGAACTGGTACCGGAGGCGGTGGTGGCGGCACAGGTGGTTCCAATTTGCTCACTAACGGTGATTTTGAAACAGGAACCACCACAGGATGGATTGGCAATGCCGCAAATGTGGTAACTGAGGGCGACAACTCCTATAATTTTGCCAATGTCATGACTGCTGGAAATCCTTACGATGTGAACCTGAGCCAGGTTGTAGAAATCATCCAGGGCAAAAGCTATACCTTGAGTTTCGACGCCTCCTCCGATGGTAACAGAAGTATTGTTGCGGGGATAGGATTAAATGAGGCACCATGGACTGCAGATACTGAAACTGCTAATCTGACGACGGCCACTCAGATGTTCTCTTACAATTTTACGGCCTCTTTTGGCGGCGTCAACAGCCGTGTCCTGTTTGACATGGGAGCCGAAACAGGTGTAGTCGTATTGGATAATGTGGTGCTTGTATGTAATGATTGCGACGGCGGCTCCGGAGGCGGAGGCGGCGGTGGTGGCGGTGGAACCGGTGACAACCTCGCATCTAATGGTGATTTTGAAACAGGCACGGACTCAGGATGGATTAGATTCCAAAATGGTGGAACGGCCGTATTAGACAACAGCTTATCAAATGGCGGAAATTGGTCTGGAAAATTAGAAACAGGAGGCCCAAGTAACCCTGCATTTAAACAGGAAGCCATAGGAGCCGGTACTGTAGCGGCTGGCAATACGGTAACGGTTACATTCGATCATATTGGGTCTACTGCAGGAGAGGGCGGTGTATTTAATGTGTTGCTTTTCGGAGAAGGAGCCGGTGGAGCATCATTTACGCATGTCTTTAATCCGGCACCAATACTTTCTGGAGCTTGGACTACCTTCTCTGGATCTTTTACCATTCCTGGAGGAACAGACGTTTCTGGAGGTATTTCATTTTTAATTGAAACCGTTTGTGGTGGAGCTACGGGATGTAGCGTTTCGGCTAATATCGATAACGTGTCTGTAACCTTAAATTAACATATTGATGATATAAACAAAAGGCTGGTGCCTGGAAACACTGGCTTTTTTTTACCAAACAGCGCTATTGGAATGCATAAAGCAGTTTTAAATAGGGGTACAAAATTTTCAACCATATGAATAATATTAAAGGAGAATTAGTAAGTATTGATAACGAGCAATTCTATAAGATCTCTAACGTCGATCAGATGCGCCCATTTTTTATGAGCATCGTAAGTGATTCCAACCACTGGATGTTTATTTCCAGTAATGGGGGTCTGACAGCCGGAAGAAGAAACGCGGATTATTCCCTGTTTCCATACTATACCGACGACAAGATTACGGAAATGGCCGAATTTACCGGAAGTAAATCCATATTCCGCATTGTAAAGGACGGCAAAACCAAGATCTGGGAACCATTTTCAATTCGTCAAACGGGTATTTACAAGACCAAAACCAATCTCTATAAGAATAGTTATGGGAATAAGATCATATTTGAAGAGCGGAATTTGGACCTGGATGTTATTTTCAGATACGAGTGGAATTCGAGTAACGCCTATGGCTTTATAAAGAAATCGTCTCTAAGAAATAATGGGTACGAGCCTATTGAGGTTACTGTACTCGACGGGTTACAAAATATTTTGCCGGCAAGTGTCACTTCAGAAATGCAAAATACCAGAAGCAACTTAGTTGACGCCTACAAAAGAAGTGAACTTCAGGAAGATGTAGGATTGGGTATTTATGCCTTAAGTGCTGTTATTGTGGATAAAGCAGAACCCAGCGAGTCACTTAAATCGAACACCGTTTGGTCAAGCGGTCTGGAGAACCCGACCTATCTTTTATCATCGCTTCAGTTGGATACATTTAGAAAAGGAAAACCAGTCACTCAGGAGGTTGATATTAAGGCAGAGAAAGGCGCTTATTTTGTTTCTTCAAATTTTATTTTAGAAACTCAGGAGACTAAAAACTGGATGTTTGTTGCCAACGTCAATCAATCGATTTCAGATGTGGTTGAGATATCCGAAGGTATTAAAACCAAAGACAATTTGGATGAAGTGGTCCAGAATGATATTGATTTGGGGACCCAAAGATTGGTTCATTTGGTTTCGTCTTCAGATGGGATTCAATTAACCCAGGACCCATTAATCAATATGCGTCACTTCTCAAATACCTTGTTTAACATCATGCGTGGAGGTATTTTTGATGACGGTTATACTATTGAAAAAAGCGACTTTATTCCCTATATGAGAAAGGCGAATAAAAAGGTTTATGACGCTAAGAAAAGGATACTTGATCAACTTCCCGCAGCATTCAGCCTGGAGCATATTCGAAATATAGCTGAGAAGGATGACAACCCTAGTTTTAAAAGATTGTGTTTAGAGTACCTTCCGCTTAAATTTAGCCGAAGGCACGGTGACCCGAGCAGGCCCTGGAATAGATTTTCCATTAACACAAGAAGTGAAATAGATGGGTCTAAGATATTGGACTATGAAGGCAACTGGCGTGATATTTTTCAGAACTGGGAAGCATTGGCACTCTCCTACCCCGAATATATCGAGGGTATGATCTTTAAGTTTTTAAACGCGACAACCTTTGAAGGGTATAACCCATATCGCGTGACCAAAGATGGCTTTGATTGGGAAATTATCGAGGAACACGATCCCTGGTCTTACATTGGCTATTGGGGCGATCATCAAATCATTTATTTGTTAAAATTCCTCGAATTTATAGAAGATTATTATCCGGGTACTTTAGAAAAGCGCTTTAATGAGAATATCTTTGTATATGCCAATGTCCCCTATATTATTAAAAGCTATCAGGATACTTTAAAGAATCCAAAGGACACGATTGATTTTGATTATGAGTTAAACAGAACCATAGAAAAAAGAAGAGAAAACATTGGAGTTGATGGCGCCTTATTATTAGATCGAGGAGGGAACATATACCAGGTTAATTTAATTGAAAAACTTCTCGCAACCGTATTGTCAAAGATTTCAAATTTTATTCCGGAAGGCGGTATTTGGTTGAATACCCAAAGGCCGGAATGGAATGATGCCAATAATGCCCTGGTAGGAAACGGGGTTTCCATGGTAACTTTATACTATCTGTATCGGTTTTTCAACTTCCTGGAAGGGGTAATTGATAAAGCGGACACGGAAAGTGTTGAGATTTCTGAGGAATTAAGCGTTTTCTTCAATGAGATTACTGAGACATTAAGCAGTAACGCACATATTTTAGGAGGTAAAATTTCAGACAAGGACAGAAAAACCATTCTTGATGGCTTAGGGAATGCCGGAAGTCATTACAGGGCGACGATTTACGAAAAAGCGTTTACCAACAAGAAGACCAGCATAGTTTTATCGGATGTTTCCAAATTCATAAAAATCACAAAATTATACCTGGAGCAAAGTATCAAGGCCAACAAAAGGCATGATAACATGTACCATGCTTATAACTTAATGACCGTTGAGAATGACCATGAAATATCAATTTCTTACTTACCGGAGATGCTCGAGGGTCAGGTGGCTGCTTTAAGTGCTGGATATTTAAGCCCGGTACAGGCCCTGAGCCTTCTGGATGGACTTAAGAGTAGCGCGCTTTTCAGGGAGGACCAATATAGTTACATATTATATCCGGATAAGGATTTACCCGGATTTAACAAAAGGAATAACATCCCTCGTGAAAAGGTGAATACATCCAAGCTATTAAAAAAGCTTGTTGCGGATAATGAAAAATCAGTTATCGAACAAGACCTTAAGGGCGATTATCATTTCAACAGTAATTTTAATAATGCCAATAGTTTAAAACATGCACTTAAAAATCTGGAAAGTAAATATAAGGCCCTTGTCGAGGAAGAGACAGCTGTTTTGCTTCAGATTTTTGAGGACATATTCGATCACAAATCATTTACCGGTCGGTCAGGAACATTTTTTGGTTATGAAGGGTTGGGTTCTATTTACTGGCATATGGTTTCTAAACTGTTGTTAGCGGTTCAGGAAAACTGTTTAATGGCCGTCGACAATGGCGAAAGCGAAGTCACTATTGGGAAACTTCTGGACCATTATTATGAGATAAATGCCGGGATAGGCGTGCATAAATCTCCTGAACTTTATGGTGCTTTCCCTACCGACCCCTATTCGCATACGCCAGCGACAAAAGGTGCGCAGCAACCGGGGATGACAGGTCAGGTAAAAGAAGATATTTTAAGCCGATTTGGCGAACTGGGTGTTGCCGTGCATGAGGGTAAAATCAAATTCAACCCAAAATTGTTACAGGAAAAGGAGTTTTTAGACGAAGAAGTCACCTATAGCTTTTTGAATACCAAGGGGAAGCAGAAAAGCATTGATCTAGGAGTAGATAGTTTGGCCTTTACCTATTGTCAGGTTCCGGTTATTTTTAAAAAATCGACATCTTCAGGTATAGAAATTGTCCTTTCTAGTGGTAAAAAAGAAAAATCGGATAATGCATCTATTGATAATGCGATTTCCAGGTCGGTTTTTGAAAGAAAGGGTGAAGTAAAACAAATCACGGTTTACATAAAGAAGTAAAGAAGAAAATCAAATAAATAATAATAAGATATTTTATAACAACATAAAAGAAATGCTGAACGGTAAAACAAGGAAGCGAACGGAAAAGCAATTAACTGCTGCCGATATATTAGGAAACCCGGACTACCTCGCGATGTCCTATGGGGGCTATCGCAAAAAAACACGTGATATTCAACCGACTATTCCACAGCTCAAGGAGGACATGAAAATAATGTCGGCCATGGGGGTTAGAATATTAAGAACCTACAATGTACAATTACAGCAGGCTCCAAACCTATTAAAGGCGATAAGCGAGTTAAAGACTGAAGATCCTGCCTTCGAAATGTATGTCATGTTAGGCGCTTGGATCGATTGTAAGAACGCATGGACGGACAAAGTACCGAATCATGAGGTGGAAAGTGAGCATAATTCCGGGGAAATTGAGCGTGCTGTTGCACTTGCCAATCAATACCCTGATATTGTTAAAATAATAGCCGTGGGCAATGAAGCCATGGTGCATTGGGCGACCAGTTATTTTGTACGGCCAGGTGTTATTTTGAAATGGGTCAACCACTTACAAGACCTGAAGAAAAAAGGCCTGTTACCAAAATCGCTGTGGATAACGAGTTCAGACGATTTTTCTTCGTGGGGTGGTGGCGACCCTGCATACCACACCGAAGATTTAAACAAGCTAATCAGAGCTGTAGACTATATTTCCATGCATACTTATCCCATGCATAACTCGCACTATAATCCGGCCTTTTGGCTGGTACCCGAAAACGAGTACGATTGGTCAGATAGAGATAAAATAGAGTCTGGTATGCAGAGGGCTTTAAATTTTGCGATATATCAGTATCGAAACGTAAAGAATTACATGAAAAGTCTTGGCGTAAATAAACCGGTACATATTGGTGAGACGGGCTGGGCCACAATTTCGAATGAGCATTATGGTGCCGATGGTTCCAAAGCTGCAGATGAATATAAATCTGGAAGATATTTTCAACTGATCAGAGATTGGAGCAATAAAGAAAAAGTGTCCTGTTTTTATTTTGAAGCTTTTGACGAACCATGGAAAGACGCCAATAATCCATTAGGATCCGAGAATCATTTCGGATTAATAAATATTGATGGACAAGCTAAATATGCGATTTGGGATTTTGTGGATAAAGGCATTTTTAAGGGCTTGACCAGAGACGGAAGACCCATAACGAAAACGTATAATGGCAGTGAAGAGGAGTTGCTCGTCGACGTTCACGTACCGCCTAGAATTGAAGATATTTCTATTAATCATTAATTATGAAAAGGTATTTACTGATTTTTTTATTCAGCATCTTAGCATCCTGCGGCAGCGAGAAAACAAATGATGCTGTTCAGTTAACAGCGAAAGATATTTTGGGAAACCCTGAGTATTTAGCCATGTCCTATGGGGGATACAGGTATGCTGATCCCGGGGTTGAACCTTCGATAGATCAGCTGAAAGAAGACATGAAACTCTTGTCGGCCATTGGGATTAAAATGCTTCGCACCTATAAAGTACACAAACCACAGGCGATCAATCTTTTAAAGGCTATAGAGGAATTAAAACAGGAAGATCCGAATTTTGAAATGTATGTGATGTTAGGGGCATGGATCGACTGTAAAAATGCCTGGACCGATCAGGACCCGGTACACAATGAGGAAAGTGAAGCCAACGCAGCTCAGATTCTTGTTGCGACCTATCTGGCCAATCAGTATCCGGAAATCGTAAAGGCCATAGCCGTGGGTAATGAGGCCATGGTAAAATGGGCAGCCACTTATTACGTTGAACCCTGGATCATTCTAAAATGGGTAAATTATCTGCAGAATTTAAAACAGCAGGGAAAACTACCGAAAACCCTTTGGATTACAAGTTCTGATAATTTTGCCTCATGGGGCGGCGGCGGTGAAGAATATCATGTAGAAGATTTGAATGACCTGATAAGAGCCGTAGATTTTATTTCCATGCATACCTACCCGATGCATGACACCCACTATCAGCCTGATTTTTGGTTGAATCAGGAAGGTATGGTAGGAAAAACGGATTTGGAAAAGATTGAAATAGCCATGTTGAGGGCAAAGGAATATGCCATAAATCAGTATAACAATGTAAAACGCTACATGGAAAGTCTTGGTGTGAACAAACCCATACATATCGGGGAGACCGGCTGGGCCAGTGTTTCATCGGATCATTACGGACCCAATGGCTCGAAAGCCTGCGATGAATATAAAGAAGCGCTTTACTATAAACACATGAGAGACTGGACCAATGAAGCCGGATTGTCCTGTTTTTATTTTGAGGGTTTTGACGAGCCCTGGA
This sequence comes from Aestuariivivens sediminicola, assembly GCF_022662015.1. GTDB lineage: Bacteria > Bacteroidota > Bacteroidia > Flavobacteriales > Flavobacteriaceae > Aestuariivivens > Aestuariivivens sediminicola. The sequence goes on along the minus strand of NZ_JAKMCM010000001.1, from coordinate 1,070,734 downwards.
AAGGGGGTAGTGATCCCGGAAACTCAGAAAAACACTTTGGGCTTTTTACAGTTGACGGTAAAGCAAAATATGCACTTTGGAGTGAAGTGGACAAAGGGACTTTTAATGGGCTATCCAGACACGGTAACCCGATATCAAAAACGTATAACGGCGTGTTGGAGGACTTGATGGAAGATGTGGAGGTACCGCCTAGCAAAGCGGAATGGGAAGCCAACCAATTGGCAAAATAGTAATAGAAAATTAAATGAAAGCATCCCTTCAAAATATAATTTTATTCATATCAACATTCATTATGGCAAGTTGTAATACAGAAAATATGCTTGAAATAGATGTATTTGAAACTTCAGCGAAAGGAAACAAGTTAACTAAAATTGCAACCTTTGAAAGCCTTGATAGTGTTGCACACCTGACGGTACTGCCTGAGCAGAAGTTTCAAGTCATTACCGGTTTTGGAGGTGCCTTTACAGAATCGTCGGCCTATTTGTTAAATCAACTGAGCAAAGAAAACAGAGACACCATACTTGAGGCCTATTTCTCAAGGGATGGGGCCAATTATTCACTCACCAGGACCCATATGAATTCTTGTGATTTCTCCTTGTCTAATTATTCATACACACCTGTAGCTGATGATGTTGATTTAGAGCACTTTTCCATTGCGGAGGATAAGGAGGATCTTATTCCAATGATCAGGGACGCCATGGTGGTATCGGAAGATGGGTTTAAGATTTTCGCCTCTCCCTGGACAGCAGCGCCCTGGATGAAAGATAATAATAGCTGGGTTGGGGGCAAATTACTGCCTAAATATTATGACACCTGGGCCTTGTTTTTTTCAAAATATTTAGAGGCTTATAAAGCGGAAGGCATCGATATTTGGGGATTTACAGTTGAAAACGAACCCCATGGTAATGGCAACAATTGGGAAAGTATGCATTTTACACCTAAAGAAATGACAGATTTTGTGCAATTTCATTTGGGACCCAGATTGGAAGCCGATGGCTATGGCGATAAGATTATTTTGGGATATGATCAAAATCGAGCAGGTTTAAAGGAATGGGTAGACGAAATGTTCAGGGATGAAGCCTCCTCGAAATATTTTGACGGCACGGCCATTCATTGGTATGAAAGCACATATGAAATTTTTCCGAAAGAACTTCAATATGCACACAATAAAGCGCCTGAGAAATTGCTTATAGAAACTGAAGGTTGTGTTGATGCTGAAATACCAGTGTGGAAGGATGATGCCTGGTACTGGAGAAAAGAAGCAACGGACTGGGGCTGGGATTGGGCTCCTGAAAAAGACAAGTATTTACACCCTAAATATGCGCCCGTTAATCGTTACGCCCGTGATATTATTGGATGTCTTAACAATTGGGTTGATGGATGGGTTGATTGGAATATGGTTTTAGACAGGCAAGGCGGCCCAAATTGGTTTAAAAATTGGTGTGTGGCCCCTGTTATTGTCGATCCGGATCGCGATGAGGTATATTTCACCCCCTTGTACTACACCATGGCCCATTTCAGCAAATTCATTAGGCCCGGAGCGACCATCATTGGTGTTGAAAATACAGATGAAAACCTCATGGTCACGGCTGCCCGGAACCCGGATCAAAGTATGGTTGTAATCATTTTTAATGAATTTGACACCCCAAAATCCATCCGTTTGAATCTTAATGGAAGGACCGCGAGCTTTTCTATAGACGCTAAGGCCCTTCAATCTATTGTTATAATGAATGAATCAAACTAACGTATAAAACAAAAGGTATGTCAAAATTTATAACAGATGCAAAAGACAGAGTTCCATTAGGGCAGAAGGCTGCATTTGGAGCCGGACATTTGGTTTTGAACCTATATCCCGGAGCCTTGGGTTTCTTCATGTTCTTCTTACTCACAGCTTTTGGGATGGATCCCTTTTTGGCTGGATTATTAGGAGGGTTGCCTCGTTTTTTTGATGCGATTACCGACCCCATTATGGGATTTATTTCAGACAATACCAGTTCCAAATGGGGTAGAAGACGACCTTATATTTTGATTGGCGGCATTCTAAGCGCCATTACCTTTGTCTTGCTTTGGCAACTCGATGAGAACAATTCTTCAGAATATAATTTTTGGTACTTTCTGATCATGTCCATGGTATTTCTTATCGGGAACACCATGTTCGCCACCCCTTTGGTTGGACTGGGCTATGAAATGACAACCGACTACAACGAGCGAACACGACTCATGGCTTTTTCACAAACGGTAGGCTTAATTGCCTGGGTCATCGTTCCATGGTTTTGGGTCATTATTGCCGATCCTGATATCTTTGGCAACCAGGCAGAAGGGGTCAGGACAATGGCCGTTTACGTTGGAGCCGCGTGTTTACTCCTAGGATTATTACCGGCCATATTTTGCCGTGGAATGGATTCCGCCAATATGGAAAATAGAAAACATTTAAGCCTGAAGAGTATATTTACTAACCTAAAAGACTTGTTTACCAGTATTGGACAGGCTGCTAAAAACAGGCCTTTTATGAAACTTTGCGGGGCCACCTTTCTGGTGTTCAACGGATACCAGATTGTAGCGTCCTTCAGTTTTTTCATTTTTGTATTTTACATTTTCAATGGGAGCTATGAAGCGACATCAACATGGCCCGCTTGGTTTAGCTCTATTGGGGCTTTGGTTTCTGCATTTCTGGTAATTCCTATAGTATCAGCGATGTCTAACAAATGGGGAAAGAAGAATGCCTTCATTATCTCTACAGCAATATCCATTGTGGGTTACGCACTGAAATGGTGGGCATTTACCCCTGATAATGTCTGGCTGTCTTTCATCCCAATTCCTTTGATGTCTTTTGGATTGGGAAGTTTATTTACACTGATGATGAGTATGACTGCAGATGTCTGCGATTTAGATGAACTTCGAAACGGCATGCCGAGGAAGGAAGGAACCTTTGGAGCATTGTACTGGTGGGTTGTAAAACTTGGCCAAGGTTTGGCACTCGTCTTAGGAGGTCTGGTGTTAAAGTTGATTGGATTTGACGGTAATGCCGCTACGCAGACTGTTGAGACACTGACAAAACTGAGAGTAGCGGACATCATTATTCCGGTCGTTACTGCAGCTTTGGCTATTTGGGTGATGTGGAAGTACAGTTTGTCGGAAGAGAGAGCCAAAGAAATTAAGGCCCAATTGGAAGCAAGAAGAGGCGTATTGTAATGGAACGGTACATATAAAAAACAATAACAATATGGCAACAAAACTAATTATTATAGGATTTGTACTCATAGTAATTGCAATCCTCAGTGGTATAAAAACAAGTTCTGGCGCAAGAATCATTAGTGCCAAATTAGGAATACCTTCCGGTATCATAGGTGTTTTAATTTTGATTTACGCCAGTTATTCCTCCGATCTGGTGAATTACAACCGTCAGGCCGAACAAGTGTCGATTGGCAACAAGCTGAAAATTGAAGGCCCCGTGCGTAACACGCAGGTCATTTCACCAATTGATAAAGATTCTGTGGATTGCAGAATACTAACCATGGGGGTCTATCCTGAGGCCAATGAAAATGACATTTGGGTTTTAATCCGTCCAACCGACGATCTGTACTATCCCCAATCAGATCACACGAATACGTCTTATAAAAGAGATGGGGAATGGCAGGTGGTGACCCGGTTTGGCGGAGATTTAGGAGAAGCCTACGATTTAATTGTTTATGAAGCAGATTCCACAAGTTCGATGTTTTTTAGTAAAACCATCGAAGCGTGGAAGGAAAAAGAGGATTACCCCGGATTAATGCTTGAGGAAATTCCTTCGGGCGCCACAGAGGTAGATAGAATAAAAGTTTATACAAGAAAGAATTGCAGAGGAGTTTTTTAACCTGTCAATTTTAAGAGTCGTTAGAATAAAGTAGAATCAGTAAAACAAAAATAAGATGTCGTACAGAGAAAGTTCATATTACAAACCTAAAGGATATAGTCAGGTGGCTACAAAAGGTCTAAACCTTTCAGATTACACCTTAGAAGAATTAAAGGCCCTATGGCGTAAAACCATTCAAGAGGGTTTTCATGGTATTTGTTTCAGTATGTACCGGGACGGACAGTCGCCCGGGGATGACATAAGCATGGAACAGGTTGAACAGCGCATTAACATACTTAAACCCTATGTTAGTGCCATCCGGTCGTTTTCATGCATTGAAGGTAATGAATACGTACCCATAGTGGCAAAAAAGCATGGCCTTAATACCTTGGTTGGCGCATGGTTGGGTTCTGATAAAGACGAAAATGAAAGAGAAATAGAAGGACTAATTGCCCTGGCAAAAGACGGTAACGTTGATGTTGCGGCGGTGGGTAATGAAGTTTTGTACAGAAATGATTTAACCCTGGATGAGTTAATCGGTTATATTAATCGTGTTAAGGAGGCTTTAGAAGGTTTGGATATACCGGTTGGTTATGTTGACGCTTATTATGAGTTTTCAAGGTATCCGATATTAGTTGAGAGTACGGACGTGGTCTTGGCTAATTTATACCCTTATTGGGAAGGTTGCCCTATTGAATATGCCTTAGGCCATATGCAGGCCATGTACGGTTCGGTTGTTGATGCCGCTCAAGGCAAGCCTATTATCATTACCGAAACCGGGTGGCCCAGTCAGGGTGGTGGACTCGATGGCGCCTTAGCCAGTGGAGAGGCAGCGATGAAATACTTTATCGATACCATTCAATGGACGAAAACCAACGACATCCCAATATTCTATTTTTCTTCCTTCGATGAATCCTGGAAAATTGGAAATGAAGGTGATGTTGGCGCGTATTGGGGATTATGGGATAAACATGAAAATTTGAAATTTTAATATAAATAGTAAGGATTTTATTTGTCCCCATTAAAATCTAAAAATTAATTAGAATAAATTATGTCGATAATTAATACAGGCTCAATACATAAAGTACCCTTCGGGCAAAAAGTAGCTTTTGGAATTGGCATGCTGGCCAACCAGATGTTTCCTGCCGTATTAGGCATCTTTATGGTAGTGTTGGTTCAGGATTTAGGGTTTCCGGGCTGGATGTGGGGCATTCTGTTCTTCCTGCCAAGAATTTTTGATTCCATTACCGACCCTATTATGGGTTTTATATCGGACAATACAAAATCACGCTGGGGCAGAAGACGACAATATGTATTTCTTGGGGCCGTTATCATGGGCGCGTCCTTTGTCATCATGTGGCAGTTGTACAGGGAGAATGGGATCGACTATAACTTCACCTATTTCCTGATCTGGTCCTTTGTGTTTTATCTGGGATTGACCATTTTCAGTGTACCTTATGTTGCCATGGGATACGAGATGAGTGATGATTTTCATGAACGCACCGATATTATGGCGGTAGCGCAGTGGATCGGACAATGGGCATGGGTTATCGCGCCCTGGTTTTGGGTGGTGATGTACGATAAGGGCTGGTTTGAATCTGCCGATGTGGCAACCAGGGAATTGGCGATATGGGTCGGTATTGTGTGCATGCTGTTTGCCATGGTTCCGGCTATTTTCTTAAAGAGTAAATCAACACTGAATGAAAATTACAGTCCCTTAACTGTAAAAAATATTGGAGGCAGTTTAAGGGGTATATTGGATGGTTTTAAGGAAGCTTTTGGGTCAAAACCGTTCAGAAAGCTATGTATAGCTACTTTTTTGGTGTTCAATGCGTTTAACACCATTGCCGCCTTTTCGTTTTTTATCATTGTCTATCATTTGTTCAATGGAGATGCCGGGGATGCCGGGGTGTGGCCGACCCTTTTTGGAAGTGTCGGGGCTTTGGCCACAACGTTTTTGGTCATCCCGATCATTACGAAAATGTCCAAGAAACTGGGAAAAAAGAAAACCTTCATGATTGCACAGGGCATTTCAATTTTTGGGTATATCCTCCTATGGTTTTTGTTTGTTCCGGGAAAGCCGTATATGTTCATACTGGCCTTACCGTTTTTCTCTTTTGGTATTGGGAGCCTCTTTACCCTGATGATGTCTATGACGGCCGATGTTATTGATATAGATGAACTGAATACCGGTCAACGCAGAGAGGGTATTTTTGGTGCTATTTATTGGTGGATGGTAAAATTCGGTTTTGCAATAGCAGGATTATTAAGCGGAGCCATAATGACCCTGGTTGGTTTCAATCCGGACGCTGCGGTACAACCCGAGGGAGCCATTACGGGTTTAAGGGCATTTTATTCAGGGTTGCCAATTGCCGGCACCTTAATAGCCATGCTTGTCATGCGGGATTACGGTGTCACAGAAGAAAGGGCCAATGAAATTAAAGCTCAATTGGCGGCCAGAAGAAAAGATTGATTATTAAAATTAGAATATTGAATTATGTCGAACAGGTTAGGTAAAATCAGGGCATTGTCCGGAGGTCATTTGGATGAAAAAACCGGTAAAGGACTTCAGAATTTGTTCAAGAGGGTGTTGAAAAGCGGCATACACGGGATATGCTTTAGTCCTTACGAAGAGGGCCAGGAACCGGGTGATCAATTGTCGGAAAAACAAATAAGGAGACGTTTGGAAGTGATCAAGCCCTATACCAAATGGATTAGATCGTTTTCCTGCACCGATGGGAATGAGTTGATTCCTGAACTAGCCAAGGAGATGGGGATGAAGACATTGGTAGGGGCATGGCTCGGGGACAACGCTGAAATCAACGAAAGGGAGGTGTCCGGGCTTCTGCGACTCGCAAATCAAGGTTATGTTGATATAGCAGCAGTTGGAAATGAAGTGATGTATAGAAAGGACCTGACAGAAGACCAGCTATTAAAATATATGCAGCAGGTTAAAGCGGCATTGCCAAACAACGTGCCTATGGGCTATGTGGATGCCTATTATGAGTTTGTTAATCGACCAAAAATCACCGAGGCCTGCGATGTTATATTAGCCAATTGTTACCCCTACTGGGAGGGCTGCAGCATTGATTATGCCTTGATTTATATGAAGGATATGTACCATCAGGCGCAGCGTGCAGGTCAGGGGAAAAAGGTGATCATCACGGAAACGGGATGGCCAAGCGAAGGAGAGGGCATACACGGGGCACTACCCTCCTATGAAAATGCAACGAAATATTTTATCAATACGCAACAGTGGTCTATAGAAGAAGATATAGAGATCTTCTATTTTTCATCTTTTGATGAATCCTGGAAAGTGGGAACCGAAGGTGATGTTGGTGCCTATTGGGGTTTATGGGATATGGATGAAAAGTTAAAATACGTCAATAAATCTATGTCCCTGAAAGATATCAAGGTCTATTTTTAGTTTAATTGGAGCTTATTGCCTTAATAATGGTTGTAATTTTAGGCTTAGGACAATGATAAGCACCACAACATGACCACAACATGGTCATATTTTATAAAAGAGGAGAAAAACATAATACGCTTCTAAAGGTGGAATGACTAGTTAATTCTAAAGGGTTTAAGTTGTTTTTTGGAAGCAGAAGTATTAATTTTAAGTTGTATGTATTTTGTTGTGGTGGATAACAACTTAAATTGATTTTTTTAAAGTATATTGTTAGGAATCTAAAATTTAATATTAATCTAAACTATTATAAGTATGAAGAAAATTACATTATTATTTACTTTATTGACTATATCTTTAGGGTATTCACAAACCGATATTGCGGTTAATGGTGGTTTTGAAACAAATGATTTTACAGGTTGGACACAATTTACTAATGGCACACAAGGTATAACCGATATTAATCCTTCAGAAGGAACGTATTGTGCTGAATTGAATAACAATGTGCCAGCGTCTGCTAGTTTAATAAAAAACGCAAATGTTGGAATCGGAACTGCAGTAGGTGATCAGGAAGTTACAATAACTTTCGATGCACGCGGTACTACAGCTGATGGAGGGGTAGCTTTCGCAGAGTTGTTCTCAGAAATTGACGGGGGAGGTGTATCAAAATCTGAAATTTTAGGGGGCGGTCCATTAGCCTTAGATCCTGATTCTAATGTATGGAAAAATTTCTCCTTTACAACTACTTTAGGATCAGATGTCAGTGGGGGTGTGACTTTACAATTAAGTGCTACAACGGGGGGTGCTGGAACTTCTTCCGCTCATTTATTTTATGATAATGTTAAAATTACATTAACTGATCAAGGACCAAGTGCAAGAGTGCAGGTTATTCATAATTCAGCGGATTTAGGGGCAAGCGTAGTTGACGTATATTTGGATGGAGTGCTGACGCTTGATGATTTTGCTTTTAGAACCGCTAGTCCTTTTATAAATGTGCCGGCAGAGACACCGATTAGTGTCGCTATTGCACCATCAAACAGTACCTCAGTAGGAGATGCTATAGCAACTTTTCCATATAATCTTACAGATGGTGAGACTTATATTTTAGTAGCAGAAGGAATTGTAAGTCCATCTGGTTATACTCCTGCAACACCATTTGATATAGCAGTATACCCAATGGGTCAGGAAGCAGCAGCAACTTCAGGAAACACAGATCTATTAGTGCACCACGGATCAACAGATGCACCAACAGTAGATGTGAACGAAGTAAGTGGTCCTTCAGTATTAGTTGATAATATTTCTTACGGTGAATTTGATGCTAATGGGTATTTAGAATTGCCAACAGCAGATTATAGCATCAACATTTCTACTGCTGATGGTGTGACAGTTGTTGAAAGTTATGATGCCCCTTTAGCAACATTAGGTTTAGATGATACCGCTGCAGTAGTAGTAGCGTCTGGATTTTTAGATCCTTCTGTAAATTCTAACGGACCAGCATTTGGATTGTGGGTAGCCTTACCATCAGGAGGCGCTTTAGTAGAATTACCAATAACAGGTGCTGCAACAGGAAATAATGTTACTGTTGATGTTAATGCTACTTGGCTTGGATATGTAAATGCTTTTAATACTCCTGCTGATGGAGGTGCATATGTTACTGGTTTTGCTAAACCGGTTGCTGAACTTAAAACGACAATAGGAGCCGATGATATAACGTTGCAACCTAATTTTCTTCTCTATAATGCGTCAGATCCATTTTGGTCAAATGGTGCTATTGGAAATAAAATTGTAGAATGCACAACATTTGTAGAACCTGGGGCCTCATTTAATGGAAATAATTTAACATTTTCTGGACAAGTTGATTCTTATACCTTAGGGAACGATGCTCTTGGGAATCCTTATGAAGCTAAATTCTTTATTAAAGCATTAGATCCTAATGCGGGTTATTCAGATGCTTTAAATGGAACTAAAACATTTGATTTACCGGCTAGCGGTGCTTTTACTGTATCAGCTACTGGAGCAGAATTAGCTTCAGGCTTAATCGTTCAATATGGTTTTTACATTAAGGGTTTAAATGCTAATCCTGCAGAGGAAGGAAGTTTAGGAAGTGTAGTGGTTAGTGCAACGGCACTTAGTACTATTGATTTAGAAGAGATGACTTTTAAAGTTTATCCAAACCCAGCAAAGGATACTTGGAATATTAAAACTAAATATGCTGAGATTAAATCTGTTGCGTTATTTAATACCCTTGGAAAACAAGTCATGACTTTAAAACCTAATTCAGATCAAGTTAAAATTGATGCTAGCACTTTATCAAAAGGTTTGTATTTTGCTAAAATAGAAACAGCAGCTGGCACCAGTAGTTTAAAACTTATTAAACAGTAATTATAAGAACTATTTAGTTCAGGTTTACGATAACAAAGGCACTTAGAAATAAGTGCCTTTTTGTTTGATTGGATGTATTCTTTTTAAATCTTAAGTTGTATGGTTTATGTATGTGTCAACGTTCGATTAAAATCAATTTGTGCAGGTTGTGTATGGGTAAAATATTGGCTGAATCACTCATGGACATGTAATTTTATAAGCTATTCAGCTGGTTATGGTATAAGTGACACTTTAATCATTGAATGACAACTAAACCATAACTATTTATAAACTATGATATTCAGCTTAAATTATACAAAACAAGCCCTTCAGGTTTTCGCCCTCTTTTTTTCAATAAGTATTTTCTCTCAGGTTGCGGTAGGTAGCGGAAGCTATACCACCACTTTTCCGGGAACAGATTCCGCAGGACGAAATGGGTTTCCGTCGGGTACGCCATACCTTTCCGGAATGGCTGCTGGTAAACCGGTCCCTACAAACGATTGGTGGTCTGCTTTGATGAAAAATGGTACAGCCGATAATTTGTTTAATTATCCCATGACCATGAAAACGGTCAGCCAGGGCTTAGTAGTAACCTACATCCCCTGGGGGGTTATTGATGATCAGCAACCCATAATAGTCGGAGTTCAGGGGTTGAATGCGGCTCAAACAACGGTTTCAAATTATTCCGATTGGACGGTAACTATGGATTGGGAGAATCGATTTAATGCAACCTCCGGCATTGGAATGCCCTTCGTTTATTTTGAAAAGGGAAATTCCGAAGTGGCGTCAATTACCATAAACCTGGGAACGGTGAATGTTTCAGGTGAAATGATTACTGTTACCGACGCGCGAAACGGAGCTGATTTTGCCATATATGGACCTGTTGGAAGCACATGGGTACAAAATGGCAACACCTATACCTCTACCCTCAATGGAAACAATTATTGGTCTATGGCGATGATTCCGTTAACGGCCTCAAATGTGACTACTGTTGCCAATGCCTATAAGAAATACGCCTATGTATTCCCTACCAACACGGAAGTATCCTGGAACTTTAATGAAAGCACCTCTGTTTTAACAACACAATTCAACACCACAGTGGATGTCAAGGATGGCTCAGGCGTTAATACTAAAATATTACAAGGGCTTCTGCCTCACCAATGGAACAATTTGGCTTCCGGATCGGATACACCTGGAGGCGATTCGTATAGCTCCATTCGCGGCGAATTAAAAATGCTTGAGGGAAACACCTTTTCAACAGAAAACACCTTTAAGGGAATTCTCCCTACCCTACCCTATTTGGCAAATTACAGCTCAGGTTTTAGCCCACCGGACTTGCATTCCAAAATAACTCAGATTGAAAATGACGCCTTAGCCAGCTGGACGGATTCTTATAATGAAGGTCAGGTGATGAACCGGTTGATTCAGACGGCACGCATTGCGGATCAAATGGGCAATACAACAGCTCGGGATAAGATGATTGCCACCATTAAAGAACGCCTGGAGGATTGGCTGACCTATGAATCGGGAGAGGTGGCCTTTTTGTTTTACTACAACAGTGATTGGTCTGCGCTACTCGGATATCCCGCCGGCCATGGTCAGGACACCAATATTAACGACCATCACTTTCACTGGGGCTATTTTATCCATGCGGCCGCCTTTATGGAACAGTTTGAGCCCGGTTGGGCGGATAATTGGGGCGCTATGATCAATGTATTGATTCGAGATGCTGCATCTTCGAATAGAGCAGACACCCAATTCCCTTTTCTGAGAAATTTTAGCCCATTTGCCGGTCATTGTTGGGCGAATGGAACAGCGTCCTTCCCGCAGGGGAATGATCAGGAATCCACCTCTGAGAGCATGCAGTTTAATTCCTCATTGATTCACTGGGGTGCGATTACAGGTAATGATGCGATTCGAGATCTCGGCATTTATCTGTACACCACCGAACAAACCGCGATCGAAGAATATTGGTTCGACATGTATGAACGTAATTTTAGTCCCTCACACCCGTATAGTTTGGTGTCTCGAGTATGGGGAAATAGCTATGATAATCAAACCTTTTGGACATCGGATATCGCGGCCTCGTATGGCATAGAACTCTATCCAATGCATGGAGGGTCCTTATATCTCGGTCAAAACACAACCTATGTGCAAACCATATGGAATGAATTAAAAGCGAATACGGGCATACTAAACCCCAATGACACCAATCCCAATCTTTGGCACGACACGATATGGAAATACCTGTCTTTTTTAGACCCTGCTGAAGCCATAGCACTCTACAATGCAGATCCTGACAGAGTTTTGAAATTTGGAGTTTCTGATGCACAAACCTATCATTGGCTACACGCCATGAATGCCATGGGTCAGTTGGACGCAACCATTACGGCAGATTATCCTATAGCAGCCGTTTTTAATAATGGCGGCGACAAAACCTATGTCGGCCATAATTATACAAATGCGCCTATAACCATTACCTTCTCGGATGGCTTTACATTAGATGTTCCTGCTAATACTATGGCTACCAGTAAAGACGTGAACGTTACCGGGGAACTAACTTCGGACACCTATCAAACTACAGAAAATGGCATAGCCAACCTAACCACTTCCACAACAGGTAGCGGCATCACAAAAGTAGAATTTTATAATGGAGACACCTTGCTCAGTGAGGATACCACTGCGCCTTATGCATACACTACCGGTAATTTGGCCTTGGGGATTTATAATATGTATGCTAAGATCCATACGGCTTCTGGTTTTGCTTTAAGTAATATAATTACGATCCAGGTTGGAGATCAGGTACCATATTCTGGTATGCCGATTGCCATCCCTGGGACTATTGAGGCAGGGCATTATGATATTTTTGAAGGCGGGAGCGGTCAGAACATAGCCTATTTTGATTCATCAATCGGAAACAATGGCGATTTCAGAACTACTGAAGATGTAGATGCCGAATCGGATGTTACAGAAGGTGCTACCGTTGGATGGATTGCCGACGGCGAGTGGTTGGAATATACAATTGATGTTCAGACTACAGGTTGCTATAATTTGGATATACGCTTTGCCTCGGGCAACACTAATGGCGGCGGGCCTATCTATTTTGAAATTGATAATGTGAAAATCAGCCCGGATATTGTATTTAGTTATACCGGTGACTGGGGTAATTGGAGCACTAAAGCAGTGAGTAATATTGATCTGACGGCAGGGGTACATGTTCTTAGATTGGTGGCAATGGCCGGTGAGGTGAACCTGGGTAGAATGACATTCGCATTCGATGGTTCCGAATGTACACCAATTGGTGAGAACACGGGGCTGCCATTTGATTTTGAAACGGAGCCGACCACAGTGGATTTTAACGATTTTAATGGTGGTGTTGGTACCGTAGAGGCGGTTTCAGGACCTCAAAGTACCGGGAATAGCAGTTCGAATTTAGCCAAAATAATTCGATATGGAGACAATCCGGAAATTCATAAAGTCTGGGCTGGATCCTATATCGACCTTAATGAAGGCTTAAACTTCAGCACCAAGAAATACATCACCCTTAGGTTATGGACGGAGGCGCCGGCAGGAACCACGGTGAAATTAAAGCTTGAAGAACAGGCGAATCGAGGTAATGCTACGGATAGAGATGCTACAACGACGGTTTCGGGCCAATGGGAAACCCTAAGTTGGGATTTTTCAGCCGCTGGGGTCAGTAATTATGATAGCCTGGTCTTTATGTTCGATTTTGGAAATTTAGGAGACGGCAGCAATACCTCAACCTTTTATTTTGACGATGTGCAGCAGGTGGCAAGTTTATCAGCAGTCCATCCTGATTCCGAATCTTTCAAACTGTTTCCAAATCCTGCCAGTTACAGCTGGAATATAAAATCTCAAAACCACATCATAAGGTCGATTCAGGTATTTGATATTTTGGGTAAGAACATACTATCCGTTAATCCGAATAGAAAGGAGGCCTCTGTTAATGCTGCAGGATTAAAACCAGGGATGTATTTCGCTAAGATAAGCACAGAACGGGGATCTATCACTTTGAAATTAATTAAACAGTAAGTATAAAATTTTGTTTTTATTCCAGATTGGGGTGCTTTTATTGAGGGCACCCCTTTTTGTTTTGTCATATATTACTTAATTTGCTATACGTTTTGTAAAATAAAAATGTTAGATGATATTTTAACAGCGGTTCCTTTTGGTATTATTCTGGCTTTTACCATTGGCCCAGTGTTCTTCGTGTTATTGGAAACCGGTGCCACCAAAGGCTTTAGAAGCGCTTTAATTTTCGATTTGGGCGTCATTATGGCGGATATCATCTTTATTCTCATCGCCTTTTACAGCACGAACAATCTGCGCGGAAAAATAAGTAACGATCCCAATTTTTTAATTTTTGGAGGGGTATTATTGGTTGTATATGGTGTGATTTCCTTTATACGGACCTCACAGTCCTTCAGGGCCATCGTTAAGGAATATCATAAGATTGAAATACAAAAAGACTATGGTAAGCTATTTGTTAAGGGATTTTTACTCAATTTCATCAATATAGGCGTCTTGTTGGGTTGGCTAGGCTTTATTGTTTTGGGCGATTCCCTGACCAGTTCCGAAAACGGGGAACTCATATTTATTATTTCCATGTTATTCACCTATTTTATAACCGATGTCTTTAAGATTTTAATTGCTAAGAAGTTAAGAGCACAACTAACACCAAGGCTCATATTCAAGGCAAAAAAAATAATTGCCATGGTCATTTTAGGGTTTGGTGTCTTGTTGTTGGTGCAAGGGGTCTTTCCAAAGACCTATGAGAAAAACATTGAAAAGCTGGAAAATATAAAACCACTAAAATAGCGGTATAGGAGCTAAAAAGCATACCGGGATTCAAAGAGGCTTCGACTGCCTGCCCGTCAGCAGGCGGGCGCTCAGCCTGACATTTGAATCCCGGTAACTCTTTTGAGGCGTCAAGCGGATTCGAACCGCTGTAGAAGGTTTTGCAGACCTCTGCCTAGCCACTCGGCCATGACGCCATTTGAAAAAAAACACATCAAAGCCTGCTTTGATGTTTTTTTAAATTGGATTCCTTTTTTAAGAGGAATCCAGTGCAAATGTAAAAAAAAATAACAGCTTTTAATCGGTATTAGCCTTTTTTCGCTTATCCTTCATTTTTACCGTCACCTGTTGCACATCGCCACCGATCGGAGGGTTGAGTTTGCTCACCCTGACAGTGGCTTTTGACACCAAATCGACCTCCTTGAAAATACGGTCTAATATCCGTCTGCAAACCGTTTCGAGCAAATGCGAAGGCTGGTTCATTTCTTCCTTTATAATCCGATTTAAAAAGACGTAATCGACCGTGTCCTTTAATTGATCACTTTTAGCCGATGGCTGTAAATTCGCCTTCACTTTTAAATCAACCCGGTAGTCGCTTCCAATTTTAGCCTCTTCCTTCAGACAGCCGTGGTAGGCAAACACACGAATATTTTCGACTTTTATAATTCCCATGGAATCTCATTTAAGTCGGTAAAATTACCTAATTTTGCGCAATAATTTTCGTTTAATTACGAGAGTTTCCAATTACTAATTTTTGGAGATTTCAATGTTATGTCAGAAGAAAGAAAGTCATTAAATTTCATTGAGCAAATCATAGAAGAGGATTTAGCCAATGGGTTGCCAAAAGATAAGTTGCGTTTTAGATTTCCACCGGAGCCGAATGGGTATTTACATATCGGACATACCAAGGCTATTGGAATAAGTTTCGGTTTAGGTGAACAGTACAATGCCCCTGTGAACCTAAGATATGACGATACGAATCCGGTGAAGGAAGAACAGGAGTATGTCGACGCCATAAAAGAAGATATTGCATGGCTGGGCTACACATGGGATCAGGAGCTGTATAGCTCCGATTATTTTCAAACCCTTTATGATTGGGCAGTCGAGCTTATAAAGAAGGGCAAGGCCTATGTGGATTCGCAATCCAGTGAGGCCATGGCGGAACAAAAAGGAACACCGACACAAGCCGGAACGGACAGCCCGTTCAGGAATCGGAGCGTTGCTGAAAACCTGGATCTCTTTGAGCGTATGAAGAACGGAGAATTTGAAGAAGGCGAACATATTTTGAGAGCAAAAATAGATATGAAACACCCGAATATGCTGATGCGTGATCCTATAATGTATCGTGTGATTCATAAAGAGCATCACAGAACCGGGAGTGATTGGTGTGTTTACCCGATGTATGATTGGACCCATGGAGAAAGTGACTACATTGAACAAATTTCACATTCCTTGTGTTCCCTGGAATTTAAGCCTCACAGAGAGCTTTACGATTGGTTTTTGGACCAGGTGGTCGACTCAGACAAGTTAAGACCTAAGCAGCGCGAATTTGCCCGTTTAAATTTAAGCTACACGATTATGAGCAAACGGAAGTTGCTCAAACTTGTGGAGGAAGGTGTGGTAAACGGATGGGATGATCCCAGAATGCCTACAATTTCAGGAATCAGGAGAAGGGGATATACGCCAAATGCGATTAAAAAGTTCGTTGAGACCGTCGGTGTCGCCAAACGCGATAACGTCATCGATGTATCGCTCTTAGAGTTTTGTGTTCGCGAGGATTTGAATAAGGTGGCTCCCAGGGTCATGGCAGTGTTGAATCCTGTGAAACTGGTGATTACAAATTACCCCGAGGACAAGGTCGAGTGGTTGGATGCAGAGAACAACCAGGAGGACGACACTGCAGGTTATAGAAAAGTACCCTTTACGCGTGAACTCTACATCGAGCGGGAGGATTTTAAAGAGGAAGCGGGCAGCAAATTCTTCAGGTTGAAGTTGGGCGGAGAGGTTCGGCTAAAGAATGCTTATATTATTAAGGCAGAAAATGTTGTAAAGGATAGTGAAGGACATGTTGAAGAGATTCACTGTACCTATTCAGAAGATACCGCCAGGAAAGTGAAGGGCACGTTGCATTGGGTCTCTATTGTGCATGCCATCAAAGCTGAAGTCAGGGAATACGACAGGTTGTTTATGGATGAAGCACCGGACAGTCATCAGGACAAAGATTTTACGGCGTTTTTAAATCCGAATTCCTTAAGGACGATACAGGCTTATGTTGAACCGAGTTTAGAAGGAGCTACTGTAGGTGAGCGCTATCAATTTCAACGTTTGGGGTATTTCAATGTGGATGATGATTCGACTCCGCAACATTTGGTGTTTAATAAGACGGTAGGTCTGCGGGATACCTGGGCAAAACAGTCCGTTAAGACAAAACAAAACCCTCCGGCAAACAAACAACAACCGCAACCTCCAAAGCGCAAAGCGATAGATGTGATTCAGCAGTTAGGCAAGAAGTATACAAATTTACCGGAGGCAAAGCAGCAGAAAGTAAAGGCCGAAATTGAGAAACTGGCTAAAGATGTGAGTTATGCCGAATTGGCCCCCTTGTTTCATACGGCGGTAAAAAAAGTGGGAACCCGTATTGCCGTTGCGATAACACTCAAGGTGTTACTGAATCAAGGTTTGGAGCGAAATGTAGAGATTGATAAGTTTATTTCAACAGCGTTAATTGATATCAATAATGAGCTTCGTAATGTGGCAAGTAACCTTTAAATAAGCTAAATGGACCATAGATATAGATGGGTAGATCAAGCTAGAGGTTTGGGAATTTTTCTTGTGATCTATGGACATAACTTTCCAATTATTGAATCCTATATATATAGTTTTCATGTTCCCTTGTTTTTTTTTATTGCGGGGATGTTTCATCCTAAAAAGGTTGATTTAGAGAAGATAATACATCGTGCCAAATGTATTATAATTCCTTATTTTGCATGGAGTTTTATGTTATATGGTTTTTGGTTTCTTATTGGAAGGCATTATGGAAACAGTAAAACTTATGATTTAGATCCTTTAAAGGAATTTTTAGGCGTTTTCTATGCCCAGGGTGGTATTCAGTTCATGGATTGGGGTATACCAATGTGGTTTTTGCCGTGCATTTTTTTGTCATTTTTATTGTTCTCTTTAATTCTCGAAATAAATAACAGGTATATCCAATACATAGTATTTATTATTTTGTTGCTCTTTGGTGTTAGTTATCCTGTTTTTTTTGAGGTTAATCTTCCTTGGAGTTTTGATGTCGCTTGTGTCTCATTATTTTTTTATGGATTGGGTTTTGTTTTGAAGAATAAATTGATAACAGCTCAACGGGGAATAAAATCAATTGGGGTTTTATTGCTCTGCTTGATGTTGAGCTTGATATCAGGTTTAATTAATTCCAAAGTAGATATGTATAGGTCTGATTATGGCAATATAATATTGTTTTTAATCAGTGGGTTAGCCGGCTGCTTTTTTGTTCTTTTATTTTTTAAAATTTTCCGTATGAAAACAGGCTTTGCTTTTTTGGGAAGAAATACAATACCGATTTTAGCACTTCACTTAAGAGCGTTAACTGTGATAAAATTAGCTCTGGTTGGTATTGGAATAACCCTTTTCAATTTTAGTGAACACATAAAATTGGGCCTTGTTTTTTTACAGATTTTACTTCTTTTACCAATCGTGTTATTAATTAACAAGTACATGCCAATATTGAATGGAAAGGTTAAGAAATAGATTTTATACTTTTTTTCTAAAATATAGAAATCAAATAGTGTTTAATGTATCATTAAATGTATTATTTGTTTTTTGTATAACACTATCTTCATATTGGAACATCCCTTTATCAGGGGTCAAGGACCATTTTATGTACATAGTTCATGTTGTTTTGTTGCAGTTTTCGATTGCTGGATACATTTACTTAACAACAATGAATAAATGGTTGTTTATGTTGGTTTTTATGCCTATTTTTTTCATTCTTTGCCTATTTTCATATTGGGTTTATACTCAAGATATTTCAGTTACAAATTCTTTGATCCATGCGGTTATAGAGACAAAACCCTCCATTGTTGTCGACCTGTTGTCTTTTCCATACCTAATGTTTATGTTGTTGCTGGTCGCTTTGTTAGTTGTAATTGGCTGGGTTTTCAAAAAAATTCCTTTTAAGGGAAATTTGCCTTTCTTCACGATATCCTTAGCGTCCATTTCAACGTTTTTTTTAATAGAGAATATTCGCCCTAATACCCTAAAAAGCAGATTGCCATACAGTGTTATTTATGGTGTTACTGAATACTACAAAAAAGTTGATTATGTGTTTAATTCAGTACCAGAAACCATAACCGCACTGAAAGATAGTTTGAATATTGTCTTAGTACTTGGTGAATCTGTCCGAGCAGATCACCTGCAGTTAAATGGATATGCTAAAGAAACGACACCTTATTTGGTTAGAAATAAGAATGTGGTTAGCTATAGTAATATTTATACACCACACACTTATACAGGGTCGAGCTTGCCAAGAATACTAACAGATGCGAGTGTCGACACTAATAATCTTAATAATATTACTTCAATATTTGATGTATTTAACCGCAGTGGGTATTATACCATTTGGATTGGAAATCAAGAATTAGAAAAGAGTTATAAGAGTATTGTTGATACCAATAATAAGGTGTTGTTAATAGACAGTTTGAGATCTGTGTATAGTTTCAGGAAGGCTTTGGATGAACAATTGTTAAAACCGTTTAAGAATAGTGTTAATGAAGCGAAAGCAAGGGGCTTGTATACGTTACACATGATGGGCAGTCATTGGTGGTATGAGAACAGATACCCTGAAAGTATAAGACAATTTAGGCCAGTAATCAACTCAAAACATATTCCGTCTTTAAACGGCGAAGACATTATAAACTCATACGATAATACCGTAGTGTATTTAGACCATCTTATTAATGAAATAATTAAAATATTGCAGGACTGTAATGTGCCTAGTATATTGATTTATCTTTCGGATCATGGAGAGATTTTAGGAGAAAACGGTAAATGGCTTCACGCGCAAAATGATGAGGCTAGTAGAAATCCGGCAATGTTTGTTTGGTATTCAAATAGATTTAAAGAAATATACCCTTTAAAGGTTGAAGCGTTATCCAATAATAATTACAATCATTATACTACGGATATTTTATATTATAGCCTGTTAGACTTAATTGAAATTAAGGGATTAAATTACGATAACACTCAAAGTATCTTTACCAAGAAATAGAGATGATTTGATGTTTTACTTAATGTTAAAAACAATCTAGTTATAAGTTTTTTAACTACATTTATGTACTAACTAATCATTTTAACTATTATGGAAATTAATTTTTTAGCAATTTTAGCTGCAGCTGTTTCTGCTCTTGTTGTCGGATTTATTTGGTACAATCCTAAGGTATTTGGTACGGCATGGATGCAGGCAGCAGACATGACTGAAGAAAAGATAAAAGGCGGGAATATGGCCAAAATTTTTATTATGGCCTTAATTTTTGCATTTCTTTTGGCCATGTCCATTATGCCAATGGTTATTCATCAAATGGGGGCTTACAGTCTAGTTCAGGGTGAGCTCGGGGTATTACCGTCTTATGATGCCTTTATGGCGGATTACACAAATGAGTTTAGAACCTTTAAGCATGGTGCTTTTCACGGTGTTTTAGCCGGTATTTTTATCGCCCTGCCTATTTTAGGCACCAATGCGCTGTTTGAACGAAAGGGTGCCAAGTACATTCTTGTAAACAGTGGTTACTGGGTCGTTACCCTGGGTGTTATGGGTGCGATTATCTGTGGATGGCATTAACATTTTGTAATTTTTAAATAGAGATAAAGACTGAGGTAATTTAATTTCAGTCTTTTTTTTGGTATTGAAAACGTTTCGCATTTTTAATTCATTTAAAGAGTTTCCGGCTAACTGGGATGCTCTTGTTGCTCATGATATTTTTTTACAATCAAAGTATTTGGAGGCATTAGAAAATGTGGCACCCGACAATATCCAGTGGTTCTATATCGGGGTAATGGAAAATGATGCCCTCGTGGGTATGGTCGTAATACAACGGGCCCAGTTGTATCTTAGGGACATGTTTAGAAAAGCGGCGAGATCACGATTAAAAGAGTTTTTTAGAGACCTTGTATCGAGAATATTAAAGGGTAATGTCCTAGTCGTTGGCAATTTAACCCATACAGGTCAACATGCACTTTATTATGATCAAAATAAGATAGCACCATCAGAATTCTTCGATTTACTATTTAAGGGCGTTGAGGTCTTAACAGAGAACATACTAAAAACCTATGGAAAGCGGATTAGAGCTGTTGTGCTGAAAGATTTCTTTATTGAAGACCCCATTTTCAGAAACAGAACGTTTTTTACTTCTAAAAACCTACATGAAGTGAGAGTGCAGCCCAATATGATGATGCTATTACCTGAAAACTGGCACACCATGAACGATTATATTGGATCTTTAAAAAAGAAATACAGGGATCGATACAGACGGGCCAGAAGGAAACTAAACGGAATTGTTACGAAGGAGCTTGATTTAAATACGACTCAAGGGTGTTCAAAATGGATGCACGAATTGTATCTCAATGTTTCGGACAACGCCCGATTTAACACCTTTATTTTACCTCAGAACCATTTTTATGAACTGAAGCTAAAATTAAAGGACAAGTTTAAGGTCTATGGTTACTATTTAAATGATGTGCTCGTCGGGTTTTACACCCTTATTTTGAACGGGAAGGATTTAGAAACGTATTTTCTGGGATATGACAGCAAACATCAGTATTCAAATCAGCTTTACCTGAATATGTTGTATGATATGCTACAGTTTGGTATTGAGAATCGATTTGATACCATCGTATATGCCAGAACTGCGATGGCGATAAAGAGTTCAGTAGGCGCGAAACCGGAACCCATGGTGATGTATTTGAAGCATACAAATCCTTTTTTAAATGCCATTTTATATCCGGTGTTTAAACTTATGAATCCCGCACAGAGTTGGGAAGAACGCCATCCTTTCAAAGAGACCAATTAATCCTATCTTTGTAATTTCACAAACTGTAATAATTAATAGAGATTAGCTTAAAGTCACTCATATTAGTAATCATTAACAGCCTTGTTTTTTTCGTAGCCGTACTGCTGTCAATCACGTTTTATAACCAGTTTTCGGACGTTTTAAAGAACCGAATCCTTCAACAGCTCAATTCTATAAAAACCTTAAAAGAGAATCAGCTGGAAAAGTTGATTCAATCCGAATGGCAGGAGTTCGTCAACAATTCCAACACCAAATTACCTGAAGATAGTTTACATATTAATTTACCGAAGAAGATTACGCAGCCCGGGATATATGATTTCACTTCGTTTTTAGAGCATAAAGAATTGGCCATTGCCTTGGTAAGCATTAAAGACAGTGCATCTGTTATAAAGATGGTGGATTACGAAAAGGTTATGGATGTGCTTTTAGAACGAACCGGAATGGGCAATACGGGGGAGTCCTATTTAGTTGGTGAGGATTTTAGAATGCGAACGCAATCCCGATTTCTTGAAGATGTGTCTCCAACAGATATCATGGTGAGAACGGAGGGTGTTCGCAATGCCTTGAACTCCAAATCCGGTAAAGGAATTTACAAGGATTACAGGAACATTGATGTCTATGGCGTTTATAGCCTTATTGAACTTTCAAATTTGAAATTGACTATTCTTTCCGAAATAGATAAGGACGAAGTTGAGGCGCCTTTGAAAAGCTTAAAACGACGGCTTTTAATTCTGCTGTTGCTTATTATGCTAATAGCTATTTTTCTGTCCTTGTTTTTAACCAAGATTATTGCAGACCCTATAATAAAGATGAAAAAGAGTCTTAAAGTCATGGCGCAGGGCAACTATGATGGTACGGATACCTATTCAAAAAATTCTGATGAAATAAAAGAAATGTATGAAGCCTTGAATCTTTTAAAGAAGTCATTACAAGGTGCTGTGGACTTCTCAAAGAAGATCGGTGAAATGAATTTAAACACCAACTACAGTCCAAAAAGTAAAAACGATGCACTCGGAAATAGTTTAATAAAAATGCGGGACAAACTTATTGAATTTAGAAACAGTGAGACGACCCAGAGCATGCGAACCAAACGCCAACTATTGGATGGACTCGAAAATGAAAGACGTCGCCTCTCCCGTGAACTGCATGATGGGATAGGCCCCCTTTTAACATCTTTAAGGATTTATATTGAGAACAAAGTAGAGGATAAGGCCTTACAACAGGAAATGAAAAAATTGGCGGACGAAACCATTTCGGAGGTCCGGCTTATGTCGAATGCCTTAATGCCTTCGACGATAGATGATTTTGGAGTAGGGGTAGCGCTAAGTAATTTTTTTGATCAGATGCGAAAATCTACTGAGACGTCAATTGCCTTTGAAGATTTATTAAAACCAGAGCAGAGCAGAATTACCAAGGATCAGGAAATTAATCTTTTTAGAATATGTCAGGAACTCACAAACAATAGCTTAAAACATGCGATGGCAAAAAATATTAGAGTCACCCTGTCTGAATTTGATGATTTTATCTCACTTTTTTATTTTGATGATGGTATTGGGTTTGATCTTAACAATGTAAATTTGGGTTCTGGCATAATCAATATAAAAGAACGTGTGGAACTATGTAACGGCACAATCGAGATAAACTCTAAGCCAGGCAATACAACTTTTATAATCGAGTTACCAATAGAAAATGGAAAAAATTAGACTCATTATTGCGGATGATCATGAGCTCTTTAGAAATGGCCTTGAAGAGCTTTTAAAAAGACATAACGATATAGAAGTCGTAAACTGTGTGAGTGATGGAGTTGAATTGATCGAATTTATTAACGGGCATCAAGACATTGACATTGTTTTATTGGATATAACCATGCCAAACATGGATGGCTTTGAAGCTTTAAGGCAATTAAAACACGTAAGCAGTCAAATTAAACCAATTGTAATTTCAATGCATGATGAGGGTAATTATATTGCGAAATGTGCCAAAATGGGGGCTTACGGCTATCTTTTAAAGAATACCGATCAGGAAGAGTTGTTAAAGGCTGTGAGAACAGTGCGTAAGGGAAAGAAATATTTCAATCAAAATATTTCAGAGAAGATGATCAATTTTATGTCGGAACATCCGGTGAGCAACGCTATGCTCTCAAAAAAAGAACATGAAGTATTAGAACTGATATCAAAGGGATTGACTACTAAGGAAATTGCAGTAAAACTGTATGTGAGTTCGAGAACCATAGAATCCCATCGCGCCAACATACTTAAAAAGCTTAATGTTAAAAATACAGCGGAACTTATTAAAAAGGCGGTTACACTGAAGTTTATTTAGTAGCGGCTAATCCGTATTTATACGGATGCAAATTAGGTGATTTCTCATAGGGTTATGCACTCATGTTCGTGCTTAATTTTACACCAAAATTAAAACGAATGGTCATATGAGAAATCTGATTTTATGTTTAGTTGCTGGTTTAATGTCCATGGGTCTGATGGCTCAAAACAGAAACGAGCTAAAAGGACCGGCTTACAAGAACTATAAACCTTGGTTAAATAAGACCGAACCGGTAGTGGTTTATACACTAGAAAAGCAAGAAAAATTAATTGGACCTGCCTATAAGAACAGAAAGCCCTGGGATGAGAAGGGGGAAGTAAAATATACGGCTGTTGTATTTGGTTCAGAACGTTCAAAGCTTAGGGGACCGGCCTACAAAAATTATAAGCCTTGGCGCAAAACAGGGCGATAATGGCTGCCAAATAAAAAAACCAGCCTAAAGCTTTAGGCTGGTTTTTTTTATCCCTTTTCGAGTGCATGTTATAACTGAACAGTTAAACTTGTGCGCGCAATCTGATCAGGTCTCTTTTGGCGGATTATTCTTGGCTTGTTTCATAGCCTCTCCTATCTGATTACTGGCTGTAAAGCTCGCCACCATATCGTTCAACATATTACTGCCGGCTTGTGGTGCATTTGGCAATAAAATGAGGTTACTGTTCGTTTCTTCACCCAATGACTGAAGGGTGTCGTAATGTTGTGTAACCACAATTAATGCCGAGGCCTCCTGACTGTTGATCCCTACTCGGTTCAATACCTCTACTGACTCCTCCAGACCTCGCGCAATTTCACGTCGTTGATCGGCAATTCCCTGTCCTTGTAGCCGCTTACTTTCAGCTTCAGCTTTTGCCTTTTCAACGATTAATATCCGTTGGGCATCACCTTCATATTGTGCAGCTATTTTTTCACGTTCAGCAGCATTAATACGGTTCATTGCTGATTTAACCTGAGCATCGGGGTCGATATCTGTTACAAGGGTCTTAATAATATCATAACCGTAATCGAGCATGGCATCGTTCAACTCTGCTTTTACAGCAATGGCGATATCGTCCTTCTTGACGAACACATCATCCAACTTCATTTTCGGGACTTCAGCACGAACCACATCAAACACATAGCTGGTAATTTGGTCGTGAGGATAGTCCAATTTATAAAATGCGTCATACACCTTGTCACGGATAACCTTGTACTGGACGGATACTTTTAAGCGGACAAATACATCATCCAAAGTTTTGGTTTCAACCAACACGTCCAATTGCTGTATTTTAAGGCTTAATTTACCCGCAATTCTATCGACTAAAGGAATTTTCATCTGTAATCCGGAATGACGAATACTTTGAAAACGTCCAAAACGCTCAATAACTGCCGCTGTTTGTTGTTTAACTATAAAAAAGGCTGTAACTAAAATGATGAGCCCCAATAAAATAACAATGGGAAAGAAAAGATAGTTCATAATAAATGTTTAATGAGGATTAAAAAATTAAGATACAAAATTTATACTATATTTGATCGGTATTCAAACCAATTCATAGCATATGAAATATAAACTTCGTACACTATTAGTAGTGGGATTACTAGTTTTTGTTACAAAAAGTTTTGCACAACATAAAACGTACAACATAACCAATGGCATAGGTGTTTTCGGGGCACTCACACAATTTGATATTGAAACCGATAATTTTATCACGAAACAGGACAACGGGTTCTTATTTGGTGCCTCTGCAACGGTGGATATCCCGCACAGATGGTACAACATGAGTTATGGGATGCAGCTTTCGGAAAATTATATCAATATAGAAGGTAGAGCCACATCGTCCGGACAGGGACAGGAATTAATAAAATACAAATTGTTTGCTGCGCAGTTGGCCTTACTGGGACATATTAAATTGATTGGTAGTCATTTGACGATTGATGCGGGACCCATGATACAATACAATGGGAAATTGGAACTGGAGGACGACGATCAAAAGGACTACTTCATTAATAATTATGACAACCTGAAGGCGGAAGATATCAGTTCCATATCACAATTTAACTTCAATGGTCTGATTGGGGCTTCAATAGGATATGGATTTTTTAGATTAAAGGCCCAATATATTTACGGGTTTACAAACATGTTAAAAAAACTAGAAGACCAGAATCTCGATACAACAGGCGGGGATGAGCGCTTTAAGGGGAATCAATCCATGTTGGTTTTCGGAGCGATGATTTCGTTTTAATAAAACAGCAAAGCCTATAAGGTGTTGGGTTTAATGGGATTAAGGCAACGTCTCTTCCTTATTAAACTTCGTTGGCTTGCTGACCTATTTTAACTTGTTGATCATTGTTTTTATCCTGCTAACGGTTTCGGTTTTGCCTATGAGAAACATGATTTCAAATACGTCAGGACCTTGCAAGGCGCCTACCAGGGCTAATCGCAATGGCATCATTATTTTTCCGAACCCCATTTCGTTACTGGTTATCCAGCTTTTGATGGTTATTTGAAGGTTTTTAGACGTATATTCATCAATGGCGCTTATTAAATCGAGCAATTGTGTCATTACGTCGGGGGTATCTTCCTTAAACGCCTTTTTTACCGCTTTTTCATCATATTGTTTAGGGGCCTGAAAGAAATAGAAACTTAAGTCCCAAAAATCACTAATAAACGTAGCGCGTTCCTTAACCAGTCCCACAACAAGTGCAATGTAGTTTATATCAATATCATTGAGTGCGTCGTATTGTGATTTAAAGGATTCAGCCAGTACCGCGTTCGACTGTTGTTGCATGTAATGATGATTGAACCATTTTATTTTGTCCGGGTCAAAACGCGCCCCTGCCTTATTCACCCGTTTTAAGTCAAACGCCTCAACAAGCTCTTCCAAACTGAAAATTTCCTGCTCGGTGCCAGGGTTCCATCCTAAAAAAGCTAAAAAGTTAACAACAGCTTCCGAAAAATAGCCGTCCTCTTTGTAGCCTCTTGAAACCTCATGAGTTTTAGGATCTTCCCATTCTATTGGGAAGACTGGAAAATTTAATTTATCGCCATCGCGCTTACTTAATTTGCCTTTACCGGTTGGTTTTAAGATCAATGGTAAATGTGCAAAATGTGGGACGTCCCATGAAAACGCATCGTATAACAGGTAATGCAATGCCAAAGACGGCAGCCACTCCTCTCCCCTTATAACATGGGTAATCTCCATGAAATGATCGTCAACGACGTTCGCCAAATGATAGGTAGGCATACCATCGCTTTTAAAGAGGATTTTATCGTCTAATATATTGGAGTCGATTTTTATGTCACCTCTGATCATGTCTTTAAGCATCAGGGTTTTGTTCTTTGGCGACTTAAACCTGATAACATAATGCTCACGATCCTCGAGCCTGGCTTGGGTTTCTTTAGGACTTAAGGTTAAGGAGTTGACTAATTTTTGACGATTGTGCCAGTTGTATATGAACGTTTTTCCTTTGCTTTCGTGATCCTTTCTATGAGCATCCAGAGACTCGGGCGTGTCGAACGCATAATAGGCATGACCGGAGGCAATCAAGGCATCCGCATATTGTTTGTACAATTCTTTTCTGGCACTTTGTCTGTAAGGACCAAATTTTTCGTTTTTACCCGGGCCCTCGTCAAAAGGAATACCGCACCAGTTCAAAGACTCAACAATGTAGTTTTCGGCGCCTTTAACGTAACGGCTACGATCCGTATCTTCAATTCTAAGGACAAATGTTCCGTGATGTTTTTTGGCAAAGAGGTAGTTGAACAGAGCAGTCCGTACACCGCCGATATGTAATGGTCCTGTAGGACTGGGCGCAAATCGCACGCGTACATTCTTGGTCATTTTTGATATTTTTTCCAAAGATACAATTAACACATTATTATATACCAAGTACTAAATAAAATTGTAGTTTAGTGTGATTGTATTTAAGGATGACCAATTTCAGCAACATATTAAAAAAGTTAGAGCAATTTGTTCGGAAGTATTATATCAACGAACTGCTTAAAGGCAGCATGTTGTTTGTTGCCATTGGGTTGTTGTATTTAATGTTTATACTTTTTTTGGAGTATACTTTGTGGTTAAATCCCACCGCACGGACGATTTTGTTTTGGATGTTTGTTTCAGTGGAGCTGTTGTTATTGGGTAAATTTATTGTGATGCCTCTGGCCCGACTTTTTAAGATCAAAAAAGGCATAAATCACCAGGCAGCGTCGAGGATTATTGGGCGCCACTTCCCTGAAGTTAATGACAAATTGCTCAATGTATTACAACTGAACCAGTCTGTTGTGAAGTCTGAATTGTTATTGGCCAGTATTGAACAGAAATCGATTGAATTGAAGCCTATTCCCTTCAGGCTGGCAATAGATTTTAGAAAAAACCTGAAATACTTAAAGTACGTCGCTATACCTGTGGCTATTCTTTTACTGAGTATCCTTTTTGGGAATTTCAGTTGGTTTAGTGAAAGCTATACCCGTGTGGTGCATTACAGAACGCCTTTTGAACCGCCGGCTCCCTTTCATTTTTTTCTTGAAGATGAAGCGTTAAGGACCTTAGAGAATAAAGATTACAAACTTAAGGTAAAAACCATTGGAGAAATTGTCCCTGATAATGTTCAGATTCAATTTAATAATGAATCTTATTTTTTGCAGAAAACTGGTGCATCAGAATTTGAGTATGTATTTACCAAACCAAAGGCCTCTATAGAATTTCAACTTGAGGCCAATGGATTACGGTCGCGCCCATATCAGTTATACGTTGTTGAAGTACCTTCTATGGTAAGTTTTGAAATGGATCTGACTTACCCAACCCACACCAAGAAGAAGGACGAGACCATTAAAAACACCGGTAATGTTATTGTTCCGGAAGGGACGAATATCAACTGGAATATAAAAACCAAATCGACTGATGAAGTACACCTCTATGCCAAGGATAGTTTTAATTTTTCAATGATCGACGATAACGCATTTTCTGCATCGAAGAAGGTCTATAGAAACATGCCCTATACCATCAGTACGAGTAATGAGAATGTCAACAATTATGAAAACCTGAGCTTTAAAATAAACGTTGTCAAAGATGAATACCCGGAGCTAAGGATCAAGGTCGAAACGGACACCCTCGATCAGCAATCGATGTATTTTTATGGACAGGCAAGTGATGATTATGGGTTGTCAAAATTACTGTTGGTGTATTATCCTCAAGGTGAAGAGGAACGCAAGAAGAAAGTGAATATAGATATACCTGCTTCCAATGTAGCGCAGTTTGTGTCGGCTTTCCCAAATAACCAGGATGTCATGGAAGGCCTGCCTTATGAACTCTATTTTCAAGTGTTTGACAATGATAAGGTAAACAACATTAAAAGTTCTAAGAGCAAAACGTTTTATTATAGAAAGCGAACCCGGGAGGAGGAAACGCAAAGGGACTTAAAGCAACAAAATGAGACGATAGAAGATATGAACAATTCGTTGAATGGTTATAAGAAGCAGGAAGAACGTCTCAAGGAGTTGACCAAGACACAGAAGGAAAAGTCGATTTTAAATTTTAGTGATCGAAAGAAGTTAGAATCATTTTTAAAACGGCAACAGCAGCAGGACGAAATGATGAAGAATTTCAATAAGAAACTAAAGGATAATTTAGAAGATTTTCAGAATAATAGTGAAGAGCCGGATCAGTTTAATGAGGATTTAAAGAAACGGTTGGAGGAGAATGAGAAACAGTTAGAAGAAGATGAAAAACTGTTGGAAGAATTAAGAAAGCTTCAGGATAAAATTAATCAGGAGCAACTGGTTGATAAATTGGAAGAACTCGCAAAGCAGAATAAAAATAAAAAGCGAAGTTTAAATCAGTTATTGGAATTGATGAAACGGTTTTATGTAGAAAAGAAATTCGAAAAGTTAAATGATGATTTGCAGCGCTTAGGTGAAGAACAAGAGAATTTATCCAAAACATCGAAAGAGGAAAACACAAAGGAGAAGCAAGAAGATCTCAACGAACGATTTGAGAACTATAAAAATGATTTGGATGAACTGGAGGAGGAGAATTCTAAGCTAAAAAAGCCGATGGATATACCAAGAGATAAACTGGATGAAAATGAAGTGGATAAGGAACAAAAGAAAGCAACTGATCAGTTAGAGGAAATGGATCCAAAGGGTTCTGATGCAGAAGAAGGAGATCAGAAAGAAGATGGTGCCGAACAGGAGGAAGAACAACTTAACAATGTTAAGGAAAGCCAGAAGAAGGCTGGACAGAAGATGAAACAAATGAGTCAAAAAATGCAAGGTGCAATGCAAATGGGTGGTGGCGAGCAAATGCAGGAGGACATGGAAATGCTCAGGCAGATTTTAGATAATCTTGTGGTATTTTCTTTTGACGAAGAGGCATTGATGGATCGGTTTAAGGGAATTGAAATAAATCATAATAAATACGCGTCCTATTTGCGAAAGCAAAATGACTTGAAAGAACATTTTGAACATATTGACGATAGTCTTTTTGCCTTGTCCTTACGACAACCTAAAATTTCGGAGCAAGTGAACAAGGAGATAACCGAAGTCTATTTTAATATGGACAAAGCTTTAGAATTATTGGCTGAAAATCAATTGTATCAAGGGGTATCCAAACAGCAGTTTGCGATAACAGCAGCCAATAATTTGGCTGATTTTTTAAGTAACATCTTAGATAATATGCAAGAAAGTTTAAGTATGTCGCCCGGTAAGGGAAAGGGAGATATGCAGTTACCTGATATTATTATGAGTCAGGAAGAACTAAATAAAATGATGCAGGAAGGGCTTAAAGAGGACATGAAGGGTCAGTCAGAAAAGAAAGGAAAGGAAGGAGACAAAAATGGAGAAGATAGAGAGGGCGAGCAAGGAGAGAACGGTAATACTGAACAAGGAAACGGAGATAAGGAGTCAGAAGAGCTATTGAATGGCATGTTATATGAAATTTATCAGCGTCAGCAGGAACTGCGTAATGCTTTGAGAGAACAACTTGAAAAGCAGGGAAAGAAAGGTGTTGGGGATAGGATTTTAAAGGACATGGAAGATGTCGAATTGGAGTTGTTAAACAGGGGGTTTACAAACCGAACACTTCAGAAGATGATGCAATTGGAGCACCAATTGTTAAAACTTGAGAATGCCACCTTTATGCAAGGCGTGGAAAACAAAAGGGAAGCCAAGACAAACAGGGATACTTTTAATAACCAAATCATGGATCAGATTCCGACTGCCAGGGAATACTTTAATTCGACCGAAATTTTGAACAGGCAGGCCTTACCATTGAATCAGGAATACAAAAGAAAAGTTAAAGTCTATTTTAATTCAGAAGATGATTGATTTTATTTATGAGACTGATTTTAGGTTAGCAAACGAGGATCGAATTTCAAGATGGATTACAGATAGTATAAAGTCAGAAGGCTTTAAAGAAGGGGATATTACCTATGTGTTCTGTAATGATGATTATCTGTATCAGATAAATGTAGAATATCTAAACCATCATACCTACACGGACATCATAAGCTTTGACTATAAGTTAGGAAAAACCCTACACGGAGAGATCTATATTTCCGTGGACAGGGTAAAAGACAATGCGAAAAGATACAATGTTGAGTTTTATAATGAACTGTGTCGTGTGATGATACACGGTATACTTCATTATTGCGGGTATAAGGATAAATCAGAAAATGAAATAGAGTTAATGAGAGAAAAGGAGGATTACTATTTAAGTGTTTTGGAGATATTGTGAAATTGGATGTATATTTGCAGGCTTTTAATGGGTAGATGTTCCACGTGGAACAATTCTGAAATAAAAATGAGTGCATATGTTTAATGAGGAATATGATGTGATTGTTGTAGGAGGTGGTCATGCGGGAAGTGAGGCTGCTGCCGCTGCGGCTAATATGGGCAGTAAAACGCTGCTCATAACCATGAATCTACAGAATATAGCACAGATGTCCTGTAATCCTGCTATGGGCGGTATAGCCAAAGGGCAAATTGTTCGGGAAATCGATGCGCTAGGCGGTTATAGTGGTATTGTTTCAGATACTTCTGCCATTCAATTCAAAATGCTGAATAAATCTAAAGGACCGGCCATGTGGAGTCCAAGGGTGCAAAGTGATAGAATGCGTTTTGCTGAAGATTGGAGGTTGCTGTTGGAAAATACACCTAACTTGGATTTTTATCAGGAAATGGTCAATGGAATTATTATTGAAGGAGAACGTGTTGTGGGGGTAAAGACCTCTTTGGGTATTGAAATAAGATCAAAAACGGTTGTATTGACCAATGGTACCTTTCTTAATGGGTTAATTCATATTGGAGATAAGAATTTTGGTGGGGGTCGGGCCGGTGAAAAGGCGGCGACTGGAATAACTGAACAGTTGGTGGAATTGGGTTTTGATTCTGGCAGGATGAAAACCGGAACACCACCAAGGGTCGATGGGCGTTCCCTGGATTATTCAAAAATGATAGAACAACCAGGAGATGAGGATCCCGAGAAATTTTCCTTTTTAGACATTACCCAACCCTTAAAATCACAACGTTCTTGTTATATGACCTATACCAGTCCTGTGGTTCATGAGTTGCTTAAGGAAGGCTTTAATCGGTCACCAATGTTTAATGGAAGAATAAAAAGCATTGGACCAAGGTATTGTCCTTCCATTGAAGATAAGATAAATCGATTTGCTGATAAGGAGCGCCATCAGATATTTGTTGAACCAGAGGGCTGGAATACAGTGGAGGTGTATGTCAATGGATTTTCGACTTCACTTCCTGAGGAGGTACAGTTTAATGCATTGCGATCGGTTGCGGGATTTGAACATGTTAAGTTTTTCAGACCCGGTTACGCTATTGAATACGATTATTTCCCCCCTACCCAGTTAAAACATACTTTAGAAACAAAACTGGTAAAAGGATTATATTTTGCCGGACAAATTAATGGGACTACAGGTTACGAGGAAGCAGCCTCCCAGGGTTTAATGGCAGGTATTAATGCCAGCCTTAACGTTCAAGACAAGGCGCCTTTTACCTTAAGACGGGATGAGGCCTATATCGGTGTTTTAATTGATGACCTGATTACAAAGGGAACTGAAGAGCCCTATCGTATGTTTACCTCAAGAGCGGAATACAGGACCTTGTTAAGGCAGGATAATGCTGATTTAAGATTAACCCCTAAAGGGTATGACTTGGGCTTAGCCACAGAAGCACGCTTAAAACGAATGAACGAAAAGCATGATGCTGCTCACAAATTTGTTTCTTTTTTTAAAGGTACCAGTGTCAGTCCTGAAAGGATCAACCCGATATTGGAAAGTAAAGATTCTGCGCCCGTAAAACAATCCGGTAAATTGTTTAAGATTTTTTCACGACCGAATATAACCATGGATGATATTCGAAAAATTGATAGTGTTGAGGCATATATCCAGAATCACAATTTGGATAAGGAAGTTATTGAACAGGCTGAAATACAAATTAAATATTCCGGTTACATTGCAAAGGAGAAAAATAATGCGGATAAGTTAAATCGTTTGGAATATGTAAAAATTCCTGAGAATTTCGATTTTTCAAAAATAAAGTCGATGAGTTACGAAGCTCGGGAAAAACTTAAAAAAATTCAACCGACAACCGTTTCCCAGGCTTCTAGGATTAGTGGCGTATCTCCTAATGACATTTCAGTGTTATTGGTTTATATGGGCAGATAACTTCAATTTGTTCCACGTGGAACATTATAATATAAATCATTTTTTAGTCTTGTTAATAGTAATGTTGTGATGGAAAATAGGGAGCCTCATGCTGGGTTAATTGTTAAGGACTATGTCGTGACAGGGGAAGAATTCCGGTTAAAGCGAAATGCTGAATACGGATTTTTAGAGACTGTACCGCGCCCTAGAGCGGAGAAATTACCGCACTATTATAAAAGCGAAGATTATATTTCTCACACGAATACCCGACGAAATTGGTTTGAATGGACGTATCATTGTGTTAGGTCAATTGCCCTAAGAAGGAAATTGAAATTAATAAATCAGTTTAAGTCAAAAAGTAAAACCCTATTGGATATAGGATGTGGTACCGGAGATTTCTTATATGCAGCTATGCGAGCAGATTGGATAGTATCCGGTATTGAACCGAATGCCCAGGCACGTGGAATGGCTAATGAGAAAACAGACCATGTGGTTTATGACACAGAGGACCTGTTATCAACGGAAGGGAGAACCTTTGATGTTATTACCTTGTGGCATGTTTTAGAACACATTCCGGATTTAGACATTCAAATCTCCCGAATTAAACAGCTTCTTAAGCCTAAGGGAACATTGGTGGTTGCTGTGCCGAATTACAGAAGCTTCGATGCCCGGTACTACAAATCGTTTTGGGCTGGTTATGACGTCCCAAGACACTTGTGGCATTTTGATCGCAAGGCCATGAATGCGTTGTTTTCTAATTATAACATGGAAATTGTAAGTACGAAACCCATGTGGTTCGACGCCTTTTATGTTAGTTTGCTTTCGGAAAAATACAAGTCCGGTAAAATGAATATCCTGAAAGGTATTTTTGTTGGGATATTATCCAACTTGAATTTTTTTCGATCGAAGGAAGCTTCATCGTTTATTTATGTTATAAAAAACCACTAAAAGTAATTTTGAGCCCGTTTAATGGTTGTATCTCCTTAAGGATGTGTCTTTGGTTTCTCAATTAAAATAAATCGCTTAGAGGGCTTAAAATGAATTCAATTATTATAATTAAAATATATTACACAAAGACTTTGCTATAATAAATACCTATAGTAATAAATTGATACCAATCTGCGTATTGTCAATGTTTACTTTACTACTTTTGTGCGCGTAGTTAAAAAACCTTAAGAATGAAAAATTCAATTTATGTATTAGCCTTTCTTTTAGTTTGCTTTAGTTGTCAGACAGAAAAGAAAATCGGGTATGTCGAAAATGGTACCGTGATCAATGGGTACCAGGAAAAGAAAGATATTGAATCTAAATACCAGGCCATGGAATCCAGGTTCAATAAAAAGGCAGATAGCATTGGTAAGGCATTTCAACTGGAAGTTCAACAAACCCAGATTGATGCGAGAAGAGCGACTCAAAAAAAGGCTCAGGAACTTATGCAGGGTCTGCAACAAAAACAGCAGTTACTTCAGCAACAAATGCAACTTGAACAACAGCAGTTAGCTCAGGCTTTTCAGGCCGAGATCGATTCTTTAATTGTCAAAGTAAAGGATTTTGTAAAAACCTACGGGAAGGATCATAACTACACCTACATTTTAGGAACAAGTGATGCGGCTGCCTCTGTTTTATATGGTATCGAAGAAAACAATCTCACGCAGGTTATTTTAGATGCCTTAAATGCCGATTATAGCAAAGAGTAAGTTTACCTCATGTCTATTTCGGCTTCTGTGAATTCCGAAATATTGGTATAGGCGCTGTTTTTATGCTGACCTACAGGTATAAAAAAGCCCCCGTCGTTAGGTCTACGGAGGCTCACAAATAAAGTAAGAACCCTCATTCTCTTTTATTTGTTTATCAAATATTTAGTCATCACTATTTATTGTACTAGCAATGTATTCCAAGAGATTATTTAATTTAAAAAGGCTGCCTTTTGCTCTTACGGATTGATAAACCATTTTACGCTCATTGAACTTAATAATGGTTAAGGGGTTTTCCCTGCCCTTTGCGTCTCCAACATCATCTGGACTAAGATGATTAACCAGAGATTTTATTTTATTAATGGTTTCCAAGGGAACCGTTGTTTTATAAACACCGGTCTTTTCAACATTTGAAATACCCTTGTAAATAACAGTTCCACTTTCAAAAACCCATAGATCGAAAACAGGGTTATTATTGATGGATTTTCCTTTGGTCAGGCTCAAAAAGGCGTCATCCATTTGCTCAAGACGCTTGGGTTTGCTCACAAAATAAGAGGTTAATAAAGTCATAAAAACTTCAGTTCAATTCTACATACGTTTCATCAAGTTGCGAATTTGCGACAAAGACTTATAGATTGGGGACCTGCTCTGACGCAAATTTGCTAACTCAACCTTTCTCAGACAATGTTATCTGTATACAATCCATGATTAATTTTATAAACCAAATCTTTAAAATCAATACATCATGGTATTGTATGCCAATACATTTGTAGGTTAGTGAATAGTAAATAAGGGGCTTGGGGCTAACAAAAACAATTCCTTAATTGGGGCTTTAGGGAGCTTGTTTATATGTAAAACAGTTTAAAAGCAGATTACCCTACTTTTATTTTTTAAATTTTATATTTTTGGTGAATAAGCCTTGGTATTACAATACGTATGAATAATGAATCCAAATCTGTGTGCGAACAAAAAACCTATGAAGCGCTTTATACTTCACATTCCAAAACTCTATTCAACTTTATTTATTATAAATGTGGAGACGGACAGCTTGCCGAAGACGTTGTGCAGGATGCGTTCATAAAACTTTGGAAGAACTGCTCAAAAGTGCAATTCGATAAAGCCAGATCTTTTTTGTTTACCGTGGCGAGGAATCTTTTTCTCAATACTGTTGCCCATAAAAAGATTGTATTGCAACATGAAGCATCCCCCGTTAAGAGCATCACGAATGAAACGCCCGAATTTATAATGGAGGAGCAGGAGTTTATGGAAAAACTAAAAAAGACGATAGCCGAATTGCCCGAAAAACAACGGGAGGTGTTTTTGCTGAGCCGAATAGATAAAAAGAAATATTCTGAAATTGCCGAGATCGTTGGGATATCGATTAAAGCTGTAGAAAAACGGATGAGTTTGGCCTTAATTTCCTTAAGAGATAAATTAGGGGACATATAAAGTAGGGTAAAACTAAAATCAGCTGTTTTATAATTATAGGAACTACCAAATAGATGGAAAATTTTAATAAAGACAACACTTTTTTGGCCCGATGGATTGCAGGAGAACTCAATTCGGAAGAGCTTGAAAGGTTTGAAAACTCAAAAGATTATCCGGTTCTTAAAAAAATTAATGATGCGTCCCAAAATCTGAAAGCACCTACTTTTAATGATCAAGCACTATTAATAAAATTAAAGGAACTAAATCAATCTCAACCAGAAGGTAAAGTCAGAAGACTTATACCTAATTGGGCCTACTCGGCAGCTGCCGTTGTTGTTGTAGCTCTTGGGCTACTCTATTTTGCAACGATGCGTTCTCATTACAATACCGGATTTAGCGAACAGTTGGCGGTTGTTCTTCCGGACAACTCTACACTAACCCTAAATGCGAAGTCAGAAGCGTCCCTAAAAAAGTTGAATTGGAATTCGAACCGCGTTGTTGAATTGCAGGGAGAAGCTTTTTTTGATGTTGAAAAAGGCAAATCGTTTAAGGTGTTAACCGACTTAGGATTGGTTGAAGTGCTTGGCACCGAATTCAACGTCATTTCCAGAGCAGCTTATTTTGAAGTGCAATGTATGGAAGGTAAAGTTCGGGTTACCAGTAATGTTTTAAACAAGACCTTGATTTTGTTACCGGGTGATGCCGTCAGGGTGGTTAACAATACTCTGGAGGAATGGAATTTTAATGCTGATGCCTCAACATGGACCTCAGGAGAAACGACCTTCTATAATACCCCGATATCACAGGTTTTATTGGCTTTGGAAAACCAGTTTAATATCAAATTCGATACGTCCAATATCGATTCGAACAAGCGGTTTACAGGCGCCTTTACTCACAAGAACTTAAATCTAGCCTTAAAAACAGTGTCCGGACCCATGGGACTTCACTATGCGGTCGACAAGGAAAAAGGGATTATTAAACTTAATTCGGGTCTCTCTAATTAATTATTTCGTTATTTTATTCTAAATTTGGATGTTGTCTCCAAATTAATAAGAATAATAAATGAAGTACAACTTAGCGGTTATCCTATTTTTCCTGACGGTTTGTATTTCAGCCCAGCAAACGAAGTCGGTAGACTATATGGACACCCCTTTAAGTGAGGCATTCGCCGATCTGGAAAGATCCTTTAATATTAAGTTGTCTTTTAACTCCGAACTGGTGAACAACAGGTTCATAACACTGCAATTGGAAAATGCAGTTCTGGAGGACATCCTGTATCATATAGAAACCAAATTATTCCTGAAGTTCAAAAAAGAATCGCGTCGCTATTACACGGTCAGAATATTAAAGAAACAACTTACAGACACTCAGGAACTCGATGAGATATTCATTGAGGAATATATTACATCCGGGGTTAAGAACAACAAGGACGACACCTCCATTTCTATGTCTCCTGAAAATTTAGGGATTCTTCCAGGCTTAACAGAACCAGATGTTCTACAAAGCATCCAATTAATCCCCGGGGTACAGAGTCCTAACGAAACAGCATCCGATCTGTTCATACGCGGTGGCACGCCGGACCAAAATTTAATTTTATGGGATGGTATTAAAATGTACCACACCGGACATTTTTTTGGCACTATTTCTGCCTTTAACCCGTACATTACCGACCAGATAACACTTTACAAAAGCGGGACTAAAGCTAAATATGGCGATCGTATTTCCGGTGTTATCGATATTAAGTCCGAGAATGCAATTCCCGGGACTACCGAGGGGGGATTTGGGTTCAATATGACACATGCCGATGCCTTTTTGAAAACCCCTCTGGGTAAAAAAGCGGCTATCTTATTTTCTGCTCGGCGTTCAATTACGGATGCCTTTAATACAGAAACGTTTAGAAACCTATCGAAACGGGTTTTTCAGGAAACAAAAATTTCCAATGGGAATAAAATATTTGAGGATGATGAAGTTGTCACCACTAATGATCTATTCTATTTTACCGATTTTACGCTAAAAGCCATTGTCGAGCCAAACGCTAATAACAAAATTGAGCTGAGTAGTTTATATACCAAGAATAAACTGGATTATGGATTTTTAATAGAAGCGTTCGAGGAAGCATCAGACGATCAGTTGGATATAGTTAACCAAGGATTGAGTTTCAATTGGAGTCACGAACATAACGATGCATTGACCCACGACTTTAATGTCTACTATTCTAATTTTGATTTGGAATATGTAGGCAGTAATAGTATTTCAGGTGAACTTAACGATCAGTTGGAGAAATTAAATACGATAAATGATTTTGGGTTGGCCTTGAATATGGACTGGGATCTCAGCAGCAAAACATCCCTTGGCCTGGGCTACCAATTTTCTTCAAACGAAGTTAAATATGGTTTAAGTTTCACTGAGCCTGAAAGCCCGGAAGAGAATTTTAATGAATCCAGTTCTAATATCAACAATACCCATGCCATATATGCCGATTATCTGTACAAGATTGATAATAAATGGTATTTGAATACAGGATTAAGAGCAAATTATTTTTCCATATTGGACAAACTCTTTCTTGAACCCAGAGTACAGTTCAGTGTTAACGTAACCCCAGATTTGAAATTTAAAGTTTCCGGTGAACGATTGCATCAGGCCGTAAGTGAGGTTGTCGAATTTAATACTCAGGAATTTGGACTGGAAAATCAGGTCTGGGTGTTGTCCGATGGTGATGACATACCCATACTTCGCAGCACCCAATTAACCAGCGGTATGGTGTTTAATAAGAATGGATGGAATCTGGACTTTGAACTGTATTATAAAAAAATTAAGGGATTAACTTCCATAACCCTAGGTTTTGATCGGATGAATGATTTTTTCTCCGTGGGGAAAAGTGATGTTTTCGGAATGGATGTGTTGATAAAAAAGAAAATTCAAAATTATCGCACCTGGCTTGGCTATACGCTCATAAATAATGACTTTTTATTCAATACCATCAACAATGGCCAGGAATTTCCTGGTAATACCGATATCACTCATAATTTTGTCTGGTCCCACACCTATGAATGGCGTCATTTTAATATTTCACTGGGCTGGAGCATTAGAACAGGCATTCCCTATACCAAAGCCTCGGGAATAGAAAATACACCAAATGGCAATGTAATTGTCTTTGAGGACACCAATGCTGCTCGTTTACCCAATTATCATCGATTGGATCTTTCCACAACCTATTCATTTAATTTTTCAAAACAGGATAGCTGGAAAGGGAAACTGGGTTTTTCGCTACTAAACATTTACAACAGGGAGAATATCTTAAGCCGAACCTATGAAATAAGACAAAGCACGCAAAACAGCGAGGACGAACTCAGAGAAATCAATAAAAGTTCTCTAGGATTAACACCAAACCTGGTGTTTCGAGTTGAATTCTAATTTGCCTGAGCCGGCTTCCTGTGTAATAATCGAGTCAATTTTATGGATAAATCTGTTAGGATAATTTTTGAGTTGCCATTGCGCTCTATATGATATATCGCATCTTGAATCTCCTGGCTTATCTCTATAATATTGCTGTTGTGAATAAAGGGAGCAAAGTTCTCCAGCTTAAAATTTTTAGACTTTGGCTCCAAAAAGACCAATTCGGGGGTATTGTAATTGAGCAATAAGGCCTGCCTGATAAAACTAAGACAGAAATGTAAAAATTGCTTCTGTGTTTCTCGTCCCGTTTTGGCGATATCTTCACTCCAGGTTATAAGATCATGTATAGCCGATTTATTGCCTTTTGCTTTAAAGGCACTGCGAATCCAGAAGATAAACCATTCTTCGAACTGCAGATCCTCGGAATCGTGGTAAACCAGATCACAGGCTTTGTTATAGTTACCATTGGATTGATGGGCAATTTTTATCGCTTCAGCCATATCTAAATCATAATGCTTCACTAAGGCTTCCGAAATGACTGTTTCGGACAAGGGCGGAAAATGTAAGGTCTGACACCGTGATCTGATGGTATTGATAATCTGCTCTTCGTCCTCAGCAATAAGGATGAAAATAGTTTTACTAGGCGGTTCTTCAATCAGCTTTAATAATTTATTGGCACAGGTTTGGTTCATTTTTTCTGCCATCCACATAATGAGCACCTTGTAGCCCCCCTCATACGATTTCAGGGAAAGGGATTTTACAATATCCTGGGCCTCGTCCACACCAATCTGACCTTGCTTGTTATCCACTCCCAATAATTTATACCAGTCAAAGAGGTTTCCATAAGGTTGTTCCTTTAACAATTGGCGCCATTCCTCTAAATAGTTGGCCGACACGGGGTGGCTTTTTGCTTTATTACTCGTAACGACCGGAAAGGCAAAATGTAGGTCGGGATGTGTAAAGTTTCTGAATTTCAGATGACAGGGTTCATCGCCGGTGCTGTTGAGGTCTTGTTTATGGTTACACAGCATATAACGCGCATAGGCGATCGCCATTGGAAGTGTGCCACAACCTTCATTTCCAACAAACAGCTGAGCATGTGGAATTCTATGGTTATCAACACTTTGCATCAAGTGTTTTTTGATATGGTCCTGTCCTAATACCTCCTGAAATAACATGGGACAAATATAGTGTAAATGGCCTATGAAAGTGCAATAAGACTAAATAAAAGGTGAATCATCGAGTTTTATAGGGCTGATACACATTTTGTTATAGATTTGAAATGCTCAATAATCTATTTGTTTTTAATTACCTAAAGTTAAAACCATGAATAAAACTACTAAGTTAGCATTACTGCTTTTGTGTTCTTGCGTATCTTATCTCAACGCACAGTCAGCAAAACAAGGCTTCGAAAACAAGACAGAGGACAATTGGACTTACACTTCCAATATCCCATTTTACTCCAATAGTAACAGCACAGATATTTGGATGAACCAGCCCGGTGCCAACGGTCGTATTCCCGGTCCTTTTGCCGGAAAGAGTTATTTGGCCGGCAGGGATTTGGATAATCCGTATTCCGAGGGGGTTACAGGATCGGATTCACCAGAACACATCCTTACCTTTAACGCCTTTGCCATTAATGGTTTACCAGCTGAAATCGCGTTTCGAGTACATTATGTTGGTCTTAATAAGAACGACTACATATATTATGAATTAAGATACGATAATGGTAACGATTGGAGTTATTCCGATTACAGGGAGGATGTATTTAAAACTGACCAATCGGGTAATTTTAATTCCACCGGCTGGGAAGAAATTACCTATAATATTCCATCCGGTCAGGATTATGTTAGAATGCGATTGGTGGTGTACCAAAACGGCAATGAGTATCTGGGCTTTGATGATTTTGAGTTAAAGACGGCCACATTGTCGAATAAGCACAGAACTATTGAAGGCTTTGCCTATGGACCTAATCCTACTTCAGGCGTGGTAAGATTCAGTGCCTATACCATATTGGACGAGGTTGCAGTATATAATGTTCTCGGGAAAGAAATTATAAGGAAAAAAGGTGGGTTAAATACCATGACGGTCGATTTAACCCATGTACCAAGTGGCGTATATTTAACACAAATAAAATCAGGAGATATATCACAGACCTTAAAACTCATAAAAAGGTAATTCCTTTATTAATATACCTACCTACTTTTAATTGAAATCCGGAATGCTTTCTTGAAAACATGTTCCGGATTTTAAATTTTTAATCCTTCTTTTATTTATTTAATCCTTAGCAATAGGCCTATTATTTAAAAACTTTTCCACTTCAAACGTTTTCGTTTAAAAACACATTTTTTGGCACTTTTTAATTAAGTACATTTGTGATTCAATTATGTCCATATAAAATCACAAAGCGATGAAAACGATAAACGACTTTAATTTCTCAAATAAAAAAGCCTTAATACGAGTAGATTTCAATGTCCCTTTAAATGAAAGTTTCCAGGTGACCGATGCCACTAGAATTATCTCAGCAAAGCCAACAATAATTAAAATATTGGAAGACGGAGGAAGCTGTATTTTAATGTCCCATCTGGGGCGACCAAAAGGAGTCCAGGACGAGTACTCATTACGTCATATTGTTTCTAAGGTTGAAGATGTATTGGGTGTTGAAGTGAAGTTTGTCGACCAGTGTGTCGGAGCAAAAGCCGAAGCCGAAGCCTCGAACTTAAAACCGGGGGAAGTCTTGTTATTGGAGAATTTGAGATTCCATAGTGAAGAGACTGCAGGAGATCAGAATTTTGCCGAGCAACTGTCCAGGTTAGGCGATATTTATGTAAATGATGCCTTTGGAACAGCCCACAGAGCGCATGCCTCGACGACGATCGTGGCCCAATTCTTCGCAGATCATAAATGTTTCGGAAGTCTGTTGGCACAGGAAATAGAGAGTATTGAAAAGGTGATGAAGACAGGAGAAAAACCTGTTTTAGCCATCTTAGGAGGGGCAAAAGTGTCTTCCAAGATCACCATAATTGAAAACATATTGGATAAGGTCGATCACCTTATCATCGGAGGCGGAATGGCCTTCACCTTTGTAAAAGCCCAGGGAGGCCAAATTGGTAATTCCATCTGTGAAGACGATAAAATGGATTTGGCATTGGATATTTTAAAACAAGCCAAGACAAAAGATGTTCAAGTACATATACCTGAGGATGTCGTGGCAGCCGATGCCTTTAAGAATGATGCCAACACCCAAATTGTCGATATCAATAACATCCCTGAAGGGTGGGAAGGCATAGATGCCGGACCAAAGTCATTGCAAACCTTCAACGATGTCGTTATGGCCTCTAAAACGATACTTTGGAATGGCCCCTTAGGGGTTTTTGAAATGGAAAATTTTGCCAAGGGAACTATTGCCCTGGGGAATTCCATAGCTGAAGCTACTAAAAAAGGCGCTTTCTCATTAGTGGGTGGTGGAGACTCTGTGGCTGCTGTAAAACAATTTGGATTCCAGGATAAAGTGAGTTATGTAAGTACAGGTGGAGGTGCTATGCTGGAAAGTCTTGAAGGGAAAACGCTTCCCGGAATTGCAGCGATATTAGAGTAGTCCTTGCACTCCATAGAAGATAGTTTGAGAAATTAGTGCTCATGCAAAGGCATAGGAACATTTGGTAACTTATAAAACGCCGTGAGCAATGAAATTTTTTATTTCCCTTAAAAAATCCGAATTTAGCTGTATAACTGATTCGATAAGATAGCGATATTCATTATGGCAATACGTTTTATTAAATGGCTGTTCCTATGTCATATAGGCCTTTGTTACGCGCAAACTGCAGATAGCGTGCAGACGCAGAAATTTATAACCAAGGCACCCCTGGTTGATAGCAATACAATCACCCTCCAGTCACTGGAACAGGATACGGATTCCATTCCAAAGACGCCGCTTAAAGATCATGAATTGGCCTCTAAGTTCGATGAGAAGTGGTTCGAGGAACTCTACAGTAACCATATGTTCGATACGATTTACAAATCGGTGACCAATTTAACCTATGATGATATTGAATACCCGGAACTGCATACGGATACCCTTAAGGCCCGCTTAAAGGAATTAGACGCCAGAACACCATTTAATGTGGAATACAATCCGTCTTTGGAAAGTGTTATTAAATCGTATTTAAAAAACAGAAGGGAGCTATTACAAAGGATGATCACTTTGAGTGGATTTTATTTTCCCATGTTCGAATACGAGTTGGATAAACACGATCTGCCCTTGGAAATAAAATATTTAGCAGTCATTGAATCGGCATTAAAACCAAGGGCCAAATCCCGGGTTGGTGCCACGGGATTATGGCAATTTATGTTTGCCACCGGGAAAATGTATGGACTGGATGTGAGCAGCTATGTTGACGAGCGCTGTGATCCTATTAAATCTACGGAAGCCGCAGCAAAGTACTTATCGAAATTATACGAGAT
This sequence comes from Aestuariivivens sediminicola, assembly GCF_022662015.1. Taxonomy (GTDB): domain Bacteria; phylum Bacteroidota; class Bacteroidia; order Flavobacteriales; family Flavobacteriaceae; genus Aestuariivivens; species Aestuariivivens sediminicola. Next base: position 1,026,295 of record NZ_JAKMCM010000001.1, on the reverse strand, counting down.
TTTCGGAGACTGGGATTTGGCACTGGCCTCCTATAACTCAGGGCCGGGCAATGTAACCAAAGCTATCAGAAGATCCGGAGGGTACAAAAATTATTGGAACATCAGACATAATCTACCTCGTGAGACGGCAGGGTATTTACCGGCATTTTTAGCAAATATGTATATTTTCGAGTATGCAGAAGCGCATGGGTTTAAAAGAATAAAACCTGAATTTGCTTTAATAGAAACGGATACCATACGGGTAAAACACATGATTACCCTGGATCAGGTGGCCGAAGTCACCGGAACACCTATTGAACAGCTTCAGTTTTTAAATCCGTCGTACAAGTTGGATATCATCCCTTTTATAAAAGATGAGAACTACGTGCTGCGTTTACCCAAGGAGGCAGCTGGTGTATTCGTGAATAATGAAGAAGCCATATATGCTTTTGTCAAAGAGGAATTTGCTAAAAGAGAAAAGCCTTTGCCCCAATTTTTTAATGCGGACGACAGAATTCGCTACAGGGTGAGGTCAGGCGATTATCTTGGGAAAATTGCCCGAATGTATGGGGTAAGAGTAAGCCAGATTAAACAATGGAACGGCTTGCGGAGCAATGACTTAAGGATAGGTCAACGTCTGACCATATATCCAAGAAAACCTTATGTGAATCCGGTCTCTACGGTAGCTGCTAAGACCTCAGCAAAGCCACTATCAGGTGATATCATAACCTATACCGTAAAGAGCGGCGACTCCTTATGGAGCATTTCCCAAAAATTTCCAGGAGTTTCCGTGCAGAATATTAAAGATTGGAACGATATTAGTGGCACAAGGTTAAAACCGGGAATGAAGCTCAAAATAGCGAAAGGCTAAATTCCCTTAAAACGACATTTATGATACATAAACCCCTTATTATAGCCGTTACAGTGTTGTCCTTGCTATCCTGCAATGATGGAAAACCAAAGCAAAAGTTTCTTGTAGATTCGACAGGCATTGTTAACGAAGTTTCGGTGGTATTGGATAACGAGTCCTGGAAGGGTCGCGTTGGCGAAGCCATTAGGGATATACTGGCAGCACCCGTATACGGTCTGCCCCAGGATGAGCCGCTGTTTAACATTAACCAGATTCCGACCAGTGTGTTTAGCGGGTTTATCACTAAAAACAGAACCATACTAAAAATAGAGTTAGGAAAACAGGCCTCCACCCAGTTTTTAAAGAATGTCTATGCGCAACCACAAAGGGTCGTTGTGGTTTCAGGGATGACGAAGGACGAGGTTATTAACCAGCTTAAAGAGCATGGCGACGGGATTGTCAATACCTTTAAGAAGATTGAAATCTATGAAAAACAGCGCTTAATTAAAAAATCCCTGTACAATTCCAGTTTCATCAAAGATAAGATCGGGGTTGATGTAAGGTTTCCTACGGTATACAGAGTCGCCAAGGATGAAAACAACTTTTTTTGGATTCGCAAAGATGTCAATACGGGAACACTGAACCTTATGATCTATACCTTGCCGAAGGAAAGGATTATGCGCAATGACAGCATTATAAATCAAATTGTAACCATACGGGACTCGATTGGAAAGGCACATATTGAAGGCCCCACTGAAGGCACCTATATGATCACGGAATATGCCTATACCCCTTTTCAGACGGAAACGGTTTTGGATGGAAAGCCGGCCCTGGAAACCAAGGGCATGTGGGAAGTTAAGAAGGCGTTTATGGCAGGACCATATATCAACTATGCTATAGAGGACAATAAAAATGACCGTTGGATCATCGCTGAGGGATTTGCTTATGCACCATCCGTTGAGAAAAGAGATTACATGTTTGAACTTGAGGCCATAATCAAGTCCATAAAGATTAATTAAAACGAACTGAAATTAATACTAAAAAGGCCAACATATCAATGTTGGCCTTTTTTCTTTTTTTATTTGTGGATGCGGTTATTCAGTTTTATCACTCTTGTCCGCAGATTTATCATCCTCCTTGCTCGCATCCTTAAACTCTTTAATTCCACTTCCTAAGCCACGCATTAATTCCGGAATTTTTTTACCACCAAACAGCAATAACACAACAATTACAATTAATACGATTTGCATGGGGCCTATTGCTAAAATATATGAACTCATAGTTAAATTTATTTAGAACAAAGTTAATAATTAAAGTTTAAAAATACCGTTAATAGCATAACTTTAGTATTTCTGGATTCAGGTTATGGAATTATTTTATTTAATTTTGTTAGAATTATGAGCAAGAAGAAAAAAGGGTCCGCCAGAATTAAAAAAAAACTACTCGATAAATATCGGTTAGTCATACTTAATGAAGACACTTTTGAAGAGCGTATTGCCTTTAAATTAACACGGTTGAATGTCTTTGTTTTTGTATCAGTTAGCATTCTGATATTAATGCTGTTCACTTATTTTTTAATTGCCTCTACATCCTTAAGGGAGTACATTCCAGGGTATTCATCGACCAGCCTTAAAAGGCAGGCCACCGAGTTACATTATAAGACGGATTCTCTGCAACGCGTTCTAGCCTTAAACGAAAGATATTATAAATCCATAAGAGATGTCCTGAAAGGCGACATCAGTGCCGAAGATTTAAAAAAGGACTCCATTATTGAGGCCATAAAGATCGAGGCCAGTGAGGTGGATCTGACACCCATTGCTGAAGACTCCATTTTAAGGGAAAAGGTAGATAAGGAAGACAAATATAATTTGTTCGAATCGGCAACATCTTCAAAGAGCTTTGTGCTATTCCCACCTGTTAGTGGCACGGTAAGCGACACCTATAATCTAAAGGAAAAACATTACGCCATCGATATTGCGGTCACTATAGATACGCCTGTTAAAGCAGTTGCCGATGGCACGGTTATTTTTGCAGAATGGACCGCCACCACAGGCCATGTGATCATTATAGAGCACAGTAATGGGTTAATTTCGGTCTATAAGCATAACGGATCATTAATCAAGTCTCAGGGCGATCTGGTCAAAGCCGGTGAAGCCATTGCCACAGGCGGAAGTTCGGGCGAATTATCCACGGGACCACATTTACATTTCGAACTTTGGAATGACGGGTATCCCATCAACCCCTTAAATTTTATAGACTTTAAATAAATGCTATCATTAAAGCCCATTTTGGCGAAGCAATTTGCTAAATTGATTTATAGAAAAAATCAAAAATGGATAGATCATCCCGTTGAAACACAGCAGAAGGTATTTCACGACCTGATACAGGCGGCTCAGCATACAGCATTCGGGAAAGACCATGATTTTGCAAACATCAGATCCCATAGCGATTTTGTAAAACAGGTGCCGGTACGCGATTATGAGGCTTTGAAATCCTATGTGGAGCGTGTGGTCTCAGGAGAGGAAAATATCCTTTGGAGTGGTAAACCCCTTTATTTCGCGAAAACATCAGGAACCACTTCAGGGGCTAAATACATACCGATAACCAAGGAGAGTATGCCAAGTCATGTTGAAGCCGCTCGAAATGCCATTCTATTTTACATCCACGAAACCGGGAAAAGTAAATTTGTAAATGGCAAAATGATTTTTTTACAGGGCAGCCCCATTATGAAAGAGAAAAACGGTATTCAAATTGGAAGACTTTCAGGTATTGTAGCCCACTACGTGCCGAAATACCTTCAAAAAAACAGACTGCCTTCCTGGGAGACGAATTGTATTGAAGACTGGGAAGCCAAAGTGGATGCCATTGTTGAGGAGACCCTGCCGGAGGACATGACCGTCATTTCTGGAATTCCATCATGGGTGCAAATGTATTTCGAGAGGCTCCAGCAAAAAACCGGGAAGAAGGTGGGCGACCTGTTTCAAAATTTCAATCTGTTTATTTTTGGAGGGGTCAATTACGAACCCTATCGAGCCAAATTCGAAAACCTCATTGGGCGAAAAGTCGATAGTATAGAGCTGTATCCGGCAAGTGAAGGCTTTTTTGCCTTTCAGGACAGGCAGCATGAAAAGGGCATGTTACTTCAGTTGGACTCAGGTATTTTTTACGAGTTCATCAAAGCGGAAGAATTTTTCGATGCCAGTCCGGAACGCCTTACGCTGAAAGATGTTGAGTTACATGTAAACTATGTGATGATTGTATCCACCAATGCAGGACTTTGGGCCTATAATATTGGCGATACGGTGCAATTCACCTCCTTAAGGCCCTATCGCGTCATCGTTTCAGGGCGCATTAAACATTTCATCTCTGCTTTTGGGGAACACGTCATTGGCAAGGAGGTAGAGCAGGCCATGGAGGAAGCAGTGAAAAACACCGACATACGTATTTCAGAGTTTACCGTTGCCCCTCAAATAAACCCGAAAGAAGGATTGCCTTACCACGAATGGTTTATAGAATTTGAAAATGAACCTGAAGACTATACCGAATTTGCAAGGCACATTGATGCGTCCCTTCAAAATCAAAATGCATACTACTATGATTTAATCCAGGGGAAGGTTTTACAGCCTTTAAAAATATCAAAAGTTGCCAAAGACGGGTTTCAGGATTATATGAAGTCCGTTGGAAAATTAGGAGGACAGAATAAAATCCCTAGGCTGGCCAACGACAGAAAAATAGCCGATGCTCTGGAACATAAGATTGAAAACACTTAAAATGATACATCTCTTTGATGCATATGGAAGATGTGTTAATACCGGCAGGGTCACAAACTGAATAAAATAGTAGTATCTTTGGCAATTATTACATACAATGAGTAACAAAAAATCACATGGGAGAACAAGGGCACAGGAAAGCTCAAACGCTATAGAGCGTATGTATGTTACCATGCGGCATTTGTTCAACAGAGGGTTTTATAAGCCCATGGGAATTTCAGGGGAAACCTTACGGGAGGCCTTGTTATTACTGAAACCCGAAATCTATGGTTCCATTGGTGAAGAAAAGGCCGAATTGAACGGGCTGCTTTATGTGATGGACCGGTTGCCCATGGGTATTGAGGAATGTACCTATATTAACCTGACCAGTGATGAAGGGTATGCCAACTCCCATTTTAAGCCAATTATTCCGGAAAAACGCCGACGCAACTGCTACAGGATTGATGAGGAGCAAATGAATATAGAGATTACGCGCGGTCGTTCGGAAATCTATGATATCCTAACCCATCTCACTTTTCTTTTTGTAGAATCACACAAAATAAGCAAGCGGGTTGTTATTAGTGGTGATGGTACGACAACACGGGATTGGAAGAAGTTGGAAAAATCGGTCCTGGCAAAAAAGAAACTCACACAGGAGGAACGCGAAGTGGCCATTACGCATACGGCCTATATATTAGGGCGCACTTTTAAGGAAGTTACGGAAATCTACAGTGCCTTTGCCACCCCTAAACAACCGGAGCGCTTGTTACATATAGTCTATTGGTTGGGTAAGCTGGCCATTGAAGAACAGGTGCATCACAACAAAAGAACCATTACCTTTAGTCCGGTATTAAGAGAACGCATTGGCCATCACATACATGGTGAAATCTGGGCGAATAATATCAAGTCGATTTTGCACAAGAATCAACTATTGGACAGGAATATCCATATCATCAGCGCGAACATGCATAGTGTCCTGAATACCCTGTTTGCGCCGAACGCCTTAAAGGCCATAGCTTCAAAAAAAGATATATTTGAAGTGTATGAACTGTTGAGCAATAAGAACAACAGGGAATTGGGAGACAGGGTCACCAAAGCAGCCTTACAAAATGGGATGCTGTACATAAAAGACAGTTCGGGAACCAATATTGATGTGCAGGTTTTCGACACCACCTTTTTTGATGTTTCAAAATTAGATATCGCCATAAATGAGACGTTGATGAAATCCGAAAAACCACTTATATTCGTTATGGATTATGCCTTTGGAGAACAGGCCTATGAAACCATTGATGAACTGCTGAAACCCTATGCAGTAAAAGGAAAGAAATTGCATTTAAATGTGAAATCCATATCGGTTATGGGAAAGGCGGGCATATTAGAAGGGGGAAAAGGCGATATCATGATACCATCGGCGCATATCTTTGAGGGAACGGCAGATAATTACCCTTTTGAAAATGAGTTGAGTAAGGAAGATTTCAATGGTCAGGGTGTTGCTGTATGTAATGGCGCTATGATAACGGTTTTAGGAACCTCCCTACAGAATAAAGACATACTCAAGTTTTTCTTTAACTCCACCTGGAATGTCATTGGTTTGGAGATGGAAGGCGCGCATTACCAGAAGGCCATCCAGGCGGCCTCGAAGGTACGTGGGAATATCAGCCCCGAAGTCAAGGTCAGGTATGCCTATTATGCCAGTGATAACCCTCTTGAAACCGGTAGCACATTGGCTTCCGGTGGCTTAGGCACATCCGGAGTTAGGCCCACATATGTCATTACAAGAAAAATTTTAGAACAAATATTTAATTAATCAGAATAGTTATGAGTAAAGAGTTGCCCCCACCGCAGCAATCCGAAGAAGTCGATTTAGGACAGTTGTTTAAAATGATTGGTAATGCCTTTGAGCGCTTTTTTAGGTTTATTGGAGATATTCTAAACAGGCTTTTTTTAGCCTTCGTCTGGCTTGTTTTCTTTGTCAAAAAGCACCTGGTAAAAATAATAATAGCCGCAGCCATTGGCTTTGGATTAGGAATTATTAAAAATAAAGTATCTAAGCCCGTGTATCGATCGTCTGCCATCATCAATCAAAACTACAAAACAGGAGAGGTGCTTTATGAAGCCATTACTTACTTTGATAAATTAGTCCAGGAAAGAGATACAGTGACATTGGCTAGTGACCTAAAAATAGATGTATCCAAGGCTGCATCAATACAAGGGATGTCTATTGAAGCGGTGACCAATGACAACAGCAGGATAAAAAACTATGATGCCTACATCAAAAGTCTGGATTCTGTTTTGGCTTCCACCATTACCTATAAGGATTACCTCAACTTTTCCGAGGAATTTGATATTTCACTTCAAGAAATGACTATAGACACCTATTCGCCAGCCTCCTTCGAAGATGTCATTGTTGAGATTATTCACAAAATTGAGTCCTCCCCCTACTTTCAAAATGTACAGAGAAGGGATTTGAGTGAATTAAAGGGACGGGAAAGCGCCATCAGGGAAACGCTTGTAAAGTCAGATTCTTTGCAGGCCGTATACCAGGAGGTACTCAGAAAGGCTGCTGAGGCCAAGTCCGGCGGTCAAACCAGTATCACGATAGACAATACGGAAAACAAAAGTGTTACGAAAGAGTTTGAGTTGTACCAGAGTGATTTGAATTTAAGGCGGGAACTGGTTGACATTCAAAGGGAACTGGAGGATAAGGAAAACATACTGGAAATTGTATCCATTGGGAAAGAAAGAGGTGTTGTTAAGGATAAGGCAGAGATCTTCGGTTTAGAGATAGGCAGACCTTTTGCTTATGGCTTTCTATTAGCCCTGGTGATTTTTATGTTATTATTGATCATTGAATTTTTAAATTTCCTGGAGCGCTTTAAAAGTAAATTGTAAACCATGAACATACTTGTTACCGGAGGCGCTGGTTTTATCGGGTCCCATGTTGTGAGATTATTTGTAAACCGGTATCCGCAGTATCATATTTATAACTTGGATGCCCTGACCTATGCTGGGAATTTAGAGAATTTAAAGGATATTGAACGCCGCGATAACTATACATTCATAAAGGGCGACATAACCGATAAAGCATTCGTAGATGCCCTTTTCAAAACGCATCACTTTGACGGGGTTATCCATTTGGCTGCCGAGTCCCATGTAGACCGCTCCATTGAAGATCCATTAATTTTTGTGAAGACCAATATTTTAGGAACGATTCATCTTTTAGAGGCCTTTAAAGCGCTATGGATGGCTAGTTTTCAAGGGAAGCGTTTTTACCACATTAGCACGGACGAAGTGTATGGTAGTCTGGGCAGCACAGGGTTATTTACCGAAACCACGGCATACGATCCCAATTCGCCCTACTCGGCCTCCAAAGCGAGTTCCGACCATTTTGTAAGGGCCTATGGTGAAACCTATCGGTTACCCTATGTCATTTCCAATTGTTCCAATAATTATGGACCCAATCAGTTTCCGGAAAAATTAATACCCTTGTTCATTAACAATATCATAAACAACAAACCACTTCCGGTGTATGGTGACGGGAACTATACTAGAGATTGGTTGTATGTTATAGATCATGCCAAGGCCATCGATGTGGTGTTTCATAATGGCGAAAATAAAGCAACCTACAATATCGGGGGATGTAATGAATGGAAAAACATAGAGCTGGTCAGATTATTGTGTAAACAGATGGATGTGAAACTGGGCAGACCGGATGGTACTTCCGAAAAGCTAATTACCTTTGTTAAAGACAGACCGGGTCACGACTTGCGTTATGCCATTGATGCCTCAAAAATCAAGAATGAATTAGGTTGGGGACCATCGGTAACCTTCGAGGAAGGCTTAAGCGAAACCATAGACTGGTATTTGAACAATGAACTTTGGTTAAGCCATGTCACCAGCGGCAGTTATCAGGATTATTATAAAAAGCAATACAACTAAAATGAAAGGCATCATATTAGCAGGCGGCTCAGGGACACGATTGCATCCGCTTACCAAGGTGGTGAGTAAACAATTAATGCCGGTGTATGATAAACCGATGATCTATTACCCACTTAGCACCTTGATGTCTGCCGGAATACGCGACATATTGATTATATCCACGTCTAAGGACACGCCATTATTTAAAGGATTGTTAGGTAACGGCTCCGATTTCGGGTGTCGTTTTGAGTATGCGGTACAGGAGCATCCCAATGGTTTGGCTGAGGCCTTTATTATTGGAGAAGAATTTATTGGAGAGGATAATGTGGCACTCATTTTAGGCGATAATATTTTTTACGGATCCGGGCTTCAACAAACCTTGAGGGATCATATAAATCCTTCAGGTGGTGTTATTTTTGCCTATCATGTTCAGGACCCAAAGCGTTATGGTGTAGTGGAATTTGATAAAACCGGGAAAGTCATATCAATTGAGGAAAAACCCAGCCATCCGAAATCTAATTTTGCTGTTCCGGGGATCTATTTTTATGACAATCAAGTGGTCAATATTGCCAAAAACATAGCACCCAGTTCGAGAGGTGAACTTGAGATCACCGATGTGAATAAAGCCTATTTAGGGATGGGAAAATTAAATGTTAGTATTTTAGATAAGGGAACAGCCTGGCTGGATACGGGTACGTTTACCTCCTTGATGCAGGCCAGTCAGTTCGTCGAGGTGATAGAGGAGCGTCAGGGTTTGAAAATTGGATGTATAGAAGAAATGGCATTTAAAATGGGGTACATAACCAAGGCCCAATTGTTGAAATTGGCAGAGCCCTTACTCAAGAGTGGTTACGGTGAATACCTGAAACAAGTCGCGGCGTATGACAGTTGAGGAGACATACATTAAAGGGTGTTACGTGATAACCCCTAAAGTTTTTGAAGATGAACGCGGCTATTTTTTAGAAAGTTTCAACAAAAATGGTTTTGAAAAGCATACGGGACTCAGCATTGATTTTGTTCAGGACAATGAGTCTAAATCGTCGAAAGGTGTTTTAAGAGGCCTGCACATTCAAACCGGGCAGTATGAACAGGCGAAATTAGTCCGAGTTACGAAAGGAAAAGTGATGGATGTATGTGTTGATCTGCGTTCGAATTCAGAAACCTTTGGAAAGTATTTTTCGATTATGCTGGACGATGTCCATAAACAGCAACTTTTTATTCCTAAAGGCTTTGCTCATGGATTTTTGGTATTGGAAGACAACACCATTTTTAACTATAAATGTGATCAGTTTTACAATAAGGCATCGGAACGCGGGGTTATTTATAACGATACAACCTTAAATATTGACTGGGGCTGGCCTGATGATCAGTTGATCATATCGGAAAAGGATATGAACCTGCCAGGCTTCGAAGCATTTTGTCGTAATGAAGGCATTGAATAGGAGATGTTCCTCTTATTGAGACCATTTAAACAGGATATTCCAATTGAAACACAATCCAAAAACCAGTAGTCAGGACCGCCTTGCTATTTTAGTGACAGGTGCGAATGGACAGTTAGGCCTGACCATTAAGGAGGGGTATGCCAACCGTGTGGATACCATGGATTTCACCTTTGTCACAAAAGAAGAATTGGACATCACGAATCACGAAGCACTTGAGGGGTATTTTGAGAAGCATAGCTTTGATTACTGCATCAATTGTGCTGCATATACGAATGTCGAACAAGCAGAAAAGACACCGGAAATGGCCATTAAGGTGAACGCTGAAGGGGTGAAAAATCTGGCGCTGATCTGCAAAAGGCATAAAGTGATCCTGATTCATATTTCCACAGATTATGTGTTTGACGGCCTTAAAAGGGAACCGTACACCATATCCGACAGGCCAAACCCTATAAATGCCTATGGTGCATCAAAATTATTGGGAGAACAGTACATTCAGGACTATTCGAGTCACTATTATATTGTTAGAACCTCATGGCTGTACAGTAAGGTCTATGGCAAAAACTTCTATCGGTTTATCGTCGACAGCGCGGAGCAGGGCAGATCCCTGAACATCACCACGGATCAGGTGGGATGCCCTACCGATACGGTGGATTTGGCAGGTTACATCATAGAAGAGCTTATAAAACAGAAGCCACCCTACGGACTCTATCATTTCTGTAATTCCGAACCGATGACCTGGTATGCCTTTGCAAAACAGATCTTACAGGAGAATAATTATGCAGATAAGGTCATCCTGAAACCGGTCGATACCTATAAAACCCTGGCTAAGCGGCCTAAATACTCAGTTCTTGGTTAACCAGAGGGGCATGGGGCTATTTATGGATCGATCATTTTATAATATAACTTCAATGCGGTTGTTACATATTCTGACGAAATACAGGCCCAATTCTTTTAATTTATTATTTTAGACCCCATGGATATGAAGGCATATAAATTAGCGGTAATTGGTTTAGGCTATGTGGGTCTCCCTATTGCCATGGCGTTTTCGAAGAAAGGGTTTCAAGTGGTTGGATTCGATATCGATAAAGAACGCATTTCAAGCTTAAAAGAAGGTATCGACAAAACCAGGGAAGTCGATGTCGGAGATTTTACAGAGGCTAAGACCATATGCTTTTCTTCGAAGGCCAACGACATTGCTGATGCCGATATGTATATCATAACGGTTCCGACGCCCATAGATGCATTCAATAGACCGGATTTATCCTATCTCAAAGAAGCAAGTACTTTGGTGGGGTCGTATTTATCCAAAGGGAATACTGTTATTTACGAATCTACCGTATATCCCGGTTGTACGGAAGAAATATGTGTTCCGGAGCTGGAAAGAAGTAGCGGCCTGGTGTACAACAAGGATTTTTTCTGCGGTTATTCTCCTGAACGTATTAATCCGGGAGACCCGGTTCACAAAGTTGAAAACATCATCAAAATAACCTCGGGGAGTACGCCTGAAACGGCTGATCTTGTGGATCAGCTTTATAATAGTATCGTAACGGTCGGCACGCACAGGGTGTCGAGTATCAAGGTGGCTGAGGCCGGTAAAATCATCGAAAACATTCAAAGAGATGTTAATATTTCACTGATAAATGAACTGGCCCTGGTGTTTGACAAGTTAGAAGTTGATACCCTGGAGGTTCTGGAAGCAGCCGGTACCAAATGGAACTTTTTACCCTTCAGACCCGGTTTGGTAGGAGGTCATTGTATAGGAGTAGATCCTTATTATCTAACACATAAGGCTGAAAGTCTGGGCTACTATCCGGACGTGATCCTGTCGGGAAGACGTGTGAACGATACCATGGGGATACATGTGGCGAATAAGGTGATTAAATTGCTGGTTGAAAAGGGAAGTATCATAAAAGGGGCTAACATTCTGGTCTTGGGCATTACCTTTAAAGAAAACTGTCCTGATATAAGAAACTCCAGGGTAATAGATGTGATTCGGGAATTGGAAGGGTTTGGAGCATCGGTTGCTGTTTACGACCCCCATGCCTTGAGCAGTGAGGTTAAAAACACCTATAACATCACATTGGAAAAGACCCTGAATTATGATTATGACGCAGTGGTCCTGGCAGTAGGGCACGCTGAATTTAAAACCATCGACTATACAAAGTTCAGAACTTCTAAAGATTGTGTAATCTACGATGTGAAGAGTATTCTGCCCAGGGAACTGGTTTCAGCCAGGCTTTAATGGATACATGAGGATTAAGGGTTGCTGTCATTTCAACGAAATCTTCTATTGGAATGTTTAATATGATTAAAAGAAGCAAAGCAGTATGGTTTTAGGAATAAGGGCAGTTGAATAAAAATTTCCTTTGAAACTTGTAGTGTTTACAAGGCTTAAGAAGCTTGCGGAAAGACTATTTTTTTGTGCTTAGGTTTTCTCCAATTCATCCTTATGTTTTTCCAATTTTCTGCGCATGAAATTTCAGATCCAGAGGCATCCCTTTTTGTAGTCTTCCTTAGGGGTAAAAACAGGTTCAAAATGGTTCTGAACAGCGCTTATGAAATCTGGTTAACATCAAAGGCATGTCATTAGGATTAAAACAATAACTTTATGGCGATTGTGAAAATGGAACGTTGCTTTTAGCTTGTATCACGTTTTTAAACCATATAAGATCAGATAGAACTAGTTTCTTTGAAATTTAGAGATGTCATCATAAAACGAATCTTCGATATCCTTGTATCGCTAAGCAGTCTGATTGTTTTGGGCTGGTTCATTGTTGTACTTGTAGTTCTCGCATTTATAGACACTGGACGGCATGGGATCTTTAAACAGAAAAGGATAGGTCAATGGGGAAAATCCTTTTATATCTATAAAATCAGGACAATGCAGCACCTACCGGATGGTTCCTTAAGGACCACAGCTTTGGGACGTTTCTTAAGAGAGATGAAATGGGACGAGTTGCCACAATTATGGAATGTACTTAAGGGAGACATGAGTTTTGTGGGACCCCGACCTGATATACCCGGTTATGCGGATGCTTTAGAGGGTGAGGATCGTATCATATTATCTGTCAAACCCGGACTTACAGGAGTTGCTTCATTGTACTTTAAAGATGAGGAAGAGTTATTGGCACAACAGGAAAACCCCAGCACTTACAATGATCAAGTGATCTGGCCGAAAAAAATAGCGCTCAATAAGGCCTATATCGACAATTACAGCTTTTTTAAAGACCTCAGGATACTTTTTAAAACAGTGGCATTATCATTCGGACTGAAATAGGTATTCTGAATCTTTGCCACTTGAGTCAGAACAGCCAATAATAAAGGAATGATTAGGGATTGTAGTTAAGGCTAATGCCCATGGTATTGTCATTCCTGCGAAGGCAGGAATCTACCATTATTGTTTAGTTCGCTATCGTTGAAATTATTAGTACTTACTAAATCTATTTTTTTCTAAGTTTTTCGTTGTTCTTTGAATCAATGGATTCCTGCCTTCGCAGGAATGACAGTCTTGTGGTTTGAAAATGAGAAATTAGAAAAACTTGATCACTTGAAAACTGACAGGCAGGCAGTCGAAAATGTCAGGGTGAGCCTTTCGACTTCCTGCCCGCATGGCAGGCGGGGACTCAAGACAGGCTCCCTCGAAGCCCATACACATTAAGTATGGAGTCAATTAAATTAAACTTGCTTTTTAGTCTTTTGAGTCAGAACAGCCTATAATAAAGGAATGATTAGGGATTGTAGTTAAAGGAAATACCCATGGTATTGTCATTCCTGCGAAGGCAGGAATCCAGCATCATTATTTAGTTATTAATGGTTGAAACCATTTATCCACACTGAATTAATATTTTCTTAAGGTGTTTCTTCGTATTTTGAATCAATAGATTCCTGCCTTCGCAGGAATGACAGTCTCGTGATTTGAGAATGAGAAAATAGAAAAACTTGACTACTTGAAAGAAGACAAACAGGTTTACTTTTTTTTCATGAATAGGAAAAGTTGAAGGAATGGAATTAATTAGAGATCATTGAAGATCAAGGTTCTGTTTTTTTATCTTTGACACGACAGCCCATATGCTTCCTTTATGAATTATAAAATAAGAATATCTCCACCGCACATGGGTGGTGAAGAGTTAAAATATATTAAAGAGGCCCTGGCAACCAATTGGGTGGCTTCATCCGGAAGGCATATTTCAGATTTTGAAAAGGATCTGGAGTCATATCTGGGTGGACAGAGGCATGTGGTGGCCGTGTCATCCGGTACGGCAGCCATTCATCTCGCCTTAATTTTAGCGGGAGTACAACATGATGATGAGGTGATTTGCCAAAGCCTGACCTTTGCAGCCTCGGCCTTTCCAATACTATATCAAGGGGCTAAACCCATATTTGTGGATAGTGAACAGGATACCTGGAATCTTTGTCCAAGAGTCCTGGAGGAAACGATTCAGGATCGCCTATTAAAAGGAAAAAAACCTAAGGCCATCATTGTTGTGCACATTTTTGGAATGCCGGCTAAAATGGATGAGATTAAGACTGTTTCCAAAAAATATGACATCCCGCTTATTGGGGATGCGGCAGAAGCATTGGGAAGCAGCTATAAGGGCCATAAATGTGGGAGTCTTGGGGATTTTGGTATTCTATCCTTTAATGGTAATAAGGTTATCACCACATCGGGAGGTGGGGCTTTGATTTGCAAAGAGGTAAAACAAAAGGATAGAGCTATTTTCTTAGCGACACAGGCAAAAGATGAAGCCTTGTGGTATGCGCATAGTACGGTGGGGTATAATTACAGAATGAGCAACATTGCTGCGGGTATGGGCAGGGGTCAAATGGAGACTTTGTCGGCATACATTGAAAAGAGACGGGCGAATCATCTGTTTTATAAAAACCTGTTCGAGCCTTTTGATTATATACAGGTATTTTCAGAGACCAATGCCGAACACTATGCCAATCACTGGCTCACTTGTATTCAATTTTCTCCTAATAAAGCCAATAAAAGTGCGATGGGCCTACTACAGGCCTTAGGTCGGCAGGGCATAGAATCCAAACCCATATGGAGGCCCATGCATCTGCAGCCTTTGTTTAAAGGATGTCCTTATTACGGGGGTAAAGTAGCAGAGACCTTATTTGAAAATGGCTTGTGCCTGCCTTCTGGTTCCGGTTTAACGGATTCGGATAAACAGATGATTTCCAATGTTATTTTAGAGTATTTAAAGACTTGAACCTTAACTTCTTTAAGGGCAAACAAAAAACGAATAAGATCATGAATTTTATTTAACGTCCTATCGCCATAACCTTTAAAAATCAAGGTAGCAGTGAGGCAGAGAGATGAAAAGCTGTTTGAGTTCCCATGGTAATGGGAACGAGTTCTTTTCATCTGTGGATGAGGGTACCGTAGTATTTAATTAAGGTTATGGGGTAAGACTTGAGTTTTTTGGTTCGTTTTTGGGTCAAGCCAAAAATGAACAACACGAATTTATAAGTTGAAAAAAGGCAGCATAAATTGAATTCGATATGAATGAAGGAAGCTGCTTTGTACGGTTTCCAATAGTAAGAATATAAGCTCAAAAGATTGGAAATTCAGGAGCGAAGTGACGCCAATTTTTGAGCTTGGTTCACCGCAGGTGAAATTCCTACTATTGGTGTCCTTTTTTGGTTCAGTTTTTTGGACAAGCAAAAAATGAACATAACAAGTATTTTAAGATCGGCGAATAGGTATTAGAATTCTTCTATGCTACTTATAAGAGTTCTGAGATAACGGGATCTACTGAAATTTAACAGGCGGGCTTAGGTTCAGTTCCCTGCCCTGAGCATCAGCCTACCGGTCGGGCAGGAAGTCGAAGGGTTGGGTCAAGCCAAAAATGAACAATAAATTAAATACTTTAAATTTGCCCAAGTCCCATATGTTCTGAAACAGAAAACAAAACAAATGTTCGATTACAACGAAAAAATCATATTAATAACCGGAGGTACGGGTTCACTGGGAAAGGCATTAACTCAATATATCTTAGAAGCACATCCCGAGATAAAGCAACTACGCGTTTTGTCGAGAGACGAACAAAAACAAGCTGCTATGGCCAGGACCTTACCGAAATCTAAATACCCTCAGGTACACTATGTCATTGGCGATGTAAGAGATAAGGAACGCCTGTTTCGTGTTTTTCAGGGGGTTGATTATGTGATCCATACCGCTGCGATGAAAGATGTTCATGTGGCCGAAAGCAATCCGGATGAGTGCATCAAAACGAATATAGGAGGGGCTCAGCATGTGATAGAGGCTTGTCTGGAAGCCGGCGTCGAACGGGTAGTGTCATTGTCGACCGACAAGGCCTGTTCGCCCAACAGTCTTTATGGAGCCACAAAACTGATTTCTGATAAATTGTTCATAGCCGCCAATAATTCTAATGGCAGTACGTTAACCAGGTTTACGGTGGTGCGTTATGGGAATATGATGGGATCTACCGGTTCTGTGGTACCATTTTTTATCAAAAAGAAGCAGGAGGATGGCATTTTGCCTATTACCGATCCCAATATGACCCGGTTTAACATTTTATTGGAAGAAGGGGCTAAAATGGTCCTGTATGCCCTGGAGCATACCTGGGGAGGTGAAATATTTGTCCCTAAATTACCCTCATACCGCATTATGGATGTCGCCAATGCCATTGGTCCGGAATGTGAAAAGCCCATTATAGGAATACGGCCGGGGGAAAAGGTGCATGAGGAAATGATTTCCAAGACGGATGCCTTCTACACCTACGATCTTGGCGCCCATTATGTTATTCTGCCTCCCAACCCGTCATGGCGTTTGGAAGATTTTATAAGTAGCTTTGATGCTAAAAAGGTGCCTCAGGGGTTTAGTTATAATTCAGGGGAGAATACGGCATGGGAAACGGTTGATAGTTTAAAGGGTATCATAGAGGCGTTTAAAAACGATTAAATGATTATGGTTAGGAGTATAAATATCTTACTTTTACCTGCTGAAATCAAATCGGGAATATATAAATCTAAATTGAATTAACAATGTCAAAAAAAATAGCCTTAATTACTGGAGTAACAGGTCAAGACGGGGCTTATTTAAGTGAGTTTTTGTTGAAGAAGGGATATGAAGTGCATGGGATCAAACGCCGATCTTCTTTGTTCAATACGGACAGAATTGACCATTTATACCAGGATCCACACGAACAAGACAGAAACTTTTTCCTTCATTACGGGGATATGACGGATAGTACCAACCTGACACGGATTATTCAGGAAGTGCAACCTCAGGAAATTTATAATTTGGCAGCGATGAGTCATGTCCATGTATCTTTTGAGATGCCTGAATATACTGCGAATGCTGATGGGGTTGGGACTCTGAGATTGTTAGAGGCCATTCGGTTTTTAGGGATGGAAAAAAAGTGCCGTATTTATCAAGCATCTACTTCTGAGTTATATGGAAAGGTCCAGGAGGTACCACAAACAGAGACCACACCATTTTACCCAAGGAGCCCGTATGCAGTTGCGAAAATGTATGCTTATTGGATAACGGTAAATTATAGAGAGGCCTATGGCATTTATGCATGTAATGGTATTTTATTTAACCACGAATCGCCCATTAGAGGAGAGACTTTTGTAACGCGAAAAATAACCAGGGCAGTTTCAAGAATCGCCTTAGGTCTTCAGGATAAATTTTATTTAGGAAATTTGGATGCCCAAAGGGATTGGGGACATGCCAAGGATTATGTGCGAATGATGTGGATGATTCTACAGGCTGAGGAAGCAGAGGATTGGGTCATTGCTACAGGAAAAACAACTCCGGTCAGGGAGTTTGTTAGAATGAGTTTTAATGAAGTTGGTATTGAATTGGAATTCAAGGGCAAGGGAGTAGACGAAAAGGCTTATGTAAAATCATGCAGCAACTCGGAATATCAGTTACCAATAGGGAAAGAGGTCTTGAGTGTAGATCCCAAATACTTCAGGCCGACAGAGGTGGATTTACTCGTGGGAGATGCCTCAAAGGCAAAGCATAAACTGGGTTGGGTTCCGAAGTATTCCCTGAACGATCTGGTTCAGGACATGATGCAGAGCGACCTGAAATTGATGAAAAAGGATCAGTATCTGAGAAACGGGGGCTATGAAACGATGAATTACTTTGAATAAGGAATGAAGAAAAATTCTAAAATTTATGTCGCCGGACATAAGGGTTTGGTAGGCAGTGCAATTTTAAAAAACTTAAAATCCAAAGGGTATAACAATTTTTTGACACGTACCTATCAGGAGTTGGACTTAACTGAGGCATCTGCCGTAGCTGAATTTTTTCAAGAAGAGAAACCGGAGTATGTGTTTTTAGCAGCTGCTAAAGTAGGGGGCATCATTGCGAATAACACCTATCGGGGAGAGTTTATTTATGACAATTTAATGATTCAAAACAATGTGATTCATCAGAGTTATTGTCATGGGATAAAAAAATTACTTTTTTTGGGAAGTACCTGTATCTACCCAAAAAACTGCCCGCAGCCCATGAAAGAGGACTATTTACTGACAGACCCGTTGGAGTATACGAATGAACCCTATGCCATAGCCAAAATAGCGGGTATTAAAATGTGCGAAAGCTATAATTTGCAATATGGAACGAATTTCATTTCAGTTATGCCTACCAATTTGTATGGCCCCAATGATAATTTCAATTTGGAAAAGTCGCATGTCCTCCCAGCGCTCATAAGAAAAATGCATTTAGGGAAATTATTATCAGAAGGCCAATATGAGGCTGTTATTAAAGATTTAGGACTAGATTCCATTGAAGAGGCCAAGTCGTATTTAAGTCAATTTGGAGTCACTGCCAACCGTGTTGAGATTTGGGGCACAGGAAAGCCAAAACGTGAGTTTCTATGGAGTGAGGACATGGCTGATGCCTGCGTATTCCTGATGGAGCATATTGATTTTAAGGATACGGTTCCATCCGGAACCAAGGAAATTCGAAATACACATATTAATATCGGGACTGGCAAAGATATTTCGATTAAGGAATTGGCGGAAACGATTAAAGACATTGTCGGTTTTAAAGGTGAACTCGTATTCAATACAGAAAAACCGGATGGTACAATGCGTAAACTAACCGATGTGTCGAAATTAAACAAGTTGGGTTGGCGATATAAAATTGAATTAGAGGAAGGTATACAAAGAGTATATGATTCGTATTAAATATGAACAAAAGTTTTGACTTAAAATTCAAAAGGAATTTTAAGTTAAGATTCGAAGGATAATGAAAAGCAAGTTAAAGGACGTATTGTTAGATTTGAGGAAGCGTAAAAGAGCATTGATGGCTTTTAATCTTCAAAATCTGTATCATCTGGAAGCTGCAAAATTAGTGTCGGAAAGATTGAAAGTTCCATTAATAATTCAGTTTTCAGAAAGGTATTTACGATTACTTGATGAAAAGTACGGCATAGAATTTCTGATAAAAACATATGGAAATGACTTTATTTATTTTCATTTGGATCATTGTATAGACCTTCAGTTTATTAAGCGCTGCATAGATTTTGGATTTGATTCGGTAATGTATGATGGCTCGGCTTTTGATATCGAGACCAATATGAAAAACACAAAAATCATAATAGCACATGCCTCGAAGGTTGGTTGTTTAGTTGAAGGGGAATTAGGGAAAGTGTCGGGTGTTGAGGATGGTTTTGGAGAGGAAGGGTCCTCATATGCAGAAATTGAAGAGATTGAGACCTACGTAAAAGAAACGAAAATCGATTTAATGGCCCTTGGGATTGGTAATGCGCACGGTTTTTATGATGATTTGAAAGGATTAAAGACTGCTATTTTAAAGGAAGCCAGTAATAAGTTGGACGATCAACAGTTTTATGTTTTACATGGGGGGACAGGACTCCCGGATAGCATTATAAAGGAAACAATTGATTATGGCGTGGTTAAGATTAATGTTTCTACACAACTCAAAAAACATACTATGGATTTATTAAAATCATATACTTCTGGCAATGATCTTTATAATGAAATATCTTTTAACAAATTAATGACAGAGGGATTGTCTCAACTTTTTGAGGAATACCTGATGAAGTATACTCAATAATTAAATAAATGTATTTAGTAATAAATTTAGGGCTTAAATCGATAAGAGGCATTGTTTTTAATGAAGAAGGAAAACAAATATATACGACTTCAAGGGCCGTATATTCTAATTTAATCGATCATAAGGTTGAACAGGATTCAAGAGAATGGAAGATTAAACTGGAGAATATTTTAACCGAAATTTCCTCAATTGATTACCTCAACGGTAAAATAGAATACATCACATCAACAACAAGTTCCTCCTGTATTTTTGGAATTGATGATAAAGGAAACCCCTTAACAAAAGTTATGATGGTCTCGGATAAAAGAGCATATAAGGAAGCTCAGGAGATAGAAACCATAATTAATTCGCAGGGAGAAAAATCTATTGTTAATTGTCCGGAATCATCAATTATTTCTAAGGCACTTTGGGTAAAAAGAAATAATCCGGAAGTATTCAGTGAGGTTAAATGTTGGATTGGGGCGGGGGAATTCCTTAATTATTATTTCACGGAGGAGGTATTTACGGATACACTAAACGCTAGCAAGGGTTTTTTTAATGATGGAAACTATCATGAAGATCTAATTAACAATGTGGGTTTGGATGTGAACACATTGCCCATAGTCAGGGAAATGGGATATGAACTACCGGTCCTAAAAAAAATCAAAACAACATTTAATTTATCACCTAAATGTAAATATATATTGACCACCTACGATGCCATTTGTGCTGTAGTAGGGTCTTTTGATGGGGATAAAAAAACAGCCTGTGATGTTTCTGGAACAGTAACTTCGGTGAGGGTGCTTTCAGACCATGGCCTTAATGCTGGAAAGGGATTGATATTATCCCAAAAACTGGGAAATCATGATAAATTTTTAATTGGCGCATCAAATAATTTGGGAGGAGGTATCATAGAATGGTTGAAGCAGGCATTTTATAATGAAGCGGATAAGAACGTCTATTACATTATGGAAAACAATGCGCACGAGATCTCTATAGGCGCTCATGGAATACTTTTTCTACCCTATATGCTGGGAGAACGCGCACCTTTTAAGAACGCCAATGCCAAAGGTTCATTTTTTGGGGTTAATAGAAGCAGTACAATAAAAGAATTTACGCGAGCTGTTTTTGAATCTACTGCTTTTGTTTCAAATGATCTTCTCAAATTGATAACATCTAATGGCTTGGACATCGAATCGATGACCGTAAGTGGAGGATTGGCGAGATTCGACCTAATCAATCAAATAAAAGCTGATGTCACCAATAAAAGAATAAAAGTTATAGAAAATTTTGAAAGCACTTCTGTAGGTGCTTTTATACTCATGATGATAAGTTTAAATAGGTTTAACTCTATAGAAGAGGCGGCATCGAAAATTATTAAAATTAGAAAAATCATTAACCCTTCAGAGGATAATCATAAAGTATATCATGAATTTTTTATGTTCTATAAGAAATTAAATGAGCGTTTACTGCCAATGTATAATGATCACTATAATTTAAGGAAACAGATTAAGTCATTCGCATCAGAAACCATAAGCAATTTATGACACATTATTCTATAAAACCTAAATTAGTAGTAGCGCCAATTTCTTTTGAAGTTTTAACAGAGTTTAATCTTGGGAGCCGTGTTTTAATTCTTATTTCCAAAACCGTTTTAGACACCTTTAATTTTTCTTCGATTTTTGATGAACTAAAAAAGGAAAGAACACTTTACATTTACAATCACATCAGTCCGGATGCCCCATTTGAGGATTTAGATAAGGTTATAAATGATCTGACAGGGAAACGCATAGAAAGTATAATAGCCATTGGTGGCGGGTCTGTAATAGACGCTGCAAAGGCCTTATCCATAGCATTTCAGGGCGTTAGTTATAAAGATGTGTTTTATAAAAGAGCTGAAATGCCTAAGAATAAAATTAAGGTTATCGCTATTCCAACTACCGCGGGTACAGGAGCAGAGTTATCTTTTGGTGCAATAATTTATGATAAAGAGAATTCCATTAAAGGAGGTTTACGAGGGGATATTATTCAACCAAATGGCGTGATTATAGACGCCAATCTGCATAATGCCTGTCCTTCCAAGTTAAAAGCTGAGGTTGGGTTTGATTGCCTAACACATGCCATAGAAACCTATATATCCAAAAAATCGAATCCTTTGGTAAAAAATCAATCGATAGGCTGTATAAGAAACATTTTTTCGTATTTAATCCCGGCATGCAAGGAAAATAATCTATATGCCATGGAGAAAATAGCGCTTTCATCTGCTTTAATGGGGATAAATTTAGCCTATAGTTCAACTTGTCTTCCGCACAGAATACAGTATGTTATTGGTCCTTTAACCGGAACAAGTCACGCGCAGGGATTAATTGCTTTGTACAAAGGCTGGTTAAGTCATTTGAAGGATCTCAGTTTAATCGAATTTAAACGTCTTGCTGATGATTTAGACCTTAGCATTATAGGGTTTTTAGACAAGGTTCAGTTATTAAAAGAAAGCTTGGACATCGATTACTCAATTTCAGACCTGGGAATTAATGAAAATCAAATAATTGATATATCAAATCAGGTATCGGGAAACCTTGAAGCAGATCCATCGTACACGGGAATTGAAACTATTAAAAAGATTTTATTTAATTCATTATAGAATGACAGGAGTAATATTAGCTGCCGGAAAAGGAAGTCGATTGGGAAATTATACCATTGATCTTCCGAAAAGTTTATTGCCTTTGGATGATGATGGCTACACACTATTAGATTATAACATAGATATATTGAGCCAGTTGAATTTAAAAAACATCATTGTTGTAACCGGGTTTAACAGCCATAAAATTGAGGATCATCTTTCAAAATGTAATAACATTGAGATCATATACAATCCTTTTTGGAATCATTGTAATGTTTTAGGGTCATTGTACATGGGACTGAAAAGCCTAAATGACGACTTTTTATTTTTACATGCCGACACTTTGGCCGAACGGTCAATTTGGGAAGAATTGGTTGGTGCTGAGGGAGATATGGTGCTTCCATTTGAACGGAAGCTTTGTGGTGAGGAGGAAATGAAAATGGAACTAAAGAATGGTAAAGTTATACAGATCACTAAAGAGATGAACCCTGAATCTGCTGACGGCGAGTTTTTGGGCATTGCTAAATTTAAAAAATCAACCATTCCGTTTTTTAAATCGACCGCGGAAATGTTATTTAAAAAAGGCGAGTTACATCACTATATGGAATCGGTAATTTCTGAGGCAATAAAAAAAGAACAATTCAATATTCGGGCTCTTGATATTTTAGATTCTAATTTTGTAGAAGTCGACTTTGAAGAGGATTATATTAGAGCAAAAAAGAAGTTTGGCAGATATAATTCATAACGAGGGAAGAGTAATTCAGTTACTGATGTGATAATTTATGATAAAACACGGAATGAAAATATCTAATGGGTCTGGAGACAAAAAAGCCCTCTTATCCAATTTTTTTTCCTTATCTGTTCTTCAGGGGATGAACATGCTGTTACCCTTGGTGACCTTACCTTATTTAGTACGGGTATTGGGGGTTGAAAAATTTGGGCTGGTAAACTTTGCCGTTTCCATTGTTATGTATTTTAACATTTTGGTTAGCTTCGGATTTGAATTGTCTGCAACACGTGAAATCTCTATTCATAGAGCGGATTCTAAAAAGGTTTCCGAGATATTCTCTTCGGTCATGTTCATTAAGTTATGCTTGCTTTTTTTATCCTTCATTACACTCTCAATTCTTATTTTGACAATAGAGATCTTTCAGACGAATGCGCTGTTATATTATGCTACATTTGGTTTAGTGGTAGGGAATTGTATTTTTCCGACCTGGCTGTTTCAGGGCATGGAAAAAATGAAATATATGACCTACGTTAATGTATTCTCAAAAGTCCTGTTTACGATCCTGATATTTGTTGTTATAAAGAAATCTTCAGATTACATTTATGTGCCTATTTTAAATGCATTAGGTGTGATTTTAGGCTCGAGTTATGCGTTTTGGCTGGCCTTTAAACTGTTTTCTTTAAAATGGGTCAAACCAAAAAAGGCGGCTATTCTTAAAGAGCTTGTAGATAGTTTTCAATTTTTCTTGTCAAGGATGGCCAACAATGGGAGCAGATATTTTGTAACGACCTTATTTGGCCTACATTTTGGAAATTTGATTGTTGGATATTATACCATGGTTGAGAAATTGTTTTTTGCATTTATGAGTCTTGGTTCAGTGGTGTCTCAAACCATTTATCCCTATATGGCAAGGACCAGAAACCTAGTGTTTTTAAAAAAAATATTAGTTGCTTTAACCGGCATATCATTATTACTGGTCATCCCAATTATTTATTTTAATCAGGAATTGTTGCAGATCATTTATGATGAACAAAGTCGTATGCTGTCTTTGATTTTTACAATTGTTTTCAGCGGGGCGGTTTTCGCAATTATGAGTATGATTTTAGGCTATCCCTTACTGGCGGCCTTCGGGTATATAAAGTATGCAAACAATAGCCTCATCTATGCCGCTCTGATTTATATCTTATATACTACATTAGCAGTTTATGTTTCCAAAGACGTCTATATTGTCGTATTTGCTATTCCGGTTTACATGCTAACGGGTTTGGTATTTAGGGTTTATTATGTGTTTAAAACGAAATTAATGACATTAAAGCAAGAATGATAAAAGAGATAATTACAAATAAGGGAATCATTACCTATAAAGAAACGATACCGGTTTCCGGGACCAAATATATAAATCTGGAGTTAGCCAAGCAGAATCTTCTGGATTTAAAAGGGGTTTTAGACGGGAATAATATAAAGTTCGGACTTATTTATGGCACTTTATTGGGGGCCATCAGAGAAAATAATTTTATTGAACATGATGAGGATATCGATTTATACATTTTAGAAGAACATAAGGAAGCGCTTTTAGATGTGCTGCCAGAGGTCATTGAGTTAGGCTTCAGCGTCATTAGATATGATGGAAAATTGTTAAGTATTAAAAGACATGAGGAGTACATTGATTTTTATTTTTTTAAAAAAACAAGTTCGAATTACAGGAAATGTGACCTAGGACTAAAAGCAAAATGCAGATATTTAGAAAACACAGAGGACTACGAGTTTCTGGGCAGTACATTTCAAATTCCTGTAGAACCGGAAAAGTTTTTAGTGGATTTATATGGTAAAAACTGGAGAACTCCCGTTAAGGATGTGGCTGCAATTGAATTTAACAAGTATATTATTTTCAGAGAAACCATTCGAAAAAACCTACCGTTTTTATTTTTAATCTTAAACAAATTAAAAGGCTTCTTTAGGCGTCCAGAACCAAATTAAATCTAAACCAAAAAAGACTTAAATTAACCTTAATATTCCTAAATTGCCCGGAATTGACATAATCTTATCTAATACATGGTCATATCGGAACAAAAATTATTAAAATGGGGGTTGGTTCTTAACGCGAGCTATGTTTTAATGTTCTTTTTAATTCGACCTGATGGGATTAGTCTTTTAAAAATCGCAATTACCTCTTTATTATTATTTTCGGTATTGATTATTTTCATCTTGTCAATTAAAAACAAGATATCTTTAAGAAACATTCCTCTGTGCTCAAGGATTTTGTTTTATTTACTTCTGATCTGGGGGATAATTACAGTGATCAGGGGCTTTTCTTTATCCTTGCAGGATTGGGTCACTAATTTTGGGAATGTTTATATGGGATTGGCCTGGTTAGTGCCTGTTGCCATGGCACTTGGTCTCAAATTAGAGAACTGGAATATCGTTTACAGGGTCATATTCTTTGTTTTTGAACTCATGATTTTAGTTTTCGGAATTTCCCTGTTTTTCAACAATAGTTATTTACAATGGGCCTGGTTGCTAAGGCCGGTAAACTTAATATTATTGCTTGGGCTTAACCGCATTTCTTTGAGAAAAAAGATTATCGTTGTACTCACAATAGGTATATTAATTTTTGTCGCAACAAGTGTAAAGCAGCGCATGGACCTGTTGTTTTTATCATTAACACTTGGATTGCTGTTATTGGATAAAATAGTTGGCATAAAACTACGTCGTGTTCTCTTGAAGTATATTGTTGCTGTTTTTATCTTGGTTTTAATTTGGGTCTTTACTATAGGTTATGATTATGTTTCAAATATCATATCATCTATTGTAGATTTTCAAGATTCGAGAACGTTTCTTTTTGCTGAAATTTTTGCTGATTTGAATAAAACTGAAGCAATTTTTGGTAGAGGCTCTCTCGGAACTTATTACAGTGATTTTTTTGAAAGAACTCGGAGATATTGGATTTTTATGGGGCAAAAAGGGTGGGCAGGTGATGTTCCAGAAAGGATTACTGTGGAAGTGGGATATTTACAGGTGATATTGAAAGGAGGCCTGATTCTATTAATTTTAAATCTATTAATATATTTCCAAGCCATTTATCTGGCGCTTTTTAGATCCAGGAATAAATTCATTAAACGCTTGGGTTATTATATTTTGTTAATCACTATGTTAAGTTTGGTGTCTTTCCGACCTGCTTTTACCCCAACATTTATTTTTTTATGGATGGCCATAGGGACAGTTTTAGTTAAAAAATACAGAGTCATGAATGATAATGAAATAAACCAAATGGTAATATTTTTAAAATGACGGATAACCCTTTAGTCAGTATAATTACGGTGGTTTTTAACGGTGAAAAACACTTACAGCAAACTATTGATAGTGTAGCACAGCAGACCTATAAAAACATCGAGTATATTATCATTGATGGAAAGTCAACAGATGGAACTTTAGACATTATTAAACGGAATGAATCGAAAATCACTAGATGGATCAGTGAACCGGATGAGGGGTTATACGATGCCATGAACAAAGGTATAGACTTGGCGTCAGGGGAGCTAATCGGAATAGTTAACAGTGATGATTGGTATGAATTGGATGCAGTTGAAACCGTGGTAAATACATATTTAAAGTACGATAATAAAAGAATTTTTCACGGCGATAAAATGTGTATTCCAGAGAATGGGAAACCATTTATAAGGAAAGCTAAGAACAATTCTTTTTTAATTAAATACCATGGTATGGTGCTTAACCACCCAACAATGTTTATACATAGAAACGTGTATGATGAAAATAAATACAACACTAGTCTTTCCTCGTTGTCGGATTATCAATTCGTCTTGACCAATTATAACCATGATAAATTTCAATTCCATTATATTCCTAAATTAATTTCAAATTATCGATTAGGAGGAATTAGTGCGAAGGTAAATCTTCTAAAATCCCTTAAAGAAAATTTTATTGCCAGAAAAAATTCAGGAATGAATATTTTTCAATGTTATTTTGGGGTCTTTTTAAGAATTATTTCAGAGACCATAAAGAAGGTTAAAATATGAGAGAAGATATAATTCTTGATTTTTTTAGTACTCTAGAAAGGCATTATGATTATGCTATTATACATCATGTTGATAAAATATTCGAAAAGACATGTGACATTGATTTGGTCATAAATTGTAATAAAGAGGACCTTAAAAGATTTATTTCTGCTTATTGTTTGAACAATCAGTCCTATTACGTTAGCCATACTATCGATTTAGGCGTTCAAAGATTTAATATTATCTATTTTAATAATACAGAAATATTTAAGATTGAACTCGACGTGACCTATTCGAATAAAAATAATTTGGAGATCGATACTAAGGGGGCTCTGAAAAGAAAAAAGACAACCTTTATCAAAGGAAAGGCTTTGTATATGCTTGACTCAGAAGATGAGTTTCTCTATTACCTTAGAAAAAAGGTTTTTAAAAAGAGCCCTGTTGAAGAGCATTTAAGTTATTTTCAAAAGCTATTGCCTGATATCAGTGAAAATGAGATTAGAGAAAAATATAAGAAGGAAAAAAAATATCTTAGGTCACCTTTTTTTTTATTCAAATATTATTTGCATAAATTTTTCTTATTGTATTACAGAATTTTGGAATGTCCGAGTATGACTATTTCTTTTTTGGGGCCAGATGGTTCGGGCAAGTCTACAATTATTGATTGCATAAGGGCCAACAACCCGTTTGTTAACTTCGAATATTATCATTTAAAACCTAAAAAAATAAAATCGAAGAACCAGAACATTCAAATAAATCCTCATCAGAATAATAACTATTCTGTACTATTATCTGTGCTCAAATTGATATATTTTATTTTCGAATATAATTTCTATTGGTTAATAAATATACTTCCAAAAAAAATAACCCCTACGCTTATTGTTTTTGATAGGTATTTTGAAGATATTTTTGCAGATCCTAAGCGTTACCGTTATGGAGCGTCAGACTCTTTTGTTAAATTCTTAAAAAAATTCATCCCAAAACCAAGTATCCATTTTATTTTAGAGGCTCCCGTGGAAGTTATCCATAATAGGAAAAAGGAGGTTTCTGAAACAAGTTTAAAATTACAATTAAAAAAGTATCGAGAACTGGGCAAACAGAAAAATTATTATTTAATCAATGCAAATAAGCCTGTTGATGCGATAGTAAATGATGTTGTTAAAACTATGCTAAGAGAAAATACAATTAATAATAGCATGTTTTATTCAGATGGTAAATATGTTAGCCTACCTTTTTTTAAGAAGAGAGTATCTTTAAATATCAATTCACTAAAAGCTATTGAAAATGGACTTAGTTTATATAATCCATATTCTAAGAAGGCCTTAATTTTCAAAATCTTTTTTAAAAGATATGTTTTATCCTTCAGGAATGTGTTCAGAAACTTTTTAAAATCTCATAGCAATGGTGAGTTTATAAATCATTTGGAAAAGGTATTGCAAATGAAATTCACATCATCAATTTATTATCCAACGATTTCTGATAAACTTATCTTACAATTACTAGATTCAAATGAAGATATTTATGGATATGTTAAAATTGGTCTCAATCCTAAAGGGAATCACAAAATTATTAATGAGATAAGAGGAGTGAAGGAGATGGCTTCAAGAGGATTACTTGATGAGGATTATTTAATTCATTCAGGGACTTATTATGGGTGTGAATATTTTTTAATGAAACCAATTGAAGGTCAAAGTGCTAAATGTTTGTCAAGGCGTGATATTGATATGCTTTTAGATAAATTGAAATCAAATGAGAAGTTTAAATTAAGAGAGCATCCGGGATTTTTAAAATTAGTTAATAGAGCAAAAATAATGAATAGGGTTAAGTTAATGGAGATATTATTAGATATTAAAAACACATCTAATTTTAGTTATAACTTAGTCATTGAACACGGTGATTTTGCCTTATGGAATATACTCATAACAAATAACGGATTAATACAACTTATTGATTTTGAATATTATTCAAACCAGGGGATTGAATTTGTTGATTTGTTTAATTTTTATTTTCAAAAAGGTAAATTAATTTTAAAATTAGAGGGTGAAAGGTTAATCAAATATTTGAAAGACAATATTTCACTAGATACATTTAATGAGATGCTAAAAGTTTTTTTGATCAATAGAATTCTTCTTCAAGAAGAAGAGTGTTCAAATCAGAATCATGAGTTCGAATTATTACTTAAAATAGACGGGTCCAATAAATGACTTTTGATAGAATTATAATTGCATATGCCTGTGAGGATAGTGGTTCTGAGCCTGGTGTAGGCTATTTTTGGACTAAAGCTATTTCTAGGGCATTTAGCGATGACCAAATCCTATTGATTACCAGAAAGAACAATGATCTATCGAAATTATTAAAAGAGCGAAATAATATACACTTAAAAGGAATTGATATTTCTAAAAATCTTCTTTTTATTAAAAAATTTCTCGGAACGCGACCATATTATATTATTTGGCAGTTTATTGTGTTTACGTATCTTATAAATCATTATAAAATCTTTAAAAACTCTAAGATTCATCAGGTCACATTTACTCCAATGTACTATCCTCCAATATTTTTTCTTTTACCTTTTAAATTCGTGTGGGGTCCTCTTGGAGGAGGGGAGTCATATCCATTGTCATATTTAAAAGAATTAAAACCATTAGATAAAATAAAAGAGGTTCTTCGACTTTTATTAAGATATTCTATCTACCTGAATCCTTTATTTTATTTGGGATGTATTCGTTCAGAAAAAATTATTTGTTCAACACCTGAGAGTTCTGATATGATACCTAGAGTATTTAATAAAAAGGTAATGATCGAACTTATGGTCTTTGATTTCGACAAAAAGGATATAGTAACCAAAAAAGATAAAACGATTGTTATGGCAAATCGATTAATCGATTGGAAAATTACTCACCTTTTTGTAGAGGCTTTTAAGGAGTTTAATGAGATGAATCTAACCGATTACAAATTAATAATCATCGGAGATGGTCCATATTTCAAAAAAATTGAGCCCTTTCTGGATTACCAGTCAATTATTCACATTAAGCGATTTAGTTCTAGGAAAGATATGTTATCTATATTGAAGAAGTCGTCGTTGTTTGTATCTATGTCCTTGAGAGATTCTGGTGCAGCATCTCTATTAGAAGCTATTAGTTATGGGGTTCCTTTTTTAGTATCTGCTTCTGGTGCTCATAAAGTATATTTGGACCAAAATATTGGTTTCAGTTTTAAGTTAGATAATTTTAATGAAGACAAATTGAAAATTAAAAGTATTTTGGGAAATATTCTAACAAATGAATACGTTTTGAAAGAAGAGTCTTCAAAAGTTCTAAATGTTTACAATTCTTATTTTTCGGAAAAGGTAAAAATTAAAAGAATTCAAAGCGCATTAAGTTAGAAACAAGTAGTTAGTTGAATGAAAAATGAAAAAGCCTTATTTATTTTACATTATTCTCCTCCAATTCATGGAGCATCTAAGGTAGGAGATTATATTCTTAATAGTAAATTGATTAAAGGTAAATTCAAAACTATTTTTATCAAGATAAAATCCTCAAGTCGTATAGATGAGATTGGAGCTTTTAAAATTAAGAAGTTAGGGTTATTTTTTGAGTTATTTTTTAAAGTTGTCTTCCAACTTATTTTTTTTAGACCTAAAAATATTTATTTTACACCATCACCTCAAGGTTTTGCTTTTTATAGAGATTTGATGGTGGTGCTACCCGTGAAAGTATATTGTAGATTTGCAAATATTAAAATTTTCTATCATTACCATGCGAGAGGTATTCGAGAGTTTACGGGTAAATCTCGCTTCAATAGACTACTTACTAATTACTTTGTCAACAATACCCATCTTATTCTAATTTCAGAAAAGCTCAAACCAGAGGTAGAGTTTTTAAACAGTTATTCCAGTATTTCTATTTTACCCAATGGGGTTATAAATACTATTAATAACACCGAGTTTAGAAGTATTATAAAAAGTCGCATACATAGTAAAGAAGTTCAAATTCTTTACCTTTCAAACATGATGAAAGATAAGGGATACGATGTTGTCTTAGAGATGGCGAAAAGATTCAGACAATGCTCAAAAAATGTCAAGATCAATTTTGCAGGAGCCTGGTCGAGTAAAGAGGACGAGGTTTATTTCAATACCTATGTAAGAACACATAAGCTTGAAGATTATGTTACCTACCATGGTTTAGTCCAAGGAGATAAAAAGAAACGATTGTTTTCCGATGCCACAATTTTTATTTTTCCATCGAGTTATAAAAAGGAAGTTTTTCCTTTGGCGGTACTTGAAGCGCTCTCTTTCGGCCTCCCGGTTTTAGCTTTTGATATTGGAGCAGTAAGTAAAATAATTCATCCTAAAATTGGTGTTATAACTAATAAAGAAAGTATTTTTGCAGACCTAAACACGATGCTTTCTGAGTACCAATCGGAGGATATTTTTTTTAATTGCAGAAAAGAATTTGAAAGAAATTATTCTGTAGAGGTTTTTGAAGAAAACCTTCTTAAAATAATTCAAATGTGTAATGGTTAAATCAATTCATATAAAAAACTTCAATATTTTTTCGAAAGGTTTAAATGCCATTCAAATTGAAGAGGGGTCAAAAAGTATAATAAATACAATCAACGCCCATTCCTATATCGTGGCCAAATCAGATAAAATATTCAGAAAAGCTTTGGAAGGCAGTGATATCCTGTTACCTGATGGAGAAGGTATAGTTTTCATGTCAAAATGGGTTTATAATTCCAAAATAAAAAAGATAGCAGGTGCAGATATACATGTCCATTTACTTAACCTGGCTGATGCGAAGGGATTAAGATGTTTTTACCTTGGGGCGAGTCAGTCAACTTTAGATATTATAAAAACAAAACAACAAACAACATATCCCAACATTGATTTCGGATTTTATTCACCCCCGTTTAAACCTGTTTTTAATGATTTCGACAATAAAGTCATGTTGCAAAGAATCAATGCTTTTCAACCTGATATATTGTTTGTCGGAATGACGGCCCCTAAACAGGAAAAATGGGTGCATCAAAATAAAGAA
This sequence comes from Aestuariivivens sediminicola, assembly GCF_022662015.1. Lineage (GTDB taxonomy): Bacteria > Bacteroidota > Bacteroidia > Flavobacteriales > Flavobacteriaceae > Aestuariivivens > Aestuariivivens sediminicola. Next base: position 993,913 of record NZ_JAKMCM010000001.1, on the reverse strand, counting down.
TTCATTGACGCCAAGATAATTTGTACCATAGGTGCAGTGTTCGATTTTGTGGCTGAAACCAAAAAAAGAGCACCCAAGTGGGTTATCGCCTGTAAAATGGAATGGCTCTACAGAAGTTTTACGGCCTGGAGGTTGACAAAAAGATATATGTATTCAACGCCATTGTTTCTTTTGGAAATGTTAACCCTCAAAATTAAAGGCCATTAATAATGAATATGTCGGGGCTTACCAAACGGTTAATAGGTCAAATAGATGACATTGGATTCATGGCTTCCATAATTACCCTACCACTATCTATAAAATGGAGTTCCAAACTTCTTTTTATGAGTATCTTATTGCGGTTTTTTAGGATGGTTTCTAAAAAAGATTTTAGCTGGTATTCGAATCAAAAACCAGTAATTACCTTTTATACGCTGTTGGTTTTCTATATTATAATTCAAGGCATTTGGCTTGATGGCTCATGGTTGTTTTTTAAAACGTTTGATAAGGCTTACGCACCATATCTTATTTTTCTGCTGGTCCCATTATTTTATAATAACATTAAGATCGTAGCACAGATTCCAAAGGCACTAATCTTAGGTGTGGGTATATTGATGTTATTCATTCTTGTTCTTACACTGGTAGAATGGCAGTGGTATGACAGGGAGATGATTTTGGAAGTCTTTGACATACATCATTTATACATTTCATTGTATTTGTTGTTCATAATGAATTATATATTAAGTTCAAATGACGTTTTTAAATTGAAAAGCAGGTCTCTTTTGCTTCTCATGGTCATTTTGTTTTTACTGTTATTTAGAAGTAAGGCCGCCATAGTTACCGCACTGGCTTTGATGTTATTCCATTCAGGAATATGGTTAAAGTTAAGTTTTAAAAAACTGATTGGACTCGGTTTTGTTATTGCTATACTGATTGTCATATTCCATACGTTTTTCTTTGAATTGTACCTCAAAGCACTGGATTTTAGATCGAGAATTTGGAATGTCGCCATTGAGAGTATTATGCAGCAGCCCCTATTGGGTTACGGTAACATTAATGAGTATGATATATTAAATACAGGACATTTTTTAAACGGGAATTATGACTTTCTAGATTCCCATTTGAATGCACATAACCAATTTTTAACCTCATTATTAAAGTTTGGGTTAGTGGGCTTTATTTTAATGTTCATCCCCTATAGTTATCCACTGCTGAAAGGCAAGAACTCAATAAGGTATGAGTATATCGGATTTTTAATAGTAATGATTCCGATGTCCTTTGTTGAAAGTTTTTTTAACAGGCATCATGGCATCGTATTTTTTTGTATCACCTTGTATTATTACCATACAATGTCTAAAAAGGTTGAACTTAAAGCATGAAAGCGGGACTCTGCATATTCATTTTATTACTTTTTTCAAAAGCTACTTGCCAAGACATCGTTGTGGAAACAGGATTTACGGTTAGAGATTTTGAGATTATTGAGAACACATTGTTGTATATTGAAAAAAGACACATTAAAAATTTCAATTTTAAATCAAAGCAACGAGATTCGCTTATTAATTCTGAGGGCTTCTTTATTGGAGGTTATGGTCTAAGATTATACCCGTTTCTTGATCAAGACCTTATTGTGACAGCATCAAATGAATTGGTAAAAGATAGAAGCTCGATAAGATTTTACAATGTTTCAACCAAAAGCATTAATAAATATCATGTATATTATACGACTGAATTAATGGATTTTGAAATTGCGCCAAAAGACAGCCTGTTCTTCCTGAGTAAAAAAGACAAACAGATAGCCATATTTAAGTATGGCGATGTTCCCAGGTACAATAAAATAGATTCCCTAAACCTGGATAGTTATTGTAGAAAACTCAAATATCATAAGGAAAACTTATATGGCATTACCGATTCTGGAACAATATTTAGCTACAATGTAAAGACCAAGGTAAAAAAACGGGTATACCACGGTAATTCCTTATTGGTAAACTTTACTTTTGACAAGCAGCACGAAAATATGTTTGTGACAACTTTTAATGGCGATTTAATAAAGGTTAATATAAATGGAAATGCCCAGAATAAAACGATCCATATCGGGAAGGATATTATTGAAGCAATTGCAATTTATGAGGACAAGTATATCCTTACCGGAGATTGGAACGGACAGATTAAACTCATTGACATACAAAATTTATCACTAATCAAAGCCTGGAACAATAAGAAAAGAATTGTAAAGATTTTGTCGGGCGAACAATGCTTTTACACCAGCAGTGCGGATAGAACAATCAAAAAATGGAAAATAGATCAGAAATGAAAATTAAAACCATCTGTTGCATTGGTGCCGGTTATGTGGGAGGCCCCACTATGGCCGTTATTGCACAGAAATGCCCTCATATTAAAGTTACCGTAGTGGATGTGAATACTGTACGTATCGCCGCATGGAATTCCCCCGATTTAAATAAATTACCAGTTTTTGAACCGGGGCTGGATGAGGTAGTAGCCCAGGCCAGAGGAAGAAATCTTTTTTTCTCCACCGATATCGATCAAGCTATTGTTGATGCGGATATGATCTTTATTTCCGTCAATACCCCTACTAAAACCTATGGTAAGGGTAAAGGTATGGCGGCGGATTTAAAATACATCGAACTGTGTGCACGGCAAATTGCCAAAGTAACCAAAACCGATAAAATCATTGTTGAGAAATCAACCCTACCCGTGCGAACCGCAGAGGCTATAAAGCACATTTTGGATAATTCCGGGAATGGGGTTCAATTTCAGATCTTATCCAATCCTGAATTTTTAGCAGAAGGTACCGCTGTTGAAGACCTATTGCACCCTGATCGCGTACTGATTGGGGGAGAACCTAATGCTGAAGGAGAAAAAGCCATTCAAGCCTTAGTCGATATCTACGCCCATTGGGTGCCTGAGGAGCGGATTATTACCACCAACGTGTGGTCATCAGAATTATCGAAGTTAACCGCGAATGCCTTTTTAGCGCAACGGGTATCCTCTATCAATGCCATGTCTGAGATTTGTGAGCAGACCGGGGCGGATATTAATGAAGTGGCCAAAGCCATAGGTATGGACAGCCGGATCGGGCCAAAATTCCTAAAAGCTTCGGTGGGTTTCGGAGGCTCCTGTTTTCAAAAGGATATTTTAAATCTGGTGTACATTGCAAAAAGCTATGGTTTAAATGAGGTGGCGGATTACTGGGAACAGGTGATCCTTATGAATGACCACCAAAAACAGCGGTTTTCAGACCACATCATCAATACCTTATACAATACCGTTTCGGGTAAGAAAATTGCGTTTTTAGGCTGGGCCTTTAAAAAAGACACCAATGATACCAGGGAGTCCCCGGCCATACGAATCGCCGATAATTTGCTGAGTGAGAAAGCTCGAATTTGGGCATACGATCCGAAGGTCATTCCAGAACGCATGTATGCTGATCTCGATTATTTGAATACCCGGTCAGAACAGGAAAATAGAAACCTACTCACGGTAAGTGGAAACCCCTATGAGGCTTGTAAAGATGCCCATGCCATAGCCGTTTTAACCGAATGGGACGAATTTAAATCTTATGATTGGCAACGCATATACGATGACATGCAAAAACCGGCCTTTATATTTGACGGCAGAGGTATTTTAGATACCGTATCTCTCAAAGAAATTGGCTTTACCTGTTACACCATTGGTAAAGGATCATAATGGTGTTATTCGGAGCGTGTGGTTAAAAAAGACGACAAATGAGAGGGTGTTTTATGCTTTTATAGAGGGTAAGATTATAGTAATAGTGTAAGTACAATTTCTGAATAAATTGTAATACCCGTACTTGTTTTCCATAAAAGAAACCATGGCTTTTCGGCTTATTCCCTTAAATTTGTGAAATCAACCGAATATCTAAATTAGAATTTTTGAAACGCGTTTTAATAACTGGGGCTGCAGGATTTTTAGGATCGCATTTATGCGATCGCTTTATTCATGAAGGCTATGAGGTTATTGGTATGGATAACTACATTACCGGGGATAAAAGAAACCTGGAACACCTAGAGCAACATCCTCATTTTGAATTTATCGAACACGATGTCACCAAATTTGTTGCCATTGATGGGCCTTTGGATTATATCTTACATTTTGCATCACCGGCAAGTCCCATCGATTATTTAAAAATACCGATTCAAACGCTCAAGGTCGGGTCCCTGGGGACTCATAATCTATTGGGATTGGCTAAAGCTAAAAAAGCAAGAATACTCATTGCCTCCACATCTGAGGTCTATGGGGACCCCTTGGTACATCCACAGTCTGAAGATTATTACGGTAATGTAAACACCATCGGTCCACGAGGGGTCTATGATGAAGCGAAACGTTTTCAGGAGTCGCTGACCATGGCCTACCATCGATTCCATGGCCTGGAAACACGAATCGTCCGCATTTTTAATACCTATGGTCCCAGGATGCGGCTTAACGATGGACGGGTGATACCTGCCTTTATGGGGCAGGCACTGCGTGGAGAAGATTTGACTGTTTTTGGAGACGGCTCACAAACGCGATCCTTTTGTTATGTTGACGATCAGATTGAAGGCATCTACAGGTTGCTGTTAAGCGACTACGTGTACCCGGTGAATATTGGAAATCCTGATGAAATCACGATCAATGCCTTTGCAGAAGAAATTGTAAAGCTTGCCGGAACAAAGCAGAAGATTATTTACAAAGACCTTCCCCAGAACGATCCCCTGCAGCGTCAACCGGATATCACGTTAGCAAAAAAAATTTTAGATTGGGAACCCAAAGTAGATCGACATGAGGGTATGAAAAGGACCTATGCTTATTTTAAAGGACTTCCTAAAGAAGAACTCTATAAAATCGAACATAAGAATTTTAAAGACCATATAAAGCAGTAAATTGTATAAAAAGAGCAGATATTCAAGTTATATCAAACCCATAACCGGGTTTGCTGACTTATTTATCATCATTGGGTCTGTTTTTCTTTTTGAAATTAATTTAAGCTCACCCTACCTCTTTATTGGTTATATCGCCACGCTCTGGGTTATTATTGCGGTCAGGAATCACTTTTACGAAGTCCAACGCCATACCAGGATCATTCAGGTGATACCGCTTATTTTTCGTCAATTTCTATTCTTTGGTTTGGTGCTTTATGCTTATATAGGCGTCTTTAAGCAACCGAACATAAGCCGCCTGGCTCTTGGGGAGTATTTATTGTTTGTATTTTTTCTAATTCTCGTTTTTAAGTTTTTTGTCTTTTTTTTATTTAAAAGATACCGCGCTGTTTTTAAAGGGAACATCAGAAATGTTATCGTCATAGGAGATAATGAGAAAACAAGACAACTTATTACGATCTTAAAGAATCGATTGGATTATGGATATAATTTCATGAAGCAGTTTACCATAGACGATAACGATAGCTTGAGAAGGTGTTTTAACTATGTTGTTGATCATAATGTTGATGAGATCTATTTTTCTGTGGCCGAACTATCGAATAAACAAATTAATAGTTTGATCGATTTTGCAGACAATAACCTGAGGGAATTAAAGTTCATTCCAGACAATAAGGATATATTTTCAAAGCGATTGAAATATGAATATTACGACTATATTCCGGTGTTGTCCATACGTTCCATTCCATTACAGGAACCCATCAACAAATTTGTAAAGCGATTGTTCGATATTGTATTTGCATCTTGTATCATCGTATTCATTCTATCGTGGTTAACCCCGATATTGGCTATAATCATAAAATTGGAATCCAAAGGCCCTGTGTTCTTTAAACAATCCAGAAACGGGTTTAATTATGAGGAGTTCGATTGCTATAAGTTCAGATCAATGAATCCAAATAAGGATGCACACTTATATCAGGCCACTAAGGGAGATCATCGTGTCACCAGGGTAGGACGTTTTATAAGAAAAACAAGTATCGATGAACTGCCGCAGTTTTTTAATGTCTTGTTTGGCGATATGTCGGTGGTGGGCCCAAGACCTCATATGGTAAGCCATACGGACATGTATGCACGACGCATTGACAAGTTTATGGTGAGACACTTTGTTAAACCCGGTATTACAGGCCTGGCCCAGGTTAGTGGGTTTAGAGGTGAGGTTGAAAAGGACAAGGACATTATCAATCGGGTAAAATTCGATATTTTTTATGTAGAAAACTGGTCCCTGCTCTTAGACCTTAGAATTATCTTTCAAACCTTTATGAATGCGATTAAGGGTGAGGACAAAGCCTATTGAACTCGTGCTGTCAATGCATGGAGTTGTTTGCCCGCATCAAAATTGGTTATGGCTGTTTGTCGCGTGTTTAAGATCCGCTCAGCATTGAGATCGGCTAAGCTTATGGAACCCATTACTTTGTTCAGATGGTCATAATCACCGGCCTTTGCGACCCAGCCTAAACCATGCTCCTCAACAATGAGCTCTCCTTCACCTCCGCCGAAATACAGTATGGGCAGACCCAAACGTGCATATTCAAAGATTTTAGAAGGCACGGATCCGTAGATGCGCTTTAACAAGGGAATGATGGCCACATCATAGGTCATTAAGACCCTGTGCAATTCCGGACGCGGCAGGGTACCATAAAAGTGAATATCCAATTCCGGGCAGTCTTTGATAAGCTGTTCGATCAAAGTTTGCTCGCTACCGGCCCCATAGATATGAAATTCCACTATGGAATAATCCAGTTCCGTACAAAGCCTGTAAATGCCCTGAGCCACACCTATCAGGCCCGCATATACCAATTTGATCTTAAGGTCCGCCCGTTGATTTTCTCTAAGTTCCGGAGGGGTGAACTCCGGATAATTGCGATATAAGAAGGTGTGCTTCTCAGGATAGACAGAGGCAATATGAGTTAAAATTTCCTCGCTCTGCCCTAATATCAAGTCTGTATGCCTGTAATTAAAACGTTCCATGCGTTCCAAAAGGCGATAGGTCACACCTTTTTTAAAAGCCCCTAATTCCAAACCTGCCAAGGGCCATAGATCACTCACATTTAAAATGAGTTTTCTTTTTCGGGAACGCAGAAACAAGACGGATGTAAAGGCAACGATCAATGGTGGCGACTGAATAATAACGGTCTTTGGATGTCGGTTCCAGATAAAGAACCCTATCAAACTCATGCTATAGGACAACATGGACGCCAACCGTAACAGTTTATTTTTGGAATGACTCGCATAAAGCCATAAGCGATGGACAGTGAGGCCATTTTCAACAGTTGTTCTTTTGAAGGCACCCCGATAGGCCTTTAAAATGCGTCCGTTCGGATAATTGGGTAAGGGCGTTACAACAGAAACCTTAAAACCGTTTTGATGTAATCCTGTGGCCAGCTGATGTATTCTGTTGGATGCGGCACCAATTTCAGGAGGGAAATAGTTGGTTATGATAAGAATGTCTTTCATTACAACTCAAAAATAGTCATGAGATGGTCAACAATGCGTTCGGCCGCAAGTCCGTCCCACAATTCTGGAATCCCACCTGTTTTCCATTGCCCGGCATGCAATAAATCGAATGTGTGTTCTATTTTTTCCGGATCGTTACCAACTAAAACATTGGTCCCTATTGCACAGGTTTCCGGCCGCTCGGTGCTCGTTCTTAAAGTCATACATGGCACATGCATTACCGTGGCTTCCTCGGTGACTCCCCCTGAATCCGTAATGACCGCCAGAGCATTCTTAACGAGATAATTGAACTCCAGGTATCCTAAAGGTTTAAGACAATGCAGGGTGTCTAAATTCAAATCTAATGTACTCAGAAGTTTTTCAGTTCTGGGATGTACCGGAAATATAACGGGAAGGCCTTTACTATGTTTAACGATGCCGGCAACTAACTGTTTTAGTGCCTGAGGGGCATCTACGTTACCGGGTCTGTGAAGCGTTAACACAAAGTAGTTTTTGGGGGAGAGGTCCAAATCGTTCCAAAGCGTTGGCTGCTTAAAGCGGGGCTCCTGCTTGAGCAGGGTATCGATCATCACATTGCCCACAAAGAAAATTTTTGATTCAGGGACACCCAACCCTTTTAAATTGGCATTGGCATAGTCTGAGGTGGTAAAAAAATAATCTGTCAAACTATCGGTTACAATGCGATTGATTTCTTCAGGCATGCCTATATCCCCTGATCGGATCCCCGCTTCGACATGCGCTACTTTTATACCGCCCTTTTTTGCCACTATGGTACAGGCCATGGTGGAGGTCACATCTCCAACAACCATGACCAGATCACTCGGATAGTATTTTAATTCATTTTCAAAACCAATCATAATGGCAGCGGTCTGTTCGGCCTGAGTGCCACTTCCCACACCCAAATTGATATCGGGCCTGGGAATATGAAGTTCATCGAAAAAACGCCCGCTCAGATGTTCGTCGTAGTGTTGTCCGGTATGCACCAGCCTGTAATTAATGTCAGCACCGCACTTTTTTTTAGCCTCAATAGCCTCAATAATGGGGGCGATCTTCATGAAGTTTGGTCTGGCACCGGCAACGAGTGTTAGGTTCATGGGTTTTGTTTTATATAGGATCTAAACTGTTTTAATTTACCACTTTTTGAACGAACTAAATGGTCTTGTCTTTCAAATTTAATGTGGAGCCCCTTTTCCAGATAAGTTTCCATTTCCCTGATGATTCTATTTTTCTTATCCTCAGACAGGGCTTCGGGGCTGACATAAATCACCTTAAATCGATCCAATTCCAGTTGTTCGATCACAAATTCTTTAACCGAGCCATCCTTTTCTATGATGCTTTTGGTGACGTAATAAAAGGTTAATCCGGCAGCCTTTTTGCCACTGGGGAGATGCACAATGTCGTTCGTTCTTCCTGTTAAATCCTCCAAAATAGGCGATTTTAAGGTACTCTGCTTTGATAACCTTCCGATATCTCCTATATCGTAACGAATAAAGGGTTGTGCCTTGTTGTAGAGCGACGTGATGACCAAGCGCCCTTCCTCCCCGTAAGGCAGGGTGTTACCGTGATCATCCAACACCTCTACAAAAAGTGTTTCGCTATTCACCTGCCATTGGCCTTTTGGATTTTCGAATGCAATTAAATCCAATTCCGAGGCACCATATTCGTTAATTACCGGTATGCCAAAATACCTTTCCATAAGGGCCTTATCGTCTTCGAATAACATTTCGGAAGTCGCGATGCATATTTTTAAGGATGGACAAAGGGATTTCAGCACCCTGTCTTTCTGTTGTAAATATTTGGCAAACTGTACCATGGCGCTCGTATACCCATTGAGATACTCCAGTTTTTTGGACTTAAAAACAGCCAACCAGAGTTCAAATGCCTCAGCACTTAAATCAAATACATTGAATCGCGTTCTGTTGCTTATCACATCTTTAAGTTGTTCTTTATAATAGCCCGCAGAATCCTGAGGAATGCCATAAAACCGCGCCTGTTTGGAGCTGTTAAAGTCGATGTTGAACCATCCGAACCGATCCTGTATGATGGCCCAGGTCATGGCGTGACAAAATTTGTCTTTAGAAAATAGGAAAGGATGTCCCGAGGACCCGGAAGTTTTACCGATGTACACCTGGCGTTTAGTGAAGGCATCAGACAAAAGGGATTCCAGAGGCTGCTGTAAATCTGATTTGGTCATCACCGGAACGGACCTCCAGTCTGAAGGATCTGCTTCCTTCGCGAATCTTTTATAAAACGTATTGTGTTTTAAATGATAGCTTACTATATCCTGTTTTTTGGTCTCTACATAAGCTTTAAAGTCAATCTCACTTTTAAGCTGTACAGACTTTAACAGCTGTTTCGCCTTTTTAATAGGGAAGCCATTGAGTTTTAAAACGAAATTGAATAGATTCAAAATGAAGAAACTTTTTTGTAAAGTAAACAAAAAATAGTCGTGTATTGCTAGTATTAGTTTTATTTTTGCACTTCATAAAAAGCATTTAAAATGAACATCTTAATTCTAGGTTCCGGCGGTAGAGAACACACTTTTGCATGGAAAATAGTACAAAGCCCGAAATGCAGAAACCTGTTCGTGGCCCCTGGGAATTCGGGAACAGCCCAGATTGCAACCAACGTGAATATCGGGGTTAATGATTTTGAGGCCATCAAAACACTTGTTTTGGAAAAGGCGATCGACATGGTGGTTGTGGGTCCGGAAGATCCGTTGGTGAATGGGGTTCATGATTATTTTTTGAATGATGAGGCCCTTAAGCAAATAAAGGTTATCGGCCCGCAAAAAGCGGCTGCGCAATTGGAGGGCAGTAAAGAATTTGCAAAGGAATTTTTATACCGACACCATATACCCACTGCTGCCTATGACAGTTTCACTAAAGACACTGTAGAGCAAGGCTTTGCTTTTCTAGAGACCCTGAAGCCACCCTACGTACTAAAGGCGGATGGTTTGGCCGCTGGGAAAGGGGTTGTTATTCTAAATGATCTGGAGGCCGCGAAAGCGGAATTAAAGGGGATGTTAATTGATGAAAAATTTGGAAAGGCCAGTACCAAGGTCGTTATTGAAGAATTTCTTGACGGTATCGAGTTAAGCTGTTTTGTGTTGACCGATGGACAAAGCTACAAGATCCTGCCTACGGCTAAAGATTATAAACGTATAGGTGAAGGGGACACGGGCTTGAATACTGGTGGTATGGGGGCAGTTTCTCCGGTGCCTTTTGCGACACCATCCTTTTTAAATAAAATTGAGGAACGCATTGTTAAACCGACGATAGAAGGCCTGAAGAAAGACCGGTTACCCTATGTCGGGTTTATCTTTATCGGTCTGATAAAAGTTGGGGATGACCCCAAGGTTATTGAGTACAATGTGCGAATGGGTGATCCGGAAACGGAGGTCGTTTTTCCGCGTTTAAAGAATGATCTGGTTGATATTCTAATGGCAATGGCAAATGGGACCCTAAGAGACATAGATATCGAAATTGATGAGCGCGCGGCAACGACCATCATGCTGGTTTCAGGAGGTTATCCCGAGGCTTATGAAAAGGGAAAGGAAATAAAAGGGCTAGAGTTGATCTCCGATGCCGTGCCCTTTCATGCCGGGGCACAGCTTGATAATGGAAAAATTGTGACCTCCGGGGGACGGGTTATAGCCATTACCACCTATGGTAAGACCTATCAGGAAGCCATAAAAAAATCTTACCAAAATATTGAAAAATTACATTTTGATAAGATGTATTATCGCAGGGATATAGGGTTCGATTTATAAGAACGAATGAGAAGAAATGCTTTTATCTTCCTCATTGTTATCGTTGAACATTTTAAGCTGCTTTAACCAATAGAGCATTGCAACAAAGCCTATTATAAGAAATAGCCAGGAAACGACGTTTGCCACAAACCAATTATCCAACTCCAAATGCCTTAGCGCATCAAATGGCGCAAAGAGCACATTCACAAACAAATCTTCAATGGCATAAAAGAAATCTTTCATCATAACATTTTAGTATTATCCAATCACTTCTTAATATATTTACAAGGCAAAAATACAAAAACAGCTAATGATAACAAGCATTTTTAGTAAATCTAAGCCAATAAATTTCATTGTGGTGTTTTTTATTACGGCTCTGGCTTTCCTGATTGGCTCTTTAAAATTATCAGAAGTTTCCTTAACGCTTTCATGGGTCTTTAAACAGGCGATTGCATTTTTGGTTTGTTACAGCTCTATTTTACTGGTCAATTTTATTGTAAGCAAAAATGGATTAACCAAAAACAACAATTACGAAATTTTACTTTACAGCCTGTTTCTGCTCACATTGTTTAAAACGACTCAGGATACCCGGATCATAATGGCCAATTTTTTTGTGCTGTTAGGTATGAGGCGTATTATTAGTATCCGTACTCAGATTAAACTGAATAAAAAGCTTTTTGATGCGGCCTTTTGGATCGCTGTTGCTTCGTTATTCTATTTTTGGTCCATCCTGTTTATCCTCCTCATTATAATGGCCTTAATCTTATACACCGATAACAAAATAAACCATTGGATAATCCCTTTTACCGGGGTAATTACTGTCTTTCTTTTTGCCGTTTGTTATTCAATCGTTTCTTATGGGAATTATCTGGGCGTGTTTCAAAACCTGCCCGATGTAAGCTTCACCTATGAAAACTACAATGAACTGGGTTTAACACTTGCTATAACCATGCTAATATCGTTTGGGATTTGGTCCATGCTGTTTTATATTCGATCTATTAAAAAGAAAAAGAAGGCCTTGAGGCCATCCTTCGATCTTATTTTAATTGCCTTTTTAATTGCCTTTCTGATTGTAGTTCTGGTCCCTGAAAAAAGCAGTGCCGAATTTTTATTCCTTTTTGCTCCTCTGGCTATTATTATAACCAATTATATTGAAGTGATTGAAGAAAAATGGTTTAAGGAACTTTTCTTATTGATCTTTTTGGCCCTGCCTTTTGTTGTCTTAATGTTATAATTTTTCACCAAATGCCAAATCACCGGCATCTCCAAGTCCTGGAACGATATAGCCATGATCGTTTAAGATAGGATCAACAGCTGCAATCCATAAATGCGTGTTCTTAGGAAAGGCTTTTCGAATAAAATTAATCCCGTCTTCGGAACCGATGACACAGGCCAGATGAATGCTGTCCGGGGTCCCAAAGGGTTTTAAGGCCTCGAAAGCAGTGCGCAACGACTGTCCCGTTGCCAACATCGGATCGACCAGCACAAGGGTTTTGCCTTCAATCGATGGCGAGGCCATATATTCGATGACAATATCGATGGTTTCAGGATTATGATGATGCCGTCTGTAGGCCGAGATAAAAGCATTATCGGCAGTATCAAAATAGTTCAACAGACCATTATGAAGGGGAACCCCTGCCCTTAAAATGGAACATAAGACCAGGTCATTTTGAGGTAAATTAACATGTGAAATTCCTAGCGGTGTTTTAATGGCAGTGGCCTTATAGTCGAGATACTTGCTCATTTCATATGCCAAAACCTCGCCTATCCGTTCAATGTTTTTCCTGAATCGCATACGATCGCTTTGTATGGTGGTGCTTCGGATTTCAGAAATGAAAGTATTCAATATAGAGTTCTTATGCGAAATATTGTGAATATACATGAATTGTGAAAGATTAGGATTGAATAAATGTAACTAAATAAAAGGGATGTTCCTTCAGTTATAGAATAAATTTTATAACCCTTATAGAAGTAGTGCGTCCTACCTCATGAACTGTGATGTGAAGGCATATGGTTGTTACTTTCGCCTTTACAAAAAACACCTGGATGATATAAGGGTTTAAAATTTAAACAGATGAAAAAATTCATGTACTTTTGCACTATAAAATACCATTAAGCATGTTTACGAGTAAAGCGAATACCATATTTCAGGAGGTTATTGAAAAATATCACATAATTAACACGGTCGATCAACCGTTTGAAAACGCCTATTCAAAGGAGGATTTAATAGAGCATTTATTATACAGAAAATGTTGGATTGACACCGTTCAATGGCATTACGAGGACATTATTCGTGATCCGCATATCGATCCCGTAGCGGCATTGAAGTTAAAACGGCAAATTGATGCCTCTAATCAGGACAGGACAGATATGGTGGAATATATTGACAGCTATTTCCTAGAAAAGTACAAGGACGTTACGCCGAAGAGTGATGCTACTATTAATACGGAAAGCCCGGCATGGGGCATCGATCGTTTGTCTATTCTCGCTTTGAAGATCTATCATATGAACGAAGAAGCGCATCGTGAGGATGCTACACCGGAACATCGAGCGGCTTGCCAGAAGAAATTAAATCTGTTATTGGAACAGCGTGTGGACTTATCGACTGCGATAGACACGCTTTTGAAGGATATCGAAAAAGGGGATAAGTATATGAAAGTGTACAAGCAAATGAAAATGTACAATGACGAAGCACTAAACCCGGTACTTCGTTCTCAGAAATAACCATTGCCGGTCCTAACAGGTGTATCCAATCAAAACAAAGTTATAGCTGGACCCTGCCACCCAACAGGCAGTCGACAATCGATCATTGAACATGGCATAACCAGATGTCCTTAAACACAAAACATATTCTAGTGATCCGACTATCCGCCATGGGTGATGTCGCTATGACCGTACCTGTTTTGCGCGCATTGACAGAGCAACACCCGGATCTGAATATAACGGTTTTAACACGTACATTTTTCACCCCTTTATTTCGAAACATTCCTAATGTTAAAGTGATCTCGGCCGAATTGAAAGGGCAGCACAAAGGGGTTTTTGGCCTCTATAAACTAGCGAGGCAACTCAATGCGGCACATACCTTCTATGCGATCGCCGATTTACATAATGTGTTGCGAACCAAGATCCTGAAACAATTCCTAAAATGCAGACGATTTGTTTCCATCGATAAAGGGCGAAAGGAAAAAAAAGAATTAACTACCGGGAAGCGATTTACGGCTCTTAAAACAACCCATGAACGCTATGCTCTTGTGTTTGAAGTATTGGGATTTCCTGTGGATTTATCGAATCCAAGATTCCCGGAGAAAGCGGTTTTAAATGATAAAATAAAATCGATTATTGGAGGAGATCTCAGCAAGGGTATTGGTATAGCACCGTTTGCCGCGCATGAAGGGAAACAATACCCTTTGGAATTAATGGAACAGGTTATTGCAAAGCTTTCCACTACATATAAAATCCTTTTATTTGGAGGAGGGCCTCAAGAAATTAAAGTGTTAAATGGAATTGAAGGCCGGATTAAAAATGTCGTCAATGTTGCCGGAAAATTGACTTTGTCGGAAGAAATGGATGTTATCTCCAATTTAGACTTGATGCTGTCCATGGATTCGGGCAATGGTCATATTGCCGCTATGCTCGGTGTAAACACCTTTACCATCTGGGGCGTGACGCATCCCTATGCGGGGTTTGCACCCTTTAACCAGCCAGAAGGACATGCCTTCCTTCCAGACAGAGCCCAATATCCAAAAATACCGACATCCGTATATGGAAATAGATACCCCGAAGGCTATGAACATGCGGTGGGAAGCATAGCACCCGAAACCGTCATTAAAAAAATTAAGGCTGTCATGGAACAGTCATCTACCTGACATATTCGAAATTATATTCCGGTACCCGGACAGATGTGTTTAGACATCGTCATAATCGACCAGGATCTTCGGTGATGTGGGTTGTGCCTGACAGGTTAATATGAGGCCTTCTGCAACTTCATTCTCTGTTAGAATATTGTTTTGAATCATAGTGGCCTGTCCCTCTTTGAGACGTGCCAGACAACTGCTGCAGATGCCACCCTGACAGGAATAGGGAGCGTCAAGATCTTCATCGAGTGCGGCTTCCAGAATGGTTTGATTAGAGGACATTTCAAAGACGGTCTCTTCGTCGTCCACAATTACCGTAATTTGAACTTTATCATTGGAAGCGGTGCTTGTAGAAGTTACCTCATCTGTTTTCGAAGCCTTGAACAGCTCAAAGTGAATGCGATTTTCATCAATGCCATGTTCGGTCAATACGTCTTTAACCGTATGGATCATGGCTTCAGGTCCGCAGAGGTAGAACGCATCGACATCGATGTGTTTATGCTTATTTTTCATCACATAATTAATCGTGCTTTTTTCAATTCGACCAAAAATCGCGTCTTCATTATCCTGCTGACTGAACACAAACTGAATGGAAAACCGGTCTTTGTATTGATGCTGTAATTCTAGAAGCTCATTTAAGAACATGGTGTCCTGGGTTGTTTTATTGCCATAGACCAAAATCACTTTACTGTAAACTTCCTCTTCCAGGGCACATTTTATGATACTCATTATTGGCGTTATGCCACTGCCTGCAGCAAATGCCGCGATATTCTTTGTCTTGGAATCATTGGGCTCGAAAATAAAGCGTCCCTTCGGAGGCGCTACCTCCAAGGTTTGCCCAACTTTCAATTCTGTGTTGGCATAGGCAGAAAAGGTACCGTCTTGAACTTCTTTAACCGCCACCTTTAAGGTGTTACTTTTGGGGGAGGCACAGAGGGAATAGTCGCGTCTCACCTCCTCGTCAGCGATGTGTGCTTTTAGAGTAATGTACTGTCCGGCTTTATAACGAAAGATATCCTTCAGGTTATCAGGAACATTAAAGGTTATGCTTACCGCTTTATTCGTTTCTCGCTTTATATTTTTAATAGAGAGTTTATAAAATGAAGACATGCTAAAATTTTTTTGACAAAAATAGTGAAGTCCTTTAGCATATCTTAATTTTGAATGTAACATTTTAAATGAATAGGTTACTAACCGATAAACGCAACCCAAATGATGATTAAACTGTTCTTAGGTCTGGAGTGGAAATCTTTTGTACGTTCGGCCAGTTTCGGAAAAAGTTTAGGGATTAAGATACTTTTAGGTTTCCTGGCCATATACTTCATGGCTGTTTTTTTAATTATGGGGATTGCTCTGTTTCCTGCCTTAAAGAAGATTTTCCCGGATGAGGATCCTTTTTTAATGGTTAATGGCTTTTTGTTCTATTGGATTTTGGGAGACCTCTTGATGCGTTTTTTCTTCCAGAAATTACCGGTAATGCATGTGAAACCGTTATTGGTCCTTCCCATTAAACGGCATAAAATAGTTAATTATGTATTGGGAAAATCGGTAGTTTCATTCTTCAATTTTTTACCTTTTTTTGCAATTATTCCGTTTGGAGTGACCTTAATTCTTAATGATTATCCACTCTATTCGGTGGTTTTCTGGATGCTGGCTCTGGCATTAACCGTGTTCGTTATTAATTTTTTCAATTTTATAGTGGAAAATTATTTGGCAGAAAAAGAACTGTCTTTTTTACCCATGGTTCTTTTGGTGGGCTTGTTTTTCGCAATGGATTATTTTGATATTGTTTCCTTTAGAGCGTTTGTTTCCAAGGCGTATCTAACCATTTATGACCAACCCTATTACAACCTGGTTTTAGTGGTTGTTTTAATGGCATTGTATATTTTAAACGGCAAACTCTTAACTGAGAAATTGTTCCTGGATAGCGGTTTAAAATCCGAGATCAAGGAAGTGCGGACCTCTAATTTAAATTGGACAAAGAACTTCGGAGGAATTGCGCCATTTATGCAAATGGACTTAAAATTAATCTGGCGAAACAAACGTTCCAAATCCTCTGTATGGATTGTTTTAATGGGTTTGTTATACGGCCTGTTTTTTTATCCAAATCCGAGATTTCAGGACTTGACTTCCTTTTATGTGTTTGTCGGTGTATTTTCAACAGGGATCTTTTTAATCAATTTCGGTCAATTTATTCCGGCATGGGACAGTAGTTATTATAAACTGCTGATGAGTCAAAACATTAAGTACAAGCAGTATTTGGAATCGAAATTCACCTTAATGGCTCTGAGTGTCGTCATTTTGTTTGTATTGGGAATTCCCTATATCTATTTTGGATGGAAAGTACTTTTAGCCCATTTCGCGGCGGCTATTTACAATGTCGGCGTTAACTCCCATGTTATACTATATGGTGGTTCCTTTAACAGAAAGAAAATCGATTTAAGTCAAAAAGCGGCCTTTAATTATCAAGGCACCGGAGCGGTGCAATGGCTTATCGGGATTCCTTTAATGCTGTTGCCAATGGGCATTTTTGCATTATTTAATGCGTTAATTGGATTTGAAATAGCGTCGTTGGTATTGATAATAAGTGGGATTGTCGGGATCGTTTTTCATGAAAAACTGATGCAACACATAACCAGGAGATACCTGAACTCAAAATATAAAATGATTGATGCCTTTGGCCAGGACAACTAAATACATGTAATATGATAAGCACATCAAATTTATCGAAAGTCTATAATGGGAATACCGTCTTAAATATTGAAACTCTGGACATACCAAAAGGACAGAGCTTTGGACTTGTTGGGAATAATGGTGCGGGAAAAACAACGTATTTTTCGTTACTCCTGGATTTAATACAACCCTCGTCGGGGCATATCGTGTCAAATACGATTCAAGTCAACAAAAGTGAAGACTGGAAACCTTTTACTACTGCATTTATTGATGAAAGTTTTTTAATTGGGTATTTAACACCGGAGGAATATTTTTACTTTATCGGTGAATTGAGAGGACAGAACAGGGCCGATGTTAATAAAGTCTTAGACCGATTTGAAGATCTTTTTCATGGTGAGATATTAAACAAGAAGAAATATTTAAGAGACTTGAGTAAAGGGAATCAGAAAAAAGTGGGTATCGCTGCCGCTCTTATTGGTCAACCGGAAGTCATTGTTTTAGATGAACCTTTTGCCAATTTAGACCCCACAACTCAAATCCGATTAAAAGCGATACTTAAAGACCTGGCACAAAAGCAAGGTGTTACCATATTAATTTCAAGTCACGATTTACTCCATGTTACTGATGTATGCGAACGCATTGTAGTTTTGCATAAAGGAGAAATTATTAAAGACTTGATCACCAATGAAGCGACACTAAAAGAATTGGAAGCGCATTTTGCGAATCAGTCTTTGGGCTAAAAGGCGCACAAATATCTGGGCGAATCAAAAAAGATGCTTATTTTTACCTACCTGCATAATATATGCAAGGGAATGTAGTTATTTATAATACTAAATTTTCAAGGTATTGAAGTCGTTTTCAAAAGGGATACTAGCCATAACCATTTCCATTATTTTATTGGTAAGTTGTTCGAGAAAGAAGGATAACTTTATAAGTCGAAACTACCATGCCGTTACTACCGAGTTCAATACATTGTATAACGGCTACCTGGCATTGGAGGATGGACGCCTCAATCTTAACGAAAGCTATCAGGATAATTATTGGGATGTATTGCCAATAGAACGCATGGAGGTTATGGATGTGGTCATGCTTCCGGGCCAGTCCAAAAATGAAAATTTTAATCGCGCTGAAGAAAAGGCCGTAAAAGCCATTCAGAAGCACAGCATGAATATAGACGGGCGTGAAAAAAATCCGCAGATTGATGAGGCTTACCTGTTGCTTGGAAAGGCTCGGTATTTCGATCAGCGTTTTGTGCCGGCAATAGAAGCTTTTAACTATATCCTTTATAAATATCCGGCAAGTGATAAAATCAATCAGGCAAAAATATGGCGCGAAAAAACCAACCTCCGTTTGGAGAATGACGAACTGGCCTTGAAGAACTTGAAACGATTATTACGGCAGGAGGACTTAGAAGGTCAGGATCTTGCCGACGCCACATCAACAATGGCGCAGGCCTATTTAAACCTCAAGGCCCTGGATACTGCCATAGCCAAATTAGAAATAGCGTCCGTGGCAACAAAGAGTAACGACGAACGTGGACGTTACCGTTTTATACAAGGACAATTGTACAATGCCTTAGGATATAAGGATAGTGCGAATATAGCCTTCGACAGAGTCATTGAACTCAACAGGAAGACACCTAGAATATATATGATAAGTGCCTATATCGAGAAAATTAAGAATTTCGATTATGACAATGGGGATAAATTAGCATTGAGAACATTGCTTACCGAGTTGGAGGAAAATAGAGAAAACAGACCTTATCTGGATAAAATATACCATCAAATCGCCGTGTTTCATGATCGAAACCAATCGGACTCATTGGCCAATGTGTATTACAATAAATCCTTGCGAACTAATTCTAAAGACCAACTACTCATTGCGAAAAACTATCAAATTCTGGGGGACAAGAATTTCGATGCCTCTCTGTACAGAGAGGCGGGTCAGTATTATGACAGTACCATGAATAACCTCGTAACGGATTCGAAGCCCTATCGCGTTATAAAAAAGAAAAGAGATAATCTTATTGATGTCATTTATTATGAAGATATCGCTCAGGTGAATGATAGCCTATTGCATTTAATTAACCTGCCGGAATCTGAACGGCTGGCCTTTTTTGAAGCTTTTACGGATAGTTTAGAGCAAAAAGCGAAGAAAGAAAAAGAATTACAAGAGGCAAACGAGCGAAACAAGGGTGGTCTGGCAACGGTAAACAATAACCTTCCCGGTCAACGGATGAATATGGGTGGCGGTGGCTTGCCCGGCCAGGGAAGTACATTTTACTTTTATAATCCCACGACGGTAGCTTATGGCAAAAACGAATTTGTTAAAATCTGGGGTAACAGAACCTTGGAGGATAACTGGAGATGGTCCAGTGAACCCGGATCTGGTGGTGCGGGTCTGGTATCCGGTGGGGACCTGTTAGCTACTGCAACTGAAGAAGAACGTTATGACCCCCAATTTTACATATCAAAAATTCCGTCTGAAGAAAAAGAGATTGATAGTATCTGGAAAGAACGAAACTATGCGTATTATCAACTGGGCCTCATTTATAAAGAAAAGTTCAAGGAATATGAATTGGCAAAAGGGAAATTCCAGGAACTTTTAAAAAGTAATCCGGAAGAGCGATTGATTTTACCATCTAAATATAATTTGTTTAAAATTTATGAATTAATTGGTGCGTCCTCAGAAGCCCTTATAGCCAAGGAGGACATCATAAAGAACTATCCCGATTCACGATACGCAACCATATTGTCGAATCCTGAATTGGCGAGTCTCGTAGACGAGAACAGTCCTGAAGTGTTGTATGAAAAACTGTATGAATTGCATGAGGATCAGCAATATGAAACGGTCATACAAAAGTGTGAGGACTATATCAATGCCTTCGATGGGGAAGCGATAGTTTCCAAATTCGAACTCCTTAAAGCGACTGCAGTAGGGCGCCTTTATGGTTTCGAACCCTACAAAGAAGCCATTAATTTTGTAGCGGTGACCTACGCCAATACACCGGAAGGTATCAAGGCACAGGAAATCCAGTCTAAAGTAATGCCGCAATTATCAAGTGCCGAGTTCATAGAACCTAATGATAGTCTGACAAACAATTATAAGGTGGTTTTTCAATTCAAAGAAGACAACAGGGAAACAATCTTAGGGTATAAACAGGAGCTGGACACCATACTGAAAAACATTAAATACTATGACCTGAAATCATCCATGGATGTATATGATCCAAATACGACACTTATACTCGTTCACGGTATCCGCAATAAAAATGTCGCCCAAACATTTGATCAATTATTAAGAAAAGAGGAAAGAAAAAAAATCACGAAACCTTATTTTGTAATTTCATCCGATAATTACCGAATTGTACAAATTCATAAGAATTTGAATACCTTTTTAAATTTAAGTAATAACTAAGTTTACAGTAATATGTTTTCTGATAACAAAAAAGACAAAACCATGGCAGAAGGAACATCCAATCAAAATATTATAGCTCAGGGCACAAAAATAGTTGGAGACCTCAACAGTGAAGGCGATTTGAGAATTGACGGCGTCCTGGAGGGCAACATCAAAACCACGGGCAAGGTGGTGGTTGGAAAAAAGGGGGTACTGAAAGGCACCTTGCAAGGAACCGATGCCCATTTTGAGGGGAAATTTGA
Organism: Aestuariivivens sediminicola; assembly: GCF_022662015.1. GTDB lineage: Bacteria > Bacteroidota > Bacteroidia > Flavobacteriales > Flavobacteriaceae > Aestuariivivens > Aestuariivivens sediminicola. The sequence continues at coordinate 972,591 of NZ_JAKMCM010000001.1, read as the reverse complement.
TGGTAAACTGGCCCTTACAGGGACACTGACCTTAAAAGCCTCTGCATTTATTCAGGGAGAAGTCGTTGTAGGTAAATTAGCAGTGGAGCCCGGAGCCACGTTTAATGTAAGTTGTATGATGAAAGGAGCCGTAAAAGAAATGACCAATGCCCAGCAACAAAGACAACAAGGACCTGGATCCGAAAAAACAGCTTAAAAATGTTGCCCAACTTTCCGGAATTGCCATTCAAATGGGGGTTACTATCTATTTGTTTGTCCTACTGGGCAAATGGTTAGACGCTAACTATAATAACGGACAGAAGCTGTATATTATAATTATGACGCTTTTGGGTGTGGGGATATCGCTTTACGTCGTCCTGAAGCAAGTCAACAGAATTAACAATACATGAAGCACCCCATTCTTCGCTTCGCTTTAAAAGCAATATTTTTTTTAAGTATTACCTTTTATATTCATATAGGTGCCTTAAAGGTGTTTGGCTTGGCCTTATTTGAGAATGAAATTATACTTTCTTACACTGTCAATCTTATTTTGGTCGTCCTGATTTTTGGCGTTTTATATCTATTGAGAAACAGATTTACGGCCCAGTTAGGGTTTTTATTTTTAGTTGGAAGTTTATTGAAATTCGCTATATTTTTTATCCTCTTTTATCCTATTTTCAAAGAGGATGGGGTACTTTCCAAATTGGAATTTGCCTCTTTTTTTGTCCCTTATGCGATCGGATTAATAATCGAAACAATTAGTCTTGGTAACTGGTTAAATAAGCTGAAATAATTAGCTGAAAAACACCTCCTTAACCCTTCCGTCAAATAAAAGAAAAAATTGTTTTTGTTTTTGATAGAAAAACATACCTTTGCAGCGATTTTTAAGCCACTATTATTGAAAGTGATATGCATCGAAAAATAGCTTTAAAACCTTTAAACCTAATACTGTTTTTACTGACCATTGTTTCTTACGGAAAGGAGCAGGACCATGGTCATGAAGCATCAAATTCAGGCAAAACTACCGAAGCTGAAGTTAAGGAATACATCCAACATCACTTAAAGGATTCTTATGATTTCAACTTGTTTTCCTATAAAACGGATGCTGGTGAAGAAAAACATGTTGGGTTTCCACTACCGGTAATTTTATGGGATAACGGGCTGAAACTATTTTCGTCTTCAAAATTTCATCACGGAGAAACGGTTGCAGAGGTTGATGGCAGCTATTACAAGTTATATCATTCCAAAATATATAAGGTAGCATCTCCTGATGGAGAAATAATTGAAGATGACCATCATCATCCAATAAATGAAAAACCCTTAGATTTTTCCATAACTAAAAATGTCGTCATGATTTTCATGGTATTTGCCATCATGTTCTTTATGTTCAGACGCATGGCTATGGCCTACAAAAAGAATGGAAGAATGCCTAAAGGTCTGGGTCGTTTTCTTGAACCTATCGTATTGTACGTAAGGGATGAAATCGCCATTCCTAATATTGGTGAAAAACATTACAAACGCTATATGAGTTATTTGTTGACGGTATTCTTCTTTGTATGGATCGTTAATTTATTTGGTTTAACACCCATTGGAATGAACTTGACAAATAATATTGCAGTCACTTTATGTTTGGCACTCATCACCTATTTCATAACCACGTTTTCAGGAAATAAAAATTACTGGAAACATATTTTTTGGATGCCGGGTGTGCCTGTTCCAATGAAAATTATTTTGGCACCTATAGAGTTATTAGGAACTTTTATTAAACCATTTGCGCTAATGATTCGTTTGTATGCGAACATTACTGCGGGACATGTGGTGTTAATGAGTATCATTGGAATGGTGTTTTTATTGGAGAACTGGTTGGGAAGCTCGTTGTCATTTCTGTTGGCCTTTGTGTTGGGCATATTAGAATTATTGGTAGCAGCTTTACAGGCTTATATTTTTACAGTGCTGTCGGCATTGTATTTTGGGATGGCGGTTGAAGAACATGACCATCATTAAATTGAATGTTTAATTTTTAAATATATATTTTATGGAGATTCCAGCTATCGTAGGTGCAGGTTTAGTAGTTATAGGAGCAGGTATAGGTATTGGTAGAATCGGTGGTTCTGCTATGGAAGCTATCGCTCGTCAGCCTGAAGCTACAGGAAAAATTCAAACCGCTATGCTTATTGCAGCAGCGTTAATTGAAGGTATTGGATTCGCTGCATTATTTGCAGTGTAAACAACATTTAAGAAACAGCTATAACGGTTGGTTATAGCTGTTCTTTTTAAATTAAACATCGGGTTTTGGAAATTTAAAGAATTATGGAAAAATTATTTGAACACTTTTCGTTAGGATTGTTTGTATGGCAGGCCGTTTTATTTATTGCCTTAGTCTTGTTATTAAAGAAGTTTGCCTGGAAACCGATTTTAGATTCGGTGAATAGCAGGGAAGAGGGCATAAAGGATGCTTTAGATGCTGCGGAGAAAGCCAAGCTGGAAATGACAAATCTTAAGGCGGATAATGAGAAGTTGTTGAAGGAAGCCAGAGCTGAACGTGAACTCATGCTGAAAGAGGCAAGAGACATGAAGAATAAGATGATAGAAGATGCCAAGGACGAAGCCAAGGAAGCCTCGGCTAAACTTATTGCCCAGGCACAGGCCACAATTGAAACAGAAAAGAAGGCTGCGATTGCTGATTTAAAATCACAAGTCGCAAGTCTATCCCTTGAAATAGCAGAAAAGGTAGTTCGTGAAGAATTGTCCAACAAGGACAAACAGGTTAAATTGGTGGAGTCGATGTTGGGTGAGGCCACATTAAAATAGATATAATGGCAGGAAGCAGAGCAGCAATACGTTACGCAAAGGCCGTGTTGGCATTGGCATCAGAGCAGAAAAAGGCTGATGTGGTGAATGAGGACATGAAGTTGATTGCTAATACCTTAGATCAGAGCGAAGAACTCAGTGAACTATTGCATAATGCGGTTACCAAATCTGAAACAAAAAAAACGGCTTTAGTTTCGGTTTTTCCTAAATGTCATGCGATTACCTCGGGGTTGTTTGATGTATTGGTTACAAACAAAAGAATTGATATCGTTTATGACGTCGCCAGGAGATATAGTGCACTTTATGATGAATTTATGGGGAAAGAAGTCGCTAAGGTGACCACAGCTTTTCCGATGACAAGTGCTTTAGAAGCTAAGGTTTTGGCAAAAATTAAGGAATTGACAAATAAGGAAGTGACATTAGAAAAGGTTGTGGATGAGGCCATTTTAGGAGGTTTTGTTCTAAGAGTTGGAGACAAGCAATATGATGCTAGTGTTGCTAACAAGCTTAATAAATTAAAAAGAGAATTTACATTAAATTAAAATAAGATGGCAGAAGTAAAACCGGCTGAAGTATCAGCAATCTTGAAACAACAACTTGCGGGATTTGAGGCCTCGGCTTCATTGGATGAAGTAGGAACAGTTCTTACAGTAGGTGATGGTATTGTTCGCGCATATGGCTTATCGAACGCACAATACGGGGAGTTAGTAGAGTTTGAAGGCGGCTTGGAAGGGATCGTACTGAACCTTGAAGAAGATAATGTTGGTATCGTATTATTGGGTGAATCCAAAGGAATAAAGGAAGGGTCTACAGTAAAACGTACCGATAAAATTGCTTCTATTAATGTTGGAGAAGGCATTGTAGGACGTGTTGTTGATACCTTGGGAAACCCAATAGATGGGAAAGGCCCTATCTCTGGAAAAACCTATCAAATGCCATTAGAGCGCAAAGCTCCGGGTGTTATTTTCCGTGAGCCTGTATCGGAGCCATTGCAAACGGGTATTAAGTCTATCGATGCCATGATTCCGGTTGGTCGAGGACAACGGGAGTTAGTGATTGGCGATCGACAAACAGGGAAGACCACGGTTTGTATAGACACGATCTTGAATCAAAAGGAATTTTATGATGCCGGTGAGCCCGTGTATTGTATTTATGTTGCAGTAGGGCAAAAGGCCTCTACGGTAGCTAATATTGCCAAAACCCTGGAAGACAGAGGGGCCTTGGCCTATACAACTATTGTTGCGGCAAATGCCTCGGATCCTGCACCTATGCAAGTATATGCGCCTATGGGAGGAGCTGCTATAGGAGAGTATTTTAGAGATTCCGGTCGTCCGGCATTAATTATCTATGACGATCTCTCCAAACAAGCGGTAGCCTACCGAGAGGTATCCTTGTTATTGCGCAGACCACCGGGTCGTGAAGCTTACCCCGGTGATGTTTTCTACTTACACTCGCGTTTGTTGGAACGTTCAGCAAAAATTATCAACGACGATGCCATTGCTAAGAACATGAACGATCTTCCAGATGCCTTAAAACCATTGGTCAAAGGAGGGGGTTCCTTAACAGCTTTGCCAATTATTGAAACACAGGCGGGAGATGTATCAGCCTACATACCCACGAACGTGATCTCCATTACCGATGGTCAGATATTCCTGGATGGCGATCTATTTAATTCGGGTGTACGGCCCGCTATCAACGTTGGAATTTCGGTGTCTCGTGTGGGAGGTAATGCCCAGATTAAATCTATGAAGAAAGTGGCAGGTACCCTTAAATTAGACCAGGCGCAATATCGCGAATTAGAGGCTTTTGCCAAATTTGGTTCAGATTTGGATGCTTCTACCCTGAATGTTATTGAGAAAGGAAAACGTAACGTAGAAATTTTAAAGCAGGCACAGAATGACCCCTATAAAGTGGAGGATCAAATTGCAATAATCTATGCCGGCTCAAAGAATTTATTAAGAAATGTTCCTGTTGAAAAGGTAAAGGAATTCGAAAGAGATTTTATAGAGTTCTTAAATGCCAAGCATAGAGAGGTATTAGATACCCTTAAGGCAGGGAAATTAACAGATGAAATTACAGATACCTTAACGGCTGTTGCTAAGGATTTAGCTGGGAAATATTGATCTGTTCTCATATAACCTTAGAATAACGAGAGTATTGATGACGCGTAATTTATAATAAACTAATAAAATCTCCTCTCTTACCAGAGAGATCAGAATTGGCCAATGGCAAACTTAAAAGAAATACGGAACAGAATATCTTCGGTATCTTCAACAATGCAGATTACCAGTGCCATGAAAATGGTATCGGCTGCAAAGTTAAAGAAAGCTCAGGATGCCATAACGGCAATGCGTCCATATGCGGATAAACTTACCGAACTTTTACAAAGTTTAAGTGCTACCCTTGATGCCGATACCGGAAGTAAATTTTCGACACAGCGTCAGGTAAAAAAAGTATTAGTTGTGGCAATAACCTCCAACAGAGGACTGGCTGGTGCATTTAATTCGAACATTATAAAAGAGGTTAATAAATTAACTTCTGAAACCTACGCCGATAAAGAGGTGTCTTATTTGGTAATAGGGAAAAAGGCCAATGACGCCTTCAAGAAAACAAATAAGGTGATTGCAAATAAAAGTGACGTTTTTGATGATTTAACCTTTGACAACGTTGCTGAAATCGCTCAGTTGCTGATGGATAAATTTGTTGCTGGTGAATGCGATAAGATTGAAATTGTTTATAACAAATTTAAAAATGCGGCAACTCAGATTGTAATGACCGAACAGTTTTTACCTATTGTGCCAATTGAAGGAAATGGCAGTGCCAGTTCCGATTATATTTTTGAACCTGGAAAAGCAGAAATTGTTGAACAGTTAATTCCGAAGTCCTTAAAGACGCAGCTTTATAAGGGCGTCAGAGATTCCTTTGCCAGTGAACACGGTGCTCGTATGACAGCCATGCACAAGGCAACGGACAACGCAAAAGAATTAAAAGACCAGTTAACGCTATCCTACAATAAGGCAAGGCAAGCAGCCATTACAAACGAAATATTAGAGATTGTTGGAGGTGCTGAGGCATTGAATAACTAAATCTTATAGAGCCGAAGGCGTTTAGCATCTTTTTAGAATCTAATTTTTAACCTCACCTATCTAAATATATGGTTTAGATAGCTGAGGTTTTTTTTATGGAACACTATTTGATTTCATATATTTAAAATGAATCAAGAAAATAATATGGGATTTCGAAATAGGATCTTTTTTATAGGATTATTAACCGTTATAACAGGTTGCTTTACGCATTGCGCCTCCTCTTATAAAATTCAGGATTCATTTGATGTAAATTTTAAAGAAGTATATTCTCAAAGCTGGGTAGGCGGTGAGAAAGATTCAGAGTCCGGTACGAATCTATACATTCATTTAAAGCAATTGCCAAATAACATTGTTTTGGACAGTGTGTATTTTAAAGGTCAAAGAAAGATCCTGGAACAGGTGAATCCACTCCTTTTTCTGGCAAGATTTGAGCGGCGACAAAATAGTAAACCCGACATCATTATGAGCAATGAGCCATATGCTGAATATGGGAATAAGCTGCCTCGAATTGGGACCCATATCCCTTTTGAGCTTAAGGATGATGAATGCGTTATCAGTTATAAGGATGGACGCAAAAGGGAATACTTCAAAATTACCGGAATTATAAAGAAGGCCCCGATCTATTATCCTGTTAGGCCGCAACAGAAGCACTAACTTATCTTTGGTTTGCATTGGCTAAAACTGTATTTTTAGCCATATAAACCTCATGTCCTTGGGCGCACTTAAAACGCTTTTTAAGCAAACTTTTATATATGGCATAGCAACGGTCCTTCCGCGTATGTTGAGTTTTTTGCTCGTGCCGCTTTACACTACGGAAGGGGTATTGTCCTCAGTAGCTGAATACGGTAAAGTATCGGTTATTTTCTCCTATTTTGTTTTGTTCAACGTGTTATTGGCCTATGGCATGGAAACCGCATTTTTTAGGTTCTTCAATAAGGAACAAAACAAAGATGCAGTTTTAGGGACTTCCACTATTTCGTTAGTGTTATCCTCTTTGGGATTTTTCTTAATCGCCTTATTTTTTCAAGATCAGATAGCTGGGTTAATTGACATTGATGTGAAGTACATCGTCCTGGTTATATGGATTTTGTTATTGGATGCCCTGGTGGTTATTCCCTTTGCCTGGTTGCGTGCTACAGAGCGGCCTATGCGATATGCAGTCATTAAAATAGCCAATGTCATTATCAATTTAGGGCTGAATATTTTCTTTTTATTGGGGCTTAAAAGATTGGCTTCAGAAGATTCCTTATTCGACGTTATTTATGTGCCAGATTTTGAAGTCAGTTACATCTTCATTGCTAACCTAATAGCAAGTGCAGTGACATTGTTAGTCATGTTTTCATTTTATGTTAAGGTGAAATATAGGTTCAATAAATTAGTATGGAAAAAAATGGTAGCCTATGCTTTTCCGGTTTTAATTGCGGGTATTGCCTTCTCTGTAAATGAGACATTTGATAGGATTCTTTTAAAAGAACTATTGCCTGCGGACATTGCAGAAAACCAGATAGGGATGTACTCCGCCTGTTACAAGATAGCCGTTTTTATGACACTATTTGCAACGGCCTATAGATTGGGTATAGAACCGTTCTTTTTCAGTCATGCCAAGAGCAGAAACCCCCAAAGAAATTATGCCAAAATTCTAGAATTCTTTGTTGCTTTTGGTTCTGTTATTATGCTAACAGTAATTGTATTTGTAGATATCCTAAAACCATTTATTGTAAGAAGTGAATCCTATTGGGAAGCCATGTGGGTCGTTCCCATAATATTAATCGCGAACTTTTGTTTGGGGATTTATCACAGTCTCTCGGTATGGTATAAAATTACAGACAGAACAAAGTTTGGAGCGTTAATCTCTATCGTTGGAGCCCTTATAACACTAATTATTAACATCTTATTTATCAAAACCTTCAGTTATAAGGCCTCTGCAGTCGCCACCCTATGTGCCTATGCAACGATGATGGGACTATCTTACTATTTCGGAAAGAAATATTATCCTATACCGTATAATTTAAAAAAAATATTAGGATATTTAGGACTGTCCATTGGGTTGTCTTTATTATCATTCTACCAATTTAGAACAAATTATATTATTGGAATCTCGATGTTAGTTGTATTTTTGGGATTTGTATTTGTAATGGAAAAAAGCCAGATTAACCTATTGTTAAAGAAACAGGAATGACTATTAAAATAATTAATAAATCCAGACATGACTTACCGCACTACGAAACAGGTGCTTCAGCAGGAATGGATTTAAGAGCAAATTTAACCGAATCCAGAACCTTAAAACCTCTGGAAAGGAGCATTGTCGGAACAGGTCTATTCATAGAATTGCCATTAGGTTATGAAGCTCAGGTACGTCCTCGAAGTGGACTAGCGGCTAAAAAAGGGATTACGGTATTAAATGCTCCCGGAACTATAGATGCTGATTACAGGGGAGAAATAGGAGTTATTTTGGTGAATTTATCTCATGAAGATTTTATCGTACAAAATGGCGAACGCATTGCCCAGCTGGTCATAGCCAGGCATGAACGGACTGAGTGGGTGGAAGTAGATGAATTAACGGAAACTTCAAGGGGAGAAGGTGGTTTTGGAAGCACCGGAATAAAATAAAAGTCAATATTCTAATTTCCTTTGGCGAACCAACGAGGTGATGCCTTATGTTGATTGATAAGGGAGATATCCTATATACAGTTTAAAAACGCTAAATTAGACAATGCAATGACTGGTAATTACGTTACTTACAATGGTGATTATTTGGCCGTTAGTTTTGGAGATTATTCTGTTTTGGAATAATATTTGAAATCCATTTTATCAGAATATACCCAAGGATGTCCTATGTTACAATGAACTATAACGCTAACATATTCAATTTTCTTTTTGGAATACTCTGTATTTCGCAATTGAGTTATGCCCAGGTCGATTTCAACAAAACGCCAGATGATGATCTGGGTAACGTAGAGGATCAATTTCAGGAATATTTTTATGAGGCCCTAAAGCAAAAAGGGATTGAGAATTATGACCGATCGATTGAAGCTCTTTTAAAGTGTATTGAATTAAATGATGAGCCGGCGGTTTTATATTTCGAACTTGGAAAGAACTACAACAAACTCAAGAATTTTGGAGCTGCAGAAGCGTCATTTAACAAAGCGGTTAAAAAAGATCCTGATAACGAATGGTATTTAGATGAATTGTATGGATTTTATGTGGCTCAAAATGATTTAGACAAGGCCATTAAAGCCATTAAACAGCTAGTTGAATACCATCCGGATTACAAGGAAGATTTGGCAGCACTGTATGTAAGAACAAAAAATTATGATGATGCTCTGGAGCTTTTGGATGAACTTGATAAAGCACATGGCATTTCTGAAAGTCGTGATGTTTTAAGGAATCAGGTTTACAAGGCCACTGGACGTAAAAAAGATCAAATTGAAAACCTTGAACAGCGTGTTGATGATGATCCTGGAAAGGAATCAAATTATTTGGCCCTGATTTATCGCTACAGTGAAAACAACCAAAAGGATAAGGCTTTTGAAACCGCAAAGGAACTGTTACAGATTAATCCGAATTCACAACTGGTGCATTTGGCCTTATACAAGTTTTATTTAGATGCTAATGAGCCGGATTTGGCGATAGAATCAATGAAGATCGTCTTGAAAAGTAATCAAGTTAAGCCTGACGCGAAATTAAAAGTGTTATCTGATTTTGTAAGTTTTGTAAACAATAACCCGGAATACGAAACCGATTTGGTTGAGGCGACAACCTTGGCAGAAAGTCAGAACGATAAAAAAACCCTGGAAGAATTAGGACAGTATTATTTGTCGAAAGGGGATAAGGAAAGAGCACTGCGCTATTTTGAATCTGTTTTAAGGTTGGATGAGAATACATATTCTGTTTTACAGAATGTATTGTTATTGAAATTGGATTTAAAGCAGTTTGAACAAGTCCTGCAACAAAGTGCCGAAGCGCTTCTAAAATACCCGTCTCAACCCCTAATTTATTTAATTAATGGCGTTGCACTGGGATCGCTGAATAAACCAAATGAGGCTATTGATGTTTTGGAAGAGGGTCTGGATTACATCATTGACGATTCTAAAATGGAAATCGATTTTTACATCCAATTAGCAGGTGCTTATAAAGCAATAAACAATTTAGACAAGGCAAAATCGTTTACTGATAAGATAAAACTATTACAAAACCCCAATGAATAAGGACATCATCAAAAAGTTTAAATATATTGTATTCACCCTTCTGGCCATCTGGACTTTCAACTGTAAATCCTCAAGGAGTTTAGGATCGGGAGAAGCCAATTTGAATTTATCTACCAAGCAGGTTATACGAGAGAATCTTAAAAGATCGCCGGATTTTAAAACCTTATCTACTCGAATTAAAATAGATATGGATGATGGTAAATCCTCTAAAGCGTATACGATTAATTTACGAATGGAAAAGGACAAACAGATTTTATTAACCTCGACGCCAATATCAGTTGTAAAGGCTTTAATAACACCGGATAGGGTTCGTTTTTATAATAAATTAGATAGAACTTATTTTGATGGAGGATACACTTATCTAAGTGAGGTTTTGGGAACAGAACTGGACTTTAGCAAAGTGCAGAATTTGTTGTTGGGAGAGGCACTTTATAATCTTAAAGACGATTCTTATAAGTCATTTATCCATGAGAATAAATACGTGCTGCAACCGAGACGCCAACAGGAGATCATTGAAATATTTTACTTACTTAATCCATCGTATTTTAAAATTGAATCACAGCAGTTAACCCAGCCTTATCTGTCCAGACATTTGCAAATTGATTATTTACAATATCAGGAAGTGAATAAGCAAACCCTTCCGGAACGAATCAAAGTGATTGCCCTTGAAGAAGATGAGGAATTAAAAGTGGGATTGGAATACAGGGGAGTCTCATTGAATGCCGACTTAAGATTTCCGTTTAAGATACCGTCGGGTTATGATGAAATTAAATTGTAATGACGAGCAATAGGGACATCTTTAGAATTATAGTATTTGCTGCGTTAATTCTATCAACATTTGCGTTTTCCCAAAACAGGAAACAAGAATTGGAAACTCGTCGACAAGAATTAAGGAGGGAAATTCAAAAGATCAGTGAACTACAAGCCGAAACGAAATCTAAAGCCCAATCAGAATTATCACTGATAGAAGACTTCAATTATAAAATTACGGTGCTCAACAACCTTATTAAGATTACCAACCAGCAGGCAAACTATTTAACTCGTGAAATTAATGCCAATCAAAAGAAGATTACATCCCTAAGAGCGGAATTAAAGCAATTAAAAGAGGATTATGCTGCAATGGTCGTGAAGTCCTATAAAAGTAAAAATAAGCAAAGTAAGGTCATGTTTTTGCTGTCTTCAACCGACTTCAAGCAAGCCTATAAACGATTACAGTATATTAAACAGTATGCCAATCATCAAAAACAACAGGGAGAAACTATTAAAGCCAAGACCGTAGAACTGCAAAACACAAATCAAGATTTATTAAAACAAAGAGAGGAAAAGGAGCGTCTTATATCCGAAAACAGGGTGACTCAAAGGACGCTGGAAGCAACAAAAAAGCAACATGAATCTCTTATGCAGTCTATTAAAAAAAATATGAGCAGATATACGGCACAAATTAAGGCGAAGCAGCAAGAAGCCGATCGTATAGACCGAGAGATAGAGAAAATAATTAAAGCCGCGATAGCCCGTTCGAATAAAAGAGTAGGAAAATCGGAATCGTCTACGAGCTTTGCTTTAACTGCTGAAGAAAAAATCCTGGCTTCAAATTTTGTTGCCAATAAAGGGAAATTACCATGGCCGGTTGAGAAAGGGTATGTGAAACTGCGTTATGGCAATCAACCGCATCCAATAAACAGATCGCTTACCATAAAGAGCAATGGTGTTCGTATAGCTACAGAAAAGGGGGCCCAGGTCCGCACGGTATTTAGCGGGGAAGTCATAGGTGTGATTACACTTAAGAATGTTAATCCGTTGGTAATGGTGCGCCACGGGAATTATATAACCACATATAAAAACTTATCTAAAGTATATGTTAAAGAAGGCGACAAGGTTAATACGAAGCAAGTCATAGGTGAAGTCGCTACAAATAGAGCAACTAATGAATCGGTTCTCAGTTTTGTTGTTTCAAAAGAAAGCGACACCCAGGATCCTGCCGCCTGGATCTATAAGATGTAACTCCTCCGGCTTTAATCAAGTTGAGACTTATAATAGCAGCATAATTACTCGAATAATGCCTTCAATTCAGTTGCATCATTTGGTTTGATTTTTCCGGCTAACAAGAGACTCAGTTGTTTCCGGCGTAAAGCGGCGGCAAATCGTTCTTTCTCCAGGGAGGTCTCCGGGGTAACCTCCGGAACGGTTACGGGACGTCCTGTATCGTCAACGGCCACAAAGGTATAAATAGCTTCGTTTGCTTTTGTGCGTTCACCGGATTCACGATCTTCAATCCAAACATCAATAAATACTTCCATCGACGTTTTAAATGCACGGGATACTTTGGCTTCAACCGTCACCACGCTACCTAATGGAACAGCTTTGGTAAAGGCAACATGATTAACAGAGGCTGTGACCACAATCCGTCTGCTGTGCCTCCTTGCAGCAATACTGGCCGCACGATCCATACGGGCCAACAACTCTCCACCAAATAAATTATTTAAGGGATTGGTCTCTCCCGGTAAAACCATATCTGTAAGGATGGTCTTAGATTGCTCAGGTGTTTTTGCTTGCATCTTGGGTAACAATTTAGATGGGGCAAAGGTACTATCCTTTTAAGTTTTTAAGAAGTAAAACCGAATGCAATTTTGTATTAATAAAGGCTGCTGGATGATGAGGTTTAATTTTCAACCTTAACAATAAACATTTTTTCGCGATTAGGACTATTCACTTTTAACTTTAACGCTTTTGAGGCTAATTCGGACACACTAAATGTTTCATTATAAACGAAAAAATAGTCGCTTTTTTGATCGAAAAAGAAACGCACATTTGCATATCCTTCAGATTCAAGGGTTTTAATAAAACGATCTCTTAGAGAAGCATCTTTGAAGGCATCTAAAATCAGATAAAATCCATTATTCACATCCTCAACACCTTTTAAAATTTGAATAATATTTGGACTTCTACTAATGTCTAATTCCTCTTTCGATGTCATTACCTTAGCTTCAGATTTGTTTTCTGAACCTAATTGTATATTCTTTGTCTTTTCAGGTTTCACTGGATATATGGCTCCTGAGGTATTTTTATATAAAGGTTGGTCAAGGTTTCTATCGATATGTATCCAGGCATCTTTATTATGTGTTTTTCTAATTTCACGAACCGCACTTAAAGCTTCAGAGCCTTTTTCATAACTTGCATAGATAACCTCGTGTAACCCATATTTATTTACACCGACATATCGTGCTGGATACCCAAGCTTCCTAAGCTGCTGAACCATTTTAGCAGAATTTTCCTTTATACGAAAAGCGCCGGCAACTATGTGATAATTACCGGTTTGCTTTACAGCATTTAGTGTAATGGCCGGGATAGGATTTAAACTAAAAGTAGCCTCTTGGATTTTGATTTCAAGTTGTTCATTGGCTTGCTCCTGCGCTAATTGATTATGAGTTTCAATTTTATTCACATAATAGTTCGACGCTGTAAATCCACCTAAGGCCAGAGCAATCACGGCTACTGCTGCATATTTTAGATAAGATTTTGATTTGCGTTTTTCCGGTGTCACTCCAATGGGAATAACGCGTTCAAGAGCTTCTGCTGTATCCTTATGAACTTCGCGAAGAATAGCTTGTGACTCAAAATTTGACAAGCCGAATGCATCGGTTAAATAGTTGAGACGATATGTTGGCTCAAATAAAATCTTGCCTTCATTATTAAAAACAATCTCGCCGATATTTTTAAATGTCAGTGTTTCTCCTTGCGTTAAATATGATTTTAAAATTTTTACGCGTTTTGCTATTTTTTTATTCGCAAGATCGAAAGGAATTTTTTCTACATCTGCAATATAATGAGCCAATAGCCCGTCATTTTTTTGAATTTGCTCGTTGAACGACAGTATTTTTTTTGGTGGCCAAAAAGCGTGTGAAGATTCGTCTATACTTGCAGATACGCGATGAGATAAAAACGATCCAAATTTAGGGATCGTAACACATTCATATCGATAAAGTAAATCACTGATGTAGGTTTCAAGCTGCATAAAAACAAAGTTAAAAAATTAAGAATACAGAATAAATTTGAAGAGAAGTATTTATCAACAGTTTAAAATATTTCTTTACTTGCACCTTAAATTGAAATTATGACCTACCATGAATTATTCTATGCCCTTACTTTACAACACGTAACCAATATTGGAGATATTATCGCAAAACGCTTAATTTCATCTTGTGGTTCCCCGGAAGCGGTTTTAAAGGAAAAAAAGCAACGTCTTCTCAAGATTCCCGGAGTCGGACACTATACGATTTCAGATTTATATAATACCAGGCATGCAGAAGCCGCAGAAAATGAGTTGAAATTTATTAAAGACAATGCTATAAAAGTGTCTTATTTTGAAGAGGAATCTTATCCGTTTAGATTGAAACATTGTGTTGATGCCCCTATTTTACTGTTTGAAAAGGGAAATATCAGCTTAAAACATAATCCGGTTATTAGTATTGTGGGAACACGAAAAATTACGACAAGTGGAGTCGCATTTTGTGAGGAATTAATTGAGACATTAAAACCATATGACCCAATAATAGTTTCGGGGTTTGCCTATGGCACCGATATTACTGCCCATAAGGCTGCCATAAAAAACGAGTTACAAACCATAGGTTGCTTGGCCCACGGTTTAAATCAAATCTATCCAAAAACGCATAAAAAATATGTATCTGATGTTGAAAAACATGGTGGATTTTTAACGGATTTTTGGAGTACGTCCATTTTCGACAGAAATAATTTTTTAAAACGAAACCGGATTATTGCGGGATTAAGTGAAGCCACTATTGTGATAGAATCGGCAGAAAAAGGGGGAAGCTTAGTTACCGCTGATATTGCCAACTCCTACAATAGGGATGTGTTTGCCATACCTGGCAGGCCGTCCGACTCACAAAGCGTAGGGTGCAATAATTTGATCAAGCATCAAAGGGCACATATGTTAACGACCCCTTTAGATGTACCCTATATTTTAAATTGGAAATGGGATGAGCAAACTAAGCAACCCATCCAAAAACAATTATTTGTTGAATTAAACGCGGATGAAAAAATTATTTATAACTATCTGATTAATCGAGAAAAGGAGCAATTGGATAGTATTGCTTTAGAGTGTAACATGCCAGTCTTTAAAGTAAGTAGTGTGCTCTTAAACATGGAATTAAAAGGGGTCATTAGACCTTTGCCCGGAAAACTTTTTGAAGTTGCATAAGGGATTAATAGCCCACTTTTTCCCTTACCCTATTTAAAACCTCATTTGCCACACGCCTTGCTTTTTCTGCACCATAGGAAAGCGCCTTATCAATCTCGTTAAGATGACTCATGTAATAATTGTATTTTTTACGAGGTTCTTCAAAACGGGTCAAAATGAGCTCAAACAAGGCTTGCTTTGCATGGCCATAACCATATCCGCCTTTCTCGTAATTTGTTTTCATAGCCTCGACCTCTTCACTACTTGCCAATAACTCATAAAGCCCAAAACAGTTACAGGTTGTCCAGTCTTTTGGATCCTCAAGCGGGGTGCTATCAGTTTTGATGGACATAATTTGCTTTCGAAGCTGTTTGTCATCCAAAAAAATATTTATCGTATTATCCCTGCTTTTACTCATCTTTTCTCCATCTGTACCAGGCACAAGCATGGTGTTTTCCTGAATTCTACTTTCCGGCATCACAAATGTTTCTCCCATTTTTGCGTGAAATCGGGAGGCCACATCACGTGTCATTTCTATATGCTGCAATTGGTCTTTACCAACCGGAATGATATTGGCATCATATAATAGAATATCGGCGGCCATGAGCATAGGGTAGGTAAACAAGCCAGAATTTACATCTTCCAATCGATCAGCCTTATCTTTAAAGCTATGTGCTAAGGTGAGGCGTTGGTAGGGGAAAAAACAACTTAAATACCAGGTCAGTTCTGTTACCTGGGGGATATCACTTTGCCGGTAAAATACCGTTTTTTCAATATCTAATCCGAACGCTAACCAAACAGCCGCAGTAGAATAGGTATTCATTCTAAGTGTTTCGGCATCTTTAATTTGTGTTAGGGTATGAAGATTGGCAATAAACAAAAAGGAATCATTATTTGGTTCTTCCGCCATATTTATAGCCGGAAGAATCGCTCCTAAAATATTTCCTAAATGCGGTGTTCCTGTACTTTGTATGCCTGTGAGTATTCTTGCCATAACTATATTTACTTCAAAGTATTGGGCTGTTAAAGACTGCAATTCGTTTTAAATCATCGCAAAGGTAATTCTTTTGAGCATTATTCTACAATAGAATTTATATCGGAAATCGCTCTGACATGTATTTCGGATGCACTGTCAAAAAGCCATAAACGAATTTATTAAATTAAAATGCTCAATACATTTATGTATTTTTAGGGTCTATGATGGTGTTTAAATATATCTTCTGGATTTTATACCGAATATGGTTTTACGTATTGGTGGCCCTTCCTATTATTACTTTGTTTCCCATTTTACTCATTTCAATTTCTAAAGAATCTTGGTATCCCTATTTTTTTAAATTGGCTCGTCTATGGGCAAAATTTATCCTATTTGGAATGGGATTTAAGGTGATAATTGATTTCGAACAAAACCCAATTCCGAATAAAAGTTATATGTTTATCGCGAATCATACTTCAATGGCTGATATCATGTTGATGCTGGCATCTATCAAGAATCCTTTTGTTTTTGTTGGGAAAAAGGAACTAGCAAAAATACCTCTGTTTGGGTTTTTTTATAAACGTACCAGTATTATGGTCGACAGGAGTTCAGAAAAAAGTCGAAAAGCCGTATTTATAAGGGCTCAAAGACGATTGAAACAAGGCCTTAGTATATGTATTTTTCCGGAAGGAGGCGTTCCCGAAGAACATATTGTTTTAGATGATTTTAAAGACGGTGCTTTTAGGTTAGCCATCAACCATAAGATACCAATAGTGCCCTTAACTTTTTTTGATACCAAGAAGCGATTTTCCTATACCCTTTTTAATGGCGGGCCGGGATTGATGCGGGTAAAGGTTCATGCGTTTTTATCGACTGATAATTTAACAATTGAGGACACAAAATCCTTAAATGAACGTGCAAGAGGAATTATATATAGCTCACTTATAGACCAATAAGCAAAACGGCCCCGCTCAAGGGGCCGTTTTGTTTGATATTGGTTTTAACTTTTCATTCACCAATATCCAGATCTAACCAAAACCTAAAATTTTATTGCAAACCCAGTATAAACACCTATGAAATAAGGATTAAAATTACCGGACGTATTACTGAAGGTGTTTATTTGATATTTGAACAAGGGTTCTAAATTAAAATCTAATTTTTTAGATAATTTATAATTCAAACCAAGCCCCAGATTAGCACTATAACTTACATTATTTAAATTATTCGCTTCACCCAATAGTGTCCTGGAATCTGTACTCTCAGAATACACTTTATTTTCACTCAGGAAAAAGGAACTAAATCCACCAATCAGATTAAGCCCGAACTTTTTATCCAGAATGGTGTATTGTATTTCCAAAGGAATTTCTATATAGCCAAATTCTTGATTAATAGTGGTATTAGTGACCGAAGATAGTAAGCCGGCATTACTTTTTAAGTTAATATTTTCAGCACTGGCAAATGACGATGAACGCACTGAACTTAAGGATGATACGGAATTATTAGAATTTGATTTAATATTAGATAAAGAAGCGCCAACTGCGTTTTCGCTAAATCCGATCGATTGGTAAATTACAACGTCATTTGTATTGTAACCTAGACGAACTTTGTTGATGCCCGAACGAATGCGTATTTTTTTATTGATGGCATAACTGGCTTTAATACCATAACTCATATTCAATTCGCCCGTTTTTGCGTTGTTATTAAATTGGGGATCAATCGAAGATCCTGTTCCCAGACTATTGAAATAAACAGGCGCAGCGTTTGGGGCAACACTCCACCTGCTAAATTTCTCTTCTTCAATGAGCTCATTTATATCCTTATCTATTAAATCTTCAATAGAAATGTCGTTTTTATCTTCAGTGGCGTCATCTTTGGGATTAGTTTTAACCACAACAGAAGAATCCGATTTAAAAGTTTTATAGTTCGCCGCCTCCTTTTGAATCCGATCCATTGCATCAGTCTTATCATCTCCTTTAGTTTCAAGTTCCTTTTGTGCCGCTATGTTGTTGTCCTTTGAAATTAAAGTATTGTCATCCTTTAGGACCGTATTTAAATCACTGGGCTTCACAGCTTCCTTATTGCTGGTAATATTTTTTTTAGAGTCTAGGTTTTCTTCTGTGATTGGATTTGTGTTTTTAAAAGGAGCTATATTATCTGATGCTTCGTTATTATTTTTGAGTTCTTTTACTTCATCGATAGCGATCTCATCAGCAGAATTTACTATGACTTCAATGTTTTGATCTTTTTTTGAATCCGAATCTCCCGTGTTACCCGTTGTTTGATCATCATTGCTGGAGTTGGTATCTCCTACCTGATAAGAAGGAGCCTTAATAGTACTACCTGAATTAAAAATTAAATTACCAATGCCAAGTAATAAAACCAAAAGGGCGGCAACACCGGCATAGCGCCACCAAAGCGGGATAGCACGACGTTTTTTCTTCTTTTTATGCAATCGCGATTCAATAGTACTCCAGACTTCGTCTCTAGGATGAGCTTCAAAATCCTTGAATTTTTCCTGAAATAATCTATCTATATGTTTTTTTTCACCCATTATAATGACTGAATGTTTTCATTTAATGTATAATTTTCAACAGCCTGCTTTAAAATATGCCGCGCTCTTGATAAATTCGATTTCGAGGTTCCAGTGGTAATATTCAGCATATCTGCAATCTCTTTATGGGAATATCCATCTAAAACATAGAGGTTAAAAACCAGGCGGTACCTGTCAGGCAGATCTTGTATGGCTTTTAACAAGTAATCTAAAGAAATAGCATCGCCATTAACCTCTATTTCAAAATCTTCAACTTCATTTTCATTAACTATATTGAACACCTTCTCTGTCCTGTAACGTTGTAAAGCGGTATTAATCGTAATGCGCTTTATCCAACCTTCAAATGATCCTTTACCTTTAAATTGACCAATTTTTTCGAAAATGGTTAAGAAAGCATCTTGCAGGTTGTCTTCAGCTTGGGCATAATTATTCGAATACTTTAAGCAAATAGAAAATAATTTACCCGAAAAGAGTCTATATAATTTCTCTTGTGCTTTAGTATCATTCGTTTTACAATGTTCTATGAGTTGGTTTAAACTCAAATTAAAAACGCATTAACTGTTAAGGTTCATTTATTATGTATCAAATTTACAAAACAGGGACTTCGATGCTTAAAAATAGATCTTCACCACTCGAATCTTCTCCTTGCCAAAATTTAAAGATATATGAACCATTTCTCGTAACAATAAAATTAAATGTGGCCTCCACTAAATTATCTGTAAGGTCTGAACAATTGTTTTTTGTATCGACATATGTAATTGGGGCAACAGTCCTAACATTATCATCTCTTTCGTAATAAAAATTTCTGAAAGCATGACAAGTCGTTGGTCTGTAATAATACACAGTAATCGGGTAGGTCTGTCCAAACTCAAATTCATCAGGTATATCAACACTTTCAACTGGTAAAATCTCAAGATCGTAGTTAACCGAATCATCACCGATACTACAAGACACCAATAGGCTTAGTATAAGGCTAAAAACAAATATATTTTTCATAAACTTTAATTTCGATTGTTGTTTTCAAATAGATGTCACAAGTTCGAAAAGGTTGCGCTTAAAGCAAAAAAATCTCGATTTATATCGAGATTGTTTTGCTTTTATTATGTTTTAAGAAGCTCTTTAATTTTCTCCTCCAATTCATCCATAAGTTCGGGGTTATCTTTAATCAGGGCCTTAACCGCATCACGACCCTGACCAAGCTTAGTTTCTCCATAACTAAACCACGATCCACTTTTCTTGATAATTTCGTAGTCAACCGCGAGATCTAATATTTCCCCAACTTTCGATATGCCTTCTCCATACATAATATCAAATTCTGTGGCCTTAAATGGAGGTGCTACTTTATTTTTCACCACTTTAACCCGGGTTTTGTTACCTAATACATTACCATTGCTATCTTTTATCTGGGTTGAACGTCTGATATCTAATCTTACAGAGGCGTAAAATTTCAAAGCATTACCTCCTGTGGTCGTTTCGGGATTTCCAAACATCACCCCAATTTTTTCACGTAATTGATTAATGAATATTACCGTACAGTTAGTTTTACTAATAGATGCTGTCAATTTTCTTAAAGCCTGTGACATTAAACGCGCATGAAGTCCCATTTTGGAATCACCCATTTCACCTTCTATTTCGCTCTTTGGTGTTAAAGCAGCAACGGAATCAACAATAACGATGTCTATAGCTCCTGAGCGAATAAGATTGTCCGCGATTTCAAGTGCCTGTTCTCCATTGTCGGGTTGTGAAATAATTAAATTGTCAATATCAACACCCAGTTTTTCAGCATAAAACCTGTCAAATGCATGTTCGGCATCAATAAAAGCCGCTATACCTCCATTTTTTTGAGCCTCAGCAATGGCATGTAGGGTTAAGGTAGTTTTACCGGACGATTCAGGGCCATAAATTTCAATAACTCTTCCTCTGGGGTAACCGCCTACACCTAATGCAATATCCAATCCTAAGGAACCTGAAGAGATGGAATCTACATCAACAACAGCGGCATCGCTCATTTTCATTACCGTACCTTTACCATAAGCCTTATCCAGCTTATCTAAAGTAAGTTTAAGGGCTTTTAATTTTGCTTCTTTTTCACTCATTTAATTCTAATTCTCTTGTTATACTTGCTAAAGTAATATAAGTTTTTTCAGAATACAATTTTATAACGCAACCTTTTTAAACATTTTGTATCTCATATATAAACCGGGAAATTTTTGCTGTGAAAATATTAGGTAAATCAGTTGTCATGGAGTTCATAATGACGGCTGTAATGCCGCGGTGACTATCTTTAATATCTGGTTATGTTATGTAACCACTTTGGTTTCAAAAGCACTTTAATGTTTACTAAAGTGCTTTTTTATTGTTTTCACTTAAATATTGTACTTTTGCATTCTAACATATTCTTTAACTCTTAACACATTAGTATAGCATGCAACTGTACAATAAATTAAGTGCTGAAGAAAGAGCTGCGCTTATAGATAAATCCGGAGAGCGTCGATTAACTCTTTCTTTTTACCAATACGCTAAAATCGACAATCCGAAAATTTTCAGGGATCATCTTTTTATTACCTGGAACGCCATGGATGTTTTAGGGCGAATTTATGTAGCCCATGAAGGTATAAATGCACAATTATCTCTTCCTGCAAATCAATTCAAGGCCTTCAAAGAACATTTAGATACTATTGCTTTTTTAAAAGGTGTTCGATTAAACATTGCTGTTGAACAGGATAACAAATCGTTTTTAAAGTTGAAAATTAAGGTTAGACACAAAATTGTCGCAGATGGATTGAACGATGAAACTTTTGATGTAACAGACAAGGGAATTCATGTTGACGCCAATGCTTTTAATGCTCTTATTGAAGATAACAATACGGTGCTGGTTGATATGCGAAATCATTATGAAAGTGAAATAGGTCATTTTAAAAATGCCATAACCCCGGATGTCGATACCTTTAGAGAATCTTTGGATATTATTGAGG
Organism: Aestuariivivens sediminicola; assembly: GCF_022662015.1. Lineage (GTDB taxonomy): Bacteria > Bacteroidota > Bacteroidia > Flavobacteriales > Flavobacteriaceae > Aestuariivivens > Aestuariivivens sediminicola. Next base: position 950,814 of record NZ_JAKMCM010000001.1, on the reverse strand, counting down.
CGGATTTAAAAGAATACAAGGAAGACAAGAATCTTGTTATGTATTGTACAGGAGGCATCCGATGTGAAAAGGCCAGTGCCTATTTTAAACATAAAGGATTTAAGAATGTATATCAGTTAGAAGGCGGTATTATTGAATATACAAGACAGGTGAAGGAACAGGGTATTGAAAATAAGTTTTTAGGCCAGAACTTTGTATTCGATGATAGGCGTGCAGAGCGAATTAGCGATGATATCATTGCAAATTGTCATCAATGTGGTAAACCATTTGATGTGCATACCAATTGTGCAAATGAGGCCTGTCATTTATTATTTATTCAGTGCGATGAATGCAAGGAAGAAATGAATAATTGCTGTTCAGAAACGTGTAAAGAAATTCATGCTTTACCTTATGAAGAACAAAAAGCCCTTCGCAAAGGACAGGGAAACAGCAACGATATCTTTAAAAAAGGACGTGCGGATCACTTACCATACAAAAAGGATTTGAGGAATATTTTTGAGGTTTTAAAGGCAAAGCAGTAGTTTAAACATAAGTATTCAGTCATCGCTATTCTCCGGGAGGGTATAAAAGCACGTCTTCCAGGATTTACTTATATCGAAATTTTTTAATTTCAATTAGATGAGATTACGTTTTCGAAACATTAAGAAGTATATCAAGCTTCTTTTTTTAAGTACTCAGAATAATTATATATTTACATAGGAAAATAATTTATGAATCTAAAATTCGGTAATAATTACATTTATTATTGAATTCAACATATAACTTTATGGCATGTAACAGTTGCTCAACTGAACAGAATGGTCAACCAAGGGGATGTAAAAATAATGGGACTTGTGGTACGGATAGCTGTAATAAACTAACCGTATTTGATTGGTTGTCTAATATGTCACTTCCAAAGGGAGAGACGCCCTTTAACTGGGTTGAGGTGCGATATAAAAACGGCAGAAAGGACTATTATAAAAACACTGAGAATTTAAGCTTGAGTATCGGTGATATTGTGGCTACGCAGGCACAGGCCGGTCATGATGTTGGAATGGTGACCCTTACCGGTGAGTTGGTGCGCGTTCAAATGAATCGCAAAAAAATTAACACAAATAATGATCAGGCATTAAAAATATACCGTAAGGCATCTCAAAAAGATATTGATATTTGGTGTGCGGCTCGTGAGAAAGAAGAACCTATGAAGGTGAAGGCCAGACAATTTGCAATTGATTTAAATCTGCAAATGAAAATTTCTGATATCGAATACCAAGGTGATGCCAGTAAAGCTACATTTTATTATACCGCAGAGGAACGCGTTGACTTTCGGGAACTTATTAAAGTTTTTGCTCGTGAATTTCGAACGCGCATTGAAATGAAACAAGTTGGATTCAGGCAAGAAGCTGCACGACTTGGTGGAATAGGGTCATGCGGGCGTGAATTATGTTGCTCTACCTGGTTAACCGATTTCCGTTCAGTGAGTACCTCGGCAGCGAGATATCAACAGTTATCCTTAAACCCACTTAAACTGGCAGGCCAGTGTGGAAAATTAAAGTGCTGCCTCAATTATGAATTAGACACCTATTTAGATGCTTTGGAGGAATTTCCAAAGACGGATATAAAATTGCTCACTGGAAAAGGTACGGCAGTTTGTCAAAAAATAGACATTTTTAAGGGTTTCATGTGGTATGCCTATGAAGGGGAATGGATGAATTGGCACAAGATTACAGCACAGCAGGCTAATGAAATTATTGAAATTAATAAGAAGGGTAAATCGGTTGCCAGCCTCGAAGAATATGTGTCGGATCTTATGGAAGACACTAAATCTGAATTTGAAAACGTTGTAGGTCAAGATAGTTTAACACGTTTTGATAATCCAAGACGTAGAAATAAACGTAAAAACAAAAGAAACTCAAGGAATAACAATAAAAGAAGGAAATCCCAAAACCGTAAAAATGTTTCGAAATAATATTTTTTTAAATGTATTGAGTTTTGCTTTTGTAATTGTTTCCTGTGATTCCAATCATGTTTTCGATGAATATAAATCTGTCCCTAATGCATGGCATAAGGATTCTATCACCAGTTTTAAAATACATCCACCTGATTCGATAAAACCATATAACCTATTTGTGAACTTAAGAAATACGAATACTTATAAATACAACAATATATTTTTAATTGTAGAAATGGTATTTCCTCACGGAAAGACCATTACGGACACCCTTGAATATCGAATGGCAGACGCCAATGGTAAGCTTCTTGGTTCAGGCCATACCGACATTAAGGAAAATAAATTATGGTATAAGGAAAATGTCGTATTTAACGAAAAAGGGGAATATATTGTACGTATTCAGCATGCCATGCGTGAAAATGGAAAGGTTAAGGGTGTGGTTGAATTGGAAGGGATTACTGATATTGGGTTTAGAATAGAAAATCCGCAGGGAAAATAAAATTTAAAGGACTTAAGATACTTATTTATTTAGGCGCTTATTTTATGGCAAAAACAAAAAAGGGAAAACAAAAAGCTCAGGATTTTTCAAAATATATTCGTTGGTTTTGGATACTGTTTTTGGCGGGTATAATGTCAATAGTAGTGCTGTTTATGGTGGCCTCATGGGGTTTTCTTGGGGAACTGCCGGATCATACGGTACTCGAAAACCCTAAAACAAATTTAGCCACCGAAATCATATCTTCAGATGGGACTACCCTTGGAAAATTTTATTTTGATGATAATAGAACTCCAATAGGGTATGATGAGTTACCCAAGCATTTGGTAGAAGCCTTAATTGCTACAGAGGATGTGCGATTTCACAGTCATTCGGGCATAGATGCACGAGGGACATTGCGTGCATTAGTCATGTTGGGAGGCGGAGGTGGAGCCAGCACAATATCACAGCAATTGGCAAAACAATTATTTACCAAACAAGTATCCAGAAGTAAGTTTGAACGTGCTTTTCAAAAGGTGAGGGAATGGATAATTGCAATTCGTTTGGAGCGTCAATATACGAAAGAGGAAATAATTTCCCAGTATTTTAATATTTATGACTTTTTAAATAATGCGGATGGTATTCGCAGTGCGGCCCGCATTTATTTTGGTAAGGAACCTATAGATTTAGAATTAAAGGAATCAGCCATGTTAGTCGGGATGTTTAAAAACTCATCCCTTTATGACCCCAGAAGAAATCCAGTAGGGGTTAAAAATAGACGTAATGTTGTGTTATCACAAATGGAGAAATATGGCTACATTTCTGAGCAAATCAGAGATTCTTTGCAGAAAACAGAATTGGAACTGAACTATACGCCGGAATCTCACCGCGAGGGTATAGCGACCTATTTTAGGGAGTATTTGAAATCGTTCATGAAGGATTGGATTAAGGATAACCCAAAACCAGATGGCACGAAATGGAGCTTGTATAATGATGGTTTGAAAATATATACGACTATAGATTCCCGAATGCAGAAGTATGCCGAGGATGCCATTCAGCAACATATGCCGAGATTGCAGGCTGAGTTTTTCCATCAGAATACACCTAAACGTAATCCCACGGCACCATTTCTAGAATTAACTTTAGGCGCCATTGATACCCTTATGCGCAATTCCATAAGACAATCTGAAAGATGGAGACACATGAAATATGACTTGAGAAAAAAAGACAAAGACATAGTCGAGTCATTCTATAAACCCATACAGATGTCCGTATTTGAATGGAAGGATGGTAAGCCATCAGAAAAGGACACTATTATGAAGCCCATCGATTCCATGCGCTACTATAAATCCTTCTTAAGAACAGGGATGATGTCTATGGATCCATTTACAGGGCATGTTAAAGCATGGGTGGGCGGAATTAATTACCGGCATTTTCAATATGATATGGTCAAGCAGGGGAAACGTCAGATAGGCTCGACGTTTAAACCTTTTGTTTATACCGCAGCTATAGATCAGTTGCATTTGTCACCCTGTGATGAAATACCGGACACGCCCTTTTGTATTGAGAAGAACAAGTATGGTAACCCCGAAGAATGGTGTCCCAAGAATTCTGATGATGACTACGGTGGGGTGCGTACATTAAAAAATGCCCTAGCCAATTCAGTGAATACTGTAACAGCTCGGTTAATTGACAAAGTCGGACCACAACCTGTAAAGGATTTAGTTGAAAAGCTGGGAGTTGAATCCAATATTTTACCTGTGCCATCTATTGCACTTGGAACCCCCGATTTGAGTGTCTATGAAATGGTAGGTGCTTATGCCAGTTTTGCAAATAAAGGCGTTTATACGAAACCTGTTATGGTCACCCAAATCGAAGATAAAAACGGCACTATACTATATCAATTTAAGCCAGAAACACGTGATGTATTGAATGAGGAGACCGCCTATGTTACCGTAAAACTTTTGGAGGGGGTTACACAATTTGGATCTGGTGTGCGTTTAAGAACCAAAGGAGCTGATGCCTACCGAGCAGATTTCAGGGAAATTGTAACGGGTTACCCTTATGAATTTACAAACCCTATTGCTGGAAAGACAGGAACCACACAAAATCAAAGTGATGGTTGGTTTATGGGGATGGTTCCTAATTTAGTGACTGGAGTATGGGTTGGAGCTGAAGACAGGGCTGCTCACTTTGCATCGATTACGTATGGACAGGGTGCTGCTATGGCATTACCGATTTGGGCCTTATATATGAAAAGTTGCTATGCCGATGACACCTTGGATATATCTCAGGAAGAATTTGAAGCCCCATTAGAACTTTCAATAAATGTAGATTGTTCGGAAGAAGGGGAAAGCCTTATTATCGAGGATGAACAGGAAGACACCATGCCTGAGGGATTGGATTTTAATTGAAATAGCTGAACCAATGTATATCAACAGATTGGTTTTGCAGCCATTTTTTTTGAAATAGACTTGTCCTTATAATTTAACCTTTAAAGATCTGACTTCTGGTGTATTGCTCCCATAGTAATGAAAAATTAGGCAGAAATTAAATTGTTTTAGCATAGGCGATAAAGAAATCCACTGACTCGGGATTTTTCATGGAATCTCTGTTAATAGACTTTTCTATTGCCATTTTCATTAGAATTTTTTTTACGGGAGCTTCCATTTTTTTACCACTTATTGTATAAGGAATATCGGGAACTTCAATAATGGTATCCGGCACATGACGTGGAGAATATTCTTTTTTAAGTTGGTTGTTTATTTGAGTTTTGATATTCTCCGATAATTCAATACCGGTTTTCATTTTAACAAATAAAGGCATGTAATGCCGGCCGCCTTCCAATTCTAAATTAACAATGAGTGAATCTTCAATAGAATTTATCTTGTTAATACTACGATATATTTCACTTGTGCCAATACGAATGCCATGCCGGTTAAGGGTTGCATCAGACCTGCCGTAAATAACAATGCCCTTCGTTTTAGAGTTAATTTTTATAAAATCACCGTGTCTCCATTTTCCCGGAAAATGATCAAAATAACTGGCCTGGTAACGTTTATTATCAGGATCATTCCAAAAATATATAGGCATTGATGGCATTGGTTTGTCTATAACCATTTCACCTAATTCATCTTCCACAGATTCTCCCTTATCGTTGTATGCATGTAATGAAACTCCAAGGGCCCGACATTGTATTTCCCCGGCATGAACGGCATAAAATGGAGACCCTCCTACGAAGGCCGTACAAACATCAGTGCCTCCGGCCATGGAACATAACCAAACATCACTTTTTATGTTTCTGTAAACATACTCGAATGCTTCAAAAGGTAAAGGCGCTCCAGTGGAGCTTATAGACCGAAGAGCGGCCTGATCATAATGTTCTTTAGGTTTAATATGTTGCTTCATACTGGCTACAAGAAAGGGGGCGCTGGTACCAAAGTGATTAATTTTTACACTTTCAGAGAACTTCCAGAGACGGTTAAAATCTGGATAAGTTGGAGAACCATCATAGAGAACAATTGTTGCACCCATGAGTAAAGGAGATTGAAGGAAATTCCACATCATCCATCCCGTGGTAGTGAACCAAAAATAACGTTCACCCTCGTGTACGTCGTTATGAAATGCCATGTACTTTAAATGTTCCAATAGAATACCCCCGTGGGAGTGCACGATGGCTTTGGGCAAACCTGTTGTCCCCGATGAATATAACACCCATATCGGATGATTAAAGTTAACCGGTTCAAAACTCAGTTCATCACCTTTATTTTTGAATATGTCCTTGATGTTTTTAGCTTCTCTTGGAAATGAGGTAATAGCTTCTTGGTTAAGATAAGGCAATACAATAACCTGTTGCAGGGTCGGCAGTGCATTTGCAATTGTTTTGGCGATATCTATTTTATCATAAGGTTTACCGTTGTAATAATACCCGTCAACTGTAATAAAGACTTTCGGCTTAATTTGAATAAACCGGTCAATGACGCTTTCGCTTCCAAAGTCAGGAGAGGTACTGGACCATATGGCACCTAAGGAATTTACAGCTAGAAAAGAAATCGTTGCTTCTGGTACATTTGGTAGAAAAGCTGCAACACAATCCCCTTTTGAAACGCCTATAGACTTTAAATAAGTGGCCATAGATGCAACCTTGGTTTTTAAACCTTTCCATGAAAGCGTTTCCGAAACACCGCGTTCATTGGAAAATAGTATCGCTGTTTCTTCATCTAAATGATGATGTCGAAAGATATGTTCTGCATAGTTTAATTGTGCCCCTGAGAACCATTCGAAATCGGGCATGGTCCTTAACTTTAAAACAGACTGGTAAGGTTGATGTGAAATAATGTCGAAATAGTCCCAAATGCTTCTCCAAAAATCTTCAATATGGTCGACAGACCACTGCCAAATATCGTCATAGGAGTTGAGGTCAATCTGGTATTCGTGGGCCAACCAGGTTTTATATTTAAATAAGTGACTGTTCTCTTGAAATTGAGCCGAGCCTTCCCACAATTTTTTTACAGACATTTTTTAATTTTTAATAGATATAAATATAAGCATTCTGTATTGAATACTGTTCTCGGGTTTAAGATCTTAATTGAAGGAAAAAAGCAACAAATGTTAAAAAAAAGTGCATTACAACGAATAAATATGATTATAAACTGATAATTTAAAAATAATATGCATTTTTACAGTCCCCAAATAAACCAATTAAATATTCAGATTTGCCCCAAATCTACCATAAACTTAACCTACTTGAAATATGGCATCTAATGTATCCGAGCAAATTGAATTTAAAGACAGTAAGCTAAAGGAAACCATTCAGGAGTATTTACAGTTTATTAGAGGATTACTCTATATAACCAAAAAAGTTTTCATGCTATAGTCCTTTAGGGATTGCATGAATTAACTTTTTGGTATATTCTTTTTTAGGATGGTTGTATATCACATCTGCATCGTCCAATTCTTCAATTTTACCACTGTTCATAACCAAGAGCTGATCACTCATATATTTTACAACAGCCAAATCGTGAGAAATAAAAATATAGGTAAATCCAAAATCTTCTTTAAGTTCATTTAAAAGATTTAACACCTGTGCCTGAACTGATATGTCCAGAGCCGATACTGATTCATCACAGATGATTAATTTAGGTTGTACTGCGATGGTCCTTGCAATACCAATACGCTGACGTTGTCCGCCGGAAAACTCATGTGGATATCTATTGTAAAAGGTTTCAGAAAGGCCCACACGTTTTAGAATTGATAACACCTTAGCCTTACGGTCTTCGACAGTATTAAAAATACCATGAACATTCATGGGCTCCATAATGGCTTCTCCAATTGGGATTCTAGGGTTTAAGGACGAAAAGGGGTCTTGGAAAATAATTTGTATTTCTTTTCTCAACGCCCGAATATCAGAAGTCGAAAGATTTGTAATGTCCTTGCCTTTGTATAAAATTGTTCCAGCTGATGCCTTATCAAGTTGTAATATGGCATTTCCTAATGTTGATTTACCACATCCGGATTCACCTACAAGACCCAGAGTTTCGCCTTCATAAAGCTTAAAGCTGACCCTGTCGACAGCTTTAAAAGCTTGTGATTTAGAAAGCCAGCCGGATTTTGAAATATAGGTCTTTTCAAGATTAATCACCTCCAAAATAGGCGGGTTATTATACATAATGCTATGCCTTTGACGACGTTCTTCTGACGTCATAATCTCTCTCGAAAAATCATGGCTTAGATAATCTTGAACCGTGGGTAATTTTTTTAATCTTATATCCAGTGACGGTCTTGAATGAATTAATGCTTTTGTATAGTTATGTTGCGGATTTTTGAAGATGGATTCAGAAGGACCTTGTTCCACAATTTGTCCCTGATACATGACTAAGATTCTATCGGCAATTTCTGAGATTAAGGCCAAATCGTGCGTGATGAAAATAATACTCAATTCAGTTTCTTTTTGTAACCGCTTCAACAGATTTATAATGTCTTTTTGTACAGTTACATCAAGCGCTGTTGTAGGTTCATCTGCAATTAAAACATCCGGTTTACATGCTATGGCCAATGCAATCATCACACGCTGTTTCTGTCCACCTGAAATTTCGTGAGGATAGGACCTAAAAATGCGTGAGGGATCAGGTAATTTTACTTTTTCAAACAATGAAAGGGTCTCTTCTTTGGATTCTAGTGCAGATAAATTGTTATGTCGTTCGAGTATTTCCTGAACTTGTTTTCCACATGTCATGGATGGATTGAGGGAACTCATGGGTTCTTGAAAAATCATGGCAATTTTATTGCCACGAACGTCTTGCAATGCCTTATTTGAAAGCTGCAGTAAATTTCTGTCCTGATAAATGATAGAACCCGATGTAACTCTTCCGGCGTTTTTTGGTAAGAGACCTAAAATGGCCAAAGACGACACCGATTTTCCTGATCCTGACTCCCCAACAATACCAAGAATCTCATTATTGTGCAAATCGTATGATATGTTGTGAATCACCTCAGTGTTTCCAAATGAAATGCTCAGGTCTTTTATTTGTATAAGCGGTATACTCAATATTTTCAATTAAAAGTTAACAGTTTGAATAAGGTCTATTTTGTAAAGGTATAATCACAACTCTATTTAAAGCTTGTTCATTTTAATAACACGCCCAAAAACTACACGGCGCATAAATCTATTTAGTCAAATATGAATAATCTCGTCATCTGAAAGTAATTCATCAGTACGTAATCTTAACAAAACCTGAGCAACAGCAATGGTGTCTTTTTCACAATAGGTAATAATTCGATCCATATCTTTGTCCTCATAGTAGACTCGGTACACCTGACTACCATCAATATCGTCTTTCGGTGATGGAATACCAAGTACATTGGTTAAAAGTTTTAAGGAAGTAAACGTTTTATAATCTCCAAATTTCCAAAGATCCAATGTGTCTAAATGAGGCACTTCCCATGGTTTTTTTCCGAAAAGATTTAATTTGTTTGGCAGCTCTATATTATTAATGATCATTCGTCTTGCAATATAAGGGAAATCAAATTCTTTACCATTATGTGCACACAACAGATGTTTGGACATACTAAAATGTGAAACGATAAGGGTTTTAAAATCGTTTAAAATAGTCAGTTCATCACCGTGAAAAGAAGTCACTCTAAAGGTTCTGCCTTCTCCAAGAATATTAAAATAGCCAACAGAAATGCAAATGATTTTTCCAAATTCTGCCCAAATTCCTGCACGTTCATAAAATTCATCTGCAGTAAATTCATCTTTTCTTTGGTATTGTGATTTGAGCTCCCATAATACTTGTTTGGTTTCATCCAAATCAGATAAAAATTGGGTTTCCGGAACGGTTTCTATATCAAGAAATAGGATGTCTTCGAGGTTAAGTCTTTTTATCATAGTCTAACATTTTGTAGGCCTCTTCTATGTAGATATCAATATCTTTAGGGAATGTACTGATTGAATGTTTGGGTGCATTGTGTCCTAAACGAACTATAATGACATTGCTTTGAGGCTGTATCATGACATACTGTCCCAAATGACCCCACATAAAATAGAAAGGTTTGTTATTCACCTCCTTAAGCCACCATCCATATCCGTATCTCTGATCTTCGGCAAATCGCGGTTTTAAGGATTTTGCTACAAAAGCGGAGTCCAGTACCTGTTGGCCTTTCCATTTACCATAATCTTTATAAAGCTTGCCCAAACGAGCAAAATCTTTGGCGTTACTTGCAATACAACAATAAGCCTTTACCATATTGTTAGACTTATTATCTATCTGCCATAAGGAGTTATTCTCACTTCCCAATGGTTTCCAAAAGCTTTGTTCCAGATAATCATATAGTTTTTGACCCGTCGCGTTTTCTAAAACCATAGCTAATAATTGGGTGTTCCCACTTTGATATACAAACTTCTCTCCTGGCCGATCAACAATTTTAAACTTATTGAGCATCATCGTTTTTAAATCGTCATAAAAATAAGCTCTAGTTGTTATAGAAAACGGCGAATAATATGCTTCATCCCAATTTGATCCAGATGCCATGCTTGCCAAATCACCAACGGTTAGGTCGGCCGCCAGTCCACTGCAGAATTCAGGAAAAAAATCACATACAGGTTGATCCAGGTCTTTAATATGACCTTCCATGATTGCTTTACCTAAAAGGCCAGACACGTAACTTTTAGCCATGGAAAAAGAGTTGGTAGAGGAGCTTTCGTTAAAGTCATCGTAATAATTTTCAAACCAAATGCTATCGTTTTTAATAATAACAAAAGCTATGGTGCCATATTGGGAATTCGCTTGTTTGAGATTTTCCGTTTCTTCAATTGAATTATAATTTTTATGATAAGGCCAAGGTTGGGGTGTGCCTTTTTCAATTAATTGGGTATCAAAATAGTTATAGTCTTTTAAAAATGCTGTGGTATGTCCATTCAAATATATGGTTCTTACCGCCTTAATCAGGTAATCGGTATCGGTTATAAAGAGAACTAGTATCAGAAAACCAAATAGGATAATGATCCATTTGATAAAATTTTTTAGAAATTTCATAGGGAAATTTATGTTTAAATAAATATAGAAAAATTAATCGAAAGGTCTATCTCAATATACCCTGGCATCAACAGGTATTCGTCGTAACAAAAATGGCTAATAAAGTTTTAAAAAAGAGATTGTTGTTTGTGAGGACACTCATGTTCCAATAACCATCTTTTTCTGTGTAGTCCACCTGCATATCCGGTTAAATGACCATCACTGCCAATTACGCGATGACATGGTATGACAATCCAAATAGGGTTTTTAGCATTAGCCTGTGCAACTGCTCTTATAGCTTTTATATCGCCCAATTGTTTTGAAAGTTCAAAGTAGGTAATTGTTTTTCCATAAGGAATTTGTTCAAGTTGCCGCCAAACTTTATTTTGAAAATCTGTGCCTTGAGGATTCAATGCCAAGTCGAATTGTTGTCGTGTACCTTCAAAATACTCATTAAGCTGGATAACACATTCTTCCAAAGATTCCGGAATAATATCTGTAATTTTTTCAGTTGAATTTAAGACCGTAATATCAGTTATGCCATAATCATCTCCAACGATTTTGGTAAATCCTAAGGGCGTTTCTATGATACAACTTTCCATTAGTCTTTAGCATTATCGTCGATAATAATACCTAATTTTTTAGCACGGGTTTCCCAACTCTTTCTAGCCAAATGTTGTAGGTCGGAAACATTGTCACTCTCGTCCATTATTTCGAGGCCTAATAAGGTTTCAATAACATCTTCCATTGTTACCAGCCCATTAACACTCCCATATTCATCTACGACCAGTGCCATATGGTTTCGACTTTCCACTAATTTTTCGAAAAGTGTAGGAATTGGGAGGCTTCTACTTACTACGATGATGTTGCGTTTAAGATCTGATAATTTTTTATCTCCATGATCCAGAGCCATTTCCTTAAATATTTCATCCTTTAAAACCAATCCGATAATATTGTCAGTATGGTCTTTGTAAATGGGAATTCTGGAAAACCGAAGGTTTAGGTTTTTGTTGAAAAAAGCCTCTACAGTGGAACTGCTATCTTCTGTTTTCATAACTGTCCGTGGCGTCATTACGTCTTTGGCAAAAACTTGTTTAAAATTAAGTAAGTTTTTAATAATAACACTTTCATTTTCCTGAAAGACCCCTTCTTCGTGAGCCATATCTGTCATAGCCATAAAGCTTTCACGGCTCAGAATACTGCCGTGATGTCCCTTGCCTCCAATGAGCTTTGTGGTTAATTGTAACAGCCAGAGAAGACCTGTCCATTTTAATGGAAAAATTAAAAGTGCTAATGCTTTTGATGTGAAATTAGCTAAGCTTTTCCAGTATGTAGCTCCAATAGTTTTAGGGATTATTTCTGATGCAACCAAAATAAGAAAGGTCATAATTGCTGAAACAATACCTACTGTGTTTATTCCAAAAACTTCTACTTTGTAAGGCAACTTCTCCGCTTCAATACCTACCATCATGGCTCCTAAAGTATGTGCAATGGTATTGAGCGTTAGTATGGCAATTAAAGGTTGGTCAACATCCTTTTTTAAGGATTCAAGCCTTGAAGCATAGTCCTTGCCTTCCTGTTTTTTGATATTTATAAACGTCGGGGTTACACTAAGCAAAACAGCCTCGAGAATAGAACATAAAAAAGAAAAGAAAATTGAGATCGTCGCCCAAAAGATTAATGCGCTCATAGCTTAAAAGAAATGTCTAAAATACTAATTATTTTGAGAATCGGCAGGGTTGTTCACAGTGTAAAATACTTGCTGAAGTGCTGACCTAATGTTAAGCTTGTATATGTTCCTGTGTTTTCTACTTGGATAGACTCGGTTTGATAAAAAAATAAAAACGAGTTCGTTTATTGGGTCAGCCCAAACAAAAGTACCTGTAAAACCTGAATGCCCAAAACTTTCAGGGCTCACTTCAGGTGCAGGATATGCTTCTTTGAGCTGAAGCGTGTCGTTTCCAATAAGGGGTTTGTCAAACCCCAAACCACGACGGTTGTCGTTATCCGGATATTGAATTCGTGTAAATTCTTCTACAGTCGAGGGTTTAAAAAATTGTTGTCCGGCATAACTGCCCTTCTGAACCAACATCTGCATGTAAACTGCCAGATCATTGGCGGTTGCAAAGAGTCCGGCGTTTCCAGATACTCCTCCAAACAGCGCGGCATTTTCATCGTGTACCCACCCCTGCGTGAGTGTTTTTCGGAAAATGGAATCAAATTCTGTTGGAACTATAATGTTGTTAAACGAGTGGTTTGAAGGAAGATAAGTAAGTGTTTTGCATCCCAATGGTTTATAAAAGTTTCTCTGAAGATAACTAACATAATCCTCTCCCGTGACATCTTCTATAAGCTGCGGATAAATCAGAGATGCTAATCCGGAATACAAATACGTTTTGTTTTTACTTACTTTAGAACGCTTAATGGTTCTAAACACCTTGTGATTGAATCTATCCTTTACAAAAATATTGGCATAGGCCTGATTGGAAAATCGCTTGTTTGGTTTGGCTCGAACAAATCGTCGTTTTGGTTCTCCTTTTCTAAGGACTTTGTTTAAAAAAACAATATAGGATGCCATACCGGCATGGTGAGCCAGTAATTCTCGCAGGGTGATATTTTTTTTATCTTTTCTATGTTTCCAGGATTTCCAATAACTACTAAAAGGTTTATCCAGATCGATAACACCGTCCTCATAGAGTTTCATTAAAGCAGGTAATGGCCCGGTAATTTTAGTAACTGAGGCCAAATCATAAATATCGTCTAATTGTACTTTCCTGATACTGTCGTAGGTATGAAATCCATAGGTCTGATGGAATACAATGTTTCCTTGTTTAGCTACTAATAATTGAGCTCCCGGAAAAGCCTGCTCCTGAATCCCTCGATACATTATAGAATCTACTTTATTCTGAACATATACAGAATCCAAACCTACCGAAGCGAGCGAAGCATATTGTAATTGAGCATTTACAACACTATTGCTTACTAAGAAAAATAGAATCAGGATTCGCATGGGTTTAAAAATAATAATCTGAAAAATACAAAATGAAAAATTAAAATAGACCCCAGACCGTTTGAAAGTTTAATTATTGGAATCCCTATTTTTTCCAAACTATTTTAACTGCAGATATGTTTTTAAGTTCCAATCTGACATTTGACAGCACTTCAAATCCATTTTTCAGGTAAAAATTCAAAGGCGATCTATACATTTCACCGTTTTTCTTTTTATGATTATTATGATCTATTACCCAGCCATTTAATTCAACTTCCTTTTCTTTAGCCAGGCTCAGCATTTTTGTCCCCAATCCCATGCCCTGAATTTCCGGGTCTAAAAGAATGGCAAACCATTTTTCACCATCACGAATAAAATCAAAATACCACCCTCTGATTTTTTTATTTTCATCTAAAACCAAAAGATGTGACACCTTTTTTAAATGGGTCAGATATGTATCAAAATCAATGAGCGTATCGTAATTTAAACGTTCCGGATAAACAGTATTCCAAAGCATGAGTAGCTCCTCTCTTTGAGATTCAGACAAGTCTTTAAAATTATAAAATTTCATCCGTGCAGTATAAACTACCTAAAGTGCTCTAGAAATTGTTTAAAAAGGGTTATCCGTTTAAAAGTCGAACGACATCTTTCGCAAAGTACGACGCTATGATATCAGCGCCGGCACGTTTAATAGCAATGATTTGTTCCATCATGACAGCATCATGATCTAGCCATCCCTTTTCGACGGCAGCTTTTAACATGGCATATTCACCGGAAACCTGATAAACAGCTATTGGGACCCTGACATTATTTTTAATTTCTCGAACAATATCCAGATAACATAGACCTGGCTTGACCATGACAATGTCTGCCCCTTCCGCAATATCCATTTCAGTTTCTCGAAGCGCCTCTATTCTATTTGCCGGATCCATTTGGTAGGTTTTTTTGTCTTTTGGAACATCTATTAAATCCACAGGAGCTGAATCCAGAGCATCACGAAACGGACCGTAATATGACGAAGCATATTTAGCAGAGTAGCTCATTATTCCTGTATTTACAAACCCCAGACTATCTAGTGCTTCGCGGATCCTCAAAATACGACCGTCCATCATGTCGCTGGGTGCTACAAAATTGGCACCTGCTTGGGCATGTGAAATACTCATTTCCGCTAAGACTTTATTGGTTTCATCATTTAGTATTTGGCCATCCTTAACGATACCATCATGACCGTAAACAGAGAAGGGATCTAAAGCCACATCGGTCATTACCAACATGTCCGGGCATGCTGTTTTAATGGTTTTTATAGAACGCTGCATAAGGCCATTTGGATTCAATGCTTCAGTTCCCTTGTTATCTTTTAAACTATCAGAAACTTTCACAAAAACTAGAACGGATCTTAGGCCCAGATTCCAAAGCGCTCTAACCTCCTTGTCAAGTACATCTAAACTATAGCGATAATAACCAGGCATTGAGGTAATTTCTTCTTTTATCCCTTTACCTTCCACAACGAAAAGAGGCACCAAAAAATCGTTAGGCGTAACTGTGTTTTCTTGAACCAGATTGCGAATGACTTCATTATTTCTGAGTCGTCTATTTCTTCTTAATGGATACATAAATAATTTATTTTGTTGTTTATCTGAATCAGCTGAAGCACCTTCCTTAAAAACAGTTAAGATTTTTAGCTGAAGTTAGAATAATTAAGTTACACCCAGGCTTTAGGGTGTTTTAAAATTTGAATCAATTTTTCCTCTTCACTTCCCTGTTCGGGATGATGGTCATAAACCCATTGCACACGAGGTGGCAGGCTCATTAATATACTTTCAATACGACCATTGGTTTTTAATCCGAACAGCGTACCTTTATCGTGAACTAAATTAAATTCGACATAACGTCCACGTCGAATTTCTTGCCAATCCCGATTCGCGTCATTATAGGGTAAATCCATACGTTTTTCAACAATTGGAACATAAGCGTCCAGAAAACTATCACCAACTTGAGTTACAAAGTTATACCAATCCTCCATTGACATATCATCATTAGCCTTACAGTAATCGAAAAACAATCCTCCTATGCCTCGGGCTTCACTGCGATGGGAATTATAAAAGTATTCGTCACATCGTGCTTTATACAGGGGGTAAAATTCGTTATTATACATGTCACACGCTGATTTGCATACAGCGTGAAAATGCATCGCATCTTCTTCAAATAAATAATAAGGCGTTAGGTCTTGACCTCCTCCGAACCATTGGTCGACTATTTCTCCTGTATTGCTGTACATCTCAAAATAGCGCCAGTTGGCATGTACTGTTGGAACCATAGGGTTTTTCGGATGAATGACCAAACTGAGGCCGCAGGCAAAAAAATCCACATCACCTACCTTAAAATAGCTTTGCATGGACTTGGGTAGTTTACCATGTACAGCGGATATATTAACGCCTCCTTTTTCGAATACCTTCCCATTTTGGATAACACGAGTTCTTCCGCCTCCACCTTCACTGCGCTTCCAGATATCTTCATGAAATTTGGCCTCGCCGTCAATGTTTTCCAGTTTTGAGGTAATGCTGTTCTGAAGTTCTTGTATGTAACTATAAAATTTTTCTTTAATCATGGCTCAATCGCATTATACAATTCATATAATTCCATATCCAAAGCACGTTCTCCGGGTGGTGTGTGCTCGTTCTTTAATGTTTTAATCCAAGTAAAATTACACTTTTTAGCAACCATAATACTCGCTAAATTCGAAATATGGACAATAATTTTTATCGTTTTCAAACCTAATTCATTAAAGGCATGCTCGGAAATACTTTTTACTGCATTTGTGGTGATTCCTTTGCCTTCAAAAGGCTGGTCTATACAATAAGCTAATTCCCCATGTTTTTTAATCCAATCCAGAGATTTTAAGTATAATAAACCTATTAAACGAGAGGAGCCATTTTCTTTAAGCGTATATAAAAATTCTTCTTTTGATTGAAACTCCTTTACTTTTCGAATTACAAAGATCTTGGATAATTCGAGTGTTCGATTTTCTTTCAGCGTTACAGGGAAGTATCTTTTGAGTCTTTGCGCATTCGAGATTGCAAAATTAAAGATATTCACTGCATCACCAGATTGAATAGGCTCTATATAACAGGTGTCGAGCTTAAACCTCATGTTCCTGTATCTTAAGATTTAATACTTCAACTGTATTTTTCGATGCTGCGGTAACAGAAAGAGGTAAGACTAAAATGACACCAATAATTGGGACTAATAAAATGAGCAAAAATACAATCCCATTTCCAATAGCTAATCCCTTATGATTTTTCACAAATCGAAGGCTTTCACCGAATTTAAAATGGCGTTCCAAAGTATAATCCATGTTGCCAAACCCGGCATAATAGGCTTGGATTAGGAATAATAAAAATGTTGAAAAGATATTCACTAATGGAATAAGTTTTAATAATAATACAGGAATGGTTAAAAGCAATTCCATGATTAAGTTTCTACCATTAATTCTTATGCCCCGCCAAAGTTGCTGAGTAAATGAGGTGTTTCTTAAATAAAGAGGAGGATTACCCGTGAAATGCGTTTCAATTTTTTCGGATACTGGACTCATAAAAGGAGCAGATAAAGCCATTATGATATGTTTAAACAGGATAAGGCCAATAACTACTATTATTATCCCTCCGACAATACTGCTGATGGTGGTAAAAGTTTCCTTTCCCCACTCCCAAACCCATGCTTTTGAAATGAAGCTTCCAAAATTATCGGACCAACCATAGGCAACTGCAAAAATAGCCACAGCCGTTGCAAAGCTAATGAGCATTGGGATAGCAAAGTATTTCCAGAGTTTCAATTTTGAAATCAAACCAAACGCACCAAAATACCCTTTTATACCTCTTATTATATTTTTAAGCATTATATTCTTTTACGGCATCGATAAAAGCCTTTGCATTATCGAGAGGGACGTTGGGCAAAATACCATGACCTAAATTTACGATATACTTATCTTTGCCGAATTCATTGATCATTTGAGTTACCATTTTCTTTATTTCCATGGGAGGAGATAGCAAACGTGCTGGATCGAAATTGCCCTGTAAAGTCATGTTGCCACCGGTCAAGTAGCGTGCGTTTCTCGCTGAACAAGTCCAATCGATACCCAATGCTGAGGCATTAGATTGTGCCATTGTATGTAAGGCAAACCAACAGCCCTTTCCAAAAGCAATAACAGGGGCATCGTCTTTAAGGGCTTCTATAATTTGATTAATGTACCTCCAAGAAAACTCTTGATAATCTGTTGGACTTAACATACCTCCCCAAGAGTCGAAAATCTGAAGAGCATTGCATCCTGCTTTTACCTTTTCTTTAAGGTACGCTATGGTAGTATCTGTAATTTTCTGGAGTAACGTATGAGCTGCTATTGGATTCGTAAAGCAAAATGCTTTAGCCTTATCAAATGTTTTACTGCCCTGACCTTGCACACAATAGCATAAAATGGTCCAAGGCGAACCAGCAAAACCAATAAGGGGAATATCATTATTAAGCAATTCCTTGGTGGCTTCAATGGCTTTGTAAACATAATCCAGTTCAACAGTTACATCTGGAATACAAACACGCTCTACATCATCAGAAGTACGAACTGGATTTGGTAAGTAAGGACCAAAATTAGGTTTCATTTGTACTTCGATATTCATGGCTTGTGGAATAACCAAAATATCACTGAATAAAATGGCTGCATCCATACCATAGCGGCGAATCGGTTGAACTGTTATTTCACTGGCCAGCTCCGGTGTGCGACAACGTGTAAAGAAATCATACTTTTCACGAATGGCCATAAATTCAGGTAAATATCGACCTGCCTGGCGCATCATCCAGACCGGAGGACGATTTACAGTCTCGCCTTTTAAAGCCCTTAAAAATAAATCGTTTTTTATCATAGTTTTTAAAGACCATTAAAGTTCTCAATACTCCAAAAGGTCTGGTTTAAATTAAATATAATGTTCGTTTACTAACTCTATTACACTTTCCACAGTAGGGACTTTGGCAACCCTGACATCAGCAAAGTGTTTCTGAGCTTCTTTCGCCGTTGTTTCCCCAATGCAAAAAGCAATGACTTCTTTATGGTTTTCGCGCACAAAACTTTCAACGGTTGATGGACTGTAAAACATAACGCTTTCTACCGAGTCCGGAACCTTAAGACCATCAAATTTGGTTTGATAGGCCTCTACTTCATGAAGTTTGATTCCGTTTTTATTCAAAATATGCGGTAAATCATCTAACCTTAAATTTCCACAAAAGTAAGTAACCTCATCACCATTCATAAATTCTACAAGATATTCAGCTAATTTTTTAGCGTTCTTTTCAACGTGTGTTACTTTTCCAATCTTGCTTTCAATTAATCGCTTTGTCCTTCGTCCAACACAGTATATGTTTGTGAATTGTAATTTATTTGCTGAATAATTGGTAGTTAGGGCTTCAACCGCGTTTTTACTTGTTATAATAACATTTTGTATTTTATTTTTTAGAAGATGAGGGAGAATGCGATTTAAGCTAATTTTTATAAAATCGCTATTTTCTACCGTCACATTTTTATTGAGCAAAAAGCGTTGGTCCTCCGTCAGTGATTTTGTCGAATAGACATTGGCTTTTTTGTCTGAACGTTTGATGTTATCCATCAGGCGTTTACCCCCTCTTTCAATAATATAGTTGGCGCAGAAGTCGGCTATATTCTGGTGTTTCCCGAGTTTTTCAACTTTTGAAACTTCTATTTTTTTTGATCCATCATTATTCAACAGTATACCCTTAAACCATACCTCGTTATTTTTTATTTCAGCCAGGGCACCAATTGGTGCTGTGCATCCACCTTCAAGTTTATTTAAAAATTGGCGTTCGATAGTGGTACATATTTCGGACTCTTCATGGTTCAATGCTGCACAGGCCTCACGAACAAAACTATCTTGTTCTAGGGCAGTGATCATTATAGCTCCTTGAGCGGGTGCGGGGATCATCCAATCGAGATTGACAGATTGTTCAGGTCTGATACCTATCCTGCCTAATCCTGCGGCCGCAAAAATTGCCGCATTCCAATGCGAGTTGTCCTCCAGTTTTTTAAGTCTGGAATTAACATTACCTCTTAAATTTTCGACGGTGTGCTTTGGGTAACGGTTTAACCATTGTGCTTTTCGACGAAGGCTTCCGGTAGCAATAACGGCATTTTGAGCGGACAAAAACTCTTCGTTAGTTTTAAAAACCAATATATCTTTTACATTGCCTCGTTTTAATACGGCCGCTTGAACGATGCCCTTAGGCAAAACAGTTGGAACATCTTTTAATGAATGAACTGCAATATCGATGTCATGGTTCAACATGGCGATATCCAAAGTGCGTGTGAAGATTCCCGTAATTCCTAATTCGTAAAGGGGTTTATCAAGAACGTTATCTCCTGTGGATTTAACAGGAACTAATTCCGTTTTATACCCCAGGTGTTCCAGTTGTTGTTGTACAGTTTTGGCCTGCCATAATGCCAATTCACTATCGCGCGTACCAATTCTTATGGATTTAGACATTGGTTATTGAAAGTTCTTCCAACTGAAACACTTTTTTAATAAGTTCTAGACTTTCGTCGGTAGAAACACCATCATCTTTTAAATGGTGTGCAAAGTGGTTGGTTATTTTTTGAATGATGTTATTGCTAATTAGCTCGGCTTGAGCTTCATTGAAATCGGTTAATTTTTTGCGCTGCATTTCTAACTCTGAAGCAGCAAAATCACTTAATTTGTGCTTCAATGCTCTAATTGTAGGTGCAAATTTTCGAGTTTCCAACCAGTTGTTAAATTCTGCATTCACTTCTTCTATTATGGCCTCTGCATAAGGAATATGTGTCTGCCGCATTTCTAAAGTTTCATCCGTGATTTGTGAAAGATGATCAAGATGTACCAACGAAACAAGTTCTAAATCTTCAACATTTTCATTCACATTTTTTGGAATTGACAAATCTAATATCAATAATGGCTTTCTTATTTGAAGAATATGTTTATCAATAGTTGGTCGATGAGCGCCGGTGGCAACAATTAATATATCCGATTTACTTATTTCTTCTTGTAGATTGGCATAGTCTTTTACTAGCAAATTAAATTTACCAGCTACTTTTTCCGCTTTGTTCTTAGTTCGGTTAATTAAGGTAATATGCTCGTTTTTGGTATGCTTCACTAAATTTTCACAAGTATTTCTACCTATTTTACCTGTACCAAATAACAAGATGTTTTTGTGGGGGATATCTTTTACATTCTGAAAAATATATTGAACAGACGCAAATGATACTGAAGTTGCACCGGAAGAAATATTAGTTTCCGTTTTGATGCGTTTACTGGCCTGAATAACAGCATTCACTAAACGTTCAGTAAAATGATTGAGCAGACCATGATTTTTAGAAATTCTTGCACTGGCTTTTAATTGACTTATAATTTCAAAATCACCTAAAATCTGACTGTCCAGTCCTGAGCCAACGCGAAACATATGTGTGATAGCATCTTTATTCTTATGAATATAAGCTACCTTTTGAAATTCCTCTACAGTCCCTTCTGTGTTGTCGCAAAGCAACTGTATAAGCTGATAAGGATGCTGGGCGAAACCATAAATTTCAGTTCTGTTGCACGTTGAAATTACGATGAGACTTTCCAAGCCATTTTGTTTTGCTTGGAATAAAAGTTTAAGTTTGGAATCTTCATCTAAACTAAAATGCTCCCTAATATGAGCATCAGCTTTTTTATAACTTAAACCAATGGCATAAAAGAAGTTGCTTCTAGAAATATTATACTTCTGCATGAGATGAATCTAATAATCAATTAACAAATGTAGAAGGATATGTCAAAAAAAAATAACGCTAAAGGAACTTTTAATATCGCTTATAGTTTTTTAAACATTTTTTATAATTTACTATGATAAATGTCATATTTTTGCTAATAAAATGGCTGTTTTTGCCTTAATTAATTTAGAACAAATCTAAATAAGTTTAGAAAATGAAAATAAATGACAGGGATAAAAATGTCGCTGAAAGTACTTTTGATAAGACTAAGATTGATGAAGACTTCTTCATTTTAACCTATAAAAATGATCAGGATATTACTCAAAGTCTTGTAAAAGAAGTGCATAGTGATTTTATTCAATTTCATTTCTGTTTAAAAGGTACGACTACCTTTGTTTTTAATCAGGGGCAGTACAAATTAGACATCCACGAAGAGAGTTCATTGCTGCTCTATAATCCACAACGTGAGTTACCCATTGATCTTCAGTTAACACCGAAATCATGGGTTGCTTCAATTTTAATTTCAATAAAAAAGTTTCACGGATTGTTTTCTCAAGAGGCCGATTACATTTCGTTTTTAAATGTTGATAACAAGGATAAAAAGTATTATAAGGATGGCATAATTTCGCCGTCTATGGCCATTGTATTGAACCAGTTGATTAATTTCAATTACAATTCATCTATTAAGAACTTGTATTTTAGGGGTAAGGCCTTTGAATTATTGAGCTTGTATTTTAATCGAAGTGAAGATGCAGATGTCGAACAATGTCCTTTTTTAGTCGATGAGACTAATGTTATAAAAATTAGAATGGCCAAAGATATTATTGTTGCACGAATGGCAGAACCTCCAACGCTCCAGGAGCTTTCGGATGAAATTGGATTGAACTTAAAAAAACTCAAAGAAGGCTTTAAGCAGATATACGGTGATTCCGTATTCAGCTTTCTTTTCGATTATAAAATGGAGGTAGCCCGAAAGCTACTGGAATCCGGAGAGCATAATGTTAACGAAGTGGGGCATAAAATTGGCTACAGCACCTCCAGTCATTTCATAGCGGCATTTAAGAAGAAGTATGGTACAACACCAAAGAAATATATTATGTCATTATCATAAAGATGATGAATCTTTGTGATGATCAATTTTAAAATCGTTAATTCATGAAATATTTAACCCCGGAAATTGAAGCCTTATCTCAGGAGCAATCTTTAAATTCATTGGTTCGACCGAATGTGTCATGTGGTATTTTTCAAGATTGTGATTATTCAGAACAAAGACCAAAATTATACTACCAACAACAGATGGAGCAAATGCTGATTGAGCCAAAACCAAATAAGAGCGAAGAATAATTTTTAAATGACTTATTACAATTACACTGTATATGAAAAAAGGAATTTTGTTAGTAAACCTTGGTTCTCCGGATAGTCCTGAGCCAAGAGACGTAAAAAAGTATTTAGGGGAGTTTTTAATGGACGAAAGGGTAATAGACATCCCGTATGTGGCCAGGGCATTATTGGTAAGGGGAATTATTTTAAAAACAAGACCGAAAGCTTCGGCTGCTGCTTATAAAAAAATTTGGTGGGAAGAGGGTTCTCCTCTTATCGTGATATCTGAACGGTTGCAGAGCAAAATACAAAAACAGGTAGATGTTCCTGTGGCTTTGGCTATGCGGTATGGAAGTATGTCTATTGAAAGGGGACTACAGGAATTGGTAGATAAGGGTGTTGAAAAGGTTCTAATTTTCCCACTGTATCCACAATTCGCCATGGCCACGACAGAAACCATTCTGGTATTGGCCGAAAAAGTTAAGCAAACGCATTTCCCAAATTTAAAAATGGAATCGGTACCAGCATTCTATAACAAACCGGATTATATTTCAGTCCTTTCAAATTCCATAAAAACCCATTTAAAAAATAAGCCTTATGAACATTTGTTATTTTCTTACCATGGGGTTCCTGAGCGTCACATAAGAAAGAGTGATATCACAAAATCTCATTGTAAAATTGATAATAAATGTTGCGTGACTGCCAGTGAGGCGCATAAGTATTGCTACAGGCATCAATGTCTTGAAGTAACGCGATTGGTAGCTGAAGCGCTCCAATTAAAGGAAGGAACTTATTCCACTTCTTTTCAATCCCGTTTGGGATTTGATCCATGGTTACAACCCTATACAGATAGAACGATAGAGCGCCTTGGGAAACAAGGTGTTAAAAATATGGCCATTGTCACCCCTGCTTTTGTTAGTGATTGTTTGGAAACTCTCGAGGAGATTGCTATGGAAGGCCAAGAGATCTTTCATGAGATGGGAGGTAGTACCTTTACAACAATTCCTTGCTTGAATGACGATCAAGAATTTGTAGATTTGTTGTCCAATTGGATTAATGATTGGGTCTCTACTGAAACTTTGGCTGTGTAATGGCAAAGATTTCATCTGAAGATCTAGGCACCTTACCTATTAATAAACTACTTGTAAAGCAAGCAATTCCTGCTTCAATAGGCATTCTGGTGATGTCACTAAATATTTTAGTCGACACCATATTTGTTGGTAACTGGATTGGTGCCATTGCCATAGCGGCTATAAATGTGGTTCTACCGGTGTCTTTTTTTATTGCCGCATTAGGGATGTCCATTGGTGTAGGGGGTTCTTCAATTATATCTCGAGCATTAGGAGCAAATCAAATTTCAAAAGCGCTTCAAACATTTGGCAACCAGCTCACATTAACAATACTTTTAACGACCACAATGGCCATTCTCGGTTTGGTCTTTGTGGACGATCTTATTCCCGCCTTTGGTGGTAAGGGAGGCATTTTTGAACCAGCCAAGACCTATTATATTATTGTACTCTATGGAGTGCCCTTTTTGGCGCTTTGCATGATGGGAAATACGGTAGTAAGAGCTGAGGGGAAACCTAAGTTTGCCATGTATGCTATGATGATACCTTCGGTTGGCAATTTAATTTTGGATTATATTTTTATAAATATTCTTGAACTAGGTATGGTAGGAGCAGCATGGGCAACAACCGGATCCTATTTTCTGTGTTTTATTTATTTGTTTTGGTTTTTTATGTCAGAACATTCAGAATTAAAAATAAATAAATGTCATTTTGGACTAAACAAATCGATAGTTACAGAAATCGGGGCTTTAGGTTTTGTAACACTCTCAAGGCAGGCTGTTGTCAGTATTACTTACCTTATTATGAATAATATCTTATTCCATTTTGGTGGTGAAACTTCTGTGACTGCTTATGCTATTGTGGGTAGAATGTTAATGTTTGCTTTATTCCCGGTGTATGGGATTACACAGGGATTCTTGCCTATAGCTGGTTTTAATTATGGTGCTCAAAAGTATCTCAGAGTAAGGGATACCATATTTACTGCCATAAAGTATGCGGCTGTTTTAGCAACCTTGGTTTTTTTATTATTAATGATTTTTCCAGAATTTATTACCAGGCTTTTTACCAATGATGTGGATGTCATTTCAGAGACACCACCAGCAATGAGATGGGTTTTTGCAGCCACCCCAATAATAGCGGTCCAACTTATTGGAGCGGCCTATTTTCAGGCTATTGGCAAGGCGAAACAGGCATTGCTTTTAACCCTTACTCGACAAGGTTTTTTCTTTATCCCTCTTATTTTTATTTTACCTTTGTTTTATGGCGAACTCGGTGTGTGGATCGCATTTCCAATTGCGGATGTTTTAGCAACACTAGTCACGGGATATTTTTTATACAGGGAAATTGTCAAGAATTTGAAACCAGGAACCTATCATTAAGGGATTATTTATTAAACATGGAATATTATCAATACATTAAATCATTCCATCTCATCTTTGTCATCACTTGGTTTGCAGGATTATTTTATATACCAAGACTTTTTGTATACCAAATTGAGGCTTTTCATAAGTCGGATCCAGAGAAGGAAATTTTGGGAAGACAGCTTAAAGTTATGGCAAAACGTCTGTGGTATATAATTACTTGGCCATCCGCTTTATTAGCTACTATTTTTGCCACTTGGTTAATTCTCTTACAACCCTATTGGTTAGAACAAACATGGATGCTGGTTAAATTGGTTTTTGTAGTGCTTCTCATTTTATACCACTTAAAAACCCATCAGTATTTCAAGCAGTTGCAAAACGATGTTGTAAAAAAATCGTCAGGTTTTATGCGTATTTGGAATGAAGGAGCCACTTTTATTTTGTTCGCTGTAGTTTTTTTAGCCATTCTTAAAAGTGCTATTAATTGGGTGTGGGGAATTATTGGTTTATTGGCTTTGGGGATTTTAATTATGTTAGGTTACAAAATGTACAAGGCTATCCGGGAAAAAAACACAGGGAACTAAGCACTTTGTTTATCCAACTAACAGTAAAAATCCATCTGTGGTTTATTTAGGGTATTTGGTGTGATTATTGTTAATGTTAAGCTATTTAATTAAAATTTTTATGTTGTTAAAGTGTAGTTTGCTATGGTTCTTTTATCTTTAATAGTTGCACCTTATTACCTAAATAAAAATTTGATATGAACGAATGAAACTAAGAAATCTTTCATTACGAACCAGAATCTTT
Source organism: Aestuariivivens sediminicola (assembly GCF_022662015.1). Taxonomy (GTDB): domain Bacteria; phylum Bacteroidota; class Bacteroidia; order Flavobacteriales; family Flavobacteriaceae; genus Aestuariivivens; species Aestuariivivens sediminicola. Next base: position 924,572 of record NZ_JAKMCM010000001.1, on the reverse strand, counting down.
ATAGCGATGATATTGCTTGTCTTATTCGCATCAATTATTATTGCTTCTGTCTCAATTTTTCAATATAATGAAGAAACACGCGACTATCATGAGCAACGTTTGGAACGAAAGGAAAGAGCGATTCAACGCCATTTAAATAATGTGATAAAAGAAACGTCTTATCCTGTTGCGACAGAAAAGGTCAACCTAATTTTTAAGGATGAACTCAATAAAATTGCCGACATCCACTCCTTACAAATTAATCTTTATGATTTAGAAGGATCGCTCTTAAAGTCCTCGAGAGCCATATTGGCTCAGGATACATTACAGCAATGCCTGAGCGCTGAAATTATAAATGGCATATCGAATACAGCATCACATCGTTATGTTGATATACATGAAGAGAATGGTGAGACGTATCAATCATCGTATACCTATTTAACGGACAATAAGTTTAAACCCATAGCCATTTTAAATTTACCATACCTGGAGAGGGATGATTTTTTAGCGAGAGAACTTGGTGAGTTTCTGATGCGCCTGGGGTATGCGTATTTGCTAGTATTAATCATTGCCATAGGGATTGCATTATTGTTGTCCAAATACATTACTAAATCTCTACAGGCTATCAGCGATAAGATCAATGAAACCAGGCTTGAAAAAAGAAATGAGAAAATCATGATAAACGATATGAGTGAAGAAATTTTCACTTTGGTTAGCTCCTATAACAGCATGATTGATGAATTGGAAGAAAGTGCCGTTAAATTAGCGACAAGTGAAAGGGAACAGGCATGGAGGGAAATGGCAAAACAAGTCGCACATGAAATTAAAAATCCCTTAACTCCAATGCGGCTTACCGTTCAAAATTTTCAACGTAAATTTGACCCCAATGATCCCAATGTTACGACTAAAGTAAATGAATATAGTAAGACTTTAATTCAACAAATTGATACAATGAGTTCTATTGCTTCTGCGTTTTCAACATTTGCTAAAATGCCTGCGCAACAGAATGAGAATCTCAATGTTGTTGAAATCGTAAAGCTTGCTCTTGATATTTTTAACGAGGATTACATCGTTTTCACTTATGAAAAGGAAAATATTATTGCGAAATTTGACAGGACTCAACTTATTAGAGTTGTAACCAACTTAGTTAAGAATGCGATTCAGGCCATAGCAAAAACGGATTCCCCACAAATTATCGTTCATGTAAGTGAGTTAAATGGGAATGTTATCATTTCTGTGGCGGATAATGGTTCTGGAGTCTCTGAAGAGAATAAAAATAAAGTTTTTGAGCCCAAATTCACTACTAAATCAAGTGGGATGGGTTTGGGATTAGCTATGGTAAAAAATATTGTTGAAACTTATAACGGTACAATATCTTTCGAATCTGAAAAAGATAATGGAACTGTATTTAAAGTTGTTTTTCCAAAAGCCTAGACTATGAGCTATAAAAATATCATTTTAGATAAAAGCAATGAAATAGCAACAATTACTATTCATCGCCCAAATAAGTTAAATGCATTGAACATTGAAACCATTCAGGAGTTACACCATGCTTTCGATATTGCAGACCGGGATAAAGGAATAAAGGTTATTATATTAACAGGAAGTGGAGAAAAGGCATTTGTAGCTGGAGCAGATATAAGTGAGTTTGCCGATTTCACTGCTGAAGAAGGGAAAGAATTATCTGCCAATGGACAAAAATTAGTGTTCGACTTTGTTGAGAATTTAGGAACACCTGTGATTGCGGCTATGAATGGGTTTGCTCTCGGCGGAGGACTTGAACTTGCAATGGCTTGTCATTTTAGGGTGGCTAGCGATAACGCTAAAATGGGTCTGCCCGAAGTGTCGTTAGGTGTTATTCCCGGTTATGGGGGGACACAACGGTTACCTCAATTGATAGGTAAAGGACGCGCAATGGAACTTATTATGACCGCCAAGATGATTGACGCAAATGATGCGCTAAAATTCGGATTGATAAATCACGTAACTACTCAAGATAACCTCTTGCCATTTTGTGAAAAATTGGCTGTTCAAATAACACGAAATTCATCTGTAGCCATTGCTGCTGCCATCAAGTCAATAAATGCAAATTTTAAAAACGGAGTTAATGGATTTGATGTTGAGATTGAAGAATTTGGCCATTCTTTTGCTACAGATGATTTCAAGGAAGGCACCTCAGCTTTCCTGGAAAAAAGAAAAGCCAATTTTCCCGGAAAATGATATGTACATGGTCGAAGTTTAGATGATGCCTGTATTTGCAATAAGGCATTGAACTTCACTAGGGTATGTCGTATACCTCTGATTGTGTGTCCTTAGCGAAGACTTTTATTTTGGCTTTTAGTACGTTCACTTTTTCCGGAAATTCCGACGCCCTATTATAAAATTCACTCGGGTCTTCATAAAGATTAAAAAGTTCCAGGCCATCAGCTTCAGTGATTCTTAATTTCCACTCGTGATCTCTAATGGCTTCAATGGTTTTCCCTTTACAATACATGAACGCGGTTCGAGGTGAACTTTTATTTTCTTTTATAAGTTCGACTAAACTTTTTCCGTCAATAGGATATTGTGTAGGTAATTCACCCTCAGCCAATGCTGCAAATGTTGGGAACAAGTCCAATCCTGTTACAATATCTTGGTTGATCCGGTTTTTCTCTATGGTATTGGGCCAATACATAATAGCAGGCACTCTGGATCCACCCTCATATGTGGTCATTTTGGATCCACTAAACGTCCCGGTAGATCCAGTGTGCCAGGGCTCAACACCATCTGCAAGCATCCGATCTGGCAAATTGTGCCAGGGTCCGTTATCACTGGTAAAAACCACCAGAGTACGTTCTTCCAAACCTTCATCCTTTAATATTTTGATTAATTCCCCAATGGTCCAGTCTATAGTCTCTATGACATCGCCATAAAGCCCCCCTTTGGATTTGTTTTTAAATTCTTCAGGAGCACTAATTGGCAAGTGGGGCATGGCATGGGCCAAGTACAGAAAAAAAGGCTTCTTTTTATGTTCTTTAATAAAGGCTATGGCCTTATCGGAGTAATCCAGCATAAGCCGATCCTGATTTTTGCCAATTTCTTTAACTGGTTTGTCGTTTTCATATAAAAAAAGTTTATCCTTTTCAGTGAGCCAGGGACACCAGGGCAGAATCATATCGTTGCTGTATGGTAACCCGTAAAAATAATCAAATCCACGAGAGGTGGGCAGATATTCAGGTAAATGACCCAAGTGCCATTTACCAATAATTCCGGTGGCATACCCTGATTCTTTTAAAACATTCGCAATGGTAACCTCTGATAGGGGTAGGCCATTTGTCGATTCAGGGCCAAAGTTATTCGGTGCATTTCTAACCGGATAACGGCCGGTAAGTAACCCAGCTCTGGATGGTGTACAAACTGAACTTGGCGCATAAAAGGAAGTGAATTTAATACCTTCTGCGGCCATTTTGTTTAGGTGTGGTGTTTTTATGACGGGGTTGCCATAGCACTCCAGATCCCCATAACCCATATCATCCATGTAAACCATAATGATATTTGGACGCTCATTTTTTACGGCCTCATCGTTTTGTTTTGATTCATTGCAGGACAAAAATGTGAAGAGGATTAAGTTGAAGATAATGGCTGTTTTTTTCATTATAAGTTGATATTAAAAATGGAGTTTGAATTACCCAAACAATTACCGACCAATTTCGTCAATTTTTCCAATTAGGGAAAATGTATGCAATTTAAATTTGTGGATAAACCATTTTAAGATAGTCCAATTTAAACAGATTAATTACTAAATTCATAAACTCATCTGATTAGTCAAGGTTTAAAGTTTTACAGTAATTGAATCAAAACAAAATAATAAAAGGGCGCGGTGCGCAAGTTGAAGTTCCCAATCGATTTTTTGAATTACATCATGAAAAGAGACCTGATTTTCTTGAATTCTGCAATAGGGAAGGAGAATCACCAGGTAACAATAAAACAGTGTATTCACCTGTTTTCCCCAAAACCATATTAAATAAAGTAGATAGTCCGGATCTCGGGTTTATGTATAGTATGAATCCATATCAGGGCTGTGAACATGGTTGCATTTATTGTTATGCGCGTAATAGTCATGAATATTGGGGTTATGGACCAGGTTTGGATTTTGAACGGCGAATATTATTTAAAAAGGAGGCCCCAATTCTATTGGAGCGTGTTCTAAAAAGGAAAAATTGGAAAGCATATCCTATTGTTCTATCGGGGAACACGGATTGTTATCAGCCTGTCGAACGCGAGTTAGAATTAACAAAACAATGTTTAGAGGTCTTTTTAAAATATAAGCACCCGGTAAGTATTATTACGAAGAACGTTTTAATTTTAAGGGATTTGGAAATTCTAAAGGCTTTAAATAGGGATCAGCTGCTTTCAGTTAGTGTATCCATAACAACACTTTCTGAAAAAACAAGACGTATTCTAGAACCCAGAACGGCAAGTCTGAAAAAGCGTTTGGAAACGGTCAAGGTCTTAAGCTCATCGGGTATTCCGGTAAATGTGATGATGGCTCCAATAATTCCTTCTATTAACAGTCATGAAATTTTACCATTGGCTAAATTGGTTTCGGAACATGGTGCGCAATCCATAACCCATTCTATAGTGAGATTAAACGGCGCTATCGGATCTGTTTTTGAAGATTGGATTAAAACAGCAATCCCCGATCGAGCGGATAAAGTATTAAATCAAATAAAAAGTTGTCATGGAGGCACCCTTAACGAGAGTCGTTTTGGTAAGCGAATGAGAGGAGAAGGTAAAATCGCTGAACACATCAATGGTCTAATAAAACTGGCGAAAAATAAGTATTTTAAGGATAAGGATATGCCGACACTGAATTGCAATTTGCACGAACCATGTAAGTCAGGACAGCTAAAACTGTTTTAACAAAAAAGCGGGTTTTTAAACCCGCTTTTGAAATAATAAAATTAAGTATGTCGAATTGAACTAGATTTGAATATAATTTATAAACTCCATATTGTTTGCATGGCATACAATTTTATATCTGCCTTCTTTAAGTCGGTATACACGACCTATGTTTTGAACACCTTCAATGGATTCCGAATGTAATAATTCAGAACCAAAGTGATCGGAACGGTATACACTAATCTTTAAGGGCTCCGATCTCACCGCCAGTTTGGTAACATAAACCAAATCTTCGTTTTTTCTGACAAAAGGTTTGAAAATAATGGCCTCCTTGTCTTTGTTAAAAGTTACTTGGTTGAGCATGACCTTAAACGGAATGATTTTTATAGCCACATCTTTTTCCAGTTCAAAGAAATATTTTCCGTCAGGCAGGGCTGTCAAATCGAAATTTTTAGAATATTTACCGCTCTTATCAATAGACTCCTTATAGATAATGATACCATTTTCACTTTTAATGCAAAGCAGGTTGCCTTTTTTTACATCATTAAGAGTTAAAGCTGTAGTTTTGACATTCTCAGTGTTTTCTAACAAGGAGGTCTCCATAGCGTAACCCATAGAAATGGCGCATACAGCAGCCATCAGGATTACTTTTTTAGTGTGTGTTAATACGTTTTTCATGATTTGGATTTTTTAACGTTCTACACGACAAATTTATATCAGGCTGTATTCTTTCAAAACATCGATTTTGGTCAATTTATGTTCTAAATTAACCGTTATTTTTACGTTAATAAAAAGTTAAGTTAATATAGTATACATATGAATCAATACAACATATAAGCCCAATACCAGGTTTAATGTTTAAAACAGCTGTATGAAATAAAAAAGTGGGCCACCACAGCCCACTTTCAAACTAAACTAAACTAAATAAGACATTAAACTAATTATTAATGAATGTGTTTTAAGATCTAACCCTAATGGGTAACACTCGCATCAATATTATGGAATCTATGATAACATCCATATTATGAGACAAAGATATGTTGAAATAAGGGTCTCAAAAACATCAAATTTTACTAATTTATATGCTATATTATCTGTTAATATAACGTTACCTAATTGTAAAGTTAATATAGCATATATTTAAGTTAATTGTATATAGAATTAATGGCTATTAAATTGTAAATTTGTTATGTAAAAGATCTATTTATGATTACAAAAAAACCTACTTTAGAAAAACTTAGCCCAAGTTTTGGTAGTTCCTTGATTGTTAGACAGCACCTGGAAAAAGTTGATAAAATAAATGCCTTTTGGCATTTCCATCCCGAATTGGAATTGGTTTACATCAATAAAGGTCAGGGAAAGACGCATATCGGGAACCACCTTTCCTATTTTAACAACAGCCAGCTCATTTTAATTGGAGCAAATTTACCTCACAATGGATTTGCCGATAGATTAACAGCCAACGGTTCAGAAACAACAGTGCAGTTCAAGCAAGACTTTCTCGGAGAAGATTTCATAAAAATTCCCGAAATGGCCAATGTAGTGGCTTTGTTTGACAGAGCCAAAAAGGGGATTCGATTCAAAATTGAAACTAAGGAAGTGATTGGCCCAAAGATTAGTAATCTCACCAAGTATGAAGGCTTGGAGCTCGTTTTAAAATTCTTGGAAATTTTAAATTTTCTGGCAAATACAGACGATTATTCCTTACTGAATGCCGATGGGATTGCATTGGAAACCAATCCACAGGATAGCGCCAAAATAAATACCATTTACAAGTATGTCAATTCAAATTTTCAACGACACATATCTTTAGATGAAATTGCCGATAAAGTGAGCATGACAGTACCGGCCTTTTGTAGGTATTTTAAGAAGACTACCGGGAAAACGTTTACGCAACTTGTAAACGAATATCGGGTAGTACATGCGACTAAACTTCTTAACGAAAGTCAGATGAGCGTAGCCGATGTTTGTTTTGAATGTGGGTTTAATAACTTTTCACATTTTAACAAGCAGTTTAACGAAATCACTGGAAAGAGTGCTTCCCAGTACCGCAAAGAAATAAAACAGATTATTCAATAATACAATTAAAAAAAGCCTTCACATATGGATATGGATAAAATTGAAAAGACAATAGACTACTATACTACCAAATTAAACGGACTGCGCAATTTTATTAATTCGAAGAGCGATCTTACAGTGGAAGAAATTATAATGCACGGTGAACAATTGGCCATATTGGATTATAAATTAACGGCTCTCGAAATTGCTAAGGAAAATTAGAAATCTTTAATATTTTCCCTGCCATTCAGAATAAAACTGTTTTAAATAAGACTCCATAAACGCATGCCTGCCTTCTGCTAATAGTTTACCCGTACGGGTATTCATTTGGTTTTTAAGCAACAGGAGTTTTTCATAAAAATGATTAATGGTCGGAGCTGTTGAAGCTTTATATTCAGCTCGACTCATATCGAGATTTGGTCTAATGTCCGGATTGTGTATTGCTCTGTTCTTATAGCCCCCATAGTTAAACGCCCTCGCAATACCTATGGCACCCATGGCATCCAGCCTATCCGCATCCTGTACAACTTTAAGTTCTTCCGAGACAAAAAGCGTCGTATTATCAATCGATTTATTAAATGATATGTTCTCAATTATTTTTATGACATGTTCAATAATTAAAGAATCCACATTAAGGCTGAAAAGAAATTCACGTGCTATTTTAGACCCTACCGTATCATCGCCATTGTAAAATTTACTATCAGCAATATCATGCAGTAATGCGGCCAGTTCGACCACAAAAAGATTAACCTGTTCTGTTTTTGAAATGCGTAAAGCATTGTTATAAACACGGAGTGTATGAAACCAATCATGACCGCCTTCGGCATTTGCCAATTTCAGTTTTACAAATTCCTGAGTTTTTAAAACAATGGCTGTATCTGTTTTTATTGACATCCTTATACTGAAATATTGTTTTTAATGGTGGTTTCTATTTGAGCTATTAAATCCAATGGGTTGTTCTTGAATTCCGAAACTTTCACTGGCTCATGAACCTCGAATTTAATATGTGTACCCAATCCCATAGGGAATTTCCCATAGCGAAGCATTTTCCAGGAATTGTTTATTGAAATTGGAACGACCAAGGCTGAAGGCACATGTTTAAATAAGAGTTTGAGCCCCTTAGTTTGAAATGGTTTAGGATTTCCATTTTTACTGCGTGTACCTTCCGGAAAGATAACAGCGGCCCTTTTGGTATCCTCAATGTATTGAGCAAAAGCCTTAATTGCCGGTAAAGATTGACGTGAATTTTTTCGATCTATTAAAACGGAACCGCCATGACGCAAATTGTAAGATACACTTGGGATGCCCTTTCCTAATTCCATTTTACTGATAAATTTGGTGTGGTGTTTTCGCATATACCACATAATGGGAGATATGTCGTATAGACTTTGATGATTGGCCACAATAATAAGTGGTGATTCTGTGCTTATAGTGTGTGGATTATAAAATGAAAATCGAGTACCCAACACATGTGTACACTTTAAAAGACAAAACTGTAAAATATCCACACTCAATTTATGAGTCTTATACCCAAAAACATTGAAACAAAACCATTGTATGGGATGAAATATAACCAGCGTTAAACCAAATAACAGATAATATATAGAGGTTAAGGGGTATGATAAGAGCTTTAACATGCTCCAAAAATAATAAACTAACCGTTAGTAAACAGCTACACAGGAGTTATTTTCGCAGGTTATACTTGTAGGTTGCTGAGCCAGGGCACAGTCTGATGCAATACCCCATTTTTCATTAAAAAAGTTTTCTTTCTCATTATAGGATGCTACCAAATTTTCAAGCTCCACCGTATTTATTGAAGTCGAATAGACGAGGTAAGACCAGGGGCCACCACAAGGTTTGCTGCCAAATGCAATAAACTTGCACATCGTATCATCATTGCATTCAGAGGTTCCTGCGAGAGTTTCAATTTGTAATTTTAGCTCGTTTAACTCTGCGAGTTCAGTGTCATAGTCAGGATACTCCTCCTCATCGCATTGAAAAGCTGTAAAAACAAAACAAACAAGAAGTACAACGGTAGTTATAAAGGGCCTACTCATGGATTCATTTTTTTATGAGATGCTCATTTCTAGGTTTGGTTGCGTAAAGGCATAAAAAAACCGTACCAGAACTCGATATATAATGAGATCAGCACGGTTTTATATGTTACCTAAAAATAGGTTTTTAACAATGCTCGTTGTAGGCATCCATTAAATTATCTGCGATAAGTTCAGCAGGGCGACCTTCAATATGATGACGCTCTAACATATGTACTAATTCGCCATCTTTAAAAAGAGCCATACTCGGGGAACTCGGTGGAAATGGAATCATATACTCCCTTGCCTTTGCAACCGCCTCTCGGTCTACCCCGGCGAATACAGTTACAATATGATCAGGACGTTTTGGATTTTGTAAACTTAATCTTGCTCCTGGACGGGCATTGGCCGCAGCACAGCCACATACCGAATTAACCACCACTAAGGTCGTGCCTTCTTTCGCTAAAGCGGCATCAACTTGATCAGGGGTCTGTAATTCTTCAAATCCCACCCTTGTTAAATCTTCACGCATTGGTTTTACTAATTCTGCTGGGTACATATTTTAATATTTAAATATTTAACTTTTAAGAATTGCAAATATATCAATTGTGTAACAAAAAAGGAATGCATTCAACTAACAATTACAATTCCGCCATAATAAAGTGATTTACATCTTTAAATAGCGCTATTTTATGTGTAGGTTTGACGATTAATTTAATAAAAAATTACATGAGTTTTTCAAAATGGATAGGAGCAGCCCTGGGATGGTCATTTGGTGGCCCGATTGGAGCTATTATTGGACTTGCGCTTGGCAGCATGGCAGATGCCATAGGAGCAGAAGAACGCATAGGACAACGACAATATAGGCACTATCAAGAGCATATCCCTACACAACCTGGTGATTTTGAAGTGAGTTTGCTTGTTTTAGCCTCCATAGTCATTAAAGCCGATGGCAAACAGGACCGTCGAGAATTGGATTTTGTAAGACAGCAATTTGTGAGCATGTACGGTAAAGAGCGAGCGAATCATGCCTTTCGATTGTTTAAGGAAATCGGAAAGCAAAAACATATTTCAACACGCGAAGTTTGCCAACAGATCAGACATATGATGCAGCATGCTTCAAGACTGCAGTTGGTTCATTTTTTATTTGGTATCGCTAAAGCGGATGGTGTTGTAACTCAGGAAGAGGAGCGACAGATTCATATTATGGCCGGTTATTTGGGGATAAGTGCTGCAGATTACGAAAGTATAAAGGCGATGTTCTATAAGAGCAGCGACAGTGCCTATAAAATTTTAGAAATAGATAAGAATGCTTCGAATGATGACATTAAAAAGGCCTATCGGAAAATGGCGAAAAAATACCACCCTGACAAGGTTATCCATTTAGGAGAAGAACACCGCGATGGTGCTGAGGCAAAATTTAGACAGGTTCAAGATGCTTATGAGCAATTACAGAAAGAACGCGGGTTTTAAAGCTGTGCTCATCACCCGTAAATTGTAAGCATGAACAATTAGTTTACAACAAGTTTGTAGCCAACACCGTGAATGTTTTCAAAACGAATAGTTGGATCATTTTTGAATTTTTTCCGAAGCTTTGAAACAAATGTATCTAAACTTCTATCGACATAAACGCCATGATCTTCCCAAATTTGTTTTATGATGATTTCTCTCTTGATGACTTGGTTCTGATGGTTGCTGAACAAAGACATAAGCTCACATTCTTTAGTAGAGAGCTTGATCTCTAAAGCATCTTTAATGAGTTTGTTTTCGTTTTTATAAAATTTATAAGGGCCAATTTTAGTATATGGTGAAGTCACACTTGTTAACGATACCCTTTCAAGTTTCCTTCTGTAAAGAAACCATATGGAAATAAAAAGTACAAGTAAAACAGCAATGAGTAAATAACCAAATATTGGAGCTGTGGCAGGTTTCGTCGTCGAAAACAATACTTGAATCGTATAGCATCCTTCAGGCAAGTTTCGCCCTAAACATGGGATAAGTTCCTTTTCTTTTGTGCCTGCAATTTGAAAGCTGTAAGCAACCTCTTTATCTGAACAATTTATAACCTCTACGATGTAGTTCCTTGGTCCACGAGCTGAGTTTAAACTGTGGTTTACAATTGCAACTAAACTATCCGGGTTAAGAGTCAGACTGTTTTTAAATACCATTTCATATCTGTTCTCATTAATCTGTTTAATGGGAGGAACAATACTGGTAGTATCCTTATTGGATAAAAGAATTTTATGAGCTGCATACCTCAGCGCTACTTTAACATTTTCAGGAGCGGTATCAGGCCCATTTATTTTCGTGCAACTCACAATAGAAAACAGGGTTGTCAATACCGATAATACAAATACAAAATTCGTTCTATACATTATTCATAAAAGGACAAAGAAAATGAAATACTCACGCTTTCACATCTGTTTTACAATTCTTTTACACTTTTTTTACAAGGCGGGGATTGAGTGTGCTTAATTTTAGCTAAAATAAAATATTATGACAAAACACATTTTAAGAACAGCACTGGTATTAGGTTTTATTTCTGTATTGAATGCGCAGAGCATTGTAGAGATAGACACGGAGAACAGCAGTATTCATTGGGAAGGTTCTCACCTTTTTAAATTTAACAAGCATCATGGCATCGTAAAATTCTTGTCAGGGCAAATAACAGTATCAGATGGATCAATTACGGGAGGAATCTTCAAAATAGACATGAAATCGATTTTAAACACAGACGGGAAATACAATGGTAATTTAGTGGGGCATTTAAAAAGTGCAGATTTTTTCGATGTCGCGAAATACCCGGTATCCACATTGGAGTTTGTAGATGTTGTGCATTCTGATTATAACTATTTTGAGGTTTTAGCAAACCTCACCATCAAGGGCGTTACCAACGCAATCAGGTTCAAAGGAGAGCGCAGATTCAGGAATGGGAAGGACGTAATGACCTCTAGATTTATAATCGATAGGACCTTATGGGGGGTTAACTATGAATCGAAAGGCTATTTTACAAATCTCAAGGATGATGTTATTTCCGACGCCATAGAATTTGAAGTCACCCTTCTATGGGACAGTCTTGATGAATGCTAAATCTTTTGCAGTTAAAAAAATAAAAAAACCAACTAATTAAAAGAATTAGTTGGTTTAATATATTTTATAATTTGGTTAAAGTGATTTATTTGCTCTTGTAAATTTTAGTTTCATCACCTCTATCAAAAATCATTATAATTTCATTCTTGGTATTAAGATATACAGATTTTAACTCCCAACCATCTTCTTTAGATGATTCTATTAAACATTTGCGTACATCCGGATTAAATAAGTTTAAGTCCGTGTTCAAGATCATGTCGTCTGCTTTAGCATTGAAAGAAAGTAGGAGAAGAACGGCTACTAATAAGGATTGTAATGTTTTCATAATGATTTGGGTTTTGTAATGATTTACTCTACAAGATTAAAGCATACGCTTCCCGTGTATAAATAAAATAGTTGAATTACATAATAATGCCGTTCAATAAACGATAGTTCTTTGAAGTGAAAATTTTCTCCGATGAAATGAGGTTGAAAAATTAAAATATTTTAAACAATAGGCCTTTTACCTGTCAAAAATAACCATAGTTTGATTGTGGCTCACATTGAGCTGAATTGTTCTTCCCAATATTAGCGCCCTATTATCCTTTTCATGCCCAGCGGGCATATTAAATGCAATTGGAAAAGTGAAGTCGGACAATGCGTCTAAAATAAGTTGTTCAACAGAACTGCCCCAAAGGGTTGTGTTTTTTCGCAACTTACTTATATCGCCAACAATAAGACCTTTACAATTATCAAAATAACCGGCCCTCTTCAGGCTTTGTAACATTCGGTCTATATGGTATTTGTATTCACCGATCTCTTCAATAAAAAGGATTTTACCCGACGTATCAATACTGGTTTTCGAACCTAACATGGTATGCAGCATGGTGAGGTTACCACCTACTAATTGTCCTTTTGCCGAACCTGTCCTGTTATATGTCGAACCTTCCAGGGTATAATTCAAACCGGTGCCAAAAATGGCATCTTTAAAGGTGTCAATAGTTTGTTCAATCGAGCTGAACTCCTCAGACAAACTTGTGCACATTAAGGCGTGTATGCTTTCTACACCTTCATTATGGATAGCGTTGTGAAGAGCGGTTATATCGGAATATCCAATGAGCCATTTTGGGTTTTCATTAAATTTAGCCCAATTTAATTTGTCTAAAATTCGAACAGTCCCGTAACCCCCTCTGGCACACCAAATGGCCCTTATGCCAGGATCGTCCAATGCCTTTTGTAAATCTTCACAACGTTCATCATCGGTGCCGGCAAAATGATTCGCGTCCTGAAAGACATGTTTTCCTATAACAACCTGTAGTCCCCATCCCTTCAATAATTGCTTTGCTTGTTCTATTTCGTCTGATTTGTTTTTAAGAATTCCCGAGGGCGCCACAATGGCAACTGAATCCCCGGCTTTTAGATATGGTGGTTGTATCAATTTGTGAGGTGTTATTTCCTGTGCCGTAACTATACCCTTTACAAATAAAATGAGAGTACAACACAAGGTAGTTAATAGAGCGATTTTAGACATATTGTAAATGTACATTTTTTTAGTGAAATTGACTTTAAGAGATTCTTTCCAGTGGTGTCAATAACCTGCTTTTACAACAACTCTTCTATGAATTGAAGGATACATGATGTCTTACTGTACTAAGGGAGGCTTTAAAGACATGATTCAAGAGTTATTTTTTCTAAATCCCTTTTAAAATGTTTACTTTTACGGCTTAAAAATTAATTAATTTACACACTTCTTGTGATGTCTTAGGCGGAGTCGGGTACCTGTATTATCGTCTTCACACGCTTGACTGACATACGAATACATCGAACATGAACGAACCAAAGCGTTACACCATTACCACAGCACTGCCTTACACAAATGGCCCAATACATATTGGACACCTGGCAGGCGTATATGTTCCAGCCGATATTTATGCACGTTACTTACGTTTAACCGGTCACGATGTGGCCTTAATTGGAGGTAGTGATGAGCACGGTGTCCCTATTACAATTAAAGCGAAGAATGAGGGTGTGTCACCACAGGATGTCGTTGATAAATACCACGCGATTATTAAAAAATCTTTTGAAGATTTTGGCATTTCGTATGACAATTATTCGCGAACGACGGCTCCCATACATCATAAAACGGCATCAGAATTTTTTAAGACCTTATATAACAAGGGTGAATTTATTGAAGAAACTACCGAACAGCTTTACGACGAAAAGGCCCATCAGTTTTTAGCAGATCGTTTTGTCGTTGGAACCTGTCCAAAATGTGGCAATGAGGAGAGCTATGGAGATCAGTGTGAAAACTGTGGGACTAGCCATAATGCAACCGATTTAATAAATCCAAAATCAGCTTTAACGGGAAATACACCTACTTTAAAACAAACAAAACATTGGTTTTTGCCTTTAGATAAACATGAAGCTTTTCTCAAGGATTGGATTCTTAAGGGCCATAAAAAGGACTGGAAACCCAATGTCTATGGTCAGGTAAAGTCCTGGATTGATGATGGTCTCAGACCTCGTGCAGTAACCCGGGATTTAGATTGGGGAATCCCTGTGCCTTTGGAAGGCGGCGAGGGAAAAGTCCTTTACGTTTGGTTTGATGCTCCAATCGGATACATTTCGTCGACTATAGAATGGGCTGAACGTGAGGGTAAAGATTGGGAACCGTATTGGAAAGATAAAGCTACCAAATTAGTGCACTTCATTGGAAAAGATAACATTGTATTCCATTGTATAATTTTCCCTGCAATGTTAAAGGCTGAAGGTAGTTATATTTTACCCGAGAATGTGCCGGCAAATGAATTCTTAAATTTAGAAGGCCAGAAATTATCAACATCAAAGAATTGGGCGGTATGGTTACCGGACTACCTAAAGGAATTTCCGGGTCAACAAGATGTGTTGCGTTATGTGTTAAATGCTAATGCTCCTGAAACCAAGGACAACGACTTTACATGGAAGGATTTTCAAGCGAGGAACAATAACGAACTGGTTGCCATATTCGGGAATTTTATAAACCGTGTTGTCGTATTGACCAATAAATATTATAACGGAATCGTACCTGAACCGTCAGATTTCATCCAAACGGATGAAGATACCTTGGGAAAGATGAGGGCTTATCCAGATGTCATTGCTAGTTCTATAGAACGTTACAGATTTCGGGAAGCCGGTCAGGAACTTATAAATTTGGCACGTCTGGGGAATAAATATTTGGCCGACGAAGAGCCTTGGAAAATGATAAAAGTGGATGAAGCGCGAACCAAAACTATAATGTATGTCGCCCTTCAGATTGCTGCAGCTTTAGCGACCTTATCTGAGCCTTTTTTACCATTTACTTCAGAAAAACTTAAAAAGATGTTGCATCTCAAACCCACGGCAATTGAAGGGTTTGATGGGAATGATGTGCAGAATTCATGGATTGATATTACAGTTAAGGAAGCACTTATGCCAGCGAATCATCGTATTGGGAAGGCAGAATTACTTTTCAGTAAAATAGAGGATGAAACCATACAGAAACAATTGGATAAGCTGGAGGCTAGCAGAAGAGCCAACGAAATTGCCAACAAGAAAGTAGAACCTCAAAAGGAGGAAATTGCCTTTGAGTATTTCACAAAATTAGATATTCGTATTGGCACCATATTGGAAGCTGAAAAAATGCCAAAGACAAAGAAGCTTCTTAAGTTAAAGGTAGATACCGGTATTGATGTGCGTACTATTGTTTCAGGTATTGCAGAAAGTTTTACCCCAGAGGAGGTCGTCGGAAAACAGGTAACGGTTTTAATAAACCTTGCTCCCAGAGTATTGCGTGGTGTTGAAAGTCAGGGTATGATCCTGATGACTGCATCTTCAGATGGGCAACTTGTATTTGTTAATCCGGACAATAAGGCCCAGGCTACAAATGGGTTGACCGTAAGTTAACATCTGTATAAAAGGGATATTCCAATTAAGGTTACTTATGCATGTTTTTTATCTGGTCTTTGAACGTGTCTAGATCAACCTTGTTATTTACCAATGTCAAAGCCTTATCCACAATATATTTGGCATTTACGGCATGAAACCCCAACCCGACTGCAATTTTTCTCAGCAATACTTCTTCATGAGGCTCTCGAATATGGTCTGCATAGACCATACGCGACAAATCATATAATCGCTCTAAACGCTGATCGTAAGATACAGGAGGATTGATAGGATGACTCTTGAAATCTTTTAAAATCGCTTTATACTCGGATTCACTGATGTCTAAATTAATAGCTAAGCGATCTAAAAATGCCTTTTCTTCATCGCTGATAACACCATCGTCCATGGCCACCCTAACAATGGCTGCAAAATGATCTTGATTGCGCTTCTTAAAACCACTGTCAAATAAATCTGAAATAGACATGCCTTTTTTTCTTAATTAGTGCTGCAAACGTACATATTTTTTTTAATAAACTAAACCCTATTACTAAATTTTTAGTGAAGGTTTCGCATCATTAAAAACACATAAAATAGCAATATTAAAGGTCGATAAAATTTTAAAGAATTAAAAGTATTTTGAAGCTAAAAATTAATTGTATTTCTCTTGAAATAAGTACGCGGTCTTGCTTTAAAAACGCTAAATAATTGCGTAACTTTGTGTAAAATCAGTATTATGTTATCAAAATCAATAGAAAAGGCCTTAAATGACCAAATAAGAATAGAGGCAGAATCTTCACAAATTTATTTAGCAATGGCCTGTTGGGCAGAAGTTAAGGGCTTGGAAGGTGTTGCCGGTTTTATGTTCGATCAATCCAGTGAAGAACGCGACCACATGCTCAAATTAATAAAATTTGTAAATGAGCGCGGGGGACACGCCCAGATCTCTGAATTGAAGGCGCCGAACGTGACTTTTGAATCCTTCAAAGAAATGTTTGAAATGCTTTTTAAGCACGAAGTATTTGTATCAGAAAGCATTAATAAGCTGGTCGACATTACGTTAACAGAAAAGGATTACGCTACTCATAATTTCTTGCAGTGGTACGTGTCTGAACAAATTGAAGAAGAAGCCATGGCTAGAACCATATTGGATAAAATTAATCTTATTGGAAACGATAAGGGTGGCTTGTACTTATTCGATAGGGATATTGTAAACCTGACGGTCAGTTCGGCTTCCATGGAAGATCCTGAGTAATTTTAACACTTAATTTTATTTAGATTCAATAAAAATAACATATTTTTGTCTAGTATAATTAAACCTATTCTCAGGTTTGGGCAAAAAGAAGCGAAAAAAGAAAATTAAAAAGTTACAGAAGTTGGGCGTGTTGACTTCCGATAATGTAAAATCCAGTTGTTGTAAGAAATACAAGAAATGCGATTCAAAACGATGTAAAAAATGCCCTTGTTTCGACTTACTGAAAAAAGTGGCTTAACCATCACTTCCGCTCTTCAATTGGCTTTTTAGGACACAAATCAATGCCTTCTGTCAAGACGCTTAAAATAGCCTCACCTTCTTCATTGAAATGCGCAGAGTTAACGAAGACACTGACCATGTTTCTTTCAGTTAAAGAATTGCTTCTAATTAGTGCTTTGCAATGCGTTCTAATATCTTATCTTTGCATTTCAAAATAACTTTTTGTGAGTATATCCCCTATCTCTCAAACCTTTTTACAGGCTTTGCAAACGCAAAATCTGCAGAATACTATTGCCAAAACCAGACAAAATGTACATGTTAAGGGCCTTGTGGGCTCTTCGGTTTCCTTCGTAATATCTACTGTGTTTAAAGCTGCAGATAAACCGTTCCTTATTGTCCTTAACGATAAGGAGGAAGCAGCTCACTACCTCAATGATTTGGAACAGTTGCTGAATCAAAAAGATGTCCTTTTTTATCCCGGAAGCTACCGAAGACCCTATGAAATTGAAGCGACCGATAATGCCAATGTGTTGTTACGTGCCGAGGTTTTAAACCGTATTAATTCCCAGAAGAAGCCGGCTGTAATTGTAACGTATCCGGACGCGCTTTTTGAAAAGGTAGTGACTAGAAGGGAATTAGAACGGCACACCCAAAGCATCAGGATTGGAGATGAGCTTTCGATCGATTTTTTGAATGAAGTTCTATTTGAATACCAATTTAAACGGGTTGATTTTGTAACAGAACCCGGGGAGTTCTCGGTGAGAGGAGGTATCGTGGATGTGTTCTCCTTTTCTCATGATGAACCCTACCGCATCGAATTTTTTGGAGATGAAATAGACAGTATTAGGACATTTGATGTAGAAACACAACTTTCCCTGAATCAAATAAAAAAAATTAACATCATTCCTAATGTTGCTAATAAATTCTTAGAAGAAAAACGACAAAGTTTTTTAAAATACATCGCTCAAAAAACAGTGATTGCTGTAAAAAACGTCGATTTATTATTAGGTAGAATAGATGATTTTTATTTGAAGGCCGAACAGGCCTTTAAGGACCTTTCCTCAGAATTAAAACATGCTGAGCCCGATGAACTGTTTTGTGATTCCAAACTATTGAAACAACAATTGTCTGAGTTTTCGATCATTGAATTCGGCACCCAGGCTACTTTATGTCAATCCATATCCAATTCAGATGCCAGCAATGGAGAAACCTATCGAACAATTCAGTTTAACACCGTACCCCAACCATCCTTTAACAAACAATTCGATCTGCTCATTGAAGATTTAAATGCCAACTTCAATAAAGGATATACCAATTACATTACCTGTATCAGTGAACAGCAGGCCAAGAGATTTCATGATATTTTTGATGACGCTCACCTGGAGGTTAAACAGTATAGGACCGTTATACTGGCATTGCATCAGGGGTTTATAGATCACGACAACAAGATAGCGTGTTATACAGATCATCAGATCTTCGAAAGGTATCATAAATTTCATATTAAAAATGGATATGCTAAAAAGCAGGCCATTACTTTAAAGGAGTTAACGAATTTAAATATAGGGGACTACGTAACCCATATCGATCACGGTATAGGACGATTTGGCGGGCTTCAAAAGATTGATGTTGAAGGGAAAAAGCAAGAGGCAATAAAATTGGTTTATGGCGAGCGCGATATTCTGTATTTAAGTATCCATTCCCTCCATAAAATCACGAAATTTAATGGTAAGGACGGGAAACCACCTAAGATTTACAAGCTCGGCAGTAATGCCTGGAAGACCTTAAAACAAAAAACGAAAGCAAAGGTCAAGGACATTGCTTTTAACCTAATAAAATTATATGCCAAACGCAAAACCCAAAAAGGGTATCGCTACCACCCGGATAGTTACATGCAACATGAGTTGGAGGCCTCATTCATTTACGAGGATACACCAGACCAAAGCACAGCGACTGCCGATATAAAAGCAGATATGGAAAGCGAACGCCCAATGGATAGGCTCGTTTGCGGCGATGTGGGTTTTGGAAAAACAGAGGTTGCCATTCGGGCAGCCTTTAAAGCGGTTGATAATGGTAAACAGGTTGCAATCCTGGTGCCTACTACCATTTTAGCATATCAGCACTTCAGGACCTTTTCGGATCGCCTTAAGGATTTTCCGGTATCTGTTGATTATCTCAACAGGTTTAGAACGACAAAAGAAAAACGCACAACCCTTAAGGGATTGGAAAGCGGTGGTGTCGATATTATTATAGGAACACATCAATTGGTGAACAGCTATGTCAAATTTAAAGACCTGGGGCTATTAATTGTAGATGAAGAGCAAAAATTCGGTGTAGCTGTAAAGGAGAAGCTGAAAACCTTAAAGGAAAATGTAGATGTGCTCACACTAACAGCAACGCCTATTCCGAGAACACTTCAGTTTAGTTTAATGGCGGCTCGCGATCTTTCGGTTATCACTACCCCACCACCAAATCGATATCCCATCGAAAGCCATGTTATCCGATTTAATGAAGACATCATTCGGGATGCGATAAGCTATGAGATTCAGCGTGGCGGACAAATATTTTTTATTCATAACAGAATTGAGAATATTAAGGAGGTTGCTGGATTAATTCAACGACTGGTGCCGGATGCCAAAATTGGCATTGGACACGGTCGAATGGAAGGAAAAAAATTAGAACAACTCATGTTGGCCTTTATGGACGGTGCTTTTGATGTGTTGGTGAGTACGACCATTGTAGAAAGTGGCTTGGATGTGCCTAATGCTAATACCATTTTTATTAATAATGCCAATAACTTTGGGTTGAGTGATTTACATCAGATGCGGGGGCGTGTAGGACGCAGTAATAAGAAGGCGTTCTGTTATTTTATTACTCCTGAGTATTCTGCCATGACCGATGATGCCAGAAAGCGTATAACAGCCTTAGAACAATTTACGGAACTGGGCAGTGGTTTTAACATTGCCATGAAGGATTTGGAAATAAGAGGGGCCGGTGATCTTTTGGGAGGAGAACAAAGCGGATTTATAAATGAAATAGGTTTCGACACCTATCAGAAAATATTGAATGAAGCTATAGAAGAACTTAAAGAAAATGAATTTAAGGCGCTTTATGAGGATACCAAGGAAGGGACTACTTATGTGAAGGATGTCACCATCGATTCTGACTTTGAGTTGCTTTTCCCAGACAGTTATATCAATAATATTACAGAAAGATTAAATTTATATACGGAATTGAATTCGATTAAGGGTCAAGAGGCATTGCGTCATTTTGAAGGGGCTTTGGTGGATCGATTTGGTGCATTACCACAACAGGTAGTCGATTTACTTGACAGTGTTCAGATTAAATGGCTGGCTACCAAAATTGGTTTTGAAAAGGTAGTCATGAAAAAGGGGAAACTTATCGGATATTTTTTAAACGATCAGCAAAGTAGTTTTTACCAAAGTGATACCTTTACCAAAGTGTTACAGTTTGTTCAGGGGCATCCTGATTTATGCAAAATAAAAGAAAAACAAACCAGAAATGGATTGCGTTTAATCCTGACTTTTGATCAGATAAAATCAGTACGACAGGCACTGAAGGTTTTACAGTCCATACTGGCGTAATTCTTGTGCCACCTAAGTTAAATACCATATAGAATTGAAACATTTTATTGCCATAGTCCTATTATTACCTCACTTGATTTTGGGGCAATATTCCATCACGGGACGTTTTTCACCTCCCGAGGATTATAAGGTCGTTCTGCTATACAAATCGAATCCTACCGTTTCGAAGTACATAAATAGTGCTGAGATACACAGCGATGGCAGTTTTAAGTTTGAGTTGGATTCTACGGTTACCAGGGGCATTTATAAAATTGTTTATGCGGTCCCACAGGAGGATTACAATTTTGATGTAATCTATAGTGGTAAGGAAGACATAGAACTTACATTTAACCCGGAAACCGGGGTGTCATTCCTAAAATCTTTCGAGAATAAGTTGCTCTCGTCCTATGCCAACAGTATGTCCAGGATTACCCAAAGTATTGGGGAATACTACAGAAAAGGAAGTAAAGATACAACGGCTTTAAGAGCCATTTTTAAGATACAGCGTGAAACACAGGATAGTTTTGAAAAGGCCGCAAAAGGCACCATAGCCCTTGATCTTATAAAGGCGAATAAGCCATATATCCCGAAAACATATGTGGACCTAAAGGCCTATTTGAATCTGCTCAAGACCCATTATTTTGATGCTATTGATTTTAGCAATAAAACGCTTCAAAGTTCGAGTCTTATGGAGGCAAAAATGCTTAATTATGTCTTCGGAATGACTGCATCTACCGAGGATGAAACCAAAGCATATATAGAAAATACCGATACTTTATGGCAAGCTATGGCATCAGCATCTTTGGAAGTCAAGCGTATTTTGTTGGTCGATTTATGGCAGCAAATGGTAGATTTAAATAAGGAGGACGTGGCTAACTATATTGGGGAATCCTATTTAATGGATATTGCAGTGTCCTTGAATGATCAGCGCCTGCTTAATGGATTAATTGTTTTCAAGGATACTTCCCTGGGGAATGAGGCACCGGACTTTTTGTTTAATGTAACCAAGGAGGGTAAAACAGGCAATCGAAATTTAAGTGAATTGAAAGGGTACAAAAATTATATCATTGTGTTTTGGAATTCAAATTGTTCCCATTGCCTGGATGAAATCCCAAAATTACATGACTTTTACAAGACGTTTCAAAAGGATTCGGTTAAAATTATTGCAATAGCACTGGAAGATGATAATTCGCGTTGGGAGGATCTCATATTAGATTATCCAGAGTTTATAAATATTTATGGTAAAGGAAAATGGGAGAACACGATTGCGAAGCGATATGGTGTTCGGTCAACTCCAACCTATTATGTTTTAGATAAGGACAAGCGTATTGTATCCAAACCGGAACATTTTGAAGCCCTGGAAGAATGGTTTAGTTCAGATTGAATTTAAATTTTAGTACAGGGTTGATCCTGCCTTGGCTTCCTTTCTCAGAATCAGGCTACAGGCTGTGCGGCCGTGTTGATAAAAAAGGGTAGTGTTAGAAATGGTAAAAGGCATTTTCCAAATGTTCAGCTTCAAATGAGGTGCCTGTTTTAACGATAGCAATGATATCAAATCGAACTTCGACATCTAATTGATTCACATTAATATAGGCGTCAACTGCTTTTACCAGGTTCTTAATTTGCTTTCGTTTCACAAAATCTTGCGGATTCCCAAAATCTAGGGAGGAACGGGTCTTTACTTCCACAATCGCAAGCGTCTTGCTCTGTTGTGCAATAATATCTACTTCTGCTTTATCATAGCGATAATTGCGTTCTAAAATTTGATATCCCTTTTTTAAGAGCAAATCAACTGCCAGCTGTTCACCTTCAATGCCTAGGTCGTAATGTTGGGCCATATATAATTAGTTATGATTTGAAACATGGGTTAAAGAAGGACCGAAACACTTAAAATCGGAGGCTGTAAATGTAACTATAATTCGTTTTGAAAACACGAAAAAGGCGTGTGCCCAAGCGTGTTTTATGTTCGTATTAGAAAATATTATCCCCTGAACAGGAAGAAATCGTCTTTCATGTGCTCAATTTGAGCATCTTCGTTGGTAATGATATAATCGATGGCCTGAGTGGTAAAATCATTACCCTTTTCGGTGAGCGAAACGATATTATTGGTAATGCTGATCATATTGTTCTTAATAGCCAGATCCAATACCGTTTTGCTGCGAACTTTTTGCCAGTTTATGTGTTCATTCAAATGGTTAACATGACGTTCGGTTTCTTCATTATGATTTTTAAGATGCAGTAGAAAGGTTAATAAAGACACTTCGGTGCGTTGCTGTTTTTCACGATACAATACGGCAATAATACCTTTATTGGGAGCAAAGAGATACACCGTTAAAAACAATAATCCCAGCATGGTGGTTATAGAGCCGGCAATAGAGGCATCGAGGGCATGAGCCAGCCAATATCCGGAGATGGCACTGAAAACGCCGAAACCGATGGCATAACCGAGCATGCGTTTTAAATCGTTGGTCAATAGGTAAGCCGTTGCCGCCGGTGCAATCATTAAGGCAACGACCAGAATAGCACCCACAGCATCAAAGGCCCCTACTGTGGTCACAGAAGATACACTCATCAAACCGTAATGGATAACTGCCGGGGGAAACCCTAAGGAAGCGGCTAAACCCATATCGAAGGTACTTAACTTCAATTCTTTAAAAAATGCGATTAACAGGCCCAGGGTGGTTAGCAATATGGCCCCAATAATCCATAAGGACTTTGGACCAAGGTCCAATCCATCTATCACTAACCTGTCGAAGGGCGCAAAAGCGAGTTCTCCAAGGAGTACGGCATCGACATCCAGATGAACGTCATTCGCATTTTTAGCAATTAAAATTACACCGATACTAAATAATGCTGGAAAGACTAAACCAATGGCAGTGTCTTCTTTTACCAACCCTGTTTTTTGAATGTACTCAACCAAAATAACTGTAATGATGCCGGTCATTGCAGCCAATAGGATAAGTAAAGGGGAATTCAGGTCTTGGGTAATAAAGAAACCGATAACAATACCCGGTAAGATGGAATGACTAATAGCATCACTGATCATGGCCATTTTGCGCAGGACCAAAAAGGTCCCTGGGATGGCACAGGCAATAGCGACGAGACTAGCAATGAGTTGTATTTCCAGTTGGGCACTACTCATCTTTGTGATCTTGTTGGTTATACAAATTTGATGCTGCTTTAAACCCTTCCAAGGTCAGGCTCCACTGGCCGGCTTCCAAGCGGACATAATTTTTTCTGACTAATTTTTGAAGGGTCCCCGTGGTATACCCCTGAAAATTATTCAAAATTTTAATCGCATGCGGATGAGAGATATCGTCATGTGTTCTGGCAATATTGTACATAAACGATAAGGTCTTATGTAATTTTAAATCGCGTCTGTTCTTTAGTAATCTTATTTGTTTAAACAAGAGACCTCGGCTTGGTGAAAAGACAAAGGAAATCAGTACAAATACGCCTGCGACGATAACAATGACCGGCCCTGTAGACAGGTTATTTTGACTTGCACTGATGGCGGTGCCAACGACACCTGACAAGGCGCCAAAAACAGAGGCAATAATCACCATGTAACCCAGGCTGTTAGTCCATTGTCGAGCGGCTGCCGCAGGTGCCAGCAGCATGGCGCTCATGAGAACCACACCTACAGTCTGTAATCCGAGAACAATGGCCAGGACGATAAACGTCGTTATTAAAACATCTATAAATTTGGTGTTGAACCCAAGCGTTTTCGTGTAATCGGCATCGAACAAAAGGATTTTAAATTCCTTCCAGAAAAGTAAAAGCACAAATAAGCATGACCCTGTTACCAGAGTCATCATCCATACATCACTTTCAACCAAGGTAGCTGCCTGCCCGAACAAATATTTGTCCAGTCCGGCCTGATTGGCGTTGGGCTGTTTTTGAATGAAGGTGAGCAGTAACATTCCAAAACCAAAGAAAAGGGACAAAATAAGGCCCAACGCGGTATCCGATTTCAAGTGCGTTTTATTCATGATTCCTCGTATCCAAAAAGTGCCCACAAGGCCACTTATCAGGGCACCAAGCAGTAAAACGTTGCTGTCTTTAATTCCGGTGATTAAGAATGCGATGGCGATACCGGGAAGGGCGGCATGGGAGATGGCATCGCCTAAAAGACTTTGTTTTCGCAATACGGCAAAGCTTCCTAACATACCAGTTACAGCTCCCAGGATCGCAGTGCCCAGTGTAATGGTGCGCAAGGTGTAGTCCGTAAACACTAACTGTATGTATTCTGCTAAGTCCATTGTTTAATTATACTCGTGTAATGACTATTCCTGGATACTGACTTTATAATTTATGCCATAGGTCTTCGTCAGGTTATCATCATTAAAGATGTCTTTTACAGGACCAGTGGCAATTTTTTTTACGTTTAAAAAAGTGACCCAATCGAAATATTCGGGTACCGTTTGTAAATCGTGATGCACAACGATAACCGTTTTATTGGCCTTACGCAATTCCTTTAAAATATTAATTATGGCGATTTCGGTCGTAGCATCAACACCCTGAAAGGGTTCGTCCATAAAATATATAGCAGCGTTTTGCACTAAAGCTCTGGCCAAAAAGACACGTTGTTGTTGTCCTCCTGACAGCTGACTGATCTGTCTGTTTTTAAATGGCAACATGCCTACTTTTTCCAGAGCTTCAAGCGCTGCTTTCTTCTCTTTTTGCCCCGGACGTTTTATCCAGCCTAAACTCCCGTAGGTTCCCATCATGACGACGTCCAATGCCGTTGTTGGGAAGTCCCAGTCGACACTTCCTTTTTGAGGGACATAGGCTACCAGTTCACGTTGTTTAGCATAAGGTTTTCCATAAATGCTGACACTTCCCGCAATAGGTTTTAGAATACCCAAAATAGATTTGATAAGTGTCGATTTTCCAGCCCCGTTAGGCCCCACAATAGCCATTAGAACACCCTCAGGAATCTCGAGATCGATATCCCAGAGCACCGGTTTGTAGTTATAGGCCACCGTTAAATCGTCAACTTGTACAGCTATTTTTGGTTCCATTTTAGTTTAATTCATTCATTGTATTTTTTTAACGACTTAAAGAACAGGTTAAAGTTATTTAAGTGCATTTACTATGGTATTCACGTTATATTCAAACATTCCTAAATAAGTGCCTTCAACGGTATCGGCATCTCCCAGGGCATCTGAATACAAAGTACCACCTATAGTAACCTCATGCCCTTTGGACAGCACAGCTGCCTGAAGGGCCTCAATGGTGCGCTTAGGGATAGAACTCTCTACGAAAATGGCTTTTACCCGACGCTCTATGATAAACGCCGCCAGATTTTGAACGTCCTGAACGCCGGCTTCAGTTGCTGTTGACAGACCCTGAAGTCCAACAACTTCAAAATTGAAGTAAGCCCCAAAATAATTAAAAGCATCATGAGCGGTAACCAGAATGCGTTTTTCCAGTGGCAGAGTTGCTATCGTATTCGTAATTTTTGCCTTCAAGGCATCCAATTGTTCTATATAATCCGTTCCATTGGCTTCAAAAAAGTCCTTTTGTTCGGGTAATGTTTCGGAAAGTGTATTTACCACGAAATTGGTAGCTTGCTTCCAGTAATCCACGTTAAACCAAATATGGGGGTCGTAATTGGAAGCGAAGTACTCCGATCCGATCAAGGTGCTTTTATCCAGCGCATCAGCTATTGCCACGGTTTTTTTGTTCTTCATCTTTTCAAATACTTCAACCAATTTTCCTTCCAGGTGAAGGCCATTGTAAAAAATAATATCGGCGTTGGTCAATTTGGTAACGTCACCTTCACTCGCCTTATACAGATGAGGATCCACACCACTACCCATCAAACCCCGGACCTCGATAAGATCACCACCAATTTGCTTCACTAAATCGGTAATCATCGTTGTGGTGGTAACGACCCTTAGCGGGGAATGCTCTTTTTTCTCATTTTTGCAACTAAATAGCAGTATCATAACTGCCATTAGGACACTTATTTTCTTCATGGATGTATCTTTTTAAATCTCAGCAATAAAGAGGTTAACACACTATTCCGATTTATGTCTTTTGTACTGTTTCTCATTCCTTCTGTCTTTTTGTAGGTATTCTAAAGCTGAGGCCGCCACTTAATAAAATATCCTGTCCCTCGGTTATACTGGTTCCAATAGTAGCATCCAACTGCACGCTATCAGATATCAGATAAGTCAATCCCGCATCCCAGTAATGGTTGGCACTATGGTTTTCCGGAAAGTCACCGTAGAGTTCTGCATAGACCCCTAGTTTTTCTGTAAGCCCCAGCCCATATGCAAGGGTATATATATAGGCGGCTTCGGGAGAATCGTCGCCCCATTGAGCACCAATATTATACGATAAACTGGAACGTTCGCTAAGTGTATGGGCAAAGGCAAACCTGAAATCTATCCCAGTGGTCTCCGGCTTGTAGTCCCTCCCCGCGCTAACAGGCAAGAATAAATGCCCAATGAGACCAATCTCAGGGAAACAACCATTTTCTTCAGCAATGGCCACTTTGGTCCCCAAAAGAAGCGGGCTAAAACCACTTAATACATTGTTTTGTCCACTTGTTTTTTGTTCAATAAAATCCCATCCTAATCGTAATTCCAGATTTTCTAAAATCCCGAGCCTGACTAAAGTGGTATTGAACGTGTAGTTCTCATTTTTAAAATCACCTTCTTCATAACGTTCAAAAAACGCTCCGGTCTCTACCTGAATGTAACCAACAGGAACAGTGGATGGCGATTCTGTGGCATCAGGGCGATCCGTTATCAGCGTACCCAGAGAGGAATCTAATTCCTGAGAGAAAACCGAGACTGATGTCGCACAAATTAAGAGCATACCAGCTATTCTATTCATTTTCATTGACATAAATTATCGAAGTAAATCCTTCATTTAAAATGAGGGTATTGTTATTAATTTGAACTTGAGTCATTTTGGTTTTGGTGAATTGTTTTGATACCAGAACCACATGACCGTATTTAAGTCCGTGTTGTGCACAGAATTCAAAAAACTCCTTGTCGTCACTCATCAATCGTGAAATCGTATAGTGTTTTCCTTCCTCGGCCTGTGAGAGGGCTATGGAGGAATCCACCGTCGTAATTTCGCCATCGGCATTGGGAATCGGATCGCCATGAGGGTCAAACTTAGGATTGCCCAGGTAAGTACTCATTTTTTCGGCCAGGAAATCTGAGGTCTGGTGCTCCAATAACTCAGCTTCCCTGTGTATATCGTGCAAGGACATATCGAAGGTTTTGAATAAAAATGACTCCCAAAGCCGATGTTTTCGTATCACATCCATTGCTATTTTGGTGCCTTTTTCAGTGAGCCTGAGCGCTTGATACTTTTCGTAATGGAGTAAGTCTTTCGCTGCCAATTTTTGTGCCATATCCGTAGCCGCGGCATTAGATATATTGAGTTCTCTGGCAATACTCCCGGGCTTGGTATCGTTATTATCGCGTTTACCATTTTTGTAAATGGCCTTTAAAAAATTCTCGATGGCAACAGACATTTATAATACCTTTAAAATTAATTTAAGCATACTTAAATATTTTTCAAAGGTAACAAAAAAAAGAGATGCATACAATGATGGATCTCATTTATTTACTTTAGGGATAGGGTATAGATTATCAGTGACAGCCGCAATCATCCTTGCCGCCACAGGAATTTTTATGTTTTGAGCTTTTCCATAAAAACGTTCTACCCAGAAACAGCAGGGCCAGTATCAGGCAGATAAGAACCAATAAATTTTGAATCATCGCGGTCATAAGGCATTGAGCTACATGAAATAGTGCATCACTTCAAGACTTGAAAAGCAATTAAAGCAACAATATACGCAAAGGTACTCATAATGGACAACTGTAAAATTGGCCATTTCCAACTGTTTGTCTCACGTTTTACAACGGCTAGTGTACTCATGCATTGCATAGCGAATGCATAAAAAAGTAACAGCGAAATACCCGAGGCAAAATTGAATAAAGGCCCTCCCAATATAGGATTCACCTCACCTGCCATTCTGTTTTTAATGGTTTCTTCTTCATCACTGCCAACGCTGTAGATGGTTGCCAGGGTACCGACAAAAACTTCTCGTGCCGCAAAGGAACTTACAATGGCGATACCTATTTTCCAGTCATAACCCAAAGGGCTTATCGCAGGTTCCAATGTACGGCCAATAACACCAATAAATGAATGTTCCAATTTGTGAGAGGCTATTTTTTGTTGGAGTTCTTCATCACTTAAATTTTGGTCTTCAAACTCTGTTTTAACGATGCTTTCAGCCTCATTAAAATTTTCATTCGGTCCATAGGAAGCGAGGAACCATAGCACGATAGAAATGGCTAAGATGATTTTTCCCGCACCAAAGACAAACGATTTCGTTTTTTCCACTACGGTGAACACCACATTTTTAAAAAGAGGAATTTTATAATTGGGCATTTCAACCACAAAAAAGCTTCGGCTCTTAATCTTCAGAACTTTGTTGAGGATGTAGGCAGAAAAAACGGCACTACCAAACCCGATCAGATACAATAACATGAGGGTTAAAGCCTGATAACCCAGGCCAAAAATGCGGCCCTCTGGGATGACCAATGCAATAATGATCAAATAGACAGGCAACCTGGCAGAGCAGGTCGTAAATGGTGTAACCAAAATAGTTATGAGGCGTTCTTTCCAACTTTCAATGTTTCGTGTTGCCATAATGGCCGGAATAGCACAGGCCGTACCTGAAATAAGAGGCACCACGCTTTTACCGCTTAAACCAAAACGGCGCATAATATGGTCCATTAAGAAGACGACACGGCTCATGTATCCGCTTTCTTCCAATACCGAGATAAACAAAAACAGAAAGGCGATTTGAGGTATGAAAATAACGATCCCACCCAGTCCCGGAACAATACCTTCGGCCAACAAATCCGTGAAGGCACCACCCGGAAGTTGATTTTTAATCCATTCACTTAGGGAAGCAAAGGCAGAGTCGATAAAATCCATGGGGACAGCGGACCAGTCGTATATCGCCTGAAATATGGTAAGCAGTATAAACCCAAAAATAATAAAGCCCCAAAATTTATGTGTTACAATCCGATCCAGTTTAATGCGGAGGTCTTTGGCATTGTTCAGATCTATGGTTTGCCCAACCTTGAGCACATTGTTTATAAATTGATACCGCTTTATGGTTTCCTTTTGTTGCAGACGTTTTAAATCCGCTTTACTTTTGGTTTTAAAACCGGATACATCCTCTATTTCCTTTCTGTTGGTCTTACCGAAATTGACATCCTGAGTGATGACCAACCACAGTTTATAAAGCAGCTGATTTGGGAACGCTTTGCGCAGGTTATCGAAATAGGGGGTGTCAATTTCAGAAGCATTCAAGCAGGGTGTAACGGAGAGTTCCTTGTAGTTTGCGATCAAATCCTTTAAGGTATCAATGCCCTCTTTTTTTCTGGTACTGACCAGGGCAATTTTTGTTTGTAGCTGTTTCTCCAAATAGTCAATATCCAATGAAATACCCTTGTAGTTCATGCGGTCTGCCATATTGATAACCAAGATGGTCGGAATTTCCAAATCCTTAATTTGAGTAAACAGAAGCAGGTTGCGTTTTAAGTTTTCAACATCACTTACCACAACAGCCACATCCGGAAAATCTTTATCATTTTTATTCAGCAGTAATTCAATGACCACATTTTCGTCAAGTGATGAGGCATTCAAGCTATAGGTTCCGGGCAAATCTATAATATGGGCCTTGACCCCCCGAGGTAATCTGCAAAGCCCCTCTTTTTTTTCCACCGTGATACCCGGGTAGTTGCCCACTTTCTGATTTAATCCGGTAAGGGCATTAAAAACCGAGGTTTTACCGGTATTCGGGTTTCCAATTAAAGCAACATTTATTTGTTTACCCATGGAGTACTTTTTCAATTAAAATATGAACAGCAGTCTCCTTTCTTATGGCAAGATGCGACCCGTTAATGTTGAGATATATGGGGTCTTGGAAGGGTGCCACCTGAACGAGCTCCACCATATTACCGGGAAGACAACCCATTTCCAGGAGTTTTAAGGGGATTAGTTTGGAAGAAACGTCAATAATAATGCCCCGTTCACCAAGTTTCAGATGTGCTATCGAATGTTGCAAGCTTATTTAGATTGATTTTAAAGAAGCAAAAATACGGGAAATAGTTTCAAGTTCAAAGTTTCAAGTTCAAAGTTTCTTAAATGATTCAATAATGACAGCATCTCGATGAACATGACAAGTGACAAAAGAACTCGCTTTAACAAATTGATCTATGGAAACACCAATACATGGTGTCGAGAAATAGGTACTTAAGCAATAAAAAAAACCAGCAAGACACCCTGGCGATGCCATGGGCAGACTGTTATTCTTCCTTCTTTAAATGTGCGATGTCATCCAGTAGTTTTTCCATATCCTCTGCATCTGTGCCATCGTAAAATCCTCGAATCTGCCTTTTCTTATCGATCAGCATAAAATTTTCAGTATGGATCATATCAAAAGGGCCGCCATCTCCAATATCTTTGACTGCCAGGTAGCTTTTCCTGGCCAGATCATAAATCTGTTTCTTTTCTCCTGTTACCAAATTCCATTTGCTGTCAATAACGCCCTTTTCAATGGCATAGCGCTTCAGCTGAGCCACGCTGTCAATTTCGGGAGTTACGCTATGAGAGAGCAGCATCACTTCATCGTCGTCCATGATTTCGTTTTGAATGGTGACCATATGGTCGGTCATGATGGGGCAGATGGTTTGGCAGGTTGTAAAAAAGAAATCGGCTACATAAATTTTACCGTCATAATCTTCTTTAGTTATGGTATCACCGTTCTGGTTAGCCAGGGAGAAATCAGCAATTTTATGGTATTTCTTTTTGTATTGAAGCGTACTGTCCACCAAATCGGTACTTACCATAGCAGGTTGGTAAACGGGCAATGGCTGGTATACATTTAAGGTCCTGTAAATAAGTGAAATAATGATGATTGAAATAATGCCAAAAACGATGGCAAATTTTCTGTAAACCTTAAAAAATGATAACATGAGATAAACTTATGAAATAACTTTATTACAAAAATACGACGAATGTGGGTGGTCGCGGAAATTATAAAGCCTTAAAATCATGTTAAATCAGTTCGTCCCAACACAAATAGCTTTTTAAACTTGGTTTAAAACATTACTTTTGTGCGATTAAAAAAAATTAGATGTCGGTATTTTTAGTAAAAGCAGCTCAATTGTTATTGAGTTTGTCCATATTGGTGGTGTTGCATGAGCTGGGGCACTTTATCCCGGCGAAAGCCTTTAAAACTCGGGTGGAGAAGTTTTATCTGTTTTTTGATGTGAAATTTTCTTTGTTCAAAAAGAAAATAGGAGAAACCGTATATGGTGTTGGCTGGCTGCCTTTAGGGGGCTATGTAAAAATAGCGGGTATGATTGATGAAAGCATGGATACTGAACAAATGGCTCAGCCTCCACAACCATGGGAGTTCAGGACAAAGCCGGCCTGGCAACGTTTAATCATCATGTTAGGTGGTGTTCTTATGAATTTCATTCTGGCCTTCGTTCTGTTTATCATGCTGCTATTTACCTGGGGAACGAATTATTCCAACACAGATGATATTAAATATGGTTACGGTGTTTCCAAAACATTGGAGAAATATGGATTTCAACAGGGGGATAAGATCATTTCGGTAAATGGAGAGCCCTTTGAAGAGCTTACGGTTGATATCAACAAAATCCTGATGTTCAGGACGGTCGAGAATATTAAAGTTGCGCATGAGAATGGTGTCATTGAGGATATTGCTCTTCCGGAAGACATAGGCACCCAACTGTTTGAGGCAGGGGATATCCCCGGTTTATCCCCGCGTTATCCTTTTAAGTTAGATTCTGTGGTTGCGGACCTGCCAGCCGGTAAGGCAGGGTTAATGGCCGGAGATAAAATAGTGGCCGTTAACGACAAACCGGTTGCGTATTACTCGGATTTAACTTATGAAATTAAAAACCAGGGCGGCAATAGCTTTGAGATTTCCTACGAGAGGGATAACCAATTAAATCAGACTTCAATTACATTGGGAGAAGACCGGGTGATGGGCATTTTTACAACGCCATCGGATTTGGAATATATTAGCTTCAATCAAAGGGATTATAATTTTGCCGAAAGTGTGACCGGAGGATTGAGCCACGGGTATTGGGAAGTTCGGGATTATCTGGGGCAGTTTAAATACATTTTTACAAAAAAGGGCGCCACGCAGATAGGTGGATTTGCGGCCATTGGAAACATGTTTCCTGCCCAATGGAATTGGGAGGCATTCTGGTATTTAACGGCATTTTTATCGATTATGCTTGGCGTGTTGAACCTGTTACCCATACCGGCATTAGATGGTGGGCATGTGACCTTTTTACTGTACGAAATGGTATCGGGCCGAAAACCGGGGGATAAGTTCATGGAATATGCCCAAATGATAGGGTTCTTCATTCTAATTGCACTGGTTTTGTTTGCCAATGGCAATGATATCATTAAAGCCATTTTTGATTAAAAATTTTAATTATTAAATTTGTAGTGATTAAAAATTAGCATATATTTGCGCTCGCAAAAAGCGAAAATGATCCTCCTTAGCTCAGTTGGTTAGAGCATTTGACTGTTAATCAAAGGGTCCTTGGTTCGAGCCCAAGAGGGGGAGCATCGAAAGAAAAACGTCACCAAAAGGTGGCGTTTTTGTTTTGACCCTTTTGGGCGAAGAAGCCTGTCCCGCTATAAGCGGAAAGCCCAACCCGCCCGACTGAACGATTTCAGTCGTTCGGGCGGGGTGGGGGAGCAACTCACCAAAGACTTACATGAAAATGTAGGTCTTTTATGTTTGTACCATTTTAATCTTGTTTTTCGTAGAGCGCATAAAAGAAAATGACAATAAATATCTGACCTATTAAAGATACAACAGATGGTAATGGAGAAGGTATAAGACCAAATAATTTATAATCCCAACTACTAATAATGCTACTTAATGTCCACAGAATCGATGGGAACAGCATCAAAAGGCTACCTAAGAATGCCAAGAATGTTACTTTTTTAAAATCCATACTATTGATTGTTTTTTAATTATTATTTACTTCTGTTTATAGTCTTTTTTCAGCTTATTAAGACTCATTGGTAAAAATACTTATTGAATATGGAATTTAATAAGAATAAATGTACTAATCACCTTTTATGCATTTTATGGAATAAGTCACATCTGATAAATACTTAAAACTATACCTCATATTAAGCTTGCTCTATATTGCTAAAATATAATTTAAAACCCGTCATTTTTTTATGGCAGGGATTTTCATTTAATAATATTATAAAGTTTTTACAAATATGTAAAAGCGTTTTTTGCTCTGTATTTACATTAGCACTTTGCTAAGCTTCAAGCAAGATTGGTAACACAAGCAAAGCAATAACATCAGTTATAAAATGAGCAATCATAATCAATCCCAGGTGTCTTTTAGAAATATACACAAGCATGAAAATCGCGCCTGCAATGAATACGAACACGAGGTGTCCAACACCCCAGGACACGTGCATCAGGGTAAAAATGATCACCGGCACGAATGCGGCCAGCCATTTGGACTTCGTCAGTTGGTATAGACGTTCAAAAGCATATCCGCGATAGAGCACTTCTTCAATCACAGCTGCTCTCAACGCCATCAGTAAGAGAAAAGGAATGGATTGGCTTGCGATCAGCTCTGCTGTTTCTTGACTGAGCTCAAGGCCTATGGCTCGGATAACAGTGGTTAAAAGCCCAAAAAGAATGAAAATCACAAGTCCCAGACCTATTCCAGAAAAGGCTGTTTTGACTGTCAATGTTTTCCATCCGATTGTGGCAATCGTCCGTTTCTCTACCAAATAGATCCATAAGAGGATCAAAACAAGAAGCAGCCACATCCCTGTTTCGAAAAACATTAACTCAAGGTGTAAAAACTGCAATAGAAAAGGAAACCCAAGGAATAAAAGTAATCCGAAAAGTGTTAGCTTGTTATTTTTCATAATTGTGAATGATTTGTTTATAAGTACAAATAACCGACACTGTCATGTAAATTCTTCATGCGGGTGCAAATCATTTCCTGAATGGTCACAGAATTTTTACTGAATGATCACTAATTGCTATGCGCTGTGTAACCATTGTTTAAATCTCGTGGACCTATATCTGCTGACGGGCTCTTTGTGACTTTCGTTTTCTTTACCAACTGTTACGAGAAGTCTGTGATTTGAGAGCTTTTTAACACGGGATATCATCGGGCGACTAACCAGAATTCTTCGATTCAATCTAAAGAACCTGTCATCGAGACTGTTTTCAAGTTCAGAGAGATTGTATTGCGTGATCCATCTCTTACCTGTTGTGTCCACCAGGAACACGATCTTAAATTCACTTATAAAGTAGCTCACGTCATTAAGGTCAATAGTTATGTCCTCCTGGGATTTTTTTATGGTGATAAAGTCTCTCCATTCTTTTTCGGCTTGTCCGTTATCTTTCGCAAGGAATAGGAATTCACCATCACTCCACCAGGATTTCCATATATGAATACCAGCATAAAAGGTCACAATAAGCAAACTAAGCCCGGAGGTAAGAAAAAGCCCCTGAAGAAATTTGGCCCAGACAAAACTCAAGTCGTTCAGATAGAGTAAAATCGGATAAAAAATAAGGTAAATGATCGATGTCACGGCTACCGAAGCTATGGTCATCTCAAAAGGCAGGTATTGAGAGACCTTATTGGAGTCAATCCTGGACTGAAGTATATAATCTAGGGTGTATTTGTTCGCAAACCACACACATAAGCTTCCAATGATCCTTACCCCTAATTGGGGACTCAGCAATGTGGTTAAATCCAGCCTGCCATACTGGAGTGACATGGAAACTATGGCCAACAAAATAATGACAACGGTTTCTGTATAAATTGCTCCATCTTTTGGCCAAATGCTTGTTTTTTTATTTGATGGCGTTTCAAACATGTTACAAAGGTATCTTTCTCTGTTATATTTTTATTGCAATAGCAACACATAAAATAAAAGTAAAATTAGCGAAAAATTCAAGTGACCTTCTTGGAGAAGAACCATTCAGTTGGCAGACCGGGTTAATTCACCGAGCAAGTTTACCATGAGCTTGTCGAAGGTAGGTAATAATAAGCATGACTGATTGATTCCAGTGGTTCAGCTGCGGAGCAGGAGCAAAAAAACCACTTACAATAATATCGATGGTTTTTTATGCCTTAAACTTAAGGGTTATTTCTATAATATCCTGATGACATAGAAAGAGTTATTTTATCGCTAATATCGTCTCGGCAAGTTTTTTTGGCATTGAGAAAAATGGAGAATGACCACTATCTAAGGAATAAATAGCTTCACATTTAGTTCTTTGATGCCAGATACGTTGAATCTCTATACTTAAAGCTTCATCTTTCAGGGTTTCGATAAAATATTTTGGGATATTTCCAAAACGTTCTTTAGACAAATTAACAGTAGCGAAAAAAGGTTCCATAGCCTGAGCAGATAATTTCGAAATACCGTATTCCTTGTCTTTATCAGAACAAGTATTATAGAAAATATCTTTAGCAAGGTCAGGAATAACCTTTACAGTCTTTTTATTATCAGAAATTTCATAAAAAACAGTTTCATTTGGATTTGGGTCTAACGAAGAAGCCACAAAAGCAGACTCACCATCTATTGGTAAAACAGCACTCAAATAAATTAGAGATTTAATTTTATCTGGAACTGTCTCCGCAACTGAAGATATTGAAATTCCTCCAAGAGAGTGTCCAATTAATATAACTTGCCCATCAATTTTGTTTATAGTTTGTAAAATTTTCTCTTTATACTTTTCTAATGTTACATCTTCTGGAGGCGTGTTGTCTTGCCCATGTCCCGGCAAATCTATTGCGTAAACCTTATTGCCATCTTTTTCCAGGATGGGAATAACTTTATACCAGCACCATTTTCCATGATAAGCTCCGTGAACTAAAACATAATTATTTTTTTGTTGAGATTCCTTGCATGCTATGTTTAAGGAAACGGTGAAAATCATTATGAGCTTAATTAGTCTTTTCATAGTTCGTCTAGTTTATGAGAATCTAAAAAGATACTTTTTAAATGGTTAAGGAATAATGATAAAAATCATAATATGAAGCAAATCTTTTCAATTCTTCATTAAATTGGTTCGACATAACAATATCAGGGGGCCCAACGTATCACAGTAAAACGGTTATCCTTTTAAAGTGTAGCCGTTTTTTTATTTTTGAATCATGAAATACTTTTTGTTCATCTCGTCTTTTGTGTTGTTCATCTCATGTAACAATAATAACAATACATCCTCTATCAAAGTTGTTGGTCAGATGAGGGATGTGATGTGGAAGGGAGAATTAGCTGGTAAAATTTCAACAGATTCCATGAATCATCCGACTTCCTATGGATTGGGGCCTATTGAATACTTAAAAGGAGAAGTGTTATTGTTTGAAGGACAAACATTTGTTTCAAAAGTTATAGACAGTTCCACTCACGAGGTGACGCAAATGAAATCAACTAAAGCTCCATTTTTTGTGTACACAAGCAAGAGTGAATTGATGGAATTAGTAATGCCGGATCATAGGTTATCGCTTAAATCAACGGAACAATTTATCGATTCACTTTTCATAGCGTATGATGATCCTTTACTTGTGCGAATTGATGGTGTTTTTGAAGACCTTACTATTCACAGTGTCAATCTTCCTGAAGGTAGTTTAGTGTCTTCACCCAGGGAAGCACATGAGGGTCTGACAAATTACAGATATGATGATGTCAGTGGATCTATAATTGGATTTTTTTCAAGAAATCATAAAACGGTGTTCACCCATCATGACAGTTATTTTCATGCCCATTTTATCTCCGATGACCGCACAATAATGGGGCATGTCGATTCCGTAGTTTTTGATTCCAAAAAAGCGACATTAAAAGTTTCTAAATAATTAGCGCCGCTGCAACTTTCAATAATAGGGGGAGCAAAGCGACCCTAATACAGGCAACCAGGGATCTTGGTTTTGGTCTTTCCCTGAAATAACGGATTAGTTTGAAGCATGGTTTTTTAATTTAGAGAATACCCTTTTAGAAACCTTAAAAAAAGTGCCATGTCTCATGCCGTCAGGAAACGAAATGGAATTTGAAATATCTTTCCAATGAACCAAATCCTCCGAGGTTATAGCGCCATAAGATTGTTTTCTATACTGATCAAAATAAACAATCCAATCCTTATTTAGGCGTGCAATTGTGGGGCCTTCTACCCAATTGCCCGATATGGCTTTTGAAACAGGTACATTCCAATCGTAAAGATGATCTGAAAATAAAATATGAAGACTTTTTTTAGGCTTTGGAAGTAGGGTCTCGTCTTTAATGATCATAAAATAGTGATTTTCGTTTTCGGATATCGTCGCATCAATAACATTAAACCCGGGCTCTAAAAAAATTTTCGTTTCTGAAAAAACTTCAAAATCTTTGGTCGTTGTGTAGTACATTCTGTGATTCCAATCTTCTTCAGCTTGATTTGCTGTTTCCAAAAACCTATCAGATACAGTACTGGCCCAAAAAATAAGGTAGTGTTCCTTCTTCTTATCATAAAACAATTCCGGAGCCCATGCATTTTTGCATGCGTTTTCGTGTTGCATAACGGGAATAAACTTTTGCTCAGACCAATTAATTAAGTCATCGGAATTTGAATAACCAATTCCCTTTTCTTCCCAACTTACAGTCCAAACCATATGAAATGTTCCATCAGGGCCTTTTATGATACAAGGATCACGCATCAGTTTGTCCTTACTTAGTTCGGGTTTTAAAAATGATTTATCATCATTTAAAGCCTCCCATTTAAGTCCGTCATGGCTAAACGCCAAATGGAGCCCATCTTCTCCATTGCTCTTGAAATATGAAAACAAATAAACCTCTTCCTTTACGGAACAGCTCAAGGTCATAAGTGTAATTCCAAATAAGATGAATTGATATGCTTTCATGACCATTCTGAGAATTTTTTATAATCAAGTTGATATGACATGAGAAATTTAAAATAAATAAAGTACTAAAAGAAAAGTAATGGTATTAAAATATTATAGAGCAGAACATTTTTTGAATTAACCAGGAATAATTAATTGATTTGATAGTCGAGCAACGCTGAGGAACAGGTAGAATAAGGCGAGCCTTAGCCATTTACAAAACGAGTGCATTGTGAATAGTTTATAAAAAAAAACACCTCATAAATTGAGGTGTTTTACTCATAACTTTTATGTTATTCAATCTTTACTCTGCCTTCAAGAGGACCGTTCCCGTCACCCACTAATTTAAGAGATACCGATTTTTCGATCGTAGCATCCCCATTACAGTACAATGGTTCTCCGGTGACATCATCATAGGTAATGGATTCATTGTTAATGGTAATATTGTTGGCGTGTAGAAAAACTGAATCATAATCTATGACATAAAATAGTTCCCCCCAAGGCGCTTCATCGACCATTAAATCTCCACTTACCTTCAAATTGAAATGTCCTTTTGTCTCATAGCAATCATTGCCTAAAAAGGAGAAATTGGAAAAATCAATCACAAAGCAAAAGGCCTCATTCGACGAAGATTGTGCCCTTGCGTAACCATTTTTAAACACTTTAATGTCGGCAGATTTACCACCTAAAAAAACGACTTTTTCGGTAAAATCATCATCCGGGAAATCAGGTGTGCCATTATCATTCCCTATTCCAATACCCCAAAGTGCCCCATAACCATTCTCAATAAACCAAACGCTATTCCCATTGCCGCGGGAATAACTTGGTTTATCCTGGGCAGAATTGGAACTGTTAAAATAGTTTCGAAAATCTTCATTTGCAACCAAATCCTTTACCATTTTAGAATAAAATTCTTTTTGTTGTGTCTCTTGAATCGGTTCAGACTCATTGGTTCCGCAACCGAAAAAGATGAATGTCATAAGAGACATCATTAAAACGTGTTTTCTCATAATTAGTTAGATTTTAAATTAATACTTATCCATCCAATGTAAGATCATTTAAGTAAATCTGGAGACCTAAACAAGGATGTTAATTTATGGAAAAGGGGAAGCAATTTATGTATGAACCCACTCATGCTAAGTGGATTGCTAAATCCAATGTACGAATTATATTTTAATTAATTAACATTTATTTTTAAGCAGGTTCAAGTTTGCACAGGGTTGGAATAAACAACCCATCCCGCTTAAGGCCCCTCTCGAAGCGTCATTTTTAAATGAAAACCATCATAGCTACACCAATAACATATAATGACTATAGAACTGCCGAATGAATTGTTTTTTAACATAAGCTTAAGCGCATAGTTTAATTAAAAATGTAATTTTAATTATCAATTATAATGTTATGCATCCATTCAGAATTTCTAAACTTACATTTTACCCATTGTTATTATTGTTAATTCCATTAACAACCATGCAATTTTCAAATGAAGTCGATTGGAGTTGGTTCGATTTTGTCATTATGGGCATCGTATTATTGCTTCTCGGACTGGGAATATCAACAATAAGCAAAAGCGTTAAATTAAGGCATAAGCGTTATTTATACTATTTTTTCATCATCGCTTTATTTTTAATTCTGTGGGCTGAATTAGCTGTAGGTGTTTTTGGAAGTCCATTTGCGGGAAATTAAATTAAGAATACATTTAGTTGCAGTTAATCCTTGAAAACTGCAATCAATTCTGATTTAAACCGCTTCATTTATAATTTAATACCTTTATGGGGTTTACTAAATATCAAATCAAATGAGAAAACAACTATTTATTAGATCACTGCAAATTAAATTACTGATGATAGCCTTTACAATTCCGTATTTTACCAATTCTCAGAACGCTACTGATACAAATGCGAAAAAACCTTTAAATATTGGCTTTGTCCTATATACAAAAGGCAATACACCGGGAACATTATTTGCTAGATGGAATTATGCCAACAAATCCAGCGGACCGGGCTTAGCTACTGGTGGACCACATACAGATGGCTATGCTGGTAATTATCATGTGCGGTACTTCTATGAAAGTGGTAAGTTTTCAGATGAATATGACCTGGTAATAGAAAAAGCAGGCGATTTTTATGATGTTTCCTGGATAATCAATGAGAAAGTTGCGGCTAAAGGCGTAGGAATGGAGGTTAGTGATGGATTAGCTGTGGGCTGGCGTAGAGTTACCGACTAGCTATAGATGCACTACTGCGGAACAATAGGATAAGTTCGACGGTCTGGGACGCGACGATAATCATTGTCTTTTAACGAGTAATTATTGAAACACTACAATTATGAATCAATACACAAAAGGTATTGTACTGCTGATGTTTGGTCTTGCAATGGCCTATGCACAGCAGCCAAATTATCCAACTGAGGCCAGCCAAGCAGAGTTAATTTATACAGATATTGAGAATTTCACTGTGGCCATGAATCACTTGAAAAAAAATAGGGATACGATTCAAGTATTAAACACGTACTATTTTGACAGGGCATCAGTTGGTCTGAAGGAGTATATAAGCAGACATGGTTTAACACCGGACATGCTTAAGAAAGCGATAATGAAAAGACCGGAAGACTATCAAAAAATAGAAGCCTTCCTGAATGGATTAAGCGCATTTAAACCAAAGATGCTAAGTGTATTGAACAGATTTGAAGAGGTAGTTCCAAATGCCATGTTTGCTCCGACCTATTTGTTAGTAGGAGCCAACAGAGGTATTGCACAGGCCTCTCGATACGGACAGCTGGTTACGGTAACAAGAATAGTAGAGAATGAAGAGAAATTACTAAGCCTGATTGTGCATGAACTTGCCCATTTTCAGCAAGCCAAAACTGTAGGCATGCAACACTATGTTTCTTTATATTCTCAGCCCAATAATATGTTGGGGCTTTGCCTTCGTGAGGGAGGAGCTGAATTTATAACCAATCAGGTGTTAGGAAGCCTTACACAGGAAAGCTCTGTTGCTTATTTTAATGAAAATGAGGCAGAATTAAAACAAAAATTTTTGGATGACCTTAAAATTCATGACAATTCATTTTGGCTTTGGGAATCGATTGGAAAGAAAGAACATCCTCAATTATTAGGCTATGTTATGGGGTATAAAATATGGAGTCATTATTTTGACGAAGTTGGAGATAGAAATGCGGTAATAAATGAAATACTTAATATGACCAATGCCAGCGAATGCTTAGAAAAAAGTAACTATTTTAAGAAGAGTTAAATGCTTCACAACATTTTTGGGCGACCTTTTTGTTTTGAACCGTCTGCACGCGTTCACCTGCCTGGGACAGGACGTTTATCCCGCCACAAATCAGCTGAAAACTTAAGGCGATCAATCAGGCAGTATCAGCCCAGCTTTTCCTTGAAAAATGCAATGGTTCTTTTCCAGGCCAGGTTCGCAGCGTCTTCATCATAGCGCGGTGTGGTATTATTGTGAAATCCATGGTTTACGCCTTCATACATATGAGCGGTGTATTCCACATTGTTCGCTATTAAGGCGGCTTCATAATCCGGCCAACCGGCATTTACACGAGCGTCCAACTCAGCAAATTGCAGAAGCAGCGGGGCTTTGATTTTAGCGGTGTCTTCGGCCGAGGGTTGTCCGCCATAGAAGGGAACGGCTGCTCCTAAATCGGGCAATCTTACCGCCATCATATTGGAGATCCAACCACCAAAACAAAAACCAACGACCCCAACATTCCCGTCACAGGATTCATGACTTTTGAGATAATGGTAGGCCGCTATAAAATCCTCCAGCATGTCATTGCGATCCCGTTGGCGTTGTAAAGCGCGTCCCTCATCGTCATTACCCGGATAACCGCCAAGCGGCGTTAAGGCATCAGGGGCCAGGGAAATAAAACCTTCCAGGGCTGTACGCCGGCACACATCCTCGATATAGGGATTCAAGCCCCGATTTTCATGCACTACCACAACACCCGGTAATTTTTTTTCAGTAGCACTCGGTTTGGATAACAAGCCTTTTATGGTGCCTCCCCCTTTTGGCGATTCATAATGGATATATCCGGAATCCAAACGCGGATCATTTTGTGGTACCAAAAGGGTGTCCGCATAATTCGGACTGATAAAACTGAGCAGTGAGGAAACGGTTATACCGCCAACAGCATACAGGGACAACTTTTCAATAAATTGACGTCTATCGATTTTATTATGGGCATAAGCATCATAGAGTTCAAAAACCTGCTGATTGATGTCTTCTTTTTTTAATGGTTTCATAGGCGTATCCGGTTTCGTTTTTATTCTTTCAATATAGGAAATATTAACCAATCAATTTAATGTCATGGTCTGCATTGATTGTATTTTGCTCTGAACCTATTTATCGCATGTTTAGCATTGCTTTTTTAGTTTTGTCCTTTTGAGGGCGCAGATTTACACTTAACTATGTCGAAAAACACCCGTTCCATGGATCCAACTGAACCCTTTTTGTCCTGCTGCAGTGAGGGAGGGGTATCACTTTATAATCCTTATGCTTTTATGGTGTATTCGATTTTTTTATTTTTAAGGCTATTTTTAAAGCCATGAAAACTTCGATTTCTATACTTATTTCAATCCTCGTTCTCAGTTGTGTTCATCATCGTGAATCGCATTTAGATTTTCATACTGAAGGGATTTCCGGAAAGAACGAATTTAAAACCACGCCATACATCACTGCGGGAGATCGCGTTTATGCCATCGGTGCACAAAATGGAGGCTTCCCCGAAATCGGCTGGCATATCGACAAAGAAATGGGGGGCATATGGAATCATCCCATAAAATTACTCGACGGATTCAAGGCACACATAACAGCTTCATCCAAAACAACCGAGCTCAAGGATGCACAATTTACAAACTATCCCCACGGGAATGCCTTTCTTTATGATCTTTCAGACTTCGGATTGTCGGTCGATCGCGTTCAATTCGCTCCGGATCAAAAGCAAGGACTAGTCGTTGGGTATAGCATTAGCAACCTCAACCCTACGCCTTTCGAAGGAACACTGTCCTTTGAAGTGGCATTTGACCTGAGACCCACCTGGCTGGGAGAACGAACCCAGATGATCGATGGAGCCGACACGGTAAGCTTTGATGCATCTCAAAATTGCATTCTTGCCAAGGATCAGAATAACGATTGGTTTGCAGCTGTAGGCTGTTCTGAACCCATTCAGGGGTTTGAATCCCTGGAAAGCAGTTATAAGGGTCAGGGCAGATCCGCCCGAATGGACCTGCCCTTGAAAATTGATAAAAAGGGAACGAAAACCATCTATTTTTTCATCTCCGGTTCCTACAAGGATCAGGCAGAGGTCCTTGGGGAGTTAGAAGCGTTGCGATTCGGTTTCCCCGAACTTTTATCGAAAAAGCAGCGTCGTTTTGAGGACATTGAAAACCAGGCGCGATTAACGACTTCTGATCCTGAGTTCGATCTGGTTTATACATGGTTGAAGTATAATTCGGAGTGGTTCATTCGGGAGGTGCCCGAGATCGGACGCGGCATAGCAGCTGGTTATCCGGATTACCCATGGTGGTTTGGATGCGATACGGAGTTTGCGCTCAAAGGA
Organism: Aestuariivivens sediminicola; assembly: GCF_022662015.1. Taxonomy (GTDB): domain Bacteria; phylum Bacteroidota; class Bacteroidia; order Flavobacteriales; family Flavobacteriaceae; genus Aestuariivivens; species Aestuariivivens sediminicola. The sequence continues at coordinate 880,051 of NZ_JAKMCM010000001.1, read as the reverse complement.
TATGTATCCATTGGTCAGTTTGATATCGCCAGATCCAGTATTGACCTCATAGCGAAGCTTTCTCGCGACACAAATACTAATGGTAGAATTATTCATGAAGCATCGACCAATGGCGTGGTTTTTAATCCCGGCAATATGAACGAAACCCCTCAGTTTGCATCCCTGGTATGGGAAACCTATTTGTGGACCGGGGACAAAACGCTCCTGTCAAATAATTTCGATCTCATAAAGCGCGGTTTGGACTGGATTGCTACGGATAGGGATCATGATCAGAACGGCTTCCCAGAAGGGGCCGGGATGATGGAAATTCACGGTCTCGAATCGGAGATGATCGATGTCGCCACCTATACGCAAAGCGGATTCCGGGATGCGGCTAAAATTGCCGAAGCATTGGGGGAATCGGAATTGTCGTCGGAGTATCTCAACAAGGCGATGGATCTGAAAGATAAAATCAACGAGGTCCTGTGGGTGGAAGCATTTAACTCATTCGCTGATTTTATGGCAACGGATGAAGAAACTTTGAGTCTCATTGAAGATGCCATAATCCGTGCGGATACCTTAAACAAGCCCTGGGCGGTGGAGGAACTCTTAGAGACAAAAAGATATATTTTAAATCACCCATCGGACGCCGTGCGGCCTTTTGTGCTCCACCATAACTGGGTCGTGAACACCCCATTGGAAACAGGCATTGCAGATGCGCAAAAAGCGAAGCAGGCATTGATAACGGCTCGTAAATTTGTGAACCCTTACGGGGTTTTCGTTACGGGTATTGATAGGGACGCATCGGCAGGAAAGGAGATAGGATCATTTAAGGGCAGTAAGGTATTTTCATATACCGGAGCGGTAATGACATTGCCTACCGGCGTTTCGGCTGTTGCCGAGAACAACTACGGCAATCCTGATCAGGCCCTCGACTATCTCAAGCGTATGGGTAGAAGTTTCAGTTTTGCACTGCCGGGGAGCATTTATGAAGTCTCTCCGGATTACGGGATGTTTGCCCAGGCCTGGAATCTGTACAGTTATGCTGTACCGGTTGTTCAACAGTTCTTTGGAATCACTCCCAGGGCCTCTGAGAAACAGATTACCATTTCACCCTTGATGCCCTCTGCCTGGGAAAGCGCTAAGTTGGAAAACGTCAGGGTTGGAGATAATCATGTATCGGTCGCTTATACGAAGACAGAATCAGGGTATACTATTCGTATTCAAAGTGAACAGAGCGGATGGCGCATCCTGTTTGAAAAAAAGGAAGGCGAAGAAGTCATCAGCGAGGAGGTCCCGGAGCCCGATACTGTTGTATATACCGTCAGGAAACTGTCGGATTGAGTATTGTGAGTAGCCACTTTATATAAGCCGTATACGGTACAGGCTGTATATCAAATGATCTGTCAAAAGAAAGTTTTAGATGGCCTCTGATCGTTAAAGAGCATACCCGTAAATATCTTTTAGTTTTTGTGGCTTGCCGTGGTCATCAATAACATCGAGGTCGTACCTGATAATTATTTTTGTGTTGATCGGGGCGTAATAATAGATCACCCAGGCATCGGATTCCCTGGTGCCTATGCAGCCATGTGAATAGGCTTTTCCAAGGGTGATGGGGTTTGTGGTCGGGTGTATGAGCTGCCCGTTTCTCAACCCGTTGATCTCGGTTTCCAAAAAAGGAATGAGGGGCAGCCTGGTCACCCGGTTGTCGTCTCTTTTAGTCACAAAGTACTCATGGTTGTTAACAGGATTCACATATCTCGGGTTTTTATTGTATCCTACAATGGTGCCAATACCCGGTTTCGTTCTTAGATCTTCAATCCTGCCGGACATTTCCAAGTATTTTTTTTCGTGTCTGCCAACGCGAATGGGAAACTCATAAAGCTTCAGGGTATCCTCATAGATACGGAGTTTAAACTCGGGGATATTGACATCCAAATAGGTATGCTCCAAGGCCGTCATGAGTTTTGCAGCCGTTAAGGAATCCGGAATCATGAGATCAGAGCCTTCGGCCAGGGCGATCAGTTTTCTTTGGTTGTACACGAACGAATCCCGTGCTTTCATCCTGTAATAGTCGGTGTTTCTGAGGGTGTCTATAATCCATGGATTACTTTTAACAAGGAGGTGCTCCGTGAGGGTATAGGGCGTCATGGAATCGTATGTGCTGACAATAGAATCCATATAGTGAAAATAATGGGCAACACTAATATTCCGGTCAATTCGAATGTTCAGCGGAAGGGGATGATCCAATAACGCATTGCCGCCCTGACTATCCGAGTTGTCGTTAAAGGGATCTTGCTTCTGGCAACTCACCTTGAAGCTCACCAATAAAAGCAGCAGGGTCATTAATGCCCATTTTGATACGCGTTTCATGGTTTTTATTTTAAAATTGTCAGCTGCAGGTGTTGGGATTAGAAACCTATTTTTTCGAAATGCCTACGGTTTCCTGTTGTTTGCCCCCGATAAAATGGAAGTGATGATTAATCCAACGCCCAGCCCCAGGAGTATAGCGCCGACAAACATTAAAGCGGATTGCTCCAGGAAAAAGAAACCCGTACCTAATCCTGCGAGAATGCCACCGCCAATAGCCCAATTACTTTTGTCTTCTTTTGTGTTCATGATGTTATGTTTACTATAAATTGATATGATGTCATTATGGAATTCTTTCTGCGGGTTCTTTTGTTTTAATTCGCCCGGCAGTGCATCTTACATACGATTTTGCTTTTTGTCCTAATGTGTTTTTCTCTCCAAAGGGAGGATACCCTATTTTTGACAGCATCTTTTTTACGACTTTGATATCCGCTTTGTTGTGATGCTCGAAAGTAATGGTGCTGTAGGGCAGTTTAAAGCTGATGTTTTTGATATGCTCGAGTTCCGAAAGCCTTTTTAGGATGACCCCCTCGCATCCTGCATCTTTTAGGTTTTGTATGTATAAGGTGGTTTTCATTATCAAGTAATGATTATGGATAAAGGTAGAATTTAGCCCATAAGCATAAAATGATAATCATCAGTCTTCTGGCATGTTTTCAATATGGTTCCGGTTGTACTACCTGTCTTTTCATCAGAAATGAAAGAAGCTTCAGCGTTTGAGATGTTTTTGGGTTTAAGAATGCACGTCCCCTTTTTCAGTTAATGTCGATTCATTGGTCGGGAGGGCCAACGATTTCAACGAAAACACCATCAGGATCCTTGATAAAGACCAGTTGATAGGAGTCTCGCTTCACCCAACCTACCTTTTCGATGCCGGATGCACTAATCCGCCTCATGACCTCCTTAAATGCTTCAGCATTGTAAAAGAGGCTAATATAATTGACACCTGAATGGGTATCAAATCCCCCTTGGTCCGTACCTTTTTCCGTTTTATCGAAATAAGCTAGCTTCAATACCGTAGCGGAAGACCGATCTTTCATTTTAAACTGCTTCACGGAGAACGGTTTCCCATGTGCCGCCCCGGCCTCCTTACTCCATTGCGCATCCAGACTAAAGCCTCCAATGGCTTGCATACCTAGTATGTTTTTATAGAAGTGCTCTGAAATGTCAATGTCGCTTACCACTAATCCAATGGCAGCAACGCCCAGGTCCGCATGCGATTGGGAAAATGAGGCGTTGTGGAACGTAAGTAAGCCGAATAAATAAATTAAAGTTGTTTTTCTTAAAAGGTGCATAGTATATCGATTAGCGTTACTTTACTAAAGATAAGTATTATTTGGTCATACAGACAGGTCATAGTATAGAGTGAATAAAGGGTAATGAATGGAGGAAGATCCGGTAACCTAAGTCATCCCACGGCATCATGAAGGAAAATAGTATCTTAGGGATCCAAAAGCAGTCATAAATGGCAAAAAACAACAATGCACCATCCTGGTTAGGGATACTAAGGGAGTTGCTCGAAGCCTTTATTAAAAGTTCAGGCAGTGGCTCAAGAAGCAGGACCTGGAATCAGCATGTGGTCCCTTATGAGGATGGTTGGGCGGTACGGCGCGAAGGCAATAAACGAATTAGCTCCAAACACAGAAAACAGAGTACAGCGATTAGAAAAGCGAAAGGCCTGGCAAGAAAACACAAAGCGCATGTGATCATTCACAGACAGGATGGGACCATCAGGGACCGAATCGATTTTGATTAGGTAGTTGTACCCGGATATGGTGCTCTGAAACTTTTTATTCGAGTCATAAAGGGATTTTCTGTATCTTTCAGCACCTTATCTATAAAAAAGATGTCAGGATGAATGATTTCCATTTCGGCCATATACTACTGATGTTACTCGTACTCTTTTTTGGGATTCTGTTTCCATTACTGTATTTGGGATATAGTAACGGGTTACGAAAAAAGAGCAGTGAGAGCCCGAACAGGGGCTGCTGGATCGCCGTTTTTGTCATTTCTTTGGTGGTTACAGTAATTGCAGTGTTAGGAATTGTCATGGTCGTTTTATTGGGTGCCGCCCTGACAGGTAATCTCAGCTGAAATGGCCGGACGTCACCCCTAATATCTTAAAATAAACCAGGCTTTGATCGTCCCTTGTAAAATTCCGGGGTCAGAGCACAATGCAATATGGAATTATGAAACGAATCAAAAAAATTGTGAAGGGATTGGCAGTTCTCTTCGTGCTTTTGGTATTTATTATACTGCTGTTCTACCGTCAGGAGGCCTATCGCCTGTATAAGGTGGTCACCTTTTTTGAACCGGAGCACATATCGGAGAACTTTCGTGAGGTCGCCTCTATTTTCCCCATCAGACAAGTCCCTAAATCGACCCGGGCCCATACCTTTCCGTATGCGAAGAAGGCATTAATGCTTCCCGAAACCTTTTCGCACAACGATTCCGTTATAGATACACAGTCTTATCTCGATTATACGCTCACCGATGCTTTATTGGTCATACAACAGGACTCCATTATCTACGAATACTACAGTAATGGTTTTCAGCCAACCGACACCCATATCTCATTTTCCATGTCAAAATCGGTCATCTCCGCACTCATTGGAATAGCCATTGAAGAAGGCTATATTAAGGGTATAGAGAACACGGTTACGGAATACCTGCCGGAGTTTGCAGGTACGGGTTATGACGGTGTTAGAATTAAGGACGTATTACAAATGTCCTCAGGGGTGCGGTTTAATGAGGATTACAGCGATTTCTACTCGGACATCAACATTATGGGACGCTATTTTGCCATCGGTAAACCCATGAGAAAATTTGCCAAAACCCTGGAGCGTGAACGTGAACCCGGCACCTATAATCATTACGTGAGCATCGATACTCAGGTCCTTGGTATGATCTTAACCGAAGCAACAGGTATGTCCATTTCCGAATACATGCACGACAAGCTGTGGGAGCCTATCGGGGCGGAATCTGATGCCTTCTGGATCATTGATAATGAAGGGATGGAGTTTGCTGTGGGCGGACTGAACTGCACCGCAAAGGATTATGCCAAAATTGGACAGCTCTTCCTGGATTCAGGCCGTTGGAACGGGAAACAGGTGGTGCCCGGCGCCTGGGTTAAGGCTTCTGTTACACCCGATGCGCCTCATGTCATGCCGGGGGTGCGCCCTAATGCGAGATCAAAAGACGGCTATGGGTATCAATGGTGGATTCCCCTAGGTGCTGATGACGAGTTTAACGCTCAGGGCATCTATACGCAATTCATTTATGTCGATCCTGACAAGGATATGGTTATTGTTAAACTGTCCTCGAACCATCATTTTAAAACGGATACAACCGGTTATTTTCATGACCATGAAATAGCGCTGTACAGGACCATTGCCGGTCAATTGGGGCCTTTGAATGAAACGGGGACATCCCTTTTGGCCAATTAATTTCTAAAGCGAACGAATTTATTTATGCATCGTCTTGGCAGGGCCACAGCAAACAACTGTATGGCTCTGTGGAGTTCGGGTAAATGTATCCTAATTCAGGACTCAACCCGATAAAAGGCCTCAGATGGTTTCCTCAAAAAAGGATTGATATAAGCGATGCCGTTTCAGAATATCTTTGACATAGTTTACCGGTTCGGTGCCCTGAACATAACCGTATTTGATCTCAGGTCGTGTATAGTATTTCTTCAAGGTTAACTTCAGAACGGCCTGCTCGACATGATCGTCCCAAAGTTTCGGATTGCCCCCCAATTGTGTGGTGAGACGTACGGCATCTTTAATATGGTACAGCCCCGCATTGTAACTGGCCAGGGTGAACTTGATACGCTCCTTGACGTCGGGGATCGACTGCCATTCATTCCAGAGGTCAAGTAAATAGGAGGTCCCGCCTCGAAGACTTTCTTCCGGGTTGGCTGTATTGGTTATACCGAGTTCTTCGGCGGTCGAGGGCATGATTTGCATTAAACCATGAGCGCGGGCCCAACTCTTGGCCTCAGGGTCAAAACGCGATTCCTGATATACCTGACTCGCCAGTAGCAGCCAGTCCCAGGGGAGGTTTTCAGCATATTTCTTTATCAAGTCATCGTAAGGGCTGATCTCCCCGGTCCGGTTAAAATAATAATCACTTTCCACATGTCGTAAAATACTGGACCTGTTTTTGAAATAACGATTGTAGATAACGTAATAGTCGGTACGTTGTTTCATTTGAGTGATCCATGCATCCAACGCGGATTTCAGCTCCGGCGTATTTCGACGTAACACCCAGGACGCCCGTTGGGAAAAACTAATGGGGGTTGACACATGAAGGTTCTTAAAGTGATATGAAAACACGTTGGCTATGGTGTTATCAGCAATGGTGTATTTAATATCGCCTTTGTGTACCATGTGGATCAATTCGTCTGTAGAAATGGATGAATCCACAATGTTCATATGAATTAAGCCGCCAATTTCATTCATAACATTTTCGAGTCTCATTTTATAGGAGGAATGGTCGCGAATGGTCACCGTGTCCCCGATCAAATGAATTGGATCGTGTTTGAGCTCTTTGTCTATTTCATGAAGTTTCATCGCCCTCCAGTTTTTGGGCTTTCGCTGCACCAGGACCTGCTTTGTTAGATACAGATAATCGGAGAACATAAAGGACTTTTGCCGATCCAGGGTTACGGTAAACCCATGGGCAATAAGATCGCCAGCCCCGCTATTCAGGAGTTCGCCTAATTCATCAAAATTTTTAGCCACGATGATCTTGAGATCAACGTTCAAATGTGTGGCGAAATGCTTCAGAAGTTCATACTCAAATCCCATGGCCTGTCCTTTGTACAGAAAATAGCTCGTGGGACCCTCAAAGACAATGGCGCGTAAGGTCCCCCTGGATTTGATCTTGTCCAAATCAAATTTAATGGGTTTGGATACGTTTTTTTTAAATAATGAATGTCGGTCCGCCAGGTCAGAGGACGCATTGGTATGCCCGCAGGACAGGGATAAAAGAATTAAGACTGCGGTTATGGTATTTCGTATAAAGCGCATCATTGGTGTTTGTTATAAATTGAACCTGTATAAGATACACAAATATGAAGATTTACAAAAATGGGTGATAAGTAATGACTCAGGGTCTGATTTAGGAATATCTGCTTCTCGTTTAAGCATTATAAGTCATTCGCGCAGTGGTTTTAGGCTTTTTTATGTTATCCAAGTTTATTATGTTTGTGGCCTGCCTGTGGCAATTTACGGCTCTATAGTTCAAGGGATAGAATAGGAGTTTCCTAAACTCTAGATCCAGGTTCGAGTCCTGGTAGAGCCACGAAGGCGGGCAGGGAATAGTCCCGAGCCCTAGGTAGGAACAAGACTTATTAATATTATTTGCTTCCCTCTTTAGTCCGATAAGTCCATAATAGCTGGCAGGCGAGTGTCAATCAATTGCAAAAGACGTCAAAATCAATGCTGTTTGACGACCTTTGGGAGGAGTTCATTGATTTTAGTCTTCAAAATTTGAATTGACCGCCGAAGCTATAAGGACTAGACCTTTTTGGTTCTTTTTACGGCAATGGTAAAAAGAACAATTAAACATAGCATCCTATTATCCAAAACCCTTCATCCCCCGATCCCAAGTATTTGGGAGGGATCCACCTCCCCTACCTTGGCGCCACCTAGTGCCTGCGCTAAAACAGTCTACCAGACTGTTTCTTTACGCTTGGCCCGGGAGAAAGGGGAGTTTGAAAAAAGTATTTCTTGGTTAGAAGAATAAGCTCTGTATAGATTCCTGCTGTAGTTTATCTTGAGCCATAGTCGAAAGGCAGGAATGACAAGAAAATTCAAAACTGCAATGTACTTCTCCAATAGTAAGAATAGAAGCTCAAAAGCTTGGAAATCCAGGAGCGAAGCGACGCCAAGTTTTGAGCTTGGTTCACCGTAGGTGAAATTCCTACTATTGGTGTCCTTTTTTTAGGTTCAGTTTTTTTGGACAAGCAAAAAAATGAACAAGTCCAAGTGTTCAAAATACATCCTATGGCATAATCCACTTTTTTCATTTAAATATTATTATTCGATTTTATGAATTTTGATTGCATTTTACCGATTAAACTTGTAGTAATTGGGCAGGCCATATTTATTAATGGATTCCTGCTGTAGTTTATCTTGAGCCATAGTCGAAAGGCAGGAATGACAACCATTATGGTTTACGCTTTGTAAAGGATACATAACTTTCCTCGGTATGATATTGCCCTGAGCGCCCGCCTACCGGCCGACAGGCAGTCGAAGGGTTGGACAAGCAAAAAAATGAACAAGTCCAAGTGTTCAAAATACATCCTGCGGATGTATTTAGCAAAGGAGCGAGCCGTCGAGTTGGCATAAAGTGTGACGTGAAGTTTGATTAAAAAAACACAAACCTGTAATAAGCAGGAAAACCTGCCTGGATTTTTAGGAAAAAGCCCTGGCTGTGGATCCAAAATTTCATGCTTAGGAAACTTAGAAAACATCGGCATGAATTGGAGGAAACGTAAGCAAGAAATGTCCATTTCTTGCGCATGCTTCTCAGGCCCTGTAAACACTAATGATTCCAAAGGATAATCAGGGATTTTACAGTTTAGCCGTATCAAAAAGAATGCCTTTTGGGTTTGTTAAAAAAGTGTCTCATTGAAGAACCCTCGGCAAATAATGCTCTAGCAGCCATGCCGAATGCTAACCGGGAATCCGTGCGCATAAAAAAACCGTCATTAGATGACGGTTTTATGAAGGTATTCTTATTCTATTGCATCGCATTGGAACAGAAGGCCAGTGATTCGGCTAACCGTTCGAAGGTTTTATTGAAATGGCCACCTTTAAAGGTTTTATAGGTATAGTCAATACCATAGTAATCCAATTTGGCTATGATATAGGGATAGGCCTCCTGAATACCGAGTTCATCGTAAATACCCACGTCGAAATAGATCCCTTTCAATGATTTAAAGGCGTTAACATGGGAGTCCAACAAAGTAAACACGTCATGTTCGTACCATCTGGCAGCGACTTCGGGAAGTGGCTCCGGGTAAGGCCATTCAAAAGGTAAATCGACAAAGAATGGTGGATTCTCGAGATTGGGCGACCAGGCAGCACTCATGGCATATCCCGCGGAGGTTAAGAATTTCGTGGGATCGGGACCGGTAAATCCATCAGGGTTTTCTGCGATGACAACCTCACCAAGGGAGAGAACGGCATCGACGAGTAATAATCCGCTATGACTGGCAACGGTGCCAAAGATATCGGCGTGCTTCAAACCATATTTGAATGCTGCATATCCTCCTTGAGAATAGCCAATTAAGGCTCGTCCTGAGGCATTGGATATGGTGTTATAGTGTTCGTCCATATAACGGACCACATCCTGAACAATATAATCCTCAAAATTGCCATTTAATATGGAATTGGAATAAAAACTGAACCTGTAACCTGCCTCACTGTCGGAATTGGGCATAACAATAATCATGGGTTCCATGGCCCCGGAATCAATAAGATCATCAACCCAGGCTTTGAATCCTTGCTCGGGAAAATCGGGATACTCTTTAAAATAACCGTTGGGGTTTATGGTTTCATCCCAGGTCTTCATATCGATAAATGTTTTTTCGGAAAATGGTTCACCATGGAGTAAATAAACAACGGGATACATGCGATCGCCGTGCTTATCATAACCGGGTGGTGTGTAAATCTGTAATTTTCTGACGTTGGTATTACCTAGCGCATTATGTGTAAGCGCTTCACTTATAAATACTCTATTCTGAAGTTTACTTTTATGGACAGCTTCAGTATCGTGTTTGGAGGCTGAAAGGTCCTGGGAATTGGATTCTAATGGGTCAACTTCGCAGTTCCAGAAGACCAGTAGGGCCGCCATTAATGTGTAAATAAATCTGAAATTTTTCATGAGACACTAGTTTTAAGTTTATTGTAATATTCACCGGTTCAGAAGACAGAGGTATATAGGTTTATACCCAAGGGCCCTGACCTGAACCTAATTGATTTTCAATTGGAAAATTAATTCTCTTTTCCCGTAAGGGCTTGTTTTTAAGTATCAAATGTTTGCCTGAACGTCTCAGAATGTAATGCAAATGAACACTATTAAAGCCACCATTTCAGATTTTGGTCTTACTGGGGGCATGACCAAATTCTTTGGCAAAGGTCCTACTGAAATGGGAGAGGTTTTTAAAACCGGTATCGTAGGCCACTTCAGTGACATTGCGATTGGTGGTGAGAAGCAGTTCTCTGGCTTTTTTTAGTCTTAGGGTACGCAGGTAACAGTATACGGTAGTGTTTGTAAGAGCGGAAAATTTGCGGTATAATTGGGCTCGGCTCATCCCCAGAGATCGACATAAGGCTTTAATCCCAAATTCTTCATCAGCTAAATGGGCCTTTAGAATGGTATGGACCTCATGTATGAACTGGTCTTCTTTGCATCTGTCTGAACGTACCATAGTATCCGAACTGAGCTGTTCCTGATGTACCGATCGGTAGCGCAGTTGAAGCTGATGTCTCAAAGCGATGAGCTTATTTATTCTTATGAATAGTTCTTCCTGATTAAAGGGTTTATTCAAGTACGCGTCGGCACCGCACTTAAGGCCTTCATTACGCGAATCGGAATCCACCCGAGCTGTTAAAAGCACGATGGGGATGTGACTTGTTCTGATGTTTTCCTTTAACTTTTTACACATGGTGAACCCGTCCATAACCGGCATCATAACATCGCTTATAATGAGATCCGGAATGATCTCCAGGCTTCTGTTCAGCCCTTCAAATCCATTTCCTGCTACTTCCAGGTGATAGTAAGGGGCCAGCAGGGACTGGAGATAGCGTATAACATCAGTATTATCTTCAACAATAAGCAAAGTAAGTTGGTTAGTGTCCTGCCTTTCAACCGCCGGGGTATGCAACATGACCGAGCCATCATGTGATGCTTTGGGCGGCAATGGAAGTTGTGCTATGGGCGCCCTATTGGTAATGGGCAGGGTAACGGTGAACAGGGATCCTTTGTTGTAGATGCTGTTGACCTGTATGGTCCCGTCAAGGAGTTTCACGATTTCCCTGGTTAACGAAAGGCCTAAACCGGAACCTTCCTTAAGGGTTTCAAGATGGTTTTTAGCCTGGAAATAGGGGTCAAAAATGCGATGCAATTGATCCTTGGGAATGCCGATACCGGTATCTTTAACCTTTAACACGAAGCTATAGTCTTCAATTCTTGTGAGACCTATTTTTACGGAACCCCTGTCGGGAGTGAATTTAATGGCATTGGAGATTAAATTGTAAATGATATCATGAATTTTGTCCGGATCGAAATCCATCCGGATGGTTTTCGGTTCAGCAGAAAAGGAGAGTTTTATATGTTTTACTGCGGCGAGGGAGTGGAAGGACTCGACAAGATATTCAATATACAATACAATGTCATCCTGGATAAAGTTCAATGGCATGGAGCCGGCCTTTAATTTTGAAAGGTCAAGCAATTTATCCGTAAGGCTGATGAGATTTCTACTGTTTCGTTTCACGATACTATGACCTTCATTGAGCCATTTGGAAGGGTTCTTCTTCATCTGATCTACCATACCGGCAATGATATTAACAGGCGTTCGGAATTCATGGGTGATATGGGTGTAAAATTTAGTCCTTAGCTCATCCAGATCCTTTACCCGTTTTTTTTCTTGTGCTTTGATCCTCTGTAATTGGGTCGTATAATAGTAGAGCGTAAAGAAGGTGAAGGACGAAAAAATAAGTAATCCGACAAAATAGTGGGCAAAAAGATGATCGTCAGGGCCATGAGGATTAAGTAAGGTAGCTATGATCAGGGACACTATGAAAAAGATAAAAATAAAGACAGCTCTTTTTTTATTGGGAAGTGTAAGTGCATATATAGGGGCCATTAGTCCCACATAAACAGGCGTACCCACGTTAAGCAGTCCACCCATTAGGTAGACCTTTATGGACGTCATTACAACCAGGATGAGTTGGGTTGCAAATGCAAATGATTCAATGTTTCTTCTATGGAAATGAAAGATCATCAGGGGTATCATCAGACCCAGACAAAAAATGATGTTCATGACAAACACCACTGGTCCTGAGGTGAAACCATAGATAAAGGTAAAGGGCAACAAGAACAGGAGACCGCCTATATTGAGTAAAAGCCATGTTATTTTCAGGATAATGTTATCCGAAGTATCATCAGATTGATAAACATATTGGGTCAATCCTTTATTTAGTTTCTGTAACAGATGTTCAATTGCTTTGATGGTAAAACAGTTTTAGAGACTCAGGCTCTAAAAATACTGGAGACTGTTTTTTTTGGCAATGATTAATATCAGTCCCTTAGGTTCCGGATCTGAGCTTAGCACCACGAAGAGTAATACCATCTGCAGCGGTGAGATGTATTATGGGAGAGCAATAAGAGAATGACAAGTGCAATTTTAGTCCTTGCTCAATGCGGTTAAAATTAAAAGCAATTCAGCCGAACCGTCCAAGGTGGGTTCATTGGTGCTGTAGTCAGCCCAGTCGTCATGGTATTTTATATGTTGGGGTTGCAAATGGGCATATTCATCCGGGGCGGACAACTCAATACCGATCATGTTGTCGAGTATGGATGTCCAGATCGGACCATCCACCAGGCTCCCTTTTATGGCTTCTTTTTTTATCTTCCAGAATGGCATGTGCACATCCACCGGTGTATCTGCATTTTCGGGAATTTCCGTAATCATGCTCGAATTCCAGGGGTTCAGCCCCAAAAGCCAGTTCATATGGTTTTGCATCAGCGTACGGTATTTTTTCGAACCGGTCATGTCTTCATAGAGCATGGCCTGAGTAGCGACGGCAGCCGCCAGATTATTGGAACACCATATAAATAAATGACCGACACCATAGGGATTCTCTGCGGCGCTCTTCTCAATTTGCTCTAAATTGTGTTCATAATAGGCAATGGCCTCCTTTTTATCATTTGAAGTCCCGGACTGCCATAGGGCATAATGTCCCATATTCACAAAAGGATACATCTCATAGTGACGGGCGGTATCGCGTTCCATCCAGGACCAGGTTCCAATCCTTTTGGCATAGGCTCTGGCCGCGTCGAGAAATGGTTTTTTTTTGGTAATCCTGTAGAGTAAGGCAGCGGCCCATTCCATATCATCAGCCCAGGTATTTTCTTCATAGCGGTAGGGCGCGCCGTAACTGTTCCCTTGCTGGAAGCCTTCCTGCCTTCTTCCCATGGCATAGAGCTCATGTGCCGCTTTGAGGCACTCATCGGCAAATCCTTTGTGCGCTTCGAATGTACTAAACACCTCATAGCCAAGCGCAAGTGTGGCAGCAGAGCGCCCGGCCAAATTGGCAATTCCCGTTGCCTGGCTTTGATATTCAGAAAGCCCCTGGGGTTGTCCCGTGGCGTAATAAACGGGCCGAAAACTATTGGCCCCCCACCCATAGTCGGCATTGTCTTCATGAGGCAGTTTAAACCCCCGGTGGTCCCTGTCGTCAGCAACCTGGTGGTATAACTCATCCGGGGCGGGATGTAATTTCAACAGCCATTCCAGGCCCCAGCGGGCTTCATCCAGAATATCGGGCAGATCGTTCGCCCCAATCAGCCCTTTGGCATTGTACTCATCCTTAAACTGATCGGGTTTCATTTGAAAGGCCATGAGCAGTCGGGCCGTCGTATTGCTCCCGGTTATTAAATATTTTAATTGGTCGCCGGCATCATGCCATCCGCCGGTAGCATCAATGCGGGTGCTATCCGGTCGTTTACCATAAAAACTGAGTCCGTCTTTTTGATGACAAAACGCCCCTGTGTAAGGGTTGAAACCGCAGCGCTGGGTTCTGATAAACCCAACGACATCTTCCTGCCACTTCGGATAGGGACCGATAATAAAATTATGACTGGTGATGCCACTGCCTTTAAGTTGAAAGTAATAGGATCCTTCATCCTGAAAATCTGAAAAGTCAAAAGTATAGTAATGCGAAAATGGATACCAGTGGGTGCTATGCAGAACCCCCTTATAGGTGCCGCGCATGGTGCCTGTCGCATCCATCAGGATTAAGGTGGGAGCTTCCAAGGCGCTTTTACTCAACAGGAGAGCGGTTTTGGGCATGTGGCTTGGGTAGCCTCTCAGATTCACCCTGATTTCCATATCGGATGCTGCCTGAATGTGATGTGTTACAAGGGCTAATGCAATTAGGATTATAATTCGAAATAGTTGAATCAAAGGTCTCATACCGCATATGTTTATATAAAACTAATCAATTGGACGGGAAATAACGAGGGGATCAACACCTAATTTACGGCATAAGATTGAAGAACAGAAAGAAGTTAGGGATTCCCGTATCTGCAGGTCAGATGAAGCGTTAAATGATAGACCATCTTTATACATTTACCGCGTTCTCAACCTTTTTCAGGACCATTTTTAGCCATTTTAAAGTTGTATTTATGCGACGGAATGGTCTTTTTTAAAATTGAATCAATACTTGTTGATCCAGGAAAATTTGTCCTTTATTATGGTATGTTTCTGAGCTGTAATATAATCGAGGTAGGCTAAGGCGGCAGGCGACAGTTTTTTGGATTTCAACCAGATCAAATTCCATGTTGTTCTAATGGGTAAGCCTTTAACGGGAATGATTTGCAGATCACCGTTCATCATTTCATTCCTTAAACCGATTAAGGGCATAATAGAGCAGCCTAAACCGGATATGACGGCCTGTTTGACCGCCTCGTTCGAGGTGAGTTCGATTTTTTTCAATCCGGAAAAGTCACTTTTGTTAATAAAGGCCTCCATAGCATTTCGAGTGGCCGAACCATGTTCTCTGTAAATGAGAGGAAAGCGTTCAAACAGTGCTTTTGTCGTATATTTTTTTTCAAATTGTAATTTCGAACTGCCTACAAAAAAAAGTCTGTTTTCCATGAGCTCGATGTTATGGACATCCAGTTTCTCAGGTAGGACGGAGACCAAAGCTAAGTCCGTAGTATTGTTTTCCAGGTCTTCAACAACCTTGAGTTTGTTCGTAACATCCATGTTCAATTCCAGTGCGCTGTGTTGTCTCATAAAATCGGAAAGAAAATAGGGCATCACGTATTTCCCGGTAGAGGCAATGGATAGTTTTAACCGTCCGGATAACATGCCTTGAAAGGCTAAGGTCCTATAATTTATGGTATGCACTTCGTCAATAATTTTTTGCGCAATACCGGCAATTTCCTTTCCAAAATGCGTGATATAAAGCTTTCTACCGACAACCTCTGTAAGCGGAATGGCAAACTGATCCTGAAAATTCCTGAGTTGGATGGATACGGCAGGTTGGGTGAGATGAAGCTCTTCCGCTGCTTTAGTGATACTCTCCAGTTGCGCTATTTTCAGAAATATCTGAAGTTGATGCAAAGTATAATTCATAAATAAATTTTATATAAAGCATAACAAATATAAATAAAAATATATGGAAAAAAGTTATAAACTTTGTGCCGAATTTTTAAAACAATAAATTATGGAAACACAAGTATTAGAACAATTAGAACAAGTTGAACAAAAAATCAAGTTAGTGGATGGAGCGTTTACGCCTTCAGAGGCTAGCGATGTCGTCAGTGCTTTAATCGATGAAAAGATCAATTTTCACAAAATCCACAGGTTAAAGATCTGGGAAGGAAATCACCACTGTGAAACCACAGAACTCAACAGTCGAATCGAGGAGCTTCAGAATGAAAAAATAGTAGCCAAGGAATTTATCAATAAAGTACGGGCCATGGGTGGCATGTTGAGGATTAATGGACACCTGGAAATTTCATTAGCAGAAGAAGTATAATTAAAACTATGAATATGTATAAACTATTATTATTACCAATTATAGGTTTAATCACCTTAATCTTTTTCACTTGGTCTGCCTTTTCCCTGGATGCTGTATTTTTTAACAAACTCCTGGTTTGTGCGTTTATTCTCGTTCTGGTATTTATTGGAAGACTCAGGGCCTCAAAATAAACCGATATGAAACAGTTGATGAATCGCTCTTTACCGCATGTCTTAGAACCACACCAACAGGAGGAAATCTCGGGTACGGATGCATATGCTGGATTAGTTAATAAAATGCATTCTGGTTTACTATGGATAACCTGCTTTGTATTTGTGATATGGCTGCTTCTATTCACACCTGAAAATGACACATACCTTTTCGGGGATTACTTTAGATTTGATGCCTTCACTTTACTCATCTGGGTGGTGGTTACCTTTTTTAGCGCTCTTATTAGCAGTTACTCTGAGGACTATCTCAGAGGCTTTAAAAGACAGGGTGTATTTATAGGATACGCTTTCGGGTTTACCATTTCGGTCATGCTTTTGGTCTTCTCAAATCATGTTGTACCCTTAATACTAAGCTGGCTGGCAATGGGACTGTTTATGGCGCAGTTGATAGGCATTAAATCCGATTGGAATGATGCTGTACAGGCTGCTAAGTTTACCAGAAGGTATTTTTTAGCGAGCACTTTATGTTTAACCTTTGGTCTGTTGTTAATGGCGTTTCATGCAGGGGAGTTTACCTTAGCGGGGCTGTTATCAGCTATTGAGGACCTGCCTGGTTATATCAATGTGCTTGCAGCCCTGTGTATTGTTTTGGCCGCCATCATCCAGTCTGCCGTATTTCCTTTCCATCGCTGGCTCCTTTCCGCCATGACGGCACCAACACCAGCCTCTGCTCTGATGCATGCCGGTTTTGTTAATGGTGGTGGTATCTTGTTGACCCTGTTTTCTGTATTGATACTAGCCTCAGGGACCTTCGATCTGTTGTTCCTTATCGGAGGTCTGACGGCGATAATAGCACAGTTTGCCAAATTGTTACAGGTGCATGTCAAACAGAAATTAGCCTGTTCCACCATTGCTCAAATGGGATTTATGATCATGCAATGCGGATTGGGCTTTTTTAACGCGGCCATCGTGCATCTTATCCTTCACGGTTTTTATAAGGCTTACTTGTTTCTCTCGGCAGGAGAAAGTATTGCATTATCCGAACCGAAACGGGCACCCGAAATAAGAATCAATGTGCCTCAAGGATTGTTAGTCCTGGTTTACGGTGTTCTCGGAGCACTTCTGTTTACCACCTTAACAGGCAAAGGCCAGGCTTTAGACAGTAGCGTGTTTTTAACACTCATTGTAGCTATAACTGTGGGGCAAATGACATACAATATTGTAAAACAGCGGGTATTTTCATTATTCCAAAAAATAGTCATCCCGCCGCTATTATTTTTTAGTGGGATTGTCATTTATGCGATGTTATTTAATGGCATAACATTGATTCTGACCAAAACAGCCATAGAAACAGCAGCTCTGCCTCTTTCCGGTGTGCAAATACTGTTTGGGCTTGTTTTTCTTATGGGGTTCTTTATTATGAAACTTGGCGTTTATCGCCGGGTACCCTGGCTTTACGTGAAACTCCTTAATATAACCCAACCCAACAAGAGGACCATTTTAAATTAGAATAGGTTAGTCATTAAAAACAGAACATTATGAATCACCGACAATTACATGATACGATCTTAGAAGCCTCGAAAGCGGTAGGCAAGACCTGGCCTCTTTACGCTTTTGTAACATCAAACCCCTTATCGGGTTATGAAGGCTCACATTTTGAAAAAGCCGTAAAACAAGCATCAGAAAACCTGGGCGCTCGTGTTTTTCCGAAGGCTTCTGTCTATAAAGACGCCTGGAATTCTGGCGAGATCAATCGAGATGTCATTCGAACATTATTGCGTGAGCAGGGTTCTAAACGAACTCCGGAGGAAAGCCTGGAATTTTTAGAGGCCTCTGAAGCCATTCAGATAAGTCCGAAATCCTCAAGTATTGATAAGCTTACGAGCAAATGGCTGGCGGCATTTTTGGATGAGGGATTGTCAGAATGGGACATGCCCAATCGGGAATTGGGATTTTTCAGGGCGTGGAGACGACTTGCTATTTATGACCAGGAACTGGGATTTAAAACCCTGAATGATATACCTGAATCCCCGGAATTGGCTATTGAAATGGCATTGAGTAGGTATAAAGAGGAGGATTATCTGAGCATCTTTACTGCACAGTTAGCGGCACTGCCGGGTTGGGTAGGGTATATTAATTACAGAAGCGAGGCCAATACGGCCTGGCAAAAGGCGTATCCTATCAACCTGACGGAGTATTTGGCGGTTCGACTGTGGATTACCATAAAACAGAACCTTTCCATCCGGCCGGAGCCAAAGATAGTGCATGATCAGCTGTCTGTACTTAAGATTCAGTATGCATGGCTAAAAGCCTGGGAACAAAGCTGGCAAAAAAAATTAACCGATATCGTCCGAGAAGGATCTAGACATATTGACAAGAATGTGGATGATCGTAATGCGCCCGCTGCCCAAATGGTGTTCTGTATTGACACCAGATCTGAGTGCATCAGAAGACATATAGAAGCCAAGGGCCCTTATGAAACCTTTGGATATGCAGGGTTCTTTGGTATTGCAATGGATTATGAAAATTTAAATGACGGTATTTCCAGAAAATCTTGTCCGCCTATTTTAGATTCTGCTTATAAAACAGTAGAAATAGGGCAGCCCGGTAAACAGACTGAACTGGCTGATTACAAGAAGTACATGGACCTGAAAACCTTTTCCAAATACTTCTTAAAGCGAATGAAGCACATTCTGCCCTCAGCCTTTGGTTATGTTGAGGGATCCGGTTTGTTTTATGGCTTGTCAATGATTGCAAGAACAGCTATTCCCGGGTTGCTTTATAAGAGAAAATGGAAGGGCAGTTTAGAGGCGGTTTGTGAACCTGACCTTCATAAGCATTCTGAACCGGATAGCGGGATACCACTTGAAGATAAGGTGGCTATCGTAAAAACGGCATTCGATCTTATGGGATGGGATCAATTTGCGCCGGTGGTTTTGTTTGTGGGTCACCGGGCTCACACGGCCAATAATCCGTATGGATCCAGTTTGGACTGTGGCGCCTGTGCAGCAAGCCCCGGAAGGCATAATGCTCGCATGCTGGCCAAATTGGCTAACATGAAAGTGGTAAGAGAGGCTTTGGCCCATGTTCATGGCATTCATATTCCGGAACAGACGATTTTTGTCGGAGCGGAACACAATACCACAACGGATGAAGTGGACCTATTTGATGCCCAGGTACCTGCCTCACATAAAAAACGAATTGAAAAGATTAAAGCGGACTTTTTGAAAGCACAGCAGACTGCCACCCAAGAACGTCTAGGGGTTGAAAAAAACAGTGTGAGGCTGGCCTTTAAAAAGGCCAATAACTGGAGCGATACACGACCGGAATGGGGTCTGGCAAAAAACGCAGCATTTATAATCGGGCCAAGAAACTTAACTAAGAAAACCCCTCTGGATGGACGATGCTTCCTGCATTCCTATGATTGGGAAATGGATAACACAGGAGCGGCGCTGGAAGCCATTATGAAGGGCCCCATGGTGGTGACACAATGGATTAACAATCAATACTACTTCGCTTCAGTTGACAATGAGGTGTTCGGTGGCGGATCTAAAATAATCCATAATATTACCGGGAACTTCGGGGTGGTTCAGGGCAATGGCGGCGATCTAAAAATGGGATTGCCATTGGAATCACTCCATCTATCCGACGAGTCCCTCTACCACAAACCCTTAAGATTAACCGTTGTAATTGCTGCGCCACGTGAACGTGTAAACACTATCATTTTGAACAATTCGGATATTAAGAACCTGATCGATAATGAATGGATCTATCTTATGGTAGTCGATCCCATTCAGAATGACAGGATGGAATTATATTGGAAGAATATGAACTGGAGCGTACTTTCCGAAGGGAATAATGCACCATCAATAAAAACAGAAAGGGTCATTCAAGAGGTAGCGGAGGATGTCCTGGTATAGGAATTAAAAATAGATCTGTTGTCATTGACTTTTAATTACCAATAAAAAGAAAGCCTAATTAGGTTGAGGTTTTCTTTTTCAATATATGATAACATACCTCATAATTCAGTTTTGCCATTTCTAATGCTAAACTTTGTTGGTATTAAAAATAACTCAACCACCAGTGGTGTTTATGACTCATTTTATAATTGCCAAACTTCAAGCAAATGGGGTATAACATTAACAAAATGCTCAACCAGATCAGATAAACCCACCCGAGGTTAACACCAAAACCGATCAGCTGCGAGTTGGTTGAAACAAATCCGCTTAATATCATGGATTCATAACCAAAGTCCGTGAATTCAGCTAAAAGGATTGCCAACAGGTGAATGGCATAGATATGGACGATGTAAAAGAAGAAAGGCACCTTTCCAAAAGTGGTGCAGAAGTTGACCAAACGACCTTTGAGGTTTTCTGAAGTCCCCAGAAATAGAATGGAAGGGCCAAGGGTCATCAATAAATAGGTTAAGGATGGCGGATATTTATCGGGATCCATAAAGGAGATGAGGGTTTGTATTCCATTATCAAATGCCATCCAGGGATCTGAATTTCCATAGAGGTTAAGACCTCTCAAGATAAAAAACCCGGCAATACAGGCCAAACCGATTATGGTAAAGCGTTGTTGTCGGTATTCAGGCTTTATGGTTCTATCGTAGAATTTGCCAAAATAGTAGCCTAGGGACATGACCCCTATCCAGGGAATAATGGGGTAAACCACCCGTAATTTTATACTGTCGAACAGGGTGAAATAGCTACGCTCATGGAGTATAGACCAAAATAGGTTCTCATTATAATGGAGGTTATCTAGCAAATGATGTCCAAAAATAATAACCAGACTCAAAATGAGAATTCGTTTCATGGACAGATGTACAATGGCAGCCAGAACAATCATACTGATGCCTAGGGACCATATAACCAGTAGTCCAAAAGAACTAAAGGAAATATTGAAACTCCAGCCAAAATAGACAATGGTGAATTCAATAAAGATCAACCATAGGCCCCTTTTTAAAAGAAATGAGGAGAGCTGGGCGGGTGTTTTTCTTCTGCCCACCAAAAAAGCTGAAATCCCGGCCAGAAAACTAAATGCCGGGGCACAGAAGTGGGTGATCCATCGTGTAAAGAACAGGAGGAGGTTGCTTTTTTCAGGATCGGCAGGATCGAAGAGAAAGGAATCGGTATGGAAATAATCGCGGGTATGATCGAGCGCCATGAAAATAATGACCATGCCTTTAAGGATATCAAGGGATTCTATTCGTTTTGTTTTAGGTCGATTCATAGTCTTATCGCAATTACCGGCCAAAGATGAAATAAACAAGACGCTTTGGCATTCACGTTATATGGTCGAATGTAAATGTAAATAAAATACTTAATCCTTTAGAAGATTTTTAGTATCAGGTGGTTGAGATAAGAATGGGCCTGTAGATAAGACCTTGGAGATTTTGTCAGATTAAAATTTTGACAGTACATCCGATATATTTTACACATGAACTAAAATTGAAGAATTCCGGTAGTGTTTTTACCAAGTAGGTTGTTTTATAATAAAGCACCCAAATCAGGAGTAGAATTTCATCCAAGAAAATGTTCTCCATGAACGAACGCCCCAAGTACACCTAATTTATGTTTTAAGAGTCACAATGTGTTGTGGCTCTTTTTTTTAAAATATAATTTAAAAAAGTGCCGCCTTATTAAGACATGATTTTTTATACAGATGTTTTGTAAGTCTACAAACACTGGTGCATAAGAGCATATTTTTAATTTTAACAGGCAACTCTTGTTATGATAGTCCTGTCCCGATTTATTCGAGATTGACAACAATGAAATGTATTAAATGGTTCTATGAAGTCCCTATCTGCTTTAGGGATTGTTGTTTTGTTGAAGTTGATGGACATGCAGGATGTACTAAAAAATAAGGCGTACGATTAGAAATCCTTTCGTTTACAGACATATATAATTCTGGCTAACGGCGCAGCCACCCAGGTAATCAGCATCAGGAAAGATACGATCAGCCCAAGACCGGTTCCAAAAAATTGCTTAAATACAGCGCCGGTATATCCCAATAGGGCCGAAATATCCAGTTTTAACAAGATGAGTATTCTGGACAGATCAATAGGGTTTAACATGGTGCCGGCCAAGGACAGTTTATCCAATGGGTATGCTTCTAATAGAATTAAGGACATCAAGAATATGCCATCATAAATTATGGCCAGGAACAGCCATAACAAGATGGCATAACCAACGCCTTTTATCTTATTATCGTTGCTCAGAGTTATATTAAAGGCCAGGGCGGTGAATATTAATGAGAGAAAACCGCCTATTAAGAGCAACAATGAAAAATCCCAAATGGCATTACTTTTAAATAACCCATAGATTACAAAAGGAATGCCCAAGCCAAGGATTAAACTCATTGATAACGATAAGGCAACCCCCAGATACTGTCCTAAAAAAATGGAAGAACGCTTAAGGGGCTGTGCCAATAAAAGCTCAGTGAATTCCTTGGAATTATAATAGTACATGACGCCAAAAACAGTCCCGATTAACGGCACCAGTATAATGATGATGTTCATTAAGGTTATAATGGCCTTTGAAAGGTCATTGTTCAAAAAAAGAAGTACAACACCGAGTAACAGATAAAAAGCGAAGTAGACGTAACTCCAACGACTGCGCATTAAATCAAAAAAGCTATATTTTAATATTTTGAGCATGATTGTCTTTTAAAATTGATGCGATGGCATGTTC
This sequence comes from Aestuariivivens sediminicola, assembly GCF_022662015.1. GTDB lineage: Bacteria > Bacteroidota > Bacteroidia > Flavobacteriales > Flavobacteriaceae > Aestuariivivens > Aestuariivivens sediminicola. The sequence continues at coordinate 857,074 of NZ_JAKMCM010000001.1, read as the reverse complement.
AAAATCCAACTGCTGGGTTTTAGATTTCAAACTGCTGATACTTCCTTTGAAATATACCTGACCTTCAAGCAAAAACACAATTTCATCAGAAACCTCTTCAACAAAACTCATGATATGAGAGGTTATGAGTATGGTTTTTCCTTTTTTCTTTTCCCCATGAATCAGTTGTTTTAATTGAATTAGTGAAATGGGATCCAAACCTGTTGTTGGTTCATCTAAAATAATAAGCGGACTGTCAAACATAAAGGTTAGAACGATATTTAACTTTTGCCTGGTACCTCCCGATAGTGTACTCAATTTTTTGCCTAAATAGGGCGCTAACTGAAACTTTTCAATTAGGATGGAATCGTAGGCGACTTTACCACGTAAATCCTTGATCATTCGAATGAGCTCACAGACCTTTAAATTACCGGGAAAATTTGCTATTTGCGGTAGATAGTCGATTCTGTTTCTATAGAGTGAACGGTTTTTAGTAGGAACGCCTTCTACCAAAATGGTTCCTTTATCGGGGATAACCATGCCTAGGATAGACTTGATTAATGTTGTTTTTCCGGAGCCATTGGGTCCGAGGATCGCAAATATACCGCCCTCGGTGATGTCCAGATCAACACCACTCAACACATGGTTTTTGCCAAAGGATTTATGTAGATTTTGAATACGAATCATTATAATCTTTTAATTAATGGATTATTATCAAGCAGATTATCAGGCGTAAAAACCGGAGAAACCTTTTCTGAAAAATCTATAATATCTATGAACAAACTTCTCAAAAGAATAATCGTTTCCGGGGTACGATTTACAACGTAAGAGAAAAGTTTAACCGGTCTGTGAGGCACATCACCGATGCCATCCTTGTTAAGATCATAGCCCGTATAGTTACTCCAATAATTTCTGTCAAAACGATTATCATTTACATTACTGTTATAGGAAATGTCGAAAGAATTATATAGAAAGTTATTCTCTAAAAATTGATTGTCATAGCAGGCCCCTCTAACTTTGATAGCCCAGCCATTTTTTACGAAGTCGTTGTTGCGATACCTAATTCTATTTGATCCCTCAATATGAATCCCTGTAGTGTTTTCTTCAAATGAATTGCCAATAATTTCTGAATCATTGATTTCTTTTAGAAGCATTCCGTAAGACGCCGTTCCCCAGTTTTCTTTAAATGAATTATTGAACATTTTTATGTGCTTCGAAAACATAACGGCAACACCTGCTCCATTATTCCTAAACGTGTTGTCTTCGTAAAGATCATGATTTGAAAACATAAAATGCAGTCCATATCTCAGATTAGCTTCGCTCACGTTGTTTTTAATCTTACAATGATCTGAAAATTCCAAATAAATCCCATCGCGAACCTGTTTTATGTAATTGTGCTCAACGTCGACGTAATTGCTGTACCACAATTGAATACCATTGCCGGAGTTATATTCCTGTATGGCGTCACCAATGATTTTGTTATGGGCGATTTTACCAAAGTTGGATTTTTCCAGATATATACCAAAGAATAAGTTCTCCAACACCATATTTTCAACGACAAAATGCTTGCTTTTTTTTATGCGAATGGCAGCGTAGTCCTCAGTATAACTGGTGCCTACGTTCATAATATGCAGACCTTCAACAGTTACTGAATCTGAAACCACAGTTATAATCTCACCTTTTAACTCACCATCAATAATGGGATAGTTCTCTCCAACAATCGTCACAGGTTTGTCGACTAAAATACCATATTCTTTATAGGTTCCTTGTTTTACCAGAATGCTATCATGGTCATTTGCCATTGCAATAGCTTGCTTTATGGAAGAAATGTGGCAACCGTTACAAACTTGAAGGTTCTGGGAGTACCCACGAACACTCAATATCGTTAAAGCTAAAAGAATATAATGTATTCTATAATGTTTCATTTACCTTGCATTATATGTAACGCCAACTTGAACCGTTAAATTTTCATTCATTTGAATTCCATTGTAGTCCTCATAGATTGGAGCGCCTGCTTCAAAACCAGATCAATGAATGACCCTATGTGAATATATTTCATAAGGCTAAATGGATAAGCAAGTGAACATTTAGTTTTTATTTAAATGTGCTTGCAGTTCATTCCAGGTATAAAGTACACCACCTTTTTCGGTTTTGAATCTTTCTGCATCTTTTTTATGTTTAAAAGCAGATAGGTAAGCACCCATCGGGCTGGGAATATTTTCGCTTATTAGAAACGTGGCTTTTGTAGCATCGATCAGTGTTTCTGGCGTTGTGTAATTGTTTGACAGGAAAAGTTCGATCTCTAACGGTTCAAATTCCCTCAAAAAATTAACCATACACTCTGTGGCATCAAATTTATAGACCTTTCCTTTTTTTGAAACAATTTCTGCAGCATGCACCCTGTCAACAATGGTCATTTTACAGTAATAACAACCATCAGTACCATAATTAATAGCTGTAGGCCCCACGTTGCAATTGAACAGCAGCATGAATACTATTAATATCGAATTATATTTTAGTGCTTCCATAGTATTTATGATTGTATGCGCTACGAGATGTTTATAGCTGTTTTCTTTTTCTTCCCAATGAAGTAAGCTAAAAGTGAAGAAAAAATTCCTGTTCCCAAAAAGTAGGCACCCAATCTTGGATATGAATGTGCTGTAAAATTTAAAATGTCTTTTGTGCCGAATAACGGGGGTTGAAATCCCATCACACTTCCGTCAGGATTGGTGAATTTCATTATGGCCTTTGGATCAAGGTTATGACCGTAATCATGTTCCCAAAGATAAAAATCGTAGAGTCCTGCGCTACTTAATACAACCATGAGAATGAACCAGAATAAGAACCATTTATAGTTTCCTTTAAACGCAATAATTAAACCAATGATTGATGTTATTATGATGCCAATTGGAAAAATCTTGAATTCTGGGATGGCCTCAGGAATGTATTTCATGCCAACATAATGATTCATCAAGTTTATGTTTTTAATATCGTGCGGATTGGCATCCGAAAAATCATTGATATGAATATACATGCCCAGAGGTGTGGGATATTGAGGCGCCTCTAAAGTAATTTTCCATAGGGGGAATACGAATAGCCCTAAAGGAAGTATTGCAGCAATAAGCATAATGATATTCGACTTTTTCATTGTGTCTTCATTTTTATTGTTCATTCAGTGTGATAGGTTAAGGCGAGAGTGTTTTTCGCTCTCGCCTTTAAATAGGGAAACAACATTAAAACAAATTTTTCACCTATCTTTTATTCAATATCCTCTCCTAAAGACCATTTTAAAGGCGTATTTGCATTGGCAGCAGATACCCTTACATAACCTTGCATCTCCTGGTGTAGAGCCGAACAGAAATCGGTGCAATAGAATGGCCAAACACCTTCCTGTTTTGGTTCCCAAACAAAAGTTTCAGTTTGCCCCGGCATGATTAATATCTCGGATGTATTCGCTCCAATAATGCTTGCCCCATGCGGAACATCATAATCTTGCTCTAAATTGGTAATGTGAAAATATACTTTGTCTCCTACTTTTATGCCTTCAATGTTATCGGGTGAGAAGTGGCTTCGTATGGTGGTCATATAAATATGGACGATATTACCGTCGCGTACAACTTTTGTGTCCGCTTCACTTTTCGCAGCATAAGGATGCGCATTATCTTCTAAATTGAAGATCTTTCTTGAACGCGGTTTAATCAAATCTGCTGGACATCCGGCAGCGTAATGCGGTTCACCTACTGTTGGAAAATCTAATAATAGTTCCATTTTATCTCCGGAAATGTCATAGAGTTGAGCAGATTGCGTTACTTCAGGACCAGTCGGTAAATAACGGTCTTTGGTAATTTTGTTCATGGCGACAACATACTTACCAAAAGGTTTTTGTGAGTTGCCTCCCGGAATCATTAGGTGTCCCACGGAGTAGTAACAAGGTTGTCTGTCAACAACTTCCCAGGTCCCTACTTTCCATTTTACCACCTCGGAAGAAATAAAGAATGTGGTATAGGCATTGCCTTTATCGTCAAACTCAGTATGTAATGGCCCTAAGCCCGGCTGCTGAACAACCCCTGCAAGTGAAGATTCGAAATTAATGATTGGAATTCCATAGGCATCACCTGAAAACTCCTCGTTTTCTATGGCATTTAACATCTTAGTAAAAGAGTGGACGGTTAAATTAGCAGAAAGCTTACCACTTCCAACAATGTACTCACCGGTTGGATCGACATCACATCCATGAGGCGATTTAGGTGTTGGCATCAGAAAAACGGCTCCGGGTACATCCAGAGGATTTACGGTAAGTACTTCTTTTTTCATTGTAGAAGTTGCTGCGTGTGTGCGCTCGTCATAGACATTATGAGCATAGTTTGCCGGCATCATCGTACCTCCTCCATTATTGACGTAGTCTTCAATTTTTTTCCAGTTCACGGCAGCTATAAAATCTTTATCATTTTGTGACGCATTAACCTCCATAAGCGTGCTTGCTTCCTCGGTATTATACGTTGAGAAGAAGAACCATCCATGAGATTTTCCTCGACCCGGATGCGATAAATCGTAATCGAAACCTGGCATAATCAATTGGAACTTTATATCCATATGTCCGTGTTCAGGGTCAACAGAAATAAAGGTCAATGCCCCTTTAAAGTTGCCTTTGTAATCTTTAATGGCCATATCTCTTTGAGGAACAGGAACCGAAAAGCGTGTTCCGGCTACGACATATTCGGTGTTTTCAGTAACAAAGGACGAACTGTGATTTCCGGCACTATTCGGAATTTCAATAATTTCAGTGGTCTCGAAAACCGATAAATCAATTTTTGCGATTCGCGGTGTATTGTTGCCATTTATAAAAACCCACCGGCCATCAATGACACCATTGCTTTGAGAGATGTCAGGGTGGTGCGAATCGTCCCATGGGACAAATCCGTGAGATGTATTTAGCATGGGCTTGGTTTCTTCATTATATCCGTATGCTTTCTCTGCATCTTGAGAAAAAACGGGGATGACCTTGAACAGGCGTCCCGATGGCAATCCGTAAACCGATAATTGTCCGCTAAAACCGCCTGAAATAAAGGCATAAAACTCATCGTGTTCTCCTGGGGCCACATATACCTTTTCAGCAACATTGCCGGCTAGGGCACCGGATTTTTTATCTGATTTTCCTGAATTATTGCAGCTCGTGAATGCCACACAAACACTTATGACTGCAATGGTTAATTTAAAAATATGTTTCATTGTGATTCATTTATTAAGTTTCTTATTCGGTTGGAGGTAATAAAACCTTGTCGATGACATGTACGATGCCATTGCCTGCAGGTACGCTGGCGATTATATTTGCACCACCAATAACTGGTTTGCCATCTATAACTTCAACTTGTACATATTGATTATTGGCTTGTCCCAGTTTTGGAAGTTTGGTTAAAATGGTGGTACTCAAATTGCCGGGTGTAACATGATATTTCAAGATATTGGCCAAGGCTTCCTTCTGTTCAGGTTGCATTAAATGTTCTACTGTTCCTTCGGGCAAGGCTGCGAACGCATCATCCGTTGGAGCAAATACGGTTAGCGGTCCAACGTTGACCAGGGCATTTTCTACCTGGGCTGCCTGTACGGCAGCAACCAGTGTTTTATGATCCGGAGAACCAATTGCTATCTGCAAACAATTTGGTGTAGATTCGTCGTCCTGAATAAAAGCTTGTCCAGTTCTGTCTTCTGATGTCGCTTCTGTTGAAGTCGGGGTTGAAGTCATTGCATTGTCTTTGTTCTTGCATCCATAAAGCATGATGATCAGAACAAGAACAAATAGTAGTTGTTTAATTAATTTCATATTCTGTTATTTTAAAGTTCTAAAGTATTCTAAAACAGCTCTGGCCTCCTCTTCTGTGAGATTCTGATTGGCCATTGGAGATCCATTAAATTCCATCAATAGTTCTTTAGCCAGCGGATCCTTTTGTACCATTTCATCGGGGTTAAGGATCATATTCATTATCCATTCAGGTGTTCTGCGGTCGTGTATCCCCAATGGTGCCGGACCAATGAATTTTTTGTCGGGCCTATGACAAGCAGTACACATTTTTTTAAACACCTCTTCGCCTTGAGATGCCATAGTATGATCTATATCTGAAGCAAGTGTAACCGAAGTAATAGGGCCGAGGCCTTTATTGGTCAAATCAATTCTTTTTGAAGCTGGAACGGTTTCAGCTTTTTTAGGGGTTTCTTTTTGTACTTCTTTTTTTTCATAAGAAAAGGATTCCGACTTTTTTTCTTCCTTGCCCCCACACCCCAAGAGGACAGCAATAAAGAATAGAAGTATAATTTTAGGTATTTTTGCCATAGTTAAATAGTTTTTGTTTTGTCAAAATTAAAGGTTGAAGTAGGATAAGAATATGATAATTATCATATTTAAGACAAAAATATCTTTTTTATATTTGAAGTAATTTTTTAAAGGAGAAATATGTTTACCAACTCAGTAAAGTATGCGTTAAAAGCGGTATTGTTTCTTGCTGTGCATTCCGGAGAAGAAAGGAAAATAATGGTTAAGGATATTGCAGAACCCATCAATGTACCCAAGGCCTATATTGCTAAGCTCCTTCAAGAGTTATCAAAACAGGAGATTATATCCTCCACGAGAGGAGTGAAAGGTGGGTTTTATTTGACTGAATCTAATCTCAAACAGCCGGTTTTAAATGTCATTTATGCTATAGATGGGACCTATAGAATGAACAGTTGCCTGTTGAGCCTGGAGAGCTGTAATGAATACAAACCCTGTCCGCTGCATCATATAGTAAGTCCAATGCGATCAAAACTCATTGAATCTTTAAAGGAAAAGACGCTTGAAGATTTATCAATTGAAATTCAGTCCGGATTGTCCTATTTACCTCTTTGAAGATTATAATCCTATTTATGAGTTAGGCTCCAATGGTACTATTAAATAAAAACTTAAAATGAATTAAGGCGCTCTTTTTTTATTTTACCACAGTTTATCTTCCCAAAATGAGATCCCCTTTTAGCCTTTTCTTGAGCTTATTGAGACGACCAAATAGAAAAAGCCGCTTTGCATTTCATCGATAAAACAGTAAAAAAAAGTAGAAAAGAGCGTACGACATCTGAAAGATTTGTCATATCGTCTAATAATCGTGATAATCTGAAAGCTAAAGAAAATTATCTCCTATCTTTATTTGCTTTTTAAATTTCACGACTATGATAAAACCAAACACGACATCATTATCGGAAAAACTTGAATTTAAAATGGGGCTTTTTAGCCTGAGCATTGTTTTTATGCTCTTGTCTTCTTACGGTTATTCACAGACCGTAATAAGGCAAAGTATTTCAAGTTACGGAACAACCACTACAGGTGATGATCATTATTATGCACAGACCATAGGGCAAAGCTTCAATACCCAAAGTGTGGAGAACAGCAGGGTGATGCAGGGCTTTTTGCAGCCGGTCAGTATTAAAATCGAAAAGGTGGCGCAAGAGGATGTTGAGGAACTGGACATTAAAATATTTCCAAATCCTTCAAGGTATTCAGTGACCCTCAAAAGTTCGGACGCCTTAAACGAAGCCGTCATTCTTATTTCGAATGTTCAGGGGCATATCATTTACAATCAAAAAATTCTGAACCTGGAAGAGCATGTCATTAACTGCAGTACATGGGCAACAGGACTCTATCTTTTGAAAATTCAGGACGACCGCAACAAGCAATCGGTCAGTAAATTAATAATATCAAAATAAACATTATTATGAAACGAACTATACTTCTACTAACAGTGTTTTTTATATCGCTTTCAGGCATGGCCCAGGAGTCAAGCCTTACGATTGAGGCGTCTCAATTGGTGAGCACCTTTAAATTTGTTGACAGCGATAACAACAAACTGAATTCTGATTATCAATCGATCTTTACGGGGGCTTACGGTATTGGATACCGTAATATTTTTGAAAACAACATCATGTTGAAAGCCGGACTGGGAAAACGGAACGGAGGCGCCAACTATGTATATGATGACGCGAACTACTCTTGGCGTTTGGAGTATGCAGAGATGAAAGTTGGAGGCGGTTATATGATGAAACGTCGCGTGTTCAGTCCCTATGCAGTCCTCAATGTCTACTATGGACATTTACTACGCGGCACTCAGGTTTTAAATAACGAGGAGTTCAATATTACAGAATCCGATATACTGAAGAAATCAGATTTTGGCCTCATAGGTAATTTAGGAATCAACTTTAAAATTTCCAATTTCGTATCGGCCTATGCTGAGGGACTATACCTCTTCGGGCTGAGTAACATAGAAGAGGATTCGGATCAGACGACATCTAACAGAGGTTATGGGATCTCATTGGGTCTTTCATTTAATTTAACGGAATAGTACTAACCATTAATTTGACTGTCATGAAAAAATTTAAATATATATTAGTTGTAACATTATGTATCGCTGTTAATTACATTTCAGCACAGCGCATCGGTGATCTGGATGGCATTTATTATCAAGCGGTGGCACTGAACGATGAAACCGAGGAAATTGTAGGTCTTGATATCGAGGCAAAACCATTGTATAATAGGGAAATCGGTGTACGGTTTACGATTACAAAAGGACTTGATGGCGAGGTCCAGTGGGAAGAAACCCATGTCACCACAACCGACGCCTATGGTCTGTTTAGCCTGGTTATTGGACAGGGTGTGGTTACGAGTACGGCCTATGCGCGCTTATTGGATATGCCCTGGATTGATGCCGACCAGTTCTTGAAGGTTGAGATATCGACGAAGAATAATGGGAGTTACAAAACGGTAAGCAATCAGAAGTTTAGGGCTGTCCCCTATGCTTTCTATACTGATGACATTGCCGATGATGCGATTACTACTGAAAAAATACTCAATGAAGAAATCCTTGCCGAGGATATCGCTGAGGGCGCTGTGGAGACCTCCGAGATTTTAAATGAGACCATTCTTGCTGAAGACATTTCGGAAGGTGCAGTGGAGACCTCTGAGATTTTAAACGAGACCATTCTGGCTGAGGATATCTCTGAAGGCGCTGTGGAGACCTCCGAGATTTTAAATGAGACCATTTTGGCTGAAGACATTTCCGAAGGTGCTGTGGAGACTTCTGAGATTTTAAATGAGACCATTCTGGCTGAAGATATTTCCACGGGTGCTGTGGAGACTTCCGAGATTTTGAACGAGACCATTTTGGCTGAAGATATCGCTACAGGTGCAGTTGAGACCTCTGAGATTTTAAACGAGACCATTTTAGCTGAAGATATTGCTACAGGTGCTGTGGAGACTTCTGAGATTTTAAACGAGACCATTTTAGCGGAAGATATATCCACGGGTGCTGTAGAGACCTCCGAGATCTTAAATGAGACCATTCTGGCTGAAGATATATCCACAGGTGCTGTGGAGACTTCTGAAATTTTAAATGAAACCATTCTTGCTGAAGATATTGCTGCGGGTGCGGTAGAGACCTCAGAGATTTTAAACGGAACTATTCTCAATGAAGATATTGCGGACAATACCATAAACTTGTCAACTAAGGTGACAGACATCTTAGCCGTGGAGAATGGCGGTACCGGTCTTGATGGATCAGTCGTTTCGGATGGGCAGATCCTGATCGGAGACAGTACGACGAGTGACTTCAATTTAACGACGCTTACTGCAGGCACTGGTATTGTAATTGAAAATACACCTGGCAATGTTACCATCATTTCACCGCCGGTGTCGACCAGTGCAGATGGGTCTTTTAATATTCCCGTTGGGAGTAACGGCGTCATTAGTGCTAATTCGGCCTGGTATTCACCCAATAGTCTGAAGATTGATCCTCCGGCTGACAAAGTCTTTGAAATGGGTGATATTTTCCTGGCCTCCGCCGATGTTGATTTACAGGGATGTATATTATCGGTCTATCTGCAGAGCATTGACGGGAACGGACAAGCGAATGTTCAGGTGATCCTATTTAACCCAAGAAATATCCCGGTTACCTTGCAAACCCCGGTAACCTTTAAATTCTTGCTTGTTAAATAAACCTGATGCCTAAATAGGGCCTTCCAAGAAGAGCGACTATAAAAAGGTTTAGTTCGACCTGAAGGATACTTTAATGGAAATAACCTGTTATTTTCTAATAGGTGTTTTTCATCCAGTCATATGGCGTGCGCTTTATCCAATTGCCACGGCTGAAATCCGGAAAATCCTGTGGTGCGCCATTGTTTTCTATGGATAATTCCGACAAGGGTGTCACGGCACTCCAGGCAGCGGCGTCGTAAACGTCCATTGGCGGGGCTGCGTTTTCCTTTGCAGATTCCACAAAGGCGTTCAGAACAAAGAAGTCCATGCCATCGTGACCTGAACCTACCGCAATCTGCTCGTACTTTTGCCATAAAGGATGGTCGTATTTTTCCAGCCATGATGCCATATCTTCCCACACATGGCCTTTGGTAAGGCCTTCAACATGGATGCGTTGGGTGTGTTTATCGAATTCTGTGAGCCCTTTAGCACCCTGTACCATAAAGCCCAGTGAATAGGGACGCGCTGTATTTACATTATGGGTCACTATTATGGTCTCTCCCTTTGCAGTCTCTATAGTGGAGGTAATAATATCCCCCTGTTTCCATTTTAATTTTGCATTGGGGTGCGCTTCACCTCCATGAGCGACAATATAGTTATGCAATCCAACCGCTTTTGTGGCATGAGAGGTCAGGGATACGAAACGATTGCCTCGGTTGATATCTGCCATAACCGCTACAGGGCCCAGACCGTGAGTGGGGTAGACATCGGCATTTCTCAACAACGAATGCTGTGTTCTCCAGGCGGACTCCGATATGCCTTTGTCGCCAAACTCAACACCCTTGCCATAAGCTGTTTTACCATCGTTAAACAGAACATGCCTTAAGTCATGCTGATACCCGCATCTGAAATGCAGCAACTCGCCAAAAACATGTTGTCTTACCATATGCAATACGGCCAGAACGTCCCTGCGATAGTTTACATTCTCAAGAATCATTAAGTGGGAGCCCGTTTCCTCGAAGGTATTCACCAAATCCCAGCACTCCTCCAGGGTGTTTGCCGCCGATACCTCCACGCCAGTATATTTTCCGGCCTTCATGGCGTCTACAGCCATTCGGGTATGCCACAGCCATGGCGTCGCAATGATGACGGCATCGACTTCTTTCAATTCAAGCAGGTTCCTGTAATCCAGGTCGCTACTGCCAAATACCATGGGTTTCTTTTGTCCGGCTTTGGATATCATATCCAGGGCAATAGCGATGCGTCGTTCATCAATGTCACAGACGGCAGTCACATTCACATCATTGCGCAACAGGGCATTGCTGAGATGGGTCGTACCGCGTAACCCGACACCAATAAAGCCTATGTTCAACTTTTCTTTAAAAAAAGCAGTTGTATTCCCAAGGGTCATCTGTGGGGCAAAGGCCACCCCGGCACCCATTAAGGCTGTTTTTTTTACAAAATCGCGACGTGTATTCATGATGCTATGTGTTTAAAAGCTATTTGTTTTCGTGTTTTGTCTCAGTAAAAATCAAACTAAAAAGATAACCAAATCCAAAGCAGGAGGCCACTCCAAAAAAGGAATACATTAAAAAATTGATTTCAGTAAAGATACTGATATACCAAATAAAAATGGCACTGACCACCAAACCCAGCAATGTCCCCTTGGCATTGGCCTTTTTTGTAAGCATGCCGAGAAGGAACATGCCACCCAGTCCTCCGGTAAAAAGCCCGAGGAACCGATAAAATTGATCCCAGAGTGACTTGATGTTCGAATTGGCCATCCAAAGGGCTAATGCGAGCCCCAGTATACCGGTTATAATCGTAACCACTCTTGCAATTATTAAAAGTTTATGATCCGAAATACCCGCTCTGAAATGGGAGTGAAAATCGTTGCAATACGCGGTTGACACTGAATTAAGACTACTGCTAATGCTGGACATGGCTGCCGAAAAAATCCCGGCTATCAAAAGACCGGAAACACCTAAGGGCAGTTCGGTGACGATGTACCAGGGGAAAATGGAATCGTTATTGGAAATGGAAGGCGACAAGGCCTCGGGCATTTCACTATAGAACATAAAGAGTAGGGTGCCGATTCCAAAAAAGATAATGGTTGCCGGCAAAGTCAATATGGCATTTGTATACAGGGTTTTCTGTGAATTCTTAACATCCTTACTCGTTAAAAAGCGTTGTACTATGGTCTGGTCTGTACCCTGTGTGACCATGGCTGAGGCTAATCCCCCGATAAAAACGACCCAAAAGGTGGACTCGGTAAAATTCAATTCCATATTCATGATATTGAATTTATTTCTTTCTGAGGCGTATGAGAGCATCTCACTAAAAGCTGTTTCTGTGTGTATGAGAATCCATATCACGGCGAGTATACTGCCACCGAGAAGCACAACAACCTGCATGACATCGGTCCAAATCACGGCCTCGATACCGCCAAAGGTGGTATAAACAATGCACAGCACCCCCATGATCAGAATACTTATTTCTACCGGGATACCCGTAACAATTGAAATGGCTAGAGCCGGTAATAGGAGGACGATACCTATGCGACCCAATTGAAATAAGATAAAAGATAAACTGCCAAAGGCACGGGCGGTGTAGTTAAATCTGTCCTCTAAATAGGCGTATGCCGTTTTTATTTTCAGTTTATTGAAAAAGGGAATAAAAATAAAGGCAATGACCGGGGTGATGAGTATAGCGGTGATATTCAGGAAAAAGAAGGACCAATCGGTTATAAAGGCTTTCGCTGGAATGGCCATAAAGGTTATCGCACTCAGGAGCGTTCCAAATACACTTAAACCCGAAGCCCACCACGGAATGCGTCCGCCTCCGGTAAAATAGTCATCGGTTGATTTCTGTTTGCGGGAAAAATAGAGCCCAATCAGCACTGAAATGATCAGGTATAACCCCAGAACCGTATAGTTTATAAATCCAAATGCATTGGCCTTGTCCGTGACAATGAATTGTTGCACCTGAGGGGTGCGAATACCGGGGGAGGTTTCACCTGAAACCAGTGAAAACCCTTGGTTATCCTGAAACGAAAGTGCCGTAACCGGGATGCCGTGTTCCAGAGACGCATAAACGAACCATTTGTTTGTAATCGTGTTGAGGGCAATAATGTCTCTTGAAAAACCGGGATGGTTGTTTAGGATGTCGTCTCTTTCTTTAGTAAGAAGGGCTCTGATGGAATCGTTTTGCGTCTCACTTAATTGCAATGCCAGATGCTCTAATGTATTGAACAGGATGTCATCGCTGCCACCATAGACCATAATGTGCATGGACCCCCTGGGTTCGGCGGAAGCACCCATCAACACGCGTGGTGTACCTTCAATCTTAAGTTCCCCTTCATCCTTCCAATAGTGTTCCTTTAAATCATAGGATAAATAGGTGGTAAGGGGTTCTGATTTTATGCCAGAGGATTCATTTCTGCCACCAATAACAAATAGTTTTTTATTTGTGGATGTCTCCTGAAGGGCTACAGCGTGCAATGCTCGTGGAGGTCCCGGAAAATCGGGTAACTTCTCCCATTGCTTCCCATGGGTCAGATCCAATTTGTAAAAGGAATTGGTGGTGTTTTTTGAGTTTTTTCCGCCAATAACATACACAACATCTTCAGCTAGAGTTGCTGCTGCGTAGGCCAATGGTTCCGGAAGTGAAGGATATTCTGAAATTTCGACATCATTACTGGTCTTGTCATAGGCCAATAGCCAAACCGTATTTTTAGAGGACGCCGAGTTATTCCCACCGATACAGAGAATGCCATGTTCTGTAGCGACTGAAGCGCCATAGGCCAGGGGTTCGGGCAGTTGCTTGCTGGATAAGCGCCATTGGCCATTTTCATAAATGTATATGGCCTTATGCCATACTTTTTGACCACCCTCCCATGGTAAACCATTGGGGAAATTGGCCCCTCCGGCTGAGATTACAACGCCATTGTGCATGCCTCCAAGCATACCGGCGTAACCCAATGAGACACTGTCCTTAACTAAAGCGGGGAGTTCGGGTAATTGCTTCACATCCATAGGAGCGTCCCTCTGTCCGAAGGACCAGAAGAATGCTAAAGCCATAACTGCTGCTAGTAGTGTATGCCGGATGGTCTTCATGGACAGCGATGTCTTAAAATAACAAGATAATTGAAACACTCTGCATTAGGTTTTTTAATGACATAAGGGTCCGATTGGCTATAACCGGATCCAGGAAAATTAAATAGATAATCTTTGCTCATCAATTTCAGGATGCTAATATAGGGAAAATATACATAAAAGTATTATGTCATACATATTAAATATATAAATTGTTTGGGTCTTCATTTGCAGATCCTGTTCAGGAGGGTATTGAAGTATTCCATAGCGTATGGTATTGGTTGTCTTTATTGGTAGTTGTAAAATTCAATCCTGATGTGCATATAATTTACCCGCCGATATAAAATCCTCTTCATTCCATCCTTTGAAAGGGATCAAATAAAAACCATATTGGTGTTTTAACTGGCCACTGATCCTATATTTCTTCTGAGGTTTGGCGTACCAACTGTCATCGCCTCCAAGTCCGCGTTGTTTCAGATCGATATTGATTTGTACCAGATCCTGAGCTGTGATATCTGTAGTATGTTTGCTTGGGTTAGCCTCATTTCCCTTGTAATCAAGACCGGATGTCACATCGAACATCTCATTGGGCATATGATGAGCGCTAAAGCCAAAACCCGGTTGGACCTGATCCGTTACAAAAAGCAGCCCTTCGTGGTTTGTATTGTAAATGGCCAGCCATCGCGTATCTGTTTTATAGCCGTTTTCCTGGGGACGTATATAGGGGACGTATTGTTCCTTAACGGTTTGCCTGTAAATATCCATGAAGGCCGAGGCTTTTCTATCGTGATAATTTTCCCAAGGGCCTCTGCCATAGTAGGTCAAACTATCATATTCCTTTTGCAACTGCATGCGCATTCCCACACGTGGGATATCGGCTTCATAATGGGTTTCATGTAATGTATTGTCGATTTTAATGACGCCATTTCCAAATAGGGTGTAGATGGATTTAAATGTTGTTTCTACCCCGGGGAGATCATAGGTGATGCCAATCTTTAGAGGAGCTTCGTCACCTTTTATAACCTCGAAATGCTTCACTTTTAAATCCAGGGAGGCCCGCTTCCATTCGATGTTATGTTGCGCCATGCGGTTACCCAGGTCATTATCGGTAACAGGGCGCCAGAAATTGGGTCTCGGCCCATTACCGTTTTTCAGAAGTTCCTTTTCGTGATAAGCATAGGATGTCATTTGTCCTTTGCGCTTATCGAAGGTTATGCTAAAGCTTTTGCCATGAACATGTATAAAATTGGGGGACTCCTCAATAGTCAGTGCACCATTCCATTCGCTATGGGTTGGAGATAGTTTATACTTATCCACCAATTCAATCTGTTCATGAGCTACTTCAAAGTCTTTTGGAATCAGGCCCCACCTATTTTTGGTTTTTGCTGAGATCTCTACAAAATATTCGGTATTCTCCTTAAAGGCAACACCATTGAGATCAATTCTAATGAGTTTTCCGGTATGGGGTTCTACGGCATGATCCGGGATGACTATGGTTTTTAGAACGCTGCCATCTCCTTTAATCTTCGCCGTCAATGTAAATCGATCTAAATTCGTGAAATCATAGAGGTTTTCAACTAATACCCGTAACTCATTGTGCCGATTTACACCTTTATGTTTGAAGTTAATAAATTCATGGGCCTTTTTTACCTCATATAAACCCGGTTGAGGGGTCCGATCCGGAAATACGATGCCATTGTTGAGAAAGGAATTGTCTGTTGGCATATGGTTCCCATAGTCACCTCCATAGGCATAATAGCGTTCGCCTTTTTCATTGGTTTTCCATATGGACTGATCGACCCAATCCCAGATAAATCCGCCTTGCAGATGGTCGTATTGTTCTATAATGTCCCAATAGTCCTGAAAATTTCCTGTACTGTTACCCATGGCATGTGCATATTCACTGGGGATAAACGGACGGTCTGTTTTTGACTTTCCAATGGTCTCGAATGTTTGAGGTGATGGATATTGCGGGACAATAATATCGGTATTCCAATCCATGTCATAAAGACTCCCATCGTAATCTTTATAAGGGCGTTCATATTGAACAGGTCTTTTGGTCTTATCATGTTGTTTGATGGCCTTATATCCCTTATAAAAATTTTCGCCATTGCCCGCTTCGTTCCCCATGGACCATATGATGACGGAAGGGTGGTTGCGATCGCGCTGTACCATACGAATCATGCGATCAAGGTGCGCTCTTTCCCAATTGGAATTTTTAGCCAGTGAATATTTACCATAATACATACCATGCGATTCTATATTGGCCTCATCAATAACATAGATACCATGCATGTCGCAGAGTTCATAAAAGCGTTTTCCCCTGGGATAATGACTTAAACGAACCGCATTTATATTATGCTGTTTCCACAAGGTAATGTCTTTTAAGATGAGGTCATCAGACATCACATGACCCGTATCTGGATCCGTTTCCTGCGTATTGATGCCCTTTAAAGTAATGCATTGTCCGTTGACCAGAAGGCGACCTTGTTTTATTTCAACGGACCGGAACCCAATCTTTACAGCAGTAGCCTCGAGTAGGTTTCCTTTTTTGTCCTCCGTTTCTATAACCAAGGTATAAAGATTTGGATGCTCTGCACTCCAGGGTTTTACCTGGTTAAGGGTGCCATTTAAAACGAGTTCCTGAGTGCTGTTTCCCTCGACAGAAAATGACGTGCTTCCTGTTAAAACGGCTGACGATTTATCGTTTAATATCTTGTATGAGACCTTACCGAGTTGGTTTTTTGCTAATTTGTTTTCCAGGATCACGGAAAGGTCAAATACGCCATTTGTATAAGATGCATCCAAAGTGGATAATACCTCAAAGTCCGCAATGCGAATTTTGGGCTGTGCATAGACAAACACACTGCGTTCAATGCCACTTATTCTCCAAAAATCCTGACACTCCAGATAGGACCCATCTGTCCATCTGAATATTTGAATGGCTAGGACATTTTTCCCGGTTTTGGCGGCTTCGGTAATATTAAATTCAGCAGGCAGTTTGCTGCCTTGTGAATACCCGATATACTGACCGTTGAGCCATACGAAACCACCTGATTTCATGGCGCCTATATGCAAGACAATTTCTTTACCCTTCCAGGTGTCATCCAAATTAAAGTCGCGACGATAGGTCCCGACAGGATTATAGTCATTGGGGACCTTACCCGGATTTTTGGGATATCTTCCATCGATAAATTCCATGTCTTCTGCAACAGGGGCCTTAAAATCGGCAAATTCGTACTGATGGTTCACATAAATGGGAATCCCAAAGCCTTCCAACTCCCAATTAGCCGGGACTTTAATACTGTCAAAGTTGGAGATGTCAAAATCTGGATTCATAAAGGTTATCGGCCGATCCTTTGGATTTTTTACCCAGTTAAATTTCCATACCCCATCCAACGATTGGTAAAATTCAGGCCTGTTTCTCATTGCAGCATCGACCGAGGTAAATGATGTGAATGAGGCGTGGGAAGCCAGCTTATTTTCTTCTATGATCTGTTCATTTTCAATATAGTCTTTGTAATTCGCTATGGGGTCCGGGATCTGAGAATAGGCCTGTGTCAAAATAAACATGAGCCCGACAAGCAAGTGTTTTTTAAAACTATGTAATCCAAAACCAAACATATATTTCAATTTTAAAATGTGCTATCAAATTGAGGTATTGTTGTTATACGCAGATACCGTTAAAATACCAAAACACGAAAGGTCACCTCAAGTACAGTATACATATCATACCGCGATCAGTCTTCCAATGTTATTGTTTTTATAAAGATACCCTCGTAGGCATTTTCAATACCGGCTTCAAAAACAACGGCAATTGCACCATTTTTAAGCTCAGCTAAATCCGAATAAGCAGCGTGTTCTTTATAAATGCTGATTTTTTCGTTCCACGATTTTCCCTGATCCCTACTCAAAGTGACCGTCATATTGGTTCTTGACTCATTATTGGATGGATTTGAAAACAGTAACACCTGTTTGTCATTCCTTTCTACACCCAGTAAAGCACCCTGGCAAACGGGTTCGGGCAAATTTTCCTCAATATACTGATCTTTCCAGGTTAAACCACCATCACTACTAAAGGCGATTTGCCGCCCTTGAATACTGTCTCGATTATAATTGCGCATATTTAGGAGCAAATCACCGTTTTCAAGTTCGGCTACCGTCGATTCGTTAACCTTATCATTGGGTGCAATCCCACCCAATTGCCAGGTCTGCCCATTGTCGTCTGAATAAATTATATGGGAATACATCTTTTTTGATTGGGATTCAATGAAATCGCAGGGGATAACCAACCTTCCCTTAAATGTTTCATTCTTTAATTGTATCCCGTGAACCGGTCCTGTGGCATACCAGGTCCAGTTGGGTAACTTCACCGATTTGGTTATGTTTCTCGGAGTGGTCCAGGTGTTACCGTCATCGTTTGAAATTAAATGTACGATTTCACGTGTCCCCTTGCTCGTGCCTTCAATAATTTCAGATTCATGATCTTCACCAAGGTTCCAGGTTGACAACAAGTGAATGCGTCCGGTTTCCGCATCTATAACGGGAGCAGGATTTCCGCACACATTTTCGCCATCATCCCAAATGACCTTAATCTCACCCCATGATGTGCCATTATCGGTGGATTTTCGCATAACCAAATCAATATCTCCTGTATCTGAACAGCTATTCTTTCTTGCCTCGGAAAAAGCGAGTATACTGCCATCATGTGTTACAACAATTGCGGGTATTCTAAAGCAGGCGTATCCGTTTTGGCCTTTTATAAATATTGGATTCAACGTGATGTTCTCATTTTGGAGAGTGGTTCCAGGTGCCTGTGGATGGCGTTTGTCTTTAGACTTGCAGCCAGCACTGATCAACAGAATAACAATAAAGTAAATAAATGGTTTTAAGGGATGCATATGGTTTAAGGGTTCTTTGTTTCTACTCGTACATATCATTTAAATCAGCACTGTGTATTTCTTCAAGAAACGAAGCTATTTGGGTTGTCACCGCGTTGAAGAATTTTTCACCTTTGTCTTTGGTTGCCATTTTTGGGTTGCCCACACCGGTATCTTCACTTACTTTGTGCCATTGACGTTGCGCACTGACCCAACCCTCTTTTAATCCTTTGATCTTAAATGATTTACTTTTACCTTGACCCCAATGCTCAGGGGGAAGGACCAATTCTGGTTTGAGAAAAAGCATGGTGGCTGTTTCCAATTCTCCAGCATGATCTCCGGGTTCTTCAAAAAACGATTCCGCTTTAACGGATTGCCACCAATTAACGGCGCAACAGAAGACAGAGGGAAATTCCAAACCCAACTCGCGCACCATGTGCTTGAAGTTATTCCCTCCATGGGCATTAACGATGACTAATTTTTTGATGTTATGATGTGCTAAAACCTGAACGGTGTCTTTCAAAACGGCATATTGTGTACTGGGATTCATATTCATGCACAGTGGAATGGCTATCTGCCCTGTATTCACACCAAAGGGGATCGTTGGAAGCACGATAACCCTGGCGCCTTGTTTCCAGGCTTTGCCCGCACTGGAGATGGCCACTTTTTCAGCGAGATAGTGGTCGGTTCCATAAGGGAGATGATAGTTATGGGCCTCTGTCGCACCCCATGGTAAGACTGCAACTGTAAAATCCTGCGTTTTCAGATCTTTCCAGTTGGTCTCTGACAATACATAAGGGCGTGGTCTTTTCGTTTTGTTAGTTGACATATTGACGAATTATTTTTTTCCATTTTTTATACCCGTTTTCACTTAAATGCAGTCCGTCGTTGGTGTATTTTGGTTTCAGGTACTTCTTCCTGTTACTCATGGACGAGTGAAGATCAATAAATTCGACATGAAGTGCTTGCGCTAATTCTTCCAAAGCCTTGTTGGCCATTAAAATGTTGTCGTGGTTTTTTTTATGACCGGAAAACTTTTGACCCACATGAGGATGAATTGGCAATATGCTTTGAAGGTATATTTTAGTGTGCTCTGATTTTTTTTGAATCTGCTCTATAATCTGACGTGTGCCATCCAGCACATCATCTACACTTTTCCCCCGAGCCATATCATTAGTTCCGATTAACAAAAACACTTTTGAGGGTCGTGATGATGTGATTTCGTCTATCCTGTTTAAAATACCATCGGTAACGTCGCCGCTTATACCCCTGTTTATGACATTGTGCTCCGGAAAAAGAAGTTTCCAGTTGCCTCCTTCCGTAATACTGTTCCCTAAAAAAATCAATTCGTTATCCGTGTCCGGTTCTCCTTCGAACCGGGCTTTTCGTTGGTAGTAGTGATTCGAATATGTTTTGATACGCTCTATGGGAGCAAAGGTAAACATCCAGTTTTGATAATCTGAGGTCGAAGGTACTCGAAATACAAGCCTGTTGCTTCCTTTATTAAGGTGTATATGAATCGGCTCTCGTGTCCAATATAATTCTTCTTTGCGCCATGGGACCTCCTGATCTTCCTTGCTTCCCCAGCCGTCGCGCTTTGATGGCTTCCATCCGGGATGCTCCCAGTTAGGTGCCTCCAATTCTTCTCCGTTTAACCAGATGGTTCCACCATTGGCATCCCAGGTGCCTCGCTCTGCTATGCCGGTATAGGTCCTGTTCGCTCTTAAAGGTGTTTCAAATCCAATCCAGGCTTTAACGGTTTCCTCATGTTCCGCATGCAATGTGGTGATCGCATATACGACATCGTCGACTTGAGCTTCTGGAAAATAACCACCTTGTTTAAACCGGTCCTTGATAATGATGGTGTTGCCAACTGCGCTTATCCAATTCGTGGTGTCTATAGGTGCTCTACGCATTATTTTTTTCTCCAAAAGTTGACCGTCGAAAGCGTCTTCCGATTTATAGAGCAACCATTCTCTATTAGCCTGTCTAACATAAGGAAAAGGTTTGTTTTTAAAAAAGCGAATCTTATGATAAAGCAGAAAGTCTTCAAAGGCCTTAAAATAATGAAAAGCCGAAGAGCCCCTTTCAGGTAACATGGTCAGGTAGCGATCGGAGCTTTTTTCAATATCACCGGTCCAGGTGCTCCAGGAATAGGCCAGCAAGGCAGGATATAATGGATTTTGATCAATAAAGTCGGTTTCGGCGTTGAGGCGCACATCGGGCCAAAGACAGAGTATTCCTCCTAATATGGTGTTCTTCGAACCATATCCAATGGGTTTAAACAATAATTTCGGAATGGCCGTCATGGGTTCGCTGTTGTTTAAATAACTATTCCAGGAATCGATTTCTCGGTACCCCTTGTTTTCAAGATTGTTAGGTCTCCAGGTTTGTCTTATGACGTCATGGTCGATTTTGAGACCGGGATTCCAAACGATGACATCACGCTCATGATCTTGGCAAATACCAATCATTTTGTTCATAAATACTTCGGGATTGTCAATTTCAACCTCATCTGAACCCAAATGTATGGTTGGACACATGTCTTTCGGGATTTCACTGAAGAATTCATTTAATATGTTTTCAAGAGCTATCATTCCTTTTTCTGAGGACATAGGGTAGCCCATTGCAGTAGTAAACGAGTCGCTGTGTCCGGGCATGTCTATTTCTGGAATAACAGAAATATGCCTGTCCTTGGCATAGGCAATCAACTCTCTGATCTCATTATACGTATAATATTTTCCGGGATTTCTTGTTTGGCGGTGGTTCTTGGCTAAGGTGAGTTCCGGGTACTTCTTATTTTGGATACGCCATGCAGGGCGGTCCGTTAAATGCCATTGGAACACATTTAACTTATATCTCGCCATAATATCGAGTTGTTCCTTTAGAATATCCAAACCTATAAAATTTCGTCCTACATCTAACATGAAGCCACGGACACTGTGCGCAGGAGCATCAGTTATTTCACAAAGCTGTATATGGGTTTCCCCATGGGTGGTTGATGTAAGTTGTCGCAAGGTTTGCAAGCCATAAAAACGTCCGGCTTCGGTTTTAAATCTAATTTCAACACCTTTTTCTTGGACACTTAAGGCATAGCCTTCGGCGGACATCTGTTCATCAGGTGTAAATTTCAGATAAAACCCTTTGGCTTTATTTTTAATGCTGTTAGGATTAAAAATGGTTTCTATAAGCGCATTTGTTGTGGGATTTAGATTTGTATTGCTCTGAATATTTACCTCTGTAACATGAACCGTACCTTTTTGCCATTGCACCTCTTGAGGAAAGGGAATCAGTTTTACAGGGGCATTGTTGAGTTGTTCTGCCGACAGATGAGATTCAAATGTACTTTCTAAATCTTGCGAATACAGATGAAATGTCATGCATACTCCAAGGAAAAAGAACAACGAACAATTAGGACTTTTATGTTGCATTTACCGCTTTATATCTTCAAGTTTATCTTCTCCGTCAGTGAGCCACTCGAGGGAGAAGCTGGTAAATTCGTTATTGGTGTAATCGTCCTTTTCGAAAAACAACCCGATATCTCCATTTGGCAAAACGGTTAATGAGGAGTATGCGGATGATCCGGCATAAATGGTTTTGCCTTCACTCCAGGTCAGACCTTCATCATAGCTTATTCTTACGGTCATATTCATTCGGTCTTTAGCTGATTTGGCGTTTGAGAACAGCAACCGGTTCTTCGCGAATCCATCTTTTGTCGATGTGTAACGAATGATACTGGCATTACAACCCGGATCTATTAACTCGGTTTCGGCCTTAGTAACCCAAGTTTGGCCCTCATCGGTAGATCGATGGACATAGCGCATACCTTTTTTGTTAACCCGAGAATTAATCATCAAAGTCCCATCTGCAAGTTCAACAATTTTTGACTCATCGCCAGGTTGGATGGGCTGGTCTATGAAGTACCATGTTTTACCATGGTCGTCACTTCCAAAAATGTGTAATCCTCTGTTTAAGTTTACCATAGTATGCAAAAGTTTTCCCGAACGTGTTTGTATGCCTCTTCCGGAAGTGATAAATTTAAAATCTTTTTCCCATTCTGATGTCGTTATTTGCGAAGTAATATCTTTTGGTTCGGACCAGGTTTTTCCATCGTCAGTGCTTTGCATGACATGCAAATAATAGATGTCTTTTTCGGTTTCCAAATTCATATAATTATAAAACAGAAAAATAGTTTCCGTAATGGTATCAACGATCATTGAGGGATCGGAAGCAGATTGTCCTTCAGGAAAATCAATAACGGTTTCAATAGGAGTCCAGCTTTTACCATTGTCCTCACTCCTTCTTGTAACGATATTGATATTCTTGCTCCATTTTAAATCCCCGCAGGATGGTACGCGTTGATCTATTGCAGCGAGTAAATCACCGTTTGGGGTGGTTACAATAGACGGAATTCTATAACAGGATACGCCTTCCTGCATGCCTGTTTTGAAAAGCGATACGGATTCCGGGGGATGAACATGGGAATCAATTTTTTCGTCGTTCGATTTGGTTTTACAATTACTCAATAGCAGTAGAGCCATGAACATTACACTGTATTTTATCATCGTGTTATTATTTAAAATTGTTGTTTGATTCAATATTTTCAAAAGCTTTCCAGCATTGGTACATGGCTCTCGGAACATGAAAACAACCTTTCCATTTACCGCCTTTCAAGTTTAGTAATACTTCACCACGGCGATTTAAATAGCCAAACCACTCTCCGTTTTCAGGATCTGAAAAATGATTCCATGCATAGTCATGGACTTTAGTGTACCATTTTAAAATGGCACTATTTTGTGTGTACTGGTAGCTTTTGGACAATGCCACTAAGGTTTCTAAATGGACCCACCACAGTTTCTGATCCCATTCCAATTGCTGAGGAGGGTACCCTTTTGAATCCATAAAATAATATATTCCGCCATATTTTTCGTCCCAGCTGAATTTTAGAATATGTAATATGGTCTCTGTGGCCTTATTTATAAGGTCTTGATCTTTTCTTCGTACACCTATATCAATCATGAACCACATGGCTTCGATGCCATGTCCAGGATTTAAAAGGCGTCCATTAAAGCTGTCATGGTGTTCGCCATTGGGTAAAACATGTTCAAAAATCAATCCTGTTTCTGTATCCAGAAACACGTTCATAACCTGGTTGACACTATAATCGATGGTTTTCTCGACCTCCTGAGGATCTAATACGTTTTCCAATTCTAACACCAGATTTGACAATATCATGGGCAAGGAGAAACCTATTAGCGGTCTGGTATCCATGTTTTTTTCGAACCTTCCTTTTGGATTATCTATTCTCTTAAGAATGTTAGTGTAAACTTTTTTTGCCAATGCCTTTACCTCTACATCGCCCGATGCAATGGCATATTGACTGAAGGCCATAGCAGCGAAACAGTCTGAAAAAATATTATAAGCGTTTACTAAAGGTTTGCCATCGTTAGTTACAGAAAAATAGAAGTCACCATTTTCATTCATCCCATATTTGCGCAGAAAATCAATACCATTTTTGGAAATATCTAACCATTTTTCATTTTGTTCAACCTTATTGTAAAGCATGGAAAATGTCCACGCTTGTCTTCCTTGAAGCCATATGAACTTATCGGTATCATAGATAGTTCCAGAGGTGTCCAGACAGGTATAATAGCCTCCGTTTTTTCGATCTAAAGAGTAAGTTTCCCAAAATGGAATTATGTCGTGAAGTAAAGTGTCTTTATATAGAGTTGCATATTTCATTTGCTTTTAGGTATTATTTTTTATCTTGGCTTGCATTATTACATAATATGTTATATCTTTATATGTATAACATAATACAAAAATAATAAATTATATAATTGTATTTCAATTTTTTAACAATAAAATTATATGAAATCGAATCTTGACAATATTACACCTTTAGAAAATTTATCGTTAGTGGATAAGGTTGAAATGAGGCTGAAAGAATATTTTAAGGTCAATAACCTTAAAATAGGGGATTCCATACCGAAAGAACTTGAGTTTGCTGAAGCTTTAGGTGTTAGCAGAACTGTGATACGAGAAGCGCTTTTAAGGTTAAGAACCATTGGTGTAATAGAGTCGAAAAAGCGCAAAGGGATGGTACTTACCCAACCGGATATTGTTCAGAATTTCGAAAAGGCCATTGAATATAATTTATTAGGTGAAGAAGCCTTGATTGATATATTCGAATTGCGTTTGATATTGGAAATGGGGATGGCCGACCTGTTATTTGCCAGAAAAACTGAGGAAGATATTGAGGATTTGGATAAAATAGTGTCTAAACAGGAAAAGGAGGAAAATGACACTACATTTTTTAGCTTAAAACATGAGATCGCCTTCCATGGTAAATTATATGAATTGTCAAACAATACGACATTGAAGCGGTTTCAAGATTTATTGTTGCCGGTGTTTAACTATGTGCATGATAACATGCCCGAAGGCGCCAAAGATTTTAAATATTCAAAAGGTGAGTTTGTAACACATCGAGACCTATTGAATATTTTAAAAAATGGCGATGCACAATCCTTTAGAGAGGCTATGAGAAATCACCTTGAACCACATTTTGATAGAATATTACATATTGTAAAATCTTAAAAGGTGTTTTATTTTCTTTTAAAAGGAAATGAACTTTTAGTCATAAAAAAAGCTAGCCTTAATTTTTATTCAGGGCTAGCTTTTTGACTTTATATGTAAATGCTTTAATTAAATCTTTATTTTGTATGAACTGATTGGGCTATGCCTTTATTGAACCATTTTTCCAATCCTATGGCCGTGAGTTCCTTAATTATCACTTTATAATCCTCATCGGTTAATGTTGTATGTGGAAACCTACTTGGTCCACAATCAACTCCAAGATGTTTCATAAATCCTTTTGCGACACCATTAAACCCACCTTTACTATCCAATAACTGGACAAATTTAATCGCCATGGATTGTAGCTTGGCGGCTTCCGGCATATCTCCGTTATTAAAGTGTGATTTAATTTTATAGTACAATGGCGCCAAATGGTTATAGGTACTGCCTACCCAACCTTCTGCTCCTAAGGGTAAACTGTTTAAAAATAATTCGTCGTACCCAAATAAAATATTGTATTTGCCATTTTCTAAACTCTTGCAAAATCCATAATCTATTAAGTTGTTGTCCGTAAACTTGATACCTGCCAGATTAGGAATTTCATTCCTCGCTTTTTCCAAAAAGGACACCATATTCAAATCAGCACCGGATAAAACTGGGATATGATAATAATAAAAAGGTAAGTTAGAGGCACATGCGGCGATTTCGCTGCAATAGGTCACTAATTTATCAACACTGTTTAATCTAAAGTAAAATGGTGCAATGGCAGCAATGGCATCAACTTTGTCAGAGGCATAAGTAGCCAGGTCTTTCGCAACGTTTAAACTGGGATCCCCAACATGATCTATAAGGTAAAGGCCGGACTTAGATTTAGACCAAGCCGAGGTAATTTCTTTTCTTTCAGATATGGAAAGTGATGTAAAATCACCAGTAGATCCATTCATGAATACACCTGAAATGTCATTATGTAATAGAAATTGACCGTAATCTTTTATCCTGGTCGTATTTAATGACCCATTTTCATGCATCGGGGCATAAACAGCTGCTATTAAGTTTTTTAAAGTCATGAATCGAATTTACTTAAAAATTGTTTTGTAGAGAAAAGAGAGTTAAAGTTTTAACTTAAACTCTCTCTTCGAAACTAACTCAAATACAAAACTAAACTATTAAAACATTATGAAATTAATCGGTATATCCGGGTGTTTGGTTTAAGAGTGGGTTTCTCCCAATCATGTCGGTTGTAATAGGCAATAATAATTTATATTCTTCACCTGCGGATAAGTAACTGATGTTATTGATTACATAATTATTTCCGGCACGTCTCAAATCCCACCAACGTTTGCCCTCACCAATAAACTCTTTATAACGCTCTTCTAAAATAGCGTTAACATTATCAGCCTGAGTACTATTCACATAGGCATGAATTCCTGGTGAATAATTTTCGCCATATGCCCGTTGACGAATTTGGTTAATTTCTCCAGAGGGATCCTCGCCCAGCAAGTTCTTTGCCTCGGCTAAAAGTAAAAGTACATCTGCGTATCTATATACAGGAACATCGTTTTCAAAAATACGTTCAGAACCATCGACCCGACCAAGGAATTTCTTAAATATTGAACCAAAGTACTTGGATTCGTCATAGGTTTGATACCCCAGACCGCCGTTGTCATCCGTATATAATCTGATAAAAGTGGCATCCTTGCGCGCATCATCACTATCATCTAATAAAAACAAGGTCTTTTCAGACTGACCATATCTGTTAGCACCGGCGATAATAAAATCACTCATCGATTCCCCCGCATCGTTGTATTGTGGATTAATTTCAGTACTTCTGCCTGTTAAACTATTGTAAATGTTTGAGGCCTCATCTCGTTTATATTGGATCGCAAAAATAAATTCTTCGTTCGTTTCATTTTCAACACCCCATAGTCCAGAAATACTGGGTACAAGACTAACACCTAAGGATGAAATTTGTTGTAGCGCTGTTTTAGCCTCAGTAAAATCAGAATTTCCGCCATTGAGTAGATTTCCGGACCAAATATAAACATCTCCCTTTAAGGCTAAGGAGGCGGCTTTGGACCAGAATACACGGCCTCCTTCCCAAAAGCTGTTGTCCGATCCAAAGGCGTTTAAAGATGCTTCAATATCGGATTTAATCAAGGCCATAACCTCTGCCTGTGATGATCTTTCCCGACTTAAACCTTCCGGGTTAACATCCGTTAGAGGTTCTAAAATAATAGGGACATCTCCCCATGTTTTTAATAAGGTGTAATAATACAGAGCTCTTAAACCATAAGCCTGACCTAACAAATGGTTTTTATCAGACTCATCATTAAATGACACATTAGGAACATTGGTTAAAAAATCGTTCACTCTGTGAATGAGCGTATATAGTCCTGCCCATCCGCCAAATGGCGCAGTTGCAACGGTGATGTTCGATTCGATAAGCGATTCATTAAACGGAGACTCATAGGTTCGCCCTCCCCAGATATCACTTCTCATTTCACCCAATAACCAAAGGTCTCCGGCTTCACTTCTGAGATTTGCATATAAACCTGTGTGTGCCGTAAGTGCTCCTTCTTCTGTATCCCAAAATCCTGCTGCCGTTAATTGACTCGGACTAGATAGTTCCAATTCATTTTCACAGCTACTTATTGTGATTAAAGCTATTATGATAAATATATAATTCTTCATTTTGTTTTAAATTTAAAATGTTACATTAAGTCCAATTGTAAACGTCTTTGGAACGGGGAAAGCGCCATATTGAACGCCACCGATCTCAGGGGTGTCGCCACTCATACTTTTGAAGTAGTGCAGGTTAGAACCGGTAAGGTATAGGCTTAATCTTTTGATAACCTCGTTAAAGTATTGCGTGGGGACATCATAACTCAGAGTGATTTCGCGAAGCGCCAGATAATCTCCTTTTTCCCAGAATTTGGCGTTACCAAAATTTTTTAAACTACTGGCACTTTCACTACCCCTCCAGACATTTTTTGAGCCATTGACGAACACAAATCGGGGCCAATCCGTATCCGTATTCGTTGGCGTCCAGGAGTCTTTGACTTCAATAGGCTGTGCCAAGTTACCCTGAGTTTGACCATAGCCTTTATTTCTGATGTGGTTCCAAACTAAATGTCCAGTGGCGAAATCAGTTTTAACGAAGAGATTAAAATTCTTATACCTTAAATTAGTTGAAAACCCACCAACAAAATCCGGAGTGGTTCGCCCTATAACTTTTCGGTCAAGTTCATTGATAATACCATCGTTATTTTGGTCGACCCATTTTACGTCACCAGCCCATCGCTTGTTTCTGCTGGCTCCTGGCACATAGTTATCCGTGATATTATTGTCAGCATCAGCCTCGGCTTGTGAGGCGTAAATACCGGCTTGTTCGAAAGCTACGACCAAATCATGCCCGGATCTTTTACCTTCCTGAAAACCTCCTACCCATTCTTCTTGTCCAGTCTTTGGATTCCAGATTAGGGTACCACCTTGTCTGTTAAACTCGTTGTCATTTTCAGGAAGCTTTACCACATAGTTTCTATTCGTGGTAAAGGTTGCAGAGAGATTCCAGGTAAAATCATCGTTACGAACGATATCTCCATTCACCTGTAACTCAAAACCTTTATTTCTAATGGTTCCGTTATTCGTCAGTATACCGCTGAATCCAGTATAGTATGGCAAGGTAAGATTGGCTAATTTATCCTCGATATCCCTGGAATAAACATCTGCAATAAACGATAGCCTGTTTTCAAAAAGAGAAATATCTAAACCGGTATTAAAAGTGGTTGATTTTTCCCATTGCAAATCCAGGGTTGGTAGGCTTGAGTTCGCATAGCCGGTTTGGCCGTTGTAAACCCCTTGTTCTCCATAAGAACCGTAGACACCATAATTACTCAATACCTCTTGATTCCCGTTCACCCCATAACTCAACCGGGGCTTTAATCTGGAAATAATATTGCTTATCGAGGATGCTTTGAAGAATGCTTCATTATGAGCATTCCATCCAAGGGATATTCCCGGGAAGAAATCAAATTTATTGTTGCCTAACCTTGAAGAACCGTCATTTCTAAATGTAAAGCCAAATAAGTATTTGTCATCAAAATCATATAAGAACCGCCCAAATGCAGAGGTTATTACATATTCAGTTTCAAAACTGGAAGGAATACCATTTGCCTCTGCTCCCGCGTTCAGCGTTTCGATTAAATCGGTTGGTGAATTTCTTGTTCCGGCGGAAGTTCCGAAATAGTTGTCCTTGAAATATTCTGCCCCAATTAAAGCATTAATATTGTGCTTGCCTATTTGATTGGTATAATTTAAGGTTCCTGTGAGTTGGTTTCTTAAGGTTCTGTCCAGACTGACACTGGCCTCTCTACCTGTACGAAGTGGGCCGGTAGTGCTTCCTACTCTGTAGGCTCGGTTAAAGTTTTCATCATGATTATTGATTGCAAAATGACTGCCGTTTACAGAAAAAGTGAGATCATCGATAATATCCCAGTTAATACCAACTGACGCCGCCAGACGTTGTTCTAAATTTTTTCTGACAAATTTATCTTGATAATATAATGGATTTCCAAAACCTTGGTTTTGACCTACAGCATATTGATCTGACCACGTACCGTCCGGATTGCTATCGTATGTTCTGGAGGTAGGAGCCTGTCCCTGAAAACGTCTAAATACAGTATTGTCACTACCCAGCGGACTCAGGCTTAAATTGGAATGAGAATATAAAATATTTGAATTCACTCTCACACTATTTGTCACCTGATAGGATCCACTAAATTTACCGGAGTACCTTTTAAACCCGGATCCTAAAATTAGTCCGTCATTATCTAAAAGACCTAACCCGAGATAGTAAGAGCCTTTTTCGTTACCACCATCGAAGGATAAATAATGATCCTTACTGTAGCTGTCTTGATAAATT
The DNA here is from genome assembly GCF_022662015.1 of Aestuariivivens sediminicola. GTDB lineage: Bacteria > Bacteroidota > Bacteroidia > Flavobacteriales > Flavobacteriaceae > Aestuariivivens > Aestuariivivens sediminicola. The sequence continues at coordinate 826,636 of NZ_JAKMCM010000001.1, read as the reverse complement.
CTGTCACCAACGCCCTTATTATCGTAGAAAAGGATGTCTTGGGTAGGATTTAATATATCAGGAATTGTGGTCCATCCAGGTTGATTTAATAGATATTGGTTTGTTGTGGACAGTAGTTGTGTTGTAAAAGGATCGTTGGTAGCATTGTTCCCGGTACCAGCACCATGATTACCATCTACAAAAGCTCCAAAGGCACCCGGGTTACCGGCAACTTCTCTATACCATGCAACGGACTGTCTGTTATAATTTATATGATCTGCAGCTCCAAGGTATTTTTGATCATTTCTTTCTTTATTGGTGCTGTATCTGTATTTGTAATTTATTGATGATTTACCAATTTTACCAGTTTTCGTTGTTACCAAAATAACACCATTTGCAGATCTTGCACCATAAATGGCAGTCGCAGCGGCATCCTTCAGTACCTCAACGGATTCAATATCATCAGGATTTAAGGCATAGAAAGAGCCTGGAATACCATCAATTAAAATTAGTGGAGCTCCTGTACCGTCAAAATTCGTTCCCCCTCGAAGCACGATTTGAGGCGTTGAACCTGGTTGTCCGGTAGTATTAGTAACTCTTAAACCGGCAATTGTTCCTTGTAAAGCGGTTGCAGCATTAGACCTTGTAGAGGTCTCTAAAATCTGAGTGTCGAGTTTTGAGACTGAAGTCGTTAACTTGGTCCGTGCTTGTTTACCATATCCCGTAATTACAATTTCGTCTAATACGGAAGTATCTTCCTTTAAAGAAACATTAATGACTGTTTCAGTTTCTATTCCTATTTCGACTGGGGTATAACCAACATAGCTAAAGACAAGTACATCTCCAGTAGTTGCATTTAAAGTGTATTTTCCATCAAAATCTGTTGATGTTCCTGTAGTGGTGCCCTTAATAATTATGGTAGCACCAAGAAGTGGCATACCGTCTTCTGCGGAAACCACGGTCCCTGTCATTGTTTTCTCTTGACCAATACACAGAAATGGTAAAGAAAAGAACAAAATGAATATCAAATTGTTGATATTAAAATCTTTTTTTTTCATACAAAATGATTTGAATTAGTTAAATGGTTATTGTTAAATATAATATATTATGTCATACATAATGCAATAGTATAACAAAATTTATTAGTATCAAAATTTTTATTCGATAATTAGTTTCGTACAATTAAAAAACAGGGAAACCTGTTCTTTCAAAAAAATTATTAAAAGTTGATTTTACGCAATATTGAAGATTGGACATTTAGAGAAGGTAATTCAGACTGATTGTACCGATGTCTTTCGAAGGTGTTGTATTTGTTCCTAATTAATTGGTTGATAGCAGCTCAAGCAAACTGAAGATATTTTGGTTTACATCAGATCTGAAGAAAGATTAGATCTAATTATTAATCGTTCTATAAGGGAAATCACGAATGATTTTATCCTATTTTAACCGATGTCATGGTTAATGCTCCACCAAGAGGTTTGTCATTGAATAATGAAATGTTTTCGGTTTCGCCCTTCAAGGCGAGGGCATATAATAAAGGCAAATAATGTTCTGGAGTAGGAATGGCTAGATTAAATGCCGTACCCTGAGATTTGAAATCGATGAGATGGTCATGGTGTCCATTTAAAATATAATGTTTCATCTTTTCACTGGCCTCTAAAGCCCAATCGAAAGCAAAGGGCTCGTTTAATCTATTCCAAGCCACTTCGCGGAGATTATGCACCATATTCCCACTTCCAATTATTAAAATACCTTTTTCTCGAAGACTACTTAATTCCCGAGCCAATTCATAATGATATTTGGGTGCTAGAGAATAATCAATACTCATTTGTATTACTGGGATGTCGGCATTCGGATAGAGGTGTTTAATAACACTCCAAGCCCCGTGGTCGAGACCCCATTGATTATTTAATCCTACCTTCGTTTTAGTAACGGTGTTTTGTATTTTCCGGGCCACTTCAGGACTTCCCGGGGCGGGGTATTGTACTTCGAAAAGTTCTCTTGGAAAGCCGCCAAAATCATGAATTGTTCGTGGACGTCGCATGGCGGTTACGAAGGTTCCCTTAGTTTCCCAATGGGCCGATATACACAGTATGGCTTTGGGTTTTATCAATTCTTGCCCCAGTGACCGGAATGCTGATACAAACTCGTTTTCCTCGATGGCATTCATAGGGCTTCCATGGCCGAGGAATAAGACAGGCATCTTAGAAGTAAGACCCAATTTTGAGGTCATTCTATTAAGATCTCTTAAAGTCACGCGTCAAGATAATTTGATCTGATTAATTTTTAATAACGCCGCTAAGGTTTGTCATTCATTTGTCGTTCTATATTGATAAATGGACTAATTAATAAATACCAAAAAGTCTGCTTTTTATCGTTATCGAATTCTTTTAATCCGTAGCGCATGTCCTTTACAGGTAAATATTTAAAGGTATTAAATAGTTTGTCCCAAAAAATAAATATATCGGCAAAATTTGAATCGGTATAAAATTGATTCTGCTCATGATGTACTTTGTGAAAATTTGGAGTGATGAACACTTTACCAAAAACTTTATCCGTCCAGTCCGGTAATTCAAAATTGGCATGTTGGGCGACCAAAAAAGGTAGCAGTACAAAGAAATAAACCCCTAAAATTGTCAGGTCAAGTCCAAAAACAACACAGCCTACCACACTGGATGTACCAAAGACTAAAACTTCCAAAGGATGTCCTCTAAAGAAGGTCGAAGTATCCATTTTGGTATCACTGTGATGAACGCGATGCAAACGCCATAATAGCGGCGAGGCATGTGCTAGACGATGAAACCAATAGGATGAAAAATCCAGACACATAATGCCTAAAATTACTTTCAGCCAAAGGGGTATATCGAACCAATTGAAAAGACCGATCTCATTTTCAGTCGACCATGAAACAATGCTAACCTGTACAATGGCAAACGCAATATTGGCAAAATAAAATGTGATTTGGAATAGAAAATTGTGTAAAAAGTGATTGAGACGTCCGTCGAATTTGAAGGGTGATCCCAGTAACCTTTCAAGACTGTAAAATAAAGCAATGAGGATTACGATTAAATAATTTTCATTAATCGTATTGATTGAATTGATGATCTGTTCCATGATAATTAGTTTACTTAAAAAATCTTGGTTGGTCCATAATTGGCAAAATGATAGATCCTATAATTAGATCATTTGCATGTGGTTGGATCTGGAACAGGTAAGGTTCTGTTATAAATAAAATAGCCCTAATAGACTAAAGATAATTTTAATTTCGTTTCGTTAAAGCATTTAGGTGCATTTTTTGTTGCTGTCCTGTCAATTTTTGACAAAATTATCAGATTATCAGATGACAGTTCAATGAATTGTACTGCAATTTCAAATAGTATTAATACATTTCAGCTTGACCCCAATAATTAAAACTTGCCGGTTTCCAACCCGGGATATACATGGTATCCATTTTACTTAATTTAAGTCCGTTGCTCTTAATTATAGCCGGTATATCCTTATTAAGGGTGCAGCCGCCACCCAATCGCTTCCATATGGGATTGATTATATTTTGCCACTTCCGGACGGCGGGATCAGGGGCCTTCCCATGCTCGCAGAAAAGAAATACTCCACTGGGTTTAAGAACCCTTCTAATTTCTTCAAAGGCTTTAGAAACATTGGTAATGGAACACAGGGTATAGGTCATGACGACACAATCCATACTGTTGTTATACGCCGGAATAGCATTGGTAGAAGCACATATAAAGTCAAAATCAAAAGGTAATTTTTTGGTGTCAATGGTATTCTGATTCCAGATGTCGGGAGAAGGATCAATAGCCGTTAGATGATTAATATTATTTTGGTTATAAAAGGGTAAGTTTAATCCCGACCCGATGCCAATCTCCAGGACTTTGCCATGAGCCAAAGGTATTATTTTTTCTCTTTGTTTTTGTGCGGGCTTCTGGCGGCATGCCCAATCCACCAATCGCGGAAGTACATATGTGTTATAGATGCCCATGTTTTGAAATTAACTTAGCGTTTTTGCGAATTAACAATCTTCCAGTTGTCACCCTCTACAAAAATAAATTGCTGTTCTTTTAGGGAGACAAATGGGATATCATGCTCGAGGGCAAACAAGAGAATATCTTTGTAAAATCCTTTAAATTCGGGATTATCAATATGGGCTAAAGGGACCAGTGGAAATACGTCGAGCCCCTCGTAGGATGTTAAATCTGGAGCTTCCATTTGATCATCAGCGAATTTTACCAATTCGATATGTGGGCCAAGTATAATGGAACCTGCACTCGTTCCCACATAAGGGATACCTGAAGCTATTTTCTGTTTTAAAAAGGCATCAAATCCGGAGCGTCGAACTTCCTGCAGTAAATAGAAGGTATTTCCACCTCCAACCCAAATGATATCACAACCTTCAAAAATGGCATCAAGGTCCTTAGGTGAGAGTACTGCCAAATCTACAGGTCTAACTTGAAAGCCTTCGGCTTCAATCTTTTTAATATTATCCTGAATCCAGGGTGCATTATACCCGGCAGTTGTAATGTAACATACCTGGCGTCCATTCGGTACAAATGGGAGTAATGGGATAATATCATCCATTACAGCTACCGCATTGGATGCGAGATACAGCTTTATTGGTTCTGGCTTAGATATTTCTTCGGATGATAATGATATTTCCTCCACAAAAGGTTCCTGATTTTGAGGCTCGGCAAAAAGGATCATAGAACAACAGAATAATTGCAGGAACAACTTTATATATCCCATAATATGAAAACATTGATATTCTAAATCTACAAAGAAATATCCATACAACAGGCTTGAAACAATTGGTTGTTACGTCTCGAGAGTTCATTCTCTATAAGGTTGATTTTTTGAGTGTAGCTTACTTTGAAGTAAACATCATAATTTAAATGCTTATTCAGACGATTTTATCAAATCCATACTCAGTTCTTTAGCCGTATTTAGAATGTATTTTTTTATAAGCTCAAGCTCCGCTTCCCGCAATCTGTCCGATAAATTGGGCATGCCTTTGTCCAAGTAAATACCACCAAGAACTATATCTTTTATCATGTTGAAAGTCGTCTCATTCGAATAGGCTAAATTGGGTATGGAACCACCGGTCATTCCCACTTCTCCATGACATATCAAACAGTATCTTTCGTAAAGTTCACCACCCATATCCAATTCATTTTGCGTAGCAGTAATGTCTATAGATATAAGCTCTAAAGGTTTGAATTTTTCGAATCCCCCATAGGTCCTTGAGCTATCGGTGCCCAGTTCGAACGTGAATACGGTTCCGGGATTGATTTGCGATGTGGCCTTCTGCCAAAGGGAAGGAATACCACCACCCCAACCAACAGCTATTGATATAAACTGTTTACCATCCACCAAATAGGTAACAGGAGGGGCCACCACACCGGTGGTTAGATTGTACTCCCAAAGCACAGTGCCGTTATGGGCGTCATAGGCTCTGAATTTACCATCTGCCGTTCCCTGAAAGACCAGATCTCCAGCCGTGGTCATCACCCCGCTATTTACAGAAAAGGCGCGATGGTTAATTTCCCATACAGAGGTTTGCTTTATGGGGTCCCATGCCAATAATACCCCTTCATTCATGTTGTCAGGAGCTGTTTCATCCAACCGGGTAGGCAGATCATTCAGCGGTATGGAACCAAGATTGGACCCCTTTTTAACCGGCTTCCAATCTTTGGTATTTCCATAGGTAAACGCATTCAATTGTACAGGAATATAAACAAGTTTGGTCTTATGGTTGTAGGCCATTGGGTGCCAATTGTGTCCACCATTTGGACCCGGAGAAATAACGGCATTTTCTTTTTTGTATCTGCTGAAAGGCATTTCTATGGGTCTTCCTGTGGTCTTATCAATGGCTTCTGCCCAATTGATATAGGTATATTTTTCACCGGAAATGAATGTACCGTTGGTACGATCCAGAACGTAGAAAAATCCATTTTTAGGCGCTTGCATCAGAACATGTCTCATTTCACCATTCAGTTCGATATCAGCCAGGATGATAGGTTGTGTGGCGGTATAATCCCAATGGTCACCGGGTGTGGTTTGATAGTGCCAGATCAAAGTGCCGTCATCAGGATTGATAGCAAGAATAGAGGATAAGAACAGGTTATCGCCTTTACCATCACTTCTGTACAGTCGGTTCCATGGTGAACCGTTACCTGTACCCACATATAACATATTTAAATCTGGATCAAAAACCAGGGCATCCCAGGCCGTACCGCCACCACCGTATTTCCACCATTCACCCGACCATGTTTTTGCCGCCATCTTTAGTGCATCCGACTCAAAAGGCTGCAATGGGTCGCCGGGAACCGTATAAAATCGCCAACGTTGCTCTCCTGTCATGGCATCGTAGGCCGTGATGTAACCGCGAACACCAAATTCGGCCCCGCCATTACCTATAATAACCTGACCCTTTACAATCCTTGGTGCTCCGGTGATACTGTAGTACTTACTTTGATCGACGGTTATGACCTCCCATTGCTTTTTACCGGTTGCGGCATCGAGTGCTATCAATCTCCCATCCAAGGTGCCAAAATAAACCCGACCTTTGTATAAGGCAAGGCCGCGGTTAACAACATCACAGCATAATTTCTCTCCATAGTATTTTGGGACCTCGGGATCGAAAGTCCAAATGAGTGTTCCTGTCCTGGTGTCTATGGCATGGACTTTACTCCATGTACTTGTTAAGAACATAATACCATCGGCAACAAGCGGGGTGGCCTCAATGCCTCTTTTGGTGCCCAGATTAAGTGCCCATTTGAGTTGTAATTGATTGACATTGTCTTTGTTTATTTGAGTCAGTATACTATATCGATCTTCGGCATAATTCCCACCATAGGTCACCCAATTTTCAGGAAAAAGATCGGCATTCATCAAATATTCGTCTGTAATTTGCGAAGTGATTCTACGAATATGCGCTTCGGAGCCCGGCTTAGCAATCTGAGTACACTGAAGACATAGACAGGTTAAAAAAAACAGGGGGATTAATACATTCAGCAATAGGATATAACAGGGTCTCTTTTTTACACGGATCCTTGAGGTTACAGGTGATGCACACATGTCATATTATTTAAATCGTAAATTCAATACATGCAGAGACGGGGAAGTTTCTTTGACCCTATAAGCATTAAAGGCGAAGTGATTTGTGCGCCATAGGACATATTAAATGTAATGAATTTTTAAATACTTTTTTATAAAATAATTATTTTTGAAACGACCAGAAACAAATATTTATGGTATATGACTTTTATGAAACCATGAAGGGTGATATCGTCTTCAATAAATTTGAAGTTGGTAACATTTTATTTGTTGAGTATAAATGTCCTCTGGAACAAGACACCGTGAAGATATGGTCGCAATACGATTATATTATATATATATTGAGTGGTGAAAAAACATGGAGTTCAAATACCCGGCAATGGCGTGTAAAGAAGGGTGAAGCTATATATGTAAAAAAAGGCGCCTCCATTATCAAGCAAAATTTTAAGGAAGATTTTTGTATGCTGGGCATATTCTTTTCTGATGACGTTATTAAGTCCAGTCTAAAAAATGAAATAAAAAATATTCCTATCAAAAATGTTGAAGGAGCTGATACTTTTATCATTGACCGAATTAATATTACTATTGAATTTAAATCTTTTTTTCAATCTTTACTGGGGTATTTTTATGATACCAACAAACCACTTAACAGCTTACTTCAGTTAAAGGCCAAAGAACTTTTGTTAAGCCTGGCCAACAGCAAGGATAATTATAAGATCGCTTCGTATTTAAAGAATACCACCCTCAATGATCTTCCTTCATTACCTAATATTATGGAGTCCAATTTTCATTACAATTTGAGTTTGGAGCAATTCGCAAAGCTTTGCCATAGAAGCAAGTCGAGTTTTAAACGGGATTTTAAAAATCATTACAATTCCAGTCCCGGAAAATGGATTATAGAGCGGCGGTTGAAGAAAGCGGCCGAGCTCATCAAATATAATTCAGATACCATTTCTCAAATAGCATATGATTGTGGGTTTGAAAGTGGTGCCCATTTCAGCAGGGCGTTTAAATCAAAATACGGTAAAACACCTTCATCCTACCGAAAAATAGACTAGAATAACACTCATAATAAGACCTTGGACCTCTCAGTCAAAACATTGGACTTTTCTGAATAATCCAAACCCTGTTTGTTCTATTCCTTTGCATTCAAACTAATAAACAGTTTAATCATGCTTAAGGAAAAAATAGATATTTCATGGGCTGCATTGACGGAGTCTTTAGCAACCGTATTTAAGGAAAATGCAAAATCGAATGACGACAATGGAGGGTTTGTTTTCGACAATTACGAGGTCTTAAAAAAGCATCGTTATTTTTCTGCATTAATACCCAAATCATTAGGAGGGCAGGGTGTAAGCTACAAGGATATGTGCGAATGCATTAAGGTTATTGGCAAATCTTGTGGTTCTACGGCATTGGCATTGTCCATGCACCAACACTTAATTGCAGCCAGTGTTTGGAAATACCATAAGGATGGATCTAATGTGGTTTTACTGAAAAATGTATCTCAACACGAACTCGTGCTCGTAAGCACTGGGGCGAGGGATTGGCTCAACTCCAATGGGAATTTAAAAAAGACCCAAGGGGGTTATCTGTTTACAGCGAAGAAGCATTTTGCCAGTCAGTCCGTTGCAGGTGATCTGGTGATCACAAGTGGTATTTACAGGGATGACAAAAAGGGTGATTTGGTATATCACTTTGGTGTGCCAACAAACTCAGTTGGGGTAACTATTCTAAATGATTGGGATGTTATGGGAATGCGATCTACGGGATCACAAACCCTAGTTTTCGATAAAGTATTCATTCCGGATTCGGCCATTTCGTTACAAAGGCCTCAGGGCGTATATCATGGTGTTTGGAATGTCGTGATACCTGTGGCCATGCCACTTATCATGTCGGCATATGTTGGTATTGCGGAGGGAGCTTTTCATGATGCTATTGGTATTAGTAAAAATTATCCAAGAAATCAGAAGCACCTAAACTATATCGTAGGGAAAGCGTATAACGCACTCATAATGGCCTGGACGCAATGGCAATATATGGTAGAACAGGCTCAGGATCTCCATTTCAGTCCCAACAATAAAAGGACCACCGATATTTTGAGCTTAAAAACGAATGTAACGGAGGCCTGTATATCGACCCTGAACCAATGCATGGATATGATCGGAGGACAAAGTTTTTTTAAGTCCCATGCTATTGAAAGAATGTTCAGAGATGTGCAGGCGGGACATTTTCATCCTTTACCAAAATGGGAGCAATATGATTTTACCGGTCACCAATTGCTGGGAAATTAAAAGAATATTTAAAATCATAAAAATGGAAACCGAAACAAAATACTTTACAAGAGACTATATAGCCTTCTTTGAAGCACTTGAACGCAATAACAATCGAGAATGGTTCATAAAAAATAAATCCATTTACAAACACGATGTGAATGAGCCATTTAATCGCTTTGTAGAGGACATGCTAAAAGCCGTAAAATTTGAAGATCCATCCATCGATATCGAGGTTAGTGATGCCGTGTTCAGGATTCAAAAGGACATGCGATTCAATAGGCATGGCGAACCCTACAAATTGTTTAAGTCAGCATTGATTAGTTCAAAAGGAAGAAAGCGGAGAGATGAACCCGGTTTTTATCTGGAGATGGGATCCAGATACATCAAAATAGCCCTGGGATGTTTCAAGCTTGGTCCGGCTCAAATTAAACAGATTGAATGTCACCTGTATAAGGTGTATGTCCTTACGGAGCGTCCCCGATTTAAAAGCACATTTGGAGCGCTGATTCGAACTCATAACAGTTTGACATTTCAAACCTTAATACCGGTTCACATTATTGACAACGTCGGATTAGACCAACTATTTCTAACGTACTGGCGGATGTCAAAACCGGTAATAGATACTTTTAAAACAATATTAAATAAGTGATTATGAATGCATTTAAAAAAATAAAAAACTCAGCCAACCAATTTGCCATCAACTGGGCAAGGTTTGTAATTAAAAACAAATGGTATGTCTTTGTATCAGCTGTTGCGCTAACCACAGTTTTAGGTCTCCAAGGCGTCATGAAATTTGACGGGGATTACCATGTGTTTTTTAGTAAATCCAATCCTGAATTAGAAGCCTTTGATGCCTTGCAGGAGAAGTATACGAAGGACGATAATGTCATTCTGGTATTATCACCAAAGAATAAAAATGTATTTACAAAAGAAAATTTAACTGCTATTGAGGAATTGACCACGGAAGCCTGGAACACGCCCTATTCTTCGAGAGTTGATGCAATTACAAATTTTCAATACACAAGAGCCGAATATGACGATCTGTATGTCGATGATTTGTCATACGATTCAGCTAATAAGACAGACTCCGAAATAGGGGCCATCAGGGATGTTGCATTAAATGAGCCCATGTTGGTCAGTAGGATTATAAATCCGGAGGGTAGTGTAACGGCCATCAACATTACAGTTAATCTTCCTGGCGAAGATAGTGCCCTGGAAGTACCTGAGGTGATGAATTCCATCAGGAAAATGACCTCTGAATTTCAGAAAAATCATCCACAGTTCCAGATTCATATATCGGGAATGGTGCCTTTAACCACAGCTTTTTTTGAGGCTTCAATGAAGGATATGGCACTGACAGGTATCATGTTACTCATTGTTATTCTGACGACCTTTATTTTGACAAGAAATTTTCAGAGCACCCTTGCCACGCTATTGGTGGTTCTGTTTTCCATTGTTAGTACATTAGGTTTTGTCGGGATAATGGGCATAAAACTAACACCACCGTCATCGGTATTCCCTACCATGATTCTAACCTTGGCGGTTGCCGATAGCATCCATATTTTAATTACCATGCTCCAGAAAATAAGAAAGGATGGCATGGATAGGTATGGTGCCTTAATTGAATCGATGCGTTTAAATTTTATGCCGGTTTTCATAACCAGTCTAACAACGGTTATTGGTTTCCTGACCATGAATTTTGGCGATGTTCCTCCATTTTGGGATTTAGGCAACATAGTGGCCTTTGGTATGACCATGGCCTTCCTGTACTCAACAACAGCATTACCGGCAGTTATGGCAATTCTACCCTTTAAGAAGGTTGAAAAGAGAGATGCCAGTGGGACTTCATGGTTCAATTTCGACTCGTACCTTGGGTTATCAAGTCTAGTAATAAGACAGCCCATTACTGTTGCTGTGATTTCCTTGGCTATTATTGGTGGGCTGACATACTTGTCAACTAAAAACAGTTTTAATGACGAGTTCATCAATTACTTTGATAAAACCGTCCAATTCAGATCCGATACCGATTATATAAGCGATAATTTAACCGGGGTTTATAATGTGGAATATTCTATTGGCAGTGGTGAGAGTGGTGGTATAAATAATCCGGAATATTTAAATAAGCTTAACGATTTTGAGAATTGGTTATACGAGCAACCTGAGGTCATTCATGTGAATGCTTTTAGTGAAGTGGCACGACGCATTAATAAATCGATGCATAGTGACGATGACGCCTTTTACAAGATTCCGGATTCAAGGGAAGAGGCCGCACAGTATCTGCTTTTATATGAACTATCCTTACCATTTGGATTGGATTTAAATAATCAGATTAATGTGGACAAATCCGAAACCAGAGTTACTGTTACCGTTAAAAATTTGGACAGCCCCAGCATGATCGCATTTGCCAGAAGAGGCGAGGATTGGTTAAGGAACAACACACCTGAATACATGCATGCCATTGGGGTGAGCCCGATGCTCATGTTCTCTAAGCTCGGATTCAGGCAGGCGGATAGCATGTTTACCGGAAACATCATAGCACTCGTATTAATTTCTTTGGTGCTCATGCTGGCCTTGAGGAATTTTAAATTAGGCCTGTTGAGTTTAGTGCCAAACGTGGCCCCAGTACTGGTTGGTTTTGGGGTCTGGGCCTTGTACAAGGCCCAGATCAATACAGGAATGGTTATCGTTTTTGGAATGACACTCGGCATCATTGTAGATGATACGGTCCACTTCATGAGTAAATTCCTAAGGGCGAGAAGAGAATATGGTCACAGCCCCCAACGCGCAGTGGAATATGCTTTTCAGACAGTAGGCAAGGCCTTGGTGACTACAACCATAGTATTGCTATCCGGATTTGCGGTACTGTCGACGTCCTCATTCGCCCTAAACAGTTATATGGCAAGAATTACGGTGGTAATCATCATTGCAGCCTTGATCATAGACTTCTTGCTATTGCCTGCACTATTAATATTAACCAGCCCCATAAAAAAAGCCAGGAAAAGATATACCTCGGTATTATTTTACAGATAACAATTAAAAACAAAAGACAATGAAAAATGTATTATTTACAGTAGTTCTATCGCTTGCACTTTATACGGTAAGCCAAGCTCAGGATAGAGGATTGGAGATCGCACAAGCAGCTGAAAAAGCTGATCTGGGATTTAAGAGTTCCGCCTCCAATTTAAAAATGGTTTTAAAGAATAAGAACGGACAGGTTAGTGAACGCGCTTTAGAAGTGAGAACCCTGGAGTTAGTTGAGGATGGTGATAAATCATTGATCATATTTAGCAGTCCCAAGGATGTTAAGGGAACCTCTACCTTAACCTTCACACATAAGAATGGGCCTGACGATCAATGGTTGTATTTGCCTTCGATAAAAAGAGTAAAGCGTATTTCTTCAAACAACAAATCAGGACCTTTTGTGGGAAGCGAATTTGCTTATGAGGATTTATCATCACAGGAAGTGGAGAAATACACCTACAAATTCTTACGGGAAGAGAATAACTACCTGGTGGTTGAACAATATCCCGTCGATCCGAAGTCAGGGTATACCAGGAGAGTAGTTACGTACAACAAGGATGCCGGGTATCGTATTGAGACCATAGCCTTTTATGACAGGAAGAATGCCTTGTTGAAGACCTTAACCTATAGTGGATACAAACTTTATAAAAATAATTTTTGGAGAGCTGCGAAACTTAATATGGTGAATCACCAAAGTAAAAAGGAAACGGTGTTGGAATTTTTAAACTATGATTTTGATGTGAACTTAACAGATGATGATTTCACCCAAAATGCTTTAAGGAGAAATTAGAATCGTACTGATTCGATTTTAAGTTGTTAGTTGATGATAACATTGGGGGCCTTATTAAAGCCCTCGATGTTTAAAATCGGCAACCACATCCGGCTAAAAGGGTAGTTTATACTAGTATGTAAAGGCATAAGGTCATCGTGAGTTAGTATAAAGAACGAAAAAAGTAAAATGATGAAAAAATATATAATATATATTTCAGTAGGCTTGCTTCTGAGTATTGCTAATGCTCAGGATGAAACTATTGACAAAGCACTCAATCATGACTTGGAGCTGGATATTGAATTGGAAAACAGATATTTTTTAGAAGCCCGGGCATTCGATGGTCAAAAGAGATACTATCCGTCGTTGGCATTGAGACCGAAATACACGGTTGAGTGGAAGGACGGAGATCATAGCCTGAATGTAGAAGGATTTGTAAGGTTTGATCGTGATGGTGAAAGGACCCATTTCGATTTTAGGGAATTCTATTATCATAAGATAAAAGGGAACTGGGAATTAAGTATTGGTTTGAAAAAGGTCTTTTGGGGTGTTACAGAGAGTAACCATTTGGTTGATATTATCAATCAAACCGATGCCATTGAAAGTTTTGACGGTGAAGAAAAACTGGGCCAGCCCATGGTACAATTTTCAATCTATACCAATTGGGGCACCTTTGATCTTTTTTATTTGCCATTTCACAGAAAGAGAACTTTACCTGGATCAATAGGCCGATTCAGATTTCCGGTAATTATTAAAGCCGATGAGGTACTTTATGAAAGCGCATCAAAGGAATGGCATCAGGATCTGGCTTTGAGGTACGCCAACAGCATTAACAGTGTTGATTTAGGGTTATCTTATTTTTACGGTACTGGTCGGGAACCTTTTGTTCAGTTTGATGACCAATCGGGTATAATGGCCTTATATCCTGTTATTCATCAGTTTGGCCTGGAATTGCAAATTACCAATAATGCCTTTATGTGGAAACTGGAATCCATTTACAGATCAAATGCGCTTCAGAAGTTTGTCGGGCTCAATACTGGTTTTGAATATACCATTAGCAATATAAAAAGTTCGGGAGTGGATATTGGATTAATATTGGAGTATCTTTATGACGATCGAGGTGATCTCGCATTTAATGCATTACAAAACGATTGTTTTATGGGCTCCAGAATTGCATTTAACGATATGCAGGACACCTCAATCCTATTAGGAGTTATAAGTGATTTGGAAAAAAGCAGTAAAATAATTGGTATTGAGGCCTCAAGGCGATTGGGAAGCACTATGAAGCTTGAATTGGAGGGGCGTCTATTTACTAGTATAGCCGAAAATGAAGTCTTCTTGTCAAATTTTAAAAAGGACAGTTTTCTAGGTCTCACCCTCATTAAATATTTTTAATGATGTATTGGTATTCAGTCTATCCTTAATTTTAGAATAAACAGAGCATTTTGAGAGTTTAACACCATTAACACAAAATCTTATGAAAGATTTAGCACCAAGCATAACAAGACAAAGACTACTCATGGAAGGATATTCAGGAGTTCAAGTGGATAAATCAATAATTGAAACCTATTTTAGAAACATTACTGAGACCCTGAATTTGAGAATGTATGGCCAACCCATCATCTTCTCACCGGGTGGCGAAGGTAAAGAGGAGAATCAGGGGTATGATGCTTTTGTTCCCCTGATTGACTCTGGAATATCATTGTATTACTGGTCGACAGAGGAGTTTTTATCCATCATTATTTATACCTGTAAAGGATTTAATAATGACATCGCCATACAAAGAACCAAATCCTTTTTTGGAATTGATATGATTGAATTCAAATTGTTTTAACGATATATCGAGTAACGATTTTTCAATAGGTTTAAATGATATTGGCATTGATGATTACTGGTTGGGCATACGACCTTTATAAAAGCGGCAAAAATAAAGGAAACCGAAAGGATGAAAAATAATTGTGACGGGCCTGTATAACGAAATAAAGACATAAGATACCAACACCAAATCATGAAACCGCTAAATTCTTAGCGGTTTCATGATTTTATTAAACATATTATGTTTTGAAAAAGCCTTACTCAAAACGAGTAATAATCGATTAAGCTGATTTCTTCGCAATAGATAGATTAATCAGAATGGCCATAAGAACCCAGATAATCCAGGTCTCTCCATGTGACATCTCGTAAGTAGATCCAGCTAATCCTGCTATGCCTAAAATAATATAGACAATGATAGGCGAGAGAATTAAACAAGTTAGAAGGTTGATGATGGTTTTCTTGAAATCCATAAGTCAAAAATTTAATTGGTTAGAAGTAATGTCGTGACTATTAAGGGATGCATCACAATGCATGATTTAGTTTAGTTTCCGTTTAAAGATAGTAAATTTTGTTCTGATGGTTATAAAAGTATTTGATTAGTTAATGAAAGCCGGCTGGAGATGTTCAAAAACAGATCATTTTGAACTTATAAAGGGTTCTTTACAATAGGCGAAGCGTATTCAAAATAATTGAGAGACCCCGATGACTATAATGCCCAATGCACTCACTACATTAAAATATAAAAGGGTGATGGGCTTAGAAAAAAAGCCTGATAATTTACTACCGGCCAGGGCGATGAGCATTTGAACTGATAGACTAGCCAAAAATATAACCAGAGCATGAATAAAAACATTACTATTTTCCTGAGCGGTCAATATACCCGCAAAACCTGAAAACACAATAATGGTTAATGGATTTGCAATGGTAAGTCCATAGGTGGTGATTAATGGGAATTTACATGTTAAGGAATACTTACCCGCTTTTTTATGTTCTTTTTTTCTGAAGGTCGTGTAAATCATCCACAGTCCGAAGATGATAAGGATTAGGGCAGAAACCACAGGAATTATGTCCATATGGTTATTTAATAAAGAAATCAGTACACTGCCGAAAGTAAAAGTAATGATCGCATAAGTAAGATCGGCGGTTGCGGCACCCAATCCGCACAGCGCCCCATTCTTAAATCCACAGTTAATACTCTGATTTAATATGAGAATGGCTATTGGGCCAATGGAGAGTCCCAATGTTAGACCAAATATAAATGTTTGCAAATAAGACATTTTAAGAAGGTGTTACAAAGGCCCATTTGTTTTAAATACACACCCTTGGTTAGAGCTTAATATAAGTATAATTACATAAATCATAATTCGACGCATCATCTTTGGGAGACTACAGAACCGTTTTTCAGATATAAACCATCAATTGCCTGCAACGGCTACCTTAAAAAAAGCACTTTGATTACCGGTTCGGTCAACAGCGGTCAGACCAATGTTTTGAAGTGGCAAATTGTCATTGTCAGAATGCTGAAGCTCGTAAGTTCTTGCACTGCGACTTATAATGAGGTGTTGCCATGGTTTGTCCCTGTATTGATAATACAGTACCCAGCGAAATACGTCCTTATCCTCAGGGTGGTCCCAGGATATGATTTGAGACCCATTTACGCTTCGAATATCAACCAGTGGTTTTTGTGGGGGTACATTGTCTAACCAAGGCGATGGCGGTACTAAGGCATTCTTTCTATAGGGTCCTTTGATTAACCGATCTGCTAAGGTATCCTGTTCTACCAAGGGCCCGATACTCCAGTGAATACTGCCTTTACTCGTGGGCAGCATGCCACGGGTAATCATAATTTGATTTACCGTTTCGTCAGTGCTCAACCCTTCCTTACGACTTTGTAATCGAATCCCCGGCCAGAGATGTCGCTGCTTTCGATTCTGATTCTCCCACCACCCCAAAAGCACGGGAAAACTTTGCCCTAAAGCACTGATTTTCCAATACAATTGCGGGGCGAAATAGTCTACCCATCCCTCCTGAAGCCAAAGTCGAGCATCGGCATACAACTGTTCGTATTGATCATAACCCTGTATGGACTCAGGATATCCCGGTCGCCAAATGCCAAAAGGACTGATGCCGAATTTCACATGGGGCTTAATGGCTTTTATCTCGGTGTATACCTGTTTTATAAATCGGTTCACGTGATCACGTCTCCAATCTCCCCTAGACATACCTTCTTCCGAATTTCGATAAGACTCCCAGCTTCGTGTATCCGGAAAGTCTTTACCTTTATTGTAGGAGTCGTAGGGGTAAAAATAATCATCGAAATGGATGCCATCAATATCGTAACGGCGGACAATATCCATAACCACAGCAAGGGATCGCTCCTGAGTTCCTTTTAAGGATGGATCCATCCAGTACATCCCATTTTCCAGTTTAACCACTAATTCAGGATGTGTTTTTATAATGGATTGCTCACTTATTTCACCGCCGGTGGTATGATGCGCCCGGTAAGGATTCAACCAGGCATGCAATTCCAATCCTCTCTCATGGGCAGCCCTGATCCAAAACGCTAAAGGATCATAAAAAGGTTTGGGCGGTTCACCCTGTATCCCTGTGAGATAATAGGACCAGGGTTCATACATGCTCTCATATAGCGCATCGGCCTGGGGCCGTACCTGAAGGATAACAGCATTAAAGTGGTGGTTTTTTAAACGCTCTAAGAGCTTTATGGCTTCGTCTTGTTGTTCTTCAACTGGTAATCCCGGTTTACTTGGCCAATTGATATTAGCGACTGTAGCTACCCATGCCGCTCTGAATTCCGAAATGTTGTAGGGTGTTTCAGGGTTCCATGGGACGAATTGATCTCGATCTACTGTTTTTTCAGGAGCTGTGGGGGTAATTTCTTTTGAGGAATGACACCCAACGCCTAAAAAGATCATCAGGATGAACGTTAAAAGTGACGTATTTTGGATCGTGAGAACTTGGATCGTTTTAACTCTCCTATAAAACATTTTTATCCTCATTGGTTTCAAAAATTTCACTGAAATCATCATATGGACTGAAGCAACTTTTCCAATGTTTTCTCGGCATCTTCAATTTCACCCATAAATATGAGTTCACCTTCTGTATTCAAAATCATAACTGTTGGATATTTGTAAACACCCAGACGATCCAATACCTGTTGACTTCCTTTTAACACAGGAAAGGAGTACCCTCTCTCCTCTATACTTTTAAATAAAGCGCCTGGTTTATCGGATTTCATCGGGCGGTTCACTGCGTAAAGAACAATATTTGGGTTGGATTTATAGGTGTCGTAAAGACGTTGCAATTCAGGAAACTTTTTCCAACAGGGGCCGCAGTTAATAAACCAAAAATCAAAAAGCACCAGCTTTCCTTTCAGGGATGTATTCGTGATCAGCTCATCATCCATATCTGTAAATTCAAAATCTCCCACCTTTTCTGCAGGAATGTTACCGGTCCAGTTACCGTATTCAACACGGTGAAACCATAAATTGTAAACCCCGACAGCCATAATTGCCGGGAATATCGCCAGAACCATAGCTACAATAATTCGGTTTTTCGTTCTTATGTACCATAAAAAACCCGATAAAACCCCGAGAACCCATGAGATATAAAAGGGAAGTACTTTATAGGTAAATCTGATCGTGGCACCATCTAGGTTCAATATGATTAATAAAATGAGAACTACTGATAGGGTTATGATAACTCCGGAAAAACCTATTCTTTGTTTAAAGGCTTTTAAACTTAACCAGGTTATTAGGAAGAGAACCAAATAAATAAGTAGCATACTAATACCTTTATTCGAACCTATGGTTTTCGAGAATGCACCCTGTGAAATTCCAAATATGAACATGGTGCTAACAGCGGTGAATAGAAAAATGACCAAAATGGCAAGGAATTGAAGGATTCTGTGTTTCATATTGGCATGTGTTTTTAAGTTATGCAATACCTCCAAATATTCGGAAGGGATGCAAGCAGGTAACTGTTCAAAGCGCTGTATCCGTATGACATTAGAATGGCGACGGCAAAAACAGCATTTATAGTACGATTACTCATGTAATATACATAAAATTATGTCTTGAAAATTATACTTAACTTTAATGTAATTTATAGGAAGCCCTTAAAAATAAACCTATGGCTAGAGAAAAATGCGCAGGCTGTTTTGGTTCCGGACGCGGGGTTAATGGTGGTCCCTGTACGTTTTGCAGTGGTATGGGAACCATTTGGGTTCCTGATAAAGTCTCCTATTCGGGGCGTAATCGTGTTGGTCAAGGAGGTTCTGGAAGTAAAGGTTCATCCTGGTTTGATAATGCCTTTGAAGATAATTTAGCCAGCGTCATCATGTTTATCATATGGGGATTCGGCATGTATCATGCTATTGAAACTACAGCATATGAGTGGTATGTCCCCATGATAATTGCCTTTGTAGTGGGTATTGTAGCCTATAAATTGGTTGCAGGTCCGTTGAGACCGATTGCAACCATTCTTAAATACCTTTTCTATTTGGGTTTATTGGCATTTTTTGTCTACGGAATATACATCGTTGTATCCATGATCATATAGGTTATAAATACCCGACCATCCCGGCCATTATCGTTAAATAATAAAGTTTTCATTTGGAATGAGGTTGTTTCATGCGAACACATAAACCTTGCTTCTTTCAAAGGACTTGATAGAACAGGTGGTTTTTTTTAAATTCGTTGTATGTGTTACGCCACCTCCCTGCGAAAACAAAGAGAGGCTATCGAACAAAAACGATTCGGTAACCTTAAGATCAGATTTAAAGCGCCTTCCGAATACAGGCCTTACTACCATTTAAATGGGTTTACCCATGGCAAGCTCTATATAATTAAAATGGACGAACCTGAATTCATTTATCCTGCCATTTGGGGGCTTGTACCCCAATGGGGTGCTCACGATCCTGAGACCTTTTTTAAAAAAAGTAATACCCTCAACGCCCGATCCGAAAGTATTTTTGAAAAAGCATCCTTTAAGGATAGCGCTGAGGATAAGCGCTGTTTAGTTCTGGCAGATGGATTTTTTGAACCGCATCATGAGAACGGGGTGTCCATTCCATATTTCTGTTATCAACCCTCCGAGGTATATCCTGAAGGTGATCTGTTCCTGTTTGCCGGACTTTATAATGAATTGGATGATGCTCGGATAACGACTACAATTTTAACGGTTGAGGCCAACGCCTTTTTTGCCGAGATACACAATAAAAGAAAACGCATGCCCTTAGTCCTGGCTGAAGATCTTTATGAAGATTGGTTGGATGAAGGACAGTCGCAACCGCAATTGAATGAATTGATAGCCACAGGTTTCACAACCCAGGAATTTCAGGCCCATCCGGTAACGCGGGATTTATATAAAAGAGGTATTGATACCAACACACCTGAATTTGTCAAGGCGGTTGATAAAGGCACCTTATTCTAGTTGAGTGCCATTAAATAAGATTTTACCGCTTCGACCGTCTTTTTGGAATTGCCTATAAAAATGTGGTTATCAATTATAAACACAGGCCTGCTTAAAAAGGTATAATGTTCCAGTATATAATGTTTATAATCACGTTCGCTTAAGTCCTGATGCTTTAGATCCATTTCTTTATATAGTTTAGCCCGTTTACTGAACAGGGCTTCGTAACTGCCGCTAAGCGCCTTCATTTCCTCTAACTGTTTAACAGTTATCGGTTCGTTCTTGATATCCTGTAATATAAAATCAGCTGATAGGTTCAACCCTTTTAATATGCGCATACAGGTGTTACAGGTTTTTAAATAATATACTTTTTTCATAGGATCTTGAGTTTATAAACAGCAAATTAAAACTATATTTATCGGAAAATTAAATGAAATGGATTTTGTCTTTCAAGTTTTAAACAATACGCGCGATATATTTAAAGGAATTATTGAGAATAACACCTTGGAGGATTTAAATAGAATCCCAGAAGGGTTCAATAATAATATTATTTGGAATATTGCACATGTTTTGGTGTCTGAACAATTATTGACCTATAGATTATCGGGTTTGGAACCCCATATTTCGGACGATTTAATTGACAGGTATAGAAAGGGCAGTGCGCCTCATGCCGCCTTAACAGAATCTGAGGTCGATGAGATAAAGGCCTTGTTGAGTCCCACTATACAGAAGACGAAAGCCCATTACGATCAGGGCATTTTTAAAGACTACAAACCATATACGGTTTCCACAACGGGAAACACCTTACATAATATCGATGAAGCCCTGCAGTTTGTCGCAGTACATGAAGGTTTACACTATGGGTACATTATGGCGCTTTTGAAAGCCATTAAACATTAAATATCATTCGAAACTTTTAATCCAGGTAGTAGATATAACCAAAGTTCAGCCAAATGAGCCAATCGTTAAATTTATTATAGCTCAGCTTATGGTTAAAGCCGTCCACCCAATCGTTAAAGTAAAGTTGCCATCGTAAATCCAAAAGAAGGTCCGACAAAACACCAATTTTATAACGTACCCCAACACTGGTTACCAGCGACCAATCGGAAATCGGGCTGGTATCAATCGGATATTGGCGTTCACTTTCAGGTACCCCTGCCGGAAGTGGTGGAAGAAAACGAGGTTCTTCATACCAATAGGAATATATATTACTGCCATTAAAGACATCACCATCGGCGTAGGTCGTACTGGCCTGTGGTGATGAGGCAGTATAGTGAATCCCTAAACTCACATAGGGCGCAAGCAAATAACTAAAGGCTTGGAAAGATCGAATACTTCTCGGGAAATACTCGATTTGAGTCCCGATATCAAAATTTTCAGCAACGCCACTGTGCGCCCGAAGTTTATCAGCATTTGCAGAGGTATAAATAGGTCTGACCCATTCCCCATGATGGTCCAAATTGGTATAGTTCCAGGAAATCTCATTGCGCAGCTTAAAATGATCGTTAAAGTACGTGTCCGTGGAATAGCAATTGCAATCGGCCCGATAGGCGAAATTAATATAATGTACAATGCCGATTCCAATTCCGGAGTTTCCCAGGTTGGTGGCCTCATCAAAACGGCTGCCAAAATCAGCCCTAAATTCAACAGGCCCTGCAATAACCCCAATTTCATGCGAAAATCCTAGCTGAGAATAGCTTATTTTACCAAAAGCAATGAAGAGAAAGGCAGTTAATAAGTGTCTTAGGCTAGGCATAAATTTGGCATTGCTTTTTGGGGAATTACATAAGCAAATATATGAAAACCCGTCTAACATTCAAATGTTTATAAAACAGCGGAGGGAGGCACAATAAAATATATTACGAATATCA
The DNA here is from genome assembly GCF_022662015.1 of Aestuariivivens sediminicola. Classification (GTDB taxonomy): domain Bacteria; phylum Bacteroidota; class Bacteroidia; order Flavobacteriales; family Flavobacteriaceae; genus Aestuariivivens; species Aestuariivivens sediminicola. The sequence continues at coordinate 804,407 of NZ_JAKMCM010000001.1, read as the reverse complement.
AAAAAAAACAGTGTAATTTTTAAAGATAACGTATATTTGCGCAGTAAAATTATGTATTTAATAATTTTTAATCAATTTTAGAGACACTTCTTCGAAGTAAGACCAGTTAAAAGCATTAAAGTAAACAGATGAAAGAAATCATTGATGAGTTTTTAGATCTTGTAAGACAACGAAATGGTCAGGAACCAGAATTTTTACAAGCGGTAGAGGAGGTTGCCGAAACGGTAATTCCTTACATTGTTCAGCATGACATTTATTACGGCAAAAACATTCTGCTTAGAATGGTAGAGCCGGAACGTGTTATCAGTTTTAGGGTGTGTTGGGTTGATGATGACGGTGAGATTCAGGTGAACAGAGGTTACAGAGTGCAAATGAATTCAGCTATTGGGCCTTATAAAGGGGGGTTGCGATTTCATCCGACCGTCAATTTAAGCATCCTGAAGTTTTTGGCCTTTGAACAAGTGTTCAAAAATAGCCTGACTACCCTACCTATGGGAGGGGGTAAAGGAGGAAGCGATTTCGATCCTAAAGGGAAAAGCGATAATGAGATCATGCGCTTTTGCCATGCTTTCATGAGTGAACTGTTCAGGCATATTGGCGCGAATACGGATATCCCTGCCGGAGATATAGGGGTAGGTTCACGTGAAATAGGCTTCCTATTCGGGATGTACAAAAAATTACGCAATGAATTCACAGGGGTGTTAACCGGGAAAGGCATGTCTTGGGGAGGCTCATTAATCAGACCGGAAGCTACAGGTTATGGCACCGTTTATTTTGCCCAAAATATGTTAGAAGTAAAAGGGGATGATTTTGAAGGCAAGCGAGTGATTATCTCAGGTTCCGGAAATGTCGCCCAGTTTGCAGCTGAAAAGGCATTGCAGTTGGGGGCAAAGGTATTGACTTTATCCGATTCTTCAGGCTACATTTATGATGAAGATGGCATAGATCAGGACAAATTAAAATTTGTGATGCATTTGAAGAATGAAAAAAGAGGTAGGATTAGCGAATACGTTGAAAAATACCCTAATGCCAAGTTTGTAAAAGGTGAAACACCCTGGGGTATAGCCTGCGATATAGCCCTGCCATGTGCAACGCAAAATGAACTCAATGAAGCAGATGCCAAAACCCTTATAAAGAACGGTTGTATTTGTGTAAGTGAGGGTGCTAATATGCCTTCCACCAAAGAAGCCATTCACGTGTTCCATGATGCTAAAATTTTATTCGCCCCGGGAAAGGCATCCAATGCTGGTGGTGTGGCCACCTCTGGATTAGAAATGACTCAGAATTCTTTGAGATATAAATGGACAAGGGAGGAAGTAGATAAGAAACTAAGAGAGATCATGGCCGATATTCACCAATCCTGTATAGAGTATGGAACCAGAGAAGATGGTTACATAGACTATGTTAAAGGGGCGAATATTGCCGGCTTTGTGAAAGTGGCGGATGCCATGTTGGCTCAGGGAATCGTATAGATTCATACATATTCAAAGTTTGAAGGCTTCCTATAATCAGGGAGCCTTTTTATTTATATGATTTTCTGACAAATGTCGTTATATATGAATATATTTGAATTCCCAAAAGATGTTATGTGTAAGAGATTCTTTTTACTTATTGGCCTGATTACGACTTCCTGGTTATGGGCTCAGGATTTTTCAGGGTTATGGGAAGGGCATTTCTCCTATTATAATGTATCTCAAGTTGTTAAAGGGAACAATAAGATATATGCCGCTACCGAAAATGCGGTTTTTAGCTACGATACGCAAACCAGTGCGCTAGAAACCATTACTACGATAAACGGATTATCAGGGCAAACCATATCTACCATTAGTTATAGTGAGGCATACGAACTGCTGATAATTGGCTATGTTAATGGACTGATTGAAATTCGATTTGATAATGATGATGAGGTCCTTTCCGTTGTCGATATTATAGAGAAACCAACAATCATTGCCTCTAACAGACGGATAAACCATTTCAATATTGATAATAACTGGGTCTACATTGCTACCGATTATGGGATCTCCGTTTATGATTTGGAACGTCTTGAATTCGGAGACACCTATTTTATTGGAAGCAGCGGAGAGCAAATACAGGTCAGTCAAACCACCATTAGTGGCGATTATATCTACGCCTCCTGTCTGGGAGGCAATGGCATCAGGAAAGCCTTGGTAAATGACTCTAACATTATCGATTTTAATAACTGGCAGACCGTATCTTCGGGTAATTTTGTGGCAATAAAAGCGGCATTTAATCAGTTGTACGCCATTAGCCTAAGCAGAAGAATTTACAGTATAACGAATGATGTCCTTTCGGAGCTGTTTCTGTATCCGGATGTTCCTTCAGATATGACCTTTGTTGATGACTATTTGATAGTCACCACCACAGATAGCGTTTATGTCTATAATGACAGTTTCCAAGTGGTCGCTCAAATTTCGGATGACCCTATGTTTGCTACGGATTTCACATCGGCGGTCATCGAAGGGGAATACCTCTATATAGGCACTACAGATTATGGCATGCTGAGAACGCTTGTGCAAAATCCGCTTACCTTTGAGGAGATCAGACCTGAGGGTCCCCTTTTAAATAATCCTTTTGCATTACTCGCAGGACCTAACGGGTTGTGGACTACCTATGGCGAACATAACATCTTCTTAAACCCATATCCATTAAACAGTCGGGGGTTGAGTTACCTGCAAGACGAGCAATGGCATAACATCCCGTTTAGTGAGCTTTTAGGTGCCAGATGCTTAAAACAGATTGCGGTGAACCCGCTGGATAATAACCAGGCGTTTATTGGTTCTTACTTTGATGGGTTGCTCGAAATCAATGACACGATCCCAACATTTCTTTATGATGAAAATAATAGTGGTCTGGACGATTTAGTGCTTCCTTCCAATCCGAGTTATACTGGTGATCTTAGGTTGTCGTGTATCACTTTTGATTCCAGCGGCCTCCTGTGGTCGTTAACCAATTTCGTCGATCCTGCACTTAAAGTGTTTAATCCGTCGAGTAATTCCTGGCAATCCTACAGCATAGAGGCAGCGGTAGAATTGGATAATAATGGATATAGCGATTTGGTAATTGGCAATGATGGGACCAAATGGATAGCGACCTACGAATATGGCCTGGCGGCTTTTAACGAAAACAATAATGGGATTAAGGCCAAGAGTATAAATAGAGAAAACGGTAATTTACCTAATGATTATGTTACGGCTTTGGCTCTAGATAACAGGGGAACGCTCTGGATAGGCACGTTTGCAGGATTAAGGGTCTTATATAATACTTCCAATTTTTTTGAAGATGAGACTGTTCAAACCAACGACATTATAATTCTGGAAGATGGTATCGCCAAGGAACTGTTATTTCAACAGCAAATTACCGATATCAAGGTTGATGGTTCTAACAATAAGTGGGTAGGAACCGGCAATTCAGGTGTATTTTACTTTTCTTCGGATGGGCAACAGACCATTTTTCATTTTACCACGGATAATTCGCCTTTGCCTTCAAATATAATTAACGATATTTCAATAGACAATACCAGTGGTATTGTATATATAGCCACCTCCAGGGGACTAGTGTCATTTCAGTCTGGAGGGTCCAGTCCGCTTGAGGATTTACAGAGTGCCTATGCTTACCCTAACCCCGTAAGACCGCAATTCGATATCGTCGAGCAAAAGGTTAAAATAAAGGATATTTCAGAAAATGTTAATATTAAAATAACGGATATAGAGGGAAATTTGGTGGCCGAGGCACAATCCAGAAGAAACCTGAGATATAATGGATACAATTTAGAAATTGATGGCGGGACCGCCTATTGGAATGGTAAAAATTTGGCCAATAATGTTGTGGCCTCCGGCGTATACCTTATTATGCTTTCTGATTTGGATACCTTTGAAACCAAAGTGTTAAAATTAATGGTTGTCAGGTAATGCATGTATCAACTAAGGCCATTGTTTTATCAAAGCTCAAATATCGTGACAGCGATTTAATCGTTAGATGCTATACCGAAGCCCTTGGTGTCGTTAGTTTTTTGTTGCGCGGTGTTTTAAATACCAGAAAGGGTAGTACAAAGACAGCCTATTTCCAGTTATTATCCCAGTTGGACCTTGTCATCCTGTACAAGGAAAAAAGGACTTTACATACCATCAAAGAGGTAAAGGCAAATTATGTGTATGCCACCATGCATACCAATGTGTACAAAAGTGCTATTGCCATGTTTATAGCTGAACTCTTGACGAAAGCGTTGAGGGAAGAAGAAGAAAACAATCTCATGTACAGTTATCTTGAAACGACGCTGCAATGGCTTGATTCCAATACAAATTACGCGAATTTTCATTTACTGTTTTTACTTAAATTAACGAAATATCTCGGTTTCTATCCGGATGATGATCACTTGAATTTTGAATACTTTGATTTGCAAGAGGGCAAATTTGTTGCTAAGGCTGATCGTGAGCATATCGTATCAGGGCAAAATATTGACCTTCTTAAACAGCTCTTAGGCACGACATTTGATGCAATTAATTTGATAAAAATTAATACGAAGCAACGACAGTCCTTTTTAAATCTCATGTTGCGCTATTATGAGTTTCATTTGGGTAATTTTAAACCCCCTAAATCCATGCAAATATTTAATCAAGTTTTTAGTTAGTACATGAAGCCTTACCAACCAACACTTTTCTTTTTATTAATGACATGGGTTATACAGGCGCAACAGATAAAAGTTCTCAATAAACTAACTCAGGAACCGGTTTACGGTGTGGCCATTTACAATACGGATAAATCTAAAAGTGTTATTTCAAATTTTAAAGGAGAGGCATCATTAGATCGGTTTACCAGTTCTGATCTTATTTTTTTTCAACATTTAACTCATGTATTAAAAACCTTGAAAAAAGAGGATGTAGCTGCATCCGGAATCATTTACTTGGAATCCAATACTCAGGGATTAAATGAAATTGTGGTCTCCCAATCCAAATTCGAACAGAATAAACGGGATATTCCACAAAAGATACTGAGTATAAACAAGGAAGAGATCGCTTTTGCGAATCCACAAACAAGTGCAGATTTACTCGGTAACACGGGACAGGTATTCATACAGAAGAGCCAGTTAGGAGGTGGAAGCCCTATGATTAGGGGGTTTTCAACCAACAGATTGCTCATAACTGTGGATGGTGTGCGCATGAACAATGCCATCTTTAGAGGGGGTAATGTTCAGAATGTCATTGCTATCGATCCGTTCTCAATACAACGAACTGAAGTTAACCTGGGTGCCGGCTCCGTGATTTATGGCAGTGATGCCATAGGTGGGGTCATGGGCTTTTATACTCAGAAACCGCAATTGGCTTATAGCGATACATTGGTGTTCAAGTCGAATGCAACATTGAGGTATGCTTCAGCTAATCATGAAAATACAGGACATATCGATTTTAATTTGGGATACAGGAAATGGGCCTTTTATACCAGTGCGAGCTATTCCGATTTTGGCGATTTAAGAATGGGGAAACACGGGCCAAGGGATTACCTCAGGCCGGAATTTATTGTGAGTACAAATAACCAGGACCTCATTGTTGAAAATGACGACCCGCTGGTTCAAAAATATTCCGGTTATAATCAAATCAATCTACTTCAGAAAATACGACATGAAGCCCAGAATAATTTGAGTTTCGATTTGGGATTGTATTATACTTCGAGCTCCGATATTCCGAGGTACGATAGGCTGATAAGATATAGGGGAGATGAATTGCGCTCGGCGGAATGGTATTATGGTCCGCAAAAATGGTTCATGTCGAATTTACTCATTACCAAGTTGAGCAGTAGATCGAATTTATATGATAAAATAAAAGCGACCTTAGCCTATCAGAACTTTCAGGAAAGTCGTGTAGATCGAGATTTTCAATCGGATTTGAGACATCGAAGAGCAGAAAAGGTGGATGCCTATTCCATGAATTTTGATTTTGAAAAGAGAATGGGTTCAAAAACGGGATTATTTTATGGTCTGGAGTACGTATACAACAAAGTGCATTCCAATGGTTTTGAAGAAGATATTAACACCAATACACGGTCTGTGGATGTCTCCAGATACCCTGACGGGGCTACCTGGCAATCGGCCGCGATCTATAGCAGTTTAAAATACAAGCCTAATGTGAAATTTGTCTTTCAGTCGGGTTTACGCTTTAATCATGTTGTATCCAAGGCCAATTTTCAGAAGAACAATACTTTTTTAAACTTACCTTTTAATAGGTCTGAAAATAAATCGGGCGCATTAACAGGAACGGCCGGACTCACCTGGTTGCCCAATTCGATCCTGGAATGGCGGTTCAATGCCTCTTCGGCATTCAGGGCCCCGAATATAGATGACATTGGCAAAGTATTCGATTCCGAACCCGGTTCAGTCGTGGTACCTAATGAGAATTTAAAACCCGAATATGCCTATGGTGGAGAACTGGGGGTGAAATTGAATTTTAAAAATGTCGTGTTGGATATGAGCTCCTATTATACCTATTTGGATAATGCCCTGGTGAGACGGGACTATACCGTTAACGGTGAAAGTCAGATTGTGTACGATGGTGAATTGAGTAATGTGCAGGCTATTCAAAACGCATCGAAAGCCTGGATCTATGGATTTGAAATTGGACTTGACGCCAAGGTTTCGAGGCACTTTAACATTAAATCCCAGTATAGTATTGTCGGTGGCACGGAAGAGAACGAGGGTATCGAGGTCCCGGTGCGCCATGCAGCACCAAATTTTGGGAATACACATTTAATTTACACCTCCAGAGATTTTATAGCGGATGTATTTTTGAACTATAATGGCGAATTATCCTTTAACCAACTCACCCCTTCCGAAGCCGGTAAGGCTTATATTTATGCCTCTGACGGGAATGGGAATCCTTTTTCCCCATCCTGGACGACATTGAATTTGCGCACCCAATATAAAATAAATGATGACGTCATCCTTAGCCTAAGCGCCGAGAATATTACGGATCAGCGCTATCGGCCCTATTCATCCGGAATAACCGCACCCGGAAGAAATTACGTGTTGTCTTTGAAATATTCGTACTGAGCTAATTAAAAAATGAAACCGATTTGGAATCGTGGCAGCTTAAAACAGTTTGCCTTTTTCAATTATGGAATTCCCCACCCGTTTATAGGACACTTTTTTGCCCCTGGCGCAGAAATCATAGACCCCTTTCGATTTTTGTTCAGAAAAAGCCACCAATATGACCTCTTCAACCGAACAGTTGTAATCCTTGGCCACTTTCTTTTTAACATGAGCTATGGTGGCACGTCCCTTTTTTAGTTGGTTCTGAATCTTATTATCCAATTTGGGTTCTACAAAATCACTTGGTAATTGGCAGGCCTTGTCGTTAAAGGCCACGTTGTTCACTTCTGCTACTGCTGCCGATTTCGGTGATGCGGCATCGATATACTCCCATGTATAATTGGCCTTCAGCAAGACCCGACGTCCATCTTCGGTTTTTACGATATAATTATTTTGCGTATAACCATGGAAGGAGAGTATAAAAAATAGGAGATATAAAAGACGTTTCATTGCAAATAAATTTTAAAGAGGGCTAAAAATACAAAACTAATTGTCAATATCATTGGTGCTTGGTCGCGTTATGCTATAGAGAACTGCAAATCCCCCTTAAATCTCTAATCCAATGAGTTCCCAGACCCGATCATCAGATTGGTATTGCTTTAATACCTTAAAGCCAACTGCTTTATGGGCTAGGGATGAGCGTGAATTATCAACATCCACTTCCGTTATAATATATTTGAAATCCAGTTTTAAAATCTCCGACATATAATGGTATAAACCACGGAACACACCTTGTCCTCGTGCGCTTTTAGCAATGCATACCTGTCCCATGATGACATAGTTTTCAGGAATGGGGTCCAGCGATTCAATGACATTGAACATCGATACGAGAATCGGTATTTTTGTTTTAAAGGCTTTAGTCATACAAAGGGCATAACCTATAACCGTATCCCCATATTTAGCGATGATATGCGGACAGGCCGCATTCATTTCTTTTAATAGATCGAAAGAATGGGCCACCGTTACAAAACCTTCATTTTCTTTTTCTGTTGTCGATAAAACGTCTGCCAGATTTTGTTTTTGAAGCGCCAAAATCTGGAGAAGCTCCTCATCGGTTGTTGCTCTCTGATAGGTGATATTGGTCGAATGCATTTGAATTTATACGTTTAGGCATTGCCAAAAACATAGGGATAAAGATAGCTATTTTATATACATTTGTCGTATGGGTCATTTTCCTAGAAACCTTCAGCAAAAGCTGGATAAAAGAGTCGCATCAAATGCATTACGACAATTGGGTGTCCAAAATCAATTGGTCGATTTCGCATCGAATGACTATTTGGGGTTTGCCCGTTCAAAATCGATATTTGAAAAAACACATGCCTATTTAAGTGATCATGGGATATACCACAATGGAAGTTCAGGCTCACGACTGCTTTCAGGGAATCATGTCCTCTATCCGATTTTAGAAACGATGCTCTGTGAATTTCACCATGCCGAGTCCGCCCTGGTGTTTAACTCAGGCTATGATGCCAATTTGGGATTTTTTTCCAGCGTAGCTCAACGCGGAGATATCATTCTTTACGATGAATATATACATGCGTCAATACGTGATGGTATCAGTATGAGTCATGCCAAATCGTTTAAGTTTAAGCACAACGATTTAGAAGATTTAGACCGTCATCTTGAGCGGGGTCAGAAATTAATAAAAAACAACACTTTGTATGTGGTTACGGAATCTGTCTTTTCTATGGACGGGGATTCACCCGATCTTGAAAACCTGGTGGAGCTATGTGATGCCCATAAGGCCTTTTTGATCGTTGATGAAGCTCATGCCATAGGTGTTTTTGGTGGGAAGGGAGAAGGAATGGTTCAGGATCTCGGGCTGGAGAAGTCGATTTTTGCGCGACTTGTAACCTTTGGAAAAGCGCTGGGTGGACACGGTGCAGCGATTTTAGGTGCCGAGGGACTTAAACAGTATCTGGTTAATTTTTCACGTAGTTTCATATACACGACGGCACTGCCTCCACACAGCTTGGCGACCGTACAATTAGCCTACCATGAACTGGTCAATCCTACGCGTCATAATGATGATAATAACGACAGGAGGACACATCCTGCCGGGCTTAAATTGAAGGAGAACATTCAATTTTTCAAGTCTGAAGTTAAAAGACTTGGTCTACAAACCTTTTCCTGGGAAGACCGTCCGAAAACACCTTGGGGTTTTATCGATAGCAACTCGGCCATACACTGTTATTTAGTGCCGGGAAGCAATAATACTAAAATCATTGCCAAGGCACTTCAAGATAAAGGATATGATGTAAGACCGATCCTGTCACCCACCGTGCCCGAAGGACAGGAGCGCCTGCGGTTTTGTCTTCATGCCTTTAATTCTAAAGAAGAAATTACTGAAGTCCTAAAGTTACTTGCTACATTTGTCTTTTAAAAACGGCATATGAATAACAGTTATACCACCCTGGCGACTTTTGAGTATGCTACTGAGGCGCATGTCGTCAAATCGAAATTGGATGCCGAAGGTATCACAAGCATGTTAATGGATGAAAAGACCATCGATGCCGATCCACTGATAAGCTTGGCCATAGGGGGTGTAAAACTGTTAATTTTGAATACGGATCTGGATAGGGCCTTACAGATTTACAATGAGATTAAAACCTATCAGGTAGATGCTTTGGGGAATGCAATATCATGTCCAAGATGCCAATCCCATAAAATAGAAATGGCGCCCTTGGAGCGAAAAAATATATTTTATATGCTATTCCCTTTTTTCGAAAAGACACGATACATTTGTAACCTTTGCAAAACCATTTTTGAATGAAAACCTATTTTATAACGGGTATTGGTACCGACGTTGGAAAAACCATAGTTTCTGCCATTTGCGTAGAAGCCCTGGAGGCGGACTATTGGAAACCAGTTCAGGCAGGTGATCTGGATCATGACGATACCTGTAAGGTAAAAAAACTGGTGTCCAACTCAAAATCGGTTTTCCATCCCAACAGGTATGCATTGAAAACTCCAATGAGTCCCCATGCGGCTGCAGCTATTGATGGCATCGAAATTGATTTAAAGGTCATAAAGGTCCCCAAGACCAATAATCATTTGGTCATTGAAGGTGCCGGCGGATTATTGGTGCCATTGAACGACACGGTTACGGTTATGGATATGATTCAACCTGATTACCAGGTTATTGTCGTGTCGAGACATTATTTAGGAAGCATCAATCATACCCTATTAACGCTACATGCCTTAAAGGAAAAAGGCTTCAATGTGTCCATTATCTTTAGTGGAGATGCGCATGAAAGTACGGAACGTATCATTAAACAAATGACCGATGTGCCTGTCATTGGACGAATTGATGAAGAACCTTATTTCGACAAGAATGTGGTTAAAGAATATGCCGAAAGGTTCAAGGATCGACTATGAGTTTACAGGAACGTGATAAAAAGCATATTTGGCACCCCTTAAGACAACACCAATTAAATCCTGAAAGTGTTGCTATTGTGAGCGCTAAGGGCTGTCTCTTGACCGATGAGCAGGGGCGTGAATATATTGATGCTATTGCCTCCTGGTATACCTGCGTTTATGGGCATTGCAATGACTTTATTTTAAATAGGGTATACCGGCAGATGCAGCGTTTGGATCAGGTCATGTTTAGTGATTTTACCCATGAACCCGCTGTGAGCCTGTCTGAAGCACTTATGGAGATTCTTCCGGATAATCAGAACCGTATATTTTTTAACGATAACGGCTCCACAGCGGTAGAGGCGAGTATAAAAATGGCGCTTCAGTATTATTTCAATAAAGGAGAAAAGCGCTCCACCTTCATTGCCTTCGAAAATGGATTTCACGGGGATACCTTCGGCGCCATGAGTGTGTCCGGATTGTCGGTTTACAATGGACCTTTTGAAGATTTTTTAATAGCCGTTAAGCGCATACCGACACCGAATGGGTCTAACCATGAGGGGATCTTGAAGCAACTACAAACCCTTGACAAAAAGTATAAGATTGCGGGTTTTATCTATGAACCGCTGCTACAGGGAGCGGCAGGAATGACCATTCACAACACAAAGGGTCTAAACCAAATTCTTGAATTTTGCAAGGCCAGAGGGATTCTTACCATAGCAGATGAGGTCATGACGGGCTTTGGTAAAACAGGACGATATTTTGCTTCAGATTATATGGAAACGAAACCGGACATCATGTGTTTGAGCAAGGCCCTTACAGCAGGTCTAGTACCCATGGCCATTACCTCATGCACCGAAGCTGTTTATAACGCTTTTTTAAGTCCCGACATCACAAAGGGATTTTTTCATTGTCATACCTATTCTGCCAACCCGATAGCCTGCGCAGCAGCCATTGCAGGAATTGAATTACTGAAATCCGAAGAGATGCAGACTAATCTTAAACGCATTGAAGGTTCTCATAATCAGTTTAAGAATAAAATTAAGACCCATCCGAAAGTGAAGGAAGTTCGGCATATTGGGGTTGTACTGGCCCTGGATCTCGATACTAAAATGGAACGTTATGGCGCCTTGAGGGATAAATTGCTCAAATTCTTTATGGACAGAGGTGTGTTCTTAAGACCACTTGGAAATACGATATACCTGCAAGTACCCTATATCATTTCGGAAAAACAGCTGCAGAAAGTCTATAAAGTAATTGAAGAAGCATTAGAAATCATTTAAATTTGCATTCAAACCAAGGCTTTGCACAAACCAATCTCAATAACTGCTGTTGCGTCCATTTCACCCCTCGGAAAATCTTTACAGGAGGTATGGCATGCCTATCAGAATAGCGATCACTGTTTTGTTGAAAAACAGTTTACGGGTAATCCGGTGTCTGTTGCCGAGCTACCGCCGGAAGCCTCAGAGGAAATAGAGCGATTAAGAGGGTCGGATGCCAAGTACAAAGCCCTGGACAGAACGGTGTTGTATGCCATTTATGCCTCCCGAAGAGCGGTAGAGCAAGCACAATGGACACCGTCTGATAATTTTGGCGTCAACATTGGGTCGTCTCGTGGCGCAACTGGTGTCTTTGAACATCACTATGAAACTTTTCTAAAGAAAGGCAAAGCAAATACCTTGAGTTCTCCTACCACCACTTTAGGAAACTTGTCCTCCTGGGTAGCACACGATTTACAAACTCAGGGCCCCGATGTAAGCCATTCCATAACCTGTTCCACAGCCTTGCACGCCGTTTTAAACGGGGTGGCCTGGTTACAATCCGGAATGTGCAATAAATTTCTTGTGGGAGGCAGCGAAGCCCCCTTAACCGCATTTACTGTGGCACAAATGCAAGCTTTAAAGATCTACTCGAAACATAAATTGGAGGGCAGCCTCAGCACAGAAACGAACTATCCCTGCCGCGCCCTGGATTTCAATAAAAGACATAATACTATGGTTTTAGGTGAAGCGGCGTCCATGGCCTGCCTCGAATCAGGAGCTAAGGATCATGCCCTCGCATTCATTACAGGCTATGGCTACGCAACGGAAATCTTAGAACACAATATTTCCATTTCCAGTGACGCGAAGTGTTTTCAACGTTCTATGACAATGGCACTGGGCGAGATGCATCCGAATGATATCGACGCCATTGTGATGCATGCCCCGGGGACCATCAAAGGAGATAAAAGCGAATGGAATGCCATAAAATTGGTGTTTTCGGACCACCTGCCGGTATTAACGTCCAATAAATGGAAAATAGGTCATAGTTTTGGAGCATCCGGTCTTTTAAGTTTAGAACTGGCCGTATTGATGCTGCAGTATCAGGAATTTATTCATGTACCTTATTATAAACAGGCAGATCCAAAACGTCTTAAGAACATCATGGTGAATGCTGTAGGCTTTGGGGGTAATGCCGTAAGTCTTGTGATTTCAAAATAAAATTTAAAATAATTCAAGCCATAAAAAGAGCTATATTTATCTGCGCCTAAAGGCCGTGTTAAAACCTAAAATCAGTTTATTCTAAAAGACATGTCGAAGCAACGCTACAAGATTTCAGTTATACAGCTCAATCTGAATAACAAACTTGAGAATAATCTTAAAAAATGTACCGAATGGGTTAGGAAAGCTGCCGGAAAGGGAGCGGAGGTGATCTGCCTTCCTGAGTTATACAGCAGTCACTACTTTTGCCAGAGTGAGGACACTGCAAATTTCGCCCTGGCAGAACCATTGTACAGTACCTCTTTTAAGGCCTTTAGTGATTTGTCAAAATCTTTAGGCGTCGTGATTATTGTTCCATTTTTTGAAAAACGCATGTCAGGCGTATATCATAACAGTGCGTATATTATTGATTCTGATGGGTCAGAGGCAGGGTTATACCGGAAAATGCATATCCCTGATGATCCGCACTACTATGAGAAATTTTATTTCACTCCCGGCGATCTGGGCTTTAAAAGTGTACAGACCAAAAAAGGGAACATTGGCACTTTAATTTGTTGGGATCAGTGGTATCCTGAAGCGGCACGGTTAACCGCCTTACAAGGGGCGGAAGTTCTTTTTTATCCCACGGCTATCGGATGGCACCCACAGGAAAAGGAGGAATTTGGCGAAAATCAGCAAGGGGCTTGGATGAACGTTATGAAGGGTCATGCCGTGGCCAATGGTATTTATGTTGCCGCAGCAAATAGGATAGGCCTTGAACAATACATTCCGGGAACCGAGGGGATACAGTTCTGGGGTTCGTCGTTTATTTGCGGACCACAGGGCGAGATCCTTGCCCAGGCATCCACGGATAAAGAAGAGATCCTGATGGCCGAGGTGGATCTGGAATTACAGGAGGAGGTCAGACAAAATTGGCCTTTTCTCAGAGATCGCAGAATTGATGCCTATGGGCATTTAACCAAACGGGTAATCGACTGATGGCAATGGGCGATGCGTGGCGGTTTCCGGCAGAATGGGAAAAGCAAGAGGGCATTCTGCTTTGTTTTCCTCACAATGGAAAGGATTGGCCTGGTAAGTATGGTGCAGTGCAATGGGCCTTTGTGGAGTTCATAAAAAAAATTGCGTCACTGGAAAAGGTTTACATTATTGTAGCGAATCAAAAGCTTCAGGAAAGATTACAGGCCATGTTGCTGAAGGCTGATGTCGATGTGAACCACGTGTCTTATATACTACATAAAAGCAACCGAAGCTGGATGCGCGACGCGGGACCTATAGTGGTTAAAAGAGGAAATCAAAGAAAGGCGCTCAACTTCAATTTTAATGGATGGGCCAAGTATGGTAATTTTAAACTGGATCGTCATATTCCGCGCGTTATGGCTTCCGTTCTTAATTTAGAATTGGAGCAGGTAACCTATAAGGGCCGATCGATTACATTAGAGGGCGGTGCCATTGATGTGAATGGTATGGGTACCCTGCTGACCACCGAAGAATGCCTGTTAGATCAAGAGGTGCAGGTTAGAAATCCGGGCCTGTCCAGATCGGATTATGAGGCTATTTTTAAAACCTATCTTGGTGTGACCAATACCATTTGGTTGGGAGAGGGCATTACCGGGGATGATACCCACGGGCATATTGATGATTTAGCCCGCTTCGTAAATGCAGACACCATTGTTACAGTAGTCGAAACCAGGAAGCGGGATGCCAATTACAAGGCCCTTCAAAGCAACCTCAAACGATTGGAAAACGCCAGACTTGAAAATGGTGCGAAACCTAAAATAGTACCCCTGCCAATGCCGGATCCCATTGTTTTTGAAGGGATACGATTACCGGCGAGTTACGCTAATTTCCTCATACTTAATAAGGCTGTTTTGGTCCCTACCTTCAATGATTCAAAGGATGCCAAAGCGCTGAACATCTTATCCAGCTGTTTTAAGGGCAGGCAGGTGATACCGATAAACGCCATTGACCTTATCTGGGGTTTTGGTACGCTGCATTGCCTGAGTCAGCAGATACCTGAATGATGTTTTTATGGTAAACAGGCGTCCAGTGGGTTCACCTAAAGAATGAGGTCGCGACCCGGAATCGAAATACCAAGGAACCATCGCGTTAAAAATGCTGTTAGCAATTTATGTTTTTAATCCGTTAAGGAATCTTTTTAAATTAGTACTTTTGACATTTACTAATTTTGAGCGTTATGGGCGAAACAAGACATAATTGGACCAAAGAAGACATATTAGCCATCTATAACAAACCGCTTATGGAATTGCTCTATGAGGCCGCTACAGTGCACAGGCAGCATCACGATCCGAATACGGTTCAGGTGTCTACATTGTTATCCATAAAAACAGGGGGTTGTCCCGAGGATTGTGGCTATTGTCCACAGGCAGCGCGGTATCATACCGCTATTGAGGGTAACGATTTAATGTCCGTACAGCAGGTTAAAGCCCAGGCCCTGCGGGCCAAGTCCAGTGGCAGTTCACGCGTATGCATGGGTGCTGCCTGGCGCAATGTTAAAGATGGTCCGGAATTCGACCAGGTCCTGGAAATGGTGCGTACCATTAACAAGCTGGACATGGAGGTTTGTTGTACCCTGGGGATGCTTACTGAAAACCAGGCCAGACGATTGGCGGAAGCCGGCTTGTATGCCTATAACCATAATTTGGATTCATCGGAAGACTATTATAAGGAAGTCATCTCAACACGAGGCTTTGAGGATCGTTTAAAGACTATTGATAATGTCCGTAAAACGAATGTGACCGTTTGTAGTGGAGGCATTATCGGCATGGGCGAGAAGGTTGAAGATCGTGCGGGAATGTTGGTGGCCCTGTCGACGCTCAACCCACAACCGGAGTCTGTTCCCATTAATGCACTCGTTGCGGTCGAGGGTACGCCTTTAGAAGATCAGGAACCGGTTTCGATTTGGGAAATGGTACGTATGGTAGCCACGACCCGTATCGTGATGCCCGAAACCCAGGTGCGGTTATCGGCGGGACGCACCCAGATGACAAGAGAGGGTCAGGCCATGTGTTTCTTTGCCGGGGCCAATTCGATCTTTGCCGGAGATAAATTGTTAACGACACCAAATCCTGATGTCAATGAGGATATGGAAATGTTTGATGAACTCGGGCTGAATCCTCAGAAACCTTTTTTAAAGCATGTGCATCCACAGACGGTAGAGGCCGAAGATTCGCAATACCAGGCTTTGGGAGAAAATCCCCGATGGTCCCGCCCGGAACATACCATAGAACGCAATGAGGTCGCTAAACAAAAGGCGAAGACCACAAAATAAATCCGGATCGCACTGCTTCCTGAATTGTCATGCAGACCACTTTTAGGGATTAATCATAAGTGTTTATTTCGATAAGCAAGCATTAGAAAATTTCTAGTTAGGATAATCTTATTTCCTAAGCATCATGTTTGAAAATTGTCCTGTGAATTTTCAAAATTCACAGGACAATTTCAGAAATTCACAGGACAATTTTTGAAGTCTGTAGTTATGAATTGTCTTTTTCTCAGTGAAAGGAATCGCATAATCTGCCCAATCCTTTAAAGCTTTATAGTTAGGCGATAGTTTAAGGCGTATTTCGAGAAGTTGTAGGTTATGAGAGGATGTTATCTGACCATCACGTTTGGGCTTAAAGATCAAAATAAAACCTGTTTTCAATTTAAGGTGCTTTTCTTAACTTTGACCCTCTAAATGATATCGCATTGTCGTTGAACCTACAGGACATCCCGAGAGTAGAACACCTTACGAAGTCGGAATTCTTAAAAGACTATTTTAAACCACAACGACCTGTGGTTATTGAACGTTGTATCGAGGACTGGCCGGCCTATACGAAATGGAACCTGGATTTCATGAAGGCTGCCGCCGGCGATATTACAGTGCCTCTTTACGACGACCGACCGGTGGATTATAAGGAGGGTTTTAACCAACCTCACGCTAAAATGAAGATGAGGGCCTATGTCGATCTCTTAAAAAGCAAACCTACAAAATACCGCATTTTTCTCTGGAACATCTTAAAGGAGGTTCCGGAACTTCAAAACGATTTTTCCTATCCCGATTTCGGATTACGTTTTATGAAAGGCTTGCCGATGCTCTTTTTTGGAGGTATGAATGCGCACACCTTCATGCACTACGACATCGATTTGGCCAATATTTTCCATTTTCACTTTGAAGGCAAAAAACAATGTATATTGTTCGATCAGAAGCAAAACGAGTATTTGTATAAAATTCCGCATTCACTGATTACAAGAGAGGACATCGATTTCAGTAATCCAGATTTTGACAAATGGCCGGCATTAAAGAAGGCCAAAGGATGGGTATGCGAGCTGCATCACGGCGAGGTGCTGTATATGCCCGAGGGCTATTGGCATTATATGCGCTATATAACCCCCGGATTCTCAATGAGCCTTAGAGCCCTGGCACAAAACCCGGGAAACCTGAGTAAGGCTATTTATAATGTATTCGTTATGCGTTTATTGGACAACACGATGCGCCGAATTCAAGGACAAAAATGGATTGACTGGAAAAACGAGCAGGCAATTGTACGCACCCATAAAAAAATGGTCAATCCATAAGTTCTTTTGCCTTATCATAAACCAAATGGGGTTCCCAACCGCGGTATAACAAATAATCAATAAGTTTCTTTTTCTTTTTCAATGTGTTGTTTTCCGTACTTGTGGTCACATATTTTTTAGCGAGTCGATCAAGGGTGTCAAGATAGAGGTCATCATCTAAACTTAGGATGGCCTCATTAATAATAGATCTAGAGATGTCTTTTTTTAACAACTCGGCGCCTAAGCGGCGCTTGCCCCATGCCTTCATCTTGAACTTTCCACTAACATAGGCTTTGGCAAAACGGGTCTCATTGAGATAGTTATGATTGATGAGGTGTACCATAATATGATCAATAGCTTCCGGAATCATATGCAGGTCTCTGAGCTTTTCTCTCACCTCCTTATGACAGCGTTCCTGGTAGGCACAATAATGCTCAAGCCTTCGAGTGGCTTCGGCTACAGTGTATGATTTCTTTTCAGGCATTAGATAGAAATTAGAAAAAGGAATGCATTACAAGACGCCTATTTCCAGATCTCAAATCTAACCAAAAAACCCATAATGTCTCATCTGAGTTTATTTTTTAAGGGTAAGAAATCTAAATCGAAGCATAAGTTTTAAAGCTTAGAGTGAATCGGTAGCTTATGTCCTCTGTTTTAAGTATAAATGATCATTTGCTAACCTAAAGGCCTACTCAGGGTGGTCTGCCTGTCCGTTGAAGGTATCGGAAATAATGCAATTATAGTGGTCTAAATGCCTGCCTGACTCAGACATGTAAAACTTGAAGGTCAAAACCTACAACATGTTAAATTAACAGAAAAGTCTGTTCTTTTATCCCATTTGCGAACTAAAATTAGTTGTGCATTAAATAATTTTGTTTACTTTTAGCTGTAAGATTATTAAGATTTGTGTAAAGAATCGTAAAGTCATGCCGTTAAACGCATCTAAATCCCTTACTATTTACAGTCCGGATCCTCAATCTGAATTAGAGGTTCTATTTTATGAAACTGGAATTTCTGCCGGATTCCCATCGCCAACGGAAGATCTTGAGGGGCAGCGCATGTCCCTGGATCGTGAGCTGGTTAGAAACAAAGCCACCACTTTTTTTGCGCGTGTATCCGGACAATCTATGGTAAATGCAGGATTGCATGATCAGGACCTATTGGTTATCGACCGAAGTTTGGCTCCGGAGCATAACAAGATAGCGGTTTGTTTTCTGGATGGTGAGTTTACGGTGAAACGCTTGAAGGTAGAATCCGACGGGGTATGGTTGCAACCCGAGAACGACCATTACCTTCCGATTAAAATTACGGAGGACAACCACTTTGTAATTTGGGGCATTGTCACCAATGTCATAAAGCGGGTTTACTAGCGTGTTTACCATATTCTTAATCGAACCCCAGACCTATTTTGACTTTAACATTTTATGATTATTTTTTTTGCTATATTGGCAGCCGGCATTTAGAATAAGTTGTTTGTGTGTAAAATGATGTTGTTTATATATTTTTTTTCTAGAGGTATCTCAAAAGTGATACTTTAAATTTTTATTTCAAAAAAGCAACAATTCAAAGACTAACTTAAAACGATTTGTATATGATAAAAACACTTTAATCCTAAATTTATTCATTAAATTTTAATGAAGCGTATAATACACTAATCAAGATCAAATTAACTAATTCAAAAAACAATTATGATTAAACAACTACTAAAACTCATGGTTTTTGTTTGTGCACTAACGATTCAAGGTGCATTTGCACAAGAAGGCACAACAATTACAGGAACAATTACGGATGCGAATGGTGTTCCGCTCCTGGGAGCAAATATTATTGAAAAAGGAACGTCTAATGGGGCGTCCTCCGATTTCGATGGAAACTACAGTATCACACTGACAACAAATAATGCGGTGTTGCAAATTTCTTTTGTTGGGTATGTGTCCCAGGAAATAGCTGTAAGTGGTCAGTCCACAGTAAACGCGACATTGACAGAAGATGCCAGCCAGCTGGATGAGGTTGTCGTAACTGCTTTGGGTATCAAACGTGAGCGTAAGTCTCTGGGTTATGCCGTACAGGAAATCCAGGGAGCAACGATTGCTGAACAGAGAGAACCAAACTTGGTGAATTCACTTTCCGGTAGGGTAACCGGGTTACAAGTTATAAAAAGTAGTAATGGACCTGCAGGATCTACAAAAATCGTATTAAGGGGATTTAGTTCCTTAACCAACGATAACCAGCCTTTAATTGTAGTCGATGGTACACCGATAAACAACTTTACGGGGTCATCTAATGAAGGGTTCTGGAGTCCTGCAACCGATTTAGGTAACGGTATTGCGGATATCAATCCGGACGATATTGAATCCTTATCGGTACTTAAAGGAGCCTCCGCGGCAGCCCTTTACGGATCTCGTGCGGGTAACGGTGTTATCTTAATTACAACCAAAACAGGTAAATCGAATCAGGGCTTAGGTATTGCTTACTCGGTTACCACCGGGTTTCAAAGTATTTTCATGACGCCTGATTTGCAAGGTAGTTTTGGACAGGGTAACGAAGGTTTTTACGGCGAGTATTCTACGGATAGCTGGGGGCCAAAAATTGAAGGTCAGACAGAAACCGGACCTGAGCAAGGCTCCGTTACTTTCGATAAGGCTTATGATAATATAGGAAACTATTACAACGACGGGTTTAGTCAGAACCATAGTCTGTCCATCCAGAATAACTCAGAAAACGGATCCTACTATGCTTCAGCAAATTATTTGGATGATGAGGGTATCGCACCATCAGCGACATTGGAACGTCTAAACATAACTGCCAGAGGCGTCAATCATTTCGGAAAAGAAAAGGATTGGACCATCGATACGAAAGTACAGTACAATAAAACAACGGCTAACAACAGACCGAGAACCGGTTTTGGTGCTTTAAGTCAATACCAGACCATAATAAACTTCCCGAGATCGCGTGATATCAGGCAATATTCTGCCGGTGTCGATGAGTTTGGTAATCAGATATGGTTTGATCCGAACTCGAATCAGATTAACCCCTACTGGGCGAACAAGAGACGTCTGAGCTATGATTCCAGGGATCGTTTTATAATGACTGCCGTTTTAAGTCATGAGTTCAACGATTGGTTAAAGGCAGAGGTACGTGGAGGAGCAGATTTATATACCACCAATACTGAGGGTAAAGTATTTGCAGGGACTTCGACGAATTCGACTTACAGTTTAGGAAAAAGGACCTTTAATGAGCAGAATTACAGCGCACTGATCACGGCGGCTAAGGACAATATTTTTGGAAAATTCGGAGGTTCTCTATCCTTAGGTGGGAACTTAATGACCCAGGTAAACAGTGGTATCAGTAGTAGTTCAGGTGTCTTACTGGTTCCAAACTTATTCAGCCTGAATAATGGAGTGAACCCGGCGAGTGTCTCCCAGTCATTTAGTGAGAGAAAGATTAATTCCTTTTACGGTTTTGCGCAGATCAATTATGACGGTTATGTGTTTTTAGATATCACGGGCAGAAATGACTGGTCGTCCACGTTGAGTAAGGAAAACAGGTCGTTTTTCTATCCATCTGTGAGTACCTCGATTGTTATTTCAGACATGATCACTAAGACCGGAAATGAATTGCCGAGCTGGTTCACTTTTGGTAAGATAAGAGCATCCTATGCGGAAGTGGGTAACGATTTGAGTCCTTATCAATTGTTGAACGCCTACACCATAGGTAACGATCCATTGGGTAATACCACCGCTGGAACGAATAGTGTATTAAGAAATCCCGATATTGTGAATGAGTTGATTAAATCATGGGAGATCGGTTTGGAAGCGCGGTTCCTCGACAACAGAATTGGTCTGGACTTCGCATGGTATAAGTCGAATGCTACAAACCAGATCATCGACCTTCCTTTAGATCCATTCAGTGGATTTAATGCTAAAAAGATAAATGCAGGGGATATCCAAAATACCGGTGTAGAGTTGACCTTAAAGTCTCGAATTATCAGAAACGATAGTTTTACCTGGGATATGGATATCAATTACTCGTTCAACGAAAACACAATAGAGGAATTGGCGGACGATGTGACGGAATTCAGCTTGGGCGGATTCGACAACTTTAATATCAGAGCTGATGTTGGGGGCGATTATGGTGTTATCGTTGGAAGTAAGTATAGAAGAGTGGAAGATGAGAACAGTCAGTTTTTCGGAAGGATTTTGGTAGATGCTGATGGAATACCACTGGCGACTAGTGATAAGCACGTGTTGGGATCTCAGGTTCCCGATGCCTTGTTAGGTATTACGAATATGTTTACCTATAAAAACTTTTCTTTTAGCTTCTTAATAAGTGCTACAATAGGTGGCGAGATATTCTCTGGAACGAACCATGCGCTGCAGGCATCCGGGTTAGCGGCTGTTACGGCACCTAATGGAGAACGAGAGCCTATTGTATTTGATGGCGTGTTCGATGATGGCAATGGAAATTTAAGTGAAAACACGGTTGGTGTTTCACCGGAAAATTATTATTCTGGCATTACCAGTCGCTCAGGAAACCTGGGTATTAATGAAGCATTTGTATACGACGCGACCAATGTAAGGTTAAGAAATGTGAATTTAACCTATAATTTTGATAAAGCATGGTTAGACAGGTCACCTTTTAAGGGCTTGTCTGTTGGAATATCAGCAAACAATGTTTGGATGATCTCCAGTGACCTCAATGGTGTGGATCCGGAAGCGGTAAACGCAACCGCATCGAATGCGACCGGTTTCGAGAACCTGGCACCACCTACAACAAGAACTGTATTTTTTAATATAGCTGCTAAATTTTAAAAAAAAGAAAGATTATGAAAAAAGTATTTTGTAAAGAATGGGCACTGTTCAGTTTAGTGCTAATGATTTTTTCATGTAGTGATTTTGAAGAAATCAACGTAGATCCCTTGGCTGCAACTGCAGAACAAGTAGAAGTAGAGTTTTTTATCAATAATTCTATTGGAGCCGCACAGCAGGATCCGCATATTGCGGAGCGTGTGTTTGTATTGTATTGGAAGGATGCTTCTCATACCTCCAGGTTAGGGGTGTTGTCTCAAGGCGGTATGAATGACGGTTGGACACGCGACTATTTTCAAAGCTATGTCTCCGCATGGCTGCGCAATATAACAACGGCCATTACGGTTGCTGAAGAAAAAATAGCTTCAGGAAATGTTAAGGAATATACTGAGAATTTATTGCAGGTGGCAAGAATTTGGAGGGTATATATCATGAGTGAAATGACGGATACCTTCGGACCTATTCCTGTGGATGGCTTTAAAGGTGAAAACCCGGAGTACAACAGTGTAGAAGAGGTCTATAATTTCATGCTGGCAGAGTTAAAAGATGCCGTGAGCAAATTAGATGAAAACCTCACCTTTAAACCGGACTCGGATTTAGATCCCGCTTATGGATACGATTATATGAAGTGGAAGAAATATGGGAATTCCATGCGTATGCGTTTAGCGATGCGCTTGTCTGAGGTGGCGCCTTCTGTCGCGCAACAGCATTTTGAGGAAGCCGCCAACAGTGGGATGATCATTGCTTCGTCGGCAGATGATATGCGAGTAGCCGAAGCCGGTGGTTGGAACAGTTTTGTTAATGTACAGTCCAGACAATGGAACAGCCATTATATGACTACAACCTACAGGAATGCGGTTTTAGGACTTGGTGGGGTAAAATCGGTTGATCAATTAGCGCCCGAAGATCAGATCAACATTAAGCCGGCAAACTATATGGGTTTAAAATTTGAGAATCATTTTCCACAACGTTCAAACGATCCTGCTAACGGATTTTGGCTGGATGGTCTGCCAGAAAGCATTGATCCCAGAGCGTATTTAACCTTCCCGATTCCTGGAAATATCGATGACGATAATTATAGTTTTTTCCCGACATGGAGTAATAGCCATACCCAAACTCAAAGAAGTTTATTGGATGATAATGGCGATGTTCTAATGACCATGGATGGTGCCTATACCTACAACGCATTTGCTGCGGGAAGATGGGGTGCGGCAGGAGAAAAAAACCAATTGATATCTCATGGTACATACCCGCGATTAGGTATGGACTTCAGAGGAGAAGGAGATAAGAATGAACGTATCTTCTTCCCATCCTGGGAAACCCATTTCCTAATAGCTGAAGCTGCCGTTAGAGGATGGTCAACACCAATTGGTGGTAAAGAGGCTTATGAAGCCGGAATCGCGCATAGTTTTGAATACTATGGTGTTTCAGATCATGTAGCGACTTATGTGGCTTCTCAGGACTACAATAATAACGGAACCTCCGTAAGCTGGGATCATACTGCAGAACCTCCTGCAAGTGTAACCAGAGATTATATAGATGGTTATACTGGGACACCAGGAACGATGAATTACAGCTTCCCTAATAATACTATTTATGAAGGAGGAAATGTAAGAAATGATCGTTTGAATAAAATTATTACGCAGAAGTTCATTGCGCAACATGCGTGGTTACCACTTGAAATATGGAATGACCACAGAAGGTTAGGGTTACCATTCTTCGAAAATCCGGTAGTTGAGGAACCACTTCCAAATCTTCCGCAAATAACGAGCAGTAACTATATGACCAATCAGGTGAATTTCTTTGGGCAAAGGGTACCTTATCCTTCGACCTTTGAAAACAATGTGCCTCTCGGTCATGCCCAGGCAGTTCAACAACTTGGCGGCCCCGATGAGATACATACACCGCTATGGTGGGCGAAGCAGAACTAAAGTATTAATTATAAAATAATACCTTTAAAGGGAGAATCATATGTATATTTGATTCTCCCTTCTCTATTTTTTTAATTTAAAAAGTAATATGTTGAAAAATCTAATTTCCTGCGTCTTTATAGCTATTTTGATTTTTGGTTGTAACGGAAACGATACATTTCTGGTTTTAGCTGATGTCGGTAATAAATCCACCACTGAGGCAAGCCAGTTTACAGTACTGCCCCATGAAGAAACACATGTGGATTTTGAAAACAGGGTTGAAGAAACTCCGGAAATGAGCTTTCTGAATTTCGCCAATATTTACAATGGTGGCGGGGTTGCTACAGCCGATTTCAATAACGATGGTTTAGTGGATATTTTCTTTGTGGCAAACCAAAACAATAATGAACTCTATATAAATAAAGGAAATTTTGAGTTTGAAAATGTAACTGAAGGATCGGGTCTGGAGGATCCTTATGGATGGTCTACAGGCGTTTCTGTGGTCGATGTTAATAATGACGGCTGGTTGGATATCTATATATGCAAATCCGGAACGCCCCTGACCCAATATTCCATGGTAAACCGACTGTATATTAATCAGAAGGACAACACCTTTATTGACAAGGCGGCAGAATGGAAGGTCGATACTCCCAGTTTTAGCACGCAATCCTATTTTTTTGATTATGACAAGGATGGCGATATGGACCTGTATTTATTAAATCATCGTCCGGATTTTGAAAACACAGGCAGATTACGGATGACTATAGAACGCGCGGTGTCCAGGTTTAGTTCTGATATTTTCTATAGAAACGACGGCACCCACTTCACGGAGATTACCCATGATGCGGGCGTTGTAAATAAGGCCTGGGGCTTGAGTGCCTCAATAGGAGACTTTAATGGGGATGACTGGCCGGATGTGTATGTCTGCAACGATTTTTATACGCCGGATATGCTTTATATAAATAATGGCGATGGTACGTTTAAAAATAAAATTCTGGACATGATGAACCATATTTCGTTCAGTAGCATGGGATCGGATTATGCAGACATCAATAACGATCTCTTACCGGATTTAATAGTCCTGGAGATGGCTCCTGAGGATCATATTCGAAGTAAAAAGAACATGGCGAGTATGAATACCAGCAGTTTTTATGAAATGGTAAAGAATGAATACCATCATCAATATATGGTCAACACCTTACAACTCAATAGGGGTAATGGAAAGTTCAGTGAAATTGCTCAGTTGAGTGGGGTGGCAAAAACCGATTGGAGTTGGGCGCCATTAATAGCAGATTACGATAACGATGGGTTGAAGGATATTTTTATAACGAATGGTATTTTAAAGGATATGGGTGACCAGGATTTCAGAACCAAGCTGGGCGAGCTATATGCCCAGAAGGGGAATCCGGATTTTCAGGAGGTGACAGCCTTACAACCCTCGAATAAACTAAAGAATTATGCCTATAAAAATAGTGGAAACTTAAAGTTTACCAATGCCACCAGTTCCTGGGGCCTGAATAGTAAAACACAATCCAATGGCTCCGCCTATGCTGATTTTGACAATGATGGTGATCTGGATCTGGTCATTAACAACATCAATGATAAGGCTCAGATCTACAGGAATAACGACACCCACAATTTTATTCAATTTAGGTTGATCGGAAATCCTAACAATACCTCAGCCATTGGGACAAAGGTGACGATTTCTGTGAATGGTGAAAAGCAATATCAGGAACTATACACCAGTAGAGGGTTTTTATCATCCGTACACAATATTTTGAATTTTGGAATTGGTGAGGCCACAACCATTGACGAAGTATTGGTTGAATGGCCGGGTAATACCATTACCAGACTTACAGAATTGAAAGCCAACCAAATAATTGTCTTGAATGAAAAGGAGGCTAAGGTTCCAAAAAGTGAAAAGATTGAAGAACAACAAACGGTGTTTAAACAGGTGGCTCCGGATCAATTGGGCATCTCATTTAAGCATTTAGAGAACGAACACGATGATTTTAAGGAACAGATACTGCTGCCACATAGTCAATCTACCAATGGCCCTTTTGTTGATAAAGCAGATATTAACAAGGACGGATTAGAAGACTTCTTTATCGGTGGAGCTAAAGGTCAAAGTGGCGCACTGTACATTCAAAAAGCAGATGGGGGATTTGAAAAACCATCGGATGCTGTTTGGGAGATGGATAAGGATTATGAAGACCTGGGGGTCCTGTTTTTTGATGCCGATAATGATGGCGATCAGGATCTTTACGTCGTAAGTGGCGGCTCAGAATTTGAAGAGGGGAGTATGTACTATCAGGATAGATTATATATCAATGATGGCAATGGAGATTTCACAAAAAGCGGTGACAGACTGCCAAAGATAAGCTCCAGTGGTCAATGTGTAAAGGCAAGTGATATTGATGGTGACGGCGATTTGGATTTGTTTGTCGGAGGCAGGGTAATAGCGGATAAATATCCCTATCCACCACTATCGTATATACTCATTAACGAAAACAATAAATTCATCGATAAAACCGAATCAGTCTGTCCGCAGGTCAGGAATGTGGGTTTGGTTACGGATGCCATTTTTACGGATTATGATAATGACGGGGATGACGATTTAATTGTCGTTGGCGAATGGATGCCCATAACCATCTTTCAGAATAACAATGGTGTTTTAGAACCTGTAGAAGATGTTTTGCAGGATACTGAGGGACTTTGGTTTAGCATCGAGGCAGAGGACATCGATAAGGACGGGGATGACGATTATTTTATCGGCAATCTGGGCCTAAATACAAAATTCAAGGCCAGTAAAGAGAAGCCCTTTCATGTGTTTTGTGATGATTTTGATAATTCCGGAACTTATGATATCGTGCTCACTTCGAATTACAAGGGCTATTTGGTACCTTCCAGAGGGCGGGAATGCTCATCGCAACAAATGCCATTTATAAAGGAAAAGTTTCCAACCTATACTGAATTTGCGGAGGCCAAACTTGAAGATATTTATGGCGAGGAAGCTTTGGGAAGCGCATTGCATTTAAAGGCAACCACATTAAAAAGTATTTTCCTGGAAAATACAGGAGAAGGATTTATAATTAAAGAACTTCCCAGGGAATTCCAGATTGCCCCTATTATGGACTTTGAATTTTTGGATATAGATAAGGACGGATCCAATGAGATCATTGCCATTGGCAATCATTATAATTCCGAAGTTGAGACCGTCAGATATGACGCCTCCTATGGAAATGTGATGGCATTTAATAAAGGCGATTTTAAGGTTTATGATCTTAACGCCACTGGATTCTTGAACATTGGTAATTCAAAGGATATAATCACCTTGAAGCATACTGACGGAAACATGATCTTAGTGACCAATAACAATGACCAAGTGAATCTGTTTTCTTATAGTGAGTAAATGTATTGTAATTGAAATTATCAGTGAAAGGTCTTTTTAATTTGTTTATTTCATCACTTAGGGAACGCATTGGAACTACGATTCCAATAAAGTATCATGTGCTCTTCTGGCTCGGTTATTTCACCTTTAACCTGATACGATGGGGCAGTTTCCACAATGATTTCACCTACTCCCTGCAAACCAATTTAGTAGAATTCCCTATTCACATCGTTGTCATTTACTTTAATGTATACTATTTAATTCCCACCTTGTTTCTAAAGAAGAAGTACCTACAATATGTGGGTGCTATTTTTCTGATCTTGGTGTTGGTTTACATTGTAAGAACCTCCCTTATTTACACCTTCACAGGGGTTTTGTCCCCGGAGTTGGGACGTCCGGTTTCCTTTTTGGATTTCAATCACTTTATTGTTGTCGCCCTGGGGGAACTCTATGTGATTACGTTTGTAACGGCAATAAAGGTCCTGGTGGACTATAGTATTGAGAAAAAACGCAATGAGGAACTGTCCCAATTGCAATTGAGCACGGAGCTCAAGTTTTTAAGAACACAGGTCCAACCTCATTTTTTCTTCAATACACTGAACAATTTATATGCTCTGGCCCTCAATAAATCAGATAATATGCCACGACTATTGTTAAAATTATCGGATTTAATGGAATATGTGCTGTATGAGGTGCAGGACTCCAAAGCAAGTTTATTGAAGGAAATAGACCATATCAATAATTATATCGATATTGAAAACCTCAGATTCAAGGATAGGGTTGAAACGGAAATGCATATTACCGGTGATATAGAAGATGTTAAAGTTCCGCCTCTGTTGCTCATTACCTTTGTGGAGAACTGTTTTAAGCACGGTCTTAAAAACAACGAAAAGATGAAAATGGAAATGAGCTTTGAAGTCATCAATGGGCGGTATCTGAATTTTAATATTTCAAACAATTTTAACCCGAACACGGTTGATGAAGTGAAAAAGGGAATAGGGATTTCAAATTCCCTAAGGCGTTTGAAAATATTATTTTCCAAGGATTTTGAATTGAAGACCAGTGCTGATAAGGGTGTCTACAATTTATTTTTGAAGATCCCTGTGTCATAAGCCCCAATGTTTAGAATTATTAATTAACTTATACGCATAGAATTACTAAAGACTAGAGGTGTGAAAATCACATGTGCCATTATAGATGACGAACCCCTGGCGATCCAGGTTATTGAAAACCATTTGAAGTCATTTGATAATTTGGAGGTTTTAAATATCTATAATAACCCTTTAAAGGCCTTTGAGGAGCTTCAGCAAAGCAAACCTGATGTGATCTTTCTGGACATCAATATGCCTCAGATGACCGGGTTTACTTTTTTACAAAATTTGGGTTATAAGCCCCTGGTGGTTGTTACTACGGCCTACAGGGAATACGCCGTCGAGAGTTTTGAGCTGGATGTTGCCGATTACCTGGTGAAACCCATACCGTTTAACCGGTTTCTCAAGACGATTAATAAGGTATACAGGCTGAAGCAACAAACATCCGGTGGTTCTAGCGATCCTAATCTGCAACAAGAGCCCCATATTTTTTTGAAGGTCAATAAAAAACTGGTCAAGGTCTATCTCACCGATATTTTTTACATTGAAAGTTTAAAGGATTATATTAAGGTGATTACCAATTTAGGGGATTATGTGGTGCACAAGTCCTTAACCGCGATAACCGAGGAGTTGCCTTCCTCGAATTTTATCAGGGTACATCGATCGTATACGGTATCCATGAGTCATGTGAAGGCCCTGGACGGGAATACCATTGAAATAGCAGACAAAAAAATACCTATTGGGAGAATGTATTTGAAAGAGGCAAAAGAACGCATTTTTAATATTAATGATGCGAGTGGTGCTTGAAATGAAGCGCATAACACATAAGAATTAACTAAACTAACTAAAACAAGACAATGGCACAACGAATTGTATCTGTCGATATCTTAAGAGGATTCACCATTGCCGCTATGATTCTGGTGAATACACCGGGCACGTGGAGTCATGTGTACGCTCCTCTTTTACATGCCGAATGGCATGGATTAACCCCTACAGATTTAATATTCCCCTTCTTTCTCTTTATTGTTGGGATATCCATCCATTTTGCCTATAAGAACAGGTCCAATGATGCGGCTACCTATAAAAAAATAGCGGTAAGAAGTTTAAAGCTTATCGGTTTGGGGCTTTTATTGAATTGGTTTGTGCCTTACGTTCCATTTTTTAAGGATGTAGAGTCATGGCGCTATTTTGGTGTTTTGCAGCGCATTGGAATTGTATTTTTCATTACGGCAATATTAAATCTGAATTTCAACTGGAAGGTGTTGGTGGGCATTGGGGGTTTTGTTTTAATAGGCTATTGGTTGCTACTTGGTTTTGTGCCCTTGCCGGATGGGTCCTTGCCGACCTTCGATCGTGCACCCAACAACTGGGCAAATTATGTGGATTTAAATGTTCTGGGGACCCATATGTGGAAGGCCGATTACGACCCGGAAGGGATCTTGAGTACCTTCCCGGCGGTAGTGACCTGTATCTTGGGTGTTTTAATCGGAAAAGTTCTAAGTACATTTAAAAGCACCAAGATGCTCGTATTGATTGCTATAGGGTTATTGATTTCGGGTTATGTATTTAACTTGTGGTTCCCGATTAACAAAGCCTTATGGAGCAGCAGTTTTGTGTTGGTCACCAGTGGATGGGGGACGCTGATCCTGAGCGTCATCTATTTCTTAACCGACAAACGTAAAATGACCTTCGGAACCATTTTTAAATATACCGGCATGAATGCCATTACCATTTATTTTTTATCCAGCTTTATTAGCAAAACCTTCTATTTGACTAAAGTTGGGGACACGAATATTCACTCATGGCTCTATAACACCATTTTCGTTCACGATGTTCTCAGCAATAAAATGTCGTCATTGTTATACGCCCTGAGTGTGGTTGCTTTTTATTTGCTTCTGGGATATATTATGTACAGAAGGAAAATATTTATAAAGGTCTAGGGCAGTAATAAGGGTCAAAAAAGAAAATCCTAATAGGTCACATTGAGCGCAGTCGAAATGCATTTACATCTTACCATTAAATTGTAGGTTTCGACTTCAGTTGGTATTGCGCGATAACCTTAAACGTCAACCAGAAAAGTAAGACTTAAGTATTTAAGAGTTCTATAAGGGCTTTAAGTATTTTGAGATGCTGCCTAATCTGCCAGAACAATCACTTTATTGTCCTTCATCTCTATGGTGCCCGAGCTAATCTTTAAAAGAGTAGTGCCTTTATCACCTTTGGTAAATTTATCCTGGACCTCCTCATCGAGTTCAATGGTACCAAATATCTTTACAAAACCTTCTTTTAACAAGGAAACGATCGGGGCGTGATCTTTCAACATTTGGAATTCGCCGTTAACCCCCGGCACAGCAACGCTGGTTACTTCTCCACTAAATAAGGTGGCCTCTGGTGATACGATTTCTAAATACATAGTCTCTAAGTTGTGAGTGATGCGTTATTCTGAACGCATCACTAATATTATGCTTCAGCCAACATTTTTTCTCCGGCCTCAATGGCGTCCTCAATGGTTCCCTTCAGGTTGAAAGCGGCTTCCGGCAGGTGATCCAACTCACCGTCCATAATCATATTAAAGCCTTTAATGGTATCTTTAATATCTACCAATACCCCCGGTATTCCTGTAAACTGTTCTGCAACATGGAAAGGTTGTGATAAGAAACGTTGTACCCGACGTGCACGGCCAACCGCTAATTTGTCGTCTTCCGAAAGTTCTTCCATACCCAGAATAGCAATGATGTCCTGTAATTCCTTATAACGTTGCAATAACTCCTTTACGCGCTGTGCACAGTTGTAATGGTCGGCACCTAAGATATCGGCAGTTAAAATTCGGGATGTTGAGTCTAATGGATCCACAGCGGGGTATATACCCAGCTCTGCAATTTTACGAGACAGTACGGTAGTTGCATCCAGGTGCGCAAAGGTCGTTGCAGGAGCAGGGTCAGTCAAGTCATCCGCAGGGACATATACCGCCTGAACTGATGTAATGGAACCTTTCTTGGTCGAGGTGATCCGTTCCTGCATCGCACCCATTTCTGTTGCCAATGTAGGCTGATAACCTACCGCAGAGGGCATACGTCCAAGTAAGGCAGATACCTCAGATCCAGCTTGTGTAAAACGGAAGATGTTATCTACGAAAAACAACACATCCTTACCTTGTCCGTCACCGGCGCCATCACGGAAATATTCGGCAATGGTAAGACCGGATAAAGCCACTCGGGCACGGGCTCCGGGAGGTTCATTCATTTGTCCGAAAACGAAGGTCGCTTTGGATTCTTTCATTTTAGCTTTATCTACCTTAGATAAATCCCAACCCCCTTCTTCCATGGAATGCATAAAATCTTCACCGTAACGTATAATTCCAGACTCCAGCATCTCTCTTAAAAGGTCGTTTCCTTCACGGGTACGCTCTCCTACACCGGCAAAAACCGACAGACCACCATGACCTTTCGCAATATTGTTAATCAACTCCTGGATCAATACCGTTTTACCAACACCGGCACCACCGAATAATCCAATTTTACCACCTTTGGCATAAGGCTCGATAAGGTCGATAACTTTTATACCTGTAAATAGGACCTCTGTAGAGGTCGATAATTCTTCAAATTTTGGAGCCTGTCTGTGAATGGGTAAACCCGCATCACCGGCCTTTGGTAAATCACCCAGACCATCAATAGCATCACCAATAACGTTGAACAAACGGCCATACACATCATCACCAATGGGCATTTGTATGGGAGCGCCGGTAGCAGTGACCTCGGTGCCTCGACTCAATCCATCCGAGGAATCCATGGCAATGGTACGCACCGTATCTTCACCGATGTGAGACTGTACCTCTAATACCAAAATAGAACCATCAGGTCTTTTAATTTCTAAGGAATCATAAATTTTTGGAAGTTCCGAACCCGCAGCGAATTCAACATCGATAACCGGACCTACTATCTGTGCAACTTTACCTGTAACTTTAGACATTACTTTTACGTTTTTGTTATGCTATTTAATTGATTGAAAACAGTTTCCGTTTTCGCGCTGCAAAGATATAGTTTTTAATTTAAAATAAAAGTTGTTTTTTTCTTTTTTGGTCATAAAAAAACGCCTTGAATTTCAAGGCGTTTCCAGTATGATGGTTAAACTTAATTTATGGTAAAAAAGGTGAATAATTTGTGGGATAATCTCCGAGGTTAGGTGTATTCCCTGAAGCGATAAAGTTCGATCCAAAAGCGGCATCGATGGCCTCTAAATATTTTGAAGCGAGCATAGCGTAACCTCTGGAGGTCAGGTGTATGCCATCTAATCCTATTGCTCCCCCAAGGACCAAATCAGATGTAAGAGTAAAATCTCCAGTAGAAATACCCTCTGTTTTAAGTTCATGCAAAAGGTCTTTTAAATTAACGAGTGCCAGGTCGGGATTGGAATTTGCTATTGATTCAACAGTGCTGTTATAACTGTCAGTTGCCTGTTTGATCGCTTCTTGTTCTTCAGGAATTAAAACCCATTGATCGGCCAAGGGAATGGCAACGCCATTCACAGTCTGAGGATTTCCAGGGATGGCTTCTGAGCCGATAAACGTAGCAGCCGACAAGACGATTAAATCGTCTTCGGTGGCCTGACGCATACTGACCAAAGCCGGGTTCAAGGCCGTTAAATCTGTTAGACTTTCATCCATTATCACCACAGCATTGCCCGGGCCTTCTTCAAATGCAATAGTTCGTTTTGCAATTTCGGCATCGGCCATTTCCTGGGTCATTAAATTGTTACCAACCAAAAATGCAAAGGCCTGTACAATGCCAGCGTTATAAGCACCATAGGCATTGATGCTGTTTAAGAACCCTGCAGTAGCGGCATCTAATGGAATGGGGTTATGGGGTACAGTTGTAAAATGCGGTAAATCCTGAACATAGGGCACATTAGTTACGACACCTTTAGCACCACCTGAAGTGAGGGTATTGACGGCTGCGGTAAATGCAGAATTGAAAGTGGCGGGATCAGTTAAAGATTTAGAAGAGTCCCCTCCCCAAAAAGCATAATCAATAACATCATTACCACCCATTAAGGTTAAGGTAAAAAATGACGGATTTTGTGCAATGGCATCACCAATCATAGTAGCGGATGGGCTGGAAGCCATTCTCACAAAATAGGGATTAGCATTACCTGAAGCAAGATTTGCCGGATTGCCATAACCGTCAAACAGCATATGGAAGCTCTTTGCTCCCGGAACCCCAATATTGTGAAATGGTCCGGGGAGAATGTTTAAGGCTTCGGTAGTAGGAGTTCCGGGTAATCTTACCGGACCCTCACCGTCAAAGAAAAGGCGCGGTAAAAAATTAGGATTGGGATTTCCACCAATCAGTAATCCGCCAATATTGTCATTCATAAGAGGTTGCGTGAAATCACCGCCCCCAACTTTAGCAAATTCCATGGCTAGCATATTTGGAAAGGAATTTTCCTGAGATGCTTTAAAAAGAGCGCCATCGGTGTATCCTGCAGTAAAAGAGGCCCCAATGGCGACATAATTTGAAAAATCGACAGAACCCGCAGTAAGTTCGGGGAGTGGTTCGTTATTGATAAAAGCATTGTTGTCTTTTAAGACATCTTCGGGTTCAGTACAGGCTGTAAGACCTAATGCGATGAGAAGTAGGGTTAAATATGTTGCTTTCATAGTGTTCTTTTTCATTTTACAAGTTGTTAATCGTCCATGATACATAGTACATTGAGCCTATATAACCAGTACCTGTTGCAGTGAAGTACTCATCTCCTAATAAATTAGTGGCTCCTGCTTTGAAGATAGATTTTAAACTCGGAACGGTTAAATTTATCTGTGCATCGACGACGTGGTATTCCGGAATCAGACCATTGGCAAAGGTATTTTCCCAGTAGTAGTCGTCACTAAATCGATAGGCTACATTAAATCCAAAGTTCTTGAACAATTCGGTGTTTCCGAATGCGGCTTTGAATTTATGCTCAGGGGTATTAAAATTGGTAACAAAATCAGGATATTTAACCTTATCGAAATCCAGTTTTGCATAGGTGTAACTGCCACTTAAATTGAAGTTGCCAAAAACTTTGGTCGACAGTCCAATTGAAGCGCCATAAGAATTCACATTGGTATCTGAGTTTGTGTAAATACCATAAGCTTTAAAATCATCATTTACCATAGCGGCTACTGAAAGCGAACCGTCACCAACGGTTCCGTAAAATGGCGCTAAAACGAGATTCTGAGAAATAAAATCTTTATAACTGTTGTAATAGGCACTGAAATCGATTGTGAACTTGTTTAATTTTCCTCTGTAACCAACTTCAGCAGAAGTAACACGTTCAGGCTTGATTAATTCAGGGTTGGCTATTTCGAGAACATCCGGATTCCCTGTAGCTGCCAACGCTTCTACCGAGGCTCTGGTGTAGGAGTTCGTATAGGCGGCTTCACCGGTTTGTGTGATTACAGCAGGTTGTCCTAATATTTGACCTGAAGTGCTTATATCATATTCTCTCGAATATCGGTCCAGGTTATCCGGTGCAGAACCTACAAGAACATAGGTGCTGGTATCCAATCCAATAAATAAATCCTGTGTGGTCGGATTTCTAAATCCGGTCTGTATTGAGGCTCTTATATTGTGGTTCTCATTTATGGTCAAACCTGCAGAGATTCTGGGAGAATAGAAACCATCAAAGAATTCTGATTTATCATATCGAATGGATCCTGTCAGTTTTAAATCGAAGACCTCGTTCAACTCTATGTTTTTTTGGATCTGAGTATATATCCCATATTCTGAATAATCGATAGGACCGTCAAAATCGGTATAAATGGTTCCTGAGGAATTTAATTTATATTTTCGGTATGAACCACCAAGCTGAATTTCGGCCCAATCAATTAAATGGCTAAAATTATAATTGGCATCCACGTGGTAATATTTCGAAGCGTCCTGAAATTTAGAGCCGGTTGCAAGATTCGGGTCACTTATACTTCTATTCAATGCGGCCTCAAATTCGGGGGTTCCCGGTTCATATCTGCCGGATTCGGCTTGTGCTCTTGCTGCTGCATGTGCTTGTTCGTCCGTAGCCCCGCTCAACGTGGCGCCGGCATAGGTTTCAATGTATTCTGCAAACCACTGCGTATGCGGTTTCCAGGAATTAAGTATTTGTGTGGCCGCAACAACCATATCATAGGAGTCGCCGGCATCATCTCCAACAAAATAACCTCTTAAAAAGAAATTGTCGTTTTTGAATTCTATTTTATGCTGTTCTTGAAAGAAACCATTTATGTTGTATCTGTTACTTCCCTGATAGATTGTAGAACCCGTACCCACTTTGCCAACATATTGTATTTCAAAATCATTGGCCCAAGGGCGATAATAGAATCCCCAATCCGCTTTAACACTTTCAGCATTGTAATTGGTCAGATCACGTTCTTCATATCCTGTTCTTGATACAACCACATCCGGAATAATGCCCAGTCCGCCTGAAGCGGTTCTAATGTTTGTGGAAACTAAGCCGTCGCCATAGACATTTAAGCCATCATAATCCAGATCTGCTCTGGTTTTAGACGGATCATTTTTATCTGTTAAATCCGTTGCGGCCCAATCAGTCCCCTTTAAATAACCGAAGTTAACCTTGACTGCAAACTTATCACTGAATTTATGCGCAACCCGAAGTCCCATATCGATGTAATCATTATCTCCGGCGGCCTCTTGTGAGGTAATTCCTTTTTTAATTGAGGCACTTATGCCATCGTGATCAAAGGGATTTTTACTCCTCATAAATAAAATCCCATTAAAGGCATTGGCACCATATAGGGCCGAAGATGCACCTGGTAACAGTTCAACACTTTGTACATCGGTTTCAATCATACCCACCAGGTTACCGATGGGGAAATTAAGGGCCGGGGTCGAGTTATCCATACCGTCCACCAATTGCATAAAGCGATTGTTTGCAAAGGTGGCAAAACCCCTGGTGTTTACCGATTTAAAGGTCAAACTGTTGGTATTGATATCTACACCCTTGAGATTTTCCAATCCGTCGTAGAAATCGACAGCAGTCGTCGTTTTTATATCCTGGATTCCAAAACGTTCAACCGTTACCGGCGATTCGAAGATGCGTTCCGGTGTTCTGGATGCAGAGATAACCACCTCGTCCAATGAGCTGCCCTCGACCAGGGTGAAATTTAAGGTCTGGTTGTTCGAGGTTACTTCCAGGGTCATGGTTTCAAAACCTACAAAACTGGCTTGAAGCATGAACGGCGGGTCCTGGCTGTAGGTAAAGGTAAAATTACCATCAAAATCGGTTACAGTACCGGAACTGGTGCCTACCACAAGGATACTTGCACCGGGCAAAGGTTGTCCGCTGTCATCCTGTACAGAACCGGAAACCGTCGTTTGGGAAAATGCTATTACACTAAAAAACAATAGTAGTGTCGGGAGAATTGCTTTCATAGAGTTAGTTTTTATAAATCATTAGAATTAGTAATGTCAGGTTTTAAAAATAGAAAAAATTATGCACGCATAGTAAAAATTATGAAAAAAGAACTATGAAGTTTTGATAGTTTCTTAAAGTCTAGAGCTGTTTTTTGATAAATGTACAAATTATTTCGGTTAAAGTTCACAAATATTTATTTTGAAATTATCCGAAATCGTAGTTCGAAGATCATTCGGGACAGATTTTACTACTCCACGGTTACTGATTTTGCAAGGTTTCTTGGCTGATCCACATTTTTACCCAGAAGCACGGCGATATGATAGGATAAAAGCTGAAGGGGTATGGTTGTGATAAGAGGGGAGAGTATTTCCGAGCTTTCCGGTACTTCAATAATATGATCTGCCAGGGCCCGTACCTGAGTGTCGCCCTGGGTTACCACGGCTATGATCTTACCCTTACGGGATTTAATTTCCTGAATATTACTCACCACTTTCTCGTAGTGACCTTTTTTAATGGCAATAACCACCACGGGCATATTTTCGTCTATCAATGCTATGGGACCGTGCTTCATTTCGGCCGCGGGATAGCCTTCGGCATGAATATAGGAGATCTCCTTTAATTTTAAGGCGCCTTCCAGGGCAACGGGAAAGTTATAGCCCCTGCCCAGATACAGGCAATTACGTGAATTCTTATACGTAT
This sequence comes from Aestuariivivens sediminicola, assembly GCF_022662015.1. Taxonomy (GTDB): domain Bacteria; phylum Bacteroidota; class Bacteroidia; order Flavobacteriales; family Flavobacteriaceae; genus Aestuariivivens; species Aestuariivivens sediminicola. The sequence continues at coordinate 766,612 of NZ_JAKMCM010000001.1, read as the reverse complement.
CTGCAATCAGTTTAATATGGGCATCCGATTGCAGTGCCTGTTCAACCTTGTTAGGAATGAGTTCCAGTTCGAAAAGCAGTTGTCGAAATTCCGAATCGGAAATCGTGCCTTTTGCTTTGGCCAGGCGCAGTGCCATCAGTGCCAAAACCGTTATTTGTGTCGTAAAGGCCTTGGTTGAGGCAACGCCTATTTCCGGTCCGGCATGGGTGTAGGCTCCTGTGTGCGTTTCTCGAGCAATCGAAGACCCCACCACATTACACACACCATATACAAATGCGCCCTTGGATTTTGCCAGTTTTATGGCAGCCAGAGTATCGGCGGTTTCCCCGGACTGTGAAATGGCAATAACCACATCTTTTTCGGTAATAATGGGATTGCGGTATCGAAACTCTGAGGCATATTCAACTTCAACAGGAATTCGCGCAACATCTTCGAAAATGTATTCCGCGACCAACCCGGCATGCCATGAGGTGCCGCAGGCAACCACTATAACGCGGTTGGCATTGAGCAACTTTTCAATATGATCGTCAATACTGGACATTTTTATGAGGCCCTGAGCGGCATGAAGTCGTCCGCGATAGGTGTCTTTAATGGCCCTGGGCTGTTCGTGGATCTCTTTTAACATAAAATGATCGTACCCCCCTTTTTCAATTTGCTCCAAACTGATCTGAAGTCGCTGTATGTAGGGATCGACCAAAGAATCATCTATAATTTTTCTAACCTTTATGTCTTTGTTCAATCGTATGATGGCCATTTCCTCGTCCTCCAGATAGATGGCATTTTTGGTATATTCCAAAAACGGTGAGGCATCACTGGCAATAAAATACTCATCGTTACCTATACCAATGGCCAGTGGGCTTCCTAACCGTGCAATGACCATTTCGTCAGGTTGCGTCCTGTCGAAGACGGCGATAGCGTAAGCTCCAACCACCTGGTTAAGTGCAATTTGTACGGCTTTTCCAAGTTTCACATGCTCCTTCAGTTTGACATCCTCTATAAGATTGACAAGTACTTCTGTATCGGTTTCGGATGAAAAGGTATACCCTCTGGAATGGAGTTCCTTTTTTAGGGATTCATAATTCTCGATGATTCCATTATGGATAATCACCAGGTTACCGGAATTTGAAATATGGGGATGGGAATTCACATCATTCGGAATACCATGGGTTGCCCATCGGGTATGCCCGAGACCCATATGGCCTGAGGCCTCTGCGTCGTATTGTACTTTTTGCTCTAAATCGGCTACCTTACCCTTGGTCTTTGTAAGGTTCAGGGTCTTGCCATCGAACAAGGCAACACCGGCACTATCGTAACCCCGATACTCGAGGCGTTTCAATCCTTCGATAATAATGGGATACGCCTTTCTGCTTCCTAAATAACCTACAATGCCACACATAAGTAATGATTTCTGAGTATTTGAGAAAACAAATATCCGAAAATAATGTATTAACCTTCAAAATTTATGGTAACAAAACGTGGAATGAATATCAAATCATCAAGGTAGATCCTGTGCTGAAAGGGAATCACTCATCGCATTAACCTGACTTCCAGATGATGCCACCTTGATTCTTAATCGTTCGGTTCGGAATAATAAATCTCTAATTTTAATTTACCGCTCTCCGCAGTATTCGAACCATAAAGTACGGTTCCTCTGGTGGTCAACTGGGTTGCCGCGGGTACTTCCGACACATCGTCTGTACTGTTCAATAGATCAACATTGTCGGTATAGTTGACATTGTTGGAAATAACAAGCCCGATTTTCGTATTCGTAGAATCACGGAACACCAAATTCTTGACATGCTCGGTTACGCGTATTTTATAGCCGTAGATCAGTGGGTCTAGGGACAGGGTATCTCTTACACCCAGGTGAATTAGAATGGAGCTTGCGGGAAAAGTAGTATTGCCTGTCGGATCGAGTTCATAATCTATTATTCTCTGATTATTCTTGATGTCATAAGCATAAAGCCTGTCAAAAGTATGGTTGGCGCCCCCTGTGAGTTCCGGGACTTCAGTAAGGACCAAATGGGCCTCGTTTATAAGTTTTATAGGATTATTATCGGCGTCTAAAAATTCGGATCGTAACTGCTCAAGGGCATCCGGAATGCCATTATTGTCCGGATCTCCGCCAAATAAATCAATTACAGCCATCGAACCTGCAGTTCCTTTTAAATACAGTCTTTGATCCCCTTCTATTCGATTGCCGTCCACCAGGGGTTCCGGTGCAGTACTGAAGTCGTTTGTCAGGGTGTTTATTTTAATTCCTGAAAAACTGAAGACATAGGCAGATGGTATTCTGGCATCATCCTCGGTAGTCGAATCCTGTGAATAATGTATTGTTATCGTAGCGCTTGACGAACTTAAATCGAGGAGTATCATATTCCCGTCGTCATTAATGGCCTCTGCTTTAAAATAGAGTCCGCGAAAGTAGTTTTTAAAGTTGTTCGAATTACTTAATTCGTTACCTCCTTCGACATCAAATATGGCCGTTCTCCAAAATAGCGTGTCCAGTTTTACCCTGAAAGCAGGTACTGCAAAGTTAAACGTGGCCTCATCGCCTTCACCTGTTTTTGTGATCACAGAGGCATTGCTTGGGAAGAAGCCCTCAGCATCACTCTCGTAAATTAATGCCCCCTTATAGGCATCAAAATTTACGCTTCCGCTTTCGGTTACTATAAAGTTTTCCGCATTGTTTGGCGTGTTCTCTGCGAAAGAATAATAATTTTGGGTTTCCTGACTTTGAGAATTGGGATTGAAATCCCTTAGGAAGTAATTGTTTCTGTAAATGGAGAGTTTGATGGGCTCTGTTCCATAGAGGGAATCGCGCTCGTTCATCACATAGGTCGCATTCCCATTATCATCTACACCATCTTGTCTGCTAAAATAGGGGATATTCAGGACAACGGAGTCGATGGTGGCATTGTCTCCAAAATCCGGATTGTAGGATACCGGCGTAATCTGGGTCAGGATACTGGCTGTAGTAAGACCATAGATCGGATCCTTATAAACGCCTAATAAGTTTGAGTTTAAACCGTTCACCTGAGTATTGTTGAGTTTTTTATTGTACCCAAGGACGCTTTCAATATTGATTTTAGTGGTGTTGAAATTCGCATTCGATTTGCCCAATACGTCGCTGTCGATGGAATTGAAATCCTTGTCGCAGGCAATAAAGCTCAGCACCATTAATGCAAAAATAAGTGAGGGTTTCAGGGCTGGAAATATCTTCTTCATACGGCTAAAATAATGTACTAAACGGAGGTTAGCTTAATACTTTCGAGGTAAAGAACGCTGTATAGGCTTCACCAAATTCATCTTTACTTTTGTATTCTAAAATTGGTTTTTCGGAGTCTTTTAGGTAAGCATCTAAGGTTTCCGGTATCGTTTCAGAACCAATTATTAAGGCGTCGGAATAATCTATTGCCACCTTCATGAGATTACAATACGTTGGATCTTCAAGCGATTTTATAGCCTCATCATCGATATTATCAAATTTTATTTTATTGAACATATCCTTGTTTAACGCGTCATCGAAACTTTGATTGTATATAGAAGTTACTATTTTACTTTCATTAAACAGAGGTTCATCCTTGTAGTATTCCTTTAAATAAAGGGGCAAAAGAGAAGCCAACCAGCCGTGAACATGAATAATATCCGGAGACCAATTTAATTTTTTTACCGTCTCAATAACACCTTTGGCAAAGAAAATGGCGCGTTCATCATTGTCGGAGAACAATTTACCGTCCTCATCGGTTAAGGTTGCTTTTCTTTTAAAATATTCGTCGTTGTCAATAAAATATACCTGAATACGTTCTTTTGGGATGGAAGCTACTTTTATGATAAGAGGCATGTCCAGATCATTTATAACCAAATTTATACCGGAGAGCCTGATCACTTCGTGCAATTGGTGTCTTCTTTCATTTATATTTCCATATCTTGGCATAAAAATCCGAATCTGACCACCTTGTTGGTTCACTAGTCTTGGGGCTTCGAACGACATTGATGAAATTTCAGTTTCGGGTAAATATGGTACTACTTCAGATGATACGTATAATATCCTCTTATCTTTCATAAATAGTTTGCTTTTGAAGATTCAAAATAAAAAACACGCAAAAGTACAAAAATTTATGCAGATTGACTGTAAAATCTTAAGTTTGCACCCGTTAATTTTTTATTAAAAGTGCTGGTTTATCAAGAAAAAACGCAAATCAAAGCCGAGTTGGAATTGAGAAAGGTCAAAGGGCAGGTCATAGGCTTTGTGCCTACAATGGGGGCATTACATCAGGGCCATTTGGCATTGGTAAAACAAGCATTAAATTCCAACGACATTGTTGTAGTCAGTATTTTTGTGAATCCTACCCAATTTAATAACGCCTCCGATTTGGAGAAGTATCCAAGGACATTTGATTCGGACATTGCCTTACTGGAAAGTTTGAATGAAGATCGAATTATGGTTTACACGCCTTCTGTAGATGATATATATGAAGGAAATCTGAGGTCTCAGAAATTTGATTTCGACGGTCTGGAACGTGAAATGGAGGGTAAATACAGGCCGGGTCATTTTGATGGCGTCGCCACCGTGGTGAAACGCTTTTTTGAAATCGTAAATCCGGATAATGCTTATTTTGGAGAAAAGGACTTTCAGCAATTAGCCATTATAAAACGAATGGTTAACAAGAATGATATTCCAGTGACTATTATAGGATGTAAAATTCATCGTGAGTCCGACGGGCTTGCTATGAGTTCCAGGAATGCCAGGTTAACCTCGGAACAAAGAAATGCAGCACCATTTATTTATGCTGTCTTGAAAGAGGCGAAGCAGGAATTTGCATCAAAAAGTGCCAATGAGGTGGTAAAATGGGTCGAGGAACAATTTAAGGGTCACGGTATTTTGGAGTTGGAATATTTTATAATCGCAGACGAAAAAACCCTAAGGCCCATTCGAAACAAGACCGATAAAAGAAGATATAGAGCGTTTATTGCGGTATATGCAGATGATATTAGACTTATCGATAATATCGCGTTAAATTAATTATCTTTGCCACATGCAAATTCAAGTAGTAAAATCTAAGATTCACAGGGTAAAATGTACAGGTGCTGACCTTAATTATATAGGCAGTATTACCATTGATGAGGATTTAATGGATGCGGCCAATATCATACAGGGTGAAAAGGTTCAGATCGTTAATAATGATAATGGAGAACGCTTAGAGACCTATTGTATACCTGGCCCTCGCAAAACGGGTGAAATTACGCTAAACGGTGCAGCTGCCCGAAAGGTTTCTGTTGGAGACACTTTAATATTAATTACCTATGCCTTTATGGATGTCGAGGAGGCTAAGGTATTTAAGCCTTCGCTGGTGTTTCCTGACGAAACAACTAATTTGTTGAGATAGACACGTTATTACCTTTAAACAGGCCATTTAAATAGATTGTGTACTGAAAGCATAAGCTTTTTAATGCCATTTTGATAGTGTTCGGATGAGCCGTAAGATTAAAAGAATCCTTAAGATCACACTCCCATTGTTATTGGGAGTTTTTTTGGTGTGGTATTCAATTTCAAAGGTCTCTGTCGAAGAATTACTGCAATATGTAAAAAAAGCAGATTACACCTATATTGTTTTGGGCATGTTACTCGGTCTTCTGAGTCACCTGTCGCGCGCTTATCGCTGGCGCTTCCAGTTAGAACCGATGGGTTATGACATTAAACTGGGGAACAGTATTATGGCGGTCTTTGCCACCTATTTAATAAATTATACGATACCACGAGCAGGAGAAGTGGCACGGGCGTCTATTATTACGAATTATGAGGATGTTCCCTTTGAGAAGGGCTTTGGGACCATTGTCGCAGAACGCATAGCCGATATGGTGGTTATGGTGGGCATTATTTGTATTACCTTATTTCTGCAATTCGATTTTATTTACCAATTCTTAATCGAAAGGTTTCAACCCACTAAACTTTTATTTATGGTAGTGTTTGGGTGCGGAGTAATAATCCTCCTTTACAGGTTCATCAAAAAAAGCAGATCTGTTTTGGCATTGCGGATAAAGAAATTTATTACCGGATTGATTGAAGGTACACTCAGCATATTTAAGATGAAAAAAAAGTGGGCCTACATATGGCATACCCTATTCATTTGGGCCATGTATCTTTTTATGTTTTATGTCACTACTTTTTCTGTTGATGAATTGAACCAAATTCCCGTTGGAGCTGTATTGATTGGTTTTATTTCTGCCAGTTTTAGTATAGCAGCAACGAACGGGGGTATCGGATCTTATCCGGTGGCCGTATTTTTAGCCTTTTCTATCTTCGGGATAGAAAAGGACCCCAGTATTGCTTTCGGCTGGATCATGTGGGCCTCCCAAACCTTATTAATCATTATTTTAGGGGGACTGTCCTTAATTTACCTTCCCATCTATAATAGAACCAGGAAATGAGGGGTGTTTTGCGAAATCTTTTTTTGCCTAATTAAAGATTGCACTTCCATATTATTTTTGGAATGTTCCCTAATCCTTCAGACGATTTTAAGGTATGTGTCATAACAATTAAATCCTAATGATGGAATTATAAACCGAAATACTTTTATTACCTTGCTCCTAATAAATCTCAAATCAATAATAAAATGAAATGCATAACCCTTTTTGTTTTAGTACCATTTTTTGCTTTTAACCTAGTAACTGCTCAAGTCACCTACGAGACCCTGGAATCGACCAGATTAGGAGAATCCCGTCAGCTGAAAATACAATTACCCCGAGGGTATACTACTAATGAGGATAAGGCATATCCTGTTTTTATCGTTTTGGATGGGGATTACTTATTTGAGGCCGTTGCAGGCAATGTTGATTACTACTCCTATTGGGAAGATATGCCGGAGGCTATTGTGGTAGGGGTGAATCAATTAGACCAGCGCTATGATGATTGTTTGTATTCCGAACAAAACTCGTTACCAATAGATACCGGCGCTGCTTTTTTTGAATTCATAGGTATGGAATTGGTCCCTTATATAGAAAATAAATTCAGGACCGTTAACTTTCGAGTGGCCATTGGTCATGGTGAAACGGCAAATTTCATAAACTATTATCTGTTAAAGCCGGAGCCTTTGTTTCAGGCCTATGTTGTGGTAAGTCCTGAATTAGCACCAAATATGCTTGATTATGTTCCGGAGCGCCTGGCCAAATTGGGAAGTAAAACATTTTATTATTTAGCGAACACAAACAACGATTCCAAATCCATAAGAGATATGACCCAGGCTTTAGATACTGGTATTAAAAACATCGATAATGATAATGTTTTATACAGATTTGATAGTTTTGAGCAACCCACACACTATTCGGTGCCGGCACATGCCATTCCAAGGGCTCTGGAAAGCATCTTTTTTGTATTTCAACCTATTTCAAAGAAGGAGTACCAGGAAACCATTTTGAAGTTAGATGATTCTCCGGTAAGCTATCTTCGGGATAAGTACCAAACCATATTCGACCTTTTTTCCATTGACAAGCGCATATTGGTTAATGATTTTAAAGCGATTGCTGCGGCTATAGAGAAAAATGAGAATTTCAAGGACTATGAGGAGTTGGGAAAGATGGCGCGAAAACATTATCCAAAAACATTGTTGGGAAATTATTATTTAGCACGATTTTATGAGGAGACCGGTGAGCCCAAGAAGGCTATGAGAACGTATCAATCGGCATATATTTTAGATGAAATAGCGGGTCTATCAAAGGATTTAATGTTGGAAAAAGCCGATGCTATTAAGATAGATTTCGGGTATTGATACTATTTTTTAAAACACCAAAACTGGTTAAGAACGTATAGGCTCATGGCCAAGGTAAAAACAACATTTTTTTGTCAGAACTGTGGCAATCAATACGCTAAATGGCAAGGTCAATGCAATGCCTGTAAAGCATGGAATACCATTGTTGAGGAACTCATTCAGAAACCTGAGAAGAGCGACTGGAAGTCGTCCTCTGTGGTTAAGCGGTCGTCTAAACCCTTAAAAATAAATGCTATTGATACTTCCAGTGAACCTCGCTTAAGCAGCTATGATGCTGAGTTTAATCGTGTTTTAGGAGGGGGTATTGTCCCTGGTGCTGTAACCTTGTTGGGGGGTGAGCCGGGAATAGGTAAAAGTACACTGCTCCTTCAAATAGCCTTGACATTACCCTATAAAACCTTATATGTTTCCGGAGAGGAAAGTCAGAAGCAAATTAAAATGCGAGCGGAGCGGATTCATGCTTCAGATACGAACTGTTATATTTTAACTGAAACAAAAACACAACATATCTTCAAGCAAATTGAAGATTTGGAGCCTGAGGTCGTGATTATCGATTCCATTCAAACCTTGCATAGTGACTATATTGAATCGTCAGCCGGGAGTATTTCACAGATTAAGGAATGTGCCACGGAACTGATAAAGTTTGCAAAAGAAACCGCAACACCTGTTTTATTGATAGGTCATATTACTAAAGACGGTCATATTGCCGGGCCTAAGATTTTAGAGCATATGGTCGATACGGTATTGCAGTTTGAAGGCGATCGTAATCATGTGTTTCGAATTTTAAGGGCCCATAAAAACCGATTTGGATCTACCAACGAGTTAGGTATTTATGAAATGCAGGGATCGGGCTTGCGAGAGGTGACTAATCCATCTGAATTGCTGATTTCCCAAAAGGATGAGGCGCTTTCAGGAAATGCCATAGCCGCTACTTTAGAGGGTATGCGTCCGTTAATGATCGAGGTTCAGGCCCTGGTGAGTACTGCCGTTTATGGCACACCTCAGCGTTCCGCCACAGGATTCAATGCTAAACGTCTAAACATGATATTGGCCGTGTTAGAAAAGCGAGCAGGTTTTCGTCTTGGGGCCAAAGATGTATTTTTAAATATTACGGGAGGAATTACAGTCGACGATCCGGCAATAGACCTCGCCGTTGTAGCAGCTATTTTATCCTCGAATGAAGATAGGCCGCTGCAAAGTGACCTGTGTTTTGCGGCTGAGGTGGGTCTGTCCGGAGAAATCCGCCCAGTGCAGCGCGTGGAGCAGCGCATTTTAGAAGCTGAGAAATTAGGGTTTTCTTCAATTTTCATATCGAAATACAATAAGATTTCATTGAAGCCTGAATCCATTACGATTGAGTTGGTTTCAAAGATCGAGGATATCGTAAAATTTATTGTCTAAATTACAGCAATTCCATAAGTCGTTTTTTATCAAAATTCCTTAAATTCGCGAACTTATAAGATTTAGGAGTAAATGAGTGTGAAATTTGCTGAATACAAAGGACTTGACTTGCCGAAAGTAGCGGAAGAAATTCTAAGCTACTGGCAGGAAAATAACATTTTCGATAAGAGTGTATCTTCTCGGGAAGGACATGAGTCGTATGTGTTTTATGAAGGTCCTCCATCAGCCAACGGTCTTCCCGGAATCCACCATGTCATGGCTCGCGCGATAAAGGATATATTTTGTCGATATAAAACTCAAAAGGGATTTCAGGTAAAGCGCAAGGCAGGTTGGGATACCCATGGTCTGCCCATTGAATTAGGTGTAGAAAAGGAACTTGGGATTACAAAGGAAGATATCGGTAAATCCATTTCGGTTGAAGACTATAATGCCGCTTGCAGAAAAGCTGTGATGCGCTATACGGACGTATGGAATGATTTAACTCAGAAAATGGGCTATTGGGTGGATATGGACGATCCGTATATTACCTATGAGCCTAAATATATGGAAAGTGTTTGGTGGTTGCTCAAACAAATCTACGATAAGGAATTGCTGTATAAAGGGTATACCATTCAGCCCTATTCCCCAAAGGCGGGAACCGGATTGAGCTCTCATGAACTCAATCAACCGGGAACTTACCAGGATGTGACCGATACCACGGTTGTAGCACAGTTTAAGGCGAGGCGTGAAACCCTTCCGGACCTGCTCCAGGGTTTTGGTGATATTTACTTTTTAGCCTGGACCACAACCCCGTGGACCCTGCCCAGTAATACCGCATTAACTGTGGGTCCGAAAATAGAATATGTTTTAGTAAAAACATATAATCAATATACCTTTGAGCCTGTTCATGTCGTATTGGCTAAAAAGTTGGTCACTTATCAATTTTCCGGGAAATTCGTCCAGGTTGATGAGGATTCAGAATTATCGGCTTATCAGTCCGATGCGAAGAAAATACCTTATTATATAGAGAAGGAATTTATCGGTAAAGATTTAGTGGGTATCCGATACGAGCAGTTATTGCCTTATGCGTTACCCTATCATCATCCTGAACACGCATTTCGTATAATTTCAGGAGATTTTGTCACCACTGAGGATGGTACCGGTATTGTGCATACAGCACCCACCTTTGGTGCTGATGATGCCCTGGTGGCCAAGCAAGCGAAACCGGAAGTTCCACCGATGCTCGTCAAAGATGAAAATGGCAACCTGGTACCATTGGTTGATCTGCAGGGCAGGTTTAGACCGGAAATGGGACCATTTGCAGGGAAGTATGTAAAAAATGAGTATTATAACGATGGGGAAGTTCCGGAGCGATCGGTAGATGTTGAACTTGCCATAAAATTAAAAGAGGAAAATAAGGCCTTCAAAGTTGAAAAGTACAAGCACAGTTATCCGAATTGCTGGCGCACGGATAAACCCATTCTCTATTATCCTTTAGACTCCTGGTTCATTAAGGTGACCGATGTTAGAGATCGGATGTTTGAGTTGAATGAAACCATTAATTGGAAACCAAAAGCCACGGGAAAAGGTCGATTTGGAAATTGGTTGGCTAATGCAAACGATTGGAACTTGTCACGATCGCGTTATTGGGGTATACCATTGCCCATTTGGAGAACCGAAGACGGTAAAGAAGCGAAGTGTATTGGTTCTGTAAAGGAACTCAAAACCGAAATGGCAAATGCCGTTGAAAAAGGTGTCATGAAGGCCGATATTTTTGAAGATTTTGAAGTTGGTGACATGTCCGATACCAATTATGCAAAAATCGATTTACATAAGAATATTGTGGATCAGATCGTGTTGGTATCTGAAAGCGGACAGCCCATGACCCGGGAAAGTGATCTGATTGATGTTTGGTTTGATTCGGGTTCGATGCCATATGCCCAGTGGCACTACCCCTTTGAAAATAGTGATTTAATAGACGAGGGTAAAACCTTCCCTGCCAATTTTATTGCTGAAGGTGTTGACCAGACACGCGGATGGTTCTACACGCTTCATGCCATTGGCACCATGGTTTTCGATTCGGTGGCCTATAAAAATGTGGTATCCAATGGACTGGTCTTGGATAAAAACGGACAAAAAATGTCCAAACGCTTGGGTAACGCCGTAGATCCCTTCAAAACGCTTGGAACCTATGGTGCAGATGCCACGAGATGGTACATGATCGCCAATGCCAATCCCTGGGATAATTTGAAATTTGATTTGGAAGGTGTTGAAGAGGTCAAGCGGAAATTTTTTGGAACGCTTTACAATACCTATTCCTTCTTTGCCCTGTATACCAATTTGGATAATTTTGATTATTCTGAGCCGGATATGCCTTTAACTCAGCGACCTGAGCTGGACCGTTGGATTCTTTCGGAATTGCATACCTTGATTCAAAAGGTTGACGCCTTTTATGCCGACTATGAACCCACTAAAGCGGCAAGGGCCATATCGGATTTCACTCAGGATTATTTAAGTAATTGGTATGTGCGTTTAAGTAGAAGACGTTTTTGGAAAGGCGATTACCAGCAGGATAAAATTTCTGCATACCAGACCTTATATAGCTGTATGACCACTATTGCTAAACTTGGTGCGCCCATTGCGCCCTTCTTTATGGATAGGTTGTATTTGGATTTGAATGCCGTTACCAAAAAGGAATTGTTTGAAAGTGTGCATTTAGCCGATTTTCCGACCTTTGATGTCTCCTTTGTCGATAAGCCATTGGAACGCAAAATGGAAAACGCCCAGACAATATCATCATTGGTATTGTCGTTAAGAGCTAAAGAACGGATTAAAGTAAGACAACCACTTCAAAAAATTATGATACCGGTTGATGGTCTGCAACAAAAGGAAGAAATTGCAGCGGTATCGGATTTAATAAAGCACGAGGTCAATGTCAAGGAAATAGAGCTTCTTGAGGATGCATCGGATATCCTGGTGAAGAAAATAAAGCCAAATTTTAAAGTACTTGGGCCACGTTTTGGTAAGGACATGAAAGCCATAGCCAACGCGGTGATGAACCTGACGTCGGAGGATATAAAAAAAATAGAACAAAATGGTATTTTAGATATTGCTATTAATGGAAAAAATATTACATTAGAACACACTGATGTGGAAATAACATCTCAGGATATCGAAGGTTGGCTGGTGGCCAATGAGGGCGCCTTAACTGTTGCATTGGATGTTACGATCACAGATGTGTTGCGTAGAGAAGGTATCGCCAGGGAATTGGTAAACCGAATTCAAAATTTGCGTAAAGATTCAGGTTTTGAGGTAACGGATCGGATTAATGTCACGCTCCAAAAAGATGATCAGATTGTCACTGCCATCGAAACCAATATTGATTATATTAAAACAGAGACATTAACAGAAGAATTAAAAATTAAAGATGAAATAGAGGAAGGTATTGAAGTTGCTTTTGATGATGTAAATACCAAACTTTTCATTCAAAAACATTAGAGAAATGGGAGAAAATGTAAGATATTCAGATAAGGATTTGAGCGAATTCAAGGCACTGATTCAGGAAAAGATCAGAAAAGCACAGCACGATTTAGAGCTCATAAAAAGTGCCTATATGAACGATCATAATAATGGTACTGACGATACATCGCCAACGTTTAAGGCATTCGACGAAGGTAGCGAAGTCATGAGTAAAGAGTCAAATTCTCAATTGGCCATACGTCAGGAAAAATTTATCAGGGATTTGAAGAATGCGCTCATTCGGATTGAGAACAAGACCTATGGTGTTTGTCGGGTCACCGGAAAACTTATAAACAGGGAACGTTTAAAGTTGGTACCACATGCTACCCTGAGTATAGAGGCAAAAAATATGCAATAAAGGTTTTACGTCCTACAGGCCCTCTGATAAACTTAAATTATATAGTTAGGATAGAACGGTTAAGTTTACATTGTTAACCGCCTTGCAGGTACGCAATTTTTTTAATTTGGTAAAAGTGATGTTTCAAATTAAAAAAATCATGTACTTTTGAAACGTCTCTTTATGGAGACGTTTTTTATTTTTAAAAGGGTACAAGAAACACCTGTCTACGTTGAAGGCAGTGCGTTGCAAGAGCCTGAACAAGTCTTATGTCACTGAAAAAATCCATGATTCTCATTCTAATTATTTTATTGATCGACCAGATTAGTAAAATATACGTGAAGACCCATTTTGTTCTAACCGAGGACATTACTGTCTTCAGTTGGTTTAAGATCTATTTTATTGAGAATGATGGCATGGCCTGGGGGACTAAGCTCAGTGATTTTATCCCCATCATTTCAGATAGAATGGGTAAAATTGGACTCACTTTATTTCGTATCGTCGCGATAATTGGAATAGGCTATTGGTTATATAGTGCCACGAAAAAGGGTAGTCCTAAAGTATTAATTCTTGCCATAGCCCTTATTTTTGCAGGTGCCCTGGGAAATATTATCGATTCCGTTTTTTATGGTGTCTTATTCGATGACAGCTATGGTCAGATAGCTTCTTTTCTACCTGAGGCCGGAGGTTATGATACGATATTTCACGGAAAAGTGGTGGATATGTTATATTTCCCTCTGTATAAAGGGTATTTGCCGGAGTGGTTGCCCATTTATGGAGGTGAGTATTTTACCTTTTTTGAACCGGTTTTTAATGTAGCCGATGTAGCGATAAGCACCGGTTTTATTATGCTCATTGTATTTAATAAAAAAGCCTTTCCAAAAAATGAAGATGTCGATTAAAACTGAAATATTTGTTTGGGTGTCACGCAATAATTCAATGTAATATCAGTGTCGTACAGGCCATCAATACGATCTTCAGCCTCAAAAAAGGACAATCCTATTTTTACTGTATCCGAGTTGCATTCAGATAAAAACGTATCGTAAAATCCTTTGCCGTAGCCCACACGATGGCCTTGTTTATCAAAGGCCAAAAGAGGCACAAACACCACGTCTATAGCCTGGTTTTCAATTTCAATACCTCCAGCAGGTTCAGGAATACCCCATGCATTATTTTTAAGGACCGTATTATCGGTTAACAGATAGTTCGTCATCAATCCGGTATTAAAATCGCTTTTAGAAATGACGATGTTTTTGTCTTTTCCCGAGAGTATGTTCAGGATATAGTCGGTATTGATTTCTTTCTGTTTTACTATGGTGAGAAATACATGATAGAATGAATGCTCCCAAACAGGTAATTTTAAAAGTTGGTTTGCAATAGCCAAACTCAGGTCATCAATATCATTCTGGGTTAAATGATGGCGGAGGCTTTTATATTTCCTTCTCAGCTCAGCTTTCGTCATGGATCACTTTTTAAGTCTGGTAGTAATATGAAATAAGGCATCGCCCTGATAAACGATTGGAGATTCATTGACGTTTATAATGTATCCGGAACTTACAGCGCGAACAAAGTAGTTAAACTTACCATAGGGATCTGTAATATTGCCTATGATATCTTCTTTTATGACCTGGGTTCCAATGGCTACTGAGGCCTTGAACATACCAGAATATTTGGCACGCTGCCATTTACTGTCTATAATAAAGATGCATTCCTTTTTTGGTTTTGATGACTTAAAAACGGTCTTCAGCATCCCCATGTGTTTTAAAACCCGTTTGGAACCGTTAACACCCGAGTTGGTTATTGTTTCATCAATATGAAAGGATTTTCCGCCTTCAAAAAGTAATAGTGGTTTCCCTAATTTATTGCAGGTTGTCCTGAAGGATTTAGACAAGTTTTTAGAGTATAAAACAAAGGGAGGCCCAAATACCTTTGCGAGTATGTCAAGGTCTTTTTTGTCTTTGGCATATCTTAGCTGAGGGGCATTAAACCGTCCCGAACCGCCTGTATGAAAATCAATAATTAAATCGGCGTGCGGTAGCACTTCGTTGATAAGTTTATGGGCTACCCGGCTCGCTAATGACCCATTGGGGCTGCCGGGGAATACCCTGTTTAAATCCCTTCCGTCAGGGAATTCACGTTTTAAATTAATGAAACCAAAAATGTTTATTACCGGAATGCAAATTATGGTACCAATTTTAGGCCGGTTAATACCTTTTGCGATAAGTTGTCTTATAATTTCAACACCATTTACTTCGTCTCCGTGAATCCCAGCCGTAAACAAAACGGTAGGTCCGGGTTTTTTCGATCGTTCTATGATTACTGGTACATTTACCGGGGAAGAGGTATGTAAATTAGCCACACTAAAGTTAACCTCCTTGCTTTCGCCGGGTTTAACAGTCTGATTTAAGATGACCAGGGGTTCATTTTCAGTACTCATAAATTAACTCCGATTTCGTTCTATATAGGTAATAATACTTTTGGCTATATTTTTACCTGTTGCCCCTTCGATACCTTCTAAACCAGGCGTTGAATTCACTTCAAGTAACAAAGGACCTCTATTCGACTGTAACATGTCTACGCCACAGATAGGTAATTTAAGAGCGCGCGACGCTTTCATCGCCACTTTTAATTCGGCCTCATTGAGTTTAATAACCTCTGCGGATCCACCGCGGTGCAGATTGGACCGAAATTCGCCTTCTTTACCCTGCCGCTTCATAGCACCGACCACATGCCCATCAACCACCAGGGCTCTTAAATCGGCCCCTTTGGCTTCTTTAATATACTCCTGTACCAAAGCCCTGGCCTGAAGTCCGTTAAATGCTTCCAATACAGATTCTGCGGCATTTTTAGTCTCTGCCAACACCACACCTAAACCCTGAGTGCCTTCCAATAATTTAATGATAACCGGTGTACCTCCAACATGAGAAAGCACCTGGTCGATATCCCGTGAATAATTAGTGAACACCGTTTTTGGCATACCAATGCCTGCTTTAGAAAGGCGTTGGAAACTGCGCAATTTATCCCGCGACCGAATAATGGCATCAGAGGTGACAGAGGTAAACACGTTCATCATTTCAAACTGTCTGACCACGGCGCAGCCAAAAAAGGTTACAGAAGCACCAATGCGGGGAATTATGGCGTCAACATAGTCCAGGTAACGATCCTTATAATAAATCGTAGGTTTCTCTTTCTCGATAATGATATCGCATTTCAGGGGGTCGATAACTTCCATATAATGCCCCCTGTTTTCACCCTCGTTTACCAAACGCTGTGTAGAATATAAACTGGAGTTTCTAGAAAGAATAACTATATTCATGCTGACATGTTAAATAGGATACGTTTTCCAAATCGACATCAACCAAAAATTTTCGTTTTAAAAATTGTCGGCCAATAAGTACGGGAAACTTCATATCGTCTCTGGTGCTTAAAGTTAAGTTAATCTTGTAGGTTTTTCCAAAAAATATAACTTCAGATTTTACTTTGTAACGGTTTTCCGCATAACCATTGCTGCTTTTCACATTGGTATGTGTGAAGGTGTCAAAAACAATTTCTGTTTTACCGAAGTTTTGATGTACGGCACTGTTAAAAATGCATCGCAATGTTCCGTATTCTTCAATTATTTGGGAACAGTGTATGGCAGAGGTATACGCACCGGTATCAATTTTAACATCAATGTTATAAAGGCCAAGTTGCGGAAAGTCGACAACATCGACGCGACCAATAATTCTTTTACTCATTTACAAAATTAAAAAGCGGCGAAAGGTAGTAAATTAGTAAATTCAAAATACATTAAATTTCAAATATTAATTACCTTTGAGAGTCATGGACATTCCGGCTTTAGAGATACAATTAAAAACCCTACCAAGTCAACCTGGAGTTTATCAATATTTTGATAAGGAGGGCACAATATTGTATGTCGGAAAAGCCAAGAATTTGAAGAAAAGGGTGAGCTCCTATTTCAACAAAGTGCACGAAAATGGCAAAACCAAAGTCCTGGTTAAAAAAATTTTTCGAATAAAGCATATAGTGGTTGAAACTGAAACCGACGCATTGCTTTTGGAAAATAATTTGATAAAGAAGCATAAACCGCGATACAACGTGATGCTTAAAGATGATAAGTCCTATCCCTGGATTTGCATTAAAAATGAACGATTTCCCAGAGTCTTTTCGACAAGGCGCGTGTTTAAAGGAGGTGGTACCTATTTTGGGCCATATACCAATGTAAAGACAGTACAAACTCTTCTGGACTTGATAAAGGGACTGTACAGTTTACGCACCTGTAATTATCAGTTATCAGAAGAAAAAATTAATGCCGGTAAATTTAAGGTATGTCTGGAGTATCACTTAGGAAACTGTAAAGGGGCATGTGAGGGTTTGGAAACAGAAGCAGAATACAATGAAAATATTAAGGCGATTAAGCAAATTTTAAAGGGGAATTTCAAAGATTCTTTACATCAGTTTAAACATCAAATGCAGGAATTTGCTAAAAACATGCAGTTCGAGGAAGCCCAGAGAATAAAGGAAAAGATTGAAGTTTTAGAGAACTATCAGGCGAAATCTACAATTGTAAACCCAAAAATCAGCAATGTGGATGTCTTCACTATCGTGAGTGATGAAAGCTATGGATACATTAATTTTTTACAATTATCATATGGTGCCATTATCCGATCTCATACCCTGGAGTTGAAGAAGCGACTGGATGAAACAGATAAAGAATTGCTGGAGCTTGGAATTACGGAACTCCGACAACGATTTCATTCTAAATCTAAAGAAATTTATGTGCCATTTAAGGTTGACCTGGGAGATGAAATAAAAATTACAATTCCAAAACTTGGGGATAAAAAACATATTTTGGATTTATCGCTTCGCAATGCAAAATATTTCAGGATGGAACGGTTTAAACAACTAAAAATTGTGGATCCTGAAAGGCATGCTAACCGCATTATGGCGCAAATGAAAGCCGATCTCAGGCTTCCAAATGAACCGAGACATATAGAATGTTTTGATAATAGTAACATTCAGGGAACCAACCCGGTCGCTGCATGTGTGGTGTTTAAAAATGGCAAACCAAGTAAAAAGGATTACAGGCATTTCAATATTAAATCCGTAGAAGGTCCCGATGATTATGCCTCAATGGAAGAGGTGGTTTACCGTCGGTACAAGCGCTTGTTGAATGAAAACCAGCCTTTGCCACAACTCATCATAATTGATGGAGGCAAAGGACAGTTGTCGTCGGCCTTAAAAAGTTTGGAGACTCTGAACCTTAGAAACAGAATAGCTATTATTGGAATTGCCAAACGATTGGAGGAATTATTCTATCCGAATGATCCAATTCCTTTATATTTAGATAAAAAAAGCGAGACCTTGAAAGTTATACAGCAGTTACGTAATGAGGCCCACCGTTTTGGTATTGAACATCACAGGAATAAACGAAGTAAAAAAGCATTAAACACGGAACTGGAAACGATCAATGGTGTGGGTGAGAAAACAGTTGTCGACTTATTAAAGCATTTTAAATCGGTCAAGCGAGTGGCAAATGCGAAACTGGATGAACTCGAAGCGGTCGTCGGTCCGTCACGAGCAGAAAAGGTGTATAGCTATTATCATCCGGAGTAATGAAGTTAATTTTAAAAAGCCCTTTGCTTTTTAGTTCTAATGGAATTTATTTAAAAGAGGTATTGAAATTAAAAATTAACATATTAATGCTTAGCGTTTTTGTATGTGTTCAGATGCATGCGCAATTCCACATGCAGGAACGTCCTACTAAAAAAGTAGGATTGGTGCTAAGTGGTGGCGGTGCCAAAGGCTTGGCGCACATTGGGGCGCTACAGGTAATAGACAGCCTGGGGATAAAGATTGATTATGTTTCAGGAACCAGTATGGGTGCAATTATAGGGGCTTTATATGCTTCCGGATATTCCGGAAATGAGTTGGATTCGATTTTTAGACAGATTAATTTCGATGCCATCATTAACGATGCACTGCCCAGGGCTTCGAAGGCGTTTTATGAACGCGGCAATTCTGAAAAATATGCCATTTCCCTGCCTTTTGAAAACTTTAAAATAAAGTTGCCATCAGCCTTATCGAGAGGACAAAATGCCTATAATGCGCTATCCAAGCTTTTACTTCATGTCAGCCACATTGACTCTTTCGATAATCTGCCTATTCCATTTTTTTGTATTGCTACCAATATAGAAACTGGTGAACAAGTTATTTTGAATCAGGGGAATTTAACGCAGTCGATATTGGCCAGCGGCGCCTTGCCTTCACTCTTTCAACCGGTGGTAATCGGTGATATGGTTCTAACAGATGGCGGGGTGGTCAATAATTATCCCATCGATGAATTGCGCGCCAAGGGTGCAGATATTATAATTGGAATAGATGTTCAGGACGGTTTACGTAAACGGGATGAACTCACTGCTGCACCGGATGTCTTGCGTCAGATAAACAATTTCAGGACCATCAATACCATGAAGGTAAAATCGAAAAAGACGGATATCTATATAAAACCCGATATTAAAGATTTTACCGTGGTGTCATTTGACGAAGGGGCGTTGATTGTAAAAAACGGTAAAGAAGCGGCACTTGATAAAGCAGAGGAACTCAAGACGATCCTCGAACATCAGGAGCGTCCTTACAGGGCTAAAGTCAAAAAGGAAATTGGGGACAGTATCCAGATAAATCAAATTTATGTCAAGGGAAATAAGCGCTATACGAGAGCCTATGTTCTGGGGAAATTGAAAATTAAAGGTGGTGAAAAGATAAGTTACAAGACCTTTGAAAAGGGGGTGAACAATCTGGTCGCCACAAATAATTTCGATTCCTTTTACTACGAAATCGTCAAAGGCGAACAGGAGGAGGCCTATAATTTATTTGCCAATGTCAGTGAATCACAACCGACGACCTTTTTGAAACTTGGAATTCATTACGACGATCTCTATAAAAGTGCAGCCTTGATAAACGTGACTAAAAAGCGATTCTTATTTAATAATGATATTGCTTCCCTGGATGTTGTTTTAGGGGATCATGTGCGCTATAATTTCGAGTATTTGATCGACAAGGGCTTCTACTGGAGTATTGGATTACGGTCACGATATAACGCCTTTAATAAAGGGATTAGTGCGCAGTTGTTACTTGATGAGAATGAAATAGAGGTCTCCGGAATTAACAAGATAGATGTGGAACTGGAAGACCAGACCAATCAGTTTTATTTACAAACGCTTTTCAGGAAAGATTTCGCCCTGGGCCTCGGTTTTGAGCATAAGCGCCTGGAAGTGAAATCTGAAACCCTTAGCACAACAAACCCGAACGACGCGTTTTTATTTGAAAACACGGATTATTTCAGTGTCTTTGGTACGCTGAAATTAGATACTTATGACAATAGGTATTTTCCTAAGAGGGGGGTGTATTTCGATGGTGATGTACATCTTTATTTTGCGGCCTCCCATTTTAATGAAGGCTTTGAAGACTTCTCGATAGCAAAGGCCAAAATGGGCTATGCGTTTTCAATACATGACAAGCTAGCCATTAATTTGGGGGTTAGCGGTGGTTTTAAGCTTGGCGATAAATCGACACAGACCCTTGATTTTGCCTTAGGAGGCTTCGGGAATAACCTGATTAATAATTTTATTCCGTTTGTGGGATACGATTTTATATCGCTTACCGGGAATAGTTATGTTAAGGCCGCCGCAATGGCGGATTATGAGATATTTAAAAACCACCATATTACTCTGGAAGGCAATTGGGCCAATGTTGAAGACGATATATTCGAGACCGGAGAATGGTTCACCCTTCCGGATTACAGGGGTTATGCCATAGGTTATGCCTTGGACACATTTATTGGTCCAATTCAGGCCAAATATTCCTATTCGACGGAACAAAAGAAGAGTATTTGGTATTTCAATGTCGGGTTTTGGTTTTAATCCCCTTAAAAAAATTACGATATTTGCTATCTATGCATTTGTTTTGGAACGATTTATTGTTATTTCTACACTATCTAATCAAGAGAAATCCTGAGTAAGCAGGCATTTTTTTGTATTTTTATATGTATTTGATTTTTAAGTTTTATTAAGTAAAACTTTCAGTACCTAACTTTTAATAATTAAATAAATGCCATTTTATCATACTTTGGGGAAGATACCCCACAAGCGTCATATACAATTTAGAAAGCCTGATGGAAGTTTGTATTACGAACAGTTGTTCGGTACGATTGGATTCGACGGCATGTATTCCAACAGTTATCACGAACAGCGTCCAACACAGGTTAAAGCCATAAAAAAGCAGTACAGTGTGGCCCCTAAAATTGCCAAGTCCAACAACATCCAGTCCTACAGGTTAAAGGGCTTTCAGGTAAAGCCTGAAAAAGATTTTTTAGAAAGCAGGAAAACGGTACTGGTAAATCAGGACTGTGCCATTGTTTTGTCGGCGCCAAAGGAATCCACAAAAAATTACTTTTATAAGAATACCGATGCGGATGAGCTCATTTTTGTCCATAGAGGTACGGGGAAGTTGCGGACCATGTTTGGAAATCTCGATTTTAAATACGGGGATTACCTCTTGATCCCTCGTGGGATCATTTACAAAATCGATTTTGACACAGCAGATAATCGGTTGTTCATTGTCGAATCCCACAGCCCTATTTATACCCCTAAGCGGTATCGCAACTGGTTTGGGCAGTTGCTTGAACACTCCCCTTTTTGTGAGCGCGATATCCGTAAGCCCCAGGAATTGGAAACATACAACGAGTCGGGAGACTTTCTAATGAAGGTAAAGAAGAAAGGCGAAATCATTGAAATGATTTATGCATCTCATCCTTTTGATGTTGTTGGTTATGATGGGTATAACTACCCCTATGCATTTTCAATACACGATTTCGAACCCATTACCGGACGCATTCATCAACCACCTCCGGTGCATCAGACCTTTGAAACGAATGCCTTCGTTGTGTGCAGTTTTGTGCCGCGATTATACGATTATCATCCGCAATCCATACCGGCACCATACAATCACAGCAATATTGATAGTGATGAGGTCCTGTATTATGTAGATGGTGACTTCATGAGCAGGAATGATATTGAAGCAGGCCATATTTCCCTGCATCCCGCAGGAATACCACACGGACCACATCCGGGGGCGGCCGAAAGAAGTATTGGCAAGGTAAAGACCGATGAGTTGGCGGTCATGGTTGACACGTTCAAACCCTTAATGGTTACGGAAGAGGCCATGAAGATAGCTGATAACGACTATTACAAATCGTGGTTGGAATAGCGGATCATTTCGGTTATACCAGGAATTCACGAAATAAAAAATGAATATAAAATAAAACGATCCCATTTTGGTGGGAAGGATAAAACAGCATACCATGAGCAAAGAGATAAAATCAGTAAACTACGGATTGGAGAAAATATTTGAAGGGGCACAGGACTTCTTGCCGCTTCTCGGAACGGATTATGTGGAGTTCTATGTCGGTAATGCCAAACAGGCAGCACATTATTATAAAACGGCATTTGGATTTCAATCCTATGCCTATAAAGGCTTGGAGACAGGATCGAAGGAGACGGTAAGCTATGTTCTGAAACAGGACAAGATCCGCTTGGTACTTACAACACCCTTAAGCAGCAAGTCGTCCATAAACGACCATATCGTGAAACATGGCGATGGTGTAAAAGTCATTGCGCTTTGGGTTGAGGATGCCCGTAAGGCCTATACGGAAACGACCAGTCGCGGTGCCAAGTCCTATATGGAGCCCACCGTGGAACGGGATGAACACGGTGAGGTGGTCAGGGCCGGAATTTATACCTATGGAGAAACCGTTCATATGTTCGTTGAACGGAAAAATTACAAGGGGGCCTTTTTACCCGGTTTCGTCGCGTGGAAAAGCGATTACAATCCTACTCCGGTAGGTTTGAAATATATAGATCACATGGTGGGAAATGTTGGATGGGGCCAAATGAATACCTGGGTAAAATGGTATGAGGATGTGATGGGGTTTGAAAATTTCCTGTCGTTCGACGATAAGCAAATTCATACCGAATACTCTGCGCTTATGAGTAAGGTAATGAGCAATGGTAACGGACGCATCAAATTTCCGATCAACGAACCGGCCGAAGGTAAGAAGAAATCGCAGATAGAGGAATATCTCGATTTTTATGAAGGTCCCGGTGTGCAGCACATTGCAGTGGCCACAGACGATATTATAAGTACCGTGAGTCAACTCAGATCAAGAGGTGTTGAGTTTTTGTCTACACCGCCTGAAGCCTATTATAAAGCGGTTCCCGGACGATTGGAGGCCCATAGCCACCAGTTGCGTGAAAATATTGAAACCCTGAAATCATTGGGCATAATGATCGATGCCGACGATGAAGGCTATTTACTTCAAATATTCACCAAACCGGTTGAAGACAGACCAACCCTGTTCTTTGAGATTATTCAACGTATGGGGGCCAGAGGATTCGGTGCCGGTAACTTTAAGGCGCTTTTCGAGTCCATTGAAAGAGAGCAGGCCAAGCGGGGTACACTATAAACTTGAAATCATTAGGACATAAAACTTCATCAATTAATTTTGATGGAGTTTTATTGTTTTAATACTTTTGGAACAGAAATTGTAATTTTTGTTCTGAACAGGGACAGAAGATGTGCAATTCTGTAAAAACTATGAAGAAGAAACTAGTCATACTCTTATTGGTGTTTGTTGCTCAGATAGGGATGGCCCAGACGCAATTCATGAAGGCCAAAACTGAAGAATCGGCCTTTGGCGGTGGCGAATGGTTTAAATTTAAGATGAGCTACTCTGGTTTTTTGAAGGCCGGAAATGCCACGCTTACGGTTAAGGAATCCCTTTATGATGGCAAGGACGTGTATCACGTAACAGGTAAGGGATGGACCACCGGAATGATCAAGTGGTTTTTTAAGGTAAGGGATCGTTATGAAAGTTATTTCGACAGGTATACCATAAGACCCTATTTCTTTATAAGAAATATAGATGAAGGAGGGCATACCAAGGATATCGAGATTGAGTTTGACCAGGAAAACAATAAGGCTTTTGTCAACGATAAAAAACACAATAAAAAATCCGTTTTCGATACCAAACCCAATATTCAGGATATGGTATCGACCTTCTACTACCTTCGAAACAACCTGGATACCGAAAAGTTAAAAAAAGGAGATGAAGTTAGAGTGGACATGTTTTTTGACGAGGAAAATTATGGCTTCAAATTGAGGTATTTAGGAGAAGACGAAATTAATACGGATTTCGGAACGGTCGAGGCTTTGAAATTCAGACCCTATGTCATGGCGGGACGCGTATTTAAAGAGGAGGAAAGTCTGACGCTTTGGGTTTCAAAAGATAAAAATAAAGTACCTTTGCGCATTAAGGCCGATCTGGCAGTGGGATCGCTCAGAGCCGATTTGGAGGCTTTTAAAGGCTTAAAGCATCCTTTTAAAATTGTTGTTAAAAGATAATTCATGCTTAAAAAGGGGATTACGGACGCACTCGAAGAAAAATATAAAAGTTTAGGTCAGGATCTCGACACGCATCTCGACGGACTTCTGCACAGTAAACCCATGAACTATTGGGATTATATTCAAACGGATGTGTTGTTAAATCTTCAGGTAACCAGAACCTCCCTTCCCGACGAGAAGGTGTTTATTATGTACCACCAGGTTACCGAATTACTCTTTAAAATGATTTTAAGCGAAATAGAACAGGTGGCTAAGCATCCTGAGCTCACAGCTTCTGTTTTTGCCGATAAAATAATGCGAGTAAGCCGGTATTTTGATGTGCTTACCTCCTCTTTCAGTATCATGAAAGATGGTATGGATGTAGCACAATACAATAAGTTCAGAACCACATTGACTCCGGCAAGCGGATTTCAAAGTGCACAATACAGAAAAATCGAGTTTGCCTCCACCGAACTCATTAATTTGATAGACAAGCGTTTTCGAGATACCATCGATCGAAATTCGTCCTACGAGAATGCTTTCGAACACCTGTATTGGCAGGCGGCTGGCAAAGATTACAAAACGGGGAAGAAGTCCTATACTTTAACAGTTTTTGAAGAACGATATAAGGACGAATTTATTAGATTTACCAAATTTTATAACAGAAACAATCTGTGGACCAAATTTAAAGGGTTACCTTCCGAAGTAAGGGCAGATAAGGCTTTAGTTAAGGCCATGCGACATTACGATTATACGGTAAACATTAAATGGGTCATGGCACATTATCATACCGCAAATCACTATTTAAACATAGGCGGAAAAACAGCCGAGGCGACCGGGGGTAGTGAATGGGTAAAATACATGCATCCAAAATATCAAAAGCGAATATTCTTTCCGGAATTATGGACAAAAAAAGAACTAAAAGATTGGGGAACAAATATTTAATTTTAGCAGTCATCGGTATTATCGTATTCAACTGCAAAAACGATGAGCAAAAATCAGAAGTTAAGGAAGAGATAGCAAAAGTAGAACCGCCCAGGGAGGTATTCGAATTTGGTTTTAAATTGAACGACTACATCGTTAAGCGGGATACCATCAGAAAAGGGGATAGTTTTGGGCAGATTTTGGAACGCAATAAAATCGGATATCCTAAAATTTTTCATATCGCCGAAAAGGCAAAGGACACCTTCGATATCAGAAGGTTACAGATAGGCAAACCCTATACCTTATTGTTTTCTAAAGACTCTTTGCAACTGCCCGAACTGTTTATCTATCAGCCATCCAAAGAAGACTACGTGGTGATTCATTTTAAAGATACCATTCATGCCTACAAAAGGAAAAAACCCATTACCTATGTTGAAAAAACCTTGACCGGAGTTATTACCAGCAGTATTTCGGAGACCTTGGATGCGCAGGGCATCAGTCCGGTATTGACCAATAAGTTGGCAGATGAAATTTATGCCTGGACGATCGATTTTAACAGGTTGCAGAAAGGCGATCGCTTTAAGGTCATTTATACAGATAAATATATTGACGATACCATTTATGGTGGCGTTCATGATGTAAAGGCAGCCTACTTCGAACATAATAATGAACCGTTCTATGCATTTCGCTTTACGACCGATTCCGTAAAGGGGATTGTCGATTATTTCAGTGAGGAGGCCAAAAACCTGCGCCGTGCCTTTTTAAAATCGCCAATAGCGTTTGGCAGGATATCATCGCGTTACAATCTAAAACGGCGCATTGCCTACTATGGGTATAAAGTGCGTCCGCACAAGGGAACCGACTTTGCGGCACCGGTGGGAACACCGATC
The DNA here is from genome assembly GCF_022662015.1 of Aestuariivivens sediminicola. Lineage (GTDB taxonomy): Bacteria > Bacteroidota > Bacteroidia > Flavobacteriales > Flavobacteriaceae > Aestuariivivens > Aestuariivivens sediminicola. The sequence continues at coordinate 740,354 of NZ_JAKMCM010000001.1, read as the reverse complement.
CGGGCGACAGCCAATGGTACCGTAACCGAGTCGACCCGTAGAGGAGGGAATGGCAATTATGTAAAAATCAGACATAATGCCACCTATGAGACCCAGTACCTGCACATGAGCAGGCGTAAGGCGAAAGTGGGACAGTTTGTCAAACAAGGCGATGTCATCGGTCTGGTAGGCATGACCGGTAATACCGGAGGCCCCCATGTCTGTTACCGGTTTTGGAAAAATGGCAGACAGGTCGATCCCTTCAGGGAGAAATTGCCGGAAGCCAAACCTATGGCAGAGGAACTAAAAGAAAAATATTTAGAGTTCATTAAACCGGTTAAATACCAACTGGATAATATATTTTTCGAACCTGAAAGGCCCACTGAAGAGGAATTGGGAAAACCTACAATTAAACAAGCAGCATCATAATATGGCACTACCTGGAATCAACCCGACAAGCACACAGGCATGGAAAAAACTGAAAGCGCATTATGAGACGGTTTCGAATGTTCATATGAAAGATCTGTTTCTTAAAGATAAACACAGAGCTGATCATTTGGCGATCCAGTGGGAAGACTTTTATGTTGACTATTCAAAAAACAGGATCACCGAGGAGACGCTGCAATTGCTTTTGGACTTAGTCGAGGAAGTGCAACTAAAGGACGCTGTTGCCAGTCAGTTCTCCGGTGAAAAAATAAACCGAACAGAAGGACGTGCGGTATTGCATGCCGCACTGAGAGCAGCCAGATCAGATGCCTTTTATGTTGATGGCGTCAATGTGATTCCGGAAGTTTATGAGGTCAGGGAGAAGATCAGGAACTTTACAAACCAGGTTGTAAGTGGGGCCTTAAAAGGGTATACTGGAAAAGCATTTACCGATGTGGTCAATATAGGAATTGGCGGTTCGGATCTTGGTCCTGCAATGGTCGTAGACGCCCTACACTATTATAAAAACCATTTGACCACGCATTTCGTGAGTAATGTAGATGGCGATCATGTCAATGAGGTCATCAAGGCACTTAATCCGGAAACCACATTATTTGTAGTGGTGTCCAAAACCTTTACTACCCAGGAAACCCTGTCTAATGCAACAACCATAAAACAGTGGTTTTTAAACACGGCAACACAGGAGGATATCGCCAAGCACTTTGTAGCTGTGTCCACAAATCTGGAGGCCGTTAAAGGCTTTGGTATCGACGAGGCTAATGTGTTTCCCATGTGGAACTGGGTAGGCGGTCGGTTTTCATTATGGAGTGCAGTGGGGTTAACCATAAGTTTGGCCCTGGGATACGATCATTTCGAGGGTCTGCTGCGAGGGGCCAATGCCATGGACACCCATTTTAAGAATACACCGTTTCAAAAAAACATTCCGGTTGTACTGGCACTGATCAGTGTCTGGTACAACAATTTCTTTAAGGCTGAAAGCGAAGCCATTATCCCTTATACGCAATACCTCAATCAGTTTGCAACCTATTTGCAGCAGGGTATCATGGAAAGCAACGGTAAAAGTGTTGACAGGAACGGTAATCCAATAGACTATCAGACAGGCACCATTATTTGGGGCGAACCGGGAACGAATGCACAACATGCCTTTTTCCAGTTGATTCATCAGGGAACGAAATTGATCCCTGCCGATTTCATTGGGTTTGTCAATTCCCTGCATGGGAATCAGGACCATCAGGATAAATTGATATCCAACTTTCTGGCACAGACCGAAGCCCTGTTAAACGGTAAATCTGAGGCGGAGGTTATCGCTGAAGGCACGAAGCAGGACATCATTCCGTTTAAGGTTTTTGAAGGGAATAAACCCACCAACACCATCTTTATAGACCAACTGACCCCGGAAAGTTTAGGAAAGCTCATTGCCATGTATGAACATAAAATATTTGTTCAGGGCATTATATGGAATATTTACAGTTACGACCAGTTTGGTGTGGAGCTCGGAAAGCAATTGGCAACGAAAATTTTACAGGAATTTAACAGTACCATTGTTAATAAACACGATCCTTCAACATTCAATTTATTGAATCATTATAAAAAAGGCTCTTAAAATAAGATAATACCAAATATTTAGGGCTAAAAAACTATTAACATCAAAAATGTTAATAGTTTTTTTAGTTATTAACAAATGTTAAATTTGTTAACATTTAAATAATGATAATCAGGTCATTATCCTTATTTTTGCAGTGACTAATTCAAATAATTAATTATGAAAAAAACGACGCAATTTTTATTGGTGGCTGTGGCATTTCTATGCACTACGGTCATGATGGCGCAAAGCACGATTTCCGGTACAATAGTAGAACAGGGAACGGACTTACCGCTTTTAGGGGCTAATATTATCGAAAAAGGTACATCCAATGGTGTTACCGCTGATTTCGATGGGAACTTTACCCTTCAAACAAAAAGTTCTTCAGGGGAAATTATTATTACCTATGTTGGTTATACAACTAAAACACTTTCTTTTTCCGGGGATGCTGACTTAGGAAACGTTGAACTGGAATCCAGTCAAATAGGCTTGGAGGAAGTTCAAATTATAGCTTCCGTTGCGGTGGATAGGAAGACACCTGTTGCGGTATCAACAATAAAATCTGAAGATATTTCTTTAAAATTAAGTACTCAGGAGTTTCCTGAAATTTTAAAATCCACACCGGGTGTTTATGCAACCAGAGCTGGTGGAGGTTATGGTGATGGAAGAATAAACTTGAGAGGATTTGATTCAGAAAATGTGGCTGTAATGATAAACGGGGTTCCGGTAAACGATATGGAAAACGGGCGTGTGTATTGGTCCAACTGGGCCGGTCTCGGCGATGTTACTTCCTCCATGCAGGTCCAAAGGGGATTAGGAGCCTCTAAGGTTGCTGTGCCCTCGGTTGGAGGTACCATTAATATTATAACTAAAAGTACCGATGCCGAAAAGGGGGGAAATGTATTTTCCTCTATTGCTAATGATGGGTATTTAAAATATGGAATGACCTATTCAACGGGTTTAACAGATAAGGGTTTTGCCGCTACGGTTTCTGCTTCGAAAATCTCAGGGAATGGCTTTGTAGATGGCACTGAGTTTTTTGGATATAACTATTTTATTAGTTTGTCACAACAACTGAGCGACAATCATCGATTGTCTTTTACGGCATTTGGTGCACAACAGGAACATGGACAACGTTTCAATCGCTCAACGATTGCTGAGTTGCAAGACACGGACTCTGGTCCACAAAAGGCGAATAAGGATTGGGGTTATAAGAATGGGGAAATTTATCATCAATCCTATAATTTTTATCATAAGCCGCAAATGTCTATCAATCATTTATGGAATATTAATGATCATTCCGCGCTTTCTACTGCATTCTATGCTTCATTTGGTTCAGGTGGAGGAAGAAGAGATGAAGGTTCAAAAATTGGATCGGCAGAATATAGGATAGGTGGAACGGGATTGCAACCTATTGATTTCGACAGAATTGTTGAAGAAAACAAAGCCAATGGAGTTGCCGGATCTTCGGACATCATTTCTTCATCCAGAAACTCACATGAGTGGTATGGAATTTTATCATCATATAAAAATACCATTAACGATAACCTGGTTATCTCTGGAGGCCTTGATGCTCGCTATTATATAGGCTCCCACTGGTATGAGGTTGATGATTTACTCGGGGGAGATTTCTTTTTGGATAATGAAACAGACACCTTCGCCTTTGGTAAACCATTAAGAGTAGGTGATAAATACAATAAGGATTATGACGGTATTGTGAACAGATATGGTGTTTTTGGACAAGCGGAATATCAGGTTAATGACTATTTAAATTTATTTATGGCCGGAGATATCTCGAATACCAATTACAAGCAGAAGGAATTCATGAATAATGAGATTACAGGAACCAGGTCATCAGTTGGTGTTGACTTTTTTGGCTTCAGTATTAAAGGTGGGGGTAATTACAATTTAGATGTTAATAACAATATATTTGTGAATATCGGGTATTTTTCAAAAGCGCCATTCCTGGACTCCGTATTTTTAGATGAAGATGGAATTGAACCTAATCAAGATGCCGAAAATGAAAAGGTGTTTAGTGCTGAACTGGGTTATGGTTTCAGAGGAGAAAAATTAAGTGCAAATGTTAACATTTATCATACGAAATGGTTAGATAAAACATATTCCGGGTTTATACCTACAGGAGATGAACCAGTATTCTATAACTTATTGGGTATTGATGCTTTACATCAAGGTATTGAAGTGGATTTTAGGTTTAAAGCAACAGATTATTTAACTTTAACAGGTATGGCTTCCTTAGGGGATTGGAAATGGAAAAGTAATGTATCGGCATCCGTAAGAGACCAAGAGGGAGATGAAGTAGATTTTATCGAGGTTTATGCCAAAGATTTAAAAGTTGGTGATGCAGCTCAGACTACATTTGCTTTGGGTGCAGATTATAAATTGGCGACCAGGTCCAACATCTATATCGACTATAATTTTGCAGGAGATAATTATTCATCCTATGATGTTACGAACAGAGGAAGTGCTGATTTACCGGATGTATGGAAACTCCCTGATTTTGGATTATTCGATGTAGGATTGAGACACACCTTTGAAATGGGAGCATTTGAAGCCACTTTAAATGGAAAAATTAATAACGTGTTTAACACTGAATACATCTCTGATGCCAATGATGTAGATGGAACTTCAGCGACCGCCTTAGTATATTACGGTCCTGGTAGAACATACAGTGTAGGATTAAGACTTGAATTTTAAAAAAAGATGAAAATGAAAAAATTAGTTTATTTAGTTATCCTTTTATTAGGATTAGTTTTTACAGGATGTAATCCTCTTGAGGATATTCATGATGACATTAACGCCAATAAAACCTTAACTGTTTCGGGTGATGTCGTATTGACGCTGTCAGATGATGACTATGAAGATTTAGGTTTAAACTATGGTAATTTTGATACAGAAGAAGATGCCAAATCTATGCTACCAGGTTTTCTTTCTGAGAAGTATCCTGCATTAGGCGAAGGATCTTCCGCATTGGTTACTTATAAGTTGTATGCACCGGTTGATACCTATAGTGAGGATGTCTATGAATTATCTGATGCAGAACATAATGCCATAACCGGAAAAACATATGGTAATTTTGATAGAGATTATCACGTCTTCGATTATTTAGAGGCGAATTACCCGTCACCCAGTGAAGGTGATTTTGTGTCTTTAAGATATCGTTATTACGCTGGAGGAGAGAGTACCTTAACGGATGGTTTCGCTTATGAAAATGATAACTGGGAAAGAATAGTCGGTTTTACAGAAGACGAATATAATGAAATGGGAGAAAGTTTTCCTAATTTCTCAAGTCATGATGAAGCTGCAGCAAAGATGCCTATTAAGTTGTTGGATGTCTATAAATATGACCCAAGAGAAGCTGGGGATGTTGTTAGAGCCATGTATGAACTGTATCGGGGAGGTGGTGTAACCAGAAGTTATACGAGTAATTTTGTTTTTGATGGAACCTCTTTTTCCGTATATGAAAATGAAGCAAATCTTACCTTGCAGTTTGGACATGACGGTACGGCGTGGGTTCCAGATAACACTATTAAATATACATTGGCTACGTCGGATTATGCGTTGATCGTTGAGTCTTTAAAAGATAAATATCCCGCCGCAACAACGAGTATGGATAATTATGGTAATTTTGAGAGAAGACCGGGTAATGCTGCCGAGTGGACTGACAGTATGATTGCCGAAGCTCTAGGGTTTGTTTTGGATAATTTGGATCCTAATGCTGCAGAAGGTCAAAAGTACGTAGTCACTTTCGATATATACAATGGTTCCAGTGGAACTGAAAGCCTAGGCGTTATCAAAACAGACGGTGTTTGGGTACTTCAATAGAAATAATTAACAGGTAATAGATACCTTAATTCAAATATCCCCAAAATGGTGTTAGGCCTTTTGGGGATATTTTATCTTTAAAAATTTTACATTTAGGTTATGAAAAAGTTGATATGGTCTATTTTAATCGTACTGTTGTATTGTAACTGCAGTTCAGGAGGCGATGATGCTTCCAATCCTGATCCGAACCCCACTCCAACGGATGATGGGAAACCGGTTGCCGTAAACGATACTGCCACTACTGTGGAAGACACAGAACTTGAGCTGAATAACCTATTGAATAATGATACTGTAGTGGATAATGCCCGGATCGATAGCTTTGATGCAACGACCTCAGAAGGTGGTACCGTAACCGATGAACGCACCCATTATCTGTATACGCCAAAAGCGGGTTTTGTCGGTGAAGACACCTTTACCTACACCCTTTGCGATGACGATACACCTAAGAATTGTTCCACTGGCACGGTAACCATCACCGTTACGGATGAAGGCAATCCTGTTGCTGAAGACGATGTGGTGAATGTCCTTGAAAACAGTACGCGGATTTTAGATAAAGTTTTGGTTAATGATACACTTATTGATGACGCTCAGGTGACTGCTGTTGATGACAGCGCCACACAGGGAACTGTTGTTTTGAATAGCGATAGCACCATAAGTTACACGGCCCCTAATGGCTTTATCGGACAGGATAGTTTTAGCTATACCATTTGCGACGACGACGAGCCCTCCAATTCTTGCGATACCGCAGTGGTCACTGTTAACGTCGTTACCTCAATACCCTTTAACATCCCATCGGAGTTGGTTGCCTATTACAGTGGTGTTATTTTTTCTGAAGCATCGGATCTAATGTTCGATGAACTCAGTGGGCATACCACATCCAACCACACGACCATTTTATCCTACGGTCAGCGGCATGAACACCTGTATAATGCGGATGAGGACCTGAACAATGCGGATAATGTGATATTGATGTACTCCGGAGAAAGCCGGTATTGGGAGGAATATACCTCTGGTACGAACCCCTATTCACCGCAGACTTTTAATACAGAACACATATATCCGCAATCCTTGCTTGAGGCTACAGATGCTGTAACCGATCTGCATCACCTCAGGGTCTGTGATGCCGATGTGAACAGCGCAAGGCTCAATTATCCCTTTGCTGATGGCAGTGGCACCTACAAACTCGAAGGGGAGACCTGGTATCCCGGGGATGACTGGAAGGGTGACGTCGCCCGAATGGTCATGTATCTCAACATTCGATATGGGGAGACCTTTGACAAGGTGGGCACCATAGAACTCTTTATCAAATGGAATATTGAAGACCCCGTGTCCCCGTTTGAGGAGCAGAGAAATTCGGTGATCTATGCAGCACAGGGGAACAGGAACCCATTTATTGACAACCCCTATCTTGCTACCCTGATCTGGGGCGGTAACGATGCTGAAAATAAATGGGAGTAAGAGGCGGATCACCTGACAGGAGGTCGGATGTTATGGCTTTTATTGTTACATTTGCTAAAATAAAATAAACGAAAAGTATGTTTTACGAAACCGTTCTCAGTTTACATTCCTATTGGGCCTATTTGGTATTATTCATATTAATTCTCAGCACCGGAAATGCCGTGTTCAAATTGGTTTCGGATATGGAATATGGTGCAAAGGATTTTAGAATATCGCTGTTTACCTTAATCGTGTCGCATATCCAGTTATTAATTGGATTACTGCTCTATTTCGTATCCCCCCGATTTGAGGTCTGGAGTGCCTTGGGAGGCGGTGTAATGGGCGATGCTGTGGCCCGCTTGTATCTCGTGGAGCATCCCTCGGTCAATATCATTGCCGTGGTATTAATAACCATAGGCTATTCGAAGCATAAGAGGAGACTGACCTCGGGGGCAAAGTTCAAGAACCTTGCTATTTTCTACGCTATTGCACTCATACTGCTGCTGTCAAGGATCCCATGGGATACCTGGTGGAATTAGAGCTTTGCGGAAAGGAGACTTTCAACGTTCCATGGTGGAGGTGATGGTCTTAATCACCGCGCTTCCTTGATGAGGTAAATATATACGGGGAAGTGATCGCTAAACCCACCGGTAAAACGGCCATTTGAAAAACTTCGAAAGGGATAACCTTTATACCGTCCTTTTTGGTTGATGACATAATCTTTATTGAATATCCCGGCTTTATAAAACCGAAATGAGCTGTAATCATTCCCTAATAAGGGTTTTGTAATCAATATTTGGTCAAATAAACTCCATTTATCGCGATAAGCAGTGGTCCCCAAGCCGCGTTTAAAGAAATTTTCAAAAGGGTTATAAATGCCCTTAAAACCAACCTCTTTTTTATGTCTTTTGGATTTTAAAATAGTTTTGAAACTGTCATTACAGGGGTCATCGTTGAAATCACCCATAATAACTATTTTGGCATTTGGGTTTTTACTTTGTAAGGAATCTATAATATGTTTATTGAGTTTTGCGGCAGCTAAGCGTTTATATCTGCTTCGGTCTTCTCCTCCTCTTCTGGAGGGCCAATGGTTGACGATGATGTGGATTTGTTCATTAGTTAGCAGTCCACTTACCAAAAGTTGGTCTCGGGTATAATCGTGTTTTGCATGGGAAACATCGAAAAGTTTTAGTTCATGACGGCTGGAATGGGTGGGTGTAAATAATTTTTTCTGGTAAAGCAAGGCGACATCTATTCCACGGACATCGGGGGAATTAAAATGAATGATGCCAAAATCTTTATCCACTAATTCCGGTTGATTCACTAAGGTTTCCAAAACCATAACGTTTTCAATTTCAGCTACGCCCAAAAGGGATGGACCATGTTGTGTAAATTGAGAACCCATATCGGCTATGACCTTCGCCATATTGGTTATTTTCTTTCTATAAACCTCGGATTTATTCGTTTTTATTTCCATTATGGGGCTGTACTCATCAAAAGTATTGGGATCATTTATTGTGTCAAATAGGTTCTCTAGATTATAAAAGCCTATGGTATGGATGATGTATTTTTTTTCCTGAGCATACGCATTTTGTAATAGCAGGGCCATTATTAAGAATACGGATACATGTAATTTATTCATTCGAACATATTTCATTACAATTAAGTGCAATTCAGAGGTATGAAATCCTAGAGCATAGCTATGTTTGTAGTCATTAACGTAACCTGTTTAGTATTATTTCAACGAGATATTTAAAGATAAAACTTACAATACTTGGTGTCATCTTATTCGACAATCTGATGGGATTTGCACAATTCACAATTGTCAAAGGGAGTGTAAAGGAAGCATTTACCTTCAAACCAGTTGCTAATACCATGGTTTCAGTTGAAGGAACTGAACATTTCACATATACCGATACCTTAGGGCAATTCGAATTCAACTGGAATATAGGTTTCGGTGAACACATTCTAAAAATTTCCAAAGAAGGATATTTGACCAGGACATATCCTATACTGGTTAATGAAGGTCAAACCGTTAATATTGCAGATATGACATTAGACATCGATGTGACTTCCCTTGATTTATATACAACACCCCTCTCGGATCAAGAACTTAATGAAGTCGCAGGAGATATGAATACAGTATCCGGTTTACTCACATCTACTCTGGATATTTTTCAAAGAACAGTGGCTTTTCAATTTAGCCCCTCCTTTTACAGGGCCAGAGGCTTGGATTCTGAATTTGGATCGATTTTTATTAATGGTATCGAGATGAATAAGGTATATGATCACAGACCACAATGGAGTAACTGGGGTGGCTTGAATGATGTTATGGCCAATCAAGAGCTTTCGTGGAGAATATCACCCTCATCTTATGGGTTTGGTGGTGTTTTGAGAACCACAAATATCAATCTCACAGCATCACAAATTAGAAAGGGAAGTCGGTTAACCTACTCATTTTCCAACAGAAGCTATAAGAATCGCTTTATGACAAGTTATGCTTCCGGGGTATTAAAAAATAACTGGGCATTTGCTTTATCAATGGGAAGACGATGGGGGAATGAAGGCTTTACAGAAGGTACACCCTATGAATCACATTCTTTTCTTGCCTCTGTTGAAAAAAAAATTTCAAATAGACACAGGATTAACGTTGTATCGGTTTATAGCCCAAATAAACGGGGTAAGTCTTCTCCAAAAACAGAAGAAGTTTTCAATTTAAAAGGAATCAGGTACAATGAATATTGGGGATGGCAAAATGGGAAAAAGCGAAACTCAAGGATGAAGCACATCGAAGAACCCTTTTTTATTTTTAGCCATTATTGGGATGTATCGGGAAAGACATCAATACATACGAATTTGGCCTATCAATTCGGAAAAAGGGGAGATAGCCGATTAGACTACGGTGGTTCTACATCAATTGAAGGTCTGTCAGAAGGCGGCGGAGCAAATCCCAGTCCGGCGTATTACCAAAAATTGCCCAGCTACTTTGAACGAAATTTTCCTGATGACTTAGGGTCTGCCTATTTAGCTCTAAAGGCGTTCAAAGATAAAGGACAAATTGATTGGAGCAGATTGTATGAAGCGAATACGAACGGTACTCATAATGGGCATAATGCTACTTATGTCTTGTATGAGGATCGTACAAATGATGAGCAATTTAGTTTTAATACGATATTAAATACAAAGATAAATGGAAACATCCTATTTGATGCCTCGGTTAGTTTCAAACAATTAAAATCCGAAAATTTTGCTTTGGTAATTGATCTTTTGGGGGCAGACACCTATTTAGATGTAAATCCCTTTTCCACCGGAATTTTTGAAGGTCAGAATGATTTGCTCAACCCGAACCGATTAGTAACAGAAGGAGATAAATTTAAGTACAACTTTATTTTATCCGCTCATGTTTTTAATGTCTTTTCACAGGTGGAATTTAGATACAAAACGGTCGATTTTTATCTGGCTGGAAGTGTAAGTGGCACGCAATACCTGAGAGAAGGATTATATCAAAATGGAGCATTTCCAGATACCTCATTTGGTAAGGGAGAGAAACAAAACTTTTTGGGCTTTGGAGCTAAAGGAGGTGTTACCTACAAATTAACGGGTAAACACCTTTTTGGTTTTAATCTAGCTTATGTCCATAAGGCACCTTCATTGCGTAATTCATACTCCAACCCCAGGCAGAATAATAATGTGGTTCCCAATATTATTGAGAAAAAGTTGGCTTCAATTGATGCTGCTTACCATTACAGATCACCAAATTTAAATGCAAAATTCACCGGCTATTATACAACTATTAAAGATGACAATGAGTTGGCTTTTTATTTTGCAGATGGCGTTGGGGGAGACAATGCTGTTTTCATTCAGGAAATATTGCAAGGTGTTAATAAGAATTATTTAGGCCTGGAATTTGGTCTGGAGGTATCAGTGAATCCTTCTGTTAAACTGCATACAGCGGCATCGATTGGTCAATTTACTTACAGCAACAATCCGAGTTTATTCTTAACAGCTGTACCGGATGAAAGCGCTGAAAATGCTGGATTCGTTGATGGTTTTAACGATTATGGACAATCATACTTAAAAAATTATAAGCTCGCCAATGGTCCCCAGCATGCGTATTCATTCGGTTTTGAATATCGTGATCCGAGGTATTGGTGGTTCAGTACTACTGTAAATTACTTTTCCGACATATATATCGATATCAATCCATTATTGAGAAGCTCAAATTTTATATCAGATTTTGATGGGATTCCTTTTAATGATTATGATGAAACTTTAGCGAAAGAGCTGCTTAAGCAGGAAAAATTTGATGATTATTTTGTCGTGAATTTTGCAGGTGGTAAATCCTGGAGACTAGGGAATACCTATTTGGGGCTGTTTGTGAGTATTAATAATGTATTGGATGAAATTTACAAAACAGGTGGTTTCGAACAGGGAAGAAATGCAAACTACAGACAATTAAGAGACGATAGGGCATTGGAAGTGCCTGTATTTGGTTCGAAATACTGGTTTGGCCAGGGTACCACCTATTTTGTAAATATGAATTATAGATTCTAATGTAACCGTACTATTATGGATTTTGTATTAGCAATGAATAATAGGAAGCATAAGCGCATAATAAGCTATTTCATTCTGATTTTTATGTGTTGGTCCTGCCTTCAGGATGATCGTTTTGCAGCACCTGATATTTCAATACAAAATCCAAATATCCCAATGGAGCAATTAACTTCCTTTAAAGCGGTGAAATCATTATATGAACAAGCCGTCAATGATGGCCAAGCGAGTGTTTTAATAGAGGACGACATATATATAGAGGGCTATGTGATTTCAACCGATAGAGCGGGTAACTTTTATAAGGAACTTATCATTCAGAACAAAACGGGTGATGGCAATCCCGATTCCGATCCAAGATTGGGATTCAAAATTGAAATTAATGATACAAGTCTCTCAGATATCTATCAATTTGGACAACGCGTATTCGTAAAATTAAAAGGACTTACCGTTGGAAAAGTAAATGGCGTTTTGGTTATTGGAAAAGGAGAAGGCGTAAAGGTAAAACAAATTCACGCTTCTGAATATCGAGATATTGTAATACGAACAAACGATGTGGTCAATATATTGCCAGTAACAGTTAGTTTGGATACCCTATCAGAAACCTTTGAAAACACGCTCATTGAAATGCATAATATGCAGTTAAACAGATTCGAACTTGGGGCAACTTTTGCCGGTGAATCTTTTGACGACTATGACGGTTACCGTTTGTTAGAAGGTTGCGATTCCGGTATTCAAATGGTTATGCAAACCAGTACGTTCTCAGATTTTAAAGCCCTGATGGTGCCTCAGGGTAAAGGAAGCATTACAGGAATTTACAGCCGCGATTATAGAGATCAATTTAACGTGCTGATTCCAAACAGTTCAGCAGATATTCATTTCGATAGTTCGGAGCGTTGTGATCCTTTAGAGTTTGGTTGTGGCACGGCAGCTGCACCAGGTACGGCAAATTTGTTTTTCGAAGATTTTGAATCACAAAAAAACAACAATCCCATTTCAGGGAATGGATGGACTAATTATATCGAGGAAGGATCGGAATCCTGGGAAGCTTGGACGTCCTCGTCTGCTAATGCCTCATTGGGGCGATCAGCAAGATTTCAATCAGCCAGTTCCGGAGATGTCAGTAACATAGCCTGGTTAATAACACCACCGATTAATCTGGATCTGCACCCTGGTACTACACTTCGATTTAAAACCTCCAATAGTCAGGCGGATAGCAGTTATCTGGAAGTGTTATATGCATCCAATTGGGACGGTAATGAAGGAAGTGTTGTTAGTGCCGATTGGTTTATTCTAGGCGATGCCTATGTGGTTAAGGATTCCGATTCCTTTGTAGAATGGCTGCCTTCTGGGACTGTTGATCTATCTTGTATTTCAGGGACCATTCATATTGCTTTTAAATATACCGGTAGCGGAAGGGATGGGTTTGATGGTGTTTATGAACTGGATGATGTTTCAATCGACTATGTTGAATAAGCGACTAATGCATTTTTATATTTATGTTATGGGCAATTTATACCCTATGACGGTCGGAACGAACCGAAAAAAGACTAAAAACGGGAGTAGGTATAATGATTTAACCCTTTTAATATGAAACAAATAATTCTAAAATTATGTCTATGTGTCTTGGTTGTTTCCTGTACTAACGACCTTGATAATCCTAATCTAACTGAACCTAAACTGTCAAAGTTCGAGCAAGAAATTGCATTTCCAAACAGAACAGGTGAACAGAAATCTTTTGAGACGAAAGACGGAAAAACGTTTTATTACTTGGAAATTGACAATTTTAAAGTCTTCGAAGGAGACATATTAATATCTGAAGAACTAGTAAAACATTTGAAAAAAGAAGACACGACTGTTACCGACACCGATAAGAATATGCAGAACAAGGCAATTGCAGCCTTATCCAGACGGTGGACAAACAGTACGGTAAATTTCAATATTTCGCTTCCTCATCGGAGAGATGACATTTTGTGGGCAATTAACCATATTGAACTAAACACTAACATTAGATTTAATGAAACTGCAACAGGAAACTATATTGATTTTGTTACTTCAGATGGTTGTTCATCGTATATCGGTATGACTGGGGGCAGACAATTAATAAGATTAGCAGATGGCTGTATAAGGGGCTCAATAGTACATGAAATATGCCATGCATTGGGTGTTTTTCATGAACAAAGTAGACCTGATAGAGATGATCACATAATTATCCACTGGCAGAATATAATACCAGATGCAAAACCTAATTTTGAAACTGAACTGGCACATAATTATGGTAGTTTTAATTTTGGTTCTATAATGATGTATAGTTCTTGGGCTTTCAATCTCCCTGGTACTTCTTTACCAACAATAACTAAACTAGATGGATCTACATTTTCTACTCAAAGATCAGGACTGTCAAATACTGACATAAACGGTTTAACAGACATGTACCCAGGTCCAAACAAAATAAAGCCAATAAATGATCCTTATAATGATATACTAGATATTGGAGCCAATAATAATTCTGATGTTGTTTATCTAAAGAGAAGACGGTATTATGTTGATTTATACAAGAATAATGTAGTGATACAGAGCTATCGATCGAATGCTCCCACTTGTGTTGATATAACTTCCAGCGGTCAAATTCTAACAAATTTTTCAGGATATAATACAGGCATAAGGGGGTACACTACCATTGATATATCTGAAGGTGGAGGCAACATCTATTGTTTAGCTAATAATACTCGACAAACAAACCTTTATAAAAAAAATGGCAACAGTTGGTCTCTTATTGCTAGTAATATACAGGGTAAAAGAGTTACTGTGGATTTAGTAGGACGACCTTGGGTTTTACAAGATGGTGGAATTAGACTATATCAAGATAATGGCTCTTTTACTACTTTAGCCATGCCAGCTTATGCCAGTATAGATGATAGACTCGTTGACATTGGCTCTGCAGGAAACGAAATATATGTTTCCATGCGACATATAAGAAATGGAAGAAAACAACTTCTTAAATACAGCCACTATGCTAGCCAACTTATAAGACAGCCTGGAGAGGCAAACTTATTGGACGGTCATACTAGCGGAATAGTTTGGACAAACTTATAAAACTCACAAATATGAAAAAATTATTTTTATTTATCGTATCTATAGTTATACTATCTTGTAGTAATGATGAATCTGCTCAAGAAGCAATACTAAAAGTCAACCATTATAAGCTCACTGCAATAGGTTTAGATAAAACATTAGTATTAATGGTTCAAGAAAATGAAAATATTGGGACAGATAACTGGTCATATATATATGATGGTATTGATGGATTTGTTTATGAATTTGGGTTTGAATATCAATTAAAAGTTATAAAAAAATCTCTAAATAACCCACCAGCTGATGGTTCTTCTATTGTATATGAATTAATAGATATTATATCAAAGACACCAACTCAAGACGTGACACCTTTTACCTTAACATTAAGGAGCGTTTCGATGATCAATCCACCAAATTTTGTGTATGGGGATATTTTAAATGGTTTTACTCTGTTAGATGAAATTGATATTGATTGCAATGATTTATGTGAAAATCTATCAAACGCTTTAGCTAATGAAGACGAAGTAAAAGGGTTGTTTACACATGGTGAAAATTCATTAAAGCTAGAGGAAATAATTATAGAATAAAAAGCCCATAACAAAATATAAATTCAATGGCTTCAAAAGACAAGATTTTGTGGTCATTGTTTTTTTTGTAAACTTGTGGTTGTGGTGTAGGTTAATGCATATTTTCACGCCGATGGAATTTATACCAACCGTAACCCGAAGCGCTTGCTGTAATACTTAAGGGCATCGAACAAAAAATCCATGCCTGTGGCTTCCGGATTTTATGCTTATGTTTTCCCAGTTTTGTACCTATGTTTTCCTCATTTTATACGGAAGCAATTTTATTTCCTGCGCATGTTTTTTAAGCCCCGTAAACATTGGTGTTCCCAGGGGAATGTATGAACTGAATATTGTGACAACACATCTTCCTATTCATGGAAGATGCTTTGCATGGACATACTAGATTTTAATGTAGTATCTTTAGGATCTTATTCAACAAATTAGGTATTGGATAAAATTGGATACAAAATAGATATATCCAATAGTATAAATACCTATATTGGTAATGTATAAAGAGTTGTGCAAAATGTATTGAATATGGCCGATCAAAAAATAACCTGGAAATATATTTTAGCATGTTCGAGTGCTGTATTCTTTACCTGGATTATCCATGAATTTACGCATTGGATAACAAGTGAATCACTGGGATATGAATCCATTTTGAGACTCAACTCGGTATCCCCGGTGTCAGGACATAATTGGACTGATGTGCATAACGTTTACATTTCAGCTTCAGGGCCTTTAATCACTGTTATTCAGGCTGTAATTGTATTTGTAGTTCTTATGAAAAATAGCTGGAATAAGACCATTTATCCCTTCTTGTTCACCCCTTTATACATGAGATTACTTGCAGGAGGGATGAATTTCATCAATCCTAATGATGAAGGAAGAATCGGTAAATTCTTTGGAATAGGGGTTTTTACATTATCCATTCTTGTTAGTGTATTCTTATTTTTTCTGGTTTATAAGATATCAAAAACGTATAATTTAAATTGGAAGTTTAATACCTGGACAGCAATTATTATAATTTTCGTGAGTTCGGTCTTGATATTATCAGATCAGATCTTACATATTAGGATTCTCTAGGCGTGTATACGATTTAGGACATGGCCGTTGTTCTTTAGTAGTCGATTTGTTGTGATGAAGCCTTGTATTGATGTATATTACGATTTGTGTGCAATTGATCTTTAAATTACATTAACAGTGTTCTATAGTGGTCTTACCTTAACCGAATTGATAAAATGAAAATCATATCCGTAAGAAAAACCCCGGAATTTAAGGATGAAGCCATAGCCTATTTCCAAAAAAGTTGGCCGGATGTTCTGCCTGTGATCTATGAGGACTGTATCAGTCATAGCCTGACTGCTAAAAATGCATTACCGCAATGGTATTTATTACGAAATGAGGACCACATCATTGGCTGCGCCGGACTGATTACGAATGATTTTATAAGCAGAGGCGATTTATATCCCTGGATTAATGCCCTCTTTATAGATAAGATGCATAGAGGGAATGCCTATGGTGCATTGCTCATAGATTACGCAAAGAGAGATGCCAAAGCAGCAGGTTTTGAATACGTATATCTGTGTACAGAGCATATCGGGTACTATGAAAAGTATGGATTTCAATACATAGGAAAAGGGTATCATCCCTGGGGAGGAGCATCAAGGATATACGAAATTGAATTGTAATACATAACCGTACAGAGCACAGTGTATAAACCATTAAATGGGCTCATATAGTTACTGTTGCTGTACATAATAATACCGGATTGATATGAACTATGAGATAATAATTAATAGTGTTGCCAACCTTGGAGTCATTCTGTCTGTATTTGTCCTTGCCTATCAGATAAAGAAAAACACAACAGCAGTAAAGGCAAATTATTCCGATTCCTTAAATACAACCAATATGGAATATTTGAGACAGATGATTGAAAATCCTGCATTAGGTAAATTAATGGAAAGTGCTGTAAATTCATGGGATAGTCTGAATGAAGACGATAAAAGAACCTCTAACTATCTGTTCATTCAGCTGTTCAGGCATTGGGAAAACATGTATTATCAACATAAGTTATCTGTATTAGATAAAAGACTTTGGTCAAGTCATATGAATACAATGACCGGGTATTTTCATCATAAGGGCACACAGGAATGGTGGATACACCGTAGAATGGCTTTTGCTGAAGATTTTAGAGACTTTCTGGAAAAAACTGAAAAACCTGATATCATATACCCAACGATTAAGGATTTAACCAATCAAACATTGGAAGAGGATCGACCCCTGTTACAATAACCTGATCAATTAGTCCACCTGTTTTGAAGGGATAATCATCTCAGGCACTCAGCGCTTCAGAATACTGTATACAGGAAAATGGTCGCTATAGCCCCCTTTGTATCTTTTACCGACATAGGTTCTGAACGGGGAGCCCCTGTACGGCCCATTGAACAGTTTTAAAAAGTCCTCATCGAAAATCTCGGCCTTGAAAAATTCGAAATCACTTTGGCTGCTCTGTAAAAAGTTAATACTCAGGAAAATTTGATCGAACACGTTCCATTTTCCATTGTAGAACACCGTCCCCCGACTGTAGGAGCGCAACGTCTCCATAGGGTTGTATAGGTTATGCGCATGGATCAGCTGTCTGATGCTGATATTATGGGGTTCATCATTGAAGTCACCAATCACCACAATCTTAGGATCATGGAAATTTTGATGTAGCGATCTAATGATCTCACCTACCTTTTCGGATGAGGCCAGACGCTTGGCTTCCGTTTCCTTTTCGCCCTCGCGTCGCGATGACCAATGGTTCACAATAACATGTACATGGATACCATCCAGAAGGCCGGATACCAATAAAATATCACGGGTATAATCGGGGGTGCCATTGGCATCCCTGAGATGAACACTAAAGGAGGCCGACTCCAAAACCTCAAAATGGGCGTCATCATAAATGAGGGCCACATCAATACCGCGTTCGTCCGGCGAATCGTAATGCACGTAACTGTAGTTACACTGCTCTAAATGTTGAGATGATATGAGATCCTCTATGACCTTTGCATTTTCAATTTCGGCCAATCCTACTATTGAGGGATGTTTGCCGGTTTCTTCTTTCCCAATGTTTGATATGGCGAACCCCAGTTTTCGAAGCTTGTTTTGATACCTTTTATAGGTCCATTTCTTTTTAGATCCGGGCAGAAAATCGCCGTCATTGGTCAAACGGTCGTCAGCCAGATCAAATAAATTTTCCAGGTTATAAAAGGCGATGGTTTGCATGTCTTCCCGAACAGGATCAAAAGGAGCGGGTGTGGCCATAATTAGAATTATCTCTAACAATATAAAAATTAAAATCTCTGTAATTGTGTAACTTTGCATATTATTTAATGATATGATCGAGAAAAAGGATATTGACTTAGAGCGAGCCGTATTGATAGGGATCATTACCAAGGAACAGGATGAGGCCAAGTCCAGGGAATATTTGGACGAGTTGGAGTTTCTAACCTATACCGCAGGAGGCGAAGTCATTAAGCGTTTTACCCAAAAAATGGACATACCCAATCCCCGGACCTTTATCGGGTCAGGGAAATTGGATACTGTGAAGCGCTTTATTGATGAGCATGATATTGGAACGGCCATATTCGATGATGAGCTGTCTGCTGCCCAGGAGCGTAATATCAGTAAGATACTTAATGTAAAGGTGCTGGACAGGACCAATTTAATTCTGGACATCTTTGCTCAGCGGGCCCAGACCAGTTACGCGAGGACGCAGGTAGAGTTGGCACAATGCGAATATTTACTGCCGCGGTTAAGGGGTATGTGGACCCACCTGGAGCGCCAAAAAGGGGGTATTGGGATGCGCGGTCCCGGGGAGACTGAAATTGAGACCGATAGACGGATAGTTCGCGATAAGATTGCCCTGCTGAAAGAGCGCATTAAAACCATCGACAAGCAAATGGCGGTGCAACGGGGAAACAGAGGCAAAATGGTACGTGTGGCATTGGTGGGGTATACCAATGTGGGTAAGTCCACCCTAATGAATGTCATCAGCAAAAGCGAGGTATTCGCCGAAAACAAATTGTTCGCCACGCTCGATACCACGGTAAGGAAAGTGGTCATTCAGAATTTACCCTTTTTGTTAAGTGATACCGTTGGTTTTATACGGAAATTGCCTACACAATTGGTAGAGAGTTTCAAAAGTACACTAGACGAAGTAAGAGAGGCCGATCTGTTATTGCATGTCGTCGATATTTCCCATCCTAATTTTGAGGAACATATAGAATCCGTGAATAAAATTTTAGGTGAGATCAATAGCAGCGATAAGCCGACCATAATGGTGTTCAATAAAATTGATGCCTATAAGGCAAAACCGTTTGATGAAGCTGATCTGGAAATCGAGAAAACGGAACAGCATTATTCCCTGGAGGACTGGAAGCGCACATGGATGAGCAAGGTGGGCGACAATGCCCTCTTCATTTCGGCACTCAACAAGAAAAACCTGGATGAGTTTAAAAAACGGGTTTATGATGCCGTGAGGGACATACATGTGACACGATTTCCCTACAACCACTTTTTATACCCCGACTATCATTATGAAGTAGAGTAATCAAAGAAGATTGATGAGATGACTACAACCTTATAAATCCTTCTAAATGGGCAGAGACCAGTTCTAAAATTTATAGCTTAGTCCTATCGTGTAATAGGTTTGTAGTTTGTTGTCGATATTTTCAAAGGTAGGTTCCTCTTCAGCCGGAATTGCCGTAGGATCGAATTGCCCCAAAGCATAATTTAAGGCCTCCTGTTTATTGCTTCTCAGACCAAAATCAAAACCGACACCAATCATTTTCCACAAGGTATAGCTAAAGGAATTGGTCCAGGTCCAGTTGGAGTAGTCGGAACTCTTATAACTCTGGAACATGGATAAATTGGTTTTAAAGTTCACTGCACCGATTGTTCTGGTATAATCTGCAATTATTTTAGCTCCCATGGACGACTCAAATACGGTATCACCACTGCTAAACACAAAGTTGTAGTTCAATGGATGAACAACAACGATGAGGTTTGTAATGGGCGTCCACGTTCCACCAATACCGGCATCAAGGTAGCCCGGATCGTTAAAATTATCAAGCAGTGTGGTGCGGTATTCCATAAGACCTGAAATGGCAAATGTTTTACTCAGGTTTCTACCATACAGGGAGGAGAGATTGAACACATCGGTCGTTGGTTTAAAACTATCCTCATCGGTATCAATATCCTTATTATCTAATTTCACCCAATTTAAGTTGGTGGTTAGGGCGTTTCTCCAGAAGAATTTTTCTTCAATGAGATTGGCATACCCGTTAAATGTAATCCCGAAATTTCCCGAAGCATTATTTGGTGCCCCCTGGGCATACCAATTTTTAAAGTTTGATAAGCTGCCACCTATGGTTCCAAAGGCCCCGACACGCCAGCCGGGTAAGGCATCTAATTTGGTTTGAATAGCTTTAACTTCTTTTAATGCGGCATCAGCTTCAGCCTGTTTTTCGGCTTTTTGAGTTTGAAGTTCTTCCTTGGTTTGTGCTTGTAGTGTGATACTTAAAACGCAGCACAGAGTAACGACGAATAGGGATTTTATCATTTTCATAGGAATTAAATTTTCACAAAGATAATAGAAAGAAACTTTTATATACGCGATAAATTCAAGAAGACTTCTTTTTAAAAAGAGGTACTGAAGAACAGGCTTCGCCATACATGATAGATTTAGCAACAGGCTTGAGTTTGTGTATGGCCATAATATAGGCATTTTTCGGAACAGGTTTGTTAGAGCAGCCCTTAATGATAACAGGTTTATCCTTGAATTGGGAAACCTCCAAGTTCGAAATGACCTCCCGGTAGATGGCAGTTTCAAGGTCCTCGAGGTCGCCGATAACCACCTGCTTGGCAAAAGGTTCCAGTTGAATGTCTAAAAGCATATAGGCCCAGCCCGGGATGATCGCATCGCTGCTGCAGGTTAGGGCCACATAAGCATCCTTAAACTGATACCAGTCATAATTGGAGACCTGCGCTCTGAAATCTTTTTCTCTAAGGACCAATCCTTCAAACAACCAATCCTTGATATCCAATACCCGGCGCTGCCCTTCAGGATAATAATCCTCTAAATCCAGGGTCATTAGCTGACTGTTGGCAACGCGATTTACAATGTCGTTCATCAAAATAAGAATTAATAGTGTGTCACTAAAAGAGGTAACGAATCCGGATCACCGCTTAATTACAGCATCCCCAATTCCAACTTGGCTTCTTCACTCATAAGCTCCTGCGTCCATGGCGGATCGAAGGTTATTTCAACCTCCGCACTTTTAACCATATTTAGAGACTTTACTTTTTCTTCGACTTCCAGCGGTAAGGTTTCTGCAACGGGGCAGTTGGGTGTGGTTAAGGTCATCAGGATTTTGACATCGTAGGCCTCATTGACGAACACGTCATAAATCAATCCGAGTTCATATATGTCCACGGGAATTTCAGGATCGTAAATTGTCTTTAAAACGTTCACTATCTTTTCTCCTAATACTGCAGTATCTATGGTTGAGTCGCTCATGTTTTCAATCTTTATATAAGCTTGTTCTTTTGGTCTTCCACCTCAGGGAAACCTCAAAAACAAATTACTAACTAATTTAACTGTGTCTGGTATGCAATGGCATACATTTTAAGTTGTTTTATCATACTCACCAGCCCATTGGCACGGGTTGGTGATAAATGTTCCTTTAATCCGATTTTATCGATAAAACTGGTATCGGCATCTATAATAGCTTTCGGGTGCTGATTCGAGAATACACGAATAAGTATGGCAATGATCCCTTTGGTAATGATCGCGTCGCTGTCAGCAGTGAACACGATTTTATCGTCCTTCAATTCCGCATGCACCCAAACCTTACTCTGGCATCCCTTAATGATGTTGCTCTCCGTTTTGTATTGGTCGTCAATGAGGGGCAAATCTTTCCCCAAATCGATCATATATTGGTAACGTTCTTCCCAGTCGTCGAACATCGAGAATTCCTCAATGATCTCATTCTGTATATTTTCAATGCTCACAATCACAAATTTTTAAGCAAAAATACAATAAGTAAACGTGCTATTCAATGTTTTCTGAAATAGATAGGATTTCTTTAACAAGTTTAGCAATTGCTTCCGGCGGATTACCATGGTCAAATCCCTTTGTTTGATACACCTTGCCTTTGTATTGTATGGTTAGGGTTGCAAGAGCAGCCCTATCAACCTGATGTTTTTTTGAAGGGGGCTCCAGATCGTCTAAGGATTCCAACGACAGGGTTTTTATGATACTCGTAATACTTTCCCATGCCTTGGCAGGACATTTTTTATGTATGGTGTCTCCAAATCTTTTGTTCTGTGTTGAAATGGATTTTTCCGTAATGCTTATGTGCCTGTAAATTCCCCTGGATGTGATCAGGTAATCTAACTGCATAGCTTCCTGATATGGCGTAACCTTATTACAGTCCGTATGGAATAAAAGCAATGAGACGAACAGGACTATAAGCTTCATGAGTACGTTTTATTGTTGAGTATACAAAAAAAGCGCCAGACCAGGCGCTTATTATTTTATATCAAATCATCGATTAGTTTGCATTTACAAAACTGCTTCGGTATCCATCGCTTGCAAATAAAGCTCTGGATCTATCGTTTTGGCCAATAGTAAACATATACATGCAGTTATCATAGACATAATCCATGTAGTTCATGGTCATATCTATGGTTCCGCAATTTGTGGTTTCCCCGGGGCAACCATAATTCGGACCATCTGAAACAGGGGTGTCAGTCACAAAGTCGTCAACAGAACACCCGCCATCACCCCATATGTGTCTTAGGTTCAGCCAATGACCAATTTCATGTGTTGCGGTTCTTCCATCTCCATATGCGCCAACGGTTTCGCCAAAATAGTCAATTCCTATTACAACGCCATCCGTTTTTGCCGGACCTCCGGGGAACTGTGCATAGCCCAATATACCACCACCAATTTCACAGACCCATATGTTGAGATTGTGTGCAGGATCGGTGGCATCAATCCCACCTTTCTTGGATGACTTCATGGCATCCCTGGTCCCCCAGCTGTTTTTACTTGATTCCTTCCTGTTAACCCCGGCAAGTTGAAAATTTATGTTATAGTCCGCGACAAGGTTCTTGAAATTATCAGGTGCTCCCGAAGTATTCGGATTGGCATTGTTAAAATCTTCATTTAAGATGTCGATCTGTGAACTAATTTGACTCTCTTTTACTTGTCCAAGTTCTTTTTCTATTATATTCACTACAACAGGTATGGTTATGGTGCCATCATAGGCGACCGGCGGTTCGGGATCAGGATCCTCATTACCTCCTGGAGGGCCTCCACCGGGTGTTCCCGAAGGCTTTTTAGAGGCAATAAATTTTCTTGTCTGGTATTCGATGGCATACATCTTCTTTTCCAGACCCGGATTTTCATCCAAAAGCCTGTTTAAGTTGATCATGGTATGGCAATTTCTTCTTTTGTCCTTGCTATCGGTAGCTTTTGACATGATATCCGTAGAGGTGTCGGTATAGACAAAAAAATCACTCATATCAATTTCCATGGCCTTTGGCGCCGGCTCTAAATCATTACTGTTACAGGATACAACCAACAAAAAAAGAGCGGTAACTTTTAAGAGGAGGTGTTTCATTGCTGATGGTTTTTAATTCTTAGTAACACTAATGTATAAATTATTGTCAATGCTTTAACAAAATTCATTTAAAAGTATCAAGTTTTCGATAAAAACACCTAAATATCTGTACTTATGCCTATTGATATGAAAAATATATACGTTTAGGACAACATCATTTTGGCCTTTTTCACCCCCTCTACCAAGGCGTCAATTTCGGCTTTGGTATTATAAAAAGCAAAGGAGGCTCTCACGGTTCCCGGGATTTTAAAATAATCCATAATAGGTTGCGCACAATGGTGTCCCGTACGTACGGCGATACCCATTTTGTCCAGAAGGGTACCCACATCATAGGGGTGAATGCCTTCAAGATTAAAAGATATGACAGCCGTTTTCTGCGGGGATGTCCCGTAAATTTTCAGGCCTTCAATCTCAAGGAGTTTTTGGGTTCCATAATGAAGCAGGTCGTTTTCATAGGAAGCAAGAGCATCGAAACCAATGGCATTCATATAGTCGATGGCAGCACCAAAGGCAATGCCACCGCTAATGTTCGGTGTTCCAGCTTCGAATTTATGCGGTAGTTCGGCATAGGTGGTTTTTTCAAAAGTGACTTCGGCTATCATCTCTCCACCGCCCTGATAAGGAGGTAGTTTATTTAACCAGTCTTCCTTGCCATATAGGATACCCACACCCGTCGGGCCGCACATCTTATGCGCTGAAGCCACATAGAAATCGACATCTAAGTGTTGCATGTCCGGTCGTATGTGTGGACAGGCCTGTGCACCGTCAATTAAAACCGCGCCACCAACCTGATGCGTTTGCTCAATGATGTATTCGATAGGATTAATGGTCCCCAGAGCATTGGAAATATGGTTTACAAAAACAAGTTTTGTCTTTGGAGAAAGCAGTTTATCAAATTCCGGAAGGATCAGTTCGCCCTCCTCATTCATGGGAATCACTTTCAATGTTGCTCCCGTACGTTCGCAGAGCATTTGCCACGGCACAATGTTACTGTGGTGTTCGAGAGCTGAAACCAGAATGTCATCGCCCTTCTGCAAAAAGGAAGAAAATCCACTGGCAACCAGATTTATACCATGGGTTGCTCCTGAAGTGAAAATGATTTCACGGGAATATCTGGCATTGAAATGTCTTTGTATGGTTTGCCGCGCATGTTCGTAGGCATCTGTGGCCTCCTGGCTTAAACTGTGTACCCCGCGATGGATATTGGCATTGTAATTCGAATAATAGTCTACAATACAGTCAATGACCTGTTGTGGGGTTTGCGATGTAGCCGCATTGTCAAAATAGACCAGGGGTTTGCCATTAACTTTACGCGAAAGAATAGGAAAGTCTTTTCGAATGTTTTCAACGTCAATCATGATCATCTATTCAACCCTTCAATGGGGCATTTGGTAGCATTGTTTTGAGATACTGAGTCGTGTTGGGCATACCTGGCAGATGTATTATAAATCGAAGCCAATATTTACGCCGAGTTTGTTGGCAATAATTTTGGTGATGCGCTGTTTTAACTCAGGGATTTTTACCGAACTTAATACATTATTACTAAAGGCATACATTAAGAGGGCCTTGGCCTCTCTTTCCGGAATACCTCGTGTGCGCAGATAATACAGCGCATTTTCATCCAATTGGCCAATGGTACAACCATGTGAACACTTCACGTCATCGGCAAAAATTTCCAGCTGAGGTTTCGTATTGATACTTGCTTTATCGCTTACCAAAATATTATTATTAGCCTGGAAAGCATTTGTTTTTTGAGCTTCTTTTTCAACGATCACCTTTCCATTAAACACTCCTGTGGCGCTATCGGAAAAAATACCTTTATAATCCTGATGACTTTCACAATTGGGTTCGATATGATGGACCAGGGTATTGTGGTCGACATGCTGTTTATCCCCAATAATGGTTACACCTTTTAATGTAGAGTCAATACGTTCACCCTCCTGGTAGAAGTTCAGGTTATTTCGCGTCAGGTTACCACCGAACGAGAAGGTGTGCATGGAGGCAATGCTCTCCTGTTTTTGCTTTATAAATGTGTTGTCTATCAATGAGGCATTAAAATTATCGTTCTGGATTTTGTAATAGTCAACTATAGCCCGCTTATGTGTAAAAACTTCAGTAACACTGTTCGTTAAAACAGGATTATCCGTTAAACTCTGATGGCGTTCTATAATTTGCACATATGAATTTTCCCCGACAACAATTAAGTTTCTTGGTTGAAGCATCAGGGCCGATTCATTTCCTGTTGACAAGTGGATAATTTGAATGGGTTTTTCAACCAATTTATTCTTGGGGATATAGATGTAGGCGCCCTCACTAGAAAAAGCTGTATTTAATGATGGCAAACTATCTTTACTCGCGGCTTTGTTAAAATAGTTCTCTATGACCAAACGGTATTTTGGCTTTGAAAATGCAGCAGACATCAAACAGACATCCATGCCTTCATGTGTGGTTTGCGATAGGTGAGAAGAATATTTGCCATCTATGAAAACAATTTTAAAGCTGTCTATTTCGTGAATGAAATATTTTTTTACATCCCTGTATTCCAGGGCATTTTCTTGTCTTGGGAATACGCAATAGTCTTCCTTTAGGATTTTATTCAAAGAGGTGTATTTCCACGCTTCCTCTTTTTTGGTAGGGAATCCTTTGTCTTCAAATGATTTTATCGCATCATTTCGAACATCGTGCACGTAGGTATCGTCGTCTACCTTGTCCTCGAATATCATAAATGATGATAATAGTTTTTCCTTTAGTTCCATATGTTATAGTGTTTCAAGTTTAAAGTTTCAGACTATTTCTGTACATGTTATTTAAACTTGTTCCCTTTAAAATCTTTTTTATTGAGATATGAAATGAAAGCCGAAATACGTTTGCTTAACTTTTCATAATCATTCACTAATAGTTTCATTTTTTCTTCTGAAATATACATGCTATCATAAACTCTGTATATTTGTGACCTCGTTTCTCCTGCTGAACCTTTAGCTATTGAAAGAAACTGTCTAAATTCTAAGTTGCCATCCCTTTCAAAACCTTCAGCAATATTATCCATGACTGAACCCGAAGAGGCTTTAATTTGATCTTTTAATCTAAAATCATTTTTTAAAGCAGTTTCATTTGCAACATCTTTGATCTGATTGAATAGTTTTCTGGCTTCTTGCCAAATTTCTAAATCTTCGAATCTTTTAACAGTTGCCATTTACATGAAACCTGTAATAATAAACTTTAAACCCAAGAATTGGTTAGACCATTTCTTGCTTTACCCAGTCATATCCTTTTTCTTCCAGTTCAAGGGCCAGCTCTTTGGTGCCGGATATTACAATCTTTCCATTGTGTATTACATGTACATAATCTGGTATGATGTAGTCCAAGAGTCGTTGATAATGCGTAATCACAACGATGGCCTTATCTTTATTTTTTAATTTGTTAACCCCATTCGCGACAATTCTGAGTGCATCGATATCTAAACCGGAATCGGTCTCATCCAGTATGGCCAGTTTTGGATCCAACATGGCCATTTGAAATATTTCATTGCGTTTTTTCTCACCACCTGAAAAGCCCTCATTCAATGAACGGGACAAAAATTTTCTATCGATTTTCAATAAATCCGCCTTCTCACGAATGCGCTTCAACATATCCTTGGCAGGCATTTCATCAAGACCTTGGGCTTTACGCGATTCATTTATGGCTGTTTTAATAAAATTGGTTACCGACACCCCGGGGATTTCAACAGGATATTGGAAGGATAAAAACACCCCTTTGTGAGCACGCTCCTCCGCATCCAGATCACCGATATCCTCCCCATTAAATTCAATGCTGCCTTTGGTGACCTCATAATCCTCTTTACCGGCGATTACAGCGGCCAATGTACTCTTGCCCGATCCGTTAGGCCCCATGATAGCATGTATTTCTCCTGGCTTTACCTCAAGGTTTATACCCTGTAGGATGTTCTTGTCTTCAACACTTGCGTGTAAATTTTTAATTTTTAACATTATATAATTTTAAAAACGTTATAATCTATTCACTTAATTTAACAACATCGTTATCCTCTTTCTTTGGCTCATAAACATTGAGTATTTCAACAATTTCTACTTTATGTTCCCAAAGAATTTTATCGTCTTTCTGATCCGTAATTTTTCCTCTTATTTCTACAGGGATCATATCGGTTGGAGCGGTTTTATATTCCTGCACCAGTTTCTCCAATTCATGCATTTTATCGGTTACAAATACGCCGTAAATATTGGCATGGGTCTGAAGGACGGCCGCTCCGTCATAGTACACAAAATCTCCTTTTAAAAGGGTCAGACCATCACTTTGCTTTGCCGTGCGTTCCGGACCCTCCGCCGAAACCTGAGAGCCTGTTGCTTCAGTCGATTTTGTTTCGTTCTTACAGCTTAAAAATGCCACCGCGATAAGGCTTATAAAAAACAGTTTTTTCATCGTTGTATTCTGCATATAGATTTTTAAGATCTTCATAATCCGATATGTAAATGATTTACCATTATCCAACAGATCCTTCCAAACTTATTTCCAATAATTTCTGAGCTTCAACAGCAAACTCCATGGGGAGCTTGTTAAGCACTTCCTTACTAAAGCCATTTACAATTAAGGCTATGGCTTTTTCGGTATCGATTCCTCTTTGATTACAATAAAAGATTTGATCTTCGCCTATTTTGCTGGTCGTAGCTTCATGTTCCACCTTCGCCGTTTTATTTTTGGCTTCTATATATGGAAAGGTGTGCGCACCACATTGATTCCCCATTAACAGGCTATCGCATTGCGAAAAATTTCGAGCATTTTCAGCACGGGAATTAATCTGTACAAGTCCGCGATAACTATTTTGAGATTTACCTGCTGAAATCCCTTTGGAAATAATCGTAGATTTTGTGTTCTTACCCAAATGGATCATTTTGGTACCTGTGTCGGCCTGCTGGTAATTATTGGTCACGGCAATGGAGTAGAATTCACCGACCGAATTATCTCCTTTCAGTACGCAGCTCGGATATTTCCATGTTATGGCAGATCCCGTTTCCACCTGTGTCCAGGATATCTTAGCATTCTTCTCACATAGCCCCCTTTTGGTTACAAAATTGTAAACCCCGCCTTTTCCTTCGGCATCACCGGGAAACCAGTTCTGAACCGTACTGTATTTTATCTCTGCATTTTCCAGGGCTATCAATTCTACTACGGCGGCATGCAATTGGTTTTCATCCCGGCTTGGTGCTGTACAACCTTCGAGATAACTCACATAGCTTCCTTCGTCCGCAATGACAAGCGTCCTTTCAAATTGCCCTGTGCCTGCCTGATTAATTCTAAAGTAGGTCGACAACTCCATGGGGCATTTGACACCCTTTGGAATATAGCAGAAACTACCATCACTAAAGACGGCACTATTTAGGGCAGCATAAAAATTATCCTTTTTGGGAACTACGGTGCCAATATATTTTTTTACGAGGTCGGGATGCTCCTGGATGGCCTCGGAAATACTCATAAAAATAATGCCTTGCTCCGCTAGAGTCTTCTTAAACGTTGTTGCTACCGAAACGGAATCAACAACCACATCCATGGCCACACCGGCTAACTTTTTCTGTTCATCCAAGGAAATGCCCAATTTATTGAAGGTCTCCAATAACTCGGGGTCCACTTCATCCAAACTGTTGTATTTAGGCTTTTTATTTGGAGCAGAGTAGTATGAAATGTCTTGAAAATCAGGTTTTTTATAAGTTACATTTGCCCATTCCGGTTCGGTCATTTCCTGCCAAATCCGAAAAGATTCCAATCGCCATTCTGTCATCCATTCCGGTTCTTCCTTTTTTTTGGATATGGCCCGAACAACATCTTCATTTAACCCGTTGGGAAAGGTGTCCGATTCAATGTCGGTGTAGAAACCATATTCGTACTCCTTGGTTTTTAATTCTTCTCTTAAATCGTCTTCGGTATACTTACTCATATCTCGAGATAGGGTTTTAAACTTTTATTTGTTGGATTATTAGATGCGCTTATAGGGAAAACGATTCTCCACATCCACAGGTGCGATTCGCGTTGGGATTGTTAAAAACGAAACCGGCTCCATTTAACCCACCAGAGTATTCTAAGGTGGTGCCAATGAGGTACAAAAAACTTTTTTTGTCTACAATGATCTTCACACCATTATCCTCAAATAGTTTGTCTTCATCGTGTTGTTCTGTATCAAACTTTAAATCGTAGGACAGTCCAGAACAACCTCCACTTTTTACACCTACACGAATAAAATCCTTGGAAGGGTTGTAGCCGTCTTCAGCCATTAATTCAATGACCTTTTTCTTAGCTGTTTCTGAAACTTTTATCATAATTCTTAATTAGATTACTTCTAAATAGAGTGCAAATATACAATATAAGTCCTGCAAAACCACACAACCTAACATTATATTGGTATATGGGTTGATAGTTTTTCGTTATTGATCGTTGAAGTCGGGATTATTTATGAAATCATAATCCGATAGGGATAGGAGAAACGCCTTTAAATCGGATTTGTCCTGTTCTGTTAATCGGACGCCTCCCTGTGCCACCTTTTTCATCAGCGGGTCAATCGTAGGGGATGGTTTTAATCCTTCGCTGTAGTGATGAATCACTTCTTCTAATGTCGCAAATCGACCGTCGTGCATATAGGGTGCCGTAAACGCCAAATTTCGAAGTGAAGGTGTTTTAAACTTGCCGTTATCAGACGGATCGCCGGTGAACTTGCCCAAACCCAGATCGGTAAAGGTGGCATCCAATCCGTTGTTGTGAAATTGATTGTCGGTCCACAGCGGATTGTTGTCGCTACCATGACAATGGAAACAATCGCCTTTATTTTCATCCATGAACACATTAAATCCGCGTTGCTCTGCTGGACTCAGATCCGATCTACCCAATAGAAATTCATCAAATTTAGAGTTGGAGGATATTAAGGTGCGTTCAAACTGCGCTATAGCTTTGGTTACAAGGGTAGAATCTATAGTTACATTACCAAAAGCCTGCTGAAATAGACCTGGATATTGCGGGTGCTGCTGCAGTTTAAGTATGACATTAGCCCAGGTGTTTTTCATTTCAGTCGGATCTGTAACAGGTTGAAATGCCTGATGTTCAAGACTAAAAACACGGCCGTCCCAGAAGAATTTTTCTTCGTAATTCCATGCCAGATTGAACAAAGGCATGGAGTTTCTTCTACCAATTGAGCCATCAATGCCTTCACTGAATCTGTCGGCATCACTGAAGGCATTTTGAGGCGCGTGACAATCGGCACAGGCCTGTGTGTTGTCACCCGATAATATGGGATCAAAAAATAATTTTTTACCCAGTGCAATGCCCTCAGCGGTTTGTGGGTTGTCTACTGGGAGTATGGGATTCAGGATCCTATCCTCAAACAGGGCGGGGATCTCCAGGGCAACAGGTGTCGGAGTATACCGCTCTACAACTTCATTGGAACAGGTCCAGAAGATGCAGGCAAAAATAAGGCTATAATATGTCAATCTTTTTTTCAAATCCTATTGTTCGATCGTTTTTAAATTAAAGGCATGTTGCCCATTTTCAAACATCATGATCTGAGCTGTTGAGTTAGGCATCAACATTTGGTTATACATATTTAAATCCCATGTGTTTGGATTTTTAAACCACTCGGCAATATTCATTTCAATGTTAAACACGGGAGTGTCTGTAATCGTGACCGGACCCAAATTAACAATAATAAAAGTGTCTTGCGGAAAAACGGGGTTATCCCCTGGATCGTCCACCGCACGAATAGCATGATAATTAAACCCCTGTTCTGTGTTGGTACTATTTAAAAATTTTCCATCGAATTGCATATAATGATACCCTCCTCCCAACATCTGAGGTACGTTCCAAGAGGCTGAATTTAAGTCCGGATAAGCACCATCACTATTTTTTTCATTCTTAAAACCAAAAGTAAATGAGATATTGCTGTAAACTCCTGTAGGAATTAGAGCCTCAGGAGAAAAGGTCAAATTTTCGGAATTGGTAACATCTACCAAATTATAGTCATCGATGACCAACACCTCTCCGTTTTGATTTTTAAGCGTAACATCTGAAATTAAATAACGCAAACGTTCAATACTTAACTGTTCGCCATTTTCGTTTATGAACTTGATCCTATTAAAATCTTGATTCGTTACAGCTGTCCCATCCCAATGGTGCATAAAATTGAAGCTTATGGAGACATTCGACGCGTTATCGTCATTGTCTTTCTGGCAGGAAAACAAGACCACAAATAGTAATAGTATCGGAACAGCTCTAGTCATTTATTTTAATAAGCAGTAAATCTGTAAACCCTTTATTTATCTCAATATCCTGATCGGTACTGTTGGATGCACCAACAGCCACAATACTATTATCGTTCAAGGTTACAGCATCAAATGCGAGATCGATGCCGGAACCTCCAATAGATTTTTCCCATACTAAATTGCCATTGCCATCAATTTTCATAATCCAGGCATCATTTTGTCCTTTGTTTTCAGATACATTCCCATCGGTACTTCTCGAATTTCCGGAAATGATAAAGGTATTATCCTGAGATTTTGAAATGGATTGTCCTTGATCGAAATTACTTCCACCCAGGCATTTTTCCCATAATAGATTGCCATCGTCATTTATTTTGATGAGCCATAAATCGGCTGCGCCCTTATTTTGAGTCACGTTTTTATCGTTACTTCTGGTATTTCCTACAATAAGATAGTTGCCATTGCCTGAGTCGATGATACCCCAGGCCTCGTCGATTTCACTTCCGCCATAAGAGTGCTCCCATATCAAATCACCGGTTTCGGAAATTTTAATAATCCAAAAATCATAAGACCCTTGGTTATTCGAAATATCAACATCATTACTATCTGAAAAACCAACTATAATGTAATCATTATCCGCTGTCTGAAATAAACCATTTGGTGTATCTGTAAAATTACCACCATAATACTTACTCCATTGCATAGTTCCCATTGGATCCAATTTAATGACCCAGTAATCACCACCGGCATGTTTCTTACTCAAAGCTGATCTGCTGTTGCCAAGTCCGCCAGAAGCAGAGACATCCAGAATACCTGCTAATAAATATCCCCCGTCCCTGGTCTGAATCATGGAAATGCCATTGTCTACACCAGAATAACCAAATGATCTTTGCCAGGATAAATTGCCTGAACCATCCAATTTAAGCAGCCAGTAATCCGTTTGGCCTTCATTTTCTGTAACATCTCCATTTGCGCTATTGCTAAAACCCAATACTGCAAATCCGCCGTCTTCCGTTTGAATAATGTCATTAGCGCGATCCTGATCACTACCTCCATAGGTCTTTTGCCATTGTAAGGTATCAGTAGCGTCAAATTTCATGATCCAATAATCAAAAGAGCTGTTTAATTTATTCGCGATATCTCCATCACTGCTTTGAGTATGACCGGCGATAACATATCCGCCATCGAAGGTCTTTATAATAGATCTGCCACTGTCGTTGCTTGAACCTCCAAGTGTTTTTATAAAAGTGATTTGCGCCTGAACTGAAGTCCCATCTGTTCCGCCAGTTGAACAGCCAATAAGCATGAGGGTGACACCAGACAAAAGGACGTGTATGAGATGATTACGGAGCATATCATGTAGAGTTATAAATCACTTTTCTTAACCACGAATAATCCGCGATCTATGTCACTTATAACAATATTTCCACTGTTAAAAAAAGGATAAACACTCCAGACCCCCTGATATCCCGTATTGTTATTTTCCGGATAGGTGTCAAAAAATCCAACCTCGGTCATGGCATTGCTAGCAGCCCCGATATTGGTGATATCCAGCACGCGTAAACCTGCATTGTAATTGGAAAGAAAAAAGCTATTGCCTTTCACATAGCCATTGTGGTCTATTGCCGATGTTGGTCCGTAGTAGGTAGAGGAAAGGACAGGTGCATCAAGGTCTCTAAAATCGAATACAAACGTTGCAGTGTTATTGCCAAAAATCTGTTCATCCAGCTCGTCACCAAAAATAAAATAGGACATATCATCTGTAAACCAGCCTTGATGGGCATAGCCCGGATTTGGATAACTTACTTGAGAAATGAACTGGACGTTCGATTTATCGCTAACATCCAAAATTACTACAGTATTGGACCCCAGATAATTACCATTACTTCCAAAAAACAAATCCCTTCCAATATAATCAGGGTCAGGACCATTATACGTCACAACCTGAGCATCATGGGTATAACCTAAATCGGCATAACCTCCTAATTCAACCGGGTTTGTCGGATTTGAAATGTCAATAAATACAACGCCGCCATCATAGGAATCACAACCCACGAGGTAAGCTATGCTTTCATTTTCATTAATCACAATGTTGTGGCAACTTCCAACATTGGTAAAGGTGGCGTCAGCTGTAAAAGTCTCCGGGGCGTTCTTAACACTGCGTAGTCGCGTCAAATTGAAGACCTGCATACCATGCGTACCGGCATTATCGGCAACAATAAAGGCATGGTTGTTATACACCTTAATATCGCGCCAGGAAGTGCTCACGCTATTCGTAGGCAATTTGCCAAGGTAAATGGATTCCATCGGGTTCGTAATATCAACAAATGCGGTTCCATTATCCAATCCCATAATGGCGTACTCCTTACTGCTCGCTGGGTCTGTCCAGCCCCAGGAATCATTGCCACTGGTTGCGTTGAAAACACTTAATGGGAGATGTGCCATGAGATCGTATCCATTGCACGGATAAATATCTGCTAATCCGTTTTCACAGGTAAACAATACGGTTGGTTCGTTCACTAATGCCTCAACAGGTTCATTATCGCAAGACTGCAGGCAAAAAATGGCGATTAACATGACATAAAGAGACCTGGTTGGTGTTATCATTTGGGAGAAATTCATAGCTGCTATTTTTAATCAAATGTAAGGGATAAAAAGATAGAAGTTTAAATCTCTATGGATTTTAACGTGAAAAATACGGATTTTTAGAGGGTTTAATAAAAATTATAACGCTATAATTTAATGAATATTGAATGCAAAGTTCAGATACCTTCTTATTTTTGCAAGATGATAGAAGATAAAAACCAAAAAAGAACACCACTAAGTGATCTTGGTGAATTTGGATTAATTGATCACCTTACTCGAAATTTTGAAATAAGGCAGCCCTCAACGGTCAGAGGTGTTGGAGATGATGCCGCCGTAATAGATGCAAAAAACAAACATATTGTTGTAACAACGGATTTACTGGTGGAGGGTGTCCATTTCGATTTGAGTTATATGCCTTTGAAACATCTTGGTTATAAAGCGATAGTCGTAAATGTATCTGATGTCTGTGCCATGAATGCAGTGGCAACACAGGTCACTGTGTCTATAGCGGTATCCAACCGATTCCCTGTGGAGGCCTTAGAGGAACTCTACGAGGGCATTGAAACTGCAGCAAAGTTGTATAATATAGATGTTGTAGGTGGTGATACCACATCTTCAACCTCGGGTCTGTTGATATCGGTGACCGCCATTGGAATGCCGTCGGATGAAGAGGTGGTCTACAGATCGGGAGCTAAACCCAATGATTTGTTGGTTGTGACGGGAGATTTAGGAGGTGCCTATTTAGGTTTAAAGGTGTTGGAACGCGAAAAGGAGGTTTATAAGGTGAATCCGAACAATCAGCCCGATTTAACACCGTATGGCTATATTGTAGAAAGACAACTGAAACCTGAAGCTCGAAAAGATATTATTGCACTATTGGCGGATCTTGAGATACAGCCAACATCCATGATTGATATTAGCGATGGACTTTCATCTGAAATATTACATATGTGCAAGCAAAGTGCGGTTGGTTGTGATTTATATGAAAATAAGATACCCTTAGATCCTCAGGTCATTTCAGTTTGTGAGGAGTTTCAGATAGACAGTACAACAGTAGCTTTGAATGGTGGGGAAGATTATGAACTTTTATTTACAATTTCTCAAGAGGATTATCCCAAATTAAAAGGGAACCCAAATTTTACCGTTATTGGACATATGACCGAAAAAGAGAATGGAATACATTTGATAACAAGAGCAGAAACTAGAATTGCGCTAAAAGCACAAGGCTGGAAAAACTTTAATGATTAATGAACCTGGAGTTTCTTCTTTTTTAGTTTTTTAAGATGTATTCTTTCTAGGACGGAATTGATCTCTCTGTACTTGGGAGTAAGGGCTATAATATGTCCAGATTGATCCGTAGTAAATTGTTTGTTACAGTGGCTACATTCATATTCTTTTACGTGCCCTGTAACATGCTTTGTTATTTTGTATTCATGACCAAATAACGAGCAATAAAGGTTTCTCATATTTTTGCTATTAACTCATTTCAAACAAGGGAGTTAAAGGTAGAAAAAAACGAGAAATTAACAAAGGGCCCTAAGCGGCGGGCGTACTGTACATTTTATGTCTAATCCTGCTGATTTTTTTGTGATACATGAACTCAAGAACATCATTAATCTCTTTAAATGTAGAGGTGAGTTCGGTAAGTTTACCATTGCTGTTTGTGGTTAATTCTTTCTTACAATGGCAGCATTTATATTCCTTTACATGGCGTGTTACTTTTTTGGACACATGATAATCATGTCCAAAAATATGGCAGTACAATTTGGAAAAAAAAGTAGGTTTGCTAGTAGTTTTTTTCATGATCAAAGATTTAAGACACGGTAAACATAGCAAAAATTATTAAATTATTCGTTAAAATATGCTTAATATTCGATGAAATGCATCAAATTTTGAGAGAATAGGACTTCATTTTCGATAAAACTCATGTGTCCATCGGGAAATTCTACAATTTTAAGTGCTGCATTTTGAGCTTCTTTCAATAGGGAATTATAGTCTAATACCGGATCTTTTTTACTGATAAATATGACTTTTTTGTGTTCAAATTTACCTATTACCTCGGTTCGGTTCTTTCTTATTTTCATCCCTTCTAAAGCGGCGATAATACCTTGAACGGGTATTTTTAAGGCCTCCTCTGTGACTTTTTCAATCTGCTGCTGGAATTTTGATTTATGTTCAGGGTTAAATAAGTTAGACACAGCGATTCTGATAAATGTCTTGTGATCATGTTTAACGGCGGCTATTGCTCTATCCCTGTTTTCTCGTCTCTCGTCGCTATCATTCTGGGAGGTTGAATTTACCAGGAGTACGCCTTTAACCGTTTGGGGGTAATTGTCAATTAAAGCCAAGGCTACATAACCGCCCATTGAATGACCAACAAGGTCACATGTACTTATTTTAAGATGCGATAATACATGATGAACGGCATCGGCCATCATTTCCATGGTATGGATATAACCCATGCAATGTGATTGTCCATGTCCTAAGAGATCGATACAAATAATACGATGGTGTTTGGATAGGTGCTTTATAAATGGTGCCCAGATCGAAGAATTTTCCAGAAAGCCATGAAGAAGAACTACCGGCTTACCCTGTCCGACATCGCTATAAAAGATAGGGGTATTTTTATATGTTATAATCACGATTTTACTTTCTTTATGGCGGTAAAGGCTTTGTCGACATAATCGTCTTCGACCAAAATGGTAAATTCGTTGGTCGTTGAGAGGACTTCATAGAGTACGACACCTTCCCATGCCAATCGTTTAAAAAAGTGATAGTACAATCCGGCAATTTTGGAGTTGTCTTCGGGCAGATTGATACTGATGGCAGTTAGCCCATCCTGAATGGCTAGAAAGGACTCCCTTTTGAAATGGTCCAGTACAAAATCTTTTAAGCTGCTTGATATGATAATATTACTTTCATGGATCCCCCTTGTAAATGTATAAAAGAGTTTCGATTCTTTATTGATGCGCTCGAGAACTTTCGCATGGTTATCGATGAGGGTATCCGAATTCTTCACCGTAAAATCAGTGAGGTTGGAACGGACCGTTATATCACCCAAATTCTGAATAACGCGTTTCATTTTTATCGAATTGGATAAGGCCGGGGGTGGATTATAACGTCTCAGGGCCATCATAATAGCACCGGATTTCACCTCCTTTTTTAACATGTTACTAATGGGTTCGGTTAATTCAACGGCCAAGGCACTATAGTTAATAATGTTTCTGGACAGGGCCTCCTCAAGATAAGGTTGGGAAATCAGTATGTCCTCAACGCAATTGGATACAGTTTTCATAATTACAATTCTGTTGTTAATTATTTAACATTATGTGTAAATATAAACCTTTTTTTTAATAAATAGTAGTTATGTGATTCTGCATTCTATTTTTGCTGCTCCATTGATGATAATCAGGACGCTATTAAACGCGATAGGTAAAAAGCGTCAGGGCTTTACGAGTTTAAAAGGTAATATCGGGAGATAAATGAAAGTTTTAAAATTTGGTGGTACATCGGTTGGGTCTGCTCAAAATATGGAGCATGTCAAAGATATCATTTCAGATGGCAAACAGAAGATTGTTGTGCTTTCTGCCATGTCTGGTACAACAAACACTTTGGTTTCTATTGCTAATGATATCTTGAATGAGGTCCCTCATCTCGCCATGGAAAAAATCAATACGTTGCACGCCTCTTATTTTGAAACTATTGATGTACTTCTTTCGGATAAGGATTTGAACCTGGATGTAAAAGAATATACAAATACAATTTTTGAATTCCTGGTGGAGTCGACCTGTTCCGAGTTCACGATAACCTTGGAGAATAAAATTTTGGCTCAGGGGGAGCTGCTTTCCACCTATATCTTTAATGCCTACTTAAATCAGGAAGGCATTCGTTCTGCGTTATTACCGGCCTTGGATTTCATGAAAATTAACGACGCCAAGGAACCGGATTTAGGATACATCCAAAAGCAGTTTAAAGCGGTATGGGACGCTACTCCGCAGGCAGATATATATATCACCCAGGGTTTTATTTGTTTAGATGAATCAGATAATATCTCTAATTTGCAACGTGGAGGAAGTGATTATACGGCAACTATTATAGGAGCGGTTATCCGTGCTGAGGAGGTCCAAATCTGGACTGACATCGACGGGATGCACAACAATGACCCCAGATATGTGGCGCATACACATCCCATTTCCAATCTGTCCTTCGATGAGGCTGCAGAGCTTGCTTATTTTGGGGCAAAAATATTACATCCACAGACCGTTTTACCGGTTCGTAAAGATGGTATTCCGGTCCGTTTGAAAAACACTATGGATCCTGAAGCCTTCGGTACCCTAATATCAGGTGAGACTTTCGAAAATGGTATTAAGGCTATTGCTGCAAAGGATCAAATTACTGCCATTAAGATCAAGTCCGGGCGCATGCTTCAGGCACATGGATTTTTGAAGAAAGTATTTGAGGTTTTTGAAACACACAAAACTTCAATAGACATGATAACAACTTCTGAAGTTGCGGTGTCGCTGACTATTGATGATGATAGCAATTTAGAGAACATAGTAGCCGAATTGGAGCAATTTGCCTCTATAGAGGTAGATAAGGACCAAACCATTGTATGTTTGGTTGGACATTCTATCGTAAATCATGAAAGTACGTTTAAGTTATTTCAGATTTTACAGGATGTTAAAATTCGAATGATTTCTTACGGAGGCAGCCGAAACAATATTTCACTGCTCATCCATTCAAAAGATAAAATTACCACACTGAACAAACTAAACGATTATTTATTTGAATTAGTCACTCTTTAAATTTCCGAAACTTAGTTTTGTTCTAATAAAAAGGAGGCGTTTTTTAAATGCCTCCTTTACATTTTTAATCGGATGGATTAGCTTTTAATCCACTTAAGAATTCATAATATGTTCAATCTCGTCTGCTTCGATTGGAATATTTTTCATAAGGTTGAAAGGGGCTCCTTGTTCTTGAATGACGACATCATCTTCTAAACGAATACCAAAACCTTCTTCGGGGATGTAAATACCGGGTTCAACAGTAAACACCATATTGGCCTGCATCGGTTCGGTTAAGATGCCGTAATCATGGGTGTCCAAACCAATATTATGGCTTGTGCCATGCATGAAGTATTTCTTGTAGGCCGGCCAATCCGGATTTTCATTTTGTACATCGGCTTTATCTATGAGGCCCAGATCCAGTAATTCACTGGTCATAAGTTTACCGACCTCAACGTGATATTCTGCCCAATCTGTGCCTGGGACCAACATTTTTGTAGCTTCTATTTTCACCCTATTTACGGAATTGTAGACTGCCTTTTGTCTATCCGAAAAGCGTCCGGAAACCGGAATTGTTCTGGTCATGTCACTGGAGTAATTCGCATATTCAGCTCCGACATCCAATAAAATTAAATCACCTGATTTGCATTGCTTATTATTCTCAATATAGTGCAACACATTCGCATTATTGCCGGAAGCTACTATGGGGGTATATGCAAATCCCTTGGAACGGTTACGAAGAAATTCATGCATGAATTCCGCCTCTATTTCAAATTCCCAAACCTCTGGTTTCACAAATTTTAAAATACGTCGAAATCCTTTTTCAGTAATGTTACAGGCCTTTTGCATTAAGTCTATTTCTATGGGGTCCTTTACGGATCTCAGGCGTTGTAAAATAGGAGCACTTTTAGCCACCGCATGGGCTGGGTATCGCTGCTTTAACCATTTGGTAAAGCGGTCCTCCCTTGTTTCAGTTTCAACAGAGGCACGATAATGTTCGTTGGTATTGATGTAAACGGTATCGCATTGGGTCATGATTTCGAACATGATCTTTTCCATATCCTTTAACCAATACACAGTCGCAATGCCACTAACCTCAAGCGCTCTTTCTTTAGTTAATTTTTCACCTTCCCAAATGGCGATGTGCTCATTGGTTTCCTTCAGAAATAATATTTCGCGATGTTTTTCTTTGGGACAATCCGGGAATAACACCAGTATACTTTCCTCCTGATCAATGCCACTGAGATAAAAAATATCACGATGCTGTTCAAATGGCATTGTACTGTCGGCACTTATAGGATAAATATCATTCGAATTGAAAACGGCCAAACTATTGGGTTTCATTTTGGCTGTGAAATGTTTACGGTTCTTAATAAACAGGGAATTTTCTATAGGATCGTATTTCATGAATGGTGCTATTTAAGACTATAAAATTAAGCAAACAAAGTCTAGAAAAATAATAATAGATGACTTTATTGCTTCTTATTAGGAATGATTCTAAATAATAAAAACTTGATCATGGTTATTTGTCTATAATTCTGCCCATAACTACCTTTGTATGTTTTAAAAATTAACTTTGGTATAATGGGCGGATTTTTTAAATCTTCGATTGGAAGAAAAGTGGCTATGGCTTTATCTGCATTCTTCCTCATGTTCTTCTTAATAATTCATTTAACGGTCAACATGACCTCTGTTTTTAGTGCCGATTTATTTAATGAACTTTCTCATTTTATGGGAACCAATCCTTTAGTTCAATTCGCATTACAGCCGGTCTTGTTGTTTGGGGTGGTGTTTCATTTTGTGTTGGGTTTTATTTTGGAATGGAAGAACAAAAAGGCACGAAAAGTGACCTATTTCAAAAATAATGGCGCTGCAAATTCTACTTGGATGAGTCGAAATATGATGTACAGTGGTCTGGTTATACTCGCATTTCTGGTCATACATTTTGCTGATTTTTGGGTGCATGAGATTAACGTCAAGTATATTAATGTAGAACCCGCAGATCCGACACGTTATTACCATGAATTAGTGGAAAAATTCGTTCCCATTTGGAGGGTTGTAGCCTATTCGGTTGCTTTTATTCTCTTAGGGTTACATCTTGGGCATGGTTTTACCTCTGCTTTTCAATCCATGGGATCGACAGCCGGCCGTAAAAGAGCACTTCAAAATTTAGGTAAAGCTTATGCCGTAATAATTCCTCTTGGGTTTATTATTATTGCGCTTTATCATCATTTTAATCACCATTAATCATTAGAGATATGGCATTAGATTCAAAAGTTCCAGAAGGTCCAATTAAAGATAAATGGACAACTTATAAAGATAAAATTAACCTTGTTAATCCGGCAAACAAACGCCTTATAGATGTTATCGTTGTAGGAACGGGTTTAGCCGGCGGCTCCGCCTCTGCCACCTTGGCAGAATTGGGCTATAATGTTAAAGCATTTGCTTATCAGGATTCTCCGCGTCGCGCTCATTCTATAGCTGCCCAGGGAGGTATTAATGCTGCAAAAAACTATCAGGGTGATGGAGACTCAACGTACCGTTTGTTTTATGATACTGTAAAAGGAGGGGATTACAGATCGCGTGAGGCCAATGTATACCGTTTGGCTGAGGTATCTGCCAATATCATAGATCAGTGTGTTGCCCAAGGTGTTCCATTTGCAAGAGATTATGGTGGTTTGTTGGATAACCGTTCATTTGGAGGGGTTTTGGTATCAAGAACTTTCTATGCCAAAGGACAAACCGGTCAGCAGTTATTGCTTGGAGCCTACTCGGCGATGAACCGCCAAATAGCACGTGGTAAAATAGAGATGTTTAACCGTCATGAGATGCTGGATCTTGTGGTTGTAGACGGAAAGGCTCGTGGTATTATCGCGAGAAATTTGGTGACCGGCGAGATTGAGCGTCATTCTGCTCATGCCGTAGTGATTGCTTCAGGAGGATATGGTAATGTATATTTCTTATCTACAAATGCCATGGGAAGCAATGTTACCGCTGCATGGAAAATCCACAAGAAAGGGGCTTATTTTGCCAATCCATGTTATACACAGATACACCCGACGTGTATTCCTCGTTCTGGAGACTATCAGTCTAAATTAACCTTAATGTCCGAATCTTTGAGAAACGATGGTAGGATTTGGGTTCCAAAAAGCCTTGACGATGCCAAGGCCATTCGTGAAGGAAGGAAAAAGCCAACTGAACTCAGCGAAGAGGAGCGGGACTACTATTTAGAACGACGTTATCCCGCATTTGGAAACTTAGTCCCTCGAGATGTTGCCTCACGGGCGGCGAAGGAGTGCTGTGATGCTGGTTATGGGGTAAATGCTACAGGAGAGGCTGTTTATCTTGATTTTGCACATGCCATTGAGCGCTATGGCAAAGAGCAAGCTAAAATCCTCAACATAACGAATCCATCAAAAGAAAAGATAACGGAGCTGGGTGAAAAGATAGTGGAGGCAAAATATGGTAATCTTTTTCAAATGTATGAGAAGATCGTTGATGAAAATCCATATAAGACCCCGATGATGATTTATCCGGCAACACATTATACCATGGGAGGGGTTTGGGTAGACTACAATTTAATGACAACTATTCCGGGATGTTACTGTATAGGGGAGGCCAATTTCTCTGATCATGGCGCCAACCGTTTAGGAGCATCTGCCTTAATGCAAGGTCTGGCCGACGGATATTTCGTATTGCCATATACCATTGGCGATTACCTGTCTGATGATATTCGTACTGGAAAGATCCCGACTGATACTCCGGAGTTCGATGAAGCCGAAAAAGCGGTAAGAGATAGAATCGATTTCTTCATTAATAACAAGGGATCTAAAACGGTGGATTATTTTCACAAACGCCTTGGTAAGATCATGTGGGATAAAGTCGGTATGACGAGAAATGAAAAAGGTTTGAAAGAGGCCATGACTGAAATAAAGGAAATTCGTGAAGAATTCTGGAAAGAGGTCAAAGTTCCCGGACAGGCAAACGAAATGAACCCGGAACTGGAAAAAGCCGGACGTGTGGCCGATTTTCTGGAGTTGGGAGAGTTATTTGCGAAGGATGCCTTAATGCGTAATGAATCTTGTGGAGGACATTTTAGGGAAGAGTCCGTTGAGGAAAGCGGTGAACAAAAAGGAGAAGCAAAACGCAATGATAAAGATTACGCTTTTGTTGCTGCATGGGAGTACAAAGGCGAACCTGCCGATGCAGTTTTACATAAAGAGCAATTAGAGTTTAAAGACATTGAATTAAAACAACGTTCCTATAAATAAAGGTTGTAGACAACGTAAAAAAGCAAAGCTATGAAGTTAAAATTAAAAATTTGGAGACAAAAGAACGCTTCTGCAAAAGGACAGATGGTCGATTATGACGTTTCGGATATATCTGAACATATGTCTTTTCTCGAAATGATGGACGTTTTAAATGAGCAGCTTATCAGTAAGGGAGAGGACCCAATAGCATTCGATCATGATTGTCGTGAAGGTATTTGTGGAATGTGTTCCATGTATATCAATGGGGAAGCACATGGACCCGATCGGGGCATTACGACCTGCCAGTTGCATATGAGGATGTTTAAAGATGGTGATACCATTACAATAGAGCCATTTAGGGCTGCAGCTTTTCCTGTTATAAAGGATTTGGTAGTAGACCGAAGTGCCTTTGACAGGATCCAACAGGCAGGAGGCTATATTTCTGTTAATACATCCGGAAATACTCAGGATGCCAATACCATTCCAATATCGAAACACGCTGCGGATGAGGCTATGGATGCTGCTACCTGTATTGGTTGTGGTGCTTGTGTGGCCACATGTAAAAATTCGAGTGCGATGTTGTTTGTTGGAGCCAAGGTGAGTCAGTATGCTTTATTGCCACAGGGTCAGATAGAGGCTGTCGATCGTGTGAAGAACATGGTAGCACAAATGGATTTAGAAGGTTTTGGTAATTGTACCAATACCGGAGCTTGTGAG
The DNA here is from genome assembly GCF_022662015.1 of Aestuariivivens sediminicola. Lineage (GTDB taxonomy): Bacteria > Bacteroidota > Bacteroidia > Flavobacteriales > Flavobacteriaceae > Aestuariivivens > Aestuariivivens sediminicola. Next base: position 695,613 of record NZ_JAKMCM010000001.1, on the reverse strand, counting down.
ATTGAGTGTCCTAAAGGAATTTCCCTCGATACTATTGCAAGAATGAACCGCGAGTTGATGAAGGCTCATATCTAAAAACACCTTTTAGTTCGATATTGAAAGACCCATATCATGAGATGTGGGTCTTTTTTGTTAGTTTTGGAATTGTAAAGCGATTCATGAGACACTACATTTTCTTTATTTCCTTTTTTTATTTGGTATGTCAAACCAGCGGTTTTGCCCAGGGTCCATTATCGAATACCCCGCTGTTTAAAAAAGAGGTTATGCTCCGGCATGTAAAGACATTATCATCGGATACTTTTGAAGGCAGACGTACTGGAACAAAAGGGGGTGTTAAAGCCGGAAGGTATATTGTTAACGAGTTTCATAAATTGGATATACAACCTTTTGGCAAGACCTATGAACAAGCATTTATGTTCTATAATAACGGAAATACATACAAAGGCGTAAATGTTCTGGGACTTATTAAAGGGACATCAAAACCGGACAAGTATATCGTTATCAGTGCGCATTACGATCATGAAGGTATTAGACAAGGCAAAATCTACAATGGTGCAGACGACAATGCCTCTGGCGTGGCTGCCTTATTTAGTTTTGCTGAGTTTTTTAAGTCCAATCCACCAAAGTATTCTGTGATAGTGGCTGCTTTTGATGGAGAAGAATTAGGGCTTCAGGGATCGAAATACTTTGTTAACAATGCCAGGATTCCCCTTAGAAAAATCATATTAAATATTAATCTCGACATGATTGGAAGAAGCGATAAAAATGAATTGTATGTCGTGGGTTCCCATACCCATGTCAATTTTAAATCGCTCTTTTCGAACTATAAGCCATACAGTGCTAAATTGACACTTCTCACCGGTCATGACGGTTACGATGGTAAAGACAACTGGATCTATTCATCAGATCATGGATCATTCCATAAAAAGGGCATACCATTTTTATACTTTGGAGTCGAAGACCATGAGGATTACCACGAACCAACGGACGATTTTGAAAGGCTTCATCCGGAGTTTTATACCCATGCCGTCGAGCAAATTATATCCGTCTTTAGAAAAATAGATATCATGTCCTTTTAGAAATAGGCCTTCAGCTGGACACTTCCCGTATGTATGGTTTTACTGGTTGCTGTTTTTCTCCCAAAATAACTTAAGTTAAGATCGAGAAACTTGGTTAATTTTTTTTGAGCCAAAAGGGACCAGGTAAAGTTAGTACCGGGTTGCAACCCTTCCAGCATTTGGTAAGCAACAGGGGTGTTTGGATTTCCATTGAAGCTGTTCGAAAAATAATTGAATTCCCCATTTATGGCAGCTTTTTCAGTTTTTGTCAGGGTGAATGCGATGCCATATTTTTGTTGTTCCAATGCTTCTTTGTTGTCTATTGTATTCGTCTTTTTAGCAAATTGACAGAACATATCAAAACGTGAATTCTCCCCAAAAAGGTAGGATAATTTTGGATTAAATCTGGATTCGTCAAAATCATAGTTTTTACTCGCAAAATTTTCACTGATACTTTCATTTTTATCGAAAGCCGATGTTAAAGTTATTAACCAACTCTCCTGTATTTTATGCGTAAAATTGAACTGATGACTTTCTAAGTTGTTTTCAATAAAACCGACAGATAATATATTACGCGATTCATTGGACAGATAGGTGTAAGAAGTTGTGTAACGCTGTTTGCCCCTGTTAAAGAATAACACATTTCTGAAATTTAATTGTAAACCCAATAGATTGTCGTCGTCTGTACTGAATGGATTAAGATTGAAATCGTTGTCAGTTTGAGCAATTTTTCGGTCGATCAAATAACTGGACTGGTTGTAAAAATGCGACCAGAATTTTTTGGAGCGGTTTTCTGATACAGCCCATTGGGAAGGATTGATGGTGAATGTTTGACTGAAGCGATTTTGGTGGGTCTTAATAAAAACCCGGTTCGGGAGTAACACCCTTACATATTTACCCTGATCCTGGAATTGTGCAATTTCAAATTCCTCGAGTTCTTGAATACCGTTGGCATTGTAATCGATCCAGGTGTAATTACCCTGTCCGGGCTCTACTTCAACGTAGGTAAAGTCCTGTCGGGGCATGTTTCCGGAATTGGTTTCAAAAAGTGTATTGAACTGAATGAGTTGTTTGAAAAGTTTTTGGTTGTATTGTAAGCGGGAGTTTAACGCGTGTTCGTCCTTATCTCGGCTTTCTACATCCTTTAAAGTTCTGTAATTTATGAAGACCGATAAGTTTGTGTTTTGGTTTTGAACAATTCGGGAATCCAAATAAACCGTGTTCGATGTATTGACCTTCTGCAGCCTGTTATTTCTGATACTATCGTTTATGCGGTGCTTATAACCTATTTCAGCATACACCTTGGTGCTGTCACCAATACCTGTAAAAAATGCATAGGATTTAAATTTTTGACTTAAGGGGGTCAGGACTTCAGTGGAATTTTCATATTGTTCATTGTCCTCATGGGCGAGTTTCACTCCCAGCCAATTTTTGCGCATACTATAGGTAATGCGATTGTATGACCTGGTGAAGGCGGATGTGTTTCTATTTGAGCGTGCACTTAAACTGCTAAAGTTTGACATCATATGAAATTTATTCAATGTCAAATTCGCATGCATAACATGCCGGTTACCATTAAATCCATCCGAAAAATTTAAATGCTCAAATTGATAATCGAACAGTCCTTTTTCGGGATGATGGACTTTAAAACCGGAATAGATAAGTTTCTGGTTTCCTAAGTTGCCAACAATGGTGTTGCCCTGGGGTTGGTCTAAGTTCCAGTCGCGGTTAAACTCTGCCCGATACAGACGCTGAATGGTGCGATAATTGGTATCGATATAGTCGGCATCAATATACGTACTGACAGACCAGGCGCTGTCCCTTTTTATAAGTTCATGCTCTGCCTTTAACTTACCCGCGAAACCATCATTATTACTATCGTCGATATTTGAAAACAAATTTAAATCATTTTTACTGCCCGAAACCTCGAAACGTATTTGGGTTCGCTCACCGGGCTGATAGGTTCCGTTAAGCACTGCCAGTTGTAATTTTGAAGGAGCAATGAGTTGAACGACAGGGGCATAATTACCCTGACCTGTGCCTACAAATTCATAGATATTGCTTATGGCGTTGCTGCTGCTTAAAATGTAATCACCAAGGCCGTCGCCCACCAGACTGAAAGTAACGAGGTACAGTTCATCCTCCGGGTTATTCGAAAACACAAAGGCCTCAACACCGTCTATAAGTTCTTTCTTGTAAAGAATCCTGTTCTCGCTGTATGGTTCCTGACTTTCAGATGGAGCCACCATTAAGGTTCTGTCATCCCCGGCATTGGATAATATTTGTTCTTGTTCTTCCGATAAATTTTGTTGAAGCGGTTGGTTTTTGGCATCGTTTTCGGAATATACCGAAACCCCAATCGTAAGATTATTATTTTTAAAGCTACCGCCGCCATAGGCTACCAAACGGGAATAGTTCCTTTCGGTAAACTGGTAATCGACCGTAATCCGCATTTCCGACGTAATTGGAAATGTTGGGTTAAAAATGAGTTCTCCCGCGTTATAATCGATGATGTAGTCCTGATCTTCACCACGTTTTACGACCACACCATTAACATAGACTGTTTCACTTCCCGATACAATAAGAACAAACAATTCGCCATTAGGGCCTTGAAGTTTATAAGGCCCCTGGTTGCCTTCCTGGGCAATAAACTGGCTTGTATTGAACTGGCCTCTTACCAGGGCTCCCGCGGCAAACAGGTTCGTCCTGTTGTCCTCCCGACCTAAGTTCGCGTTAATGAACAGGCCCTGGACCCGTTTGGAGAAATTCGCAAAATAGGAGTTCGAATTCTCCAAATCAATGTCTCCTGCTCGCACGTTCCAATTGTTGCTGTACAGTTCAATAAAGACTTGATCGAATTCATCAAGTCGTTGTGAATAACCGCTTTCCTGTAGAGGAATATTGGCATCTTGTATGGAGGCACGCAGAGACACCTTATCATTGAGTTTCCCCGTAATTTGTAAATCGAGTTCACTGTTGAGTACTGAATTTTGATTGTTCCCGATGGTAACCCCTCGGGAAATACTTCCCGAGGTGGACAAGCCGTCAAAGGGAATGAAATCTTTATTGCGATTGGTTTCAGACAATTGATATAATTTTTCGGTAGGACCTGTGCTTTCAACGATAAGCGCTTCATCCAATTGTTTATAGGATTCCGTTAGAAACTCGGGAAAATTCAAATAATTTATGAGAATGGAATCGGCTGTGATGGGTTTTTTTAAGGTTAAAATAGCCTTGGGAAAATCGATTCGATAGTAAGAAGAATCAAGAATCAGACTGTCTTTGGTTGTCACGGAAAACCAATGTGGATTGATACTAACACTATCAATTCTTATTGTATCTTTAACAGCAACTTTAATAGCTCTATAATTGCTTTTTCGGTCCTGGGCGAACCCGAAAATGCCGATACAGATCACCATAAAAGTAAGTGTGTATTTCATCACGTATTAAAACAAACAGTTTAAACTTTTATTGTTAATAGTTTTTATTAAAACTCCTATGGTTATTCATAGTGTAAAAGTAAGGTATTATTTATTTTAGCTGAAATTAAACGCTTTTGCCCAAAAGCAGTCCACTTTGTAAACCAAAGGAAAATACAATTATTAAATAAAGCACATGAAGATTATATCCTATAATGTCAATGGCATTCGTGCCGCTATAAACAAGGGGTTTCTGGATTGGCTAAAGGCAGCGAATCCGGATGTTGTTTGTCTGCAGGAAATAAAGGCCTTAAAGGAACAGTTGGATTTGGATATGTTTAATGATATAGGGTATACCCATCAGTATTGGTTTAGCGCCCAGAAAAAGGGGTATAGCGGGGTGGCTATCTTAAGTAAAATAAAACCAGATCATGTCGAGTATGGCACGGGAATTGAGTCCATGGATGCCGAAGGTCGAAATTTGCGTGTCGATTTTCCTTCTCATATGGTGGGAGGGAAAAGCGTGTCGGTTATGAGCTTGTATTTGCCATCGGGAACCAATGATGCACGTTTAGGCCATAAGTTGGAATATATGGATCTATTTCAGGCGTATATAGATGCGCTTAAACAGGATATTCCGAACCTTATTATTTGTGGTGATTATAATATCTGTCACGAAGAAATAGACATCCATAACCCTAAAGGATTGAAAAATGTTTCAGGGTTTTTACCTGTTGAACGTGAGTGGATCGGAGAGTTTATAGATAGCGGATTCATAGATTCATTTCGTTATTTAAATCCTGAAAAACAACAGTACAGCTGGTGGAGTTATCGTGCAAATGCGCGAGCGAATAACAAAGGCTGGAGATTGGATTACGCCATGGTAGCCAAACCATTACAAGAAAATATAAAAAGAGCCGTTATACTCTCGGACGCTGTACATAGTGACCATTGTCCGATATTAGTTGAAATAAAATCATAAACCAATTATTGAACCTGTAAAATGATAAGAAAAACCGTTATTGCCGTTCTATTCATAGCTATTGTTTCCAGCTGTGTTTCACCAAAAATTTATAAGGATTTAGAGGCAAAGTATGAAAATTTAAAGAAAGAGAATCGCAAGCTGTCCGATGAAAATGAGTTATTAAAAAGGGGCAAGAATGCGGTAGAAAATGAATTGAAACAACTTAAGGTTGCCTATGATGAGGCAGTGGCACAACGCGATCAATTGCAGGCAGATTACAGTGCCACAAAGGCCAATTATGAGGCCTTAAAAAATTCGTATGATGCTTTAGAGAAAAACAGTTCTGCTGCCATAGCAGCCAATTCACAAAAAAACCGTGAATTATTGGCGCAGTTGGAAGCTAAAGAACAAGCCTTGGCTGCAGAGAATGCACGTTTGGAGAAGCTTAAGAGAGAATTGGAGGACCGTTCCAATCGGGTGGCTGAATTGGAAAGTGTGATCGCTGCAAAAGATGCCGCCATGTCTGCTTTAAAGGATGCCATTTCCAGGGCCTTAACCGATTTTGAAGGCAAGGGCTTAACGGTCGAGCAACGCGATGGTAAGGTTTATGTATCCATGGAGAACAAGTTGTTATTCGAGTCCGGAAGTTGGGCTGTAGGATCGGAAGGACGCAGGGCAGTAATGCAATTGGGAAGCGTTCTTGGCGATAACCCCGACATTGCAGTTCTTATTGAAGGCCATACCGATAATGTGCCCTATCAAGGTTCAGGTCAGTTAAAAGGCAATTGGGATCTGTCGACAAAGCGTGCTACGGCCATAGTGAATATACTTCGGGAGAACAATAATATAAATCCGGAGAATCTTACGGCTGCGGGTCGCGGAGAGCATGCCCCCATTGCCACTAACGATACACCTGAAGGACGTGCCAAAAACAGGCGCATAGAAGTCATCTTGACACCAAAGTTAGATGAATTGTCTCGTTTGTTAAATGAGAATTAAACAGCTTCTTTAGGGCGCGTATCGCATAGAATTCAGAAGGCATTCGGTAGGATTGAGTAAGGTTGCTTATCATATTTTTAGCGCTTGTACTGGATGATATGCCAATGATATGAAACAGAAAACCTTTAAGGCCATGGTGCTTTTAAAGGTTTTTTTATCTTTAAACGATGAATAAATGAAATTAAAAGCATCGAAATGATCTATACCAACCTTCCCTTTACAGATATCAAAGTGAGTAAACTCTGCCTGGGGACAATGACCTGGGGTCGTCAAAACACCGAAGCCGAGGGGCACGAACAGTTAGATTATGCCTTTGATAAAGGAATTAATTTTATTGATACAGCAGAATTGTATCCGGTTCCGGCCAACGCAGAAACACAAGGGCGTACCAGCGAAATAATAGGAAGTTGGTTAAAGAAAACAGGGCGCAGGGATAAGGTCGTTATTGCCAGTAAAATAATCGGACGGACCAGTGATTATGTAGCACACATTAGGGCAACAGGATTCAGCCCCGAATCTATTAAGGACGCCGTCGACAAAGAACTGAAACGACTGCAGACTGATTATATCGATCTGTATCAATTGCACTGGCCGGAACGCCTCACCAATACCTTTGGAAAACTGGGCTATGTTCACGATCCTTCGGACGCATGGGAAGACAATTTTAACGAGGTGCTTCAAACACTCAACAATTATATTAAGGCGGGAAAGATCAGGCATGTGGGTGTATCCAATGAGAAAGCCTGGGGTGTCATGCGTTATCTCGAAGAACATAAATTGCACAAGCTGCCTCGTATGATTACCATACAGAATGCTTATTCCCTTCTGAACAGAACCTTCGAGGGCGATCTGGCCGAAATTTCCTTGAGAGAGCACATTGGCCTATTGGCCTATTCGACCTTGGCTTTTGGCATGCTAACGGGTAAATACACTGATGGTACCGCTACTGCCAATTCCAGGTTAAATCTTTTTCCGCAGTTAAGGCGCTATAGCGGGGAGCGCACCAAAAAGGCCACCGATGCCTATGTTGCATTAGCCAGGGCCTATCATATGAGTCCCGCCCAGATGGCACTGGCCTTTGTTAATCAGCAGCCCTTTGTAACCAGTAATATTCTTGGTGCTACGAGTTTAGAACAGCTTAAGGAGAATATAGCAAGTATTGATATGACATTAGACGAAGCGGTGTTGTCTGAAATCAATGCGATTCACAATACCATTCCCAATCCGGCACCCTAATTACCTAGTCATATTTAGAAACCATTACGACGCTAAATATCTGAAGGAAGGCCTTGCATAAATAGTGTTTAAAAAAAACACAAAAGCTGACAAAAGTAAGTTTTTATAAAAGGAACAATAGGTAACTTTGCAGTACATCATTCGTTTTCTATTCGTCATGACAGTTAATAAAATACTTTTAGGCTGTACAGTCCTGTGTGCCGTAGTATCTTGCAATAACACCAAAAAGGCAACACACTTAATTTCCGAACATGAAGCTTTACATTGGAGTTACTCCGGCGAAACATCGCCGGAACACTGGGTCGAGATAGAGAAAAACTCAGATTGTGGCGGCAAGCACCAATCGCCGATAAATATTGTTCACACCACAGTAGATTCTGTCCAGAATAAGGACGATTTACACATATTATATACACCGAGTACACTCTTAAGCCATGTCGATAATAACGGGCACTCCATTCAATTTAATTTTGAAGAAGGCGATTCAATTAATTATAAAAACAAGACCTATTATTTGAAGCAAATCCATTTTCACGAACCTTCAGAGCACAAAATCAATGGGATTATTTACCCTATAGAGATGCACCTGGTACATGTTGGTAAAACGGGAGAAATAACGGTATTGGGTATTTTTGGAGAAGAAGGATACGAAAGTCAGTTGTTCGAGTTTTTTGAAAGTTTTTTGCCTCTGGAAAGCGGAGATTCAAAAGAGATACATCAAAAAATTGATCTATCCTGTCTGTTGTTAAATGACAAGCATTACTATTCTTACAGTGGATCTTTAACAACCCCACCGTGTACAGAGAATGTGAACTGGATCGTATTTAAAGAGCCCTTTATCTTGTCTGAGCCTGAAGTGTTAACACTTAAGGAAGCCATGCCCCTTAATAACTACAGGAACCAACAGGCCTTGAACGGAAGGGTAGTACACTATAATTATTAAAACGTTAATTTGTTAAGGATAACAAAAAACCCGCTAACTTTAACAAGTTGCGGGTTTTTTTAATTATTTAATTTGATTACCATCTTTATCGAAAAAGTGGTATTCCAGATAGGTGTAAGCATCTCTTGGTAAAATTTTAACCCATTTTTTGTGTTCAAAAAACCATTTTGAACGTACAGATGGAAAACCTTTTGTTAAAAAGGCTGCTATAAAAGGATGTGTGTTTAAGGTCACCTTTTTATAGTCTTTTTTGAATAGTCGTTCAAGATCGTGCGTAATTTTTTGTACCAGGCCTATAGGGGCCTCTACCTCAGATCCGTTAATCCCGTTAGGGTTTTCCTCTCGGGTTTTAATGTTCATTTCCGGGCGTACACGCTGTCTTGTTATTTGTATCAGACCGAATTTGCTTGGTGGTAATATTTTGTGTTTAGCTCTGTCGTCCTTCATTTCATCGCGAAGGTGATTAAACAAGGTCTGTCTGTTACCGGCCCTGGTCATATCTATAAAATCGATGACAATAATACCACCCATGTCACGCAAGCGTAACTGTCGGGCAATTTCAGTTGCAGCAATTAAATTGACTTCCAGTGCTGTATCCTCCTGGCTGTTGGCCTTATTAGACCGGTTACCGCTGTTTACATCTATAACATGCAGGGCTTCGGTATGTTCTATTACCAAATAAGCGCCTTTCGCCATCGAAACGGTTTTACCGAAAGAGGTTTTTATTTGTCTTTCAATCCCAAATTTTTCAAAAATGGGAACATTAGACTGATACAATTTAACTATGGATTCTTTTTTCGGTGCAATTTCCTGCACATAATCTTTTATTTGATAGTAAAGCGCTTCATCATCTACAGTAATTCCGGTAAAGGTGTCGTTAAATATGTCTCGTAAAATGGACGAGGCCTTATTCATTTCACCTAAAACCTTACTCGGGTGATGTGCTCTGTGTAGCTTTTTACACATCGCTGTCCAACGGTTCAGCAAATGTTGTAAATCCTTATCTAGTTCAGCTACTTTTTTGCCTTGTGCTACAGTACGAACAATAATTCCGAACCCTTGAGGTACAATACTTTTTACCAATCGTTTTAAGCGGTCTTTTTCATCCTTATCTTCAATTTTTTGTGAAATCGAGATACGGCTCGAAAAAGGAACTAAAACAATATATCTACCGGCAATGGAAAGTTCTGAACTTATCCTGGGCCCCTTTGTAGATATGGGTTCTTTTACTATTTGTACTAATAGCGATTGATTAGATTTTAAGACATCGGCAATTTTACCGTTTTTATCGATGTCTTTTTCAAATGGGAAATTCTTTAAAGAAAAATCTCTTAGTTTACCTGTGCTTACACGTTTTGTGAATTTCAGAAGCGAAGGGAGTTTAGGCCCTAAATCATGATAGTGCAAAAACGCATCTTTCTCATAACCCACATTAACAAATGCGGCGTTTAGTCCTGGAACAGCTTTTCGTATTTTGGCTATAAACACATCGCCAACAGAAAAGTTGTTACTATCTTCATCCTTCTGTAATTCAATAAGTTTTCCATCTTTTAATAAGGCAAAATCAACATCGTTGGAACTAGATCGAATGATCAATTCTTTTTCCATTTGGTTAATTTTTATCCCGCCTTGCGGGATGGATTAAACAATATTTTATATCTGAAGGTTTAAGAAAAAGCTAAACTTTCAGATCAACACCCTGATTACGTCTACTTAAAAGTCAAGTGTGCAATCGGTGTTGTTTCACAGGATTTTTTAAATCCGACGAGCTTCTATTTGAGAAAGCTCATTTCAAAGAACGTTTTTGAGTACTTTAAAACCGAAAAAAGTAGTTGCCCTAACTACTTTTTCGGTTTATTTTTTCTTTTTATGACGGTTAGCGCGCCTGCGTTTTTTTCTTTTATGCGTCGCTACCTTATGTCTTTTGCGTTTTTTACCACTTGGCATAAATAGTGTCTTTAATTATTAATACTTCTTATAAACTGATCCCGAAATATATCAGGACAGCATATCTATTTTTTATTTTACTTCCACATTGGTTTTCACACCTTCAACAAACACTTTTGCAGGCTTAAATGCAGGGATGTTATGAGCTGGAATTTTAATAGTTGTGTTTTTGGAAATGTTCCTTCCTGTTTTTTCAGCTCGGGTCTTAATGATGAAGCTTCCAAAACCTCTAAGATATACATTATCACCGCCTTCCAAAGAAGATTTTACTTCTTCCATAAATGTTTCAATAGTCGCTTGAACATCACCTTTTTCAATTCCTAATTTGTCAGAAATTTTTGCTACTAAATCAGCCTTCGTCATTTTTATATTTTATTTATTAGTTATTATTATGGTTTTAAAAGGGATGCAAATATAGGAATTTAAAATTCAATATTTCAAACCTAATTCATTAAAATTTAAGATAATAAACGTTTATTTTTACGCTTTGATGAATTTATGGCTACTCGATTTTCAAATATTTTAATGCATTGGTATTCAGTTAATAAGCGTAGCCTGCCTTGGCGAGAGACCACCCATCCTTATCCTATTTGGCTCTCCGAAATTATTTTGCAACAAACACAGGTAGCACAGGGCCTTCCCTATTATGAGTCTTTTTTAAGCCATTATCCTACCGTATTTCATCTTGCCAGGGCCGAAGAGAGTGAAGTCCTGAAATTATGGCAGGGCCTGGGCTATTATTCCAGGGCCAGGAATTTGCATGCTACTGCCAAATTTATTGTTAATGAGCTGCAGGGTGAATTCCCGAAGCAATATAAAGATTTGATTAAATTGAAGGGGGTGGGCGATTATACCGCGAGCGCGATTGCGTCCATATGTTTTAATGAACCTGCTGCGGTGGTCGATGGAAATGTATATCGGGTACTTTCAAGATATTTTGGAATAAGCACTCCTGTGAATACCGCTGAAGGGACAACAACATTTAAAAGGCTGGCCCAAGATTTAATCGATAAAGATCGTCCTGCCCAATTCAATCAGGCCATTATGGAGTTTGGAGCCATACAATGTCGACCCAAAAACCCGGATTGTAAGGATTGTCCGCTTAACGCGCATTGCGTGGCCTACCACCAAAACAAAGTGGATGTATTACCCATTAAGCTCAAAAAAACGAGAATAAAGAAACGGTATTTTAATTTTTTGGTGTTTTTATCGAATGACGGGAAAACCGTTCTTGAGAAGCGAACCGACAAAGGCATTTGGCAGAATTTATATCAATTTCCGCTCATAGAAACCAAAAAGGAAACAGGCTATAAGACCTTGAAGGCCCTGCTGAAGGATCATAAGATGTTAAAGGATAAAAAATTTGAACTGCATTTATTCAATGATCAAATGGTGATTCATAAACTGTCTCATCAACATTTATATACAAAATTCTGGATTCTGAGGGTCGATAATTTGGAGGATCAGGCGATTTTGATTCGGAATATTCATAATTTTGCCGTTCCGGTCTTAATAGGAAATTTTATAGAGGCCTTTAATTTTTAATCGAATCGTAAAGGCAATCATATTTTTTTATTAATTTTAAAAAAATGCAAAGCAAATAACTAATTTTGCTTTCTAAAAATTAAAAAAGTTATGTCTGGGACATTGAATAAAGTCATGCTGATTGGGCATTTAGGAGATGAAGTGAAAATGCATTATTTTGAAGGGGGTGGTTGTGTTGGACGTTTTCCTTTAGCTACCAACGAAACCTATACAAACAGGCAAACCAACGAGCGCATTACCAATACCGAATGGCATAATATTGTGGTACGTAATAAAGGTGCGGAAATTTGTGAGAAGTATTTGAGCAAAGGCGATAAAGTCTACATTGAAGGACGTCTTAAAACAAGAAAATGGCAAGACGAAAAGGGCAATGACAGATACTCGACAGAAATTCAATGTACCGATTTTACGTTTCTAACAACAAAAGCCGAGAGCGAAGCCAATGCCGTTGGTCCGGCATCTCCGTCTCAGGAGAAAAGCGTTCAGGAGCCCAGTATTGAGCCGATAAGTGATGAAGATGATGATCTTCCATTTTAGGAAATGATCATTTTTTGTTTAACCAATTTCTAATTGTTTGGATCCCGACCCTTCGAGTTGCACCTCATTGTTTCTGGCCATTGATTTTTCAATGACCTTCGGTTTTGTCTTGTTAATTCTGCTATTAATATGTTCGGCCCTGATATCTGGAGCCGAGGTGGCCCTGTTCTCTCTTAATCGAACCGATATTGAGGATGGACTGGAACAGAATCCAAAACGTATTCAGATCATTTCCCAACTGTTGGACCGGCCTAAAAAACTACTGGCTACGATATTGGTGGCTAATAATTTCATTAACATCGCTATCGTTATATTATTTGCATTTCTTGGGGAGACCCTATTCAGTCATGTCGATTTAGTCTTCGATCTGTATGTGTTCAAGATAAGTTTGAAATTTCTTCTGGAGGTTATCTTAGTGACGTTTCTTATTTTATTGTTTGGTGAGATCCTGCCCAAGATATATGCCAGTCGGAATAAGCTTAAATTTGCTAGTTTCATGGCCTATCCGCTACGCTTTTTAGACCTCTTTTTTTCTCCGATTAGTTTGCCTATGCGCAGCGCTACACTGGCGATACACAATAGGTTCGGGAAAAAGAAATCAAATCTGAGTGTCGATCAGTTATCCCAGGCACTTGAACTCACCAGTGAGGAGGACACCACCAAGGAAGAACAAAAGATTTTAAAGGGGATCGTATCGTTTGGCAATACCGACACCAAACAGGTTATGCGACCACGCATTGATATATTTGCCTTGAGCATAGATTCAAAATACACCGAAATAATGCCCGAGATCATCGCTAATGGCTATTCCAGGATACCTATTTATCACGACAACATAGACAACATCAAGGGCATACTCTATGTGAAGGACTTATTACCCTATATCGACAGAAAGCAGTTCGATTGGACCAAACTCATAAGAGAACCCTTTTTTGTTCCGGAGAATAAGAAACTGGATGATCTCATGGCGGAGTTTCAGGAAAAGAAAGTGCATTTAGCCGTGGTGGTCGACGAATATGGGGGCACTTCCGGTTTAATTAGTTTGGAGGATATTATCGAAGAAATCGTTGGTGATATCAGTGATGAGTTCGACGATGAAGATCTGATGTATTCCAAACTCGATGATAAAAACTTTGTTTTTGAAGGGAAGACCGCATTGAAGGATTTTTATAAGATTACGAAAATTGAGGACGAATCGCTGTTTGAAGCCAATAAAGGTGAAGCAGAAACAATAGCCGGTTTTGTGCTTGAAATTTCAGGGAGTTTCCCAAAATTGAACAGTAAAATACATTTTGAAGATTACGTTTTTACCATCGAGGCTCTGGACAAAAAGCGTATCAAGCTCTTAAAGTTTACCATAAAATAGAAGAAGGCCAAATGACAACTAAAACTGAACATGCTATACCTATGAACTACAACAGACGTGTTGCTAATTTAGTGATAGCCCTTATTCTGATGCAAAGTTTTGGGATGTTGTCCTGTAAAGATAATCCTGTACCCAAACCAAGAGCGTTTTTGAGACTGGAATACCCTCAGGCTGACTATACCAGGGTGGACATTGACCTGCCCTTTACATTTGAAAAAAACAATTGGGCCACCAAATTGTCGGTTAGGGAGGTGGAAGGCACGACCCGGAGTTATGGAATAGATTTGTCGTATCCGAATATGAAGGGAACCATTTACCTGACCTACAAGGCCATTGAAGGACGCAGGGAAAATCTAATTGCTTTTTTAAAGGATGCACAAAATTTCACCCAGAAGCATACCATAAAAGCGGATGAAATACGGGAACAGGCCTTTATTTATGATAAGAAAAAACTGTACGGGATGTTTTACGAGGTAGGGGGTAATGCAGCCTCCCAGTCCCAGTTTTACGTTACAGACAGCATGCGTCATTTTTTAACCGGGTCACTCTATTTCTATGCGAAACCGAACTACGACTCCATATTACCGGCAGCACACTATTTACAACAGGATATAAAGCACATCATGGAAACGGTGCAATGGCAATCCATCGAATAATACAGAACGCTTCAGCCAAATTCGCGTTTAAGCCGATCGGTCCCTATCAATACAATGGGTCAGTAATTATTGTGATGAAAAAGCGTCAACCGTTTTCATATCCTTGACGGTGTACAGATCGGCAACATCAGTTACCGTTTTGATCAATGCATCTGGATTGACAAGGGCATCATTATATTCGACCATGGCCAATTTCTTATCAAAATCAACTTTGGCATAGGTAACCCCTTCCATTTTAGCAATTTTTTTCTCAATAGTTGCAGCACAGCCAATCGCACAGGTCATACCTTCAACAGTGAATTCGGCCTTGGCATAGGACGCATTGGGATCTTTTGTGACGACGGGAGTTGCCTGTACCGTTTTAACTTCGGGTTGCACCTCATTTTTACAACTTGCCAGTAGTAAAACCAGTAACGTGCAGGTCAGTATATGCTTAAAATAATTCATAAGTTCAATTAAAGATTAGACAATGTAATGCTATCTTTTTCGTATGATTTCAAACACAAAATTAAGGATTTATAACTTAACGGAAAATGTTTTAGCCTTTTTAAAAATTGTTTTATTCGGTATTTTTCACGACATTTAAAAGGATCATTCCAGTTTAAATATAAACGTATCGGGATAGAATAAATCGAATTTAGCCGAATAAAAAGTGGTGTTCAAAAAAATATTTTGCTAACAAAAAAACAGAATTAGATGAAAGAATTATCCCTTCCCTTGCGCTTTGGTTTGGTTACAAGCGCTGTATTGATAGCTTATTTTTTAGTACTGGCCTTGTTTCATAGGCATACAAATCCTGTTTTCAGTTTTTTTAATGCTGTAATTACCGCCTTCGGAATTTTTGAGGCCATTAGGGTTTATAAATTACAAAACGGGGAAACCTTTACATATGCCGATGGCTTTAAAACGGGTCTGATTACAGGAGGAGTAGCGACCATCTTATTTACAGTTTTTTTTCTTTTATATGCCACCGAAATTAATGCCGAATTCATTCCTGAATTGCTGGCAACTATTAAAGGCGGTTTTGACACCAACGTGGGGATGATCACTGCAGTTGTTGCTATTATGGGTTTCGCAACAACGGTCGTATGCACACTTACCGTAATGCAATTATTTAAAAACAGCAAAAACATGCGCTCAAAATAGCCAAAACGTTTGTAGTTTAATTAATTAGCAGTATATTTGCACCCGCCTTCCGACAGGCAGGCACAATATTTCATAAACTTATTAATAAAAACGTTACGCTATGTACGCAATTGTAGAGATAGCAGGGCAACAATTTAAAGTTAAAAAAGACCAAAAAGTTTTTGTTAATCGTTTGCAGGCTGAAGAAGGTAAGAAAGTAGATTTTGACAATGTTCTTTTGGTTGGCGATGGTGACAAGGTAACTATTGGCGCCCCGGCTATAGACGGAGCACAGGTAAGTGCGAAAGTCTTAAAGCACCTTAAAGGTGATAAGGTTATAGTTTTCAAAAAGAAAAGACGAAAAGGGTATCGGGTAAAAAATGGCCATCGTCAGGCTCTAACAGAAATTATAATTGAAGGTATTGCAGCCTCCGGAGCCAAACCTTCTGCAAGTAAGACAACAAAAGCAGATGTTTCAACTGCGCCTGTTGAGAAGAAAGCAGCGCCAAAAGCAGAGGGACCTAAAAAGGAAGAAACAACTCAGGATTTAAGCAAACTAACTGTTGCTGAATTGAGAGAAATGGCAAAAGCTAAAGGACTAACAGGGTATTCTTCCATGAAGAAAGCCGAGTTAATTGCCGCATTAAGTTAATACAAAAACATAAAATCGAAATACAATGGCACATAAAAAAGGAGTTGGAAGTTCGAAAAACGGTAGAGAATCAGAATCGAAACGCCTAGGGGTTAAGATTTTTGGAGGTCAGGCTGCAGTAGCAGGAAATATTATCGTTAGACAAAGAGGTAATACGCACCATGCGGGTGATAATGTATATG
The DNA here is from genome assembly GCF_022662015.1 of Aestuariivivens sediminicola. Taxonomy (GTDB): domain Bacteria; phylum Bacteroidota; class Bacteroidia; order Flavobacteriales; family Flavobacteriaceae; genus Aestuariivivens; species Aestuariivivens sediminicola. The sequence goes on along the minus strand of NZ_JAKMCM010000001.1, from coordinate 678,984 downwards.
CCGGTAAAGATCATACCTTACATGCCCAAGTCGATGGTATTGTAAAGTTTACCAAGAAAAAAGACAACAAGTCTTATGTTTCAATAGATCCATTTGAAGCTTAAGAACCGCTTTATTACAATCGATTAAACCCTTTCTGAACTCAGAAAGGGTTTTTTGTTTTGGCACGGGAAATTGGATTGATAAAGCATGGGAATGAGATGCGACTTCAATAGATCAATGGCGGGCTATTTAGCTGGTCCGATGGCATGCACAACCAACTGACAGATCAACCATATCCTTAGGGCATGTCATGGAAAGGCATTGGAAAATCGATGCATTAATCCTGTACGCTGAGAATGTCCTTCACAATTTTCAAATGATGTTTGGTATGCATTTCCAAGAATCGGAGCGTTTGATGTTTTGATAACATGCCGAAGACAAAATGTTTAAAATAGGCTCTTTTAGGAAGGGACTTTAGTATTTCAATATGCCGCTTTGCCATAGTTATCTGATCTTTTAGGTCCCCGCTGGTAATAACTTCTGGTGGTAATACGAATTTAGGGGCTCTGGCCCTGCCTCTCGGTATGTAACATATGGGGAATAGTACAGTACGCCAGAAATTAAATTGATGTCTATATGCTTTTGGATCTGAATTCGCAATGGAATCACTTACGGCATTAAACACTTTTAGCGAATGATCCAACTGCCAGCCCACTGTGGCTTTAGAGACGCTGGTCGCTTTCTTGTCCTTTAGAGGGATGTAGGCCTCTATAGTGGTAAGGAGCTGATTTAAGATATGTATCCGTTTAAATTCACTGTTCATTGTCCTATGGGTTTTAGAAAGGGGAGTCATTTAAATTAATAAAAAAAACCCATACATTGGGTATGGGTTTCTACTATGCTGTTATGCTAACATCCTGACAGCGATCAGAACATGAAGCCTATTTAGTATCTGTAATAATCCGGTTTGAACGGTCCTTCAACCTTAACGCCAATGTATTCGGCCTGGTCCTCACGAAGCTCGGTCAATTCAACACCAATTTTTGCAAGATGCAATTTGGCCACTTTTTCATCCAAATGCTTGGGTAACATATACACCTTATTCTCGTATCGGTCACTATGGTTCCAAAGTTCAATTTGAGCCAGGGTCTGGTTTGTAAAGGAATTACTCATTACAAAACTCGGATGTCCCGTCGCACAACCCAGATTGACCAGCCTGCCTTCGGCAAGAATGATAACGTCTTTACCATCAATGGTATATTTATCGACCTGAGGCTTAATGGTATTCTTGGTGTGGCCATAATTTTTGTTCAACCAGGCGATATCAATTTCATTGTCGAAATGCCCAATATTGCAAACTATGGCTTTATCTTTCAAGGCCTTGAAATGAGCACCTGTAACGATATCCTTATTACCTGTTGTCGTAATTACGATATCGGCTTTTGGCGCAACTGTTTCCAGTTTTTTAACTTCAAAGCCATCCATTGCGGCCTGAAGTGCACAAATGGGATCAATTTCAGTAACCGTTACAATACTCCCTGCTCCCCTGAATGAAGCCGCTGTCCCTTTACCAACATCACCATAACCACAAACAACCACGCGTTTTCCGGCGAGCATGACATCGGTAGCACGTCGAATGGCGTCTACAGCACTCTCCCTGCACCCGTATTTGTTGTCGAACTTACTTTTGGTGACACTGTCATTAACATTTATTGCCGGCATTGGTAAGGTTCCGTGTTTTACACGCTCATACAGTCTGTGAACGCCCGTAGTGGTTTCCTCACTCAAACCTTTGATCCCTGATGCCAGCTCAGGGTAATGGTCCAACACCATATTGGTTAAATCCCCGCCATCATCCAGAATCATGTTCAGAGGTTTTCTGTCTTCACCAAAAAACAAGGTTTGTTCTATACACCAGTCAAATTCCTTTTCGGTCATATCTTTCCATGCGTATACCGATGTTCCGGCGGCCGCAATGGCAGCTGCTGCATGATCCTGAGTCGAGAAGATGTTACAGGAGCTCCAGGTCACCTCGGCCCCCAGGGCCTGCAAGGTTTCTATCAATACCGCAGTTTGAATGGTCATGTGTAAACATCCGGCAATCCGAGCGCCTTTTAAGGGTTTTTCCTCGCCATATTCTTTTCGCAAGCTCATAAGTCCCGGCATTTCAGCTTCAGCTAATTCAATCTCTTTCCTGCCCCAATCTGCCAAGGAGATATCCTTTACCTTGTACTGTACATATGGAATTGTTTTCGTATTCATATTTTTCTTTCTCTATTTTAAAATGTTACTAGCCTTTGGGTTTAAGGGGTAAATAGTTAACTTCGCAAAGTCAAAAATACCAATTGTGCCTAAGGCGGTGCAAAGATAACCAATAACTTTCAGATTATTAAATGCCTCTGTTTAAAACTATTGCTGTTAATTCACAAACTACTGTTAAAATCTGGAAGATCACAGAATCATTTGAGGATTTAAAACGAAAGGTGCGTCTTAATCCGGAAAACGAACAACGGGTTTCGGGTATGAAAAGTGAGATCCATCAACGGGGCTTCCTAAGTGTAAGGTGTTTACTCCAGTCTTTCGACTATTCTGATGCCGATCTCTATTATGACAATTTCGGGAAACCCCACCTTAAGGATGGTACTTATATATCTGTAACCCATTCTTTTCAGTTTTCAGCGGTCATTTTAAGCAATGAACCGGTGGGGATTGATCTGGAAAAGCAACGTCCCAAAATAGCATTGATCGCCCATAAGTTTATTGATTATGAATTCGATTATCTCAAGGAGAACGATTCAGATTACATCAAAAATTTAACCGTTCTGTGGTGTATCAAGGAAGCCCTTTACAAGCTTTATGCTACACCGGGGTTAAGTTTTAAAAACCATTGTCTGGTGATTCCATTTTCTTATGACGAGGATGATACCACGGCATGGATCGATTTTGAGAATAGTAAACGTAAATATAGGGCACATCGATTGGAGTTTGAGGGCTTTACTTGTGCCTATGCCTTACAGCATAATTAAAATAGTCGATTTTTGTGACTCAAAAGAACGCCATTCATGACAATCTGTTAAATTCAATTACAGCCGGAAAAAGACTTTTGGCGGTGTTAATCGATCCTGATAAGTTTTGTGTCCAAAATAGCAATGGTTTTTTTGAAAAGGTAAATGCATCGGTTGCGACTCATATTTTTGTCGGAGGAAGTACTGTCGAGGACCATAGAACAGCCCCTGTTATTAAGGCCGTTAAGTCACATACGGATTTGCCTGTAGTATTATTTCCCGGTGATGTGACCCAACTCACCGACAATGCAGATGCATTACTGTTCTTGTCTTTAATTTCAGGCAGAAACCCCGACTATTTAATAGGTAAACATGTAGATGCGGTGTCGAGAATACCTCGTACGACACTGGAAATTATTTCAACGGGTTATATCTTGATTGAAAGTGGAAAAACAACAGCTGTTGAAAAGGTTACCAACACACGACCCTTATCGCGACATGATCTTGAAACCATTGTCAATACGGCAACAGCCGGAGAATTGTTAGGCATGAAGATGATCTATCTGGAGGCCGGCAGCGGTGCCCCGGAACCGATTCCACCGGCCATTATTTCCGCAACGCGAAAAGCGATTTCGATTCCGCTTATTACAGGTGGTGGGATTCGCAATAAAGAGCAGTTGGAAGACGCTTATAATGCTGGAGCGGATATGGTGGTTATAGGGACGGCATTCGAAGAAAACGAAGCGTTTTTTAACCAATTGAAAAAATAGGTTGCTCAGCTTTACAAATCTGACCAACATGATGAATAAAAAGCATATGAAGATATCAGTAGAATTAACTTTAACCCCTTTGCAGGACGATTTTGAACCGGCCATAATCCATTTCATTAAAAAATTGAGAAACTCCGGCTTGAAGGTGTTGGAAAACCCTTTAAGCACCCAGGTCTATGGCGATTATGATGTTGTCATGCAACTGCTTACTCAAGAAATTAAAGAGGCGTTCGAACTAATAGAACGCGGGTTGTTATATATGAAAATTGTGAAATCGGACCGACATAATTATGAACCCCATTTTTGATTTCTTTTTAGAACCATATTACAACAGACCAGGCTATTTAATCGTGTTGGAGGCCATTGCCTTTTTCTTTGGCATTGCGAGCGTGGTCTATGCAAAAAAAGCAAATATTTTGGTCTATCCAACAGGCCTTGTTGCCACTGTAATAACTGTTTACATCTTTTTGAAAGATGAATTAATGGGCGACATGATGATGAATTTTTATTACTCGGTAATGAGTATATATGGTTGGTGGAACTGGTCTCGAAAAAAGGAAGACACCTATGTCGTTCCCATTTCCAGGACAAACACAAAAGAGAAAATAATTGGTTTTGGGATGTTCATACTCACTATGGTTGTAACCTATATCGTCTACAGGGCCTATGGTACCGAGATCAATTCATCAAATTACATCGATATTTTTACATCAGGTGTATTTTTCACGGCCATGTGGTTTATGGCGAATAAAAAACTCGAAAACTGGACGCTGTGGATACTTGCAGATATAATTACCGTACCACTCTATGCATACAGGGGTTGGGGGATGTTATCGTTACAGTATCTTATCTTTACAGTATTGGCAATACAAGGGTATTTAGCATGGAAGAAGAACTTAAACAATCCCGGGACATCGGGATAAACTGTATCAAGGTTGTTTTATTTGGTCCCGAATCGACGGGCAAAACAACATTATCAAGACAACTGGCAAGACATTACAATTCCATATGGGTGCCGGAATATGCCCGTGAATACCTTCAGAACAAATGGAATAACGAGCGCAAGACCTGTGAGGCGGAGGATTTATTGCCGATAGCAAGAGGCCAAATGCGATTGGAAAACGAACTGGCCAAAAAAACAGATACGGTCTTGATTTGTGACACCGATCTGTTGGAAACCAAAGTGTATTCGGAGGCCTATTATTTGGGTAGTTGTGATCCGATACTTGAAAAATATGCCTTGGAAAATACCTATGATTTATATTTTTTAACATATATTGATACCCCGTGGGAAGCTGACGACTTGAGGGATAAGCCCAACCATAGGATGGAAATGTTTAGGGCATTTCAAAATGAGTTAATTAAGCAAAACAGACCATACGTATTATTGAAAGGCAGTAAGAAGGAGCGTTTAGATACTGCTGTAAAACATGTTGATGCGTTATTAAAGAAAAAAGGTATTGAAATTCACAGATAAAGATAGTACTCAAATTCGAGAAATTGGATTAACACCCGAAGCGGTAACAGGGCAGATCGACATGATAAAAAAGGGTGTTTCATATACCAATTTGGTAAAGGCGGCAACTGTTGGCGATGGTATTCTAAGGCTGTCTGAGGAAACCCAAAACCGCTATGTGTCTGTTTTTGAAGACCATCGTAACCGCTTATCCATGGTAAAATTTGTACCTGCCTCGGGTGCTGCCACCAGAATGTTCAAATTCTTATTTCAGTTTTTAAAGACTTTCGATCCGGAAAGGGATACGATCAATGCTTATATCAATAAGCACAAGCATTCCGGGCTTGCCATTTTTTTTGCAGGTTTGGAGAAACTGCCTTTTTTCGAGGATGTGGTGCACCGATTGCATGAGATTTTTTCCGATTTTAACGCGTTTTCCTACGATAAGAAACGGTTAGAGTTCATTAAAACCATGCTCGATGAAAACCGTTTGAATTACAGCTCCTTCCCCAAAGGGCTCCTGCCGTTTCACAGGTATAAACAGCATGTGGCTACCGCATTCGAAGAACATCTGTTTGAAGCCGCTCTCTACGCCATGTCGAATAAGACGGCGCATTTGCATTTCACCATTTCACCGGATCATAACAAGATATTCGACGACGAATTTAAATATATTGAAGAAGATGTTGAAAAGCAGACGAAAACAAAATTCAGTGTGTCCTTTTCAAATCAAAAAAAGTTTACAGATACCATTACCCTTACATTGGATAACGCCTTATACAGGGAACCTGATGGTAAATTGTTGTTCAGGGCATCCGGACATGGGGCCTTATTGGAAAATTTAAATGCCCTTGACTACGATATTATTTTTATTAAAAATATTGATAATGTTACCGTTTCGAAGCATCATGAAGAATTAGCCTGGTATAAAAAAGTGTTGGGTGGGGTTTTAATTGAGATACAAGGGAAAGCCTTCGATTTTTTGAAGGCCATTGATCAGGGTGATGTCAACGAAGAAAGTGCAGAACGCATACTTGAATTTTTAAAAGACACCTTCAACCTGGATATTGGTGATGCGCTTTCAGGGCTGCCTTTAAAGGATAAAATTGCGTTTTTGAAAAATCGACTCGACCGACCCATACGTGTAGGCGGAATTGTAAAGAATGAGAAAGAGCCTGGTGGAGGTCCGTTTTGGGTGCAGGATAACAATGGAAACCGCTCTTTGCAGATTGTTGAGTTTGCTCAAATCAATTTAAAGGATGATACACAGAACACGATTGTTAAGAATGCGACACATTTTAACCCTACCGATTTTGTATGTGGCATAAAGAATTATAAAGGAGAGGTGTTTAACCTTAAAGACTTTGTTGATGAAGAGGCCTATTTTGTAACGGTGAAGTCCAGATTCGATACTGATATTAAGGTGTTAGAACGACCCGGTCTCTGGAATGGGGGTATGGCACATTGGAATTCGGTGTTTGTAGAAGTGCCTATAATCACCTTTAACCCGGTTAAAACGGTTAATGATTTACTGAAAGCACCCCATCAACACCTCTGAAAATGGAAATTTCACAACATGTCAGTAATCCTGTAATGGTTTACCCTGACCTTACCTAATTACAAAATTCTGGAAATTGAGCACATGGGAACATAAGGTCATGCAAGAGCTAACTTTTAAAGCGGTTAGAAGTTCAGGTAGCGGTGGGCAACATGTCAATAAAACATCAACAAAGGTGGCGTTGGTTTTCGATTTAAATGCCTCGGCCGCCTTTAATGACGAACAGAAGCTGCTGCTGCTCAAGAAACTGAAAAAAAGAATATCAAAGGACGGACTATTGATCCTGCAGAGCGATGAGAGCCGAAGCCAACACAAAAATAAAACCATTGTTACAAGGCGTTTTATGGCCTTATTAGAGTCAGCTCTGGAAAAACCAAAAAAAAGAATTTCTACAAAAGTCCCTAAATCGGCGATTACAAAGCGACTCAAAAACAAACAAAAACAATCCGACAAAAAGGAATTCAGAAAGCCACCTGAACTTCCATAGAATTATTGTCCTTTAATTCATGGTTTATTGTCCATTGTTCATTACATTTGCTCCGTTCTCTAAAGGGGTGCCAGAAATCGGCTGAGATCAGACCCATTGAACCTAGAACAGGTAATGCTGTTTAGGGAATAGCGTAAAGAAGGCATCTAAAGGCTATTTGTGGCATAGGTGCCACATGACTTTAGCGATTTACGTGACACATTTTTTAATTGGAAAGAATAATTACCTCTTTTTATTCGGTTTAAATGTAATTTATATCGAGATGAAAAACGTCTTTCTTTTTCTAACGCTTTTCGTACTATCCGGTCCCAGTATGGCGCAACAGTATCAGGCTGAGCAGGATTCAACACAGACGGAACGTCTGGATGAGGTATTGGTTAAGGCCGTCCGTGTGAAGGATCAATCGCCGATTACCCATTCCAATATTTCTAAAGAGGCTTTGGCAAAGCGTAACTTAGGGCAGGACATGCCCATCTTGTTAAATTATTTGCCGTCTGTTGTAACCACCAGCGATGCCGGAGCAGGAGTGGGTTATACCGGAATTCGAGTCCGTGGTACCGATGCAACACGAGTTAACGTAACCATCAATGGTATTCCATACAACGATCCGGAAAGTCAGGGCACCTTTTGGGTAAATTTAGGTGATTTCGCATCATCTACGGAAAGTTTGCAGCTGCAACGTGGTGTAGGGACCTCAACCAACGGTTCCGGAGCTTTTGGTGCAAGTTTAAATGTACTGACCGATGCCTTTTCTGAAACCGCCTTTGCCGAAATTTCGAATAGCTTCGGCAGCTATAATACCCGCAAGCATACCGTAAAAATGAGTACCGGTCTGTTGAATGAGCATTTTGAATTCTCGGGGCGTTTCTCCAAAATTTATTCCGATGGTTATGTCGATCGCGCCTTTACCGATTTAAAATCCTATTTCCTCCAAGGGGTCTATAAGGATGCCAATACCCTTATTAAAGCATTGACCTTTGGAAACAAAGAACAGACCTATCAGGCCTGGTTTGGGCTGACGGCAGAACAGCTGGAGGAAGATCGTCGTCAGAATCCGTACACCTACGAGAATGAAACCGATAACTATTGGCAGGACCATTACCAGCTCCATTGGAATGAACAGCTGGATGCAAATTGGTCTACACATATCGGTCTGAACTACACCAGAGGTAAAGGGTATTTCGAGCAGTACAAGGCAGAAGAAACGGCTGTAGATTTTGATAATTTAATTCAGGATGGGTCCGATGTCATTGTTCGCCGCTGGTTGGATAACCACTTCTATGTGGCCAATGCCGACATCACCTATAAGCGCCCTGGAGTTGAAGTCATTTCGGGAATCTCTTTCAGCAACTATATCGGCGATCATTTTGGTGAGGTGATTTGGGGATCCGACCTGGCGCCAAATACGAGGATCAGAGACCGTTATTACGATGGGGATGCCAATAAAAATGATTTTAGTGTGTTTTCGAAGATGAACATCAGGGTAACGGACAAGTTAACGGGCTTTATCGATTTACAGGGACGTTTTGTTAGCTATAAAACAAATGGCATCAACTCCGATAGGGCGGTTTTTATAACGGATGCCAAATTTGAGTTTTTTAATCCAAAGATTGGATTAACCTACAAGCCATTGGTAAACCATAGTTTTTATACTTCTTTTGCCCGGGCCAACAGAGAACCTAATCGCGATGATTTTAAAGCCGGTGTCACCGAGAATGAAACCCTTAACGATATCGAATTGGGATGGCGGTATCGCACTGAAGGAGTGACGGTTAATACTAACCTGTATTACATGTTTTATCAGAATCAATTGGTATTAACCGGAGCACTTGATGATGTTGGAAGCCCTGTTAGGGCTACAAGCGGAAAGAGTTATCGCCTTGGACTTGAACTGGATGCCAATATTAAGTTGACCGATGCGATCTCTATAACTACCAATCTTGCATTAAGTACGAACAAGAATAAAAATTACAGAGCTTCAGTTGATGGTTCACTGGTAGATTTAGGCGATACCAATATCTCCTTTTCTCCTGGAATAGTCTTCGGAAACACCATCAGCTTTGTACCGGTAAAAAATGTACAATTGGCTTTGTTGAGTAAATATGTGGGTGAGCAGTATATGGGCAATGTCGATTCGCCTGCTTCAAAATTAGACAGTTATTTTATAAATGATTTTAATCTGTCCTATCGCATTGATCCTAAAAAGATGTTTAAATCTGTTGTCCTTTCCGGGCTGGTTAATAATATTTTTAATAAGAAGTACGTATCCAACGGGTATTATTATACCTATGAGGATACATGGTCCAATCCGAATGAAATCATGACCATTGAGGGGGCGGGATATTACCCTCAGGCCACAACCAATTTTTTGATTGGGATAACATTACAGTTTTAGTGAAAATGTATAATGTTTGTCACAATAACCCTTGTATCTTGCGTAATTGGCAGGAATGCATGATGCCTTCTTACATTGCAGTTCAGGGTTCAAGGCCTGTAAAAAGGACAATCATGGGCACCGCTGGTAAAAGTCCTGACTAAGGTATTTTCATTTTGTAACTGCAATTCATCCAAATTGTCCTGTGAATTTTGAAAATTCACAGGACAATTTAAAAAATTCACAGGACAATTTTGCATTCCCCTGCTTATGAAATTTCAAAGGAATGAGCGGGGCATGAGGATGTTTGGCCTACATCTAAAAAATGTAATGCGGTAATCCCAATAAAGGCAATATTAATTATAAATTCTAAGTGTAGTACCGGTTTGTTCAACCCGGTAATTTCGCAAACCACATGGTAAGGCCCCGTTGTTCAATGGTTGCCCATTAACCAAACTGTATTCGTTTTTGTCATCGCAGCCACAGGTAGCGTTTAATCCTGAATTAACCAGAACAGAACAACTGGTTTGCGCATGATTCGGATCGCTGGCATCCCAGGCATAAAAGTCCGCTCCGGTACTTGCCACTATAATGCCGCCGTTGCCCAGGTTGGGAATGTAGACCGAATTTCCTGCAAATTGCAACTGACTGTAAAAGGGGAGACTTAGGTTAATTGTTTCATTAACACTTATAGGTAGTAGAAAGTTGCAATTTTCATTTTCGTCGGAACTACTGCAACCCAAAATCACAAAAACCACAACAAGGGAAATCAAAAATCTCATGACAGAACAGCTTTATTATACAACGCAAATTACCGTAATTATTTTGTTTATTCCCTTATCCTGTTTTACTTTTTCACAGCGCCCCCAAGTAAAGTACTTTGAGAGTCCTGTACCAAATGTCCCTAAATTTTTGTAGTTTTGTAGTACAATCTCGTGTAAGCGGGATTTTTTTTGTATGCTGAACCCCAACTGATAGAGTTGACAGAGGATTCAGCATCTTTTATTAAAGAAAACCATGATGTTATGAGTAAAGTATCATATTACACAGCTGAAGGATTAAAAAAATTAAGGAACGAATTAAGCCAACTTAAGGATGTAGAACGACCAAAGGCATCGCAGGCCATTGCTGATGCCAGAGATAAAGGCGATTTAAGTGAAAATGCCGAATACGATGCAGCAAAGGAAGCACAAGGTCTTTTGGAAATGAAGATTTCTAAGTTGGAGGATACGCTCGCCAATGCCCGTCTGATTGATGAGTCGCAACTGGATACCTCAAAAGTACTGGTATTGTCGAAAGTAAAGATTAAAAACCAAACGAATGGTGCTGAAATGATATATACCCTGGTAGCGGAAAGCGAGGCCGATTTGGCAGCTGGAAAAATATCCGTTAATTCACCCATAGGAAAAGGCCTGCTGGGAAAATCGGTTGGTGATGTAGCCGAAATTCAAGTCCCGAATGGCGTTGTCAAATTTGATATTCTGGAAATTTCGAGATCATAACGATTGGGGAGGTGAAATGCCAGTAAGTTCCGGAAAAGATTTAAAAAAACATTCAACCTTAAAACAGCAATACCCATGGCTTCTATTTTTACCAAAATCATCAATGGTGAAATACCCTGTTATAAGATTGCGGAAACCGACCGGTTTTTCGCTTTTCTGGATATAAATCCGAACAGTAAGGGGCATACCTTATGTGTCCCAAAGCAAGAGGTAGATAAGATTTTTGATTTAGACGAGGCCACCTATAACGGATTGATGTCGTTTTCACGTCGCGTCGCCCTTGCTATCGAAAAGGCCGTTCCCTGTAAGCGCGTTGGCATGACGGTCATTGGTTTAGAAGTACCTCATGTTCACGTCCATTTGATTCCGCTCCACAGTATGGAAGATGCCCGTTTTATTGAAAAGGCGGTTTTAACACCGGAAGCGTTCGAAGCTACGGCAAAGGCTATAAAATCATTCCTGTAAAGTATAGTAAAGGAGCAGTGACAGCCCTGAAACAAGGACTATCAATAGTCCTGATAGAAGTATCCATGAGGGTCGCTTTAAGGTTGTTGCGGTTTTTTTGGGTGTAAATGACCTTTGGAGATATTCAAAAACCTGCTCGATATCATCAGTCCACTGTACAGGATATATCGGACTGTTACATGTTTTACAATGAAGCTCATGTCTTATTTCGGAGGTGACCCGTTCAAAGAATTTTGTATCGATGATGCGTTGCTTAAATGTTAAATACAACCCTTCATTGTTATAGCAGACCGGGCAATTGTTTTTTAGGGCAACGTCTTTAATATGAATGTATCGGTCCTGCATATCAAGCTCTTTTTAAGGAAATCTGAATGGTGGTTCCTTTACCCATTTCAGAATGTAGAACCTTTATTTTTCCGTTGTGGAAGTCCTCAATGATACGTTTGGTAAGAGATAAACCCAGGCCCCAACCGCGCTGCTTTGTCGTATAACCCGGTTCAAATATTTTTGTGTAGTCCTTTTTTAAAATGCCTTTGCCACTATCTTTTACCCTTACTTTAACCGTGTTTTCAAGTTCGACGATATCTATGATCAGTTTTCCTCTGCCTTTCATGGCATCAATTGCATTTTTTACCAGGTTTTCAATGGCCCAACTGTAAAGTTGCCTGTTCAGATATACGGGTATTTTTTGATCCGGCGTATTCATTTCAAAATGTACAAGAGATGAAGAACGCACTTTCAGATAGTCAAAAGAATCTGTCGTTTCCTCAACAATATCGGCAATTTCAAGCGATGGAACCGATCCTATTTTACTAAAACGTTCAGTAATCGTCTTTAGCCGGTCAACATCCTTTTCTATTTCAACGATATAACTCGGATTAACGTCCTCCGCCTTTAAGATTTCGGCCCATCCGATCAATGAGGAAAGCGGGGTACCAATCTGATGCGCCGTTTCTTTGGCCATCCCGGACCATAATTTGTTCTGACTCGCATTTTTATTACTTCGGTAGAAGAAATAGACCACCGCACTGAACAAGATGATAATGAGCAATAGGGCCAGGGGATAATATTTTAACTTGTTTAAAAGGGCCGAATTGCCATAGTAAATCGTTGAGAGTACTTCATTGTTATAGATTACCTCAATGGGTTCATATTCACTCTGAAACCTTGAAATAAGTTTATTGATATAAAGGGTGTCCCTGCTTTTTTCTTCTGTTATGTTATTCGAATCGAAACTGCCATCCTGATTAACAATAATCATTGGCGTGGTTTTATTGCTTTGCAGAATTTCAATAGAAAGTTCACCAATATCCTGGTTCAGGTCCGTACTTTTGCTCAGTTCTTTTTGAGCCTGGGCCCAAATGGCCATTTTACTGCGTTCTTCTGCCTTGAAGTTTTGAAAAAACACATAGGTGTTCCATAGAATTAGGGAAACAATAACAAAGGACGCCACGATCATAATCCAGCGTAATGTGTTTTTGTATGTGGTAAAAATCATGGACACGAATTATAAACCTGTAATATAATGCAATTCTGTTAATATTATTGTGCAAGATGTTAGTAAATCGGTTTTTAGTTCCATAGGAGATTGGTTACTTTTGTTGAAATTCAGAGCCGTTGATCACATCATTCGATCCCAATACTTTAGAAACGAGAAAAGTGCATAGTTATTTGTTAAGTGCTGTTGCACCAAGACCTATAGCCTTTGCTAGTACTATGGATGAAGAGGGTAATCCAAACCTCTCCCCATTCAGTTTTTTTAATGTCTTTAGTGCGAATCCGCCGGTGCTGGTCTTTTCGCCTTCACGCCGTGTGAGAGATAATACGGTGAAACACACCCTTGTCAATGTCGAGGCTGTTAGAGAGGTCGTTATCAATGTGGTTAGTTATGATATGGTACAGCAGATGTCATTGAGCAGTACCGAATATCCCCGCGGTGTCAATGAATTTGAAAAAGCAGGATTTACCATGCTGGCATCTGAAATGGTAAAACCCTTCAGAGTTGCAGAATCTCCCGTGCAATTTGAGTGTAAAGTTAATGATATCATTCATTTAGGGGCTGAGGGAGGTGCTGGAAATTTAATTATTTGTGAAGTGCTGAAGTTTCATATAAACAATACGGTTTTAAACTCTGATTTAACCATTAACCAGGAAAAACTGGATTTGGTATCCAGAGCAGGGGGAAGTTATTACAGCCGCGCAAAAATGGGCTTTTTTGAGGTACCCAAACCGCTGTCGACATTAGGGATAGGTGTCGATAATTTGCCAGAAGATATTAAACACAGTACCGTTTTAACGGGGAACGATTTGGGTATGTTGGCCAATGTCGAGTCTTTACCGACTAAGGCCGAGGTAGCCGCTTTTATTGATGACAGAGTAAAGCGTTATCCTCATCTCAGGCAAGCATCACGCATGGAAAAGCACAAACTGGCACAAAAGTATTTAAGCTACGGGGATGTAAAGAGTGCCTGGCATATTTTATTAAGTGAGTAATTAAATAACAGATATAAATAAGAAACAATGGAAGTTCAAGGACGCATTAAAATGATTGGTGAAACCCAGACCTTTGGTTCAAATGGGTTTAGAAAAAGAGAAATAGTTGTTACGACCGAAGAGCAATATCCTCAGCATGTATTGGTTGAATTCATACAGGATAAAACGGAACTCTTAAACAACTATCAGGTTGGTCAACAGGTTAAGATCAGTATTAATTTAAGAGGAAGGGAATGGGTAAATCCTCAGGGCGAGACGAAATATTTTAACAGTATTCAAGGCTGGAGAATAGAATCTTTACAACCGGAAGCCCTAGGGAATGATATACCACCCGTTCCACCGGCAGATGCCTTTGAACCCGCCGGTGACCTAAACGAGGACGATCACGACGATTTACCTTTTTAATCCCATAGAAATAGCATACCCTGAGCCACATAAATCCTTTTCCAAAAACAGGAATGGGAGGGTTGATGAAGGGTTTGCTTAAAAACCTTTCATTACCTATTGAGAGGTTTTTATGTTTATACCATGTATTATTTAACCGACGACATATGGTTTCCCCCGGTTGATCAGGCGACTTCCGAGGGTTTATTGGCTGTAGGGGGCGATTTATCGACGGAGCGATTACTACTGGCTTACAAATCCGGCATATTTCCCTGGTTCGATTCGCGACAGCCTATATTATGGTGGTCTCCGGATCCAAGGTTTGTGCTGTTCCCTGAACATCTGAAGGTCTCTAAGAGTATGAGACGAATTCTGAATCAAACCGATCTGGTGGTAACGGTTAATAAAGCCTTCAGGGCGGTTATCATGCAATGTGCCAAAGTCGAACGCAGCGGTCAGAAAGGGACTTGGATTACAAACGAGATGATAGCGGCTTACATCAGGCTCCATGATTTAGGCTATGCCAAATCGATAGAGGTCTGGAGAGACAGCGCACTGGTCGGGGGACTATATGGTATCGATTTGAACAACGGGGTGTTTTGTGGTGAGAGTATGTTTGCTTTAGAAAACAATGCCAGTAAGGTAGGTTTTATTACTTTTATTCGAAATTCGAATTATAACCTGATTGATTGTCAGGTGTACACCGGTCATCTTAAGCGTTTGGGTGCGGAAGACATTTCGAGAGCGGCCTTTTTAGAATATCTTTAAGCGGTGTTATAGGGTGTTTGGTATAAATACTATGGCGTGTTACAAAATAATTAAATGCATTTGACATGTGTAGCCAAGGATTAGGGGCATTGAAACCATTCCTCGCGATATATTGCCTTTGCCTGGTATTGGGGTGTAAGGCTAAACCTTCCGGTGCTCATTGGTCAGATGGTGCCCTGCCTGATCAGGCCCGTGAGCTTGGCTACAGCTTACAATGGGAAGATGCATTTCAAGAATTAGATAAGACCTTTTGGACTATTGGTCTGAAGGATACGCTTTCCGGCGATATGGTCCCCGGAGCTCATGGACGCTATCTGTTGAATGAGAAATATGACGCCTATTACACTCCTGAAGATGTTTATATTGAAGATGGTCTTTTAGTATTACGCAATCAAAAACGAAACATTAAGGGGAGCAGTCCGGAAGGATCATTCGCTTACAGTTCGGGGTGGGTCATGTCTATGCATAAAGTGTTTTTCAATACGGGATATCTTGAACTTAAGGCTCAATTTCCGACGGGAACAAAGGTATGGCCGGCTGTATGGTTAATTCCCGAAGACCTGTCCTGGTGTCCGGAGTGGGACCTGTTTGAATATTTTGGTCACCGCAATGATCGCGGTCCGGACCTTATGGGGATGCATTTATGCTATGATTCGTGGCCGAATCAAAAATGGGCATCCTATTTTATAACTGAATTTGATAAAAAATTTAAGGCCGATAAATGGCATGTATATGGATTTTTATGGACTTCGGAATATGCCATTTGGTATATTGATGGTAAAGAAGTACGCCGACTGGAAGCAAAGGGAATAGCGGGATGGCCTCAAAAAAACATGTATATTGTGCTCAACAATGGAACGCGTACCGAGGCACCGGAAGGCGATACCAAATGGCCAAATTATTTGAAGATCGACTATATCAGACTTTTTTCAAACGGATAACATCGGTTGAATACCTCGGACGTAAACCATGAAGAATGGGATCTTGTTTTTAATTTAAAGTACTGACCAATGACACTTTCAAAGATGATAAAAAATGCGGGCATGTTATGCTACATGCTACTTTTCTGTTTCCATGGATATGCTCAGGATTCTCCTTTGAAAATAGGAATAGCAGGGCTGAGTCACTCACATGTGCACGGCCTGCTTTCGGGAATGGAACGAAAAGACATTGAAATTGTGGGTATTGTCGAAACCGATAAAGCCCTGGCCAAACGGTACTCCGAACACTATGGCTACCCTATGACTTTGGTCTATGACACCTTGGAGCAGATGATTTTGGAGGTAAAACCCGAAGTTGTGACGGCTTTTGGTTCCATATTCGACCACAAACAGATCGTTGAAGTATGTGCTCCGAAGGGTGTGCATGTCATGGTTGAAAAACCATTGGCGGTAAGCTTAAAACATGCCGAAAGCATGGAAAAACTGGCGAAGAAGCATCAAATTAAATTACTTACCAATTATGAAACCACCTGGTACCCGACCAACCATAAGGCGTATCAACTATTGAAGGAGAATACCATAGGGGAATTGCGCAAAGTTATTGTTAGGGATGGACATAAGGGGCCAAAAAAGATTGGTGTAAATAAGGAATTTCTGAACTGGTTAACCGATCCGACTCTGAATGGCGGCGGGGCGATTACCGATTTTGGATGTTATGGAGCCAATCTGCTCACCTGGTTGATGGACGGGGCCAAGCCAAATACAGTTACAGCGATAACCCAGCAACTGCAGGCTGAAAACAATCCCAAGGTTGATGACGAGGCCATTATCCTGTTGACCTACGATCATGGTAATGCGATCATCCAGCCCTCATGGAATTGGCCAATCGGACGGAAGGATATGGAAATTTACGGGGTGGAAGGTGTGATATATGCCGATAATAAATACGATCTTCGAGTGCGGTACTCAAAAGGTTATGACGGATTCGAACAGGAGTCCCATAGACTGGAGGACCGCCCAAAGCCATACCATGATCCCTTCTCATTTTTAAAGGCGGTCATACGAGACGACATGCAACTCCCGCCATATGATTTGTCCTCACTTGAAAATAATATGATCGTCATGGAAATTTTGGACGCCGCCATTAAAAGTGCCTCCTCGAACAAAACAGTTGTGATAAAATAGGGGTATCCCGTGCTGAAAGATGGTTTAGGAGACTAACATTACGCTCTCGAGACCAGGATTTCAGAGCGTTTATTACAGATTAAATATAACCATTGGCAAAACATATAAGCTATGCGTGAGCTGTTGGTTCAGGCCATTTAATTGATGTTCAAGTCCTATTTGCAGTTTCATTTGTATGGTTTTGTACCATCCCAAATAAACACCCGTACGATTGTCAACAAGAGGAGCTTCGGGCGACAGGCTCCATAAAAATTCGGTTGTGGCTATTAAATAGGCTTCACCAATATCGAGTTTTTCTCCGTTCAGTGCGAAATCAATGGCAAATCGATGACGCAATCGCAAGATGGTAATGGTGTCAAAAAACCGCGTTTCAAAACGAAACCGATGCCCTATTCTCAGATGATTCAGCATGCTCTTGGTACCGAATTGTCCAGTTAATCGTACCTCATTGCTCGACGCCTCAAACCAAGATCTATTCCTAAAAAGAACACCAACACTTATGTTCTGCCCCCTGGGGAATGACCATGTTGAGAAATGATTAATTTCTAATTGGCGCTGCTTTAAAAAAAACTGAGACTCATTATATAAGTATTCCCTTCCTTTAAAGGAGAAATGACCCTTGTAGCGGTTTGAAGCCCCGTAATTAAGCGCTACTGATGGCTCTGAAAAGAGTGAAAAGTTGTCTTGTGAAAAGCCTAAACAAGAATAAAGAAACAGGATTAGGAAGGGATAAAATTTAATATAGAACATGTTGATATGAAGCGGGCTCAATTATGCGTTGAGAAAGTAAACTTCCCTTAGCGTTAAATAAATATTCCATGGCCGTGTGTTTCTTTCTGGTCATCATATCAACTTCAATCTCAAAATTTACAGTCCCATTATTGTTATTCTGCAATGCGTTTTTCAGGACTTGTTGTGCCGTAAAAGGTTCTTTTTGGGGGTATTGCTTTTGTATTTTGATAAAATGGTGCGAATCGCAGTGCGCATTCAAATACTGTTCAATGGCAGTTAAGGCAGTCTCGGGAATCTCTGATTTTTTTATGGTGATTTCTATGTCTTCCAATTGACCGGCTTCATTAAACTCAACACTGTATCGTTTTCTATTAAATTTAAACTTGGCTTCGTAACTTACCTTATCATGATTGGTTTCTTTAAAATATTTTAGGCGTTTCTCCTTTAGAGGTATTGCTCTCAATAAGGCCATGGCAGTATCAGGAAATGCTGTTGCATCTATCCGAACTTCATATTCTCTTTTGGTCTGTGCCTGCACGCTGTATTGGAACCAGAGCAGCAGGACGATAAAAATTTTATACCTGTACTTCATGATATCTAAAGCAGTCAATTTCATGATCGTTCACCATACCCGTTGCCTGCATGTGGGCATAAACTACTGTCGTACCTACAAATTTAAATCCGCGTTGTTTTAAATCCTTACTTATGGTATCGCTTAAAGGGGTGTTGGCCGGTATCTCTTTATGACTTTTAAATTCATTTTTAATAGGCTTACCATCAACGAACCCCCAAATATAGGTACTAAAACTACCGAAATCCTCCTGAATTTTCATAAAGGCTCTCGCATTGGTTATAGCCGCATTTATTTTTAGTTTATTCCTTATTATATCGGCATTTTGTAATAAAGCATCTATTTTGGGCTGCTCGTATTCGGCTATTTTTTTATAATTGAACGCATCAAAAGCCTTTCTGAAATTATCGCGTTTTCGCAATACGGTTATCCAACTCAAACCAGCCTGAAAGGTCTCCAACGTTAAAAATTCAAATAACTTCCTATCATCATAGAGCGGAACGCCCCATTCTGTGTCATGGTAGGTTTCATACAAGGGATCTCCAATGCACCAGGCACATTTGTGTTTTGTATTCATAGTATCTCGCAAGGTAAATGTCTAAAGCATGACAAATATCATCTTATTCGTTAGGGCAAGATATTAAATTTGTCCATATTGATAAAACAGAAAAATGGATACGCTATTAGCAAAAAGTTTAAGCAAGAGTATGTCTTATAAGGCGTACCGCGAGTTAGTCGGTCAATTAGCAGATGAACAGTCAACGACGGGAGATGAGAAAACCGAGATCAATATCCAACAAACCAAGCTGAACTATAGCCGAATGAAACGTTGGGATAAGAAAATTAAACTTTCAGGGAAAACTGCGAAACGTATCCAATCGTTCAGAGAAAAAGTGACCTGGCTGGTTATCGCTGAAAGCTGGTGTCCGGATTCTGCCCACGTCATCCCCGTTCTGAATGCCATTGCCGATTTAAGCGACACTATTGATTTACGACTCGTTTTAAGAGATGAAAATCCTGAACTTATGGATGCCTTTCTGACCTATGGTAAGCGCGCAATCCCTAAACTCATTATGATCGATGATCTGTCAGGTGAAGTGTTAAATACCTTTGGACCAAGGCCGAGTGAAGCGTCCTACTATGTGAACAGGTTTATATCTGAAAATGGGGAGTTAACTCCTGAATTTAAAGCGGATTTACAGCACTGGTATAACAATAATAAGGGTCAAAATATTATCGAGGATATTACCCAGATGCTCTGTGATTCAACACCTAGTTTTTGCCAATAAAATAGAACGTAATTGAACCGATCTGGGAAGGTGTACTCGGATCGGGGCTGAACATCGATTCCCTGGCATACTCCAAAGCGTGTTCTATTAAACACTGGTTACTCGAATTTGAGGATGAATTAACATAGGTATCCGTAACATTCCCTTCGGCGTTCACGGTTATGTTAATTACAATTTTTCCATCGACTTCACATAAATAAACCGGTATGGGAATATAGACCTTACTGCGGCCTTTTAATGAAAAACTTATGGTGCTTTTCGCATTGTTTCCTTCATCTTGCTGCTGTTTTAAAAGCTCGTTTACCTTGCTGAATTTAGAAATGTCATCATCATTTATTTTTTCGACCTCGGTTTCCTCATAATGTTTAGCCGCTGTATTGGGACCATCCACATACCCGGTGGTTTTAGGAACATAATCTTCAGGTGGAGCTATGGGTTTATAGGCCTGTGCAAATTGTTTGCTTTGTTGGGATTCATTGAAGGCCTGATTTGTTTCTGCTTTCGAGGCATTGAGTCGTTCAAGGGCTTCCAGAATTTTAATTTCCTCTTCCGTAAGCTCTTCTTCCGGTTCAAGCATGTAATAACTTTCAGCAACACGTGCACTTTGTTTTCTCAGGCTCAAATTAAATACGGAAAGGACAACGGTTCCGGAAAGAAGAAACGTTATAAGTAGGGCTTTATGTTGATCTGTTAGGTGCAAATCGTCTTATTTTGATTTGGTTTGGTAAGCCAATATACGTAAAATAATGCAGTTTAGTCTTTTAGGGCATCTACGAAGGCCTCGATCGTTATGGCATCATCTACTGTGAAGTCTCCAATTTTCGTGCGCCTCAGAGCCGATAAATAGGCGCCTGAATCCAAGGCCTTGCCAAAGTCATTGGCTAGAGATCGAATGTAGGTCCCTTTACTGCAGACCACTCTAAAATCAACATTTATGGAAGCATTATCGGCCTCAGATGGCATATCAATTTTAAGAATTTCGAATTCCGAAATGGTTACCTTCCGGGCTTCAACAGACACGGCCTCGCCCGCTCGTGCGAATTCGTACAATCGCTTGCCGTCTTTTTTTACCGCTGAAAACAACGGAGGGTATTGTTCGATGTCGCCTAAAAAGGTCTTGGCAGTGGCATGAATGAGTTGCTCATCAATATGGGAGATGGGAAAGCTTTTAGTGATGGCTGTTTCCAAATCGAAAGATGGTGTCGTATGTCCTATAGTAATCGTGCCGGTATATTCCTTCGTTTGTGCCTGATAGGTATTGATGTTTTTTGTCATTTTTCCAGTACATATCAGGAGGAGTCCAGTGGCCAAAGGATCTAAGGTCCCTGCATGTCCAACCTTAATTTTTTTCAAGTTGAACTGGTGTCTGATTTCCCAGCGAATTTTGTTGACCACCTGAAACGAGGTCCATTCTAAAGGCTTATCAATAAGCAATACGTGTCCGGATAGGAAATGGTCCTCGCTGTACTTCACAGTTTAAGTTCTATTTAAAAATGGAAATTCCAATGGCAATTAAGCCTACAATGAAACAGTACACGGCAAAATACGTTAATTTGCTTTTTTTAACTAAGGCAATCATCCAGGTGCAGGCAAACAGTCCTGAGACGAAAGCAGCGATGAACCCAATGCTTAAGACCGTAAAGTTTTGGTTCGCAGCGGAAATTTCACCACTCAAAACATCCTTGGCAATCTTACCAAATATAAGAGGCACCACCATTAAGAACGAAAATCGAGCTGCCTTGGTTTTGTCATTTCCCAACAGTACCGAAGTCGAAATGGTTGCACCCGATCTTGAAATGCCGGGAAGCATGGCTATGGCCTGTGAAATTCCAATTACAAAGGCATTTTTAAATGAAACGGATTTCGTGGTGTTTTTCGATTTATCAGCTAAAAACAAGAGCAGAGCCGTAACTATGAGCATGAAGCCCACCAACAGGATCTGACCGCCAAAAAGCTGTTCCAGTTCCGTTTCAAAATAAACACCAATAACAACTGCCGGAATCATGGAAACTGCGATCTTCATAATGAACTGTAAATCATCATTCCATTTAAACTTCAAGGCTCCTTTTAAAAGCATAACGATATCCTTTCTGAAAACAACAATGGTGCTTAAGGCCGTTGCAAAGTGTAAAACTACCGTAAAGAGTAAACGTTCTTCGGGGACCGTTTGGTCACCTAAAATGGCTTTTCCCAGCTCTAAATGTCCACTGGACGAAACCGGTAGAAATTCAGTGAGCCCCTGAACGATTCCAAGAATGATCGAATCAATTATATCCATGGGGTAAAAATAGCTAATCATGATGTCTAAACATAATCAGGGCGCATAAAAATCGAATCAAATAAATAGCCAACCAATGGTCATGATTAAAAGTATTCCAAAAAACCCTTGAAGCATAGTAGAGACCGTTTGGGTTTTTAAGGCGGTTGCTGTATTCATTCCAGAAAATTGAGCTACGACCCAGAAAAAACTATCATTTAGATGCGATACGGTCATGGCTCCTGAACCTATGGCAAGCACAGTTAATGTTCTTCCCAATGGTGAAGCCAGCTCGAAAGATTCTAATACTGGGGCCATAATGGCAGCGGTTGTAATGATGGATACCGTTGAAGATCCTTGAGCTGTTTTTAAAATGGCCGCAATTAAAAAGGGTAAAAATAGGCCGAGGTTGATATCAGAAAAGGTGTTCCCGATAATGTCGCCAATTCCTGTGGCTTGTAAAACAGCACCGAAAGCACCTCCCGCTCCGGTTATAAGAATAATGATTCCCGCTTCTTTTAAGCCACTGGTCACCCAGTCGTAATGCGTCGCCTCCTTGACCTTCTTTTTTAAGGTAAAGGCAAGAAAAACACCAACCAACAGAGCGATTACCGGGTTACCGATAAAATTAATAATCTTAGAAACCAGGCCTTCACCAAACGGATGGGTGGGATAGTTGGAAACCGATTTCAGGGCAATTAAAATAATGGGGATAATTATAGGCATAAAGGTAGACCTGGTTTTGGGTGGTTTTTCATTTTCAGATGCGGTTATCTTCGTTTTTTGGCTATCGTTGTCAGGGCTGTAACTGTAACGTCGTTGTAAAAATTTTGACCAGAAATATCCGACCAAGGAAACGGGAAAGGCAACGGCAAGCCCCAGGATAATAACCATGCCCAAATCGGCATCTAAGGCCGCAGTGGCCGCCAGCGGACCCGGAGTAGGAGGCACGAACACATGAGCCGTATACAATCCTGCTGCTAATGCCACAGCCAGGACGACCATCGGTATTTTGGTGCGCTTGCTTATAGCTTTATTCAATGAGGACAGGATAATGAATCCCGAATCGCAATACACGGGTATGGAAACCACAAATCCAGTGATATTCATGGCCAGTACCGACCGACTTTTACCGATGGTTTTCAAAGCCCAGTCACCCATGGCTTTGGCGCTCCCACTTTTTTCCAGATAAGCACCTATAATCGATCCGAAGGCAATGATAATGCCAATGCTCGACAGGGTTTTACCAAACCCGCTTGTCAGGGCATAGGTCAGTTCTTCTTCATTAAGTCCGCCGACGAATCCAATAACAAGAGCAGCTAAAATCAAGGATAAAAAGGGATGGAATTTGTACTTTGAGGCGGCCACAACCATCGCGATAACCACAATGACCAGGGTTACTAAAATTTCCATAATACGTATATTTGATAGAACTAAAAGTACTAAAATTACATTTATGAGAATTGTAATAGCGCCCGATAAGTTTAAAGGGTCTTTAACTGCAGGACAATTTTGCAATGCTGTTGAGGAGGGGATACAAAGGGTAAAAGAAGATGTTACTATTATAAAATTACCTTTGGCGGATGGAGGCGACGGTACTATTGAAGTTGTGAATTATTATTTGAATGGTGAAACATTTCACATTCAGGTGAGCAATCCTTTTTTTCAGCCTGTTGAGGCGACTTACTTCTATTCTGAGAAAACAAGGACGGCATTCATTGAAATGGCCGAGGCATCGGGATTAAAGATTCTAAAGCCGGAAACATTTGATTGTAAAAATGCCACTACCCTGGGAACTGGCGAATTAATTAGGGATGCTGTAAATAGAGGAGCCAAACACATCCTTTTGGGCATTGGTGGAAGTGCGACCAATGACTGCGGTATTGGTATGGCCACGGCTTTGGGATATCGCTTTTTGGATAACAATGACAGGGAAGTGAAACCCATTGGGGCGCAATTAGCTGCTATTTCCAGAATAGAGATGTCTCAAATACATCCTAAACTGAACGAGGTTGAATTTAAAATAGCCTGTGACGTAACAAATCCCTTGTATGGTGAAAATGGTGCAGCCCAGGTATATGGCCGACAAAAAGGGGCGTCTGAAGATGATATCAAACTTTTGGATAAGGGTTTAAAATGTTTTTCTCTTGTTCTGAAACGCCAGTTCGGAGTCGATGCACAGTCTGTAAAAGGTGCCGGAGCCGCCGGTGGTATGGGAATTGCATCAAAGCTGTTTTTGAATGGCACCTTGCAACCGGGGATTGACCTTGTTAAGGATCTGGCGCAATTTGATACGGGAATAGAAGATGCCAGTTGGATCATTACAGGTGAAGGACGATTGGATGGACAAACGCTGTCCGGTAAAACCATTCAAGGCGTGAAGGCCTCGGCTGAGGTGAAGGGCATTAAAATTGCCGCCTTATGCGGCGCCGTCGATTTAGATCCGGATCAGGCAAAAACGCTGGGAATACATTACACAGATGCGGTTATGAATTACGCCAGGGATATCGAAGATGCCATGGCAAACAGTTCGTACTACTTAAGGGAAATGGCAGAGCGGTTTGCCAAAAATTTAATCTGATCGTTGAGCCAAAAGGACAAACTCAGTCCTTTTCGGGATTTAATAGTATCGCATAAACCTGAATACCAAACCCGATGAGCACCAATGTAGGCGCTAACCGTATACGTCGCCATGAGAAGATTTCAGG
Source organism: Aestuariivivens sediminicola (assembly GCF_022662015.1). GTDB lineage: Bacteria > Bacteroidota > Bacteroidia > Flavobacteriales > Flavobacteriaceae > Aestuariivivens > Aestuariivivens sediminicola. Next base: position 654,057 of record NZ_JAKMCM010000001.1, on the reverse strand, counting down.
ATTAAACACATTGGGATCGTCGCTTCCGCCCCCGGACATTAATATGAATCCCAGTGCAATACAGGCTAAACCTATAAACATAAACTTGTAGTTTTTCTTACCGAAAACAAAGGTTGGTTTGACCTTGTCTTTACGTTTTTTTTCTCCCATAATCTTTAATGCTCATATTGCAAAGTAACGGTTTTATTTAAAACAGATGTCTTAATGGCCTTTTAAAATTAAAAAAAGGAGGTGCTGTTGGTTCAGGAGGATCGTGGGATCATTACAACACCAATAGTAAGATCAATAGTAAAGGTCATCTGTTTTTAAATTCAAAAATCGCTGCGTGGCAAAATGGGTGCTTACCCAGGTAATCACAATACCCAACAAAAAAATCAGAACAAAAAGCAAACTTATCAATAAGGGGTTATTTAAAAGTCCTAGTTCTACGAATGTTCTGTTGAGATAATACAGGACCACGGCCATCCCTGCCAATGCCAGGACAGCACCTATGATACCCAATCGAACACTTTTCCAAACAAAAGGTCGGCGAATGAACTGTTTTGTAGCCCCAACCATCTGCATGGTTTTGATAGTAAAGCGTTTCGAATACACGGACAGTCTTATGGAACTGTTAATCAGTAGAACAGCGATAACGGTAAAAATGCCACTTATTATTAAAACCCAAAAACTTATTTTCTGAACATTGTTGTTCATTAAATTCACCAAATCGCTATCATAGCTCACCTCATCGACAAAATTCTTGTTCATAGCCTCAATGGCTATTTTTTCCAATTGTTCCGAAGTCACAAAGTCCGCTTTTAAATGAACGTCTATTGAATTTTGTAAAGGATTATAGCCTACAAAATCCATAAAGTCTTCACCGTTTTCAGCTTTCATAAATTCTGCGGCTTGCTCCTTTGAAACATATTCGGTGGACTTTACATAATCTGCCATGGCCAAACTCGTTTTAAGCTGATTTGTTTCCACTTCCTTCGCAGAATCTTTCAAGTAAATGGTCAATACCACCTGTTCCTTAAAATGATCAGAAACTTTTTTCGCATTCAGTACCAGCATACCCAATAATCCGAGTAAAAACAAGACCAGAGCAATACTCAGTACCACCGAAAAATAGGAAGAGATAAGCCGACGCCTTTGATGTTTTTCAAAAGAAGAACTCATAAGAGATTGGGTTTGCGCGTAAAAGTAATAAAGTTTCTCAAGTGTTTCAATGTACAACGTCTAAACTTTTAGATTTGTTGTCAATATCTAAAGTAAGGACTTCTGTCTTCCCGTTTTACTGACCAAATATACGCCGGTAATTACCAAAATACAGCTCATGATTTTTACGATATCGATATCTTGTGAATACACGCTGTTGGTGATAAGTGCAGCGTATACACTCACGATCACAAAATTCACAACCGGTTGCAGGTAGATATAGCTGCTATTAACGGATGGAGACACATACTTAAGTGCATATATGTTGAACAGGTACGCGAAAAAGGTCGTGAAAACAACAACAAATCCAATGGCCAAAATGGTGCTGATGGTAAAGTCCTTAAAAGAGGTCGTTATAATTTCCGGCAGGCCAAAGGGCAGCATAAAAATAAAACCATATAAAAATACCCAGCTGATCAAGGTGAGTGGGTTATATTTTTTCATTAGTGGTTTTACCGTTATCAAATACAGGGCATAAGCTGTGGCATTCAAGAAAACAAGCATATTCCCCAGGAGTGAACTTGTACCGGCCGATCGATTCCCATGTACAATTAAGACTATGGCACCGACACCTGCAAGCATTGTACCCAATAGTTTGAAATAAGTCAATCTTTCATCTAGAATAAGGGCGCTAAATGCCAGCACCAAGATGGGCGTGGAGGTCATTATAATAGAGGCATCTATGGGTGAGGTGAGGCTAAGGCCATTAAAAAACAGCAACTGATTGGCGGCAGCGCCCAACAGACCACAAAGCACTAAGCGAAGCATATCCTTTTTGGCCACTTTTTCTTTTATGGCAGACTTAACTATCCAAAACAGGATGGTGCCACAAAAAAGGCGTATAAATACAAATGCAGAGGCATTTATTTTATGCGGCATAATACCCTTTGCAATAATATAATTGAAGCCGTAAATGAGATTTGCACCCAATAAGGCCAAATGAGCTTTAAGCGTATTTGCGATCACAGAGGTTTGGTTTTCAAAACAGGGTAAAAATAAGGCTATTATCATACAAAATGACTTTTTGGTTCATAAACCCGGTATTAAATAAAACCAAAGGTTTTCCAGTTAGTTTTTAAAGCGTAAATTTGCCACTTTAAAATTGTCCTTCCCCGGGGAGGCATGTGCAATCTTTACGCAAGTGGTAAGGCCATTAAAAGCGGATTTTGATTGCACCTTCGAAGAATGAACCTTTAAAAAGCTTAAGAGTTAACGGTTGGCTAAAATTATGAGATACAATTTCAACGATATAGAAGCTAAATGGCAGGCGTATTGGGCCAAGAATGAAACCTTTAAGGCCGAAAATCACAGTGATAAGCCGAAGTACTATGTGTTGGACATGTTCCCATATCCGAGTGGCGCAGGGCTGCATGTCGGACATCCGCTGGGCTATATAGCCTCCGATATTTATGCCCGCTATAAGCGCCATCAGGGCTTTAATGTATTGCACCCGCAAGGCTATGACAGCTTTGGTTTACCTGCAGAGCAGTATGCCATTCAAACGGGGCAGCACCCTGCTATTACCACCGAAGAAAATATTAAGACCTATAGGCGTCAGCTGGATCAAATCGGTTTTTCATTCGATTGGTCACGCGAAGTCCGAACTTCGGACCCTAAATACTACAAATGGACCCAATGGATTTTCATTCAACTGTTCAATTCATGGTATAACAAGAAAGAAGATAAAGCTGAAGACATTTCGGAATTGATCAAACGCTTCGAAGCTGAGGGTAATGCCGGTGTTTCTGCGGCTTGCGATGATGCTGTTGCCACGTTTACAGCAGATGAATGGAATGCCTTTTCCTCTGAACAGCAGCAGCGTATTTTATTGCAATACCGGCTGACTTATCTTGCTGAAACCGAAGTGAACTGGTGCCCGGCACTGGGAACTGTTTTGGCAAATGATGAAATTGTGAATGGGGTTTCTGAACGCGGAGGGCACCCGGTTATACGTAAAAAAATGACCCAGTGGAGTATGCGTATTTCTGCTTATGCAGAACGCTTACTTCAGGGCTTGGAAACCATTGACTGGACCGATTCCCTCAAGGAAAGCCAGCGCAATTGGATTGGTAAGTCGGTTGGAGCGCGTGTGGTGTTCCCCGTCCTTCCGGCTGAGCAGGGTGGCCAAGAATCTCTGGTGATATCGGTATTCACTACCCGACCCGACACCATATTTGGTGTGAGTTTTATGACATTGGCGCCGGAGCATGAACTCGTAGCTCAGATTACAACGCCAGAACAGAAGGCTGAAGTTGAGGCCTACATTGCCGCCACAGCCAGGCGCAGTGAACGCGATCGCATGGCCGATGTAAAGACCGTTACGGGGGCGTTTACAGGAGCTTATGCTGAACATCCTTTCACCAGGAAACCGATTCCTATTTGGATTGGAGATTATGTGCTGGCAGGTTATGGGACCGGTGCGGTGATGAGCGTACCATGTGGTGATCAGCGTGATTATGATTTTGCAAAACATTTTAATATTCCCATTCCGAACATTTTTGAAGGCGTTGATATTTCAAAAGAGGCCTTTGTCGATAAAGAGAACACCATTATAGCCAACAGTGATTTCCTTAACGGTCTAAACTATGAAAATGCAACCCGAAAAGTCATTGAAGCATTGGAACATCTGGGTCAGGGCGAAGGCAAAACGAATTACAGGTTGCGCGATGCGGTGTTTAGTCGCCAACGGTATTGGGGTGAGCCCTTCCCGGTGTATTACGTTAATGGAATGCCGCAGATGATCGACGCGCAATACTTACCCATAACCTTGCCTGAGGTTGAAAAATACCTGCCTACTGAAACCGGTGAACCACCACTGGGAAATGCCACGGTTTGGTCTTGGGATACCATAAACCACAAAGTTGTTTCCAATGCGCTGTGTCAATCGGATTCCAGTGGATCAGCGGAAGATGCTGATAATGGCGTTTATCCTTTGGAACTAAACACCATGCCAGGTTGGGCAGGGAGCTCGCAATATTTCAATCGCTATATGGATCCGCATAACGATGAGGAAATCTTTTCGCAGGAGGCTATTAATTACTGGCAACAGGTCGATTTATACATAGGAGGCAGTGAGCATGCTACGGGACATTTGCTTTATTCCCGTTTTTGGCAAAAATTCATGTTCGATAAAGGCCTGGTACCATACGATGAATATGCAAAAAAACTCATTAATCAAGGCATGATATTGGGGACAAGCGCCTTTGTATACCGGATTAATGAAAAACCTGATTTTTTTATCTCGGGGGCGTTATACAATGATTACAACAACCCTGAAAGTAAATCTGAGGCATTGGCAGTGATACGGCAATTTACAGGTGATGATTTGACCGATATCCAGTTAGACCCTATTCATGTGGATGTAAAGTTTGTAAATTCCTCTGATGAGGTTGACGCTTCAGGTATTAAACAATGGATGAAGGACTATAATTATGAACATGTTCAATTTATAGGTACTGAGGAGGAGTCGAAAAGAGGTGTTATCAGGGTAAACAGGGATGTGGAAAAAATGTCGAAGTCGAAATATAACGTTGTGAACCCGGACGACATTTGTCTTCAGTATGGTGCCGATAGTCTGCGATTATATGAAATGTTCCTGGGGCCATTAGAGCAGTACAAACCATGGAACACGGCTGGAATTACGGGGGTTCATAGTTTCTTAAAAAAGCTATGGAGATTGTATTACGATGATAGTGGCTTCAGGGTAACAGATTCGGAAGCGTCAAAAGCAAATTTGAAAACCCTTCATAAGACCATTAAAAAGGTCCAGGAGGACATTGAGAATTTTTCATTTAATACCACCGTTTCGACTTTTATGATTGCGGTCAATGAATTTACGTCTCAAAAGTGCAATTCCAGAGAAATTTTAAGTCCGCTCTTAATTTTGGTATCTCCTTATGCGCCTCATATTGCGGAAGAATTATGGGAGGCATTGGGTCATCAGGAGTCGATTTCAACAGAACCCTTCCCGATATTCGAGGAAAAACATTTGGTGGAAAGCACTAAAAATTATCCTATTTCATTTAATGGAAAATTCCGCTTTACTTTGGAATTACCACTGGATATGAGCAAGGAAGCCATAGAGGCCACTGTTCTGGCCCATCAGAAGACCCAGGAGCAGCTACAGGGGCGTACACCAAAAAAAGTAATCGTCGTACCGGGAAAGATAGTGAATATCGTGGGGTGACAGCACCGTTTTGGACCAAGTACCCATGTTGAATTTTGAGATATTAATGCGTAAGGACTGACAAACTTTCATTTTTTTTAATTGGTGCGATTATTGCTATATTACTTCATTATAAAATTTAAAAACATATGTTAGGATATTATATAATTATTGGTGGAATTGCCCTGGTGAGTTGGGCAGTAAGTAATACCTTAAAAAGAAAATTCGAAAAATACTCGAAAGTCCATTTGAGAAATGGAATGAGTGGTCGCGAGATTGCGGAAAAAATGTTGGCGGATCACGGTATTTATGACGTTGAAGTGATCTCGACGCCTGGTCAGTTAACCGACCATTACAACCCTAAGAACAAAACGGTGAATTTAAGTGAATCGGTGTATCATCAGCGTAACGCTGCGGCTGCCGCAGTCGCTGCTCACGAATGTGGTCATGCGGTGCAACATGCCAAAGCTTACAGTTGGTTGCAAATGCGTTCTACCTTGGTACCTGTGGTCAGTGTTACCTCAGGGATGTCTCAATGGTTGATTATTGGAGGACTGATACTTGGTGGTGCTGCCGGTATGGGACTTGGCTGGTGGGTTGCTGCTGCGGGGGTAGCCTTTATGGGTTTTGCGACCTTGTTCAGTTTTATTACCCTACCTGTTGAATATGACGCCAGTAACCGTGCTTTGGCCTGGTTAAAAAACAAGAACATGGTCTCTCAGCAGGAGTATCAAGGCTCACAAGATGCCTTGAAATGGGCGGCCAGAACCTATCTGGTAGCTGCTATTGGTGCATTGGCCAACCTTCTGTACTGGGCATTCCAGGTGTTTGGAGGTAGAGATTAGTTCGGCCTAAAAAATAATATAAGCCCTGAAATGTTTCAGGGCTTTTTTGTTTCTTTACCGTTTACTTATATTAAACATACCACATGCCATTAAGCTATTATCAAGATCACTTTAAGATGTATACAGCGGAAGCCGAACGCATTTATAAAAAAATGACGGTTTTTAGTTTCTACCGGGTGGCCACCTTTGTGATCACAGGTTTTGGTGTTTATTTCGCCTTTGAACATTTGTATCTGGCCTTGCTTATTGGAGGAACAGGCCTTGCTGTTTTTATGGTCTTGCTTTTAAAATATACGGACCTGAAGCATTTGCATCAATTCAATAGCACTCTGGCAGGAATAAATGAAGAAGAGCTAAAGATAGGCTCCGGAAGTTTTCTCCATCGTGATGAAGGATTGGAATTTCAGGACCCCGGTCACTATTACAGTTCCGATATTGATTTGTTCGGACGTGGTTCCTTCTTTCAGTTCATAAACAGAACTGCCTTGAAAGAGGGAACGGAACACTTGGTAAAGGCCTTAAAGGCAAATTCGGTCGAGGACATAATGATGAAGCAGGAGGCCGTGAAAGAATTGAGTAAAAAACCAAAATGGCGTCAATACTATCAGGCCACTTCCAGTGTTGTTACCATTCAAACACCTGCTGAAGACATTATTTCTTGGCTTAAAAATCATAGGCCATTTCTACCTAAAACGATGCGTTGGATACCTTTGGTCTTCACCATATTATCAATTATTTTCATTGCTCTTACTGCGTTTCAAATTATTACGAGTCCCCTTGTTTTGGCAAATTGGCTTCTTATTGGACTGTTGATTTCAGGCGGGTATTTGAAGAAAGTCAACCTATTGGCATATCATACCGATAAGGTTAGAAATACCTTTAAACAATATGCCCTACTACTGGATTATATTGAGAGTGAAACATTTTCTTCTGAATTCCTAATACAAAAACAGCAACAAATACAGTCTGAAAGCCTTGAAGCATCGAAAATTTTTAAAGTACTTTCCGGATCCTTGAATGCTTTGGACAACAGAAACAATCTTATCGGGGCTATATTTGGTAATGGGTACTTTCTTAACGACATCAGGAATAGTTATAAGATTGAACAGTGGATAGTCCAATATGCGGACAAAGTGGAAGACTGGTTTAAGGTGGTCTCTTTTTTTGATGCCTACAACACATTGGGGAATTATGCCTTTAATCATCCTGGCTTTGTATTTCCGGAGATAAAGGAAGAAGGCCCAATAATTGTTGCAGAGGATCTAGGGCACCCGCTGTTGGATGCATCGAGACGGGTGGACAGTCATGTTAGGATTGACAGAGAGGAATTCTTTATTGTTACCGGGGCAAATATGGCTGGTAAAAGCACCTTTCTGAGAACAGTATCTTTACATATCGTGATGGCCAATATGGGCTTGCCCGTATGTGCAAAAAAGAGCACTTATTGTCCTATAAAACTCATTACCAGTATGCGCACCAGGGATTCTCTAACAGATGATAGCTCCTATTTTTTTTCGGAATTATCCCGTTTAAAATTTATAGTGGACACAATTGACAAAGCGCCTTATTTTATTGTTTTAGATGAAATATTGAAGGGAACTAACAGCACCGACAAGGCCATTGGATCGAGAAAGTTTGTTGAAAAACTGGTTGAAACAAACGCTACTGGGATTATTGCAACTCATGACCTAAGCCTGTGTGAATTAGAAAAGGAGTTTGCGGAAGTAAGAAATTATTTCTTTGAAGCCGAGATTGTCAATGGAGAACTTTATTTTGACTACAAATTAAAACAGGGCATATGTAAAAATATGAACGCCTCATTTTTGCTCAAAAAGATGAATATTGTTTAAAAAGACAGTTCGTTGAAATTAGAAAACAGCTTTGATATTGGTATTGTTGGAGGCGGTATAATAGGTCTGGCCACCGCCTATAAGATCCAGTTAAAATATCCGGATCTCAAATTGGTGCTTATAGAGAAAGAATCGGAATTGGCGGCGCATCAGACCGGTCATAATTCCGGGGTTATCCATTCGGGTTTATACTATAAGCCGGGATCTGCTAAGGCCAGGAATTGTGTGAGTGGCCGAAGGCAATTAGTTGAATTTGCAAAATCCTATAATGTGAATCACGATGTCTGTGGAAAAGTTGTGGTTGCTGTTGATGATGAGGAATTACCCCACTTGGACCATATTTATGAAAACGGAAAAGCCAATGGAACCGAAGGTATTGCTAAAATATCAGGAAATCAGGTAAGAGATATCGAACCTTATGTGAATAGCATTGGCGGCATCTGGGTGCCATGTACAGGAATAATTGATTTTATCGGGATTACCAATAAACTTGCTGAATTGCTAACCACCATGCAACCGAAGAGTAAAATTATCCTCGGTGAGGAAGTATTGACAGTTCATCACAATTCTGAAACATCAATCATAGTGACTTCGAAAAATAATTATCTGGTGAATCAAATAATTTATTGTGGTGGCCTGCAATCAGATCGATTGGCCATAAAAGACGGATTCCATTTGAGAGAGCGCATTGTAGGATTCAGAGGCGATTATTATAATTTGACCGAATCGGCAAAAAATAAGGTTAAAAATTTGATTTATCCCGTACCCAATCCTGCTTTTCCATTTTTAGGGGTGCACTTCACCAGAATGGTCGACGGTGATGTAGAATGTGGTCCTAATGCGGTATTAACCTTTAAAAGGGAGGGTTATGGGAAAACCGATTTTAATATGAAGGACGCATATGATGCACTTAGTTACTCCGGAACATGGAAGTTGTTATACAATCACACGGGATTTGCCATTAATGAATACCGCAGGGCTTTTTCAAAAAAGCGATTTCTAAAAACCTTGCAGCGTTTGATTCCTTCACTCAAACTTGAGGATATTGAGCCAGGGAGGTCTGGTGTAAGAGCCATGCTTTTGAGAGCGGACGGAGCGATGGAGGATGATTTTAAAATTATTGGGAATCAAAGATGTATTCACGTTCTTAATGCACCATCACCCGCCGCCACCGCTTGCCTGGCTATTGGTGATCGCATACGTGATATGGCGTCAACCTATTTTAATTTGGGCTAGGCTAAAATAGACATCTTATCAATCACTCTGGATCTTAGAATAAAGGCATGTGCTTTTGATCTTGATTATTTGGAGAAACATGGAATTTCTTTTAAATGTCTCACAGATCAATACAAATGTGTTGTTGGTATCTTTGAAAAGTCATTTTGTACATCATTTTTTGAGTCTAAGGCTAATTCTATGTATTTTCAATTTTCAATGGTGCTGAATCGAAGACATATTTCTCAAGTATTGGTGCATTTACTCTTCTGGGTTTTATTTGTGGTCGTCTCTTTGTACTTGTTTCCGGAATACCATTGGCGAGATAACCCGTTCCTTCAATATGTATCCATCCTGGTGGTGATCGTTTATCTCAATCATTTTTTACTGTTGCCTTTTTTTGTGAAAAGGAAATGGCATTTGCTTTATGTATTACTATTTGTTGCCATAGCTTTTTTTGCAACTCTGGTGTACTGTTACAGTTTTGCCCAATGTGGCTGTACTGTTTTTAAATGTTTAAGTGACTATTTATGGCAAAGCCTGGTGCCACTCATCTTTTTCTCATTTGTTTGGATGCTTTACCGTTTTTTAGATAAGCAGGAGGAATTTGAAGCTGTAAAGCTGGAGCATGCTGAAATGGAACTTAAATTTTTAAAATCGCAGATTAATCCTCATGTCTTATTTAATAATTTAAATACGATTTATTCCTATGCTTTGGAAAAGCCCGCTGAAGCCCCGGACCTTATTCTAATGCTGTCCAATAATCTTAAACATGTGCTCTATGAGAGTAATGAAAAAACCATTTCACTGGAAAAGGAAATTGAATTTATAGACAATTATATTAAGTTTCAGGAGTTGCGAACTCAGGGTGTTAAGAAGATTAAGTATACCAAATCCATCGATTCTTTTGATTATGAGATCGCACCGTTACTCTTAATAACGATCATTGAAAATGCCTTTAAGCATAGCACACTGAACAGTGATATTACCATACATATAGAAGTTCATAAGGCTGTGCTGCACTTTCTTTGTAAGAACAGTTTTGACCCCTTAAAAGTGTCGACAAACGCATTGAAAATTGGTCTGAAAAACCTGCAAAAAAGATTGGAATTAATCTATAAGGATAATTATAGTTTAAAAATTGATAAAACTGATTTGTTTCAGGTGCAACTCAATATGAATTTATAAATTAGACATCAGAACATCAGAGTATGTTTTAATCGGATACATGTATACCCAATTATGACCTGTATTATTATTGAAGACGAAATTCCAGCCCAAAATATTATAAAACGTTTTATAAGTAAAATCCCTAGCTTAAAATTAATAGGTGTTTTTAAAGCGGCTATTGAGGCCAACTCAGTATTAAATGCTGAAAACATTGACCTTGTGTTCCTGGATATCAATTTACCCGATATTTCCGGTATTGATTTTATTAGGACGGTTAAAGATCCTCCGGCAATTGTCATTACAACTGCCTATCCTGAATTTGCAGTTCCAAGTTTTGAATTGGACACCATTGTAGACTATTTGGTAAAACCTTTTTCGTTTGACAGGTTTTTAAAAGCGGTCAACAAATCAAAAATCAGACTGGAGGCGAGTAAGGTGAATAATGAACACAGTGAGGAAACGGTTTACTTAAATGTAGACAAAACATTTCATAAATTGGTTCTCAACCACATATGTTACATCGAGTCTGAAAGAAATTATGTTACCATAGTTACTGAGAATAAGAAATTATCGTTTATCGATTCCCTTAAAAATTGGGCAGAAAAATTGCCGGAACATCAGTTTATACAGGTACATAAATCGTTTATTGTAAATGCAAAGATGGTCGATAAAATTTCCGGTAACACACTGTTTATAAATTCAAATAAAATTCCCATAGGAAGGACCTATAAACAAGAATTACTTACTAAATTAGGGGTATAGATCATTAATGCATATGCCATGCAGCATACCTCCAAGCTCCCCGCAGTAGGAACTACTATTTTTACGATTATGAGTACCTTGGCCAAAAGGTATAATGCGATTAATTTATCGCAAGGGTTTCCTGATTTTGGAAGCGATCAGGAACTCACCGATTTAGTCTGCAAGGCCATGAATTCGGGTTACAATCAATATGCTCCGATGTATGGAAATCATGAGCTTCGGGAAGCCATTGCGAATAAAATGGACTTGTTATACCAGGTCAATTATCACCCGGAGTCTGAAATAACGATCACAGCAGGAGCAACACAGGCTATATTTACGATTATTAACACCTTTGTCAAGCCTGGTGATGAAGTCATTATTTTTAAACCTGCTTACGATAGTTATGAACCGGCAGTGACATTAAACGGCGGTGTACCCGTATCCATACAATTGGAAGCCGTGGATTATGGGGTAAACTGGAATGAGGTGAAAGAAAAGATAAGTTCTCGAACTAAAATGATGATCATCAATACACCCCATAATCCTTCGGGGACCGTATTATCGAAGTCTGATATGCTTCAATTGCAGGATCTCACTAAAAACACTAATATCATTGTCCTGAGTGACGAGGTCTATGAGCATATGATTTACGATGGCGAAGAACATCAGAGTGTGTGCTTATATCCGGAGTTAAAATCGCGGAGTTTTGTTGTGTTTTCTTTTAGTAAAACCTTTCATAATACGGGGTGGCGTGTTGGCTATTGTTGCGCACCAAAGGAACTCATGGATCTCTTTATGCAGGTGCATCAATTTAATGTCTTTTGTGTGCATCACCCCACACAAAAAGGGATTGCAGATTTTATGCAAAACCCGGAACATTATCTGAATTTAACGGCATTCTATCAAAGGAAAAGGGATCTGTTTCTGGATTTAATTAAGGATTCAAGATTTAGCTTCAAACGGTCCAGGGGCACCTATTTTCAGGTGCTTGATTATTCAGCTATCACTGATGAACACGATGTTGATTTTGCCAGACGATTAACCCGGGATTTTGGTATTGCTTCGATTCCATTATCGGTTTTTAACACAGATAATTTAGATCATAAGGTATTGCGTTTTTGCTTTGCGAAAAAGGATGATACCCTGAAGCGGGCAGCAGAAATTATTAATTCTATTTAACCATGCAGGAGCCTCTAAAAGTAGCGAGTATACAATCTGATTTGGTTTGGGAAAACCCCAAAAAAAACAGAAAACAGCTATCAGAGAAAATAAAGAGTATCAAGGAGGATGTCGATGTCATTGTCCTTCCGGAAATGTTTTCAACCGGGTTTACCATGAATGCTTCGAAAGTCGCAGAACCAATGGATGGAGATACGGTGAGTTGGATGCAGAAAAAAGCGATGAAAACCAGAGCGGCAATTGTTGGAAGTCTTATAATTACGGAAGACACCAGGTTTTATAACCGGTTAATTTTTGTCGAACCATCCGGAGCTTTATTGTATTACGATAAGCGACATACCTTTACTTTAGCAAATGAGCATAAGGTGTATACAGCCGGAAATAAAAAACTGATAATTGATTATAAGGGTTGGAAAATATGTCCGCTGATATGCTATGATTTGCGTTTTCCTGTTTGGTCCAGGAATGTTGAGGAGTATGACATTCTGTTGTATGTCGCTAACTGGCCAAAACCCAGAATTCAGGCCTGGGATATATTGTTAAAGGCCCGAGCCATAGAAAACATGTGTTATTGTATTGGGGTTAACCGGGTTGGAACTGACGAGGCACAAAATGAATATTGTGGTCACTCGGCTGTTTATGACATTTTGGGAAATGCCATCACCCCCCTGAAACCCAACCGAGAACATATCGAAATTGTAACTTTAGAGAAGAAACACATTCATTTTTACAGAACTAAATTGCAGTTCTTAAGTGATAGAGATCACTTTAGTTTGGATTGAATTGAAGGGTCTCTATAAGCCCCCAGTCGGAACGTACTTCTTCAGACATTTCGAAATGACTCACGTGTTCGGGCTGAATCTTTTTGAGATAATTTCCCGTGTCATATTTTTTGTTTCCATTAGCATCGTGAATAACGCGAATGGAATAAATTCCGGGACTGAGATTCAAAAAATCCAAAGGTTTGGATTCCAAGGCATAGTGTTCTGCTTTTACCTCACCTTTGCTGTCCGTAAGTTGCACAATTGCCGGATATTTTGCGTTGACCATATTGATGCGAACATAACCATAATCAGACACTTTTTTCGTGTTTACAGTATAGTTTAAGGTATCGTTGGTGTTTTCAAATAAATCAAATAATGCTTCCGGTAAAATCTGAATGCGATATTTATTCCCCTCCGTTTTGTCAAAATTTATATGGTACATGTTCTGTACGCTATCTAAAATGGCAGAAAAGGGTACATCAGTCGAATCTTTATCCATAATACTGAATTTGGCCTCGTCAAAACTCATGAAGGGTGTTGAACCGCGAAGTTTAAAAGCCTCATCGAAGCCTATGATTCCCGAAGGGGAGGCGCTGATCACTAAACTGTCGCGTTTTTGATCACTAATCTTCACCATGTATTCCGTTTCAAAATCCAAATGCGTGACCTTAAAATGTAATGAATCGGATTCCAATCTCGGTTTATACCAATAATACAGGGAATCTGTTTTTTCATCCTTGGTAATTCTGTATTCAAAATCTTCCGGAACCTCCGAAAGAAGGGTAATATTCATGTTTTTGTGATCGCCCTCAAATCCGAAGGCAATCTTTTCTCCGGCCAGCAATTTAGGCCGAATCGATTTGAAATCAATATCTTCCTTGAACAATCTCAGGACATAAGTCGTATCGGAAGGAACATTTATGATCTTGTCGTGAAATGCAATTTTATCCGACTTCTGTTGAAATTTGTTATCCCCGTTATTATCCTTCAAACCAACCAGCAGATACTTACCCTCTTTTATATTTTCAATGGTAAAAGTAGTTAGACTGTCTAAGGTGTTCGTGATGTATTTTGGAACTTCCTTGTAGATGATTGAATCCTTAAATGTGGAATCGACTTCATATAAGGCGACATTCACAAAAGACTCTGTTTCTTTATCGAAAGCGTCCTTTATCGCACCACTTACCGTTAAGGAATCAATATATTCTCCCGTAGAAAAGACATATCGAAAATAAGAAAAAGGATTACCCTCATTGTTATCCTGGATACTATTTCCAAAGTTAAAGGCATAGGTTGTGTTGGGTTGAAGTGTATCGAAAATCGTAATGGTAATAAATTTACTGGCCCCTCCCAGTGGTTTGATTAATGGCTGGGTTTTCATTGGGGGCGAAATAATTAACTGTTTTTGTATATCCTTTAACTTTATATACTCATCAAAATATATTTTGATTTCATTGGTATTGAAATGTACTGAGAAATTATCCGGTTCTGACTTTACAATTTCCGGAGGTGTTTCATCCTTCGGACCACCTCCGGGTGTGCCTTTATTGGCACATGTAATAAATAGAAAGCTTATTGATATGAATAAAACGATATTCCAAATTGACTTCTGCATGGAGTGTTTTAAATTTCGGTAAAAGTACATGAATTTTTTCATTTGAAGGTTTTCCAGTCTGACCTAAATATCCCTAATTATCGGGTGTTTTATAACGCGAATACAAGACGAAACGACTTAGGCTATAGCCATACTGGCAACGCTAATTTTTACATTATGGCCTTGTGACAACAATTGGGCACAAGCTTCTATCGTAGCTCCAGTGGTAATGATATCATCAACGAGCAAAATGTGCTTGTTCGCGATGGTATCCAAATGGCGAACACCAAACAGAGAGACTCCACCTTGCCAGCGTGCCATTCGTTTTTTAGTGACTTGAGATGCTGTGTGAGTGGTCTTGATCAGGATATCATCTCTATAACAGGCGCCTAATTTTTTTGCTATTTGCTGTCCAAATTTTGCTACCTGATTGTAGCCTCTCGTTCGTAATTTCTTTTTATGTAAAGGAACAGGTATCACGAGATCAATGGAATTATAGCTATTCAGCGTTTTTAGTTCTCCACCGAGCCAATTACCCAACAGCACACCAATTCTTTCATACCCTTTATATTTTAGTCCATGGACGAGTTGTTGTACCAGACCCTTTTTCTCGTATCTAAGAAGCGCCGTAGCCTGTTCAATTTTAACCCGTCCGTAAAAAACCTTTTCAACAGTGTTGTCATTGTTAAAATGGTAATTGGTAACCGGTAACTGATGTCTGCAGGAAGTGCAAATCGTATCCTGGTTATCCTTTAAAAGGTTGTGGCAAGCACAACATACTTCAGGGAAAAACAGATTGATTAGGGGCTTCAGCATATCGATAAAATTCGGAAAAAACTGTAATTCATATGCACAGGGTTACGAATATAATTATTTCTCAAGGAAAATGATGCAAAATTCAATAGAGAAGGCTTTATGTTTGAAAGGGTTTTATATTTTTGCACCTATGGCAAATCAAGATGATACTTTTAAGAGGGTAATCTCCCATGCGAAGGAATACGGGTATATATTCCAGAGCAGTGAAATATATGACGGCTTAAGTGCAGTTTATGATTATGCGCAGAACGGGGCCGAACTAAAGAAGAACATTCGTGATTACTGGTGGAAGGCCATGGTGCAGATGCATGAGAATATTGTAGGTATAGATGCCGCTATTTTTATGCATCCAACGACTTGGAAAGCCTCTGGTCATGTCGATGCCTTTAATGACCCTTTAATTGACAATAAGGATTCTAAAAAACGCTATCGCGCCGATGTCTTAATTGAAGATTATTGCGCTAAAATTGAAGCAAAGATTGAGAAGGAAGTGTCTAAGGCTGCTAAACGATTCGGTGATGCATTCGATAAAGAACAGTATGTGTCTACAAATCCGAGAGTTCTGGGATATCAGGAAAAAATTAACACGACCTTATCCCGAATGGCCAGATCCTTAGAAAATGATGATTTAGCCGATGTTAAGGCACTTATTGAAGAATTGGAAATAGCCGATCCTTTAACTGGCAGCAAAAACTGGACGGACGTTAAACAGTTCAATCTCATGTTCGCTACCAAGTTAGGTGCTTCTGCAGATAGTGCCATGGATCTGTACTTGCGGCCTGAAACGGCTCAAGGTATTTTTGTTAACTTTTTGAATGTTCAGAAAACAGGCCGATTGAAGATTCCATTTGGCATAGCACAAACTGGTAAAGCCTTCAGGAATGAAATTGTTGCGAGACAATTTATATTTAGAATGCGTGAATTTGAACAAATGGAGATGCAATTTTTTATCAAACCGGGGACACAACACAAATGGTATGAACACTGGAAAGAAACCAGGTTGAAATGGCATTTAAGCCTAGGTTTGGGAGCAACTAATTATCGTTTTCATGATCATGAAAAATTAGCGCATTATGCCGATGCAGCTTGTGATATTGAATTCAAGTTTCCATTTGGTTTTAAGGAATTGGAGGGCATTCATTCCCGCACCGATTTTGATTTAAGCCAGCATGAAAAATATTCGGGGAAAAAGCTCCAGTACTTCGATCCGGAAGAGAATAAAAGTTATATCCCCTATGTATTAGAAACCTCTATTGGTTTGGATCGCATGTTTCTTGCTGTATTTTCTAATGCACTGACAGAGGAGGAATTGGAGAATGGGACAACCCGAACAGTATTGCGGTTACCCAGTGTTTTGGCTCCCGTTAAGGCTGCGGTTCTGCCTTTGGTAAAAAAAGACGGTCTGCCTGAAATCGCACGACAAATTGTGGAAGATTTAAAGTGGGATTTTAATGTTGACTACGATGAAAAGGATGCGGTTGGGCGACGTTACAGGAGACAGGATGCCGTCGGGACACCATTTTGTATTACGGTAGATCATGACAGCTTGGAGGACGGTATGGTTACCATTCGCCACAGGGATTCCATGGAGCAACAACGGGTTAAAATAGAAGATTTACGACGGGTTATCAAGCAAGACGTAGATATGCGTTCTTGGTTGATGCGCATGTAACTCCAAAGTATTTTAGGACCTCTTCTTTTTACTGCGAGATACGCTACATCCCTTTTTTGAAAGTTGACGTAGATAGTATTTATTCGAGGGGCTTTAGCCTGAAGCTGATATGTCGTGAGCAAGTCGGCATTTACATCATGTAATTTATACCAACAAATGCGATAGGCTAAATTTTTACCTGTCTTTCAATGTCCTGATTGAGAGAAATAAAGGATTCTGTTCTCGAAACACCACGTATCTCCTGCAACGTGTTTAAAATTTGAACAAGGTGATCGCCATTCTTACAGCGTACTTTTAAGAAGATATTCCATTGGCCAGTGGTGTAATGGCATTCCACGACTTCGGGAACCCTTTTTAATAACTTTATTACCAGCGGTGCATCAGCTTCTTTATCAAAATAAATTCCAACAAAGGCACACATTGTAAATCCCAAAATAGTTGGATTAACAATGAGTTGTGATCCGGAAATAAGATTTGCCTTTTCCAATTTTCTTAGTCGCTGATGAATGGCTGCACCGGAAATGCCAACTTGTCTTGCAACTTCTAAAATTGGAGTTCGGGCATCTTCCATGAGCATTCGAAGTATTTTTTTATCAATACCATCTATGGTAACAGTTTTAGTTTTTCGTCGCATATAGCTCTATTAATTTCAAGATAAAAATATGGATTTACTTTTAAATTGAAATTATTCAGACCAGGAAAATTAAAGCATTTGAGAGGAATGATTTCGATATTCCTTAATTATTTAGAGGATTATACCCCAAATAGGGAACTTCTTTTTCCTTAAAACGGATACCGAATTCTCGCAGTTCTTTTAAGATAGGATCATATATTTCTTTGGTAATAGGAATCTGGACCCCCGGGGTGGTAATATGACCATTCAAAATGGCCAATGTAGCCATTGCAACGGGTAAACCAACGGTTTTGGCCATGGCAGTGTAAGTCTGGTTTTCTCCAAGAACCACCAGATTTGCATCTATCTGGTGTTTTTTGCTGTTGAGCTCATAGCCAAATTTATGATACATAACGATCATATCCCGGTCGTCTTCGGCCAGTGTCCATTTATCCATTAGTATTTTCTGCAGGATCTGTGCCGGCGAGGCATTTTTTAATCCAACTTTTTTATCTGCATTAAAAATATCGAGCTCTACAAGCTTATCCCAAACGATATCATCTTGATCAATTTTTAGGGCATGACGTAATTTTAACTCTACCGAATCGGTATGGTGGTAGGGAAGGAATGCATTTATAAAATCGCGATAGCTCATGGTTTCACTATCCTCAAGAGTATAGCTATCGTCTGTCATTCCGAGAACTACAAAAATGTTCCATGCCCGACTAAATCCGACACGTCGCATGGTACCACGGTACAGTGTTTTAATGTTATCCAATCCGTAGGCACTTTGGTATTTTAGTGAATCTCGATTTGCATAGGCCTCAAATCTTCCAAAACCATCGATGTCCAGAAATTCAGTTCGCCTGAACAATCGGTGATAGGGAATATATTTATAGGTTCCTTCCTGAAGAAATTTTGCAGCACCACCCTGTCCTGCCAGAACTACATTTCTTGGATTCCATGTAAATTTATAATTCCATAAATTGGTGTCGCTTTCTGGTGCAATTAATCCGCCTGTAAACGATTCAAACAGAATAATTTTACCGCCATTATCGCGAATGTTATTTAAAACTTGCATGGCACTCATGTGGTCTATACCGGGATCCACCCCAATTTCATTCAGAAGTATAATGTTATTGTGCTTCGCCACTTCATCTAAATCCTGCATTTCCTGACTGACATAGGAGGCAGTGACCATATGCTTTTTAAATGTAATGCAGTCCTTGGCCACTTGAATGTGAAATCGTGCCGGCAACATCGAAACCACAATGTCGGCAGCTTTTATAGCATTCATTCTTGAGGCGTCATCATTAACATTCAAGGGTATCGTTCTGGCATTAACATGGCCGTTTATAACCTTTTCTGCGTGTTCTATATGGACATCTCCAACGGTAATAAACAATTCTTCCTTAACCGATTTATCCAGCAGATATTTTAAAAGATAAGATGACGATTTACCAGAACCAATAACTAAAATTTTTCGCATATTATTTTAGGATGATTAATTTTGTGTCTACAAAATTTAAGTTAGTCATAGACTTATGTTTTGCGAATTTAACAAAATTAGATGTGCGTTTTAAGAATATTTAAACATGGATAGAAAAATAGTAATTGTAGGCTGCTTTTTGGGGGTAACAGGTGTTATTTTTGGAGCATTTGGTGCCCATGGGCTTAAAGACTTAATTCCTGAAGAGAGTCTGAGGAGCTTTGAGACAGGTGTACGTTATCAAATGTACCATGCTTTACTTTTATTATTTGTGGGGTATACCACTACCATATCACAAGGAATAAAAAAATGGGTTTTGTATGCTGTGGTGTTGGGTGTTGTTCTATTTTCCGGTTCAATCTATGGGCTGTCTACAAATCCTTTGACTACATTTAATTTTAAATCAATCGGTTTCATTACCCCCATTGGAGGGCTCCTACTCATCAGCAGCTGGCTTTTGATAATTATTAATTTGTTAAAAAAACAGTCTAAAAACAGTCTAAAATAATGAATATATTAAAATAATTGTTCTAATTTTGAGGAATAGTTAATTATATTCTTTATTTATGGAAAATCATAGTGCACCTGTGAAGGCTATTTCGTTAGACAAATATGGCATTGAGAGTGCTGAGATTAATTATCAGCTTTCACCGGAAGAACTGCATGACATCACTATTCAAGAGGGACAGGGTATAGAAGCCATTTCAGGGGCTTTGGCGGTTAATACCGGAGAGTTCACAGGACGCTCACCTAAAGACCGATTTATCGTTAGGGATGCTATCACGAAGGACCGTGTATGGTGGAGTGAAATTAACATTCCATTTGATCCGGATAAATTTGAAAAACTCTATCGAAAGGTTACAGATTACTTAAGCCATAAGTCCCTTTTTGTAAGGGATTGCTATGCTTGTGCAGATGACAATTACAGAATGCATATTCGGGTAATTAATGAATACCCCTGGAGTAACCTTTTTGCCTACAATATGTTTTTACGGCCCACCGAAGAAGAATTAGATCATTTTTCTCCGGAATGGACAGTTATTAATGCTCCCGGTTTTATGGCCAATGCTGAAGCCGATGGCACGCGTCAACATAACTTTGCTATTTTAAATTTTTCGAAGAAAATTGCCCTAATAGGAGGTACCGGTTATACTGGAGAGATTAAAAAGGGCATCTTTTCGGCCTTAAATTTTATACTGCCCGTATTTAAAAACACCTTACCCATGCACTGTAGTGCCAATGTAGGAGCTGACGGCGATACAGCTATATTTTTTGGTTTGTCAGGTACCGGTAAAACCACCTTGTCCACAGACGCTAACCGCAGTCTTATTGGAGACGATGAACATGGTTGGACCAGTGAGAATACCATATTTAATTTTGAAGGCGGTTGTTATGCAAAAGTTATCAACCTGTCGGAAGAAAATGAACCTGAAATTTTTAAAGCCATTAAGAAAGGGGCTCTGTTGGAAAATGTTGTTCTGGATGAAAATGGTTTTGTAGAATTTGGTAACACTTCTATCACCCAAAACACAAGGGTAAGTTATCCTATTTACCATATAGACAATATCAAAACGCCATCCACTGGTAAGAATCCTAAACATATATTCTTTCTAACCGCCGATGCGTTTGGTGTGATCCCGCCGATATCCAAATTGACACCAAGTCAGGCGGCCTATCATTTTATCTCTGGCTATACGGCAAAGGTGGCTGGTACCGAGGCCGGTGTAATAGAACCTCAGCCCTCATTTTCAGCCTGCTTTGGAGCACCCTTTATGCCATTACATCCTGCCAAATATGCCGAAATGTTAAGTAAAAAAATGATTGAGGCGGGGGTAAATGTCTGGTTGGTAAATACGGGATGGACCGGTGGTCCATACGGGGTCGGAAAGCGAATGGAATTGAAATACACTCGCGCTATGATTAATGCCGTTTTAAATGGTGATCTCGGATTGTACAATTATGAAGATTACCATATTCACTCGGTATTTGGGGTGGCACAACCCCGAACCTGTCCCGGGGTTCCCACAAGTGTATTGAGTCCTCGTGCAACCTGGAATGATGACGAAGCCTATTATAAAACGGCATTTAAATTAACGAATGCCTTTCGTGAAAATTTTAAAAAGTTTGAGATGCACTGCAGTGAAGAAATTCGGCGTGGAGGCCCTCAGCGGTATGCCTTTTAGTACAAAAAAAAGGGATGGTACGTAACACCATCCCTTTTATATTCCGTTAGGAAAATTTACCTTCCCTTATTCACTTTTTCTATATATTTTTCTAATGCCATGGTCATCGAAGGCGTTTCGGGTGTCGGTGCAGCAATATCTACACGTAAACCTTTGTCCTCAACCGCTTTTATGGTCGTATTACCAAAGACGGCAATACGCGTATTGTTTTGCTTGAAATCCGGGAAATTTTGAAATAAGGATTCAATACCCGAAGGACTAAAAAAGACGAGAACATCATAATATACATCGGCCAAATCAGAGAGGTCACTTACTACAGTCTTGTAAAAAGTAGCTTGTTTCCAATTAACACCCAGGGCATCCATAGTTTGAGGAACCTCGGGTTTTATCTTATCCGTATTTGGTAAAAGAAACTTCTCATCCTTATATTTTTTGATCAAGGGAGACAATTCTGCGAAGGTTCGTTTTCCAACGTAAATCTTGCGCTTTCTGTATACCACATATTTCTGAAGATAATAGGCTACAGCTTCCGACTGACAAAAATACTTCATGGTATCGGGTACTTTAAAACGCATTTCTTCAGCTACCCTAAAAAAATGATCGACAGCATTTCTGCTGGTCAAAATAATTGCAGTATAATTGTTTAAATCTACTTTTTGCTGTCTTACCTCTTTTGCTGATACCCCTTCAACATGTATAAAGGGTCGAAAATCGATCTTCACCTTTTGCTTTTCTATTAAATCGAAGTAAGGAGAATTCTCTATTTTAGGTTCTGGTTGAGAAACCAAAATCGTTTTCACTTTCATAGGCACAAGCAGTTTGTTCTTTTTAATCTAAAATAAAAACCTTGTATAAAATTACACAAGGTGCTATTTCGAGAGCGCAAAGATACAAAATAAAATAGAAAATATTGTTTTTTATTAAACTTTGATGCCTTTTAAATGAAGTTATTAATCCGGTAAAAGTGACAACTAATAAAATGCCGAATATCATATAAAAGAGTAAGTTG
This sequence comes from Aestuariivivens sediminicola, assembly GCF_022662015.1. Taxonomy (GTDB): domain Bacteria; phylum Bacteroidota; class Bacteroidia; order Flavobacteriales; family Flavobacteriaceae; genus Aestuariivivens; species Aestuariivivens sediminicola. The sequence goes on along the minus strand of NZ_JAKMCM010000001.1, from coordinate 631,549 downwards.
TTTGGGCGTATACTATAGATTAAAAGTGCATTAATAGGTAGTAATATCATGCCAAGATAATTCTTGTAAGTTATTTTTTGAAAGAGATAATCATCTATTATTTTATCGATTTCGAAGAGACTTCCAATAAGGCGTTCTAACAAAACCTTTATTAAAAAAAATGAACCCAGACCAACTGTTATTTTAAATAATACATTGATGACTGTACCACTTATTGAATTAAAATGTTGATAGGCAATGATAATGAATAAGCTACCCGAAATAATGAGGTTGACAAATAAAAGGGCGTCGAATTTATCGAAAAACTTCTGATCCCGGGCGTATATTTTGAGATATTTCCAATTTGTAAAGATGTAAATAAAATCATTGAAACGCTTTTCAGAAACAAGTTTTGCAGCGGCCACAATAAGTAAACAGCACACTAATAGCAACGTATACAGTTCATTTGAAGACACCTCACGAATCATGCAATAAAATTATTATAATTATTCAATTCCGTATTAATTATTAAGGAATATTTAAAATAAATAAAAGCCTAATACCTTACATTTGCTAAAAATTACAAGCTAGATAATGATGCAGGGCGCAATTGTCATTATTCCAACATACAATGAAATAGAAAATATAGATGCTATTATTAAGGCTGTTTTTTCTCAGTCTTCGGCGATCCATATTTTAGTCGTTGATGATAATTCTCCAGACTTAACTGCACAGAAGGTAGAATCGTTACAGACTGAATTCCCGAATCGTTTGTTTTTGGAAACTCGAAAGGAGAAATCCGGCCTGGGGACCGCTTATATTCATGGGTTTAAATGGTGTCTAGCCCGGGATTACAATTACATATTTGAAATGGATGCCGATTTTTCTCATAATCCGGAAGATTTAATTAGACTTTATAAGGCATGTCATGTTGAAGGTGCAGATATGTCTATAGGATCGCGATATATAAGGGGCGTTAATGTGGTTAACTGGCCAATGAGTCGCGTGCTGATGTCCTATTTAGCTTCCAAATATGTTAGAGTCATTACGGGAATGAAAATTCATGACACCACTGCTGGATTTGTCTGTTACAAAAGAACGGTTCTGGAAACTTTAAATTTGGATGCCATTAAATTTATAGGTTATGCCTTTCAAATTGAAATGAAGTTTAAAACTTATTTAAAGGGTTTTAAAATTATAGAAGTACCGGTTATTTTTACGGATCGGACCAAGGGTGAATCAAAATTGAGTTCGGGGATTATTTCCGAAGCTATTTTTGGGGTCATTTCAATGAAAGTCAAAAGTTTGTTGCGCAAGTAAACATGATAGGGGTATGAGGACAACATTAATTAAGAATGCAAAAATTGTAAATGAGGGAACCCTTTTTGAAGGTGATGTTCTTATTAAAGGTGAATTTATCGAAGCGATTGACACATCCATTAGTGCTAAATCTGCCGATGTGGTCGTTGTCGATGCCGAAGGAAAATTATTAATGCCCGGTGTAATAGACGATCAGGTGCATTTTAGGGAGCCGGGTTTAACACATAAGGCCGATATCGCCTCCGAATCGAAAGCTGCTATTGCGGGAGGCATCACCTCATTTATTGAAATGCCCAACACGAACCCCCAAACCACAACGATTGAAAAGCTTGAGGAGAAGTTTGACATCGCATCCAGAACCTCCTTTGCCAATTATTCATTCATGTTTGGAGGAACCAATACGAATTTAGATGAAATTCTTAAAGTGGATCCGAAAACAGTTGCCGGCTTAAAGTTGTTTTTAGGTTCTTCAACAGGAAACATGCTGGTAGATGATCCTGAAGTGCTGGAGAAGATTTTTAAAAGTACAAACTTGTTGATTTCTGTACATTGTGAAGACGAAGAAACTATAAAGCGGAATCTCCAGGAGCACATCGAAAAATACGGTGAAGCCATTCCTATACATAAACATCCCATAATAAGAAGTGAGGAAGCCTGCTATTTGTCATCGTCGCGAGCCATTGAACTGGCTAAAAAAACAGGGGCAAGATTGCATGTATTTCATTTGTCAACCGGTAAAGAAACTAATTTATTCACGAATAAAATACCTCTTAAAAAGAAAAAGATAACCGCTGAAGTCTGTGTGCATCATTTGTGGTTTTCCGATGAAGAATACGATAAAAAAGGGACTTTAATCAAGTGGAATCCTGCCATAAAGACAAAAATGGATCGAAAGAAATTATTGGAGGCCTTATTGGATGACAGGATTGATGTGATTGCTACAGACCATGCCCCTCATACCTTAAAAGAAAAGCAAAATCCGTATACCAAGGCGCCTTCCGGTGGCCCATTAGTGCAGCATGCCTTGCCTGCAATTCTGGAAATGTACCACCAGGAGAAAATTTCAATTGACAAAATTGTTGAAAAAATGTGTCATAATCCGGCTATCCTATTTCAAATAGAAAAGAGAGGGTTTATTAAAGAGGGGTATTTTGCCGATTTGGTTTTGGTTGACTTGAATAATCCTTGGACGGTTACAAAGGATAATATTTTGTATAAGTGCGGATGGTCTCCATTTGAAGGGACAACTTTTAAATCGCGAATCACTCATACCTTCCTAAATGGAAGTTTAATTTATAATAACTTTAAGTTTTTTAACTCCGGAGCTGCGAAACGATTAACTTTTAACAGATGATTAAAAAACAAATATGTGTTGTTTTGTTGTTGCCGCTAATGGTGATTAGCTGTTATAAACTAAAAAACCCGAAGAAACCGGATAATTTGATTTCGGAAGATAAAATGGTTAATATTTTAATAGATATCCGGTTAATGTCTTCCACCACAGGAACTAATAAGCGTACATTGGATAATCATATTATTGATAAGGAAGACTATATCTACAACAAATACGACATTGATAGTTTACAGTTTGCCGAAAGTAACGCCTATTATACGTATCATATTGATACGTATGATGATATTTATGCAAAGGTGAAGGACAGTTTAAGTGCTTTAAAATCGTACTACCAAGAATTGGAAGTGAAGGAACTCGAACAAAAAAGGGAAAAAGACTCTTTAGATGCATTGTTAAAAATGGATACCTTGGGTGTGAAAAAAGGGAAGGATCTTATTGACGCCATTAAAATAAATGACTCATTGACCAAGAAATTAGATCTGAATAGGAATGACCTTGATTCACAGAAAGGCCTTATTGCGCCTGTTTCAGATACTGTAGGCCAATAACAGAAACGGTTTTGTCAATGGGTACAAATGTGTAATCCAAGGTCTTTTCGATTTTTAAACTGCTGTAATATTTTTCCTTTTGCAACACTTTTGCAATATGTTTTGTAATTTTTCTTGGTTTACCCGTTAAGACGTGTTTTATCCAATCCAGTTTCCAAACCATATTCAACATAAATTCTGTGGCCAATATTTGAGGGGGTCCCTGCTTTACGGATCTGGATAAACTGTCCAGAAACCGCTTATATGTCCAATTTTCGGCCACCAAAATAAAACGTTCATTTTCAATGTTCCTCTCCATCAATTGTATCATTATGGTTACGACATCCTTTACATCTATTAAGGGCACCGTTCCCCTGGTGTAGAAACTCAGTCCGCGATGTGCTTTTTTAAATAACTGCCCTGTTCCGGAATGCCAAATCCCTGCTCCCAAAATAACTCCGGGATTGACAATGACCACATTTAAACCTTCCTGAGCCCCTCTCCATACCTGCATTTCTGCACCGTACTTACTGATGCCATACACACTGTTATCTCCTTCAGGGTTCCAGTGCACATTCTCAGTTATGGTTTCACCATTGGTTGGCTGTCCCAATGTTGATATTGAACTCACATGGCACAGCTTTTTTATGCCTTTGTCGATACAAAGATTTACAATATTTGCTGTGCCCTCAATATTTGTGCGTCTCAGAAGGTGGTATTTGCTTGTTTCAAAGGAAACAAATGCAGCACAGTGATATACCATTGTAATATCTTCGAAAGCTTTATCCAATGCGGGGATATCCAAGATATCGGCTCTCACCCAAACAATTTTATCGAATGCTGTTTGGTAATTTTCTGTATATGTTGAGAAGACCTGTTTGACATTTTTAAGTGATTCTTCCTGTCTGTAAATGGCCTTCACCTGCTCATTTTTATTCACAATATTGAATAGTAAATGCGCTCCAACCAATCCGGTACCTCCAGTTACTAAAATCATGTGACTAATGTAAAGAAATATTAAGAATGCCGGAGTAATTATTAGCGTATTTTTATATTTGCCAGAGATTATAAATAAATCAGGATTATAATGAAGAATATTGTTGAAGAATTAACATGGCGCGGTATGATCCATACCGTAATGCCTGGAGCGGAAGAGCACTTAATGGGCGGTATGCGCAGTGCTTATGTTGGTTTCGATCCGACGGCAGATTCTTTACATATTGGAAATTTGGTGCCGATTATGTTATTGGCGCATTATCAGCGTTGTGGACATAAACCTATTGCACTGGTTGGTGGCGCCACGGGAATGATAGGCGATCCCTCAGGCAAATCAAATGAGCGTAACCTGTTGGATGAGGTCACCCTGCGTCGTAATCAAGAGGCCATAAAAATACAATTGTCTCATTTTTTGGATTTCGATAGCGATGCTCAAAATGCAGCGGTCATGGTAAATAATTATGACTGGATGAAGGACTTTTCGTTTTTGGATTTTATACGTGATATTGGAAAGCATATTACCGTAAATTACATGATGGCCAAGGATTCTGTTAAGAATAGAATAGCCTCCGATGACGCAGCCGAAGGTATGAGTTTTACGGAGTTTACCTACCAGTTAGTTCAAGGGTATGATTTTCTTCATTTATACAATTCGCATAACTGTACACTTCAGATGGGTGGTAGTGATCAATGGGGCAATATTACAACAGGAACCGAATTAATAAGGCGTATTGGTAGTGGTAAGGGCTTCGCAATTACCTGTCCTTTGATAACAAAATCGGATGGTTCAAAATTTGGTAAATCTGAAGGGGGTAACGTTTGGCTCGATGCCAATAGAACTTCGCCTTATAAATTCTACCAGTATTGGTTAAACACGAGTGACGAGGATGCCGAGAAGTATATTAAAATTTTTACCTTCTTAAATAGAGAAGAAATCAAGAGTTTGACAGAGTTACATAAACAAGCACCTCATTTAAGGACACTACAAAAACGGTTGGCTGAAGAAATTACGGCAATGGTGCATTCGAAAGACGATTTGAACAACGCCATTAAAGCAAGTCGCATTTTGTTTGGAAAATCTACCAGCTCTGATCTTAAAGAATTAAATACCCAAACATTCTTAGATGTATTTGATGGGGTGCCTCAAACCGAAATTTCAATTTCCGATATTGAAAATGGATTGGATATTATTGCGGCTTTGGCCGAAAAAGGAGGTTTCTTAAAATCCAATGGAGAGGCGCGACGTGCATTAAAGGAAAATTCCATTTCAGTGAATAAGGAAAAAGTGAATGAAGGGTTTATTATTTCTGCAAACGATTTGATCAATAACAAATTTGTGCTTTTGCAACGAGGTAAGAAGAATTACTTCATTCTAACTCTGAAAGAATAAAAAGACCCGAATTAGAAAAATCGGGTCTTTCCTTAACCAACCAAATAACTAAAAAACTTTTCTTTTTCTTAGTTATTACGTTTGACGTAGAGCAAGTGCGAACCTTTCATTGCGCTCCACCTCATCTTTAATTTTTATTTTTCCCAGTTTAGTTTACACATAACTATTATGTCTTCCTAGCCCCTTATTCCATAGATCAAGGGTATTTATACTCCGTGCATTACACATCAAGTAAAATGTGCATTCACCTACGTTAAATGTTCTTGGTGCGGAAAATTCAGAATTACAGTGTTGTATAAACTTGGGCTAGAGCACCATCAGGTTACATCCCCTTATATCGGAATGGTCAAAGCGACCAATGACCTCGAAACTGCCATTTGAGAATACGCGCCCCAAATCTTGTGTTGCGATAAAAGAACAGGAATTGATATTGGCCAAATCAATGATATTTAATCCGCCAACCTTACCAAAATTTTGAATAGTTAAGGCGTCTTCTGGATCTCGTGTCAAAACTCCCATCCATGGGGGACAGTTAAATATTCCATCTCCGGTCGAATATGCCTGGCTGAGCAGTTCGGTCATTCCATACTCGCTATGAACACGCTCTATCCCGAACCCTTTTTTTAAAATGCCATGAAGTTCAGATCTGATCAACTCCTTTCGTCTGCCTTTCATGCCGCCCGTTTCCATTACAACGGTGTTTTTTAAATTGAATTGGTATTGTTCGACCAGATCGAGCAAAGCAAATGAAACTCCTATAAGTAAAATTTTCTTCCCCTTCGCATCCAAACTGGTTAAGGCCGTTTTTAATTCTTTTAAATTATCCAGGTAAAATCCGCTGGCAGGTTCCTTCGATGCCTTAATTAAGTGATCTACCATATAAATTAAAGAAGAGTCCGTACGTTCGAGATAGGAAGGCAACAGGGCCAGGATAACATAGTCTTCAATTGTCCCATAAAAACCTTGGAAAGCCTTCGTGAAACTCTGTTTGTAAATCTCTAAATTACTGACACAATGTTTACTTATTCCTTCGGATGTTGTTCCAGAGCTTGTAAACGTTTTTGAAACGGGGTTCTGCGTGCTTAAAATGATATGTGATTTGAAAAATTGAATGGGCAAAAAAGGAATGTCTTTTAGCGATGTTACTTCACTTGGATGTTTATACAACAAATCACAAAAGGAGCGATATACCCGATTTTTTTCAAACTGAAATTTAAACACTTTGAGAGCCAGGTGTTCAAAGTCAGTTCGGGTCTTCACACTAAAGATGGTATTGGCATCTATCATTTTACAAGCTAGGAATCGGTCAAACAAAAGTATACAAAAAAAGCATGGCCATTGGCCATGCTTTTTTATTTTAATAAGGTAAAATGCTATTTTATTTAATCACCAATTTTCGAGTTTCAGTAATATTGTTTTCGGTAATTTTTAAAAAGTAAACTCCTGTTGCCAATCTCGAAATATTTAGCTCTTTTCCTGTAAGCGTAGTCGCATATATTTTTTTACCAATCGCGTTAAAGAATTCTATCTGCTTGACTAAATTATGCTTAGAGGTTATAAAAATAAATTGTCGATTACTATTTACAGGGTTGGGATAAATTGAAAGATTTTCGATTTTAGGTTGCGCAATCTCCTGTGCAAATGCCTTGGGAGCAAATGCAAAAAATAGTAATACAATAAGTGTAACAATGTAGTTTTTCGCCATAGTAGGATTTTGATATGTTAAATTTAATAATAAATATCAAAAGTTATACCAATTAATTGTAAAAGATTTTATCACGTCATTTAAGATTAATATCGCGTAACCCGTATGTTACCAAAACGTTATATGTTTTTAATTTTTTATAAGTTGCTATATTAGTTTTATCTTTACTTATTCATAGAGATAAAAAAATTTATAATTTCCGGGATGGATAAAAAAGACACTAAAATTTTATTGGTCGACGATGAACCAGATATTCTTGAAATTGTTGGGTATAATTTGTCCAATGAAGGTTATCAGATTGTTACTGCAGAAAACGGTTTAGAAGCGGTAAAAAAAGCTAAAAAAGAGCAACCTCATTTGATTATTTTAGATGTAATGATGCCTGAAATGGATGGTATTGAAGCCTGTGAGCAGATTAGAAAAATCCCGAGTTTAAAGGATACCATTATTACGTTTTTAACGGCGCGAGGTGAAGATTATTCTCAGGTAGCCGGGTTTGATGCGGGTGCCGATGATTATATTACGAAGCCCATAAAACCTAAAGTTTTAGTTAGTAAGGTAAAAGCATTATTAAGACGATTTAAACACGAAGAGCGGGATACAACGCTTAAGATTGGTAATTTAGTAATTGATCGGGAGGAATATAAAATAAGCCTGAATGGAGAGGAAATTATTTTACCGAGAAAAGAATTTGAATTACTATCTTTGTTAACCTCTAAACCGGGGAAGGTTTTTAAACGCGATGAAATACTGGACAAAGTATGGGGTAATGAAGTTGTTGTTGGAGGTAGAACCATCGACGTTCATATCAGAAAGCTAAGAGAAAAGATAGGTGATGATAGTTTTAAAACCGTTAAAGGAGTAGGTTATAAGTTTGTAGATTAATGCAAGTTAAATTAAAAAAACCGTACAGGTTTTCAGCAAAAACGTCGCTTTATATAGCACTGTCATTAACACTCATAACGAGTGTTTTTTTATATTATTTTTCTAAGATTAACTGGGGGTTAATAGGCTTCATACTCATAACGAGTTATTCCATATGTTTTGTTCTGATTCAATTTCGTATCGAGCGATTGATTTACCGTCGTGTTAAACAGATTTACGATGATCTTACCTTATTGGAGTCCGCCAGTATCAATAGAGAGTCCATCACTACAGATATGGGGACCTTAACCAAGGAAATAGATAAATTTGCCCGGGATAAAAAGCTGGAAATTGAAACCTTAAAAGTGAGGGAGCAATACCGTAAGGAATTTTTTGGCAACGTTTCCCACGAGCTTAAAACGCCATTATTTACAGTTCAGGGTTATATTTTAACCTTGCTCGACGGGGCCATTAATGATAAAAAAGTAAGTCAAAAATATCTGAAGCGTGCTAGTAAAGGTGTGGAACGATTGATCTATATTGTAAAGGATTTAGATATGATTACCAAGTTAGAGATTGGTGATCTTAGTCTAAATATTGAAGTATTTGATATTGTTGAATTGGTTAAGAATGTATTTGAGATGTTTGAGATGCGTGCCAATAAGAATAAGATAACATTAACCTTCGATATCGATTATAATAAACCAATTTTGGTAAAGGCTGATAAGGAACGAATACAACAGGTGTTGACCAATCTTATTGTCAATTCAATTAAATATGGACATGAAAAAGGGACAACAGAAGTCAGTATAGAGAATCTGATAAAGAACAAGGTTATAGTGCGCGTTACGGATAATGGTGAAGGAATTGCACAAACCCATTTACCACGTTTGTTTGAACGTTTCTACAGGGTAGATAAAAGCGGTTCAAGAAGTGAAGGAGGATCTGGATTAGGTCTATCCATAGTTAAACATATTATTGAGGCCCACAACGAAAAAATTTATGTCGAAAGTGAGCTTGGTGTAGGGAGTGAATTTTCATTTACCTTAGAAAAAGCTGGCGAATAATGCTTTAAAATCGGTTTCAGAAGTTGTTAAACTGAGCCCTTTGTACTGAGGAATTTCGTTAAGCTTATCTAGAGAGAATTCGGATTGATCGCAACTTGGAACCAGTTTTAAATCTGTTAATCTTTTCGCTAAATATTCTTGTTCGTATTGACCCGGGGTAGGAATGAAATACGCTTTTTTATTTAACTTGGCCAAATCCATTATAGTAGTATATCCGGACCTTGAAAGAATGACGGCGCTTTCGTTTATGGTCTGTTCCAGTAAGCTTGATGTCATGTAATTATAAATTGTGATGTGCCCTTTCATTTGTATGGTTTTTTCCTGTTCTAACACACCTCTAACGAAAACAATTTTACCAGGGTAATGTTTCAATTCAGATAACAATTTATCTTCCAGTAAAGTCCGTTGAGGTTCCGGTCCAGAAATTAAAACCATTAAATCATATTTAATTTCTACTGAATCCTTTGAAAACCTACTTAATGGACCTATATATGTTATCGGACAATCTAATGAATCGGAATGCCCTAGTTTTCCGCTTAAATTATGGTCTTCTTTTAGGTCAGGTACCCAGCAGGCGTCAAATTTCTTAATAAAATAGTGATGTATTCTTGTAGTAAGCCATGTGGTGCTGCCACTCAGGACGTTCAATTGATGAGTCATAAAAACTGTTGGGCACTTTTTGCTGCATATGCCGAGGCGGTTATCAGATATTATTCCATCTATCCCCATGGATTCTACAATCCTTTGTGTGGCATTTTTTTCAGACCGAATAGCCTTGATTAATTTTGGAGACACCTTTAAAAGCTTGTACCTAAAGTTTTTTCCTTTTTTTGAGTAACTAATATTATAGGAAGGCAATTCAATTGAAGTCAAACTCGGAAATTCCTTCTGCAAAAGAAATAAGGCAGCACCATCACTCGCTAAAACAGGTTCGTATCCTTCTTCTATTAACGCCTGAATAATTGGGATGCTTCGCGTGGCATGTCCTAACCCCCAATTAAGTGGTGCGACTAAAATACGTTTCATCTTGGATTTACTAAAAGTCTGCTTAAATTAAATGCTACACGAGGTTTTGGGCACTAAAAAATGCTATTATATTAGGTCTCTTAAATAACTCAATTCCCATGTAAAACATTCAAATTTAGAGATATTCATACTCCCACATATTTCCTTAATTTTACCAAATAATTAAATAAAGGAAAAACCTGTGGGTAGTAAAAATAAGTTAAAACGATTTAAAGAAAACGAAACTTTTCCAAATGTCTTTCAACCTAATCGTAACGAACTGGTAAATAACGATTACTTTTTAAAGGGACAATGGCGAACCAAAGTCTTCAAGAATGAAAATCCCCTGGTGTTAGAATTGGGTTGTGGTAAAGGGGAGTACTCACTGGCCTTAGCACAGCGATATCCTGATAGAAATTTTATTGGCATTGACATAAAGGGCGCCCGGTTTTGGAGAGGCGCAAAAACATCTGTTGAGGAAAATATCACAAATGTGGCTTTTTTACGTACCCAGATAGAACTTATTGAATATGCCTTTTCAAAAAACGAAGTAGATGAAATCTGGATTACCTTTCCAGATCCTCAGATTAAATATAAACGTACCAAACATCGATTGACCAATATCCAGTTTCTGGATCGTTACAAATCTATTCTGAAACCAGACGGGATAGTTCATTTAAAAACCGATAGTGAATTTATGCATGGTTACACGCTAGGCCTCTTGCACGGTTTGGGACATGAGGTGCTTTATGCGAACCACGATGTATACAGACAAGAGGGAAGTCCCGAGGAAGTCACTGGTATTCAAACCTTTTATGAGCTGCAATATTTAGAACAAGATAAACCAATAACTTATATTAGCTTTAAAATTACTTAATTTGGATTTCACTATTATTTTTTTTCTGGGGCTAATTATTGCTCTTATCGGAGTTATCCCACCGGGACTTCTCAACATGACTGCGGCGAAAATAAGTCTGAAGGATGGTCATATTAGGGGCATTATGTTCTCTATTGGGGCGTGTTTGACTGTTTTTGCGCAAACTTATATTGCCGCCATTTTTGCACGATACCTAAGCAATCATGTTGAAGTCGTCGAAATTTTACAGCGTGTGGCCTTTGTCGTTTTTGTCTTAATTACCATTTATTATCTATTTATCGCCAAATCAAAGCCAAAACAAAATATGACGCCCAAAATAAGGAGTAATCAAAGTAGACTTTTTCATGGTATGTTTCTATCGGCACTAAATGTTTTTCCAATTCCATTTCAAGCTTATATGACGGTTACATTGGCCTCTTTTGGATGGCTCGAGTTTGACAAAATAAGTATTATATCGTATGTCTCTGGTGCATCAATGGGAACTTTTGTTATGCTCTATATGTACATTTTTTTCTTTGATAAGATAAAGAGCAGATCATTTACTTCACAAAAAAGTATGAATTATATTATTGGGACCATAACAGGTACGATTTCAATTATAACTTTAATAAATATTATTAAAGATTTAAATTTATGAAAGAGGAAACCTTAAACTTTTTTGAAAAGGTGTATGCTGTCGCCAAACGCATACCCTATGGGCGTGTAACAAGTTATGGGGCTATAGCAAATTATCTTGGAGCAGCAAGGAGTGCGCGTATGGTAGGATACGCAATGAACAGTTCTTCCGGTAAAGATGTGCCGGCACATCGTGTCGTAAATAGAAAAGGACTTCTCACTGGTAAATTTCATTTTAGTGGTTCTAATTTGATGCAACAGCTTCTGGAAAGTGAAGGTATTCAAGTAATCGATAACCAAATTCAAAATTTCGATAAAGTCTTCTGGGATCCCTCTCAAGAAATAGGATAATTCGAAAGATTATAAAAGTATTTAATGAGGGGATAAAGAAAACTTCTAACTCCAATATTCTGTCCTATTGCATTATTCTATATATTTGCATTTTAGAATGATTCTTAATAAAATAAATGAAACTCAATAAAAAAGATATTTTAAAGGCATTAGAGACCATTACAGTGCCGGGAGAAGGGCAGAATATGGTAGACAGCGGAGCGGTTAAGAACGTCATTGTCTTTGGAGATGAAGTTATCGTAGATATTACGATTAAAAACCCAAGTTTGCAGGCTAAAAAACGTACTGAAGTCGACATTTTAAAGACCATACATGATAGGGTTTATGAAAAAGCAAAAATAACGGTAAATGTAAAAGTTGAAGCACCAGCGCAACCGAAAGTAAATGTAATAAAGGGTAATCCTATTCCAGGAATTCAAAACATAATTGCCGTTGCTTCGGGTAAAGGAGGTGTTGGTAAATCTACTATTACAGCGAACTTAGCTGTGACGCTCTCTAAAATGGGATTTAGAGTTGGTGTTTTGGATGCCGACGTTTACGGTCCGTCAATGCCCATTATGTTTGATGTGGAGGCCGAAAGACCTTTAGCTGTGAATATTGACGGCAAATCAAAAATGAGACCCATAGAGAACTATGGCGTTAAAATGTTATCCATAGGCTTCTTTACAGAAGCCAATCAGGCGGTGGTATGGCGTGGTCCTATGGCAGCTAAAGCCTTGAATCAAATGATTTTTGACGCACATTGGGGCGAATTGGATTTTTTATTAATTGATTTACCTCCCGGTACCGGAGACATTCATTTAAGTATAATGCAGGCGCTTCCAATTACGGGAGCTGTTGTGGTAAGTACGCCTCAAAATGTGGCTTTGGCAGACGCGAGAAAGGGTGTGGCTATGTTTCAACAAGAAAGCATAAGCGTCCCCGTTTTAGGCCTGATAGAAAATATGGCCTATTTTACACCGGAAGAATTACCAGATAATAAATATTATATCTTTGGAAAAGAAGGAGCCAAAAACCTTTCGAATGATTTGAAGATCCCGTTTTTAGGAGAAATTCCTCTTGTGCAGAGTATTCGGGAAGCCGGAGATGTTGGTCGTCCTGCAGCCTTGCAAACTGCGACAATTTCGGAACAGGCATTTGAAAAATTGACAAAAAATGTGGTGAGTGAAGTGGTGCGGCGCAATGACAACCTTCCCCCTACGGAAGCGATAAAAATTACGACCATGGCTGGATGTTCGGCAGTAAAAAAATAAGTCATGACAACTGAGGAACTTAGAGTAAATATTGAGAAGGCACTTGACGAGATACGCCCATTCTTACAGAGTGATGGAGGCGACATATCCTTGTTATCGATTGAAGATGATAAGTTGGTTAAAGTCCAGCTGAAAGGGGCATGTGTGGGCTGTAGTGTCAATCAAATGACACTAAAGTCCGGTGTGGAGATGACCATAAAAAAATATGCACCTCAAATTGAGAAGGTTGTTAATATTGGGATTTAAGCCTTAATTTCTTTTTCTTCCTTTAAAAATGCATACAGGTTGTGTGCTGTTGCAAAACAGGTATTAACTTTTGAAACTTCGTTACAATACCGTGAATCAATTTCATGGTTGGTACAGTTGAAATCGGATAAATCGATCTTTTCGAATCGTTTATTTAGTTTCTTGCATTCCTCGAACAGTTGGTTAATAGTTACAAAAGTATACGGGTTTATACCTTTGCTGGATAAATAACCTCTTAAAAAATTCATAATTGCCATCTGTGAATTTTTGCAAACGGAGAAAGAAATAATATCTTCTTCGGGTCTGTATAATTCTTTATTTGCTTCATTAAGGTTTTCAGAAGCCCTATTGAATAAATGAGCAGCTGTATCTTTCATGATAAATTAAAATTAAGTTAGGAACTAATCCAGAGTACTGCAATCAAGTACTCTGGATATAGTTTAACACACTTATTTCAAGCAGAAATAATTAACTTCGATATGTTATAGATCTCTGAAGAGCTCTAATCGTTCCCATTTAGAGTCGACCTCTTCCTGGGCTTTTTTAAGAAGTTCGGCTCCCAATTCAGGATAGTCCTTGGCCACTCTTGAAAAACGTGTTTCTGTATACATAAACTCTTCTAGAGGTGCTGCAGGAGCTTTGGAGTCTAACTTAAACTTCTTGCCTTTAGGTTTGGAAGGATCGAATCTGAACAACGGCCAATAGCCTGTTTTCACCGCTTTATCCTGATGGTCTGCTGCATCTCTTAAGTTATAACCATGATCTCCACAGTGGGAGTATGCAATAATTAATGAGGGACCATCGTAGGCCTCGGCCTCTTCAATAGCTTTTAAAGTTTGCAGGTCCTTTGCTCCAATAGCAACTTGCGCCACATAAACGTTTTCATAGGAAACAGCCTGTAAAGCTAAATTTTTCTTTCCGGTACGTTTACCCGAAACAGAGAATTTAGCACTTGCTCCTAATGGTGTTGCTTTAGATGTTTGACCTCCGGTATTCGAATATATTTCGGTGTCGAGAACCATGATATTTATGTTTTCGCCAGAGGCTAAAACGTGATCTACACCACCATAACCAATATCATAGGCCCAACCATCACCACCGAGTATCCAGACCGATTTTTTGCGCAAGTAATCTGTAAATTGAGCTAATTTTTTAGCATTTTCACTATCCATCGTTGCCAACTTAGCTTTAAGCTTACTTAGATTCTCAAAATTTTCTGCTTTTTCGGCTTCGGTTTTTTCAGGATTATTTAAAATGGCATCAATCAATTCACTGCCAATTTCACCTTCAAGTTCCTTTAAAAGCTTAATGGCAATTTCCTGCTTCTTAGACAGGGCCAATTTCATGCCAAGACCAAATTCAGCATTATCTTCAAACAATGAATTTGCCCATGCCGGACCTCTGCCAAAGGCATTCTTTTTGTAAGGAGTAGTTGGTAAATTACCGCCATAAATGGATGAGCAACCAGTGGCATTTGCGATTAGAATACTATCACCATACAGTTGCGTCAATAATTTAATATAGGGTGTTTCACCACAGCCTGAACAAGCACCGGAGAATTCAAATAGCGGTTCAAGAAACTGTGAGCCCTTGATGTTTGAAATCTGTAACTCGGATCTATTGTAGTCAGGAAGGTCGACAAAGAAGTCCCAATTCACATTTTCAGTCGTTTCTACTTCCAATTTCCTATGCATGTTAATGGATTTAAAATCGGGGTTCTCCTTACTTACTGCGGGACATACAGCTACACAAAGATCACAGCCTGTGCAATCTTGAGGTGAAACCTGAAGTATGTAAGATTCTTTATTGGAATCAAATGGTCTACCTTTAGCGGGTACAGCTTTTAAACCAGATGGCATTTCAGTTAATTCTTCATTAGAAACAACTTTTGCCCTTATTGCAGCATGGGGACAAATAACCACACATTTATTACATTGGGTACACAATGTTTCATCATCCCATACCGGTATAAAATCTGCTATTCCACGCTTTTCAAATTGTGTTGTGCCTGTTGGGAATGTACCGTCAACAGAGAAGGCACTAACGGGTAATTCATCACCTTTACCGGCTAAAATTTTACCCAATACCTCTTGTACAAATGGATCGTCTGTACCAGTCATCATAGGTTTCAATGCTTCGTTGCTGGTGATCTCTTTTGGATAGTCTACTTTTTGGAGGTTTTCCAGAGCTTTATCTACAGCATTAAAGTTCATTTGTACTACCCTTTCCCCTTTTTTAGAATAGGATTTTACGATAGCATCCTTGATTTTTTGTATCGCTTCATCTTTTGGCAATATTCCTGATATCGCAAAGAAGCAGGTCTGTAAAACGGTGTTGGTTCGTTTTCCAAGATTGGCATCCTGGGCCACTTTAGAAGCATCTATCACGTAGAATTCAAGGTTGTTTTTTATAATCTCCTCCTGCATTAACTTGGGAAGTTCATCCCAAATTGTATGCTTGTCATAAGGGGAGTTCAACAAAAATGTTCCACCCTTTTTCACATGGTTTAATAGATCATATTTATGAATAAAATTATATTGATGACAAGCAACAAAATTTGCTTTGTGGATGAGGTAAGTCGAATAAATAGGATCCGGACCGAAGCGAAGGTGCGACACCGTCTGAGCACCTGCTTTTTTCGAGTCATACACAAAATAGCCTTGAACATAATTGTCGGTTGTTTCACCAATAATTTTAATGGAGTTTTTGTTTGCTCCAACGGTACCGTCAGATCCTAATCCGAAGAACATACAGTTAAAGGTGTTTTTTGCTGTTTTAAATCGTTCACCAATGTCTAAACTTGTATATGATACATCATCATTAATACCGACGGTGAAATGGTTTTTAGGTTGCTCCAAATCCAAATTTTCATAGACAGCTTTGACCATAGCCGGGTCAAATTCTTTAGAGGATAAACCGTATCGCCCTCCGACAATCATCGGCATACTGCGATCGCTTTCTGTAAAAGCTGTAATAATCTCCTGGTACAGGGGCTCTCCCATACTTCCAGGTTCTTTAGTTCTGTCCAATACAGCAACTTTCTTTACGGTCTCTGGTAGGGCGTTTATAAAATGACGCATTGAAAATGGTCTAAATAAACGTACAATGATTGCTCCAACTTTTTCACCATTCTTGACCAAAGCATCAACGGTCTCAATAACTGGACCTTGACCTGAACCCATGATGACAATCACTTTTTCTGCTTCGGGATGACCAATGTAATAGAATAGGCTATAACGTCTTCCAGTATGTTTGTAAAATTCATTCATAGTATCTTCTACTATGTTGGGTACCTTTTCGTAATGTCTATTTGCGGCCTCCCTGGCTTGGAAAAAAACATCTGGATTTTGTGACGTACCTCGAATTACCGGGTTGTCAGGATCTAAGGATCTTTTTTTATGTTTCAGAATATCTTCTTCAGGCATCATGGAGCTAATAATGTCATCCGAAATGGCATCGATTTTTGAAATCTCATGTGATGTTCTAAAGCCATCAAATATATTTAAGAACGGAACCCTGCTTTTTAAAGTTGCAACTTGAGAAATCAAAGCAAAATCCTGAGCCTCTTGCACTGAACCACCAAAAAGCATTGAAAATCCGGTTTGACGGGTAGCCATAACATCGGAGTGATCCCCAAATATGGATAGTGCGTGGGTGGCTACGGTTCGTGCTGCAACGTGAATGACGGTTGGCAGTAACTCCCCTGCGATTTTGTACATGTTGGGAATCATTAATAGAAGACCCTGTGACGCTGTAAAAGTGGTCGTTAAGGCCCCTCCTTGTAAGGACCCGTGAACAGCACCAGAGGCGCCACCTTCACTTTGCATTTCCACAATTCTCGGAATATTACCCCAGATATTTTTTTTGCCATTCGTACTAAAAACATCCACGTGCTCTCCCATTGGAGAAGCAGGTGTTATGGGATAAATGGCGCAGACTTCATTCGTTTTATGCGCTATTCGTGCCACCGCCTCGTTGGCGTCACATATAAGCTTTTTTGTTTTTTCTTCCATGATATTACACTTTATAAAATTGTGTTGAAAAGTAAATATAATGGTGTATATATTCTATGACATATGTCAGGTCTGCTAATTCAGTACTTTATATAGAATGATGAAGATGGTGCAGGAGGTCGTTAGACTCTGGAAATTAGAATACCATAAATACATTGGGAAACCTGCTTTTTTAAAAACCAAAAATAGAATTTAGGAATGTCCCTTAAAGGAAATGCGTTCAATTATAAATTGAAACGAAAAATAAATTCTGCCTGGAGCACAATTAGATATGCTAAGGGAGGGTATAAAGAGATTAAAAAAGCACATCCAAAATATAATTATTGGATGTGCTTTTTCGAGTTTAAAAACGAATAGAAATGATTACATCATTGAATTTAATCTATTCAGCATGAAGCCATGCCTTTTTAGACAGAAGTTCCTCTTCAGTTTCCACATGGTCGTCGTCAGGAACACAACAATCTACCGGACATACTGAAGCACATTGGGGTTCGTCATGGAATCCCTTACATTCGGTACATTTATCTGGAACAATGAAATAAAATTCGTCCGAGATCGGATCATTCTCAGCATCGGCATCGGCTTCTTCACCATTAGGTAATGTTATCGTACCCGATAGTGCAGTTTCATCAGAGTAAGACCATTCTTGATCCGGTTCATAAATTGCATTATTTGGGCATTCTGAAATACATGCGTCGCAATTAATGCATTCGTCTGTTATAATAATCGCCATAATATCTTTATTTTTGAAAAATAAGTTGATGTAAAAATAAAATT
This sequence comes from Aestuariivivens sediminicola, assembly GCF_022662015.1. Lineage (GTDB taxonomy): Bacteria > Bacteroidota > Bacteroidia > Flavobacteriales > Flavobacteriaceae > Aestuariivivens > Aestuariivivens sediminicola. The sequence goes on along the minus strand of NZ_JAKMCM010000001.1, from coordinate 613,210 downwards.
TCATTTGTAACTTTTAGGTGATAAATGTCATAAATATTGTTAAAAAGTGAATTTATTTTTGAAACTCCATTTTAAGTTGACTAGGATTTAGTACGTTTTTATAAATTTTAATTCTTTCTGCGGTATGATGACACCAAGTATTAAACCAGGGCCTGAAGTTCTGGAAGCCGTAATTATAAGATTCGTTGGAGACTCCGGTGATGGCATGCAATTAACAGGAACTCAGTTTTCAGATACTTCCGCAATGTTTGGAAATGATATTGCAACGTTTCCAAATTATCCAGCAGAAATTAGAGCTCCACAGGGAAGTTTATATGGGGTTTCTGGATTTCAAGTGCATATTGGTAGTGTAGAGATTAGCACGCCAGGCGATGAGGTTGATTTATTGGTAGCCATGAACCCTGCTGGCCTTAAAACTAATTTACACGCTGTAAAACCAGGGCATACTATTATCGTGGATACGGATGCGTTCACAAAAAAGAATCTGGAAAAAGCCCAATATGAAGCCAATCCTTTAGAAGACGGGAGCTTAGACAATTACAGAGTTATTGAAGTTGCCATGACTTCACTGACCAAAGAAGCCTTAAAAGATATTGAGGGATTGGATAATAAGAGTATAACCAGGACCAAGAACATGTTTGCCCTTGGTATGGTCTATTGGATGTACGATCGTTCGCTGGACCATACTATTGAATTTTTCAATAAAAAGTTTAAATCCAAACCTGCAATTATTGAAGCGAATACAAAAGTCCTGAATACGGGGTATTACTTCGCTGAAACCTTAGAACTTATTCCTAATGCCTACACTATCTCTCCTGCTAAAATGGATGCAGGGACGTATAGAATAATTATGGGTAACACGGCAACCGCCTGGGGATTTTTGGCTGCAGCAGAAAAAGCGGGTATGGAATTATTTTTGGGGTCTTACCCCATTACCCCCGCGTCAGATATTTTGCATGAATTGGTGAAGCATCGACACTTTGGTGTTAAAGCCTTACAGGCTGAAGATGAAATAGCTGGTATAAGCTCGGCAATCGGGGCCTCCTTTGCAGGGGATTTGGCCATTACCACCACTTCTGGGCCTGGATTAGCGCTTAAAGGTGAAGCTGTAGGGTTGGCTATGATGTTGGAATTGCCGTTAGTGGTTGTCAATGTCCAACGTGGTGGACCGTCTACCGGTCTGCCCACCAAGACGGAACAATCCGATTTACTTCAAGCCTTGTATGGACGAAATGGTGAAAGTCCTTTAATAATTTTAGCAGCGAGTACACCGGCCAATTGCTTTGATTTTGCCTATGAGGCGGCTAAGCTGAGTTTAGAGCATATGACACCAGTTATTCTTTTAACGGATGGCTATATCGCTAATGGATCGGCCCCCTGGAAGATTAAGTCAGTAAATGATATGCCGGATATAAAGAATAAGGTGCTGTCAAAACCAAAGGAAAATTGGCATCCCTACGATAGGGATAAACAGTCTTTGGCCCGAAATTGGGCGATTCCTGGAACGCCTACATTTGAACATAGGGTGGGAGGATTGGAAAAAGACAGAGTGAGCGGGAATGTATCCTATGTGCCTGAAAATCATGAGTACATGACCAGAATCAGAGCAGAAAAAGTGCAACGGGTTGAAAATTACATACCTGAACTTTCTACAGAGTTCGCCGATAAAGGTGATTTATTAGTAGTGGGATGGGGAGGTACTTATGGGTCATTACATACTGCGGTGAAACAACTCAATGAGCAAGGTATTAAAACTATAGGTTATGCTCATTTTAACTATATAAATCCACTTCCGAAGAATACCGAAAAGATTTTAAAGCAATTTAAAAAAGTAGTTGTATGTGAATTAAATACGGGTCAGTTTGCTTCCGTACTGAAGTCCAAATTTATTGGATTGGATATTTTAAAGTATAATAAAATTCAAGGGCTTCCATTCAGTAATGGGGAGTTGGTTGAAAAGTTCAAACAGTTATTAAAATAATATGGAAACGACATTAGAAAAATATACGTATAAGGACTTTGAAAGCGATCAGGAGGTAAGATGGTGCCCAGGTTGTGATGACTATGTTATTTTAAGGGCCGTTCAAAAGGCATTGCCTGAAATCGGGGTGAAAAGAGAAAACGTCGTGTTCATATCTGGAATAGGCTGTTCATCACGATTTCCATATTATATGAATACATACGGTATGCATGGTATTCATGGACGTGCTCCGGCTATAGCAACCGGGGTTAAAATGGCTAATCCGGATTTAAGTGTTTGGGTTATTACAGGTGATGGCGATTCCATGGCAATTGGGGGTAATCATTTTATTCATGTATTGAGAAGAAACGTGAATTTAAATGTGATCTTGTTCAATAATGAGATTTACGGTCTTACCAAGGGACAGTTTTCACCTACTTCATTAGTAGGTCAAAAAACAAAATCGTCGCCTTATGGCAATACCCAGCCACCCTTCTCTGCAGGGGAGCTGGCCTTGGGTGCTAATGCCCGTTTCTTTGCGCGAATAGGAGGGAATGTACCAAAAGATATGTCGGAACTATTCATTGAGGCAGAAAAATTTAAGGGGACTTCCTTAATCGAGGTGCTTCAAAACTGCCCTATTTTTAATGATGGGGCTTACGATCAATTCACAAATCGGGCTGTGAGAGAGGATAGGCAATTATTTGTTGAGCACGGTAAACCTATGATTTTTGGAAAGGAGAAGGATAAAGGGTTAGTTCTAAACGGACTTAAACTTGAAGTTGTAACTATTGGCGAACATGGTATATCAGAGGACGATATATTGGTTCATGATGCGAAGACAGAAGATCCTACTTTGCATCAAATGTTGGTCAGGTTAAAATACCCATTGGTAACGGGAATTATCAGAAGTTTTGAAGACCAGACCTTCGAAGAAAGAGAAATGGATGTCACGAAGCAAGTGAAGGAGGATTCTCGATTTGTAAAGACCGACGATTTATTCTTTTCAGGAGATATATATCAAGTATTCTAAATTAATCACAATGGGTTCTGAAGCCATAATAGTATTCTTTATAGCTGGTGTTGTTTTAGTAGCCGGTGCAAACTTTCTTTCTAATCTCGTTTCTCCAAAATCAGATAGTCCCCAAAAAAGGGATCCGTATGAGAGTGGAATGAAGACTATTGGCCCGACATGGGTTCAGTTTAAAGTAGGCTATTATCTGTTTGCTATTTTATTTTTGATATTTGATGTAGAAGTGGCCTTCATCGTGCCATGGGCAGTAGTTTTTGGTGATTTTGGGGGTTTGGCTTTTATTGAAATATTTATATTCTTGTTCATATTAGGACTTGGATTGCTTTATGCATGGAAAAAAGGAGCGTTAAAATGGGAGTAGACAATACATATAAAATACCGGAAGATTTTCCGGGTAAAGTTATACCAGCAGGTAATGGAGCCAATATTGTGGTTACATCACTTGATAAAATTATCAATTGGGGAAGAGCTAATTCCCTCTGGTCCCTGTATTTTGGTACCAGTTGCTGCGCAATAGAAATGATGCAGACTGGAGCGGCAAGACATGATTATTCCCGATTTGGCTTTGAAGTAGCCAGACCCAGTCCCAGGCAGGCAGATCTTATTATAATTGCCGGTACGATTGTGAATAAAATGGCCCCGGTATTAAGAAGACTTTATGAGCAAATGGCGGAGCCCAGATATGTAATAGCTATGGGCGCCTGTGCCATCTCAGGTGGACCTTTTTTTTATAACACCTATTCCGTTGTTAAGGGAGCAGACCATGTTATTCCTGTTGATGTTTATGTTCCTGGTTGCCCTCCGCGTCCCGAAGCTCTTCTTGAGGGAATGCTGATGCTACAAGATAAAATTAGGGCGGAAAGTATGAAATCCAAGAAAGACCCTATTGACGGATTTGACGATGGTATATATAAGAAGTAATTATGACAAATGCAGCCTTAAAAGAATTAATAGCGAGCTGGTTTCCAAATGCGAAAGCAGATATGGATCATCAAAATTCAGATGGTGATTCTGATAGTAACGACAACAAGGAATCTCCTATCGAGAACCCTTTGGAGTTTACGGAGGAAGGTTCGGAATTCTTAAATATTCAGGTTCCTGAAGCACTGTTACATGAGCTCATGCTAAAATTAAAAACGCACCCTGAAACCCATTTCGATTATTTGTTCTGTTTAACAGGAATGGATTGGGAACCGGCTTTAGGAGTAGTCTATCATCTCGAATCTACTGAACACAGACATATTGTGGTTGTAAAAGTTAAAACGGAAGATCGAGACCATCCAAGTTTCGATTCCGTCTCTGATATATGGAAAACGGCAGAGTTTCATGAACGAGAAGTCTATGATTTTTTTGGTATAAGGTTTAATAATCATCCTAATCTAAAACGATTGTTTCTTACAGATGAATGGGATGGCTATCCACTCAGAAAAGATTATGTAGATGAAATAAATATGGTTATAAAATAACAGTATGCAAGAATCAACAACCATAAATAATTTTAAATCAGAGGAATACTTTATTAACATGGGGCCGCAACATCCGGCAACACATGGAGTACTTCGGCTATTATTGACTATTGACGGTGAAATTATTAAAAGGGTTGAACCAGATTTGGGATATATTCATCGCTCTATCGAAAAAATGTGTGAACGCGATAGTTACCAACAAATCGTGCATTTAACGGATAGAATGGATTACCTGTCATCTCATATCAATAATGAGGCCGTTTGTTTGACCGTTGAAAAGGCGCTTGAACTGGAGATTCCTGATCGCGTTAAAGTTATTAGGACCATTATAGGTGAACTTACTCGAATTGCTTCTCATTGTTTATGGTGGGGCGTTATGGGTATGGATGTTGGTGCTTTGACCACCTATTTTTATGGGTTTAGGGATCGGGAGATGATCAACGATATTTTTGAAGAAACTTGTGGTGCGAGATTGACCATGAACTATAATGTCCCGGGGGGTCTGATGTGGGACATTCATCCCAATTTTGTGAACAGGGTGAAAACGTTTATCGCGCACTTTAAGACTAAAATTCCTGAATTTGACAGGCTTTTAACTGAGAATATCATTTTTCAGAAAAGGACAAAGGGTGTTGGCATACTTTCAAAAGAGGATGCGATTTCTTTTGGGGCTTCCGGACCGGTTGGTCGTGCTTCCGGTTATTCCTGTGATGTTAGAAAATATCACCCTTACAGTGCTTTGGATAGGGTAACCTTTAATGAATCCCTGCAAACCGAGGGTGATACCTTCGCACGTTATAAAGTGCGCATTCAAGAAATGTGGGAATCCCTCTCTATTGTGGAACAGTTAATAGATAATATACCGGAAGGAGAACACCGCATAGCTACTAATGCGGTCATAAAATTACCAAAAGGGGAATATTATCAAAAGGTCGAAACGGCAAGGGGCGAATTAGGTGTTTATATTGTAAGTACCGGCACAAAGAACCCATACAGGTTAAAGTTCAGATCTCCGGGATTTTCAAATTTATCCCTATTGAACCATATAGCCGTTGGAGGTAAAATAGGAGACTTAGTGGCTACAATGGCCACATTAGATTTGGTCATACCTGATATTGATAGATAATTAAATGAAATGAACATGGTGTTAAACATATCCAATAGTTTAAGAGAATGGCTAAGTACCATGATGCCCGAAACAACGGCTCATATTTTAGAAATGGTTATCATAGCATTGATTTATCTGGGAATTTTTTCAATAGCAGGATTGTTTCTGGTATTGATGGAAAGAAGGGTAGCTGCTTGGTTTCAGTTGCGAATCGGACCTAACCGTGTGGGCTATCAAGGGTTGTTACAGACCATTGCAGATGCCTTGAAACTGGTATCAAAAGAACTTACAGGGACCGAAAGAGCTGATAAATTCTTATATAATTTGGCGCCCTATTTTGTTATAATATCTTCCTTAATGGCACTTGGTCTCATTCCCTTCACTGAAAATTTTCAGGCCTTCGATATTAACATTGGTATTTTCTTTTTAATTGCAATCTCTTCAATAGGTGTTATCGGAATTTTGCTTGGTGGATGGGCCAGTAATAATAAATATTCTTTAATTGGAGCAATGCGAAGTGGGGTTCAGACCATTAGTTATGAACTTTCTGTGGGGCTGTCGCTATTGACGATGATAGTATTAACAGGATCTTTACAGCTTTCGGAAATTGTTGAAGTTCAAAAAAACGGATGGCTTATTGTTCAGGGTCATATACCGGCAATCATTGCTTTCATGATATTTATAATAGCCGGAACAGCAGAAACCAACAGGGCGCCTTTTGATATGGTTGAAGCTGAATCGGAGTTGGGGGCAGGTTTCCATACAGAGTATTCAGGAATGAAATTCGCCTATTTTTTCTTAGCTGAATTCATTAACATGTTCATAATTGCTGCGATTGCCACTACGGTATTTTTCGGAGCCTGGCTTTCACCATTTGGAATTACTGAATCTTTGCCTTGGCTGGGGATATTTTGGTTTCTCCTAAAAACCCTTGCTTTGGTTTTTTTAATGATGTGGTTTAGATGGACGTTTCCCAGGTTACGAGTTGACCAGTTGCTGACTTTAGAGTGGAAATACTTGTTGCCTATCAACTTGGTTAATATAGTCATTATGGCCTGGGTAGTCTGGCAAAATTTAACGATTCAAATATAATTATGGGATATTTTTCAAACATATATCATGGCATTAAAACCCTATTAACAGGGATGAGCGTTACCGGAAAGTATTTCCTTAATTCCAGGAAAGGAGCTATTACCCAACAATATCCGGATAATAGGGACACTCTGAAAATGTTTGAACGGTTTAGAGGAGAAGTTATCATGCCCCATGATGAAAATAACGAACACGCCTGTACAGGATGTCAGAAGTGTGAGATTGCATGCCCCAATGGAACGATCGAGATTATTTGGGATAGAGGTATAGATGAATATTCAGGTAAAAAGAAAAAGAAGATCGATAAGTTCGTTTACCATTTGAGTCTATGCACTATGTGTGGCTTATGTATTGATGTTTGTCCAACAGATGCCATAGAATGGGGACAAAACTTTGAAAACTCAGTTTATGATAGAACGAAATTAACACGTGTATTAAATAAACCAGGCTCCAAATTGAGACCGGGCATAGAAGACTAGAAATTTATGGAACGCATTCTATTTTACATTTTGGCCTTGAGTATGGTTGGATTTGCCATCGCAGCAGTAAGTAGCAGAAAAATGCTTCGCTCTGTAATCTATTTACTTTTTGTTTTAGTTGGCGTTGCCGGTCTGTTTTTTCTGATTGACTATAACTTTCTCGCAGCTATTCAGTTAACAGTGTATGCCGGAGGTATTATTGTTCTGATCATATTTTCTGTCCTACTGGTGCACCATATTGAATTGAAGTTAGAAATGGCTAAACCCAAAAGAAGGATCCTAACAGGTATACTTTGTTTGTTGGGGATAGGTGTTTTTATTTCGACTATTTATTCCCATTCGTTCGATGTTGTTGGAGAACATACAACAACATTGACTTCCGACATTGGTAAGCGACTTTTAAGTGTTGAAGATGGAGGGTTCATTTTACCATTTGAAGTCATTAGTGTATTGCTATTAGCAGCCATGATTGGAGCAATTATTATTGCAAAAGGTAAGAAGTTAAATGAAAAAACTAAGGATTTACCATGATAGAAGGCATTAGTATTTATGATATTTTAACCCTAACTACAATTTTGTTTTTTATTGGAGTATATGGGTTTCTCACCAGAAAGAACCTTATTTCAATTCTTATATCGGTTGAAATGATTTTGAATGCCTCGGTGGTGAATTTTGTAGTAATCAATAAATATTTATATCCCGATATACTTCAAGGAACTTTATTTTCCATTTTTATAATTGCGGTTGCTGCGGCTGAAACAGCCCTTGCTGTGGCTATAATTATAAACCTTTACAGGCAAATAAGTTCGGTGGAAGTGAAGGACACAGAAGTGATGAAGTTTTAAAACTGAGCTTATGAACATTAGCTATATTATATTAATTCCAGTTATTCCGTTAGTTGTTTTTTTACTTCTAGGGATCTTTAATAGAAAGATAAAACCTTCAGTTTCAGGTTATGTTGGTGTGTTTGGTTTGCTCGTTTCGGCTGTGTTGTCCTTTTATGCAGCATTTGAGTACTTTTTTGTGCTTGGAAAAGTGGATGGTGTTTTTCAAACTTTATCTGAAAAGATAGTTTGGATGAATTTTACAGATTCCCTTCACATCGATATGGGTATATTGGTCGACCCTATTTCAGTTATGATGCTGGTCGTTGTTTCCACGGTATCTCTTATGGTCCATATTTACAGTCGGGGGTACATGCATGGAGATGAGGGCTACACCAAGTTTTTTGCCTTTCTCTCCTTGTTTACATTCTCAATGTATGGTTTAGTTTTAGCAACAAATTTATTTCAGATTTATATATTTTGGGAATTGGTTGGTGTTTCATCCTATCTGTTGATAGGCTACTATTACACGAAGACATCAGCTATTGCAGCCGCCAAAAAAGCCTTCATTGTAACACGATTTGCCGACTTTGGATTTTTAATAGGTATTCTAATAATTGGTTACTATACTGGAACCTTTGATTTTGAGACCTTAAATAACCCTGAAGGAAGTGCTATTTTAAATTGGGCATCCTACTCCTTCATGGGATTGTCGGCTCTAACCTGGGCTCTCATATTGATCTTTATTGGTGGTGCAGGAAAGTCAGCTATGTTTCCCTTACATATTTGGTTGCCGGATGCTATGGAAGGGCCAACGCCGGTTTCGGCTTTGATTCATGCGGCTACCATGGTTGTCGCCGGTGTGTTTTTAGTGGCCAGATTGTTTCCTATGTACTATTTTGTGGATGATGGGTTTGTACTCCAGATAGTAGCCTATGTGGGTGCTTTCTCGGCATTATTTGCAGCTATAATTGCCATTACACAAACAGATATAAAGCGAGTTTTGGCTTTTTCCACCATGTCCCAGCTTGGATATATGATGTTAGGTCTCGGAGTTTCTGGATTTGAAGGTCATAGTGGCGTAGGCTACATGGCTTCCATGTTTCATTTGTTCACTCATGCCATGTTTAAGGCCTTGCTGTTCTTAGGTGCAGGTTCTGTAATTCATGCTGTACACAGTAACTTTTTAAAAGATATGGGAGGGTTGCGCAAGTATATGCCCATTACCAATATCACTTTTTTAATAGCAGCATTGGCCATTGCCGGGGTGCCACCATTGGCCGGTTTTTGGAGTAAAGATGAAATTTTGGTGGCTGCTTATGAACACAATAGGTTAATTTATTATATCGGCGTTTTTGTTGCCGGTCTAACCGCTTTTTATATGTTTAGGATTTACTTTGGCATATTTTGGGGTAAGGACAGACTTTACCATCATAAGCCCAAGGAATCTCCCTTATCCATGACCTTTCCATTATTAGTTCTGGCATTTTTAAGTATTACGGTAGGTTTTATCCCATTTAGTGAATTTGTGACCCCGGATAAAATGGGATTCACAGCTCATTTAAATTATCCGTTAGCGGCAATTGCATCAGCGGTGGGATTGATAGGTATTGCGACAGCCTGGGTTTTTTATAAAAAGGAGAATCAATTAGGGGATATATGGGCAAACAGGTTTGGTATGCTTTATAAATGGACCAGTAATAAGTTTTATTTTGATGAGATTTATATGTTCATTGCAAAAAAAATATTCTTTAAGAGGGTCTCTGAACCCTTTGCAAAATTTGACCGAAAGTATGTTGATGGCACCATGGTTGGTATAGGTAATACAACGGTGGCGACATCAAGAAAAATTAAAGGCTTACAATCCGGAAGAGTGCAAGATTATGCCTTTGCCTTTATAGGAGGTGCTGTGATCATTGGTTTGATTTTTATTTATTTATGGACATGATAACAATTTAATATGGATATTCTATCACTTTTTATTATTGTTCCAGTAGCTACCATTGTAGCATTGTTATTCAGTAAAAATTTAAGGCAGGCTCGAATTATAGCAATGTCGGGCAGCTTATTGCAGCTGGGCATGGCTATTAATCTCGTATTCGCCTATTTAAAAGAGCGGGCTGTGAGCGATGACATCATGGTTTTTACCAAGGATGTGGTTTGGTTTCAACCCTTTAATATCCATTATAGCATTGGGGTGGATGGTATTTCTGTTGCCTTGTTATTGCTAACTTCCATTGTTGTCCTGGCAGGTGTTTTTATATCATGGAAAATATTCGATTTACCAAAGGAATTTTTTATCTCTTTGATTGTACTCTCAATCGGTGTTTACGGGTTCTTTATATCCCTGGACCTGTTTACCATGTTTGTGTTTTTTGAAGTTGCAGTTATCCCCATGTATTTGTTGATCGGTATTTGGGGTTCTGGACCGAGGGAGTTTTCAGCTATGAAATTAACCTTGATGTTAATGGGAGCTTCAGCGGTTTTATTAATAGGGATTTTAGGTATTTATTTTAATTCTGGAGCGGATGGAGGCGTTCTGAGCTTTAATATTTTGGAAATAGCAAAGGCCAATATACCGATTGAAGCCCAACGCTTATTTTTCCCGCTTACCTTTGTGGGCTTTGCCGTAATTGGTGCATTGTTCCCCTTCCATACCTGGTCGCCCGATGGACATGCATCTGCTCCTACGGCCGTATCAATGTTACATGCAGGTGTGCTGATGAAATTAGGTGGTTATGGTGTATTTAGAGTAGCCATGTATCTGTTACCTGAAGGTGCTAAAGAATGGTCTTGGATTTTTATTATCCTTTCTGTTATTGGAGTTGTGTATGGTGCTTTTAGTGCGATAAAGCAAACAGATTTGAAGTATATCAATGCGTATTCTTCAGTAAGCCATTTGGGACTTGTGCTTTTTGCGCTCCTAATGTTAAATAAAACAGCATGGAACGGTGCCATAATTCAATCGTTATCGCATGGATTTATGACGGCACTATTTTTTGCTTTAATAGGAATGATTTATGAAAGAACGCACACAAGAAATATAACCGAGCTTGGAGGATTACTAAAAGTAATACCATTTATTTCAACAATATATGTCATCGCAGGACTGGCTTCTCTTGGTCTTCCCGGTTTTAGTGGATTTGTTGCTGAAATGAACATATTCGTTGGCGCATTTCAGGATGAGAGTTTATTCATTAGAATTGCTACAATTCTATCGGTAACGGTAATTGTTATTACAGCGGTATATATTTTAAGAGTGGTTGGGATAATGCTCATGGGCCCGGTGAGAAATGAGTCTTTTTTGAAATTGAATAAGGTCACGTGGTTCGAAAAATTGGGCATACTGTTATTGCTTCTCCCCATAGTTGGTATAGGTGTCGCACCACTTTGGATTAGTGATATGATTTTGGAAAGTTTACAGCCTTTTATACAAGGATTATTATAGGAACAATGAATATAACCAAAAATGGATTTAAGTAACATTTTATTAATGCGATTCGAGGTCATACTTTTAGTAGTTATTTTACTGCTGATAGTTGGTGAGATTTTTATTTCACAGGCTAAAAAAGATGCGGTGATTCATTTATCTATCTTTTTATTTGGCCTGCATACAGCCATAGGGTTTCTTAATCTGGAAGAGGGGCGATTGTTCGGGGGGATGTTCCATACGAATGCCATGATTGAATTGTTTAAAAACATTCTGAATATTGGTGTTTTAATTTTGTTATTGCAATCTGGAGATTGGGTAAAGGAAAAAATAATGAAGAATAGTAGGGGAACGGAATTTTTCATCCTTCTGTTTTCTTCTCTTTTAGGAATGTACTTTATGATTTCTTCCGGAGATTTTTTAATGTTTTATCTCGGATTGGAATTATCAACGCTTCCCGTGGCAGCTTTGGCGGCCTATGAGACCACCAAAAGGATTTCAAGTGAGTCAGGAATTAAACTGATACTTTCTGCAGCGATGGCCTCAGGAACGGCTCTTATGGGAATTTCATTTTTGTATGCCACAAGTGGTTCCATTTATTTCAATGATATCATTCTAACTGTTGGAGCGAATAATTTAACCCTTTTAGGATTTGTATTATTTATAGCCGGTCTTGCTTTTAAGATATCCTTAGTGCCATTTCATTTTTGGACGGCCGATGTATATGAAGGTGCCCCAATAGCAATAGCGTCGTATTTATCGGTCATATCAAAAGGAGCAGCTGTGTTTATTTTGATGATTTTATTATTTACTGTCTTTAAGCCCTTAATGGAAATTTGGGATAAATTGCTCTATGGTATTGCAGTTGCAACCATGTTCTTGGGCAATCTGTTTGCCCTTAGACAACAAAACATGAAACGATTTTTAGCCTACTCTTCAATTGCCCAGGCAGGATTTATTCTTTTAGGATTAATGATAGGAAATCAGTTGGGAGCTGCTACAGTTATGTATTTCGTCTTAATTTATATTTTCTCAAATTTGGCAGCTTTTGGTGTCGTACAAGCCATATCACTTCAAACAGGTAAGGAACTTATGGGCGACTATGAAGGACTTTACAGAACGAACCCCAACTTAAGTTTGATCATGATGCTTGCATTATTTTCCTTAGCAGGGATACCGCCTGTTGCAGGCTTTTTTGGAAAGTTCTTTTTATTTACTGCCGCCGCGAGTGAAGGATATTATTTTTTAGTGTTTTTGGCAGTGTTTAACGTTACTATTTCATTGTACTATTATTTATTGGTGGTACGCGCAATGTTTTTAAGAAAAAGTAATAATGCGATACCTTATTTTGAAAACAAAATTTATATGAGGCTCGGTCTGTTGATCGCAGTGATTGGTATTTTAGTGTTGGGGATCTATAGTCCCGTATATGAGTATATTTATGAATTAAGTGCAAACCTACAGTAGATTATGTCATTATCAGGAAAGCATATGTTTGGTAGTATTGGCGATACAAGGGTTACTTTCGTAGAAAAGGGAGTCACGGAGGACAGGAAAGAATTTCTAAAAAATCTGTTGGAATACAATGGCTTTGAAGTTCTGATTGACGAAGATAAAAGAAAATCAGAGGAAGATCCGCAGTTGTATACAGTGGGCGTTACCGATATGGTTTTTAACCCAACAATCTGGGTCTTTCAGCGTAAATTAGAAACTTTTGATGGGCGTAAAGTAACCAGAGGATATTGGAACCAGGAAACAGAAGACACCAAACCGCAATATTGGAATAACGGATCATCAACACCGAATCCTTAATCGGATTTATAATCCGATAATTTTTGCGGACCTTCAAGTAATATCCTTACAATTTGTAGCACACCATCTTCCGTGGTGTCTATTTGCCATTTAACTAATGAAATACTTCCGTTTTCAATTTCAATGCCCGTAATACATCTTGGATGCACACAACTGCCATCGTTAAAAAGTGGAATATCACCAGGTTGTGGAAACCGTGGTCTGTGCGTGTGTCCAATAATAGTTAAAAGATCATTTTTCTTGATTATCCACTTTTTTATTCTTCTCTCTATCTTTATCAATTCTTTGTAATTCTTAGCAGGACTTGTCGGGTCTGCAATGCCCATAACGTTAAGAGGTTTCCAAAGAATCCGAACTAAAAATCGACTCCATTTCCAAAACACAAAATTCCACCAATCTGCTTGGTGTCCATGTGTTAAAAAAAGGTTTTGCTTGGTTTTCCGATGATTTAAAATTATCGCTTCATGAAAGGTGATATTCTTAAAAAGATCGATTTCCTTTCCGGTTTTGGGATCGAAGTAGGTGGATAAGTGTTTCTCAACATAATTGGAATCGCGATAGACCATATCGTGATTCCCCCAAATGAGATGTAGTCGATTGACTTGATAGAATGATTTTAGGAGCAAATAGACATTCTTATGTGCCCTGAAAATGGCCTTAAATGATCTATTTTCCCATAGTTCATCGCCATCACCAATTTCTATGTACTGGAATCCTTCGGTATAATAGTGCTTCAACGCATGGTAATATATATTTCTGTTGTTAGCAAAATCGTCTGCAAAACTATCATCCCCCCTGTGACAATCACTAAACAATATAAATTTATCGTCATCATCAAAACTGATGATCTTGGCATGTCGATAGGCCTTGTCGAGCCTTTTATGAGATGAAAACATAAGTTGCTATTTAGCAAGTCTGGACCCTAAAGTTAATAAACGCATTGATGAATGCCTGGCATTTCTATCGATAATCCGTACACTTTCTTTTCTATGATTATAAGAACCACCGCGGAGAACTCTGGAATCAAATGCCCTTCCAAGAGTATCACAAGGATAAGGCGTTTTAAAATTAGTGCACCATTCCCAAATATTACCGCTCATATCATGAATACCTAGCGCATTAGGTTTTAGTTGTCCGACGCGTTGCACGGTGTATTTTGAATTCCCCTGAAACCATGCTACTTCCTCCACTATGTTACTACCGCTATACCTGTAGTTTTGACCATAATTCCCTCCCTTGGCGGCAAACTCCCATTCTTCTTCTGTTGGAAGCCTGTAATTTTCGGCATACTTTAAGTTTAAGGTATTAATAAATAATTGAATATCATCCCATGACACGAGACTTACAGGACATTCGTCACATTGGTTATTATCGTTAGAGTAAGCGCCCATAACTGCTTTCCAATCGGCTTGAGTCACTTCATATTTACCGATATAAAAATCCGAAACCGAAACGGAGTGTGGACATTCATCAGCAATTTGTAATGCCTGGTCTCCACCATCATTAATGGCATCTTCGCCTCCCATAATGTAACTGCCACCCTTAACGAAAACCATTTCAAAACCTGATTTTCCTTCTTTGAGCTGGTTATTCATTTTCTTCATGACACCTTTTTTCAAAGAGCCACTCATCATGATGCAAAGGGGAAGAATGAAGATTGATAATAAAACAAGGAAAGCCCTCATAAAAGCAGTTTGAAAATTGGATTAACTAAAATGTGTGAATATCTTATTGTACAATAGAATTTATTGGCTGGAATATAAGATCTAGCAATGGAGATCTTCACTGAAATAAAGATACGATTTTACTTTAATGAAGTAAAAAAGAATAATAGGGGTTATGCTCCATTCCTATGATTTGAGTTTATTAATGGCGTACGGAAGTATAAGCTCGACAAACCTACTGTAGGCTAACTTAGAAGGATGCAACCCGTCTAAGGCTACTAACTCTGGTTGGTCTAATCCCAATCGCGTTATAGCAGTAATGTTAACATAGGTTATTCCCTTTGATATACAATAATTTTCCGCGAAATTATTGTACTTATCAATAGCAGCTGAAATGTTCCTGTTTCCATTTCCATATGGCGTGTAAGCATAGTCCGGTATGGAAATAACAATGCAATTGTTTTTGTCTTTTTTCCCGAGATTGACTGCGGTATTTACAAGTTCTGGAAATTCAGTTTCGTAAAGTGAAAAAGCTTTGTTTTGATACTGATTGTTAACCCCGATCAAGAGCGTAACCAAGTCGTACGAATCTTCAGGGCTTTCATCTTCAATAGCATTAATTAAATTTGTTGTGGTCCATCCTGTAGCTGCAATTACCTTTAAATCAAAATTGTAATCTGTCCCAAAATGACTTTCCAGTTGTGCCTTCAATTGTTCAGGAAATCTACAACTTTCACAAACACTTGCTCCAATGGTATAACTGTCACCTAATGCTAAAATTTTGAATGCTGTTCGGGGTTCCTGGGTGTCATTGAGTTCTTCATTTAGGTTCATTACCTTATTTTCGGTCATTTGTTCTGCAGTACACCCAAAATATGTTAAGGCACAACATACCAGCATATAAATAATCTTTTTCATTTTGCTTTTTATGTAAAGATATAAATAATTATACCTTTTGACTACATAACATGAGTTCTCGAGGCCCTGTATATTCTACAATCTCGACTTTAAAAATTATTTAAAAGCATTCAGTCCGGTAATATCCAAACCTGTAATTAATAAATGGATATCATGTGTTCCCTCGTAGGTTATCACACTTTCAAGATTCATGGCGTGACGCATTATACTGTATTCACCGGTAATACCCATACCGCCTAAAATTTGTCTTGCCTCCCGGGCAATATGTATGGCCATATCAACGTTGTTTCGCTTGGCCATTGATATTTGGGCTGAGCTCGCTTTGTTCTGATTGCGTAAGACACCGAGTCGCCAGGTGAGCAATTGTGCCTTAGTAATTTCGGTAATCATTTCAGCGAGTTTTTTTTGCTGCAGCTGAAATTGTCCAATGGGTTTACCAAATTGTGTACGTTCTTTACTGTAACGCAAAGCAGTGTCATAACAATCCATTGCCGCACCAATAGCCCCCCATGCAATTCCATAGCGTGCAGAGTCCAGACATCCTAAAGGCGCCCCTAAACCTGATTTGTTAGGCAGTAAGTTTTCTTTTGGGACCTTGACATTGTCAAAGATAAGTTCACCTGTTGAAGAAGCTCTTAAAGACCATTTGTTATGGGTCTCAGGTGTTGAAAACCCTTCCATACCTCGTTCCACTATTAATCCATGTATGCGGCCTTCCTCATTTTTTGCCCAGACAATTGCAATGTGAGCAAAGGGTGCATTGCTAATCCACATTTTTGCACCGTTCAGCAAATAGAAATCCCCCTTGTCTTTGTAATTGGTAGTCATCCCGCCAGGGTTACTACCATGATCGGGTTCAGTTAAGCCAAAACAGCCCATCCATTCACCACTGGCCAATTTTGGCAAGTATTTTTGCCTCTGAGCATCAGTTCCATATTTCCAAATCGGATACATAACCAGTGATGATTGCACAGAAGCTGTACTGCGAATGCCGGAATCACCACGTTCAATTTCCTGCATAATGAGACCGTAAGAAATTTGATCGAGGCCTGCACCACCATATTCCATGGGGATATAAGGCCCGAATGCACCTATTTCTGCCAAGCCTCCTATGATGTGTGTCGGGAATTCAGCCCTTTGAGCATAATCTTCAATAATAGGTGATACCTCACGTTTTACCCATTCACGCGCTGCATCACGAACTAATTTATGTTCTTCAGTTAACAGTTCGTCTAGATTGTAATAATCAGGTGCTTCAAATAAGTCCGGTTTCATAAGGATAAAAATTTAATCAGTATACAGGCAAATTTATTTAAAATTAATAATTAAAACAGCCTTTTTTTACGAATAATAAAAGGTTCGAGCACTACATTTTCAGGTAGAATTCCTTTGTAAGATCTATGTACTCCCGGGAATATTCATGCCTTTGAATTTCGATTATTAATTCGGTTGCCTGTGTCTTACTTTTGCGAAATGAAAAGGCTATTAAACTTCGTATCGTTTTGGTGCTTTTTGTTCCTTTGACATGAACAATAGCATTTGGATAAAGTTTATGTTTTGAAGCATAATTAACAAATTGATCCTCGACCTGATATGGAATGATGACAGAAAAGACACCTTCTGGATGTAACAGTTTTGAAACACATGCCACTAATTGATCAAAGGGCAAAGCGTCTCGAAATCTGGCTATATTTCGTTGGTTGCTGTTCGTTTTATATTCCGCCGAAAAGAACGGAGGATTACAAACAATAAGACCATATTTTATCTTTTTTCCAACGGCATCCGTTGGGGGATCAGCGGTAAAATCAATGACTGAACTATGATAACAACACAGGCGATGGTTCCAATTAGAGTTTTCAAAATTTTCAACACACTGTTCATAGGCGTTTTCATCAATCTCTATGGCGTCAATTCGTTTGGCCTGAGTACGTTGTGCTAACATTAAACTTAGTATTCCTGTACCTGTGCCGATATCTAAAATAGAATGAAGCTCGTGCTTTATTGGTGTCCATGCCCCGAGCAGGACTGCATCTGTGCCAATTTTCATGGCACATCTATCTTGTTTAACGCGAAAACGTTTAAAAACAAAGGGTTTTTGAGACATTTTTAGTTATAGGAAGGGCGTTTTTTGATGGCTAAATGTATAAAGAATATAAAAGTTTCTTCAGGTAAATGTTAAAAACCTGTAAATAAACTCTGTTAAAATTTATACTTACAGCCTTTGTTTTTAGTTATATTTACGCAATTAGAGTATAAAGTAGGATTGAGGATATGAAAATCTCAGAACAGGTTATTACGAAAATTAATAATGTATTGATGATGAATTATGAGGCTGAAAAGATCTATTCGGATGCTTCGGACCTGGTCATGGATGATGATTTAAAGACTTTTTTTAGAGAACAAAGCTTTGAAAGAAATGATTTTATCAGAGCACTTAAAAAGGAAATTACCAAGCTTGGTGAAGAACCACAAGATTTCGATCGATTGAATAGACTCAGCAGCAGATACCATATGATATGGAAAAATGTCAGACCACTCTTAAAAGAGGGTGCTGAGCGTGAATTACTCGATCAGGTTTGCAATGTTAAGCAGTGGAGTATAGACAATTACAATAGTTTATTGCAAGAAATTAATCTGAGTTTATCTCTCTGCAAATTATTGGTGGGTCAGCGTGATAAACTTCATGTGACTATGAATACCATTAAAGCCAACAGAGCGCTTACGGTATCCAGATTAAAGGTATAGATTTATTAATCCTTCAGGAGTCTCAACCAAAATAGTTCTAGTTACTCTATCTACGTTTAGGATAAATTCATCGTTCATTGGAATTAAGACTTCCTTCCCTTTATGTTGTATTTCGAACAGTGCCTGGGCTGTACTGTCATTAATCGATGTTATAATACCTACATCACCATAATTCTTATCCTTAACGGTAAAACCGATTACTTCGTGATAATAGAATTTATTACCCTCTAATTTTGGAAGTAAATTAAGGGGTAGATAAAGGTCACTTTTTAAAATAGCCTCTGCATCGGCTTCGTTATCTACATCTTCAAATTTTATGCGAAGCAATTCGGATTTATGTAATTGTGAATGTTCTATAAAAAAGGGGATCAGGTTATTTCTAAGATCTACAAAAATAGCATCCAGATGTTCATAAAGCTCAGGTTGATCGGTGTCAAGTTTTACCAAAACTTCACCCTTAAAACTATATTTTTTAATTATTCGGCCTAAATAAAAGCAATCGTCTTTTTTCATATTACAACTATTCGAACACGGTCGGGAACAGTTCAGGAGTTAAATGAGTCATCGAATCGATGATTTCGATATTTCAAAATAAAAAACTCCGATAAGACTATCGGAGTTTAAAAGTATAAAAAATAACTTTTTTATTCTTCTTCTTTTGTTGTTTCTGCTTCAGCCGCAGGAGTATCGTCCTCCGCAACTTCTTCTTCAACAACAGGCGCGGCAGCAGCAATTCGCGCTTCATTAACTGCTTTTTCGGCGGCAAGAGCTTCAGCCTTTAATTTTGCTTCTGCTTTTGATAAACCATCAGCTTTAGCTTGAATTTTTGCAGCTTTTTCTTCTAACCAGGCATTAAATTTTTCTTCGGCCTGTTCTTCCGTTAAAGCCCCTTTTTTAATACCGCCAGCAAGATGATTTTTCAATAATGCCCCCTTGTAAGATAAAATAGCTTTCGCTGTATCCGTAGGCTGAGCACCATTTTGTAACCATTTTACGGCATCATCAACACTCAAATCGATGGTTGCCGGATTGGTGTTGGGATTATAAGTACCTAATTTCTCCAGGTATTTACCATCTCTTTTTGCTCGTGCATCTGCTGCAACGATCCAGTAAAAAGGTTTTCCTTTTTTACCGTGTCTTTGTAATCTAATTTTTACTGACATAATAATTAATTAGTTGAGGTTCACGACCCCGGGTTATTAATAAGGCCGCAAAGATACTATATTTTTTTCATTATTAAATGTTTTTTCGGTTCGAAAAAACAATATAACTTAAAACAGCAGACAGGCAGGCGATGGCACTTCTACTTCATGCAAAAAAGTGAGTCTACCATTGTATTTGTCTATTTTAAATACAGTAATATTATGACTTCTCTGGTTGGCAACCAACAGAAAATTACCTGATGGATCTATTGTAAAATTTCTTGGCCAATCCCCGTGTACACTTATATTTTGAATTTTTTCAAGTGTTCCGTCATTGTTGTTACGTTTAAATACAACAATTGAATTTTCACCGCGATTCGATCCGTAAATAAATTTCTCATCTTTCGACAAGTGAATATCGGCACAGAAGCTATCGCCTTTAAAATCTTTAGACAGAGTTGAAACTGTTTCAATGAATTTAAACCCTTCGTCAGTTCTTTTGGCTGTAGTAATCGTACTTGACAGTTCGTTTATAATGTATATGAAATTATTGTCATTTGTAAATGTGAAATGTCTGGGACCGGAATTAGGAGCCATATTTACAATAGATGAATCTCTGAGCACGTACTTCCTGTTTCGCAGCTCATAATCATAAACTGCGTTTTTCCCTAAATCAGCAACGTATAAATGATCTTCTATAAATTCTGCGGAGTGCACATGAGAGCTAATAGAGTCGGTCTGATGCTCCACAACTTGAAAGGCCTCATCGATTTCACCATTGTCTTTAATTGAGAATAGTGCAAAATTTCCTCCACCATAATTAGAAACAACCGCTTTATCACCCGTTTCGTTTAAGGCGATATGGCAGGGACTGTTACCATGACTCGAGACTTTGCTTAGAAAAGAAAGTTCGCTATCCTCAACCTTAAAGGAAGAAACGGTTGGAGTTTCTCCTTCATTTACCGCAAAGAGGAATTTTCGGTTTGGGGCAAATGTCAAAAAAGAGGGATTATCAGTTTTAGCCACTAAATAGTTGTGCGTAAGTTCTCCGGTTTTGGTATTGAACTCAAAGCTGTAAATTCCTTCACTTTCGCCCTGGGTATAGGTTCCAACATAGAGCGGAGTGGTTTTGTCGTCACAACTCAGGTAAAAAAAGGAAATAAGAAAAATTAAAAAAGGCCAGATTCTCATGGGTAGTTGTTTTAGAGTTCTAATTTATGATAAATTAAGATAATTCATTGCATTTCTGTTAAGATCTGCTTTAATAGAAAAAGTAAGTTAACAGAATTGACTGGCATTCAATCTATCTATATGTTATTAAAACAGAAAAACGCTATTAAGGATACTATAAAGGCTGAAAGAGTCCATGAGGAACTGGTGTCATAGATTTTTAACTTATAATAGAAAAAGAGCAACACGAAATGTTGCTCTTTTTTTTGTATTAATCAAATGTTAACGATCTTCCAATTCAAACTGGTTATCCATACGGCGTTTGTTATAACTTGCCGTGAAAATAAGCATGAATAGTAATGCAATGACCAACCATATCCAAATTGGAAGAACGGGTTATAAAAAAAGACTTTGATGTTAGGATAAAATTATTTCTCTTATTAAGGTTTTGAATCAATGATTCCGATTTTATTTATTTTAAAGAGTATATAGATGATATAAAAAATAATAAACCAAATAGAAAAAATTAAAGCACTAATAATGATGATAAGCGGGATTGGAGCATTCGCTGCCGCGGCCCATAGCGATCGTTTCTCGTCTATATGATCTGGTGAAGGCGATGGAACACCCCATTTTTTGACAGTTTCAATAGTCTGATCATTATAAAGATCAGAATCCATTAATTTAACTAAAATCGTAACATTTCCTTCAGAATCACCGGGAAGATCAGCTGGAAACTCAACTTCAACAACCCCGGTTTCATCTGTAGAATTAAAAAAATCACCAATTGGTAAATTACTGAAGGATCTTTTGATATAAAAATATAATTCAAGGTCTTCAATAGGTTCGTTACTTATGTTGGTTGCTGTGGCTACTATTATTTTAGATCTGTCATCTTCATTAAAAGATAAGGCTATTTTTGCCTCTTCCTTGATTTCATCGTCTTGTCCGCACACTATATTAGCGTTAAATATCATAATAAAAACCAAACATGATATTTTCAAACCCCAGGCACTATGAAGAATTTTAGTTTTCATATTTTAAAAATTTAGAATTGGGTGACGTTTTGAGACATGCTCGTGCTTTTTTATCGGTATTACTGGAAATAGCTTTATAAGGACCGTAATAATTAATAAAAACCAGGCAAATGAAGCAAGGGTTATGGCCCATTCTTCCCATGTCGGATCGTAATGTAAATAGGATTCATCAACACCTTGAATTGGTAAATAGGGATGCTGAAGTGATGGAATGACGATCAAAAACCGTTTAAACCATGCCCCTAAAATTATAAAAGTTGAAATTATAAAGATGGGGAACGACCGACGCATGCCTTTAAATAGCAAGAATACAATAGGTAATACAAGACCGCCTAATTGAACAAACCAATACATTGGTGCATATTTACCAACAAATAACTCAATAATATGTTCTCCTTCAACACCAACCATCTTAAATGCAGGACCCAAATATTCGTTAATGTTGAAGTAGAGGTATACCAATGATAATAGAACCAGTAATTTGCCCATTTTATCAAAATGAGCTTCTGTAATATAAGCCTTAAGATGAAGCGACTTCCGTATAAAGTACATGGCAATAATTATTGCCGCTGCACCGGCCATAAAAGCCCCAGAGACAAAGTATGGGCCTAAATTGGTGCTGTCCCATCCTGGTCGCCAGGTGGTTGCAAAAAGCCATGAAGTTACCGTGTGTATTGCAAATGCTACCGGGAGTACAGAGATGGCTAAAATTTTAGTCACCTTTTGAAGCATGGCTAGTTGATTAGGGTGGTTTCGCCAGTTAATGGCCAAAATTCTGTATAATTTCTTTTTCCATTTAGGAATTACCGTTAATCGATCCCGACAGAGGGCAAGATCCGGGAGCAACGAGGAATAAAGTAATATTAAACTAATGACCAGATAGGTAGAGATAATAATCACATCCCATATAATTGGCGACTGAATTCTTAAATATTTAATTACATAAAAGAACCGGTCCGGTCTTCCCATATCCACAATGATAATGACAATGGCACATATAATAGCGGATACAGCAATAATTTCAGAAATCCGTGTCAGTGGTTTAGACCATTCATTCTTATTTAGCTTTAGAATGGAACTAAAGAGAGATCCCACGAGACTAATGGCAACGAAGAATACAAAATTCGATATGTAAATGCCCCATGATGTATAATCTCGCATCGCCGTGACAATCAATCCGTATTTTAACTGTCTGTAATAACCATACATCCCTATTGCTATAACAAGAACTAAAAAAGCTATCCATAGCTTATAACGCCATGAGGTCTTTAAAATATGTCTTAAAAGGTCCTTTTCTCTCCTGTCTTTAAACTCTTGCTGATGTTTGACATGTGTATTCATGATGTGCTGTTTTCAGAATTTTCTTTTTCAAACGGGAAGAGTCGATCTACAGGTGGTAAATAATAAACACGAGGTTTTGTTCCAAGTTCTTCCATATACCTGTAACCTGCTTTATCTTTTAAAAGGGTACTTAATCTGACGGTTTCTTCACCGTTGGTTACGGCGTCTTCAAGTTCATTTCCAAAATAGATTACACCATTAGGACAGGCAGTAATGCAATGCGGCAGTTTGTCCTGGCGAAGCATATCCGGACAAAAATCACATTTCGCTACCGTGCCCTGTTTGCTCGGAAGACTTGTCTCAGGAGAATAGGGGATATCTAATTTGCCTTCCGGAGGGTTGCCCCAATTGAATACCCTTGCAGAATAGGGACAGGCAGCCATGCAGAAGCGACAGCCTATGCAGCGTTCGTTGTCTATTAGTACAATCCCATCTGTGCGTTTGTAGGTAGCACCAACGGGACAAACTTTTACGCATGGCGGGTTGTCACACTGAAAGCATTTTTTAGGCATCCAATAAGGGGAGGATTTTTCATTGTCTTTCATTTCGAGAACCTTTATATAGGGTCTTTCAGGAGTGAGGTTGTGATGCTTATCACAGGCATGAATACATTTTCTGGCATTCTTGCATTTGCTCAGGTCTACAACCATTACATATTTTTTGCCCGGAATGCCTTGACGTGCTTCTTCAGGAGGTGCACCATGCTGCAAATGTTCCATGGCTTCAATTTCAGAATTTGGCACTTGAACAAGTTTACCCTCAGGTGTTAATAAGGTGGTTTTTTCTGTTGATTCATCCTTACAGGAGGAAAGTGAATTAAATGCCAGCCCTGTTGCGGCAAGAATACTTCCGGAGGAGAGTTTTTTTAAAAATCCTCTCCTTGAATCAGATCTTAGTTTATTGTCTTCCATAATTACTTTTTGAATTAAACCAACAATCTTCACGAAGACTAAATATAGCATGTAAAACCCTGAAATTTGATGACTTATGTCATGTTTGGCATATTTGGTAAATGATAAAAATGTGATATCAACTGCTTTGAATTCTGTGAAAATAAAAAAACCGAACGACAGGTTCGGTTTTTTAAAATGGAAGCAAAAAAATTATTCGGCTAGTGTTCGCATATAATTAACGATTAGCCATCTGTCCTCGTCCTCAGGAATTTTTTTTGTGTATTCCGGCATATCATCTTTTCCAAAGGATGTTTTATAGAAAAGTACGCCATCCGTTTGCTCCTGGAATTCTTCACTGGAAAAATCTCCTAAGTCTCCATCCATTTCAGCAGCTTTAGGGCCATCACCATAGCCTTCCTTGCCATGACATGATTTACAATGCTTACTGTATAGGGCTTTTCCTATGGCCAGATCTTCATCAGGATTCGTCGGATTTTCCATATTTACATATTTTTCGGGTATATTCCAGCCATCCTGAAATACTGATGTAAATGAATATAAACTCAGTATTAAAATTCCTATAAATGTTAATGTTTTCAATACTTTCATGATAATATAATTAAGATTTAGATATTTTGAATAAGTTATAAAATAAAAATAGAATAAAACCCCATATTCCAAAAATTATTAAGTTCGGAAATATTAACAAAAATAACGGTGTTTTATTTCGCGGCGACCACATAGTTCTCTTATCAAAGGTCGATTCCTCAACTATGGGAGTACCATATGGCGCTTTAACTAAGGCCTTAACTGTACCATAGGAATCACTATCGCTTAATGTCACTTCAATCATCAAATTTCCATTAATTCCTGGAATGTCATTATCTACAGCTACAATAATCGATCCATTTTCATCGGTCATGTTAAATTCTTTTCCAATTTTTAAAGGTCTAAACAATCGTTGAACCTGAACATTAAGCAATTTGTCACTTAAAACACTGTCTGTTATTGTTTCTTTAAGAATGGCACTAACATAATTGATGCTGTCTTTGGTTGTTAAATTTGTTTCAATACTGGCGTCTTTGAAGCTAACGCTTTTAGAAGCCTTTTTATAGGTGTCATTTCCTTTAAACTTCACAACGAAATTATAAGTGCCAGTAGAGTCTGATGCAATGGTATTAAAATTTTTCAAAATAAATTTACATTCACCATTCCTGTCAGTTGTGGTCGAACCTAATTCGATATTCTCATCGTCAATTTCGTTGTAAACGGTTAAATCGATGTCGGAGACATCAATATTTTCACGATTCACCCTCGAAAACGCTTTTATATTAAAATAAGATATACTGTCCATAATTTTAATATAGTCTACTCTTAACCGTACAGTATTTTTTTTAGCTTTTTGGGCATAAACTGATGATATACCGGAAGACGATATAAATATTCCGATGATTAGGAAAAAAACAACAGGAAATTTTAACATCTTTTTCATGATTCCGTAGTTTTCTTGTTTGTGGTCATATTCTTTTCATCTGCTGTTCGTTGTATGGGGATAACCGGTAAATAACGGACGCATAGCGTAATAATCAATAAAGCCATCGCCAAAGTTGCAAACGTGATGATCCATTCATGGGCACTTGGGAAATAATGGTGCCAGGACTCAGGAACACCTTCAATAGGTAAAAAAGGATGCAAAAGTGTCGGTATAACGATAATGTATCGTTTCCACCAGGAACCAAGAACAACCATTAAGCCAACGATGAACATAGGTCCGGGCCTTCGGCCTTTTTTAAATAATAAAATAACCAGAGGTAAAACAAGACCAACGATCTGTGAGAACCAAAATAAGGGGGCCCATTCACCAAAAACCAAGGAATTTAAATGGATGTCTTCTTCAACAGGTGCTGTAAAAATTGGGATTAGATACTCATTGATGTTAAAATAGAGGTATGTTAGACAGGCCAGGCCCAAAAATTTCCCCAGCTTATCAAAATGATAATCTGTAATATAATGGTCCAAACCTCTAACCCTCCGAATAATGTAAACCATGGTAACTAATGCGCCTAATCCCGCAACAAAAGCGCCTGAGATAAAATAGGCCCCCATATTGGTGCTATCCCATCCAATTCTATAGGTGGTCGAAAACAACCATGCATCTATAGTTTGTAGAATAATACTAACAGGGATAATTAAAATAGCTATGATCTTAATGGATTTTTCTTGTATTGACTTCTGACGTTCACTGCCGGTCCAGTTAAGCGAAAGTTTCCCATACCATTTGCTGAATTTGGGTTTCGTCTTCTCGTAATATTTTTTAAGTATACCCAAATCGGGTAAAAGAGGAAAATACAATAACAGGAAACTCAAGGCAATGGTTGTTGGAATTATAATGACATCCCAGGTGATTGGGGATTGCAATCTTGCATGAATAAATAGGTTTAATAATCTGTCAGGACGCCCCATATCAATCATAATGGTTAAACCGGCCATCACAATAGATGCGAACGTAATGATTTCAGCAATTCGAACTAAAGGGGTTCTCCAGGAATTATTCGTTAATCTTAAAATGGCCACGGTAACAGATCCTACGAAACTGGTTGCGACAAAAAAGACGAAATTTGAGATGTATATGCCCCAAAGCGCATAATCGCGCATATTGGTAACAATCTGACCTTGTCTTATTTGATCAATGTATGCAATGAGTCCCAAAACAATAACAACAACCAAAAAAATAACCCAAATTCTACCTCTTTTTCCAAATTTTTTAGGGGCTAAATGTTCTACAAGGATATCATAATTTTTCATAGTCATTCAGGATTTTCAAAAGTATAGGGTTTATCAACCGATTCAAATTCCTTGTAATTTTCCAGACCTTTGTCAAATTCGACTAAACGATTTACAGGAGGTAAATAGTAAACGCTTGGAGAAGTCCCTAATTCTTCTAATAATCGGTAACCTGCTTTATCTTTGAGTAATTTGCTTAGACGTAATGTTTCCTCGCCATTGGTTACCGTATCCTCGTATTTATCGCCGAAGTAAAAGACACCATTAGGGCAGGCCGTTACACAGTGTGGCAATTCATTTTCATGTATTTTATGAGGGCAAAAATCACATTTATCAGGAGTCCCTTTTCTACTCGGAACACCTGCATATTCTATAGATGGATTGTCATGACATGAATCAACCATGTTTAGCGTAATCTCGCTCATTTCACCTTGCTCCGGCTCACTCCAGTTAAAAACACGAATTGAATAAGGGCATGCCGCCATACAAAACCGGCAACCAATACAACGCTCATTGTCGATCAGCACCAATCCATCGCGTCTTTTAAAGGTGGCATCAACAGGGCAAACCGTAACACATGCCGGTTGATCACAATGCATGCAAGTTCTCGGCATCCAATAGGGTGCCGTATCTTTTGACTCTTGCATTTTATGAACTTTAAGCCAGGCATTTTCACCGGTGACATAGTGATGCTTGTTGCAGGCAACAACACATTTTAAGGCGTTTTTACATTTGGCGAGATCAATAACCATTACAAATTTTCGATTCGGAAAACCCTCTCGAACATTGTATTTGGTATCATGGTCTTCTGAGTGCTCTATTTCGATAACCTCCGAGGCATCCACTTGAATTAGAGAACCATCTGTGGTCATTAACTCTATTTTTTCTCCGTCATTTGCCTTGTTTGAAGCCCCTAATTTTTCTGAAAGCTGAGACAAACCAAGCCCTCCAATAGCAGATGCGAATCCTATTTTCAGCCCTTTATCAAGAAATTTACGTCTGGAGTTTTTACTATCTTCCATCATGAATGAATTTTCAACTTTAGGTTACAGCTTTTTACCGAGCCATTTAAGCAAGGATGTATTGGATACATCCTTCTTGATAATTTTTGATTTTTTTAAGGTGCTCACTTTTACCTTCACGGTTGTGCCGTCAGGTTTTAATAAGGTTTGATAGCTGTCTTCTTCCGGAGTTTTGATCGAGGCATCTTTGGAACTGCCCATTCCGAAAAAAGGCAACAATAAACTACCACCTAAAATGGGTAGAAAGCCTCTTCGTGAAAGCTGACTTTTCTTTTCAGATTTGTTGTTCATATGGTCTTAAAAATTATAATTACGGGTTATGTTAAACCCAATTCTGGCGCCACCATCGAAAAAATTATTGGTGTTCTTCATGTAATTATACTGAGGTAATAGGCCATTAAAATTGGTTAAAAATATTTGAAATGTGTGGGCTGAAGTTGAGAATTCTGCGCCAAAACTAAAGCCTGTTACATTATATTTATTATTATCAAACTGGGTTATCGGGGCACTAATATCATAAATCAGTGCTGTTTGAGGACTTACTTTAAACCGTCCACCAAATGCTATGGCAAATCGATCATGCTCTCCACCATAATTTACCGCATTAAAATGCGATAAACTCGGTGCAATTTGGAACGAGATGTCTGAACTAAATCGTTTGGTAAAAACCAGCTGATGGAAATAGGAATAGCGGTCTTGTTGTTTTAAGAACGGACCGTTGTCGGCATCAGGAGGAATAAAGTCTCCATTAGGGTATTTTGTATCAAAAGAGCGACCGTCTATGGCTATATTTCCGTAATAGCTAATGCTAATGGGTGTACTACCGGAACGGGTCTGTTTTGCCAAACCAACTTTTAAGCTAAAGTCACTCGTTCTATTTTCTTGAGTGATACCATAGCCTACAGATAACCAATCTAAAATAGAATAGGCCAGGGCGATTCTGATATTGGAATTTGCTCCATATATTCCGGCTAAAGAATTCTTTTCCTCTATACGCCCAAATCTGTGCTGCATTACCACTTCCAAAGTATTTTTCGAAAATAACACGTTTGTGGCATTGTCAATTAATGAAGCGCTTTCAAAAGCAGGACGGGCGGGTCGCTCAACAATGGAGTCTTTTGCCTTCTTCTGTGAAAAGCACAAAACAGGAATAATTAATAAGACAAACAGTAATATATTATACGTTTTCATTGTAACATCTTTAGGGTTAGTTATTCTCGGCGCCATCATCAATCCACTTTTTAATTAAAGCTATCGCATCAGGATCTACATTTTGGTGACCAAGATCATTCAATTGAATGTATAGTGTGCTCGAGCCGCTGTTGCCGGGGTTAACATATCCTGCTAGTAAAGAGGCATATGCATTTCCTGGGCTTAAGTCTGGAGCTTGTCCTGAAGCATCATGACATTGTGTACAGTTATAGTTTACAAATATGGGTGCAATATCATCTGCAAAAGAGACAACAATGTCAGGATCAATAACCACATCATCTTGTACTATTTCTTCCGGGAATTCGTCATAGTAACATGAAAATACGACCAATGGGATAATACTCACGAGAACTATTTTAAATAGTTTTTTCATTGTAATTAATTTTATCTAAAATTCATTGCCAACTTCATTCGAGGAGCTACAATAGTTTGGTCTTGAGACCAAACTATTGTAATCAACCTCAATTATTGTATGTTAGCTAAGGAATTCTTAATTAATGATTTTGCATAATCAGGATTATGGATACCCATACTTCTATCTTCATAGATAAACAGGAAGTTCCATGCGGCTTCGGCATATTTCAAGTCAAATAGACCGGTTTGCGGATGCCATTCACCTTCCTCACTTGGATCATCTGGTTCTTCGTAATGAACAATACCTACAACTGGAACCGGAGTGACGCCGTCAGCTTCAAACATAGGTTGGTCGTCGTCGTCAATAGCCTGACCTACGACTTGCTCTAACAGGTGTCCCAATGCTAGCCAATCGTCTTCCAAACCGGCAACTTCAAGGTCTTGTGCATTGCCACCATGACAGTCATTACAGTTGTTTCTTGTAGGATTCCAACTGTGTCCAAATGAACCATCTGTGGTATGCCGCATATGGCAATCGATACATGCGGCTGTATCGGTCCTGTGGGCTGCTTGTTTGACGGCGGGGATATCTTCAACTAATGTGAACGTAGAGTAGGCACCTAAAAGTCCTTCCAGCAGAGCCGTTTGCGGACCGTGGTGTGGTCCCCAGTGACCGCTGGTTTGTAAATATTTACCGGGATATTCATCTGCGACAGGCGTTCCCCTTCTTGGTTGATGACAGTTGGCACACATATTACTGGCATTGCCGTAATCTAAAATATAATCCGGAAGAGCATCATTCTCAGCAAATACTCTGAAGTCTACTGGATCCAGGGTTCTTACAGCATAATCATTACCGTCGGTTTCAAAATCGAATGAACGATGTACACTGTGGCAGCCAGTACAGTTTAGTGGTTTGGATTCATTATAACCACCTTTGGCTACACCTCCTGTCTCTATATAATCAATAAAACCAGCATTGTTATGGCATGCGGCACAACTTTCTCTGGTGCCTCTACTCCATGATCCATAAGAATACCCTGGTTGGCCACCGTGATTTGACATATAGTATGCATCAAAAATGCCTGCTCTATGCGATGAGGCGTGACAGTCGATACATTCCTGAACACCAACCCCGTCAATGCCATCAATACCATCGATGCCATCAACCCCGTCAATGCCATCAATACCTGCTGGGCCTTCAATTGCGGTGTAATCACTTGTACATTGGAATAACATTAAACTTGTTGTGATAACGATCAAGTTAATGATGAGCTTTAAATTTTTCATGACGATATTTGTTAATTATATGATGGACGAAAAATATTAATTTAACCTACCCGAAACTATGACAAATGTTAGGTTTTAGTTTATTAGAATATTTTTCATAGGGTAGGGAAAAGTTTTTGTTTTATTTTAAATAAAGTAACTGATTATCAAGATTTTGAGCGTTTTATGACCTCTCCAGATACATTGATTTTTACCACTAATTTTTGCAGACATGCCGGGGAAATGGATTTTCAGTCTTCTAATTAGCGGAGTTGAACTGCATTTTTTTGAAAAAATTCGCACAAAATCGGAACATTTTCGTCTGTTTACAACTGTTTATAACTTCACTTTAATAAAGTTGAAATTCTGTGTATTTTTAAACTTTTCCATTTTGCTTAAAATGCAGGATTTCAACAACCCTTAAAACAACAGCATGTATTTAATTTTCGATACTGAAACCACGGGCCTCCCAAAACGTTGGGATGCTCCTGTTACCGATGTGGAAAACTGGCCGAGATGCATACAGATTGCATGGCAATTGCATGATGCCATGGGGCATTGTTTAGATCATCAGGATTATTTAATTCAGCCTGAAGGATTCAATATTCCCTATGATGCGGAAAAGGTTCATGGGATCTCTACTGAATTGGCACAGGAGAACGGTCGACCGATCAGGGAGGTATTGGAAAAATTCAATGAGGCACTGGGTAAGACTAAATTTGTTGTTGGTCAAAATGTGAAGTTTGACCTTAATATTATGGGTGCTGAATTTGTGAGAGCTGAGCTATCTAATGCTTTACAGGAGTTGCCCGTATTAGACACCTGTACAGAACACACTGCAGAGTTATGCAGAATTCCCGGAGGTCGCGGGGGGAAGTTTAAATTGCCAACCCTAACTGAGTTATACCATCATTTATTTAATGAAGCCTTTGCCGAAGCGCATAATGCAACTGCCGATGTGGAGGCAACCACTCGGTGTTTCCTTGAGTTGGTCCGATTGCGGGAATATACAGATGAGGAGTTGGATGTTACTCCGGAGTATTTTGAAAAGTTTACCGAGGAACATCCAGGAACCATTCAGCTCATTGGCTTAAATCATGTAAATCTTAAATCGGAAAGTTCCAAAATACGTCAGCGTTTATCCTCCAAAAAAGCCGATAGTATCTCATCGGAAGAAATAAGTCAGAATGTTTCCGAATTGGCTGATGTCGATTTTGTGCATTTGCACAACCATTCCCAGTTTTCTGTTCTGCAATCCACTATGAGTGTCTCAGAATTGGTTGGAGTAGCTGCAGCAAACAATATGCCCGCTGTAGCCCTTACCGATCATGCCAACATGATGGGAGCATTTCATTTTATAAATGCCGTAAACAGGCAAAACAGCCTGATAAAGGCCGATATTGTGGAAGCTGAAAAAAAGGGGGAGATTGTTAAAAAAAATAGGATCAAGCCAATTATTGGCTGTGAGTTTTTTGTCTGTGATAACCATTTGGACAAAACCAGAAAGGACAATGGGTATCAAATGGTCTTCTTGGCAAAAAATAAAAATGGCTATCACAATTTGGCAAAGTTATCCTCACATGCCTTTGTCGATGGCTTTTATTACGTTCCAAGAATCGACAAAGCATTGGTGCAGAAATACAAGGAAGATCTCATTGTCCTGACCGGCAATTTGTACGGAGAAATTGCGAGTAAAGTGCTCAATGTCGGGGAGGTACAGGCCGAGGAAGCCCTGCTATGGTGGAAAGGGGAATTCGGGGACGACCTTTATATGGAAGTAATGCGGCACCATCAGGAAGATGAGGATCGTGTTAATCCAACACTGATACAACTGGCAAAAAGGCACAATATCAAAATAGTCGCTACAAATAACACCTACTACCAAAGTAAGGAGGATGCCAATGCACACGATATTCTGCTTTGTGTTAAGGATGGAGAAAAACAGGCTACACCTATAGGTCGTGGAAGAGGCTACCGATACGGACTGCCCAACCAGGAATATTATTTTAAATCCTCTGATGAAATGAAACAGCTGTTTCAGGACCTCCCTGAAGCCATTGTCAACATTCAGGAGGTCGTCGATAAGATTGAAACCTATGAGTTGGCTCGAGAGGTCCTGTTGCCGGCATTTGATATACCTGAAGAGTTCAAACATGAACAGGATCTGATTGACGGGGGTAAACGGGGGGAGAATGCCTACTTAAGACATTTAACCTATGAAGGCGCCAAAAAACGTTATGGAGAGGTACTCTCTGAAGACATCAAGGAGCGTATAGATTTTGAACTCAGTGTTATTGAAAATACGGGATATCCGGGGTATTTTTTAATTGTAGAGGATTTTATCCGTGAAGCTCGAAACATGAATGTTTCTGTGGGGCCGGGACGTGGTTCTGCAGCGGGTTCGGTGGTGGCCTACTGTTTATGGATCACGAATATCGATCCACTGAAGTATGATTTGCTTTTTGAGCGTTTTCTAAATCCGGACCGTATCAGTATGCCGGATATCGATATCGATTTTGATGATGAGGGCCGTGGTCGTGTTATGGATTATGTTATTAAAAAGTACGGTAGTAATCAGGTCGCTCAGATCATCACCTACGGTACCATGGCGGCGAAATCCTCGATAAGGGATACGGCTCGTGTGCTGGATCTGCCCTTATTTGACGCCGACAGAATTGCCAAGCTCATTCCAAACATGTCGAAACTCAACAAAATATTCGACTTAGACGAGAAAGGCTTAAGCAGTAAATTTCGGGCAGAAGACCTTGAAAAAGTAAATCAACTTTTAAATATATCGGAAGGTGACGATTTGGAGGCCGAAACGGTAAATACGGCCAGAACACTTGAAGGTTCTGTAAGAAATACGGGAATACATGCATGTGGTGTCATCATTACGCCGGACGACATTACCAATTTTGTACCGGTGGCCACAGCGAAGGATTCTGAGCTTTACGTAACCCAATTCGATAATTCTGTCGTGGAAGCGGCCGGATTGTTGAAAATGGACTTTCTGGGGTTAAAAACGTTGACCTTAATAAAGGATACTGTAAAAATTGTAAAAGCAAGGCACGGTATAGATCTTGATCCGGAAGCATTTCCATTGGATGATGAAATGACCTATAATTTGTTTCAGCGTGGCGAAACGGTCGGCGTTTTTCAATACGAATCTCCGGGTATGCAAAAACACCTTCGCGATTTAAAGCCTACCGTCTTCGAAGACCTGATTGCCATGAATGCGCTGTACCGACCCGGGCCAATGGAATACATTCCCAGTTTTGTAAGGAGAAAGCATGGTGATGAGGCGATAGAGTACGATCTGCCCGCCATGGAAGAATACCTAAAGGAAACTTATGGCATTACGGTCTATCAGGAGCAGGTGATGCTGTTGTCTCAAAAATTAGCCAATTTCACAAAAGGTGAAGCCGATGTATTGCGAAAGGCTATGGGTAAAAAGCAAATCGCGGTACTCGATAAAATGAAACCAAAATTTATCGAGCAGGCAAGTGCGAATGGACATGATGCGGACATTTTGGAAAAGGTTTGGAAAGATTGGGAGGCCTTTGCGAGTTATGCATTCAACAAGTCCCATTCCACCTGTTATGCCTGGATCGCCTATCAGACGGCGTATTTAAAGGCGCATTATCCTGCAGAGTATATGGCCGCAGTGTTATCGAATAACATGAATGACATCAAACAGGTGACCTTTTTTATGGAAGAATGCAAGCGAATGAAGCTGAAAGTCCTGGGGCCTGATGTTAATGAATCCTACTATAAGTTTTCAGTGAATCAGGATAACGCGGTTCGGTTTGGTATGGGAGCCATAAAGGGCGTTGGGCATGGTGCGGTAAAGACGATTGTTGAGAACAGAAAGAAGGATGGAAACTACAAGTCCATTTTCGATTTGGCAAAGCGAATAGATTTGCGAGCGGCGAATAAGAAGGCATTTGAAAATTTAGCCCTTGCGGGAGGATTCGATTGTTTTAAATCGACGCATCGTGCACAGTACTTTCATGATGACGGCGATGGAATCACGTTTCTGGAAAAGGCCATTAAATATGGAGCGAAGCACCAGGAAAATGAAAATTCTGCACAGGTAAGTCTGTTTGGAGATGCGAGTGCGGTACAAATAGCCGAACCCCAGGTGCCACCGTGCGAAGAGTGGGGCACCATGGAAAAACTTGGTAAGGAGCGTGAGGTCGTTGGCATATATATTTCCGGACATCCCCTGGATGACTTTAAGACCGAAATGAATACCTTTTGCAATGCCACGGTGGGTTTATTCAATAACCTGGAACCTTTTGTGAATCGCGAACTCATATTTGGAGGTGTGGTTACGGACGTACAACATCGTGTGAGTAAACAGGGAAAAGGATGGGCGCTATTCACCGTTGAAGATTATACCGACAGCTTTGAGTTTCGAATTTTTGGGGAGGAATATCTTAAGTTCAGACATTTTTTAATGAAGAATAATTTCGTGTTTGTGAAGACATTTGTCCGGGAGGGTTGGATAAATAAGGATACCGGCCAGCGTGGTGAACCCCGATTACAGTTTAATAATTTCCAGTTGCTTCATGATGTCATGGATGCCTATGCCAAGAAATTGTCCATACAGGTTGATATCAATGATTTGAAAAAAGAAAAAATACTGGCTTTAAAGGAATTGCTAAAATTACATCCGGGCAATCAGGCACTTAATTTTTTGATTTACGATTCCGAAGAAAAAATTAAACTCAGCATGGGTAGCAGAAAGCAAAAGGTAAAAGTGAGTCAGGAGTTATTACAGGAATTGGAGGAGCAGCATGTACCTTATATACTGAACTAAGTCTGATGATCCAAATAATCTCCTAATCGGTCGAGGTGGTCATCCCAGAATTGTTCGTAAAATTTCAGCCACTTGTTAATGGCTTCAAGTTCATTTGGTTGAGCCAGGCAAAATCGTTCTCTTCCTTGGATTTGAATTTTCAGAAGTCCGGCCTCCTCAAGCGTTTTAATATGTTTGGTTACACCTTGTCGGGTCATATCAAACTGATTTGATATTTGAGAAATAGAGAGCGCCGATGTCGCTATGACCAAGGCGTGAAAAATATCACGCCTTGTCGGGTCTGAAATGGCTTTAAAAAGCCTGGTGATCTTATCCTGCATTGACCAATTTTTTTAAATAATCACTGAGTTCAGTCATACAACCAGCCCAGCCACCGTTAAAACTTTCAAACATTTTAATGGCGGTGTCGCCTTTGTATTTTGAAATACCGGAATGCTCCAGGTAGAGTCTGGTCCCATTGTCGGTGGCTTCAAGTTCCCATTTTACGGTGGTCTCCACTTCGGTATGGGCCACTATCCAGGTATAGATCAGGGTATAAGGCGTAGCCTCTATCACCACGCCGGTAATATTGACACAATCATTTTTTTGACTTGCAATGAAGGTGTAATGATATCCTGATTCAGCCTTAAAATCAGCTTTTATAAACCAGGTGGAAATCTCTTCAGCCTTAGAAATGGCATTCCAAACCTTTTCAATAGGATGATTAAAATGGGCTTCTTTTGTAATAAGGTCTTTCATAAGTGTTTGCTTTTTGATTGTTATGCAACTATTTGGTTGCTAATGTAAATCAAATTTTTCTAATACGCAACTATTTGGTTGCTTTTGTGAATGAGATTGATGAAATGCGATCCGATACAGGAACGGATTCGAATCGATGTTTAGGCAAAATCATTGCAAAGCGTCTTATCATTAATAAGGAGGGGGCGTCTTTATAGAGCGGCTAAAAAAGAAAGGTATTTACTTCCTGTTGTGGTAAGCAGCGCGTTAGATAAACGAATGTGATTTCACCATAAGTAAAACAAATTGTCACTTTGTAAGGTTTCGTGTTTTTTTTGACTAATTTTGTCGCATTGAATTAGTAAAAAAATAAAACTTAGATATTATGGCATTAGAAATAACAGATGCAACATTTGAAGAAACGGTTTTGAACAGCGATAAACCTGTTTTGGTAGATTTCTGGGCTGCCTGGTGTGGTCCATGTAGAATGGTTGGTCCAATCATAGAACAAATTAGCAGCGAATATGAAGGAAAGGCTGTCGTAGGAAAGGTAGATGTTGATGCTAATCAGGAATTTGCCGCTAAATATGGTGTACGAAACATTCCAACCGTGTTGGTGTTTCAAAATGGAGAGGTCGTTGGTAGACAGGTCGGTGTTGCACCTAAAAACGCCTATACCGATGCCATAGATTCACTCCTATAGTTGCAGCGAAAAAGAAATATTAAAAGGTTTGCCGAATTGGCAAACCTTTTTTTATTTTAGATGCATTGAAACCTATGCTATCAAAAACAGAATCAAAATCATAGGGTAATTGTTTTTGTTCATGGCATCTGATCATTTTTCAGGAAGGTGTATCCATTGAATAATCTTCAAGAATAGTTTAAAAATTCAAATTATGAGTAAAAAAACAAAAGTACAGGACCTTATAGATTCTAAATTTCTCGATGAGCGTAAGGTGTTTTTATGGGGGCAGGTAGATGATACTTCCGCGAAGCATGTCATAGACAGGTTGCTTTATCTGGATGCCTTGGGGACTGAGGACATCCAACTGTATATTAATAGTCCTGGAGGCTATGTCACCTCCGGCTTTGCCATTTATGATTGCATGAAATCACTTAAAAGCGATGTGTCTACCATTTGTTCTGGTTTGGCGGCTTCTATGGGTTCGATTTTACTTTCTGCCGGTGCTAAAGGGAAACGTTTCATTCAGCCACATGCTCGTGTTATGATACACCAACCCAGTGGAGGTGCGCGCGGACAGGCGAGTGACATCGAAATTACGGCCCAGGAAATCTTGAAGACAAAAGAAATCAGCGCCCAGATTTTAGCAGACAACTGTGGTCAGAAGGTCGAAAAGGTGATGAAGGATTTTAATCGGGACCATTGGATGGGAGCGGAAGAATCGGTAGCCTATGGGATTGTCGATGCCATTAACAGTTAATTTAGGAGAGGGCACGAACGGATATGAACTTACAGGCCGAACTCAATAAAACAGAAGGGTTTAAGAATTTAGAATTGCTTGCCAAACAAGTGGTTGAAGGCTTTATTGCTGGCATGCATAAAAGTCCTTTTCATGGGTTCTCGGCTGAGTTTGCCGAACACAAGATTTACAATCGTGGAGAAAGCACGCGTCATATTGACTGGAAACTTTTCGCCAAAACAGATAAATTATATACGAAACGTTACGACGATGAAACCAATTTACGTTGTCACATTATTTTGGATAACAGCAGTTCAATGCACTACCCCAGGATGAATTCGTTTTCTCTCGATGGTTTAAATAAGATCGGTTTTTCAGCACTGGCGGCCGCAGCACTTATGCAGCTCTTAAAGAAACAACGCGATGCGGTTGGCTTAAGTATTTACAGTGATGCCTATGATTATTATGCACCGGAAAAGGGCAGCGAACGCCACCATCAGATGTTATTGAATCATTTAAGTGAAGCGATCCTGTCAGAGCCTGAACACAAACCCACGGAAACCTATAAATATTTACACGAAATAGCAGAAAAGATTCATAGGCGTTCCATGATTTTCGTATTCACGGATATGTTTCAGACTGTTGAGGATGATACAAAGTTGTTTGAGGCGTTGAGGCATTTAAAATATAATAAGCATGAAGTGATCCTGTTTCATGTTTTTGATAAGGAGAAAGAGTTCACCTTTGATTTCGATAACAATCCACGTCGGTTTATAGATGTTGAAACAGGTGAATCCATTAATTTGTATGCACATAATATTAAAGACAGTTATCAGGAGATGGTGGCAAATTATTTCGATGCCATCCGATTAAAATGCGCACAGTATAAAATAAAATATGTTGAAGCGGATATCACCAAAAATTTTAACACCATACTTACAACCTATTTGATTGAGCGTCAAAAATTTGCTTGAATACGTGTTTGCTTAAAAAAATTAAAAAAAGATTTGAGTTATAAAAAAAGCCATGTATATTTGCACCCGCCTGATAGCGTGATTAACACGGGTTAATCTTGCAGGCGTGCAGTTTTGCAACGGTCTGGTAGTTCAGTTGGTTATCCCGAGTACTCGGGATGCCTGTCACGCAAAGCGCGAGCATATTGAATACATAAAGGCCATAAGTTCTTAAAGTGTTTTATACATATATCATAGAAAGTGAACAAGATGGTTCCTTTTATATAGGTTATACAGAACATTTGGATAAGCGAATATCTGAGCATAATGTGGGATTATCTGCTTATACAAAAAAGAAGAAACCTTGGAAGATCGTATATGTTGAGGCATTTACAACAAAGCGAGAAGCAATACTAAGAGAGAAGTTTTTAAAACGTCAGAAGAATAGAAATTTTTATCTTAGATTAATTGAAAATAATCGGTCTGGTAGTTCAGTTGGTTAGAATATCTGCCTGTCACGCAGGGGGTCGCGGGTTCGAGTCCCGTCCAGACCGCAACTAAGATGTTGTGTTGTTTCCCGAATTCATTTCGGGGACGTAGTGAAAGTCAAGCCTTGCTTGACAATCCAATGAGAAGCTTTCCTTTTTTCTTTTTAAGAAAATCGGGATGCTTTTTTGTTTTGGGCGATATTCAAGAAATTCTTATTTAACCCAGTACAAGTGATAATACAACCGTTAAATATATACTCATTAATCCCCATTTTTGTTTTGTGGTTTTAATTCCAATATTGTAAACAGAACTAATCCAGTCACGAAGCCATATAAGATCGCACCTAACAGAAAAGCGAAGAGACCAAGAGATGTTGATAAAATTAAAAACCCCCAGCCCAAAGTACTTGATACGATCCAATAAAAATGTTTCTTAAAGTGGGGTTTTAATAATCTGAATTGTAGAATTCCCGTAATTAGTCCTGCAAAGGCAAAAATTAAAGCCTCAGGTATATGATTAGAAGTATTAAATACATTAATTAAACCTCTGTAGATTTCCAATTTCCACAATACAACACCAGCAAAAATTTCGGCAAACACAAATCCAGTCAATAACGCCCACACCCATTTAAACGACACCTTAAAGTAACGCTTTAAGGATAAATATTGCAATAGACCTGTGGCCAGTGCAAGAACAGCACCACTGCCAATATGCATAAGTGCATTGGAAAGATAGGTTCCATCATCATCCATACTGAATCCAAATGCACCATGAATAGGTAATAACACAAAAAAAATGCTCAATAAATAGCTGAAAAATATTACCCATAGATGGTTTAATGTCCAAATCGTCAACTTTATATTATTCTTCATGATATTCTAAATTTATTTAGTGTGAGTTAAGTAAGGTATAAACACTCTGGTATTTTTCTATCCTAATTTAAACTTTAAAGATAGCCCATCAGCTTATCTTAAGGTATGATGTAAATCAGTTGCGTGAAAAGGCTGTTGTTCAATGATAAATAATCCCAATAATGTTTGAAAGGGGTGTAAGTACTATTCTATAGGCGCATCAAGACCACAATACAAATGTGGTGTTGCTCACGCCTATGGCGTGACGTAGTGAAAGTCAGGATCTGCTTGGCAATCTAATGAGAAGCTTTCCCGAGTACTCGGGGATCGGGATACCAGTCTTTCGCACATTAATTCCGGCTTACCTCAACAATAAAAAATCCAGCCTCAGAAAAGAGACTGGAATCTTTTTTTTCCATATTTCCTGCGTGATATTAATAGGTTATTTCTCCTTCGCCGGACATAGCCCAGGTCCAATTGTCAAAATCAATGTTGCCGTGCATATAAATGTCACCATAAACGTCTGTAAATCGTCCTGTGCCATCATATACAACATAGTGGTAAGTCCAGATACCAGTATCCTGATTTTGAACCGCCGACGCCACATAGGTGTATATTTTATCTCTGTTGGCCGCGGTTATTATGCCTAATATAGGACTCACGCCATCATAGCACCCATAATTCTCAACCGTGTAATAGCCAATATGAGAGGCATTGCCGTTTCCAGTAATTGTTAAATAAGGATCTGGAGCACAACCATCTACATTGAAATCAAATCCAAAAGGACCTGTTCCGTCGTAGAATTTGATTGTTTTCGTAACACCATTATCTGATTTCATCAGTGTTTTACCGAGAGGATTGCCAATGAATTCATAGTTGGCTAAGGGGGATTCCATCACGTCTTGTTGGACGTCGCTTTTCATAGTGTAGTCATGGCTACAATTTACCGTGATCGATAATAATAAACCAATCAGGGCAAGACTTATTAATTTTGTTTTCATGATCCATCATATTTGAATTAAAAATATCTGAGTATCTCAACTGTTTATTAAAATTAATAAGTCATCATTAGAAGTACTTTGGTGAGAATCTCAAAAATTTTGGTAATCTGCTCAATAA
Source organism: Aestuariivivens sediminicola (assembly GCF_022662015.1). GTDB lineage: Bacteria > Bacteroidota > Bacteroidia > Flavobacteriales > Flavobacteriaceae > Aestuariivivens > Aestuariivivens sediminicola. The sequence continues at coordinate 572,083 of NZ_JAKMCM010000001.1, read as the reverse complement.
TGAATCAATTGGTGGATTAAAGAAGCTCACTTGGAGAATAACCGAATTCTTCCCTAAAACTCGTGCTAAAATGAGATAGGTTTTTAAACCCTGAATCGATTGCAGCTTCCGTTACATTTTTGCTCTGACTTTCTATCATTGATTTTGCTCTGTGAAGACGATAAGTTCTAATATATTTACCGATAGAATTGTCTGTTAATGCGGAAAATTTCCGATACAACTGAGGTCTGCTCATATTGAGGTGGCTGCAAATATCTTTTATTCCAAAATCTTCATTCTCCATTTTCTCCTCAAGAAGGGTGTTAATCTTCGATATAAACAGCATCTCATCCTTGTAGTGCATATTTCCATGATGGGAAAGCATTTTTAGTGAGCCGAGCCTTTTTTGCATTTTATGTCTTGCCTTTAGCAGGTTGCTCAGTTTAAGTAATAGCTCCTTTTCACTGAATGGTTTGATGAGGTAGTGATCGGCGCCTATTTCCAGTCCTGAAAGTTTTGAGTGGAAGTCTCCTTTTGCGGTGAGGATTATTACTGGAATATGATCTGTTCTGATATCATTTTTAAGATTTCTGACCATTTCAAAGCCATCCATTTGTGGCATCATAACATCTGTTAGGATGATATCCGGGATGATTTTCAATGCTTTTTCGAGTCCAATCTTACCATTGAAGGCAACTTCAAGAATATAATAATCCTTCAGGATTGTAATAAGGTATTCCACAACATCCTTATTATCTTCAACTATTAAAAGGATTGGTTTTTCTATAGATATATGAGGATTAGTTTTTTGCTCCCCATCTCTTTTATGTATTGGAACAATAGAATTAATAGTATCTGAATGGATCATAGAGACGCCATGGTCATTTTTCTTTCTGGCTTCTTTGGTGACGGGCAAGGTAATGATAAATTCTGTTCCAACTCCTACTGTACTTTTCACTGTAATCTCTCCTTTCATCAATTTTACAAGCTCTTTGGTTAGGGCCAAACCCAAACCGGTACCTTGTATCTGATCATATTCGTCAGGAACTTGGTAAAAGCGGTCAAAGATATAACTGATAGACTCCTTTGGTATTCCTTTTCCACTATCCCTTACCGATATGCATAGCATGTCCTGGCCTCTCCTGTTATTCCCAAAAACGCTGACATCAATCTTTCCGCCTCGAGACGTAAATTTTATTGAGTTGGATATTAGATTGCCAAATACATGCATTAGTTTTTCAGGATCATAGTCAGCATAGAGAGACTCATTGTTTATATTAATCCTCAAGTCAATATGCCTGCATTCAGCAAGGCTATTGAACGTTCCAACCACATATCGGGCAAATTTCTTAATGTCCCCATGAATTAAGTTTAAATGCATGCTTCCTGCTTCTATTTTGGAGATATCTAACATCTGATTTACCAATCTCAGTAGTATTTGACTTTGAGCTTTTATCTTATATGGTCCATTTTGCAACCACTTTTCCTTGTGTTGTTCCATTTGGTCTGCTATACCTGAAATGATTGTTAAAGGTGTTCGGAATTCATGAGATACATTAGTATAAAGCTGGGTTTTAGCCTCATCTATTTTTCTTAATTTCTCTGCTTCAGACTTTTCATATCGGCTTTTGTCTTTCATGAACAATATGACCAAAAAAAGTATACATGCATTAACCCATACGGCATCAGTGACGAAATAAAACGAATTGACCTCAGGAGTTATATAATCCGGAGTCACGAGATAGGGCTGGAGTATACCTAAAAGTATGATTGTACTGCAATACAAGCCAAACATCCCAATAGTCCATCGAATATTGCCGGCCAAAACAGAACCCATTGCACAGTTCATTCCTATAAACACAAATCCCATGGAAGTTGTCAGGCCACCAATTTGCAACATTACAGCGAAAGCCAGAATAACGATAATGCCATAACTTATGTTCAGGACAAGATCAAACCGTTTTGTAATGCGAAAAAGAGGGATAGCTACAATTTGCGTAATCATTAAAGCATAACCAAACCAAAGAATTGGCCATATTTCCCATACAAATCCAAGACTAGTCATACAGGTTAAGCCAATAAAGTTGACGATCATATATAGCCAGGTCCATCGCTTGCGTAAAAGTGCCTCTGGTTCCAATCGTGGATCAGCCAAGAGCAAATCAATCCGAGCGATCAACTTTTTCCCTGTTAATCGTTTCATACTTTACAGATGGTTAATTTTTAATCTTTTGATTTTTCATTCAAGATATATCCCTCATAGGGTAATATGGATTATTTAAAAGATATTATTTTATTGTTTTAAACATGAAATAAAAGTAATACGCCTAACCATTAAGATCAATTTGATAAATATATATTAACTATTAGCGTTATATAATGATAATAATCAGTTAAGAGAAGAGGTGATTATTGACTTGTAATGAATCGGATAAATATTAAAAATTATGATTTTTTAATATATTCAAAGATCTGGGACACACCGTAGCTGAAAAGTTGTGTTGTTTCCCTAATTCATTTCGGGAACGTAGTGAAAGTCAAGCCTTGCTTGGCCATCCAATGAGAAGCTTTCCTTTCCCGAGTGCTCGCGGATCGGGATATTTTTTTGTTTTTAGACTCCTCTTATGAAATCCCTATCATTCTGATAATATGCTTATGATATATATCATTTTATATAATGGAAGAGATGATTAATTTTTTAAACTTAAAATTAAATGCAATGAAAACGACCCTAATCATTCCATTATTTTTACTTACCACATTACTGTTTTCTCAAAACAAAACGGATGATCTTGAAAAAATACCTGACCAACTAACAGGTACCTGGGAGATAGTTTTGCCGGGGGAAGGGGAAATTCCAAGTCAAATATTCAGGTGGGTATTTAATAAAACCTCCGGTAATAACGGAGAAAGTGAATTCCACTGGTTGTTTAAAAGGAAAGAAGATCCAAAATATATTACAGTTGCTGTTTTGGTAAGTGATTTTTTTGTTGATGGCAATACTATTAGAACAAGTTTAATAAAAGCAGGTTCTATGCAAAAGGAATTGATGAAAATGGAATTTTATGATGAAGTCAAATGGTATTATCCGGGAGATCCTATGTTTGGCAAATTTCATCAAGAAGAATTTTACATATTTGAAATAAAAGAGAATGCACTCTTATTAAAAGAGGGAAATAATGACGAAGTTCAAAAATATTCAAAAGTAGAATAGAATTGTTAAATCGTTTTTATTCAACGACTTTATATCGTTTTCCTTTTTTAAGTATTTTCCCCTCATAGCCTTTGAAATAAATTGGGATGGCGATATCATTTTCTTTCCTTACCACAAAATGTAAGTGCGGTCCGTTGGTGTATCCCGTTAAGCCTGAAACTCCAATTTTTTGACCTCGACGAACCAATTGGCCTTCTTTTACAAAACTTCCTTTATAATCTAAATGAACATAGGAACCAAGTGTTCCATCGGAATGAAGGATCACTATTCTGTTGGCTGAATTCAATAGTTCTTTTCCGCCTTGTTTAGTAAACCAATCAATAACTTTAATAACTACGCCTTCCCTTGCCGCATAAACAGGTTCTCCAATATTAAGTTGAAAATCAATGGCATATTTGGATTTTTCATCGAAATGGGATGCCTTGCCATAAAAACTTTGACTGACTTCATATTTCTTTCCTCTTTTGAATGGTAATCGGTACAAATAATTTAGGTCAGGATGAATATGTGATTTGTGTCCCCAGAAATAGCTAATTCGGATACTGTCATTAAATTTTGATGTGAATATCGAATCTGGCAGCTTTCCCGAGTAGGTCATCAGGTCAAGACTATCTTTGGGTAAAAGCAGGAATGATTTTAACTCAGTGCTGTCCTTCCTTGAGTGAAAATAGATCTGAATTGGAGTTAATAATTTATTATTTGCAACCAGTTTTAAATGAGGGTCACTTTTTTTCCAATCAATGGATAAATCATCCTTATAATGTGTTGGTTCATCCATTTGTTTTTGACAGAAACCAGGCCTGATAAAAATAACTATTAGAAGTACGAATAGATTAAATCTCATAGGGTGCTTGCTTATTGTTTTAATATGTGCAGTTTTAATGTAATCTTTATTGACGGACAAATATATAATGAATTTCAATTCATTCGGGAATTATCAATTGGACAATAAGATACGCCGGCCAGATCATGACCGAGCGTTAAAAAAACATCCTGTGGATGTTTTTAGCGATGGGGCCAATTGGCGCGCTGGCATAAAATGTTGTGTTGTTTCCCGAATTAATTTCTTGGATGTAATGAAAGTCAAGCCTTGCTTGATGATCCAATGAGAAGCTTTTCTTTTTTCTTTTTAAGAAGATTGGGATGCATTTTTGTTTTAAAAAGTATTTTTTAGAAACTTAATTACAGAATTCATCTAAAGCTTAATAAACTTTTTTACAGCATGACCTTGATCTGATCGGGTATTAACAAAATAAAAACCACTTCTTAGTGCTGTTATTGGAATTTCGAATTCCATTTTCCCGTCCGTTACTGTAATGTCCAACAAAATTTTACCATTCAATTCGTTGATGGTAATACGATTTAAGGGAATGTCAGATGAAATATGTAAAATCTGCTCAGCAGGATTTGGATATATGTTTAACGATAGGTTTTGATTGAGATCATTTAACCCAAGTCCTGAACAATCTTGCACACCCGTTCCAAAGAAGGACCAATTATAATCATTAATCAGTGATAAGATAGCAGCTTCACTAGTGCAATAGGTGCTGTTTCCTGCATGAAAGGTGACATTCATTGGTATTTTAATTTCTCCAACAGATAAAGTGTTCCAACCAATAATTGTATTATCGAAATTGGCAGTTGACAGGCCAGCGTCTAAAAACATATCCTCCATTGAAATTATACTGCTAATATCCCAATTTCCCAGATCCCTGTCAAAAGATGTAGCTCCAGAAAACATTGTGCTCATAAACTTAACATTACTGACATCCCATACGCCTATATCCTGATTAAACGCTGTTGCACCGGCAAACATACCGCTCAAACTTTCTACACTACTTATATCCCAGCCACTTATGTCCTGGTTAAACGTGGTGTTCCCGGAAAACATACCACCTAAACTGGTTGCGCTACCAACGTCCCAGCCGGTTATATCGGCGGTAAACGCGTTGGCTTCAGCAAACATACCACCTAAATTTTCTACACTACTCACATCCCAGTTACTTATATCCTGATTAAAAGCAGTAGCGCCCCTAAACATACTCGACATGTCTAATACATTAACGATTGTCCAACCACTGATATTCCCATTAAAAGAAGTGTTATTTTCAAACATACTGCTCATGTCAGTCACACTACTCACATTCCAGTTACCGATATCTCCATTGAAATTAGAACCTTCAAACATGTATGCCATATTGATCACGTTGCCTACATTCCAAGTGCTTAAGTTGCTATTTACATTTGTTGTTGAAAACATAGCATACATATTGGTTACATTACTTACATTCCAGCCACTCAAATCTCCTGTAATTGCCGATACGCCAAAGGCATAGCTCATATCGGTGACACTACTTACATTCCAATCGCTTATATCTGCATTAAAAGCCAAAGTGGTCCAAAACGCGTTGGACATATTGGTTACACCACTTAGATCAGGTGTGTCTGTTGCATTACTAACTAAATTCAGACAACCACAAAAGGCACCTTCCATTGATGACCAGGCATTTGTGCCCCATTGCTCAATGGAAAGAATTTTATTTTTGTCTCCCGAACAATTAAAATAAATACGTGGGAATGTACCCCTAATGGCAACGGTATAGGTGCCTGCCACAGTGTAGTCATGTGTAATATCTCCAACGACACCGGAGTCTTCTGCATTAAAAGTAATACCATCATAAGTCCAGTCAACATCATAATTATAGCCTTCTCCGTTAGTATGGATGGATATCGATGTAGGATTTGACGAACCGGAATTATCGGTTTTCCAGGTAGTAATAAAATAAGTTTCCGACTGAGAGAATAAACTTAAACATAATGTAAAAAGTAATAGAGTGATGGCACCCTTTTTTCGGAGGATTTTAGCAGGTAAATTTGTTTTCATACTAAAGGATTTTAATAATTTGTTTCAAAGCGGTAAAAATGGAAATCCAGAGCTTAAATAGGATTGGGGGGGGGTAATGTTCAAGATTAAATGCAAGATTTAAGGCAATAATCGTATCGCATCTATGGTGCATTTAAGAAAACCTTAGATTAAAGATACAATTTTTATTAAAATAGTTATAATCTTTGGAATAGGTCCTTTACATCCCTGACCACCACTCAAATGTTGTGCTGTTTCTTGAATTAACCTCAGGGATATTGTTAAAGCCAAGTTGTACCTGACCACCCAATGAGAAGCTTTTCTTTTTCTTGGTTAAAGAAAGGGATGCCTGTCTGTCGCCAGACAGGCTCTATATTATTCAAATAATGGAATGTTCTTCAGACCATTAATTTTTTATATTTAATTAGTACCGATTAATTAATAAGTATCAGTTTTGTTACAGTCCTTTTGTTTGAATGAATCTTTAAGAAATAAATACCTTTTGGTAAGGTTCTGGTGTTCCACTCGAGTTTTGAAATGCCATATTGAGTATAGCCATTAAATAAAGTTTCAACCTTGTTTCCATTAAAGTCATAGGCTTCAATTATCAGATCTTGTGACGCTTTTAAATTGACTTCAATGGTTGCGTACTCAGTTGAGGGGTTTGGATATACTTTTATCGCATCTTCAATTGAGCTTCCTGCTTTTGCAAAACCTTGATTTTCACAAACCATAGGGGTGGCAATAAAAGTGTAGTCGCTATAAACAATATTGCTTATGTCAAGGCACCAATCGGAATTTGCACGTTTTGATGTAGCCGTAAACACGACTTTTCCACTGGCATCTGTAACACCCGAAACTGAGTTGGATGTAGGTCCTGAGAATTGCCCGAACACTTCGGCACCAGCAATAAAATTGGCTGGATCCTGGTTGTCCGCTACAGTAACGGTAGCCGTCATAACATATTTTCCTCCCTTTGAAGACGTATAACTTCTGTCTAAGGTGATTTGATCAACAGAAATTTCATCATTGCTAGGTGCAGGAGGTTCTCCCAAATATACAGTTTGCTCTGCCATTAATTCCGGGGCGCATTTGCCATGACTTTCCCAAAGGGCATACATTTCTGTTCCTGCCGAATTGGTTACATTCTTATCTCTTAAAAACTCTATGAATTCTTTTGAAGTGCTTTGATAGAATAGTTTGGCCGTAATTTTATAAGTGTCTGCAGGATAATCATATGTTGAAATATCATAATATTGTCCGTCCGGGTAAGTGTAATCGACCGGAGGGGATTGAATGGCTTCAAAATTGGCATTGGTAAATCCTCGCGGAGGAATCCTGTTATCTTTAATCACTACATTGTTAAGCACAAAATGAAAGGATTCACCAGCTTCATAACCGTCTCCGGCTGCCTGGGCTACGGCTTCACTCATGCCTATTTTAGCCTCATAAATTTTTGTATCCTTCGTCAACACTGCAGTGTCATAGTCATAATGACCTGATTCAGTAAGTAAGTCGCCATTGATGTCATAAGTTGAAACATTTAACCATATACGTCTTCCTTCTGGATAACCTGAGGGTAATTTATGTCCGGTTTCATTTGTGATGGTTACATGGGCTTTGTGGTTTACCTCATCAACCTCAACCTGCATTGTTGCTGCATTTTGGAGCATATATCGTGCTCTTTCAACACCAGCCAGAAGGGCGGCATAATCAACTTCACCCGGGAAAAGTTCCGCTATTATTCCGGGCATAAAGGTATTTCCACCTGTCATGTCATGCAAAGGAAGATCATTTCGATGGGGTATACCTCTTTTATTGGCACCATAGCCGGAGACATCTCGCATATGACAGTCCTGACATGAAGACACATATGATTTATTTCCGCCAAAGGCGCTAGAAAAAACACCTTCAGGAGAATTATAGGCACTCATTTTCCATTCACTATAGGTGCGTTCGATTGGAAACAGATTATAGCTTTCAAAAGACGGGGCTGCCTCACCTAAACTGTTGGGCTGATAGGTTCCATCCGGGGCTTTGCTAAATGCAGGATTACTAACATCATGACAAGTGGCACATAAATCGGATTCACTGTGGAATGGGGAATATTTTGTTTTGTGTTTTGCCTCGGCATCCGAGAAAGGACCACGTTTGGCATTTTCTGAATGAGCGATATACATTCCATTTCCGGATTGGGGAGGTATGATGGTCAGCGTCCCCAGGTAGTCTTGATCAGAACTGTAGGTTTCTGAGGTGTAAAAGGTATTGTCTGGGAAGGGATTGGTTCCCAATTGAGCCGGTTTGACCAATTTATGGCAAAAATCACATTGCACACCCTCCATATCGTTGTTGTTAAGGGCGGAACCATCCGTGGGTAATGACCTGCCATTTAGCCAGCCATCGGGAGCATGACATCGAATACATAGATCCCCCGAATCAGGAGCATCCTGATTTGCAATGGCAAGAGAGGCTCTGAATAAGGGATCTCTTATGGCCTGGGACATCATGCTTCCTCTCCAGTTAAAGGCGGGCTCAACAGCCTGATCATATCCGCCATGGCAGTTATCGCATTTGTTTGGGTGTTCAATATTGCCGGATTGACCTGGTTGTGATCCCGGCATAAAAAAATCTTCAATAGTGGTAGGGATAGCGGCTATTAATACAATGGCAATTACAATAATAGCAGCATGTTGTAATTTTTTTTTCATGTCTGATATGTTATGAAGTATTCAGTAGTCCAGATAGGGTAGAATTAAGTCAATCAAAATATTACAATTATTCATTTTATAATATGATTTTTGTCAGTTAAAGTATTCATATGACAGTTATGTCTTGCCAATAATATTTTTTGAATATGGCCCAGATCCTAACTCATATGTTGCGCTGTTTCTCGAATTAAATTCGGGGACGTAGTGAAAGTAAAGTCATCCCTGACCACCCAAAGAGAAGCTTTCCTTTTTCCATTTCAACAAAATGAAGATGCCTGCTTGTCGGTAGACCGACGTTTTTGGTTTTTTTGACTGATGAATCTCATTTTACAGGTGACCAGGATGTAATAACTTAAGAGGTCACAATATCTAGAACTAAAAACATATCAGTCATGAAAAAAACTATTACTAAACTTTATTTTGCTCTCATTGTTATTAGCTGCTTTGCTTTTATGGGGACTATTGAGATGAACAGGTCACATTATTTGCCCACTGCTTCACTGGAGGCTTCAAGTTTTTTGAGATCATCTGGTTCCCCGGGCAGTTCTACAGGTTCACCTGGTGATGAATTTGTTGATTGCACAGATTGCCATAGTAATAGTCCGGGAAATTTTGGCTTGAATGCTTCAATAACAACCAATATACCTGCTACGGGTTATGTCTTAGGAGAAACCTATACCATAAATGTTATGACCAGCAGTTCGGGTGCAAGTGGCTGGGGTTTTGAATTAACAGCTGAAAAAGCCGGAGGAACCAAAGTGGGTGTTTATGATGTAACAGGAGCATCGGGTGCGCCGAAAATAATTACTTCAGGGGGATCTGTGACACATAGTAATGAAACATTTAGCTCATGGAGTTTCAGTTGGACAGCGCCTGGAGTTGATGAGGGGGATATCACTTTTTATGCTGCCGCACTGGCTGCAAATGGAAGCGGAACAGGAGGAGACCAGGTAGTCACTACTTCCGAAGTCGTTAGTCCATCTACATTAAGTCTGGAAGAAACGAATAGATTGACATTTGACTTTTTCCCAAATCCAATAAGGGATTATGTAACCATAAAGTTACCTGATGCGCTGTCCACAGGAAGGGTTGAAGTATTTGATTTCTCCGGAAAATTAGTAAAAGCGTCTGAAATTAACAGTATTGATAAGAAATTGAATCTTGAAGCCCTTGCAACCGGAATGTATATTCTAAGAGTGACCTCGAACGGTAAAACAGATTTTAAAAAAATAATCAAAGAATAATAGCATTGGGCTAGCTTTTGGGAAACTATCCTTTGTTTCTTTTCCAGAGGATGTAGAGACCTCCCTTCCGGTTTGCCGTCTTTTGATTTAGCCAGTTTTATTAATATCTTTATAGTGAGGTCACTACTGTCAATAAAATGCCTCACTTTGCAGGGCTGGCTTCTTCTGCTCAAAAGTTGACCGGAGATTTGTTTTAACATAAACATTGGGTTGTGCTGTATCACGTATTTAAATGGTTGTTTTACCTGACTATAAGGGGCTATTTCAGATCCATCTATATTAAAGGAAGCGATCATATTCCCGGTTCAGGTCCTGTTATGTTCGTTGCAAATCATAACAGTGCTTTTATGGACCCCATTCTCCTGGCAGTGCATTTAAAGCGCCCCCTCTATTTCCTGGCCAGAGGCGAATCATTCAAATACAGACTCACACGCTGGATATTTAATCGGTTTCATATGATCCCCATATACAGGCCAGAGATTACGCCGGACAAGGTGTATAAGAATGAAGCCGTTTTTCAAAGTTGCTTTGACCATCTTAAAGCTCAAAAATCACTAATGATCTTTCCGGAAGGGGTGAGTAAAACAGAACGCCGACTTAGGAAGATAAAAACAGGGGCGGCGCGGATTGCATTGGGAGCAGAAAGTCAAAATGGATTTCAACTCAATTTAAAAATAATACCCATCGGGATCAATTATTCCAACCCGCATTATTTCAGAAGCCATGTTTTTATCAATATAGGTGCGCCAATACAGGTTTCAGACTTTGAAGCCGTGTATCATGATAATGAAAAACAAGCGGTTTTACAGCTTACAGATCAGATTAAAAAACGCCTTGAGGACCTGGTCGTTATTGTGAAGAATGAAAGATTGGATGCACTTACCCGACAGATCGAATTACTCTATGACAGCCAATTGAGTGATCAAAAAGAGACAGATGATAAGGCCGTACAAAAGTTTTTAGTGTCCAGGGAAATTGTAAAGGCCGTAGCCTATAATTTAAAAACGAGACCCAGAGAGACCGTGGCATTTGAGATCAAACTAAACGCTTATCTTAAAAGCCTGGATCGTCTGAAGCTTCGGGACAAGACGATTGGATCGATGAAAATGAGGCTCCGGTTTTGGTCCGACCTGCTTTATTTTATTCTGGGATTTCCCGTTTTCCTGTTTGGTTATGTCTTTAATATTGTGCCTTATAAAGTTTCGGAAATCTTATCACGACGCATAATTGTTCGCAAAGATTTTGTGGGTTCTATGAAGATTGCCTTTGGCATGTTTGTCTTTTTGGTTTTCTATTGTATTGAAACCGCCTTATTTGCAGTGTACATACATACGATCTACGCACTTGTTTTTTTACTCATGCTCTACCCAACGGGATTGTTCACGCTAAATTATATTAAGAGCTTTTATCTCTATAAGGAAAAAATCAGGTATTATCAGCTAAATCTCAATCACAACAAACTCATAGAGAAACTGAAGAGAAAAAGAAGGGAGCTCCTGTACGAATTGGAAATTGGTAATACATTATACGCACAATCCTTAAAAGAGAAGCTTTAGAACATGGCAAAAATGGAGTGGTAAAAAATAAGTTAAAGGGTTGCCCTGACTTATGTGAAGCTGGACAAGTTAAATATGGTCTGAAGTTTAGCAACGAGATTCCTTTAGCTTTCTTTGGATGACCATTCGACCGGGTCTAAGGACGCATCCGATTTATTGTTTTAAGGACGCAAAAGAATCAGGTAACGGGTTTGTTAGATTTAATGATTTGAATGAATTTAATGATGAAGATAAATTTTAAGGTAATTCCAAGTACCATTAAATAAACAGGATTAATAAAGGATTCATCCTGTCCTCTTAGGTATAAGCCTGAAAAAAACAGTAATAAACCCAGAACTAAAAACAACAGTTCTTTTCCAGGCTTATAGGCTCCACTTTTAATTTTCAAAAGAATATAAAGCAACTTAAATGAAGCGCCAATAATAATTAACAGTAATCCAAAAGAGGCCATTTCTGTTATTTTTTTTAGAAGAATACCAACCACTAAAAAAATAATTCCAGTAAATAATAAGAGTTTAGATTTCATGAGTTTCATTTACTGGTAAAAATAAAGCATTTAATTCATATTGAAGTTCCTCCATGTTCTTCATTTCGAATCGAGCGGTCTGTTGTTTGGCAGAAGGGCTTTTAAATCTTTAAGGCAATTTATTTCCGCGTCCATTTTCTGACATTTAAGTAGCTGCTTATGGCAAAACTGAATATAAAAATGAAGACGGTGGCCGAATCGACAAATGAAACAGATAGATCCACACCGGTTAATTGTAATAAAAGAAAATGTATATAGGATGTACTCATATTAGAATACCCGAGCAACTCACGGACCTGCCAGTGCCAGTCTGTACAAAAGCAATAGCCCCAGCCATACCAGATGCCGAGGATGAACCATGAAAATGCGGTGAGCGATAATACAATAAGGTTGGCCAGACGCCACCTCGGAATGAGCCACCCAAATACATTGAATAGGATAACGATGGTATGAAACACAAAAAAGAAAAGGTCAAGAATTCTAAGGATCGGTTCAGGCATTTTATTTACCGTTTTATCAGGAGCATAAAACTAATTCAAAAAGAATTGGATTAGGCGTTTTTCTTCAATAAAAGTATCCCGACAGGCCCACAGTTTTATAGAATAAGTCAAATTTAAAACTACAAAGCTGTACATGATAGACCCGTTTTGCATTATTATAAAATGCCGTCAATTCGAGTGACCCCTCCCGAATCCTCGGGATTAGGAGGGGTTGTATCGAGAATCGGAATTTGAGTCTGTGAAATAGTATTCAACACCCACCCTGCCGTGGAAGGCAGGCGACCCTATCCAAAGACTCGGGTTCACTCTAACATATATTTTATAAAATGGTTTGATCCTATATGCAAAGGTATGCGAGCTATTCTTTAACCACATAGAATACATAAAAAAAGCCCGATCAAGACCAAACTTAACCAGGCTTTTTTGTTTTTATAAGACGGTTTTAAGCGCTCTTTACCTTATTGTAGACAATACTTGTTAGGATACCTAAAATACAGTAAAAGACAAGATTCAATACCCCATTAATAATGGCTCCGGTCATATCCGTCATGTTTGCAAAAGCGAGATCATACCAGCGTTCTCCAAAACCCACAAAGAGACCAACCAGCAAGCCGTAAGTGGCCCCATGGGATATGCTGTGCCCGTTGTTAGCTAATTTGGAATAAATTGTGGAAAAAGCAAATGCCATTATCAGACCGGCAATAATGTTATGCACTTGATCAGGGGCCTCTTTCCAAAGCCCGGTTGCAGTGCCTTCATGACCTTCAAAAAGTGGAGTTCCGATCGTGTTCCATAGCAAATACCCTCCAAGGTAGGACCAAACTGCACCTACCAAGGTTGAAATTAAATTCGTTTTTGAAAACATAATTAAGATTTTAATTGGTTAATACGCAAACAAAAGTATATAAAAATACGATATAGATAAAAAAAGGGTTAAAAATTTATGAACAATGTAATTTGTAATATAATTAATAACTACAGGGTCCTGTCAAGGCGTTTTGATTTAAGCAGGTGCCTTGGTATTTCATGGGTTAGGGCAGAACACTTAAAAAGGGAATCTTGAAAAACCAAAAGAAAAAACCACCAATGGCGGCATAAGTTGATTCTTATCCCACAACACGCCTTTTAATGGCCCGGCTGATAAAACGAATTTTTTCACTCAATGAGAAACGGCTGAGGTTGGCTTTCACCACACCTTTGGTCATGAATGTCTTTTTTTCATAATCGATCTTAACATCGACCAAGACAGGCAGATTGGTGCTGGCCAGGTCAAATGCCTTTTTCATTTTTTCATCTAATTCCAGATCATGGTCTATGGAGACAAAATAGGCGCCGACAGCATCTGCAATGCCCTTTAAATTTAAATCCCCAATAACGGTTGCCGTTTTTCTATTTAAAGGGATTTCCTGTAATTGCGCAATTTGTCCCAATTCGCCATCGTGAAAAACAAAATAAATAATGTATAAACGGTGTGTGACCGCCGTAATGAGTTCCATTCCGGTCATCATGAAAGCACCATCCCCAACGATACCAACAACCTTTTTGTCTCTATTCGATAATTTAGTTCCGATGGCCGCCGGTACACAAAACCCCATGCAATTAAAATCGGTTGGCGAAATAAAATGACGGCCTTTTTGAACAGGCATTAATTCGGCAGCCAGGTACGTATGCAGGCCATCGTCAACCACAATATAAGTGTCATTGTCCGTGTATTTTTCAAGGCTTTCAAAAAAGTACCCTGGTGAAACGATGTCTTTTTGGAGTCCTTTTTTCCATGCCTTCGCATAGTCTTCTTTTGCTTTTTTTATGTATTCGATAAGTTTCTTGTCAGGCTCCTGGAAAGAATTGCTTTTAGATAACCCTTCTGCAATTAACTTCAAGACTTCGGATGCGTCACCTTCAATGGATAAAATAGCAGGGTAATTTTTGTTAAAGACATCGGAATTGATATCGACATGAATCAAATTTTCAGGCACTTTGGCACCATAACTTCCGGTGCCTATTTCCGAAAATCGAACACCAACGGCCAACATCAGATCCATATGCTTAAACGCCTTCTGGCTGGCAGGGACGGCATTAGGACCGAATCCGAAACCCGTATGCAGGGGGTGTGATGCAGGAAATGCGCTTTTCCCTTGCAGGGTTGTACATACCGGTGCTGAAAGGGTTTCAGCTATTTTAATGGTGAATTCAGTGGCGTCAACGGCACCCCAACCAACATATATCCCGGGATTCTTAGCCTTAATGAGGTGTTCCACCGCCTCATGTATTTGTTTTTCATCAACCGTTTTGGGTTGTTTTAATGGTTCAAAAGAAGGCATATCATTAACGGAACCACGGAACAATTGTATTTCAACCGGGACTTCGATGAAAACCGGCCCGGGTTCCCCCTGTATAGCGTCTTGATACGCCTTGTAAACCACTGGAATGATCTGAGAATGATTTTCAATCAGGTAGTACTTTTTTGTGATGGCCTGTACCAGTGTTTTGTGATCGAGTTGATGCAACTGGTAAGATCTCCCGGAATCCCGACGCGTTCCTCCACTGATGACCAGGAGCGGAATACCATCCAAAAAAGCTTCCCCTATACCGCTCATAGCATGGGTTACACCCGCAGCAGGAACAATTACAACGGTACCAACAGAATGACTTGTACATGACACGCCCAAACCCATAAAGCTTGCACCAACTTCGTGGGTAACAAGGATAGGTTCAATCTGTTCACTGCTATTTAGTTGATCATAAATTTCGGTATTGTGTACACCTGGTATTCCAAAAGTGTACTGCACCCCAATTTGTTCCAGTGCATAAACAAGTAATTCGGCTCCGGATTTTTTCATTTTTCAAAGTGATTTTAAGGAATTATAGAACACGGTTTTTCAAAATGAGTTCCTCAGTCTAATATAACTACTATCCAGCGCTTTAATGGATGTGCATCCAATTAATTGCATGACACGGGTCATTTCATCCTTTAATATTTCAAATACTCTGTATACTCCGGCCTGTCCACCTGCCGCCAATCCATACAGGTAAGCTCTGCCTACTAAAACGGATTTTGCTCCCAGAGCGATCGCTTTTATCACATCAGCACCTCTCATTATGCCCCCATCTATAAGGACTTCCAGATCGGTACCCACGGCCTCCACCACCTCCGGCAGTAAGTCCAGAGTGGCCGGTGCACCGTCCAATTGCCTTCCGCCGTGGTTGCTTATAACAATACCTGTTGCTCCGATTTCAGCTGCCTTTACAGCATCTTCCACACATTGAATTCCCTTTAATATAAAAGGTCCATTCCATTGTTTGCACAAAGCCGCCGCATCCTTCCAATCCACGGTGGCGCTGAACTGTTCGTTGACTTCATCTATGACTTTTACAGCAAGAGCACCATGCGGCAGATGCGCGGTCATATTGGCCATTCTCCATTTTGGTTGGGTCAGGTAATGGTAGAGCCATGCCGGTTTGCTGAGTGCCGAAAGCCCGGTCTTTAACTTGAGCAGATTCGGCCTTCCATGTCCGTTTCTGATGTCGCGTTCCCGTTTGCCCAGTGTGGCGAGATCAACGGCCAGCATTAATCCGTCATAACCTTGCTGACGGCTCCTCAAAATAAAATCCTGAACCATGGCCTTATTGTGCCAAACGTATATCTGGAAAAACTTTGGCCCGTCAGAACAGGCTGCGATATCTTCAATAGAGGTGGTCCCAACGGCAGACAATGTATAAGCACCACCCGCCTTATGTACAGCCTTTGCAACAGCCTTCTCCCCCCTGTAATGAAACATACAGGACATACCTGTGGGTGCCGCGATGAGAGGTAACTTTAAAGGTCTACCCTGTACTTTAGCGGATAGGTCAATTTCGCTTACATCTCTCAATACGCGCGGTATAAATTCATACTTTTCAAAAGCGTTGCGGTTCCAATTCAGAGTACGTTCGTCTTCTGCGCCACCATCGATATAATCGAACATCACACTGGGTATTTTTTTTCGGGCTAATGCTTTCATATCCCCAATGGATATGCAATGACTTATTTTAGACATTTTATAAATACTTTTAATTCGACAAAACAATTGTTGCGAAGTTGATATGAAGCAGCACTCCAGGAATAACCAACTCAAGGGGAATAAATTAGCGAATAATAAAGAGGTATAAAATGATTAATATCATCCCTGTTGTAGCGTGATAATTCAAAAAAAGGGGATCCGAAAATGTGACAAGGTCATTTAAAAATAAATAAGTGAAAGTCTATTTCTATCGAGGGCGGTTTCTGGTTTTACCTCGTTTGAACAAATCAGGGAAAATGGAATTTCTAACGCGAAACACTAATGAGACCTGTAATCAGGAAAAAAAGGAGCAAAAGGAATGAGTAGTAAAACTCAGCGTACAAATGCCCCACTTTACCTTCCTTCTTCAAAGTCGTTTCTTTGTATAGTGGAAGGTACTTAAATATTTTTCCTTTTACGTAAAACCCTTTGGTGAACAAACTGGCTTCCTTACCATTTGATTTGAGATATTTTATAATGGAAATACTCACATAAAGGTTATACCAAAGCGCAATGAGGGCAAGTAATCCAAAAATTATAGAAAAACGCATTGGTCAATTTTTCTTAAAGTTAAAAACAATGAAAACAATTCCCAAATTACCAGTATTAAAAGTTAAGGGCTATTTTAGCTAAAGGGCCGCATGGTCCGCGGCAAATGATCTTGTATTGGCCAACTAAGTGAGCTAAGGTCCTTTTAGGATACACTCATGGAATTCTTTACCTTGCAGTAAGGTCTTTTCGGCTGATAATTATCATGTTATTTCTTGCTGGAAATACCTAATTTTTGGCTTAGCTTTTTTAAGCCTGAAGGATCTGTCCGAATAATGCGTTCAACGTCTTTTCAGGATATACAATGGCTATAGGATGTATACCTTTAACTAAACTATTCATGACTACCGGAAGCCATATTACAGGTTGTCGTGAAATAAATTTATTTGTGATGAAATACATTATAATGTGCTTTTGCATCATGGGTCTTATGACGAATGGGTATTCGCAATCCAAAATAGGAAAAGCTGAAAACAGTGTAAGCAGGAGCAGTGAACGGAGTTCCTCGAGAGATTATGACGATGATGATAGTGATGGTGATGGTTTTTTCGTTGAAACATTTGGCGGGATCATCGTAGAGGCCTTGATGTATATGACCTACTATACACTCATAGAAACGCCGTTTGAAACGCAGTACCCTGCCAGTCAGGCCCCTTTGACCCCTTATCCCTACACAAATCCTAAAAAAGGAAACTATACATTTTCTATGGACGAGGCCTACAGTCCATTTAGAGCGGAAATCACCGGCAGGTATATTTCTGAAAACAAGGCCATGAAAGGGATGAATGTAACCTTGGATATGCGATTTCTAAAACGTATGGGTTTTGAGTTCGACTACCATCAGCTATGGGAACGAAATTTCAATTTCGGCAATGATCAGTTGGCATTTTATAATCTGATGGCGAAATACTACCGCATACGCGCTGAACAAATAGATGCCTGGTGGGGTGTCGGAACAACCTATATTGATGGGAATGTTGATCAATTTGGATTTACCTATGGTTTGGGTACTGAACTCTTTTTTGCGAACCCGCTAAGCCTGGAAGTTAATTTTAAACAAACCTTTATAAATTCGGAAACCGTCAACAAATTGAATCTGATGCTTAACTTTCATATAAAACGATACAAGGTTATTGGCGGCTATGAACACCTTAAAATTGGTTCACAGCGCTTTCCAACCTTCACCCTTGGGGGAAGTTTATTTCTTTAGTATGATCAACGACGCTGTACATGTTGCTTAAACCTTCTTTTTTAAATGGTCCGAGAGACGCAAGGACAGCGCGGTTAGGGTCAGTGTCGGATTGGGTGCCGCGGAAGTAGGATAGCATCCTGAACCGGCGATGAACAGATTGGAGATACCATGAACCTTGCAGTTCGAATCGACCACCCCTTTATGGGGGTCATCAGCCATTCGTGTCGTCCCCATATGATGCCATCCCCCATTGGTCTCTTCAGGGAACAGATCATCATCCGGATCTCTGAGAAAGGCTTTCATTTTCACCCTTCCCAGTCCGGATTTGCCAAATTCCTGTCCAAGAATATGGATTATGGTACGCACACTGTGTTTGTCTAAACGTGTAAGGGCCCAATGCAAATGGGCTTCCGGAACGCCCAGAGCATCGTTTTTACCATCCAGGGTAATGCGTGAATTGGGATTGGGCGCCTGTTCAATACGGATATTTAACTGGTGGGCCTTTTCAATAAAACCGGACGCATTGCGTCCCTTTTCATCGGCCTCTCCCCAATTCGCAAACACATTGTCCATGCTTTTTCTGGGATCTTCATTTTGCCAGGTTTCCATTCTTGGTTTCATATATTGCGCCACTTTAAGAGGGGTAAGGGAAACGGTACCATTCAATATTTTCTCCTGTTCCTGGAGGTCTTCAGTAATGGCAAGTTCGGCACTGGCCCTGGTCTTTCCATAATCCCAGGAATACAGGTCGGAAATAAAGGGCTCAAATAACCACAATTCCCCGATGGCAACCTCTAAATGCTCCATAAAGAATCTTCCAACAAGGTCGTTCTGGTTCCCAATACCTTTAGGAGCCTGTGAATTAGAAGCTAACAGTAAGCGTGCATTTTGAATGGCACCGCAAGCCAGTATGACCTGTTTTGCTCTGACCGTATGGGTTTTCCCTTCATGATTTTTTACGATAATGTCCGAGACTTCCGAGAGGCCATCATTGGTCAGAATGTTTGTGGCCTGGGCATAGGTATACAGATGAATATTCTTCGAATTAATAATGGTATCTCTGTATAATGTATTGTAGCGGGCCGTGCTGAACTGCCATATTTTGTTCCAAATTACAGTGTCATCAAGGGGAAAAGGTTTAAGGTTGGGGACCTGTTCATTCCAGTAACGGTAACTGTAATTGTAGGGCCCAACTTCAAGTACCTCATTGGCCTTGGCGTAATATGGCTCCAGATCCGCCAAGGTAATGGGCCATCCGCTGTGAGGCACCCATGGGCGTTCTTTAAAATCGATGGGATCAAAAGGAGCACACATCCCGGCCCAATGCCCGGTGGTTCCTCCAAAATAATGAAGCCTGCTGGCGCGTAAGGGATAATACTTTTGCCCGCTTGTCTTTCCGGAATATAGGTCTTGAATGCTATCATCATAATCAAAGCCCCCGCCTTCAAGAAGAATGACTTTGTACCGGGAGTTATTCCAGTCCAGGGCCATGCTGATTCCGGCCGCTCCTGCCCCAATAATACATAAATCGCCTTCTATAATGCTGTTATTCGGAAGATGCCTTGCGTCTATATGCATTTTAATTAATTTTAGTTAATGCCATCAGAGCACATTGCCGAGCCTCGGTTTTCGATAAGATCCAACCCGCGATAATAAGGGTGTTTTTTGATTTGAAATCCTGAATGATGTTTTGCTTCAAATGGTCCTTTAAAGACATGGTTTCGTCTTTGTATTCTTTGGTAAGGAGGCGAATAAGTTTTTTTTCACGTCCTTCCTTCGGATGGGTTTCCAAATACATTTTCCCTATGTCACTTAGGATGTCCTCCTTCCATATTAAGGGCAAAGCATGATTTCCAAGATCAGCCGGATCATAGTCAATTTGCTTACAGCCTACAGTCACCAATGGCGTCGTTATGGCAAGTGACCCCAGTATCATGGATTTTGTAAATACGCGTCGTTTCATATATCGTTCTGACAACAGTCCTATAAGGCGGTTAGCGGTGCTTTGGACAGGCGGCCATGTAGTTTCCAAGGTAGAAATTTAAAGTGAATAATCCTAAATAAAATCAGCACCAACTGGAATGGGCTAAAATGGCCTGTTCACAAAAGTGTTGCAGTGTTACAATTCTGTTGCAGGACTTGTAATGTGCTTTTCTAATCCTTTGAATATCAAAGATTCTCAATAAATCGTTCTCAGTTATAAGCACGACTGCTCTAAGGAATAAAAGGATAGAGTCGAGTTTAAATAGGCATGTCAATGCGTAATTCATAGTTAGGCGAGGTATAAGGAACTTAATTTTTAATTACCTTTATATAAATAATAAAAAGCTTAAGTCATGAAAATTAAATTGTTACTGATTGGTTTAACATTTTTTATATCCTGTTCAAATTCCAATCAATCCAAGGCCCAGATAGAACAGGAGGTTCTTAATCTCGAAAAAATGGCGTTGGACAAATGGGCTGGGGGAGATCCTGTTGGTTTTGCAGAGAACTTTGCTGCAGATGCGACTTATTTTGATGATATTGCAGCGCAAAATCGCGTATCAGGATCAGAGGCCTTGAAAGGCTATTTTAAGTCCCTTGAAGGGAAGATTCCTCCGCATCGCTATGAGCTGGTCAACCCTCAAGTCCAGGTATATGATAACATGGCTATTCTCACCTTAAGATACAATGCGAAAACCACGGACAATGAACCGGGACCGCCGTGGAAAGCCACGTCGATATATAAATTGATCGAGGGAAAATGGAAGGTGGTTCATGCGAACTGGTCTTTGATCAAGGAATAGCGTGTAATCCTGTCTCCTCTGGCGGTATGTGTTACTTTAAAAGTTATTATTACTTCATATGCGTATAATGGCTCCTTAAGTTGCCGCCCTGCAAGGCGTATCTTTTAGAACTTATGATGCGTCATAGGTATACTATTGATCTCAAATAAGTTCTTTCTGTAATGGGCTGTATTTTATTCATAAAAACACCTGGCACCTGTCTCATGCGGGTAAATGACATGATGAATATCATTTTAGGACCGTCTTAAAATGCATACATTTTTGGATGCAATTGTAAACCTCTAGTCAGTCTAATGCATGAGCCCGTTTATTAAGGGATATGTCGTTGCGGCCGTGACATGAAAAGGCGAAACTTACGATCCAGAAAATCAGCAGAGAATGAAAACCGCATACCGGATAAGCGCATTACTGTTAATGGCAGCCCTGGTGTCATGGGCGCAATCGGAATACACCAAAAATCAAATACACAGCCTTGAAATTAAACTGTACAAGGCCAATGTCAGTAATGACCAGGTCATTAAGGGAGACCCCATTTATAAAATAAGGCCACGCTACCCTATTAGCGGGGACTTCAATACCGGTAAGATCGAGTACGACCCCTATGGCCGGGTAACAGCCATCTATTACCCGAATAATAAGGGGGACTACCACATAAAGGACACCTATACCTATAATGAAAAAGATCAGGTCGTCAAAGCCAAGATGACCCTGTTCGAATTACAGGACAGCATCATTTTGAATATCGCATACGATTCCCTGGGCAGAATTGAAAAAACGCGATGGAACAAACATACCTTTCCTGTAAAAGGGTGGTTGCACAAACTGTTCTATAAGTATTGGAGTAAGGACCTGACTGATGAAGACTACCACAGATACTATCTTTCATACAACGATAGTCTCAATCAGTTAACAGAAACCGAATTTAACAATAGCATCCCAAAGAACGATCATTATTTTGAGTTAAGGGATGCACAGGGGAATCTGCTGAAGGAAAAATACAGGTACATAGACACCACCCAGATGGGGCCCTTACAACCAAAAATCATCGACACCATCACCGTACTGCGGGAATATCAATATACGAGCAGTGGCCTCCTGAAAACAGATAAAAGAAGTGTCGAGAAAAGGTCCTTACAAAAAGGCCTGCCTAACGTAAAATCCTATGACAAAAGTATCGTGACATTCAATTACACCTATAACGATGACGACAAGGTCAGGGAAGAAATAAAGACGGTTGAACAACTACCGAGTAAATCAGGATTCATTAAAATAAAAGGAAGTATGAAGACCTTCAGGCGGGTACATGAGTACCCGGACAACGGTAAAAAGCATATCGTTTATACCTATGATGATAAAGGTAATTTGGAGTACAGCACTACCAGAGTGTATGGTAGTGACGATAAATTAATTGAATATGTAGAAGACTATGGCAAGCGAAAATCTATAGACAGATATAATGAAAGGGGAGATCATACGGTTCATATCGTATTGAGGAAAAATAAAAAGATCTCGGAATCCACCGCGAGATACACCTATAATGACCATGGGGATTGGACGACATGCCTGCTTTACCACAATCAGAAAGACGACCCCTTGTACTTCCTTGTGGAAAGAACCATCGTTTACTATTAAATCAGGTTTAAGTTCTTTCCTGGGCGAAGTGGATAGCTGTTAAAACAAGCACTATGGCCACCCTTTGACAAGCGTTCCTTATTTTGAACCAGGAGGTGGCGTGGCCGCTCTCACAGAAGGCTATGCTGTAACGGGATGTTTGTGATAAAATAACGTGGTGTACAGTTGTATTAATGGCGATAATTAAAAATTCGGACGCTCTTTTTAAGTATCTTTAGTTATTCTTTCAGCATTCTAGACAAAAATACGATGGCAGCACCCAGGAAGTTTAGCACCTTACCGGTTTTTTTAACTGCAATATCTACAATATTAGGAGCGATCATGTTTCTTAGATTTGGTTTTGCCGTAGGTTCGGTTGGATTTTTAGGAACCATCTTTATCATATTGATCGGGCATATGGTAACCATACCGACGGCAATGGCCCTGGCCGAAATAGCTACAAATCAGAAAGTGGAAGGCGGTGGTGAGTATTTTATAATTTCCAGGTCCTTCGGGATCAATATTGGTGCTGCCATCGGCATCGCCCTTTATTTTTCTCAGGCCATCAGTGTGGCCTTCTATGTCATTGCCTTTGCAGAGGCTTTCGAAGTCCTTAAGCCCTGGATGGCATCAGAATTAGGGTATATTATTTATGATAACCGCTTGTTCAGTATTCCTGCCTTGTTGTTATTGATATGGCTCATGGTGCGGAGGGGCGCCGATTTGGGGATGAAGGCCTTATATGTGGTCGTGTCTCTTTTGGGCATCTCCCTGTTCCTTTTTTTCTTTGGCCATACAGGCTATTCAGAAACCTTCGACCCTTCCTCATTGTTTAAAAGCATAAGTCCGGACAATGGCTTTTTTTATGTCTTTGCCATCATCTTTCCCGCTTTTACCGGGATGACAGCGGGGGTTGGGCTTTCGGGTGATCTGAAAGATCCGAAAAAGGCCATACCGCTCGGCACCCTGACGGCTACAGTTACGGGGATGGTGATCTATTTCTTTATTGCCTATAAGTTGGCCTCATCAGCCTCACCGGCCGACCTGATAGAAAATCAGTTGATTATGGGAGACATTGCCATCTGGGGTCCCATTATTCCAATTGGTCTGGCCGCTGCAACCATTTCCTCGGCTTTAGGGTCATTTATGGTGGCCCCGCGCACCCTGCAGGCCATTGGCGGCGATAGTGTGTTTCCAAACAAATTCCTGAACCGCTGGGTGGCCAGGGGCAATAAAGCAAACAATGAACCGAGAAATGCGACTATCGTAACCAGCATTATTGCCCTCGTGTTCGTTGTATTGGGGGATGTCAACGCGGTGGCTGAAATCATTTCTATGTTTTTTATGGTGACCTACGGTTCGCTTTGCCTAATTTCATTTCTCCAGCATTTTGCCGCCGATCCCTCATACAGGCCATCCTTCAAATCGAAATGGTACCTCTCGCTTCTGGGCGCCGTTATGTGCGTGTATTTAATGTTCAAGATCAACACGCCCTACGCCCTTTCAGCCATTGTCGTCATGATCTTACTGTACTTATACATTTCCTCTAAAAGCGATGTCAATAAAGGCATGGCCAATATATTTCAGGGGGTGATCCAGCAATTGAGCAGAAGGTTGCAGGTGTTTCTTCAAAAATCCGAGAAGGCCAATACCGAAGAAGACTGGAGGCCGTCGGTCGTTTGCCTGTCTGTTGATAGTTTTAAGCGCTTGGACACCCTCGAGTTGATGAAATGGATTTCACATAGCTATGGTTTTGGGATGTATGTGCATCTCGAACATGATTACCTTTCGAGTGCCTCAAAACTGGCGGCAGATAAAAAATTGGAACGGCTCATAGACTATGTGTCAAATAACAATTCCAATGTCTTTGTGGAGACCCTGGTGTCCCCATCAACCACCTCGGCCATTGCATTTATTATTCAGCTGCCGGGTATTTCAGGACAACCTAACAATATGGCCCTTTTTGAGTACAAAAAGGGAGAAACGGCATGGTTGTCAGAAGTCATTGACAACTACAATCTGATAAAAACAGCAGGTCATGATTTATGCATTCTTGCCAGTTCGGATAAAGGCTTCGGATTCAGAAAGAATATCCACATCTGGATTAAAAAAGAGGATTATGAAAACGCCAATTTGATGATCCTGCTCTCCTATATTATCTTAGGTCATTCCGATTGGAAAAAGGGTCAGATAAAGATTTTTGCGGCTTTCCCGGAAGAGAGTATTGCTAAGGAGCAGGAGAACCTTATACAACTGTGTGCCACCGGAAGGCTTCCCATATCGCCAAACAATATCAATGTTATTCCCATAGAGGAACATAAAAGTAAAAACGATTTGATTAATGCCTATTCTGTGGATGCCGACCTGACGCTAATCGGTTTTCATGAAGGCCATGTTAAAACGGATGAGCATACCATATTCGAAGGCTATGAGGATGTGGGCAACATCCTGTTTGTCAATACCCTAAAGCCTAAATTCATAAAATAACCCCTATCTAAAACCCTTGGTACTTAATAAACTTTGTACAGTATAACCGAGTTGGTCAAATGCAAATTTCAAAGATTCTGTCAATGATAATCGTCGGGCCCTTTTATGTGAAGGGTAATGAATGAGCCATAGACTAGGCCTTAGGGTTTCAATAGCCCTCATTGGCATCGTTAATTTCAATCCAATAACCATCCGGATCCTGGATAAAGGTTTGTCTTACCCCATCCGGTCTTTTCTGAATAAAATAAGGCTGTCCGCCGCCCAAATTAGAATAGGTCACGCCATGCGCCTTTAAATGGGACAGATACCCATCCAGATCATTGGTGGAAATGGCAAAATGATTGAAGTTGCTGGGCTTGATTTCAACTCCGGGAACTTCTCCGACATGTAATTCCAGATTATTGCCCAGCGATAAAAACATCTGCTTGTCGGGCAGCCAATCGGCATTTAAATCCTTCAGACCAAGCACCTCAGTATAGAAGGGTTTACTCACAGCAAAGTCGCTCACCACCAGGGTAGTGTGCTGCAAGGTCAAATTATAGGAAGTCGCTATATCGGTACCATTTTCTGCAGGGCTGTTTTGCGTATGTCCTTGACAAAAAAAGAGACACAGGATAACCTTGAGGGTGAACGCTTGAATTTTTAACATCATAAAAGTTTTTGATTAAAATATGACAACCCAAAAGAGGGAGGATCACCATACCCTCCCACAGGGTTTGTTTAGATTGCAAAAATCGGATTAGTCTTCAACGACAACAGCGTCAAAGGTTTCCACCAGGGCGATAAACAGGACACAGGGTCCCTTATCAAGGCATTTGGCCCGATGGGGTTTACCCGAAGGACCATACAGATAGGAACCGGCCTTCACGACAACAGGGTCCTCTCCTTCATATTCCACCTCGAGTGCACCGCTCATTAAAATCATGCGCTCTGCGGACTTATGCGTGTGTTTAACGACCTCGGTATTTGCTTCGATCTTAAAGAAGAGATCGAGATTGGGTGCCGCCATGTCCCCATGCAGAATGGTAAAGGAACAGTCTGGAAAGAAATCGGGAGCAGGGAGCCAGGTCAGACTGTCATCATCGGGCGACATCGCCAGGGAATGTTCTGAGGACAGCACCCCATCGCCTTGTCCGTGAACAACAGTGAACTGGAACAGCGCAATAAAAAAAAGGGATTTCAGGGCCAGCTTGAATTTGTGTGTTTTCATACGATGTGGTTGATTAATTCCCTCTTAAGATACAAAAAATAAGTGAACACCTTAATTCTCGTACATCAAGTCTTAAAATGTGCATGAAAACCATGACAATGGAAACGGTTTATACCAGCGCCCTTGTTTCTCGGGACGACACCCTTTGCAAACCGGATTGGGCAATGTCGGACCTTCTTGTCATGTGTAACAATTTTTTTTGTATCTTTCTAAGGCTCAATGATCTATTTGAGAATCCATGTACGGGTTTCACCATAACCACCTGCTTTACTAAATGCAATACGATGAAACCTTGTTTAGCTTTACTTCTGGGATTATTTAATTCTCTGACTGTCCTACCACAAGATATACTTATTACCGGTCTTGGTCACGGTTATGACGGCAGGAATGCAGGACTTGTTGAATTATATATAGTAAATGATATTAACTCAGATTTTTATACCATAAAGGCAACAAGACCCGATAATAGTGTTTTAGGGCAAACTACCCTGTATTCCCCATTAACGGGGGGAACGTATTATTACCTGGCTCAGGATGATTTTTATTTTCAACCGTTTTTTGATTTTGCACCTACTGACCCCTATTCTAATGTTGGTTATATTAACGGTGACGACACGGTAACCATTGAAGATATGAACGGTACCGTTATTGATATTTATGGGGCGCTTGGCGTTGATGGTTTCGGAACGGCCTGGGAATATTCAAGAGGATGGGCCTATCGCAAACCCGGTTTTGGGCCCAATGCGACCTTTACCCTATCCGAATGGACTATTATGGATGATGCCTTTATAGGCTGCAGTCCGAATTCCAGTTGTACTGACCCTTATCCGAATGGTACCTATACCTTATCCAATGACCGGAAGGATATCCCGGAATTCAGCTTGTACCCCAACCCTACAAAGAACGGGTTCGTGAACATAGTACACCGTGAAAGTACCACGCCTCAGGTGAAATTGTACACCGTCTCCGGACAACTTGTTTTAGAACAAATGGTGGAGCACCAGAGTCTCGATGTCTCCAAATTGGTTCCCGGTATGTATTTTCTGAGAATGAACCAGGACCAGAGCGTGTTATCGAAGCGCTTAATCGTCCGCTAAAAAGCCGCTTAAACCTAACCCATTGCACACGCTATGGGTAAAGCCTGGAAGGCGTTGCAGTTTACAATGAACGCTATGATACAGTCAGGCGATTGATTTAATCCGGAATCAAACTGGTTGAAAAATAACCTGTTCCAATATATTTACCTTCCTTGGAATAGGCCATCATCTTATAGGATCCCGCTTCATAAAAAGTAAAGGGGAAATACATATTTTTCCAACTGCCCGTGGTATTGTAGCTTAAGGTCTTTTGTCTGATGTAGCTGGTATAAACCTTTTTATAGACGTATACCTTTACCTGGGAGGTGTTCAGTTTTTGAGTTGAATTATCCACGTAAACCCAAATCTTTCCTCCCTTTGCCTTGTAAAACTTAAAACTGCTATAGCGTTTCGACGCCGGTGGAAGCGTATTGTTATTGTCCTTGGGTGAAATGGTGGAGAAATACACCTTCGCGTTCTTGTAATTCTGGGTATATGAGCTATAATTATATTTTGGAGTTACCGGTTTCTTACGACTGTTTACAATGGCATTGATTTGCGATACAGTTTTAATCGGCAGCTTTTCACCCGATGTGGTATTGATGGAAAATGACCGTTTAGGGGGTTTTAATCCTTTCTTTTTCAACCGTTCCTGAAGCTCAATAGTACTGGCGGCAATAAAATACATCCCGTTTATACCACCCACCAGGCCAATATTGGTCTCCACACCTTTGGCGGTGGCAATGCCGATGACTTCGTTGTTTTCATCAAATACGGGACCCCCGCTGTTCCCGCCGTGGATCTCGGCATCGGTTTTAATATAGCCGTAATCCTTGTTGAAAACATAATCAAATCCACTCATAATACCAATACTCAAGGTACTCATATCCAACATCATGAGTTCCTTGTCGCCTTGAAATTGTTGGGGAAATCCGTAAACACAGAGCTGTTCCCCCTGCTGGATGTCATCCGAGTTTCCAATGGGAATTGCCGTAAATTTTTCATCAACTGGATGACCGTCAATATCACTGACCACCTTTAATATGGCACCGTCAAAGGCACCCATACCGATGGACACGACCTCGGCAACATACAACTTATAATCGTCTTCATTGGTACCGTGATAGACCTGTATAATCGGTGTGGTGTATCCGGTGTGATAGGCTTTCACCAGGTTTTTGTCATTCACAATGTCTTTCGAATAGGTAGTGAGATTGCTTCTCGTTTTGCCGGAGTTGTCCTTGTAGTCATAGTCGATATAGCCTTTCACACACATGTCCACAACATGACGATTCGTAAAGATATAGCCGTCCTCGGTAACGAAGAATCCTGAGCCTCTGCCCAAGTATCCGCTGCCTTTTTTGATGTTTTCCTGAACCGAATCCAGCAATAGTATTTTTACGATACTCTCACTGTATTTGGAAACGATCTTCTTGGTATTCAACCCCGAGGGACCACAGGACCACAAGAAAATAAAGCTTATAAAAAGCAGTGGAAAAACAAAAGTGTGTTTTAAAATCTTCATATCCCCCAATTATATAAAGCTATCCTAACGATTGGTTTTTTCAAAAATGAACTCTTAAAGATAATTATTTATTAATGACCTCGCAATCTGAAAGATCAGAATACAGGTTGATCTCAGCACTGAAGGTGTCTTCGGTCACCAGGGCCCAATTTAAATTTGATTTGAAGTCCAAGCCCTTTTGGTCGTATTCGATTCTCAGATGATTTTCATTTAGAACGACGAAACTACCCCTCGGTCAGGTGTCAGCCTCATGTGTTCTGAGCGGTACCAGGTCCTGAAGCCCTAATTGATCAATTTCGATTCATGATGGTGCGCCTCTCGCCATACCCCGTCTTTCCATACCCAGACTGCCGACACCCGATACAAACCGGCATCGTCTGCATAATCGCCATCCAGATAAAAGGTAGCTACCCCCACATTACCGTAGAGCTGTGCGTTAAAATGTTTCATAACCACATTCGGACTGGGTAATGTCATTTTGGTTCCCATATTTTTGGCGGTGGTTGTAATCCCGGATTCATTCAGGGCCGAACCGTCATACATATACATGGAAAAGTCTTCTAAATGATCGGACCAAACGGCATCAAAATCGCCGGAATGAATGGTTTTGTAATGCTCCTGAATTCTGGCCTTCAGACTTTCAGCGGTTTGTGCGAAGGAGGATACCATACTTAAAACAAGTACGGTAAGCGTAACTAATGACTTCATAATTAATGATTTTAAAAGCAGGAGCTGCGCTCGAGATAGTGAAGCAGACTTCAATATACGCATTTTATCGCAGTTTCTGATAGGCAGGATCAGCAAAGCCTGAGCCTACTAAAATGCACCGCCTATCTCACAGAGACCCAATACAGCCTTTACATAGCCTTCAACAGGAGCTCCGCCATCTTTAGGAGTAACGGCAGCAGGAAGGCATTCAACTTCCGTATTCAGAATAAGCTCCATAATGCGATTGTGCTCCTGTCTGGAGACCCGGATGGTATTGAAGTCCCCACTACAGTTCTCCTGGTGGACAATGATGTGATAGCCATCAGCGCAGGGCCCAATGGCGTCTTCGTCTTCCTTACAATCTGTAAGGAGTACGCCTATAACCAAAAGCATGAGGTGTTTAGGTGTCATGGCAGTTTTACGAATAGGCGATGTAGATCAATTCGGTTAGAATGGCCATGTTCTTGGCAAAGTGCATGCCTTCCAGTAATTTTTTTTCCTTCCCCCGCTCCTTCCAGAATTGATGAATGGTGAAGGAGGCAATGACCAGGAACAAGGAAAGACCAACAATACCGATCATTAACAAATATCCTGAGGCCAGGGCAACCCCGCCAAAAATAAGCAGAACCCCGCTGAGCCTTACCATGAGTTTCGGGGCAATCAAACCTCTTTTAGAGGAGTATTCCTCGTAAATTTCATTATTGATCAAATGGCTGATCCCATTGAGGATGAAAAAAACACCTAATAGGACTAATAGAATGGTTTTAATCATAATATTATATGTTTTGGATACAGGAAAGCTACAAATTAAATGTCAATTAATAGCTATAACTCCAGGATGATCGAGCAAGGGTTTGACATAAGAGATTAATGAATAGGATCCAAACTGATGTCCCCGGAGATCACCTTCGACTACGCCTTCAGGTCCCTTTATGATGACCTCGATTTTAGAAATGGTCTTGCACAGATGCAAAAGCCGGCGTCAAGTCCTTTTCACCCTGACCTCTGGAAGACTGCGAATTTTAATGTTCGGATAGCGATAATCGTATTAGTGTTCGAACCTGTCTTCCGGTAATTCGTGTTGCTTTGACCCGAGAAATGGGCCGGTGTAATCTTCTGTTTATTTCAGAATTAAAATACCTGACATCCCTGTGATTTTCATTACATTTGGAGCTAATTTTTATTCAAGACTATAATGGAAAATCAATATACAGCCTGGTATCATCCTTATACGCCCGCAGCGGCCTACACTAAGCGGGTGGCCTACTTCAGCATGGAATTCGGAATAGACCAATCGTTCAATATTTATTCTGGTGGACTGGGATTTCTGGCAGGGTCTCATATGCGCTCCGGCTACGAGTTAAAGCAGAACATGATTGGCATTGGGATGCTGTGGAAATACGGATATTACGATCAGGCACGAAATGAAGACCAGACTCTGAGACCGGAATTCAATGAAAAACATTTCGATTTTCTTGAGGATACGGGTATTGAAGTTGAAATACAACTTCATGATAACCCGCATGTCAAGTTGAGGGCCTATGTCCTGAAACCTGAAATCTTTGGAACGGTTCCCATGTATTTTTTAAGTACCGATATCGATGGCAATGACCACCTGTCCAGAACGATCACCTATCATTTATACGATAGAAACCCTGTAACACGGGTGTCGCAAAGCATTGTCCTGGGTATAGGCGGTGCAAAGGTTGTGGAAGCCCTGGGCGGCGCCGATACCTATCATTTAAATGAAGGGCATGCGCTACCGGCATTTTATTATTTAAGGGACCGGGGTGTCACAAAAGATCAGATGGTGTTTACAACCCATACACCGGAGAAGGCCGGTAATGAAGAACGCGAGGCCCGGCATTTAAATCGCTGTGGTTTTTTTGGCAGATCGTATTCTAATGAAGAGTTGGAACGGGAAATGGTCAACGGAGGGAATATCAATTATACGGTGTCGGCCTTGAGAATGGCTAAAAAAGCCAATGGGGTTTCAAAATTACATGCCCGGGTGGCCAACGATATGTGGAAGGATTATTATGGTGTTTCAGAAATCATACCCATCACCAATGCGCAGAATCAGAAGTTCTGGCAGGACGAGGTTATTAAGCAGGCCTGGATGGATCGCGATGCCATGACCTATCAGAACAGAAAGAAAGCCTTGAAGGAAGCCCTGTTTCAAGAAGTTCATAAACAAACCGGCAAGACCTTTGATCCCAATGTGTTAACCATTGTTTGGGCCAGACGATTTGCGGCCTATAAAAGAGCCGATTTGCTGTTACACGATTTTGACCGCTTCAAGCGACTCATTTCCAATGCTAACCGTCCGGTTCAGATTATTTGGGCGGGAAAACCCTATCCCTTTGATTATGGGGCCATAGATTTGTTTAATCACCTGGTATTCCATGCAAAGAACGAATCCAATCTGGCTGTCCTCGTGGGCTATGAGATCGGATTGTCCAGGCTGTTAAAGTGCGGTTCGGATATTTGGTTGAACACACCGCGAATTACACGTGAAGCCTCCGGTACCAGTGGTATGACCGCAGCCATGAATGGTTCGGTGAATGTGTCGACGAACGATGGCTGGATTCCGGAATTTCAAAAGGACGAGGAAAATTGTTTTGTTCTACCGGCTCTGGATTACCGGTTACCGACCTGGGATCAGGATAAGAGCGATGCCGATAATTTATACCATATTTTAGAGAACAAGGCCATTCCAATCTATTACGATAAGCCGGACCAATGGCAGGAGATGGTGTTTAAGGCTATGGATGATGTGATTCCTGAATTTACCACACAACGCATGGCAGACGATTACTATAAAAAGCTCTTCTGAATTATAGGGTGAAGACGACCTCTGTTTGAAGTGAATATACCCTTGAAACCCCAGTGTTTATAGGGCTTAAGAAACATGCTTAGGAAATGCTGAAAATATAGGCATGTTTTTGGCATTTCCTGCGCAGGGAAATAGGAAATCATAGGCATGAAATTTCTAAAGGATACGTAGCGGAATTTTAGGCTTATGTTGTGATGTGAATATGAATTCATGGGGCGCTTTTTTAAATGATGAATTATAAATGTATTTTGTAACTTGCATCGGCTAAAATAGGATAGCATCATATGGTTACTTTAAAACAACTGGCTAAAGAGTTAAACGTGTCCATCTCAACCGTTTCCAAGGCTTTAAATAACAGCGAGGAAATAGGGGAGGAAACAATAAAACGGGTGAAGGCACTAGCCGAACGCTACAATTATTCTCCAAATAAGGTGGCACTGAGTCTGAAGCAGAATAAGACCAAGACCATTGGTGTGATCATTCCGGACATTCTCAATCATTTTTTAGCCAAAGTGCTGTTTGGAATAGAACGCGAGGCCACCCAGAGAGGCTATCATATCATGACCTGTATTTCAAACGAATCTTTAGAAAAGGAAAAGGAAGCTTTAACCTTATTGGCCAATGGCAGTGTTGATGGCTTCATTTTATGCATGGCCGAAGAAACACAGATCAAGAACGAAATTGAACATTTTAAGAAAACCATAAATAAGGGGCTGCCTATTGTAATGTTCGATAGGGTGGCACATGACGTGTTTTGCGACAAGGTGATTGTAGACGATTTCGATGCCACCTACAGAGCAACCAAGAGTTTATTGTCTGAAAACCGTAAGAAAATTGCTTTTTTCAGCAGTGTTGATGAGTTGAGTGTTGGTAAGTTGAGAAACCACGGCTATAAAAAGGCCATTCAGGAGCAGGGTGGTCAGGACCTTTTGGAGTTGAAAATGAAAAAAGGAGACGATTACCAGAAGAAGATTTTGGAATTCTTTGAAGCACATCGGGATGTGGATGGGATATTGTCTGCTGATAATGCCTCGGGAGTCATTGCCATAAATACGGCTTTACATCTCGGGTTTAAGGTGCCCGAAGACCTGTCGGTGATCGGGTTTACAAGCCAATCCATATCCATGCTCTCCATGCCAAAGCTCACCACCATCAGGCAACACGCCAAACAGATAGGGGCCAGTGCGGCGGATTTACTGATCAATCGACTGGAAAAAAAGCATGATGAGGACCTGGATTATAAGACCACTATTGTAAAAACCAGCCTGGTGAACAACCAGTCCACCCTGAAATCTGTAAGTTAAATACCCATACGTTCGTCGATTATTTGTATTTCATCGATATAATATGCATTTCATCTAATTTTTGCTATACCGAAATCACTTTAACCTAATTTAGTAGCACTTAACGGATAAAATAGTAGTCCCCTCAATTCCGTTAAACAGATTAATCCATTTTAGACCGAAAGGTCAAATTCCCTCAACACAGTTTTAAATGAAATCAGGGCCTTGTTGTGCCTTCGATTTTAAAGTTAATTATCCATTTTTTCCCTCGTTAAAGATTCCTCGTATTCGGAACCTTTATCACGATACGTTTTTAAATGTTTTAAAAAATAATAGAGAAAAATTGTATAACCTTAAAATCGATTTAATATGAAAGCCCTAAAATTAACGTTACTTGTAGCTGTATGCGCAGCAGCCCTGACATCATGTACCAAGCAGGATTTAAATGAGGATGATGTATTAGTATCTCCTGATGCCATGGAAATCTTAGATACAGGTGGTCATATACATGACTAGAATAAAGAATGACTAAAAGAATATTGGCCCATACATTTTGTATGGGTTTTTTTTGTTTTAAAATGATTTTACGAAAATTATAAATACATTTGGGAGTGAAGAAGGTAAATCGCTTTAATTGAAGTATAAAACACTCTATATCATTCTTTTTTTTGGTGTTGTTAATTTGCATGCGCAGTTGGAGCAAAATATAAGTAAGATTGATTCCATCCTTGGTCATGTTTCAAAAAGCAATTCTTCGGATTCAGTTTTCATTGCTAAAGAATATTACAAAATTGGGGAAATTTATCGCAAATCACAGTTGAGCGACACGGCCTACTATTACTATCAGACAGCTGAAAGAGTATTTCGGAAGAATAATCTGAAGTATGAATTGGCGCTGACGCTATACGGAATTGCAGTATGCCAAACAAATAATAAAGACTACACTAGCAGCGAGGTCACAACCATTGAATCTCTGACCCTGTTAAATGATTTTAATGAGAGCAATGAGATTAACCAATATAAGGCCTTTAATTATAATAATTTAGGAATTATTTTCGATCAGCTAGGTAATTTTGAGGAGTCTGAAAAGTATTATAACAGATCTCTGGAATTAAAACGGGATTTGGAGGGTGATTTTGAAAGAAGTATTGGTACGACTGAGAATAACTTGGGTTTTGTATATATAGAAGCCGGAAAATATGATTTAGCAAAGGCACAATTCAATAAGATTTTAACTAATTCAGATTTAATCGGTAAAAATCCTGATATATACGTTTCGGCTTTAGGGAATTATGCCCACACATTATATCTCAATAAGGAGTTTGATCAATTGCCTGAGCTCTATCTAAAAACCCTAGAGATTTGCGATAGTACGAATCAGGAATACCATTCCATCATTATTCACCAGCGCTTAGCAGAGTATTACGACTACAAAAAGCAAAAGGACTCGGCCCTGTATTATGCCTACAAGGCCAAGGAGATCTCTGAAAAATACAATAATGATGATCTGTTAAAGTCCCTGTATATCCTTTCCGAGATCGAGGACAGCGATAAGGCGGCTGCCTATTTAAAATCCTATATCAAATTGAATGACAGCCTGCAAAAGGCAGAGCGCGCCATCCGTGATAAATTTGCAAGGATCCGATTCGACACCCAGCGCGTGGAGCAGGAAAACCGACAGATTGCCAAGGAGCGCATGTGGCTGATGATTATTTCCATCATCGTCATCATCGCCTCCCTATTGCTTTACCTGGTGATTCGGCAACGCAACAAGAACAAGGAACTGCAGTTTATTCAGGAGCAGCAACAGGCCAACGAGGAAATTTACAATCTCATGCTTTCCCAGAATGAAAGTATTGAGGAAGCCCGAGCTCTCGAAAAACAAAGGATCTCAAAAGAATTGCACGACGGTGTTCTGGGGCGTCTGTTCGGTACGCGGTTGAGTCTGGACAGTTTGAACATGAACCCGAGTCCTGAGGCAGTTAAAACCAGAGGCCAGTACATTCAGGAGCTCAAAACCATCGAAGAGGACATCAGGAAGGTGTCTCATGAATTGAGTACTGATTTTGTCTCCGGTGCCGGTTTTATCGATATATTGAAAACACTGGTGGATACCCAATGCATCGCCTATGGGTTACACTATAGGCTGAACTACGATGAGGTGATCAACTGGGATGCCGTATCCAATAAAAAGAAGATCCATATCTACAGATTGGTACAGGAAGCCCTGCATAATATCTACAAACACGCGAAGGCCGAAAACATTAAAATTAGCTTTAAATTAAAAAATAATGTAATTTGCCTGGAGATCGAGGACGATGGTTCCGGTTTTGATGTAAACAAGGCCAAATCGGGTATCGGATTAAAGAATATGAATTCGAGGATCAGCGAAATACAGGGCCTGCTGGAAATTAACTCGGAACTAAATAAAGGCACCACAGTTAGGATTGAAGTACCCATAGACTGACACAAGGCATGACAGAGAAAATTAGAATATTGATGATCGATGACCACCCCATGATTATTGAGGGGTATCAGAACACCTTGCAGTTCACCAAAGCCGAACATCAGGAATTGCACATCGATATTGCCAACAATTGTGATGAGGCCATAAAATATATGGATACTTCGGTATCGAGAACCATACCTTACGATGTCCTTTTTGTGGATATAAGTCTGCCGCCTTCTTCGGATGGCAGTATGAACTCGGGTGAGGACCTTGCCGAATATGCCCGAAAGGTTTTACCAAGGGCCAAGATTGTGATACTGACCATGTTCAACGAGGCATTCAGAATACATAACATCATTAAAACTATAGATCCCGAAGGCTTCCTGATTAAAAGTGATCTCACCTCAAGCGAGTTGGCCAGTGCCTTTCAGGCCGTATTGTACAATCCGCCCTTTTACAGTGGTACCGTAAACAGTCATATCAGAAAAACCATAACCAGCGATATCGTTATCGACGAGAAGAACAGAAAAATACTGCATTTGTTGTCCCAGGGCATAAAGACAAAAAACTTGGCCTCGCATTTGGACATCTCCTTAAGTGCCGTGGAAAAAAGAAAGAAACAACTCAAGGAGCTCTTTTGTATCGAGGATGGTCAGGACGAAACCCTGTTATCGGAGGCCAGGAAACAGGGCTTTGTTTAAAACTTTTTTGCAGCTCGGAACTAAGGCTATACCTGTATTTTACAATTAAACCATAATGTCATTACGGTTTTCCCACAGCACAAAGTGAAAACTTATGTTTACATTTGGATTGTCAACACTACAATTTAATTAATCCCTCAAATTTTTTGTTGATAATAGCAATTTACATTGGCCCTGTGGAGGTGAGAGACCCACGGGGCCTCTTCTTGTTTATGCCTTACATCATACTCCCCGGATGTTGTAGGACCAGGCGAATAAAAAGCCCTAAATAAATGAGTGCGACAACGAATTTGATAAATGCAGAGCTTAAAAAACCGATAAAGGAACCAAAGGCGGCTTTTACAGCAATTTTAGAACTGTTATTGTTAAGAAGTTCGCCGATTAATGCACCAACAAATGGACCAATAATGATGCCTCCGGGAATGGGGGCCAACAAACCAAAAAGAAGCCCCAGGGTGGCACCGATCATCCCGTAACGACTACCCCCGAAATATTTGGTTCCTATAGCAGGAATGATATAATCCAGTAACCAAATGAGTACCGCAATGATCAAAGTAATTATTAAAAAGGGCTTGTTCATGGGTATGGCGGTAGTAAAATGGGCAAGTAATAATCCAAACCA
This sequence comes from Aestuariivivens sediminicola, assembly GCF_022662015.1. Taxonomy (GTDB): domain Bacteria; phylum Bacteroidota; class Bacteroidia; order Flavobacteriales; family Flavobacteriaceae; genus Aestuariivivens; species Aestuariivivens sediminicola. Next base: position 534,418 of record NZ_JAKMCM010000001.1, on the reverse strand, counting down.
ACTGGTCAGTGGCCCGGGAAGAACGGGGAGAAAACTTCCTATAAGACCCAGGAGCATCAATAAAGAAGCTGTAATAATTAAAAGGATATCCATGTGATCATTAGGTTTAGAAATATGACGCTAAACAGGGTTAAAAGTTACTTGGTCCTTTTTTTCTTTAAAAGGGTTTAAAAACTAAAAAAATCGTATTTTTCGGGTATAGAGTAATCCATGACCAAAATCTGTATTTTTTTAGTCTGTCTTTCACTGTGTTCCTGTGAGTATTTTAATGTGAAGAAAACAACTCCGGAAGCCATTTTAAATGAGGAACTCAAAACCTTTAATTGGGATGAGGTAGATGCGTATCCCAGTTTTACCATCTGTGATTCGCTTTCGACCAAGCCCGAGCAGAAACACTGTTTTGAAGGTGTATTGAGAAAGCATATTATGAACAATCTGCAAAAGGAAATGATTGTGGTCACTCAGGATATTAACGATACCCTGATCCTGGATTTTCAGGTTTCGGAAATCGGGGAATTAATACTTCGGGACCTGCAGATGGATTCCATAACACTGCGGGAAATTCCGAATATAAAAGCGCTGCTCACCCGTAGTTTGGATTCCTTGCCTGAAATTTTTCCTGCGGTAAAACGCAGCCAAAAGGTAAAATCGGAATTTCAATTGCCTGTTATTATTCGCAATACCGAGCCCTAAAGATTAAACTTGTATCCCACAGAGAAGTGTAAGGGGAAATGCCCATTGTTTTTCACAAAAACAGAAACGATCTCATTGTAGATAACTGTGATATAACTGCTTTCTGAAACTTTGATATCACTCCCAATGCCCAGAATGAACGGCACCCTCAAGCTGTTGTTTTTAACCGTCATGTCTTCCGTGTTCATCACTGAAGTTTCCTTTGAAAAGGTATAGGTGGCAATTTGAAGGTTGCTATAGATATTAAATTTTGAACGGTTGATAAATCGGTATCTGTGTCCTATGGCTATGATGGTAGAAACATAGTCGAAGTCATTGTGTTTCAGCGTATGTTCTATACTCAGAAAACCGGATTGTCTGGGGGATTCTTTTTTTTCTAAAAGTTCAAATTCGAGACCAAAAAGTCCGGTTTTGTCGTTATTCGTGTTTTCGATCAATGGGTGGTTCGTCAGGCCGCCAAAGACACCCAATCGGGTTTGGGTTTTCACCTTGTCCGTCGTATAGGCATAGCGTCTGTGTCCTTTTCTATTGTAGGCTTTTATAAATTCTTTCAGACCGTACTTACTGAAGGCGACCAGTTCGGTGGTCATCCCCGAACCTGCGGTCAATGTTTCCAAAGTATGACGGTACTCACTGAAATGCGTCCCATCGATGTCCCTGGTATTGATAAGTTCCTGTACCTGTTCGGTGGAATCTTTAACAAAAAAGCGATAGCCTTTGTCCAGTTTCAAAAGGAGTAAATCCAAATCGCCCTCCACCTCCAAGCTTAATTCAAGAGATTCCCCGTTCACGGTATAGGTCTGCTGTGCCGAGGTATTTAAGAAATACATAAAAAGCGAAGCCAGTAAAAGAAAGCGTTTCATCATGGTTCAGGGCTGTTGAGCTGAAGTAAAAGTACTAAAAATAATCATATGAACTTAAGTTTTAAAGGTTCTTCCTTTCCAGGAATAAGACGAAAAAAGGGCCATTAGAGCGCTATAAACAGTAACAAACGGATACATTAGAAAGCTGATTAGGAACTGTTTTAAATGCCTTTGCTGATCGAAAAATAATGCCGTAACATAAAGCAGGCTGAAATCAATCGAGAGTTTCAAGATCAGAGGAAACACGACGTATTCAAAGCTGAGCAATCCGGTGACAGAAAATCCTGCCACTATTATAATTAAGGCATTCATAGACAGAACTACGGCGCCGGTAAATTTTCCGAACCAATTGTTGTAAGCTTTCGCCTTTGAAGCCCATCGTATCCGTTGTTGCAGATAATTGCGCCAGGTAGGTTCGGGAAAGGTGTTTACAATGGCCGCCTTGCATTTCATATAATGCACTGCCCCGGGATGTGTTCTAACCGCTTTTTCCAGAAGGAAAATATCATCACCACTGGCAATATGATCATTACCTTCAAACCCCTGAAGTTGATGGAACAAGCTTTTTGTATAGGCCAGATTGGCCCCATTGGACAGGAAGGGTTGTCGGATGCCAAAGGCACCAATTGCCGTAGCTTGCAGACTCAGGAAATCCAGGACTTGAAAGCTATTGAAGAAGTTGGCCTTGGTATAAAACCTGACAGGCCCCACAATGCATTGACTGTTTGTGTGTTGAATAAAAGCATCGTAACTGTTCAGCCAATACCTGGGTAACACGCAGTCGGCATCTGTGGTGATTACCCATTCGTATTTCGAAGTGGCAATTCCTGTTGTTATGGCATCTTTCTTGGGCGCAGGTGTCATGCGGTTATTCTTTATTATGGTCGTATCCAGCGGGCTAGGAGACAGCACTTCATTAAGGCGATCTACCGAGTTGTCAGTGGAGGCGTCATCAACAAATATCACCTCGAACAGATGCTTGGGATAGGCCAATTCCCGCAGAGCGGATACGATACGCGGTAAATTCCCGGCTTCATTGCGAAACGGAATGATTATGGAGAATGTCGTTTTCGGGTTCACAGCTTTGGGGCGAAACCTTCGGATTTTATGAAATCCCCAAAGGAAGGCCCCAATCAATAATAAGTAAAGCAGGGAAATGATAAAAACCGTTACTATCATGACTTATGAATTGTAAATACCGAATAAATCGTTAAGAATACAACATTAAAAGTCATAGCTACAAAAAAGAATTGTTTAGCTTTGTACGAAAGTGTATCCATTATAGGGTGCAAAATAAACGAATTGCATGTTATGGCCTCAAATTTTAAACGGTATTATGTTAAATCCTGCATGGTGTTCTTTTTTATCGTTTTGGTAGAAGGTGCCGTTGCTCAGGACACCAGTACATTTAAAGCACAGATTGCTTTGGGCGTGAATGGTCCCTCCCAAGAGGGTTTTGTTCCCGGTTTTGAGGGACAACAGCTCAATTTCCCAACGGTAAATTTGGGGTTACAATACATGTTTAAACCACGTTTAGGAGCTAAACTTGATTATGGATTCAATCGGATATCGCATCAGGATGGAACACAGGAGTTTAAGGTGAATTATTCCAGGGTCAATGCCCAATTCGTATATGATGCCTCAAGGGTGTTTGGTTTTTTAGGCGCTCGAATGGGAACCTTTGTACATGCCGGACCAGGGCTAAGCCTGATCAAACCCTTGGGTAATTATACTGAGAATGATACAAGTTACCTGAATATTATGGCGGGAATAGAGTTGCATTATGGTATCTCTGATGCCTTTTCGCTTTATCTTGACGGCTCATATATCAATGGTTTTAGTTCTGATTTTGACCCTCCTTCAGATGGGTATGGATCTTTTAATGGAAATTTATGGACCTTAACACTGGGGGTTTCCATATCGTTAAGTGGCTGTTATTATTGTGATTAATATGATTGAAGAGCGTATCATTTTAGGAATAGATCCGGGGACAACCATTATGGGCTTCGGACTTATTAAAGTGGTTGGAAAGCAACTGCATTTTATGCAATTGAATGAACTGGATTTAAAGAAATACGATGACCATTATTTAAAGCTAAAACTCATATTCGAACGGACCATGGAGCTTATAGATACCCACAAACCTGACGAAATAGCCATTGAAGCTCCCTTTTTTGGAAAGAATGTGCAGAGCATGTTAAAGTTGGGACGTGCTCAGGGGGTGGCCATGGCAGCAGGATTGAGCAGAGAAATTCCCATTACGGAATACTCGCCAAAGAAAATTAAGATGGCCATAACCGGTAATGGAAATGCGAGTAAAGAACAGGTGGCCAAAATGCTGCAGCATCTTTTGGTGTTGAAAAGCTTACCAAAAAACCTTGATGCCACAGATGGCCTGGCTGCTGCGGTGTGCCACTATTATAACCTGGGCAAAGTGAATGTCGGTAAAAGCTACTCCGGATGGGCGGCGTTTGTAAAACAGAATCCCGATAAATTAAACAGTAAACGGTAAGGCCATTTGAGGCAGTAGGAGGCTATAACAATAGACACTGCTAACTGCCAGCCCACACATGACAAGGCCATTTGATCACTACATGAGCGGTATTTACATTCATATCCCTTTTTGCAAGCAGGCGTGCCACTATTGCGATTTTCATTTTTCAACATCCTTAAAAAAGAAAAAGGAACTTTTATCGGCCATGGCGAAAGAACTGCAGCTCAGGAAAAATGAGTTTGAGAACCAAACGATAGAGACCATTTACTTTGGAGGTGGAACACCCTCCTTATTAGCTGTTGAAGAGTTGCAGATATTGACGGATGCCATTTATAAGAATTACACCGTATCAACGGACCCGGAAATAACATTGGAGGCCAATCCCGATGATCTGGTCAGTTTGCGTCATCCTGGTCAGGCATCAGGCCTAATGCAGTCGAGTACTGTGTTCAGGGATCTCAAGGGCATTGGGGTCAATCGACTGAGTATTGGGATCCAGTCTTTTTTCGACGATGATTTAAAGGCTATGAATCGCGCACATTCAGCGCATCATGCTAAAATATGTTTAGAGGAGGCACGGTCGTTTTTCGATAATGTAACCATCGATCTCATCTATGGCATGCCTGATATGGATCTGAAAAAATGGAACGCCAATCTGGATATGGCGTTCGCCTATGAGATTAACCATATATCGAGCTATGCCCTGACGGTAGAGCCCAAAACGGCTCTGGATCATTTTATTAAACAGGGCAAGTATCCGCCTTTGGATGACCATCTCGCATTAGAACATTTCAGGCATTTGATTGAGCGCTCCGAAAAGCAAGGATTCCTGCACTATGAACTTTCAAATTTTGGAAGGCCAAACTATTTTTCGAAACACAACACGAGCTACTGGCAAGGGAAACCTTACCTGGGGATAGGGCCCTCGGCACATTCCTTCAAGGAGAATCAACGCAGTTGGAATGTGTCTAACAATACCGAATACATAAAAGCCATTCAAGGAGAGACACTTCCCAGGACCGTCGAGAATTTATCACTTACAGATCGGTATAATGAGTCTGTCATGATCGGGTTACGCACCATGTGGGGGGTATCCCTTAAGAAGATAGAACGCGACTTCGGAGTGGATTATGCAGAACATTTGGAAAGGGGCTCACAAAAATTCATAGATAGCGGACTCCTCCAAATGTCCGTTCCGGGATCCGGGGTAAAGGGTTCGGATCGGATGCTTAAAACCACCCCAAAAGGTAAATTTTTAATCGATGGGATGGCCTCTGATCTGTTTGTACTGGATTAATTCTTAAGGCGCTCCAGAACAGGAATTGCCTTAATCCATGACATGACATCAAAACCGCATCAAACATCACATACCTTTTAATTAACAATTAAAATCCTTTCAGAAAAGGATTAAATTTATATATTAAAGTGCATTCAGAACAATAACTTTTAATCCCAATTTACATTTTTATGTTAGCCACAATTCAATACCATTCCAGAAAACTTAAAATAGATTTCTCCAAACCTTTGGATATATCCATACCCTTAAGGGCGTCTAAGACCAACGTTAATGCGTGGTACCTGGAAGAACCCAAGATTGAGCCGGTAAGGGAAGGTGAATGGGTTGCGGCGGTAAGTGAAGGGGCCAGCATTAACTTTAACACGATCCATTTTAATCCGCATGCGCATGGCACCCATACCGAATGTGCCGGTCATATTACAGAACGGGTATATTCCATAAATAAACACTTAAAGCAGTATTTTTTCCTGGCCGAACTCATCACTGTGGCATCAGAACGTTTAAATGGAGATGAAATCATATCCAAAAAACAGATACAGTTCGCCCTGGGAAATAAAAAAAGAGATGCCGTAGTATTACGAACTATTCCCAATACTAAGGAAAAATTAACCAGGCAGTATTCCCATACCAATTGGCCTTACTTAACCGAAGAAGCCGTGAACTACCTGGTTAAAAAAGGAATCAAACATTTACTCATTGATCAGCCGAGCATTGATAAAGAAAAGGATGAAGGCAAGCTGCTGGCTCACCACGCATTTTGGAATACGAAAGGAAAATTGCGTTTAGACGCCACCATTACGGAGTTCATTTATGTACCCAATAGTATCAAGGATGGCACCTATTTCTTAAATCTGCAAATTGCGCCTTTTGAAAATGATGCCGCGCCCAGTAAACCTGTTTTATATAAAATTGAAGACGCATGAAAGTAGCATTAAAAATCGAGGAACTGTTTATGTTCCTGCTGGGGATCGTTCTTTTCGGTCAATTGGATTTTAACTGGTGGTGGTTTTTGGCTTTACTTCTGGCACCGGATATTGGTATGTTGGGCTATCTTTTCAATCCTAAAACAGGAGCCATAACCTATAACCTCCTCCACCATAAGGGTCTGGCAATTGGATTATATGTCATAGGGATCTATTTACAAAACCAGGGACTTCAATTGGCCGGGATAATGTTATTTGCCCATGCCTCCTTAGACCGGATCTTCGGTTATGGATTAAAGTATTTCAGTGATTTTAAGCACACCCATTTAGGGAATATAGGGAAATCATTTTAACACCATGGATATCGAGCAGCTTCGACACTATTGTTTAAATAAAAAGGCCGCAACGGAAGTTTTTCCCTTTGATGACAGTACTTTGGTCTTTAAAGTTCTGGGTAAGATGTTTGTCATCGCCCCGTTGGATAAATGGGATAAAGGCGAGGCCTCCATTACTTTAAAATGTGATCCGGAATACACGATAGCCTTGCGTGAACGCTATGCAAGCATCTATCCGGGCCCTTATGTGAGTAACAGGCATTGGAATACAGTGGCTATACACAAAGGGGAATTAAAACCCCAGTTTATATTAGAATTGATAGACCACTCCTATGATATGGTCGTGAAGGGTATGACGAAAAAACAACGTGATATATTGAGCGGCTATTAAGGTTATTCGGAATTTTATTGTATATTTAATTTCTCTCCCTGGGCATGTTGATTGATAGCACATTAAAACATGCCTTATATAAGCTGGACTTTATTAAGGTCATATTCCCCTAATCGAAGAGCTGAGTTTTTAATTATAACTTTATACTAACTTTAATTTAAATCAAATTATGAAAACAACCAATCAATTTCTTACAGCATTACTAATGCTATTTTTACTGGTCATGCCAATGACCATTTCTGCTCAGGATGAAGAGCCCAAAAGACCTGAATTTTATAGTGTAACCAAGTCGTATTGGAGTAGTAATTATGAAGGTACACCTGCCGAGTGGCGTGCTACAGAGAAGGAATATAGGGACAAGGTCACCTCTAAGAACGAGTACATTATGTGGTCCATGCATTTTATGCACCTTTTTACTGAAAACAGCAACGAGGTACTTTACGTTCAAACCTATCCAAATTGGGAAGCCATAGGTAAGGCGGCTGCAAGAAATGCGGAGTTGGAAAAGGAGGCCTGGCCGGATGAAGAAGCCCGTAATGCTTTTTTGGATAAACTCAATTCGGCGTATTCCATCTATCATTCCGATGAAATTTATGCGACCTTGCCGGGTGCGAAGCCAATGGATGCTGAAATTACAGAGGATATGGTCTTGTATTGGCGTCTTAATAAAATGGCATTTCCTGAAGATGGTACCTGGGACGAGTGGACCACTCTAAATAAGAAAGTCACAGAAGATGTGATCCATAAAAATGAGTATGTCAAGGGTTATTATCCCAGTATGCATGCCTGGGGTTCGGACAGAAGAGATTTTAACCAGGTGATTTGGCTCGATTCCATGAGCGCGTTGGAGAATATGTTCGATAGATATGAGGAATTAATGAAAGAAGCCTTAACAGAAGAAGAAGGTAAGGCCTATGGTAAATACTTCAAATCCCATGGCGATTATTTATATGCCCCTTTGAAGTATTAAAACAGGTTAAGATGAAATCAAAGGACGCTTCAGGGCGTCCTTTTTCTTTTTAACGGAGCAACGATTGCAGCTGCACTTTCACAAACAAATTGCGGTCTATATGTAATCTATTAAAGGGATTGGTGATTTTTAATCTCGGAAGGCCACCCTATTTATCTTTCTTTTTAAAGAAATCAAAACCCAATGGGATCATGAAAATTAGAAACAGGTATTTACCCGTTACGATGCCATATATGGTAATAACCGCTAAAATCACCATTAACAGCATTTTTGAATTGTAACTCATCCTACAAAAGTAATTGAAGCATGCGAATATTAAAACGGGGATAAGGAGATTTAATTGCTATTTGAAACCTGTTGCTGTCCATTCCAACAGGGTGAGGCAATCAACCGATCTTACTGCGATGTATTAGCAGGAGGTGTCGGCAATGATCTTCCATTGCCCATCTATCTTTTTTAAAACAATCATAAAAATGCCATTGGCATCACCCACTTCACGATATAGAAAAAAGGCACCCATAACATAATAGGATGTATCCTCAATTTTGGAGATACTCTTAATTTTAAACACAAGCTCCCCGGTATGGGCCTTTGAGGGATAACCTTTTTGATAACGCTCCAGGGTATTTTTCCAGCCATGCGTCACGCCATTGGACCCATAGAACTTCAGGGAGTCACTTTTCCAGTAGCCCTCCATAAAGGCTTCTAAATCATAGTTATTCCAAGCCAACCTTTGCTCTTCCAATAGGTTCTTTATGGCCTGAAAATTCTGTTGTTCGGTATTTTGAGCGTTCATAGGGTAAGCGATCATGGCACAGAACAGGAAAATAGCATATTTCATAATGGATAAATTTAAAATGTAAGGTGAACTAAATATACGAATTAGGATTTCATCGATTAACAGCATGTCAAAACTGTTTTATACCTCCATTCATCGAAAATTCTGCAAAGTAATTCGTTTTTTAGGTATATTTGACTGTTAATCAATTTATTGCACCCTTAATCAAACGCGTTTAACCTAATTGTTATGTGATATGGACCTTCGAATTACCAGCTACGGAAAATTTTTAAAAATCAAAGGCGTTTTAAACAAACGCAATTTTCATCTTTTTGAAAATGAACTTCAGGCCATCTTGAATAGAGAAAACAGCATTGTGGTCAATGTTGAGGGGATTGAGTACATCGATCGCTACGGTATAAAAAGCCTGTTAGCGCTGCATAAATCCTCTGTAAACAACAAGAAGAGCATTTCCATTATAGGCAGTGGGCCAACACGATTGTATACTAAGTTTAAGTCTGAAACTGCCGCATAGACTACAAGGCACTCTTGTGCTTTTTAAAAAATGCATCCGCTTGCAGTTGCATGAGCTCCCTGGCTTTCTTTCGCTTGTAATTGTAAAGTTCCTCCTCTGTTTTTATAGCCTCAAATATACGGTCATTTATTGCATAGTCTGCTTTCAACATGACGTCTCTTTGCTTTGTATTTTGTAGTACATGTGTTTTTATAGCCGTTTCCTGATCTTCCAGTTTGTAGTCATAAGCGCCTTTTGGCGATAAGAGTTTCGCAAAAATTGGAGAGGTCTCGATGGCCAGGAACAGCAGAAATATAAAGAACGACGGTAGCCATGGCAGCTTCCCCAGGGCATTGACACGGGCCATAAGACCATCGAAATTATTAATAATAGGTTGGGTGTTCGTAATTTGGTTCTGCAGTTGTACTTCGGTTTGTGCGATTTGGTTTTCAAGCGTTGCAATTTTCGCCTTATTATCCAGTTTTAGTTGTTGTAACTCCGCCAGTGCAGCATCATGTTTGTCTCGCTTTTCCTTATAAACTGGGCCTTTGCCTAAAAGCATGGTCCCGGCCGTTCCTTCGGCTTCCGAAATATAAGTGTCATATAAGGCATTGACCTCCGCCTCCTTGGTTTCTATGTCCTTTTGTAATGCGGAGATATCGGACTTCAATGCGGCAATATTGGGACTAAATTGTTGTTCGATTTGATTTTTATTCGCCAGGGTCATTTCATTCTTTTCTGTAAGCAGCACCTGGTCAATTTCCTTTTTAAAGATTTTAAGTTCCAGAGGCTTAGAGATGACAACCGCTATAATTACCGCGAGAATAATTCGTGGTGAGGCCTGAATGAGTTCATCCATAATACGCCCCGTTTTTTTAATGGTGGACACGATATACCGGTCTAAATTAAAAATGAGTAATCCCCATATAAAACCAAAGAAAATGGCAGCATATAAATTGTCGAATACCGTATAAAGGGCATAACTGGCAGCAATAAAAGCCATAAGCGCGGTAAAGAAAACTGTCGCCCCGATACCGGCATATTTGTTTTGTTCGCCGGACGAACAGGCTTCGAGAATTTCCGGGTCACTACCCGAGCAGATAATGAAAAAACGTTTTAACATAAGATGTTTGATTTTTGATTGATTAATACCGCTTCCTTAGCTTAAAATTCATTAATAATAGCTAACAAAGCGGTTGATTATCAATTAGAACGTTAAAAATGCTGAAATGTTACAATTTTTTATCAGGTAAAAGGCGTAACCGGGATATGTTTTTAGGATTACAGTGGTTATGCGGGGCCATTTCCTTGTGTGACATTTGTCACATTCTGTTTTAAATGAATGATTTAATTTTGATGGTATAAATTAAAAATCATGACCACAACTGTAGTAATAGGAGGGAATTTTGCAGGGATGACTGCAGCCCTCGAATTGAAGCGTAAAGGAAAAAAAGAACACCGCGTAATAATGGTAGATAAGTCACCATTATTTTTATTTATTCCATCCCTGATTTGGGTACCTTTTGGAAGACGCGAAATAAAGGATATAGCCTTTAGAAAGGATACCATTCTTGAAAAGAAAGGTGTGGAATTCATGCATGCTGAAGCCTTAAAGGTCGATACAGACAATCAGATTGTATCTACAGACAAGGGCGATGTAAAATATGATCATTTGGTCGTGGCTACCGGACCAAAGGTAAAATACGATGTAGCACCAGGGGTAAAGGAATTTGCCCATTATATAGGAACCCCAAATGGGGCTATGAAAACGAGAGCCGCTCTGGAGGCCTTCAAAAAAGACCCGGGCAATATCGTTATTGGAGCGACCCAAAATGCGGGTTGTATGGGCGCAGCCTACGAGTTTTTATTCAATGTTGAAAAATGGCTGCGTGAGCAAAACATAAGAAAAAAAGTAAATCTATATTGGATTACACCTGAAACCTTCCTGGGCCATTTTGGTATTGATGGTATGACGGGGGGAGAAACAATGCTGAAATCTTTCATGAAGATGTTTAAGATTCACTACAGAACGGAAGTAGGTGTAGAAGAAGTGCAAAAAGATAAAGTTATTCTGAGCTCCGGCGAAACGATTAATAGCAAGTTTACCATGCTCATGCCTCCGTTTGTAGGTGTGGATTTTGTCTCTAAATCTGAGGGATTAAAAGCTACGGCGAATGGGTATATACCGGTAAACGATGATTACAGACATACGGAATTACCAAATGTCTGGGCCGCGGGCATAGCTGTGGATGTCAAGGTACCATTTACACCAGGTAAGGTACCTTTCTCCACACCTAAAACAGGATATCCTTCAGATGAAACCGGCAAAATCGTAGCCGAAAACATTTATAGGGTGTCTCGAGGAAAAACGAAACTAAAAAAGAAAGCGTGGGGTAAAATACCCGGTATTTGTGTAATGGATGCTGGTAAAAAAGAGGTGATTATTTTGAGTAATAATTTGTTTAAGCCACGTGCTTTTGCCATTATGATTCCCAATGTCATATTTGACTTTTCAAAGGTCTTGTTCGAGAAATATTTCCTTTGGAAAACGAAGCACGGGTACTCTCAATTGCCGTAGTGTGGTTTGATTGAAACAAGGCGCTATCGAAACAAAATAATTGCTATTTTGATTTGAACAGCGCCTTGTTTTTCTTTTGGGATCTCAGGCTTTCAATGACTACCGTAAGAAGAATTACTGTTCCTCCAAAAAATGTATTCCAGGTCGGAATTTCCCTAAGGAAAATGAATGCAATGATGATACCTAAAATAGGTTGAACACTGCTAATGATACTTGCCGTACTCACTGTAAAGTGCTTTAAGCTATTCACCAGCATGGTGTGTCCAACGGCGGTAGTAATGACGCCCAATATAATTATATACGGGTATTGCGTCTCAATATTCGAACTGTCCTGAAGCCATAAAACAGGCAATAATACGATACTGATTATCGTAATTTGATAGAACATGATGGAGGTGCTGTTGTAACGCGACACCATTTGCTTGGAAATGATATTTCGAATAGAATAGAACAGCGCCGAGAGCAACCCAAATAAGGCACCTTTTACATGAGCACTTTCCAGATTGAATTCCGGTGCCAGGATATAAATCCCGAATAAGACCATAACTCCCAGTACAATATATATAGGATCAAATTTCGTGTCTATAAACAGGGGTTCTATCAGAGCTGTCAATATAGGATATACAAACAGAGACAGCATGCCAATGGCTACATTCGAGAGTTTCAACGCATAGAAATAGGTGATCCAGTGTGTTGCTAAAAAGAGCCCGCTGATAATGAAGAGGATCAGGTCCTTTCGTGTCCTTAGGGCCAAACGGTATTTTTTATAGCGGCAAAATCCATACAGCAATACAGAAGCGATGATGGAGCGCATCCAGATGATGACCGGAACAGGCATGTCTATGAACTTACCCAGGGCCCCTGATGAACTTATAAATAAGGTCGCCAATAAAAGCAGGAGAAGCTGGTTAAAGTGATTGTCTTTCATGTATACGAGATCGGGGTACTACCCTCAATGCATTCCCATTTATTCTTTAGAAAGTTGGGTAAAGTACTTAAAGAATAAAGGAATGGTTTCTATGCCTTTTAAGAAGTTAAAAATACCGAAATGCTCGTTTGGGGAATGAATGGCATCACTGTCCAGACCAAATCCCATGAGAATGGTTTTGCTTTTTAATTCTTTTTCAAAAAGGGACACTATGGGAATGCTGCCACCACTGCGCTGTGGAATGGGCGTTTTGCCAAAGGTGTCTGTGTAAGCCTTGCTGGCGGCCTGGTATCCAATGTGATCTATTGGTGTTACATAACCCTGACCACCATGGTGCGGACTAACTTTTACTGTAACGCCTTTGGGTGCAATACGTTCAAAATAGGCGGTGAACAGTCGTGTGATCTCCTCCCAGTTTTGATGTGGTACTAACCGCATGGAAATTTTAGCATAGGCTTTACTGGGGATAACCGTTTTAGCCCCTTCACCCGTATATCCGCCCCAGATACCATTGACATCCAAAGTAGGTCTGATAGACGTCCGTTCGTGTGTGGAATAACCTGCTTCACCGTGAACCGCATCAATATTCAGGGCTTTTTTATAGTTTTCCAAATTAAAGGGTGCCTTTGCCATTTCAGCTCTTTCCATATCAGAGAGTTCCTCTACCTTATCGTAAAATCCGGGAATGGTGATATGGTTATTCTCGTCGTGCATTGACGCGATCATTTTGGATAAAATATTAATGGGATTGGCCACGGCACCACCATATAAGCCGGAATGCAGATCGCGATTGGGTCCTGTAACCTCTACTTCCACGTAACTCAAACCGCGCAGTCCTGTTGTAATTGACGGCGTGTCGTTGGCGATCATCCCGGTGTCGGAAATAAGGATGACATCATTCTTTAATTTCTCCCGGTGGTTTTTTACAAAAATGGAGAGGTTGGAGCTTCCGACTTCTTCTTCACCCTCAATCATGAATTTAACATTGCAGGGTAACTGGTTCGTTGATGTCATCAGTTCCATGGCTTTAACATGCATAAACATTTGACCTTTATCATCGCTCGCACCTCGGGCAAAAATGGCACCTTCAGGGTGTTTGTCCGTCGTTTGTATTACCGGTTCGAATGGTGGCGAATGCCATAGGTCCAATGGGTCCGGTGGTTGTACATCATAATGTCCGTAAACCAAAACGGTGGGTAAATCCGTGTGTATTATTTTTTCACCATAAACAATGGGATGTCCATCGGTCTCACAAATTTCAACACGCTCACACCCCGCCCGTTCCAAACTCAGTTTAACGGCCTGAGCCGTGTTTAGAACCTCGTTTTTATAGTTGGAATCTGCACTTATTGAGGGTATTTTAAGAAGTTCTACGAGTTCATTTATAAAACGATCCTTGTTCGCCTTGATGTAGGATTGAATAGTGTCCATATGAGTTTGTGTATAGTTGATTTCAAAAGTATAAAAAAAGAATGTTTTTAAGGCTTTCAGGTTTGCAATTTAAAAATCTTGATTATATTTGCATCCCGATATTTATTGGGATATAGCGGGCGTGGTGGAATTGGTAGACACGCTAGACTTAGGATCTAGTGCCGCGAGGTGTGGGAGTTCGAGTCTCCCCGCCCGCACCGAAGAGCTTCTTGGAAACAAGAGGCTTTTTTATTTATTGAGATTATTCAAATTACAAGGCTACATGGGGGAGACGAGAAGTTTATACTGAGCGAGTTTACCCTGAGCTTAGACGAAGGGAAGTGAGTCTCCCCGCCCGCACCGAAGCGCTTCTTGGAAACAAGAGGCTTTTTTATTTTAAAATGATTCTTAGAGAGCCATGCCTTACAGGTCTCGATAAAATTGCGTTGACAAAAATAGAAACGGAGATAGGGGAGCTTGATCACAAACTCAATTTTCCTTTTATATGCTCAAATACCATGTCGACAGATTCCTCAATCGTGTTGAGATGGGAGACCACAATATCGGGTTCTTCAGGTATTTCATAGGGCGCCGATATACCGGTCATATTCTTTATTTTACCCGCCCTGGCCAGCTTATATAAGCCTTTAACATCTCTTTTTTCACATTCTTCCAAACTGGTGTTCACAAACACTTCGATGTAATTATCCCGGCCTACGGTGTCTCTGATAAATTGCCTGTCCTTTTTATAAGGGGCAACAAAAGCAGCGAGAACGACCAACCCGGCATCGACAAACAGTTTCGATATTTCCCCAATGCGCCTGTTATTTTCAGATCGGTCTTCGGGAGAGAATCCTAAATTTTTATTGATACCGCGCCTTATGTTATCCCCATCAAGAACATAAGTGTGCACCTTGATGTGGTTAAGTCTGACTTCCAAGGCATTGGCTAAGGTAGATTTACCCGAGCCTGACAATCCCGTAAAGAAAACCAGGAAAGCATTATGGCCATTTAACTTTTGCCGTTCCGCTCTGCTAATCCTATAGTTGTGATCTGTTAAATGTTTTTTCATTTTTTTGTGGTGTTGCGTTGCTCCAGCCCAAAATCGAAGCGGTACCAGCTACGTTCATGCAGATAATACAAGACCATCTTAGTAACGACTTCGGCTAGGCCAACATGGAATCCCGTGAGTGGATTTCCCGTGATGAGCCATGCCAGGAACATGGTGTCCAGTGTTCCCAACATGCGCCATGTAAAGGTCTTGAATACATGTCTTTTTTTGCTGTTGGCTGTGCCTTTTCTATACCAGACTTGCTCATGGCAATAATACAAAATCATTTTTGTAAAGAGTTCCAAACCGCTAATTTTAAGACCGGCCAATGCATTTCCCGTAATGATCCATGACAGCATAAAGGTATCCAGTGTCCCTAACATGCGCCAGGTAATTGATTTGGCAATATGTCTTTTATGAATGGATGTCGACATTAGTAACTTACCAAAAAGTGGTTGTTTAAAAGGCTTTCCCTGTTATAAACCATAGGCTGCATGGTTCTTTGGTCGATGACCTTTAATCCAACAGCCTCACAAATGGCCTGACCAGCCGCCGTATCCCATTCCATTGTTGGCGCAAACCGCGGATACAGATCTGCCTTCCCCTCGGCCATCAAACAAAATTTTAGTGAACTGCCTTTGGAAACTATTTCAATGGCATCATGATCATGCTTCAGCACATTGAGGTATTGTAATGTTTTCGCATTCATATGCGATCGGCTCCCGACTACTCGCAGTGTATTCCCTTTTTCAAGTCGGGGCTTTAACGCGTCCTTTTCTTTAAATAACAGAGTTTTCAGCTCCTCATTATGATGATGTACAACCGATCGATACGCCTTTGTCTTCGTACCATCGGTATAATATAGTTCGGAGCTTACAGGAACATAGATAACGCCGAGCATGGGTTGGCCCTGTACAACAAGAGCAATATTTACGGTAAACTCACCATTCCTTTTTATAAATTCTTTGGTGCCGTCAATGGGATCCACAATCCAGCACGCCTGCCATTGCTTTCTTTTGTCATAGGGCATCTGTCGGCTTTCTTCGCTAATAACTGGAATATTTGTAGGTTCAAGATGGGCTTTAATGATGTTATTCGAGGCGATATCGGCCTCTGTCAGAGGAGAGGCGTCCTCTTTATAACTGATCGAAAAATCGGATTCGTAGATGTTAAGGATTTCTGCTCCGGCCAATAATGAGGCCCTAATTGCTGTATTTAAATATTTACCGTAGGTTAACATAAAAAGGTTTTAGTCTGCCATGTATCGTATTGGGCTATTAAAGTATGTTTAAGAATTACATTGTCACGCGATATTCCATCAAAATGTGATTAAGCGGTTGAATATGTGTTACAACGGTATTCAAAAATAGTAAATGTTTTTATAGGCATAGCGGTATTTTTAATAGGCATGCTTCATAACATCCTCATCCAAAATTTTCTTCAGGTAAAAGATAAGTTCCTCGGCATGTTCCTCCGTAAAGAGCATTGGGGGCTTAATTTTCAACACGTTTCTGTCCGGACCGTCACTGCTCATTAAAATTCCAAAGTCCTTCATGCGGTTAATAAGGTATCGTGTTTGGTCGCTTAGCGGTCGGAGATGCCTGTTCACCAATTCAATTCCCAGAAACAGACCCTGGCCACGCACATCACCAATAATGGGATAAAGCGATGCCAGTTCCTGTAATTTAGATTTTAAAAACGATCCAACCCTGTACGCCTGTTCTTGCAGCTTCTCTTCCTTTACAATCCGCAATACTTCAATGCCTACCGCGCAGGACACGGGATTACCTCCAAACGTATTAAAATATTCCATTCCGTTGGCAAATGAATTGGCCACCTCCCGGGTGCAAACCACCGCTGCCAAAGGGTGACCATTCCCCAAAGGTTTTCCAATGGTAATGATATCCGGAACGACATCATGCAACTGAAAGCCCCAAAACGCTTTTCCCACGCGTCCGCAGCCCACCTGGACTTCATCTGAAATGCACAACCCGCCAACCGCTCGGATGTTCGTATATACGCTTTTCAAAAAGCCTTTGGGGAGTTCGATTTGGCCGCCACAGCTTAATATAGGCTCTAATAGCACTCCGGCGACACCCCGCCCTTTCTGATGTACGGCATCTATTAGCGTTTGTACTTCAGCAGTATAGAGGGCCGCTGTATCCGAACCCCGATAGGTACCCCGGTAGGCATCGGGCATCACAAATGTATGGGTGTATTCCGGAGCGCCCTCACCACCTTCGCCATCAAACTTATAGGACGACAGGCCAATGCAGGTATCGGTATGGCCATGATATCCCGATGCTGAAACTATAAAATCGCGTTCCCCTGTGGCACACTTTGCCATTCTAATGGCCAGATCGTTGGCCTCACTTCCGGAGTTCACAAAATACACAACGGCCAGGGGTGATGGCAGGGTGGCCAGGAGTTCTTTTGTTAAGGTGGTAATATGCTCGTGTAAATAGCGGGTATTGGTATTTAAAAGGGCCATTTGATCCTGCCCGGCCTTTACCACCCTGAAGTTCTCATGACCCACATGAGCCACGTTGTTGACCGTATCCAAATAATTTCGGCCAAATGGGTCGATAAGATATACGCCATCACCACGAACCATTCTTATCGGGGTATCGTACTGAAGGCTGATATTTTTACCCAAATGCTGTTGTCTGTATTGCATCAGTTCTTCATCAGAAATGGCCGATGGCTTTCGAAGGGATTCTATTTTGAACAGAAGATTCGGATCAGGGCATATACTCTTCCAAATGCCCATCTGAGAGTAATAGGCCACTCCGGGGTAATCGTTTTTATAGTCCAATAATGACAGCAGTATTTGGAAATGCAGATGCGGAACCCAGTTGCCATTTTCCGGATAGGAACCCAGGTAGCCAATAATATCTCCTTTTTTAATGTGATCGCCTACCTTATGCATCGTGACACTTTGCACACTTAAATGGCCATAGAGGGTGTAAAAATCCATGATATCTGTGCAATGCTTGATAACTACTAAACCGCCATATTCCTTATCGCCGGCATTGTTAATGGCTATAACTATTTCACCATCACAGATGGCCGAGACTGGTGTTCCGGCGGGTAACCAGAAATCAACACCCAGGTGGATGGTGCGACTTTCTTTTCCATTATTGCCAATTTTATCATAGGCCGAAGAGGTGTAAATAATACGTGGTTCCAAATAGCCTCCTGCAATAATTTTATTCGGAACGCATTTTTGAAGTCTACGGATTTTAAATTCAAATAGTTCCAAATCATCAAAGTCCTTGCGATGTCCCATCCACTCGCTTGACACACTTAAATCCAAGTGATGGATGTCATTGATTTCCACATTCGGAAACAGGTCCGCTACATAGAAGGTATTACTGTTGGCCCATTCGCTGAATGTGACTTCTTTCGGATGTGCATTGAAATCACAGGCACTTCTGAAACTGCAGGTCGCGAATTCTTTCGAGATGAGCCTCCATTTTTTCAAAAGGTCCCAGGCAGGCTGTTCACTGATATTCAGATAGTCATTGTCGGGGTCTTTGATTTTGTTGATGGCTGATTTTGTTACCGAAATCACCAACCGCATGGCAATGGCCACATACAAGTGTTCCAATTCTTCCTCAAGCAGGGGAAAGCTGTTATGATAGCCTTTTACAATGGGAAGTGCAGCTTCCAAAGGATCCATGTGGTGCATCATGGCATAGCTGCAGGCAATGGCCAGATCATTGATTATTTGGGTATGAATGGCATCACCGTAGTCGATAAGGGCACGAACCTGGGGGTGTTTAAGATCTTCGGAGACAATGATATTGTTGTCGTTGGCATCGTTATGGACAAGGCCTTTTCTTAACCTGGAATAGGGTTCCAGTGCAGCTTCGAACTGTTCCTGAAAACCATGAAGGATATCCTGTTCTTCCTCTGAGAACAGATGAAGATGGTCCTTTGTCCAGAGCGATTGGGCGATATCCCATTCGAAATCACGATAGGCCTCTTCATGATCGAATTCCTGGAGGATCTTGGTCAGCGTACCGCAATGTCTCCCTAAATTGAAGCGTAAATTATCCGATTGCGGATTAACCACACTCCATACCCTTCCCGGGACCCAGGTAATCAATCTCACATACCGCTTGTTTTCATTGGAATCGTAACATTCGGAAATCAGTCCGCCGAGGGCATTTGCGATAACCCTTGACGCATTGAGATGACTGCCATGGGTTGCGATATGTTGCAACAAGGCATTCTGAAACTCGAGATGGTCCGACGGTGTATTGGGAGCTGCTATTTTTAAAATATACGCCTCTGAATCGGAAACCTTTATTTTAAAATTAGAATCGATTTCACCTGGTAAAGGAGATGCAGACCCTTTTATATTGTAGAGATCTAACAGCAATGCTTCACTTTGCTCTGCAGTCATATTAAGATGTTTCGATGCCATTAGTTCCTGCTCATGCCCTGTTTAACTGGTGCCGGGCATTAAATTTAAACTATTCCTTTATTATCTGGTATAGTTTTTTGGGTAAAGATTTTACCTTCCCCGGAGTGTTGTTGAAATCTTTGGCAGCCTTCCATTAAACACATGGGTATGATCTATTCATGCATTGGCCAGGGAACTGTTGTATTGTAGGCAAGATGACACAAAAATGTCCTGTGAATTTTTGAAATTGTCCTGTGAATTTTCAAAATTCACAAGACAATTTGGACAATGGACGCTTGCGAGATTATCTTTCCGCAGTGATAGCTTTATCGAGTAATGCCTAACAGGTTTCAACCCTATGGGCCATAGTCCCTTTATTGCGATCGCTTATCTGTACAATACATCTAAACTGTTATTGCGATATAGGGTAACCATATCCAATTCGAATCCGAAAAAGGGTGCTTATCACGCCCCTTATTTAAGCTCAAATATTTTTTCCATCAACACCCATTTTTCGCCCTTTTTGGCAATAGGTAAAGCCTTTTGGTATTTCCACATTAAGGTTTCCCATTCCCGCACTTTAGGGTTACCGGCATCCAGCTCTGCCTTCTTTTCAAAAGAAAAGCTGTTGTTGACTTCCAGAATCATGAACAAGCGATTGCCCGCGCAATGGATCTCTGCATGTTCTATACCCGATGCTTTGATGCTGTCGGTAATTTCCGGCCAAACCGCTTCGTGGTACTTTTTATATTCGGCTATAAGTTTGGGATCGTCCTTAAGGTCTAATGCTAGGCAGTATTTTTTCATGACATCAATTATAGTGCTCTATCCAAATGGGTGTAACCTCCATCAACAAAAATAAGCTGACCCGTTGTGTGACTCGATTTCTCGGAAAGCAAAAAGGCCACGGTATCTCCAATTTCTTCTGCTGTTGTCATCCTGTTTTCCAGAGGAATTTTATCGGTTATGTCCTTGAGTTTAGCCTGTGGGTCCTCGAAGGTCTCGATCCATTTTTCATACAGCGGGGTATAGCATTCGGCCACAATAACGGCATTCACCCTAATGCCATAAGGCAATAGTTCCAAAGCCCATTCACGTGTCAGGGCATTTCTTCCGCCATTGGCTGCGGCATATCCCGATGTGCCTCCCTGTCCTGTAACCGATGTTTTGGAACCGATATTCACAATGGCACCCTTACTTTTTTTCAATTCAGGCAGCGCATAATGGGCCATGGCATAATAATGTGCCAGGTTGCGCTTGAGCGATCTCATAAAATCATCGTAATTACCGTTTTCCAGACCAACACCATCATTCACACCGGCATTATTTACCAGTCCATCGATACGCCCGTAGGTTTTAATCGCTTCTGCAACAGCAGCTTTACACTGCGCATTATCAGTGAGTTCGGTAACGGCGTAATTAAGGGTAATGCCTTCTTTCTTAAAGGCAGCGACCACTGCTGCCAAACTCTGTTCATTCCGGCTCACCAAAAACGGAATCGCCTGTTCCTGAATTAAGGTCTGAACAATACCTAAACCAATACCCTTGGAACCGCCGGTTACAATAACGACCTTATCTTTTAATTTTAAATCCATCAGATCTCTTTACCTGTTATTTTAAATGTCCAGGCATAGGTTGTGTCATTCCATCCGGAGAGGAGGTCTTCCGGGAGATGGATACTTAAGCCTGAGGTTTCGCTATAGTCCCATTTTAAGTCGCCAGGATGACCTAACAGTTGTATGGAACTATTTGGTTCAGGGACCATATGCTTTATGGTTAAAACCGATTCCGGCTTTTCAAGAGTGATAGCATATAAGGTATTAGTCCCTTTTGTTTTTGTAAAACGAATGGATTCGCCTTGTTTGAAATTATTTTGAAATCGTTCGCTGTTGTAAATGGCCTCACCATTTACGGCCAGCCAGGATCCCATTTCCGTTAGTCTGGTAACACTGGGTTCCGGGATAAGACCCTCGGCAGTTGGTCCCACATTCAATAAATAATTACCCCCTTTGGACACAATATCAATTAAATTGTGAACGAGTGTGGAAGTTGATTTCCAATTGTGGTCGTAAGACTTGAATCCCCAGGTGTCATTCATGGTCATGCAGGATTCCCAATCTAAACTCGACGCCTGTTCCAGGATTTCCTGTTCCGGTGTACCGAAGTCTCCCGCATAATCCGCATCCTCTTTATTCATACCTTGCATCCCCTGTCTGCCTTTATCTACCCTGTTATTAATAATGATATCAGGCTTGAGTTCCCGCACGTACTGATAAAGGGCTTTTCCCTGATCATGGGTAAATTCTTTAACCCATTCGCCATCGAACCAAAGGATATCGGTGTCGTATGCTGTAATGAGCTCCTTTACCTGGGGTTTCAGGTACTGCTCCAGATAAGCTTCAAATTCTATCTTGTCTTCCTCAGTGATGTCGCGATTTCCAGTATAGGTGTCGCCTTGGGCCATGGGGTGATGCCAGTCCATAATGGAGTGGTAGGTTCCGAATTTAATGCCGTAAGTTCTGCAGGCTTCCGAAAGTTGCTTTAAAATATCTTTACCATAAGGCGTAAAATCGACCATGTCGTATGAAGACACCTTGCTGTCCCAAAGGGCGAAGCCATCGTGATGTTTTGAAGTGATCACAACATATTTCATTCCGGCGTCCTTCATGAGTCTGGCCCAGGCATCAGCATTGAAATCCACAGGATTAAAAGCCCTGGCATAGTTCTCATATTCTTCAATCGGAATTTTACCCCTTTCCATGATCCATTCGCCAATACCTTTAATTTTCTCACCGTTATGTATGCCGGCAGGCACCGCATAAGGTCCCCAATGGATAAACATGCCAAACCGGGCATCGCGCCACCAGGCCATTCGCTTGTCGAAATCGGCCTCAGATTCGTTTAAATAGTTCACCTTTACGACGGCTTCCTGTAGCTCCTGACTTTTGTTCTGATTTTTACAAGACAGGGTCATTAAGAGGATAGACAGTAATAGGAGCGAAGTGGTAATACGTTTACGTCGTGTCATTTGATTCGTTTTAGAGGTTATAAAATTGAGAGGCATTGCGTCCCATGACGTTTGCCTTTTCTGCAGTTGAAAATGAATTGATGTATTGAAGTACAATAGCCTGTTGTTTTTCGTAGGTTGCCGCTAGAAGACAGACGGGCCAATCTGAGCCATACAAGACGCGATCGGTTCCAAAGGCCTCAAAAACCACATCCAGATAAGGCGTGAAATCCTCAGTTTTCCAATGTTCTAAGTTGGCCTCGGTTACCATCCCGGATGCTTTACAATACACATTGGGCGCTTTGGCCAGGGTCATAATGTCTCGTTTCCAGGAGTCTATTAGTCCATCTTTAATTTGGGGTTTCCCCATATGGTCCAAGACAAATTTTTGATTGGGAAACCTATTGACCAGGGCAATGGCAGCCTTTAACTGTGGTGGGTAAACCAAAATATCATAGGTCAGGTTGTAGACTCCCAATTTACCGATTCCATTCTGAACGTCCTTACGAAGCAAGTAATCATTCGGTTCTGCCTGAACAATATGCCGCACGCCTTTGAAATAGGTGTTATTTGAGTAGACCTCGAGGCGGTCTTCAAGATTGGTGTTCAACAAATCGACCCAGCCTACGATCCCTTTGATAAATGTCTTGTTTTTAGCACATTCCAGAAGAAAATCAGTTTCTGCCTCCGACTGGTCCGCCTGAACAGCTACACAGCCCTCGATACCATTCTGAATAAGAATGGATTCAAGATCGTCTGGCAAAAAGTCTTTGCGAATGACCTCCATTGAATCATCAATCCAGGCATCGCGAACGGGATCATATATCCAAAAATGTTGATGGCTATCAATAGTCATTAGATGGTATCTTTATAAATGGACACTAAATCAAAGGGATCTTCTTTCTCCTTCTGAAGCGCTATTAATTCGTTAAAAAGGTTCCGAATGACCTCTGAATGTTCTTTATCTGAGGCTATATTGGTTAACTCTAAAGGGTCATTTATCAAATCGAAAAGCAAAATCTCCTTAGACCTGGGATACAGAATAAGTTTGAATTTTTCGTTTCTAATCATGCGTTGTGACCCCTTTTCGTAAATGCCATAAATGGCATCGTAATGCCTTTTTTCACCACCACCTTTAGCCGCACTGAGCAGACTGTTGAACTCAACGTAATCCGGTTGTTGTACACCGGCAATTTCTAGAGCAGTTGGCATGAGGTCCTGCAGGTAAACAGGAGCATTAATCTTCTTATTTTTGGGGATATTCGGGCCAACTACCATTAAGGGAACTCGTATGCTATGGTCATACATGCTCTGTTTTCCCATCAGGCCGTGCTCGCCTACCGCCAGTCCGTGATCGGAAGTGAAAAAGATATAGGTATTATCCCGAAGGCCCTGTTTTTCAAGGGCATCCAAAATGGCTTTTATTTGATCGTCCAGGTGCGTTGTAATGGCATAATATTCCTGGCGGTTGACTTTAACCGCATATTCAGTTCTCGGGAACGGCGCCAATTTTTCATCTCTTAAGTCACGACCGGCGCCCATAATTTCGGCATACGGATTTTCAGGGAGGTAACTTTCGGGCAAAGCAATATGTTCCAGTGGGTACCCGTCTACATATTCCTTCGGAGATTGCCTGGGATCATGAGGGGCATTAAAGGCCACGTACATGAAAAAGGGCTTGTCTTTCTGAGCGGCACTGTCAATAAAGGCGACCGCATCATCCTTTACCAGTTCACTCCAATGTTTACCCCCTTTCCAATATCCGCCAAACTCTTTTTTCCAGGGTTGCCACAAGGTGTCGGTTTTATCCTTGGGGCGATAATAGCCTTCAGGAGTATCATAAGGCATACCGCGAAGCACATGCCCGACATGATTGAATATGCTGTCTGGCTTGGCCTCCACATGCCACTTGCCGGTCATGTAGGTATCATAATCCTGCGTTTGCATGAGGCGTGGCCAGGTCGCATCCAATGCGTCATCTTTGGAGTAGGCCCTGGAAATTTTCTGGGCTCTCCAAATGGACCGACCACTGATGAGCATGGCACGAGATGCCTGGCATATGGCACCATTCCATCCCCCCATGTTGAATGCATGCGTAAAGGTAACGCCCTCCTGCACCAGTTTATCCATGGTAGGAGTCCTAATTTCCTGGTTGCCCAGAGCATGAACAGCCTTGAAACTCTGGTCGTCTGTAAATAAAAAGACAATATTGGGTTTATTATGTAATTCGTTTTGAGCAGATGGATTTTCAGACTGCTGTTTACAGCCTGAGAGTATTAAGACGAATGCTATTTTAAAGATTAAAGCGCGATTCATATATTACAGTTTCATTTTAAAGTTAGAAATGGTAGGCACAATGGGATCGTGAGGGCCAGGCTGAGATAAGCCCATTTCTTTTGGTCCGGGACCAACAAAACGTGTTTTTTTAGAGGCAATAATGATGCTGTCTTGTTTAATTTTAACGAAGGTGTACAGCGGGTCTTTATAGGGTATGGTATACTTGATCCACTGGTATTTTTTATCAATGTCCTTACTGTATCTTATCACTTTATATTTACTGCCCACCCACCTGTAAGACGCACTGTTAATTTGAACGTAGTATACCCCGTTGATCTGGGTCATAAAATCGGTATGTGTGTGTCCGCTTATACAGCACATGACTTTATGATATCCCGCATCTTTGTTGGCATCTTCTATAATTTGACGAATTTCCTTCATATTGGATACCCCGTCGGATTCCAGCTCCAAGGTTTGATGACTGAAAATAATGGTTGGGTTAGTTGTCCGTTTTAAATCATCGATAAGCCATTGTTTTTGCCTTTCCCCGATATAACGGTTGTAGCCGGACCACGGTTTTGGGTTGGGATCGTTTCCGTCTAAAACGATAAAATGGATTCCTTTTTTATCGAAGGCATAATAGTTCTCAGCCATGCCCCAAAAGGCTCTCGTTTGATCCCGGGTAAAACCACCATCGGTATCATGATTTCCCAAAACATGGTATCTGTCTCCTTTATAGCTGTTCCAAATGTTTAAAAAGGATCTGTTGTAATCGTAAGGTCTGCAGAAATCACCCAACTGTAAAATGAAATCCAGGTCTTTTTTGGACGCCGCAGCAATGAATGCCTTTAACCTGTAATCGGCATCATGCATGATGTCCTTATGGACATCAGCAATTAATCCGAATTCCACACCTTTTCTTGTCGAATCCAGAGAAAAAATAGCGTTAGGCAGGGTGAGGGTTACACCGGCCAATGAAGTTGATTTTATAAAGGTTCTCCGATTCATTACTAATGGCCCATATTCGTTTTAACCGCTATATGCTTTAACCTCCTGTTTTGATACCCCCAGGCCGTCAATACCTAACTCCATAACATCTCCGGGTTTTAAATAGGTTGGCGGGTTCAGACCGAGTCCTACGCCAAATGGTGTTCCCGTCGATATGATATCACCGGGCAGTAAGGTCATAAATTGGGAAATATAGGAGACCACCGCTTCAACATTAAAAATAAAATCGGAGGTCGATGAGTTTTGCACTGTTTTACCATTAACCTTTAACCACAGGTTCAGATTATTGGGATCGGGAATCTCGTCCTTCGTCGCAATAAAGGGACCTACAGGAGCAAAGGTGTCGCAACCTTTACCTTTACACCATTGGCCTTCTTTTTCAATCTGGAAGGCACGCTCCGAGATATCATTATGAAGCACATAACCCGCAATATGCTGATAAGCGTCTTCCTCTGTGACATAAGAAGCTTTTTTGCCGATGATGATCGCCAATTCGACTTCCCAGTCGGTTTTTATGCTGCCTTTGGGTATAATCACATCGTCATGGGGACCCACCATGGCTGAAGTCGCTTTGAAAAACAGCACCGGCTCTTTCGGAATGGCCATACCCGATTCCTTGGCATGCATGGCATAATTTAAACCCACACAGACTATTTTTGACGGCCGTACCAAAGGGGCTCCCCATCGCTCCTGATCGTCTACCTTAGGGCATTGGTCCTGGTTTTCCCTTAACCAGGCCCGGAGTCGCTCCAAACCATCGCCTCCAAAAAAGGCCTCGTCATAATCCTGCCCGAATCCCGATACATCTATGCGTGCTCCATGCTCCAATTGCACACCCGGTTTTTCATGTCCCAATCTTCCAAATCGTATTAATTTCATAAGACTCTGTGTTTTGTATTTTTAACCATTCAGCTTAATAAATCCGCCATCAATGGGAAAATCAGTTCCCGTTATGAACGCCGCCTCATCCGAACATAAATATAAAGCCAAACTCGCAATTTCTTCAGGTTTTCCCATTCTTCCTATGGGTTGGGTTTTAGAAAGGGCATCAAACATTTCGGCTTCCCTACCAGGATAGTTCTTTTTTATAAAACCGTCAACAAATGGGGTATGTACCCTCGCCGGTGATATGCTATTGCAACGTATGCCAAAGCCGACATAGTCCTTCGCCACGGAATAGGTCATGGTCAACACGGCACCTTTCGACATGGAATATGCAAATCGATCGGCAATACCAACGGAAGATGCAATGGATGCCATATTTATTATAACCCCGCTCCCTTGTTGTTTCATAGCGGGAATTACAGCTTGTATGCAGTTGTATACGCCTTTAACATTGACCTTGTACACCCGATCTAAATCTTCTTCCCCGGTGTTCTCAACATTACCGACATGGGCTATTCCCGCATTGTTTATCAATATATCTATACGATGCGTCTCTGATAAGGTGCTAAGGATCGATTTTACCTGGTTGTGTTTGGAAACATCGCAGGGATAAAAGTCGGCCTTACCACCCTTTTCCAAAATGGTCTTCACAATGTTCTCACCGCGTTCCTCGTCGTATTCCAAAATATGTACATGGGCACCCTGTTGAGCGAATGTCATGGAAATGGCTTCGCCAATGCCGCTGGCACCCCCAGTGATAACAGCTGATTTCCCTTTCAGACTGAATTTTGACATGTGACTATTTTTAGGTATCAAGTTATATGCGTTAAGGTAATACTTTTAATACGGACGTCTTAAAAAAAAAGCAATAAAAGTATAAATGCCTATACTTTTATTGCCCAAACTAAAAACTAAATCAAACTTATTTATCTTCTATACTGTGTTTCGCATAATTTAAGCCCATTGCATCATAGATATGGGTGAAATGCTGTAACCTCGTGTAAAAATCATCCCAGTCTTTCTGCTCTTTTGGAGACCAAACCACTTCTGCCAGAGCTGTCATTCGCGGCAATATCATATATTCGGCATAATCGGTAGTCTTTATGTACTCCGTCCACAGATTCGCCTGGGCCCCGAGAATATAGTTGCGTTCCTCTTCATTGAGATCGTCGGGAGTGGGCTCATAGGCATAGACTTCAGCTACCGTCGTATTACCTCCAATAGCCAGTGGTTCATTGGCATGATCTTCGGATTGGTAATGATCGAAATAGCAGGAGTGATTCGGTGTCATGATGACATCATGGTGTTGTTTGGCGGCTTCAATACCACCTTCCGTGCCTCTCCATGACATGACGGTGGCGTTGGGCGCCAAGCCTCCCTCAAGAATTTCATCCCAACCAATAATATTTTTGCCTTTAGCATTCAGGTATTTTTCAATCCTCGTAATAAAATAGCTCTGCAATTCATGGGCATCGTGCAAGCCCTCGTCCTTGATCCGCTTCTGACAATTCGGACAGCGTTCCCAGTTGGCCTTTGGACATTCATCACCGCCGATATGAATATAGTCCGACGGGAATAATGGGATGACTTCATCCAATACATCCTGCAAGAACGCAAAAGTGTCTTCTTTTCCCGCACAATAGACATCAGGAAAGACTCCCCAGGTCTCCTGGACTATTTTAGGTGTGCCGGCGGCTTGAATCGCCTTACTCTTATCGGATATCATATCGTGAGTAACTACAGTTGGTTCGTCAGGAAAGCAACTCAAGACCGGGTAGGCAGCAATAGCAGCACTGCTATGTCCGGGCAATTCAATTTCCGGTATAACCGTTACATGTCTTTCGGAGGCGTAGGCGACGATCTCCTTGATCTCTTCCTGAGTGTAAAAACCGCCATACCGTTTCTGGTCATTCTCAGAACCAGGGTGATGCCCAACTATTGTACCGTTTCGATAAGCCCCGATTTCGGTTAATCTCGGATATTTTTTTATTTCTATACGCCATCCCTGATCCTCCGTTAAATGCCAGTGAAAGGTGTTCATTTTGTGCAAGGCAATTAAATCGATATATCTTTTAATAAAATCCATAGGAAAAAAATGTCGGGCCACGTCCAGATGCATACCTCTGTATTGATATCTCGGATGATCTTTAATGGTCACCGCAGGAATGGTGACTTCGCTCACTGCGGTTGTTTCTGTTCCCGTCGCACCGGATTGTAACTGTCTCAGTGTCATGATGCCATAAAATACACCTTTGGGTGTTTTACCGGAAACAACAACCTGGTCGTATGAAACGGAAAGTGTATAGCCTTCCTCATTTTCGATGGAATCATCAAGATTTAGATGAATGTTACCGGAACCATTAATCTCGAAAGGGATATCAACACCTGAGGCAAGGCTTATCATTTCTGCTAATAGTTGACCTTCATTTTCCAACACTTCAGGAGCCGTAACTGCGGTTTTTGAATTCACGACAAATTTTCCGTCTGCTGTTTCCAGGGAGACAGGCTTAGGTATAATTTGGTAGTCCTGTGCACTATTAACCATAGTTTTGTATTTATTGGCACAAGAGATGCTTACCAGGCATATGCATACTAAAAGGATTATTCTCATTCTTTAATTAATTGATCATTGATTTTAATTCGATTCGTGCAAAATGTCATCGGCTGCTTCATGCCTTCTAAACACCCTCAGACCATACCAGGCAATATATAGAAAGCAAAGCAGGGGCAGGATAAAGGAGAAGTTAACCTCCGATACTCCTAAAATTTTCGTATCTGCGACTCCAGTACCACCGGCATCAATGATGATACCCTGCAGCTTTGGCATTAAGGCACCTCCAACAATGGCCATAACCAATCCGGCAGATCCGATTTTTGATTGTTCTTCCGTTAAATCGCCCAGGGCGATACCATAAATCGTAGGGAACATCAGGGACATGAAGAAAGAGATGCCGACCAAACAGTACAGGCCAAAATTCCCTTGGATGAACATGGTGCCCAAGACAAAGGTCAATGCCGATAGCGCGAAATACATGAGTAATTTTCCGGAACTAAAAAAACGCAGCATATAGGTTCCAACGGCTCTTCCAACAATAAACAAACCAAATGCAAAGAGTTGATAGCTTCCGGCAGTTACGCTGTCTATGCCTATAGCCTCGGCATATTGGTAAATGTAGGTCCAGCACATAATTTGTGCACCAACGTATAATATTTGTGCCAATACCCCTAAAACGTACTTTACATTTTTTGCAAGGGTGGCAAAGGTCTCGCCTATACTTGGCATTCCGCCTTTGTCCTTGGATTGGGGCATTTTACTCAATAAAAAGATGATAAATACCGCTGTTATAACCAGACCCAGAATGACATAAGGATTCCTGATAACCATCAGGTCGGAAGTGCGTATCAATACCTTGGAGGCTTCATCCAGGGAACGGAAATTCTCAACGTCATCGGATTGCAAATTTTTCAATACGAATTGCTGGGCAACCAATAAACCGGCTATAAGTCCGACAGGATTAAAAGCCTGGGCAAGATTCAATCTCTGGGTCGCCGTTTCTTTGGCTCCCATGGCCAGGATATAAGGGTTTGCAGCCGTCTCGAGGAACGCCAGGCCAAAGGTTAAAATATATAAACCCACACAGAAAAATAAGAAACTCTCTGTTTGGGCAGCAGGATAAAATAAAAGGGCTCCGGTAGCATACAATGCCAATCCGATAAGAACACCTACTTTATAGGAGTATTTACGCATAAACATGGCAGCTGGAAGGGCCATACAGAAATAACCTCCATAAAAGGCCATTTGAACCCAGGCCGCTTGCGAATTAGACAGTTCCAATACCTTTTTAAAAGCTTGTACCATGGGATCTGTAACCGCATTGGCAAAGCCCCAAAGGGCGAAGAGGGAGGTTACTAAAATAAAAGGAATCAAAACCTTTTTTGATACCACCGGAATTTTACTGTATGTATCCATAAATGTATTATCGGGATTGCGGGGTTAAAATAGTAAACCCATGGGTTAATGTTAATTTTTTTCGCTGAACAACTCAGATTGAGCTATCGATATGTGCAATCGCACTATAAAGTTTTTAATTCTGTTTGTCACCACCTGTTAATACACCTAATTCCGCGATGGACATGTGTTGGGCGTTATCCACTATTTTTTCGCCCTCCAACTTTATAAAACGTCCCTTTACAGGGCTAAATGGAATCACTTGTGCAATTGGGTTGTTCTTTATATTACCGAACTCTCCATGGGCAACTTCGGTCCAGTTACTGTTATCATTGCTCACATAAAATCTGTAATG
The DNA here is from genome assembly GCF_022662015.1 of Aestuariivivens sediminicola. Lineage (GTDB taxonomy): Bacteria > Bacteroidota > Bacteroidia > Flavobacteriales > Flavobacteriaceae > Aestuariivivens > Aestuariivivens sediminicola. The sequence continues at coordinate 503,301 of NZ_JAKMCM010000001.1, read as the reverse complement.
CGTAATAATACCCGTGGGCCAGCGACCCTGCATGGGGGCATAGGTAAATCCCCTTAAGAGATGTGTTCGGCCCAGATCGACAACAACATGTTTCGAATCGGGACCCTTTGCTGACACCCAATGCGTGTTTTTATTCTCATCTATAATTTTTCCAGCATCTGTACTCTCGCCGGGGAGGGGTTCTAAAACCTTCCAATCGTTTTTGATAATATCAAAATCCCATGAGGATGCTTTAGTGCTCTCTTGATCCTCCGGATTATAGGCCATGGCCTTCAATCTTGTGGGATGGTCAATCAAAAAAGGGCTGTTATACTTCATTGACGCTGTCGTGGGTTCTGAACCATCCGTAGTGTAATAGATTTCAATGTTTTTATCGGCCACAGACAGCGTTACCTCACCATCCACATCGCGTGTTGCCTCAGGTTGTGTTAAAAGGTTTGGAGCGTGATACAGTGCAATGTTCGATAGTGTTATTGCTGCCTTCGCAGAAGTAATTGCAACCCGAACTTCTGTGGCCTCAACCGTATCGAACCTCAGAATGCGTTTGTTACCGATGGTGGTCTGCTCGTCGATTAATTTCCAGGTGCCATTCACTTTGGCTTCAACAGTAAATGCCTTAACACGTTGCCCCAGAGGAATATATTCTTCCAATAGGATACGGTTTACTCTGGTAGGCTGGTCAAAGCTTAGCGTTATTGAGGAGGATGTTATACCATCGTCTGTAGCCCAATAGGTCTCAGGGTTACCATCAATGAGATGAGATGCCTGAAACTTCCGACTGTCTCCACGAACATTGCTGGCTGTGACCTGAGTCTTCACGGCCAAATTCTCAGCAAAGTCCTTATCAATTTGAGCTTTAAGTGCCATGAGTTGTTTGATGTCGTTTTCATGAATCAAGCCACGGTCATCTACCGGTAAATTGAGAAGAAGGGAGGCATTTCTACCAATGGATTCATAATAGATCCTGACCAAATGATCTAATGATTTTACCTGGGAGTCTTCTGCGGCGTGGTAATACCATCCCGGCCGAATCGAGACATCGCACTCGGCAGGAATCCAATGGGTACCGTCCTCATGACCAGATCGCAACTGAACGTATTTGGGTGTTCCCGGATATATTTCATCTCGACGCAACAAACACCAATTGGTTTCGTTGGCCCAGCCCTCTTCATTACCCACCCATCGCACTCCGGGGCCACCATCTCCGAAAATAACCGCATTGGGCTGTAATTCTCTTACGATCGCGATCACTTTATCCCATTGATAGTAGGTTTTGTTGTCTATTTTTCGCGTTTCATTGGCACCTCCATAATAGCCAGAGCCCCCATTTGCTCCATCGAACCAAACTTCAAAAATAGCGCCGTATTGTGTAAGCAGCTCCCGCAATTGGTTGTGAAAATAGGTGACATATTCTGGTCTGCCATAGGCTGCATGGTTTCTATCCCAGGGCGACAGATACACCCCCATTTTTAAATCGTAGGCCTTACAGGCCTCGGCTAATTCTTTTAAAACATCACCACTGCCATTTTTCCAGGGCGAGTTCTTTACGGAATGTTCCGTGTAAGCTGATGGCCATAAGCAAAAACCATCGTGATGTTTGGCCGTTAGGATGACGCCCTTCATTCCGGCATCTTTAATGGTCTTAGCCCATTGCCTGGTATCGAGTTGCGTAGGATTAAATTGTTCCGGTTTTTCACTTCCATCTCCCCATTCCATGTTGGTGAAGGTGTTCATGTTAAAATGAATAAAGGCATAGTACTCCATATCATGCCAATCCAATTGGCGCTGTGAGGGCAGTGGACCATGAGGTTCCGGTGCCGGAGTGGTGTCACAGGATTGAAAGAAAAATAAAACGATAAGAATAATACAGGCTCGGTACATTAGTTTTTGTTTATTTGGAAAGTCCATGCATCATGTGATGGTAATTCTGAATAGGTTATGGATTCCGTGTGAATAATCAGGGTATCGTTTTCGTAGCTCCAGTCTAAATACCTGTCCAATCCCAGCATTTTCACTTTTGCTTTATCACCGGGATGTGGTATTTTCAAAAGCAGCTGTTCCTCCGGCCATTCAAAACTGATGGCGTAGAGATTGCCCTTGTTTTGAGTATAGCAGAGATAGGTTTTAAGGGAGGTGTAGTTTCCCTTTAACCCATGTTCCGTTTGGTCTTTATCCACATAAAGTGCTGACCCCGGAACGACCTCCTTTTTTATAGTCTTACTGCTCCAAAATAGTCTCACTGAGGCGCTGAGGTCTATTTCTCTGTATTGGATTTTAATGGGGTAGGGCACCCCTGATTTTAATTTTAGGACACCCTGATTGGCTGCACTGTTATTCGCGCCCATGACTTCCGATTGCGAACCTTTATCTGTTCGGTTTAAAGCGATAACAGGTTTACCCGCTATAAAGAGGGAGGCCTCATCGTCTGCCGCCATTTCGAACGTGTAGGTGCCAGATTCCGGAGCGACAATAAACCCATTCCATTCCACAGCAAAGTGATCTTCCTTGATGCCTTTCATAGGTGAATTTCTAACCCAGTTGAAGCTGATGTTTCTGTCTGTACGTTCTTTACTAACTTCTTTTTCTACCTCCGTTATGGCGTAGGTCTCGGCACCATATATAGCCTCGGCGTTTATGTCTAACCATTTCCCCAGCTGCATCAGACGCTCCTGTTGAATCAATGGAATCTGTCCATCCGCCTTTGGGCCCACATTTAAAATCATACCACCCCCATTTGCCACGGTCTGTACAAAGCGTTGGATTAATTCCTGGGACGTCCCGTAAGCCTCGAGATCTTCATTGCGATTTAATCCAAAAGAACGACCAATACCCCGGACTTCAGTCCATGGTCTGTCCGTTACCTTGATACCGGCACTGTATTCAGGAGTTAAAAAACCAACATCGAGACCGCTTCCCCATCTGTTGTTCACAATCGCTTCCTCACCCACCAAATTGTAATACCAATGAATGAGTTCAGCCGAGTGCCATTGCTTCGCCGAGTTGAACCATTCGCCATCGGCAAAAATTAACTTTGGTTTGTAGGTGCTGATTAATTCCTTGAACTGCGGAATCATATACTGATCTACATAATTGCCTATGCTGTCATGCGGATCGGTATACCAACGGTGTAACGGGTGATTCCATTCGGCCAGGGAATAGTAGAGACCCATTTTAAGATTGGTCTTTCTAATGGCTTCGGTTAACTCACCGACAATATCCCTTTTAGGACCTACATCCACACTGTTCCAGTTTCTGTTGTATTTGCTCGGCCAAAGGGCATAGCCATCATGGTGCTTGGAAACCAACATGATATATTTGGCACCTGCCTTTTGAAATAGCTCGGCCCATTCATCAGGGTCAAATAGCTCTGCTTTGAACAAGGGGGCAAAATCTTTATAAGTGAAATGTTGGCCATAGGTGTTTTTCATAAAGGTGGTACGCAGACTATCGTTCATCTGCAGACCTCTCAGATACCATTCCCCGTAAGATTCCTTACCACCATAGGAAGGCACGGAATAGAGTCCCCAATGTATAAAAATGCCCAGCTTGGCATCTTTGAACCATTTTGGGTAAGGACGCTCGGTAATTTCTTTGGTATAATTGATCGTATTGTTTTGGGAAAAGACCATTGAACTCAATCCCAGGATCAGGGCGTATAACAGTATTCTATTTCGCATGGATCTCATATTAACATGTGTTCTAAATAATTTTAAAAAAGTAACCTTCGCAAATTCCTTTCCTTTTTATTCTGATTTTTTAATTAGGCTTTAATAAGACTTCAGCAAATACAGGTAAATGATCGGACGGGTATTTGCAGTCCCTGGAATCACTCAATACCGCATATTTAAGGACTTTAATATTGCTTTTACTGGTGAAAATATAGTCTATTCGATTGGTCACCGGTTCAAAAAATTGAAACCCATTAAAAGTACCATCCGGACCGAAAGGAGGTGTCAGACTTACCATTTTTGCATCATTAAACACGGAGGAAAGGTATTGAATCGGTGCGCTTTCCGGTTTTAGATTTAAATCCCCCATAAGAATAAAGGGATAATTGTTTTTGTTAATGTCCTCAATCGATTTTGAAATTAATTTTGCACTGTTTATCCGAGCCTCTTCGCCCCTGTGGTCGAAGTGGGTATTGAATACCCAGAAGTGCTCTTTGGTCTTAACATTTTCAAACAAGGCATAGGTACAAATCCGTTCCATGGCAGCATCCCAGCCCACGGATATCGTTTCCGGTGTTTCAGAGAGCCAGAAGGTATCCGTTTTTAATGGTTTTAATTTGTTGGCATTGTAAAAAATAGCGCTGTATTCTCCTTTTGTTTTTCCATCGTCCCTGCCTACGCCAATATACTTGTAATTCAAAAGTACACTATCTAAAAACCGGACCTGATGTTCCAGTCCTTCCTGAATTCCGAATACATCGGGTTCATGGAAGCCAATCTGGTGACCTAAAAAGGATTTTCTCTGAGACCATTGGTTCTCCCCGTCATTTGAGGTATCGTAACGAATATTATAGGTCATTACTTTATAAGCTTGTCCTAACAACAGGTGACTTGAACAAAAAAGGCTCATGATTATGACAATATGTTTCATGTATCGTATTCTAATTAATAATGATCTCATCTGCAAAAACCCATGATGGTAAGCCTGATGCATTATGCCAAACCGGAGCTTTTTTATGATTTTCAGCAATAACCTTAATGTATTGCATTTTGGTTTTATCGATATCCAGGTTGAACGTTTTTATGTCGTTCACCTTACTCGTTTTACTCAAAGGTGTACTGTTATGGACCGTACCTAAATGCGTAAAGTTTGTGCCATCGATCGAGCCATAATACCTGACTTCTTTCGGGAAAAAAACAATGTGATTGGTAACCTGTAAGAATGTTGTGGTCAAGGAACTTATATCCTCCCTGCTTTGCAAGTCTATAACAGCGATCAGATCATTGCCTTCAAACCCCAGCCAGTTAGCATAAAAATTACTGCCACCCAGAGCCCCGTCCGTTAAGGCTTGAGGATCTTCATTTGCATATTTTTTTGGTGTTGTTAGCAAAGAAACCGGCTTTCCCGAGGCCTTGTTCGGTCGCATGGCCAAGGCCACTGAATTTAAATAGGACGCTCCATATTCCTTTACCGTATATCCCATCTCATTCATCAGGGTGATGTTGGCCTGTGTGCATGTACTAATAAAGTTTTCCATTAATTGCTTGGCATCCTCATTTAAACGGAACGCGTCATGGCTATTTTTTCTACAGGCCTCTAAAACGGCATAATCGATTCCTAAACGTGCTTCTTTAACGCGTTTTAAGATTTCAGGCCGATCTGCCACTGCCACCTCTGCCTCATCAAACAATGATGAATAATAGTTTAGAAGGGTTGTATTTAAGTAGGTATCAAAAGCTTGTGAAGGATCGCCATATAAGAATAAAAAGAAATCCGGATGGTTTTGTATTTCAGCGTGAATGGTATCGATATAGGTTTTAACAAAAGGTCCTGCTTCCTTATAGTACCCATTGGTAAAACCAGTTATAAGATCGTCAACATTCTCATCGGGGTTCCACAACAGTTTGGCCATAAGGTATGAACGCAGCTGGAACAATTCACTCGGATTATGACTGTGCTGTTCAAATACCCATCGCGTACTGTTGTTTCTAAAAAACTGAATATTGGGTTGAAGTGTATGTAAGTTAGGAAATGGGGCCAAAAAATTCGTGAATTGCGTCGTGTAGTCCCAGATTCTTATGTTATCGGTGAGCTGACCCCAGCCTTTCAAGTCATTCGCAAAATCTTGACACTTATCCTCAATAGGAGCGCTTCGATCGCATTCTATTGAACAAAGGGTAACGAGGACATTCTTTAAAGGTTTTGTTTTACAAGGTTTCCTCGTGTACTGGTAAGCCAGTGTGGAAATGGTTTTATCGGGGAATTCCCTGGCTACCTCATTGACAAATCGTATCATCGTCCCAGCATGACTCCCCTCTTCTTCATCTATTCTTTTGCAATTGTCACATTCACAATACTGGGTATTGTCATTGCTGCTTACCGATATGACGGTCGATTCGGGATATCTCATAAACAATGCACGAACGGAATCTTTCACAATATTTAGAACCTCACTGTTGGTCAAACACAATTGGGTTGGTAATCTCCTTGAGCCTCTAAGAGCAAAATACTCCGGATGTGTATCGTAATAGCTGGCCTCGGGTATGAATTTGTGGAAGGTATGTACCCTGCCTTCCGGAACATAATTGGGGAAGGCTTCAGCGGTTACTCTGTGTTTTTCAGCAAAAGCACTGTCTGAATAAAATAATCTGGAATGAACAGTTCTGGTTTTAATTTCAGGGGTATAACTATAGGACAGCGGTAATGGTAATGCTATTGTCTTTCTTTCGGGGATATCGTCTACTCCGGGCGCATACCACCTGCAATCAAGATACCGCTCTAAGAATTCATAGACGGCATTTTTTGTCGCCTCAGCCGATCCCCCTGAAATATAGATGTCCTTTTCTACAGTACTTATCTTTATGTGATGCGCATCTAAAGGCGCATCCTCATAATTCCCGACATAAATTTTGTGCTTGTTATGCGGCGTGTTCTCATCGACAAGATCCAAATGGACACCACTGATGTCATATAAATACGATTTGAGGAGTTCTGCAGACCGATAGTTGGCTTCGGTTGGAGCATCAGAATATACAATAGCATATGCTGAGCTGCCATCTTTAACAAGGGTTAGGCTTTTGTCTCCACAGGAGTTTAATATCAAGCACAAGGCTATTGAAATAAGACTATACCTGATCATCTTACTTTTTTTAAATTAATTAAAAGTCTGCCGGAATTGACTAATTCGTCATGACTGACAAACCATGTTTTTTGTGTGGTATTTCCAATAAAGATCGATTCAATATGGCCTTCACCCTTTTTTTCAATGATAAGGTTTTTATTTTTATAGTAGGTATCATCGAGATGGAGGGTGATTTTGTCGAAAACAGGGGTGGTGATGGTGTATAAAGGTTTAGCCGGGAGAACAGGGTATAGGCCCATCATACTGTAAATAAGCCAGGCCGACATGGTCCCCGTGTCATCATTGCCAGGCAGACCATCCGGTTTATTGGTAAAATACTTCTGAATTAAATCCGAAACGCGATCCTGTGTTTTCCATTCAAAACCATTGGTGAAATTATAAAGATACGGATAGGCGATATCGGGTTCATTGGCCATATCGAATTGGTTTTTTTCAAAGACCTCATCTAATTTTTTCACAAATGAATTTTGCCCGCCCATACTTTTCATAAGCCATAAAATATCGTGGGCCACCATAAAGGTATACTGCCATGAATTGCCTTCTATAAAACCGAGGTTCTTTTCAAAATTAGCGCCTTTATCAGGATTAAAGGGTGTATACCAGGTCCCATCATGATTTTTGGGACGCAGTAAATTAAATTCTTTATCGAACAGGTTTCTATAGGTTACGGCACGCCTGGAAAACAGTTTGTAATCGGCGGTCTTACCCAGAGCTTGAGCAAGCTGTGCAATGGCAAAATCGGAAATATTGTATTCCTGGGTTGTAGACACAGAACCGCTTTGGGTGGTTTTTGTGGTGAGATATCCCTTTTGAATGTAATCCTTTATTCCGGGACGAAGCGGATTGTCTTCCAACTGAACTGCACTTTTGCGCATGGCCTCATAGGCCTTCTGTACATCAAAATCCTTTATCCCTCTCAGATAGGTGTCTGCCAATACAATACCCGCGGGATCGCCAACCATGGTAGTGGTCTCAGTGGCATTGAGCTCCCATTTGGGTAACCATCCACTCTCATCGTAAATGTGCAGCATGCTTTTGACCATATCAGATTGTTGCTTTGGATAGACGAGCGACATCAGCGCATGTAGATTTCTGTAGGTATCCCAGAAAGAAAAAACAGTAAATCTGGTACCATCTGTTTTGGCCGTTTCCCGTTTGGCCATGGTGGGATATTCGCCATTGATGTCATTCAGGGTATTCGGGTGGATCAGCGTATGGTACAGGGCTGTATAAAAAATGGTTTTGTCGTCTTCGGTGCCGCCTTCGACTTCAATTTTGGATAAAAGGTTGTTCCATTGCTCAGAGGTTCTTCTATAAATATCAATAAGGCTGAGGTCTTTTGTTTCTTTTTCCAGGTTTTCCCTTGCATTAGCAATACTCACATAGGAAATCCCTATTTTAACCTCCACCTGGGTGGGTTTTTTAAAGTGATATGTAAAATAGCTGCCTATGCTATCTCCGATAACCTCCTTTCGGTACTGTTTATAAAAGCGCTTTTTACCATTGTAACCCATCCACTGTCCTTCCAAACCATCGTATGTTCTCGGAGTCTTCCAAATACCAAAGTCATCAGCGGGCTCACTAAATCGAGCGACAAAATAAACCGGGTAGGATTCATCGGGTTTATAGTAGCAAAAGGAGCCGACGTTTCGCATGCCTTCAATTTCAGTGGGCGATACAATCTTTAACATACCTCCTTCTTCATTGGTCAGTCCCAGGCCTAAATTGATTAATATGTTGGCCTGTCCTTCGGGGAAAGCGTAATTGGATACCCCGACGCGCGTCGAGGCTGTGGTTTCGACTTTTAATTTATATTTTTCTAATGTCGTACTATAATAGCCCGGTTTGGCAATCTCGAAGGCATAGGTAGAGCCATATTTTTGATAATCGGTTTCTAATTCACCTGTAGTTGGCATAGTTAAAATGACACCCAAATCCGGACACCCCACACCGCTTAAATTCACGTGGCTGAAGCCTGTTAAAAATGAATTTTCATATACGTATGGGTTGGAAAGCCAGCGGCTATCTTTTTCCATTGGGGCATTTTGCGATCCTGCCACATTAAAAGGGGATACGCTTACCATCCCCCTGGGAGCAATGGCCCCCGGATTGGTCGCCCCAAAATTGGAGGTACCAATAAAAGGGTTCACATAATCCACCTGGGCCGTAATGTGGGTTCCATGAACGAGAAGGCATATGATGATGACAATGGCTTTTTGTGCGGGGTATGCTGTTTTAATCAAAATGGAATTTTATTTGGTTATCAATTTGTTGTGTTCAATACTGTTGGTTCTCCAAAAGTTTTTAGTTCAATATGAATTTCAGATACCTTACTACTCAGGAAGGTGCAATCCGCCGTTAGCGTGTGGCTCCCATTGGAAATTAAAATGGCATCATCTTCCATGGTGATCGTTTTTATCGCATTCCAGTGTTGGTCGTATACCGTGGCTTTATCGCCGCCTTCATACCTCAGGATTTGATTATCGGATAAGGTTATCGGGAATTCTATTTTTTTATAATTGTCCAACTCAACTACAATATTCTTACAAACTGTTTCCTCTGCTAGTTTGATTGTAATTTGAATAGGCTGTTCTGTATAAGGATTTTCAAAATTATAAGTGGTGTGTAATGGTTCTCCGGGCTGTCTCACTTTTTGAGTATGATTAAATGAGGCAAAGTTTGTTGGAAAGAGATGCCAGCTGTTCTCTGATCTGTTTTCAAGATGGTACTCATTGTTCAAGTCTTCCATTTCCTTTTTAAGGTGCTTTGGGAAAGCGCCTCCCAATCTTGCTGCTTCCCATTGTTTTACAAGGTTGAGAATGGCGTCGGACTGCCCATGTGTATTCAAAGTCTGTTCAGAGGTTATAAAGGCATAGCCGGCATCGAATGCAGCAGATCTGGCTAACATCCATTCCAGATCCTCGAGACTAATTTCAGAGGTCATTTGGAACCATCCCAACATACCAGGCATAAAATTTCTCCTAAAATAAGGTTGGTTTTTCATCCGATATTCTGTTTGACTTTCGCGAAAACCGGCATACCATGGTTCTCCCCAGTTCATGCGCGTGTATATGTGCCAGAAAAAATGGGTGGTCCTGCTGGCGTCAATTATCAATCCATCTTTTCGTTCTTCCTTTAAATTTTCATACCATACATAGGGCATCATGGACTCACCATAATTGCCCAAACCTGTAGATTTGTTTCCTTCCAATCCGTCAAATGAAATCTGTTTCAACCCGGTTTCGTTGTATAAATTAGCTATATTTTTTGAAATTTCCTTTGTTAATTCGGTATTCGATAAAAAAACCTTGTACGAATGATCTAATAATTTAGAGATGGCAGTTCCTTTTTTATGGTTGGCACGGGCAGTATTAAAAGCCCCTCTTTGGCAGTCCAATAACATCCAGGGCGCTTCTTGACTCACCGACCCGTAGCGTATGAGTTCGTCATTTATGCGAACCGTTTTTAAGTTATTGTTTTTAAACTGATTAAAATACTCAGGGGAAGCAATTGGGATATCTGTTTGGTGTTCGTCTAAATCTGCTGTTATTATGGAACGGCCAACTTCAGCTAATCGTTTATCCGGTATGGGTGTTACATAGGGGTCATTGGTTGTAATGAAATTGGAAAGCGTGTGTATCCCCAATGAGATGCCTTTATTTTTGGCTTTTTCGACACAGGTTTTCAATCCGTCATATCCATTTGGGAACTGGTCTTCAAATAATTTAAAATGTCCCCAGCTGTCAAAGGTTTTACCGTAGTGGTAGAGATGTTTTAAACCGGCTTTTTGGGTGACTTCTAGCGCAGCATCGATATTGGCTTCACTGAAATTCATGATAATGTATGATGCAGCGGCTTCGGGTAAAAGCTTCATCCATTTACCGTCTTTCACAGGATGGGGCAGGCCTTCAGCTATTTCGATCTCACCTATAGTTTCCAGTGCCTTTTCTGAGCTAACTCCAAAAAATGCAATTTTAGAGCCTATTACACCACCATCATCATATTTAGGGGCCAGAAAAAGGTCATGACCCAGGTTCTCAATGATCCTGTCTCGGTGCCTGTTTCGACAATAGGTTTGCAAACTGGATCCATTTTGTGTTGGTTTGGCTGCTTCAATGCGATATAACACATGGGGTTGGTCTTCGGGATTAACATTTGTGATGTCATCCTGGGAAAAGGCATCGAATTCAGGCATACAGTCATTTTCCTGATACGGAAAACCTCCTAAAGTTTTGAGATTTAAAGACTGAATACCCAGGGCAAATTCATCATTACTCACCACTCCTACGGTTTCCCCTATGATATCCCCTATAGTGGTGGGGTAAGGGCCCCAGGTTATTAAATCGAGGGGTTTTGCACTATGCACCTCTTTGAGTTCAAAGGTGAAATAATCGTCCTTGATAGCGTATTTAATTTTAACGGACATATCCGGAGCATACTTCAGGGTAATCACGCTGTCATGCATTTCCATGGCCTCGGGATAATGGAAGCTACTGTCTTTTCTTATCGACATGAGATAGGATGCTTCAGAGGTGTCCAGATAATTAATGCCTCTTTTATGATCTAATATGCCTCTAAAGGCCCCATTTTTCTCAAATTCGAATTTGAGCTCACCATTTAGAGATGTTAATGTTAGGGTTTGATCGTTACACGAACATAAAATTATCAATAGACTTATTTGGATATATTTTGAGAACCTGATCAATGCCATGATTGTGTTTTAATGATTAAGCGTGTGGGTTTACTGGTCAATTTGTTCAATTTTAAAGGTCCAGGCATACTTGCAGCTCGGATTGTCCTGCAGGGATGGGGGAATTACTATTTTAAAGCCTTCCTTCTGCTTTAGCCATTTTAACCTTTGTTTTGATCCCAAAAGACGTATTCGGGTGCCTTTTTTGGGATTTATGGATGTCAGCGTAATTTCTGCCGGGATCTTAGTTTCCCCGTCTTTGGCCAAATATAACAAAAACACATTGCCCTTTTCGTTTTGGGTCATACAGATGTTGTTTTCTCTATAAGGTGCAATGGGTTTGGTTCCGTATATGGCGCTGCTATTTATTTCCATCCAATCGGCAAATTCATTGAGAAGGTGGTAGGCCCCCTGCTGCCAATCACCCTGAGGACCAGGTGCAATATTGAGCAATAAATTACCTCCTTTAGCAACGATGTCGATGAGCATATGGATACCTTCCCTGCCACTCATATAGGTAGCATCTGGTCTATAAGACCAACCGCCTCCCGAGATGATACAGGACTCCCATGGGTAGGGCAGTGTTTTTTCAGGAACACGGTTCTCGGGGGTTAAATAATTCTGGTTTTTACCATGCACAGCCCGATCTACTACAATAAGACCCGGTTGTTTTTTACGAACCTTCACCACCAATTCGTCCATTTTTATATCCTGATTGACAATACGGTGCTTTAGGTAACCTTCGGGCGAATTGTTTATCCTGTGCTTATACCATTCACTGATTTCGGCTTTTGGTGTTTTGGCCACCCAACCGCCGTCCAACCACAGGATATCCATATTCCCATAGTCCGTCATTAATTCCATGATTTGGTTATGTGTGAAATTAACGAAGTCATTCCATTTTTCCGGATTTTCCTCAGGTGAATAATTAACATTCCTATCTTTCGGCGGGAAATAGGGATCCCAGTAACTCTTTACGTGCCAATCCGGTTTTGAGAAATAAGCTCCGGTCCATAGCCCCTTATTTCTAAAGGCATTAAAAATTTCTTTTGCAATATTTGCTTTGGGATGCGAGGAGAAGGGCGTATTTGGTGATGTGATCTTATAATCGGTATATTTTGAATCGAACATACAGAAACCATCATGATGTTTGGTGGTAAAGACCACATATTTCATTCCTGCATTTTTTGCAGCAATTGCCCATTTTTCCGGATCGAAGTTTATTGGGTTAAATGTAGTTTGAAGTGCCTCGTACTCCTTTTTATAGGCAAAATAATCCTGAGGATTACTTCCCATCTTGCGTTCACACCATCCGTATTCTTCAGGGCTTAAGGACCAGGATTCAACTATACCCCATTGACTGTAAGTGCCCCAATGCATAAGCAGGCCAAACTTTAGATCCTGCCACTGTTCCAATTTTTTTAAAACCACAGTGTCTGTTTCTGGCACATAGCGTTCATCTTCGTAGACAGCCTGTGCCCATAAGGCCTGACACATGAATATGGAAAGGATAGCAATGTATACATTTTTGTTTTTAGGAAGGGTCATAAATTTAATGGTGTTATTCAATAGATTTCAGTAGTTTTTTTTTAGTCTTTCGATAGTCCTGAATCGATACATTGTAATCGGTATAACTTTTAAATAATTTTTCTACCAATCGATTGTGTTTTCGGGGCTTTTTTTGTTTCAATAGCTGGAGGACATCGTAATCTTCGCACCCCAGACGATGCGCCTCAAAACGAATTGAGGACAGCGGACCATGCGTCCCGGGATAAATGATATGCGTGTCTCCCGCCGGTAAAAAATTGTTCGCTGATGCGGCAGGGGAGGGATGATGTACCACACTCTGAACATAGGGATCGGCCTGATACTGATTCAATCCCCAATGCAGATAACCTGCTGTATCATAAAATGCCGCACCCCAGCCAAAGTAGACCTGACGTAAATGTTCCATATCCAAGGTTCTGTTTAACCACTTCCCTCCAGGAACCAAACAGGTATATACCAATACCCTTTCACCATGTTTTTCGCGCTCCCTGAAGAACAATTCATTTTCCTGGAAGTCGTTAATCAAAGGGCACCAGATATCGATAGCTCCTACGAGACCATCCCTGTCATTTGTTGCCTCCATGATCTGAACCTCCGGAAATAATGATTTTATTTGCTGAGCTACCTGCTGATAGCAGCCCGCATTGGCTGAGGTGGGTTCATCGGCAATATGCTGTAACCAATGCTTTTCCAGGTTATTGGCTTTCACAAAATCATAAATAACCCTAATAAGGGCCTCAATATCGGCTTTACCTTCTTCAGAGAAATACCCTTTTTTGGTGAATACAACCTTTAGTTCCGGGTCACTCCAATCATCATTATCACCGCGGTACATGAGGTGTGGCGCTTCAAAATATTTGAATCCTTCGTTTTTGAATACATCTATATAACGCTTCATTTTTTCATGTTCCAAAACAAAGGTACCCGCCTCAAATCGAATGAGATCATGAGGAATTGTAATGGAATTTTGCCTGCCATGGGCCATGAGTTTGGCATATTTTTTTAACATGGCAAACCACGATTCGGACCACCGGATCAGATCATGCTGTTCTTCCATTTGTCTTAAATTAAACCAATTGGTATAGAAAAATTGACTTTTATCAAGTGCTGGAAGTACAGCAGAATGCACTTTAACTTTTAAGGTACCGTTAAGATGCATTGTATTTGAATTTACCAGAATATCGATTTTATGATTGCCTTTAGTCAAATTTGATGACATGGGAATAGCTAAACGCAGGGCCGTAAAAATGGTTTTACTGCTTAGCTTAGGATCCGATAATGGTCTGATAACTTCGAATTTCCGAAACGGGGCTCTTCGAATGACATAGGGGTTAATCTGGTTTGAAAATTGCTCGGTACGACTGTCCAGACCCGTATTTTGTTCTATGGGAACTTCTACCAGCTCACTCCAAACACCTTTCAGCACATGACCATCTTTTGAGGCTACTACCGTAAATGTTTCGCCAATGGGAATTTTTATGAGTAGATGAACCTCAGCGATACCTCCCAGAGGGACGTCCTGTTTTAAGCTTGAACTGTAGCTGTCCGTAACGGGATTACTATCCGGATAAATGGCCTCCAGAGGATCGATAAGCCATAATTGGGCCATGGCGCCATGAGTGAATAAAAGAAGGATTACAGTAGCAACGGTTTTCATTAAAATTTCCAAATAATTTAGAATTCTTTTGTGTGCTTTATCCGTGATTAGGTCTTAATTCACATTTATTCTTTACTCATTGAATAGGGTGTGTTTTCTAATTTGTTTGCCCAATCCCTGTTTGGTGTTTCACTCATGTCAAAAATCAGATGTCCTCCATTTTGAATGGATTCGAACTCGACAAAGCTATTATTCCATGGCTGATTATTCAGGCTTACGGCACTGATATACCTGTTTTCAGGACTGTTGTTCGGTGCGGAAATAGTGAATGTATTCCCGTTTTCAAGAGATAATGTCGCTTTTTTAAACAGCGGAGATCCGATAACATACTGATCGACTCCTGGTGTTACCGGATAAAAACCCAGTGCGCTAAAGACGTACCAGGCAGAGGTTTGTCCATTATCTTCATCACCGCAATAGCCATCGGGAGCAGCACTGTATAATTTGGTTAATACTTCACGGATTTTCTCCTGTGCTTTGTAGGAGGCATTCGCATAATTATACAAATAGATCATGTGTTGTATGGGTTGGTTCCCATGGGCGTAATTGCCCATATTGGCTATTTGCATTTCGCGTATTTCGTGTATCGTGAACCCATAGTAGGAATTATCGAAATCCGGTGGCATACTGAATACCTCGTCCAATTTTGAAATGAAGTTTGCCTTTCCGCCCATTAAATCGATAAGCCCGTGTACGTCGTGAAATACCGACCAGGTATAGTGTAAACTGTTACCCTCAGTAAAGGCATCACCCCATTTCAATGGATTGAAAGGTTCCTGGAATTGTCCATCTTCATTCTTTCCGCGCATGAGATTGTTCGAAGCATCGAATAGGTAGGTATAGTTTTTTGATTTCCTGTAAAAGGATTCTGCCAAATCATTTTTACCCAATTTCTCTGCCATTTTCGCTATGGTGAAATCGGCATAAGCGTATTCTAATGTTCTGGCGGCATTCTCTTTTATGCCTACATTATAGGGAACATAACCAAGGGTATTGTAGTATTCTAAGCCTTCACGTCCCACGGAATTTACTGGGCGACCGGCTTCAACCTGTGCGTTTTTCAAAATGGCTTCCAGTAATATATCAACATCCTTGTCCTTAACATTACCCTTCAAATAGGCATCTGCAATTATGGGTGCCGAATTAGAACCAATCATACAATCCCGATGTCCCGGACTTGCCCATTCCGGTAACCAGCCGGATTCCTTATAGGTGTTGGCCAGACCTTCCATAATTTGGGCATTCAATTCGGGATACATTAAATTAAAAAAGGGAAAAACCGCTCTAAAGGTATCCCAAAAGCCGTTATCCGTAAACATGTAGCCTGGTAAAACTGCACCATTGTAAGGACTGTAGTGCACGATATTTCCATTTTTATCGTATTCATAAAATTTTCTGGGAAATAAGAGCACGCGATAAAGACAGGAGTAAAAGGTTCTTATATGATCGATATTATCATCCTCAATTTTAATTCTACCAAGTTCTTTTTCCCAGGCCGATTGTGATTTAGCCATGGTCTGCTCGAAGCTGTCGTTTCCTATTTCAGTAGTCAGGTTTAGTTCTGCCTGCTCCGGACTTATAAATGATGAAGCTACTTTTACATGGATTGCTTCTCCTTTTTCTGTTTTAAACCCCACAATGGCTCCCACATGTTGTCCGCTGCTTTTGGTAGTATGCTCATTGAGCGTCCAGTTGTCTTCCCAGGTGTGGGTAACTTCAAAATCTTTATCGAATTGTGCCACAAAGTAGTTGTGAAAATTATCCGGGACCCCGCCGCTGTTATTTCTGCAGTAGCCTATAATTTTTCTCTCCTCCGGAATGATTTCTACCATAGATCCTTTAAAAAAAGCATCGAGCATAATGTAGGATGAATCGGCTTCGGGAAAAGTAAATTTAAAATGAGCCGCACGCGCGGTCGAGGATACCTCGGCAGTGACATCGTAGTCTGCCAAATAGACACTGTAATGATGTGGTTTTACATGTTCTGCCTTATGAGAAAAGTAAGAGGCACGATCGTCTTCCTGAAATTTCATTTTGCCGGTCACTGCCATAAGCGAAAAAGCCGCATAATCGTTTATCCACGGACTCGGTTGATGGGTTTGTTTAATCCCTCTTATGGTCTGGTCGTCGTATTTATAGGTCCAGCCGTCACCCATTTTGGCCGTCTGAGGTGTCCAGAAATTCATGGCCCAGGGTGTTGCTATGGCAGGGTATGTATTTCCGTTTGATAAGCTAAATTCGGAATCGGTCCCCATTAGTGGGTTGACGTAGTCCAAATAAGATATACTGGACGTTTTTTCAGTTTCCTTATTTACACATGAAAAGAGACTGAGAATAACTAATAGACTTACACTAAGAGATTTTAACATCGTTAATCATTTTTTTAATTACTGGATAAGGATTTCATCAATAAACAACCAGGCATCGGTGCCGGCACCCTCATGCCAACTGGGGAGTGTTTTATAGTTCTCTACAACAACTCTTAGATACCTGGCTTCTGTATCCGGAATATCGACAGTATACTTTTTTATTTCAGTCCCATTACCGTAACGCCCCTTTCTGTTAATTTTCAACTCACCCATTTTTTTAAATCCCGAATCTTTATCCAGGGAGGAATAGACACTGAGTTTTTTTGGAAATAGAATCCAGCTACCGACATCTTCCAAACAATTTACTGAAATTTTGTCAATTGATGTAATGGACTCCAAATCGATGGTGGCATCAACGTTATCTCCCGAAAAACCAATCCAATTTCCATCCCTGAACCGCGAAGAGCCTTCTTTTAAGTCGAATAGTTTGTCACTTCCCGGATACCTGTCGTCTGGTAGATTAACCAAGGTGTAGTTCGCTACTTCCTGTTTTACTCTAAAGTAATGTTTTTCTATAGTTTCACTGGGTAACCAGCCTTCTTTATACGCTTTAACTTTTAGGTGTAGCGGGCGGTTTAAAAATATACTGTCCTTATACAATAAGGATGTCGAATCCGGTTCAGTGCCATCGACGGTGTAATAGGTTTTTATATTTTTAATTTTTGAGATCAACCTCACCGACATGGTATCGACAAACAAGTTTTTATCAGAACTAAAAGCAGGGGGTTCTAAGTTCGTCATTTCAACAAAATCGTCGTCGACTCCGGAGAGGATATCGGTCTGATATTCGGACTCCAAAGCGGCAATGGCCTCATTGTCAACCTCAGTTTGCCAAACATAAATACGTTTGGGGACGATGTGTTGTAAAAGGGCATCTAATCCCGTATTTGTTATCCCGGTGCCATAGACATTTAGAACATTTAGAAATTTTGAGTTATACAGATTCTCAAGTGTACCATCGGTAATTTTAGTGTTGTTGATGTATAACTTTTTCAGATGTTTAAAGGCTTTCAAACGTGCGGTCATATCATCAGTTAAACTGGTATGGCTTAGGTCTAATTCTACAACTTGATCACTCAATTTTTCTAATACTTTAAGGGCATCATCTGTTATTTCAGCGTTTTCATATTTAACACTTAATTCGGGTTGCTCAGGAACCAATTCAAACACAGAAAAGCCTGCAGCTCTAACTTTATTGATCACGCTCAATGAGGCTGCATCGATTTCAGGATCTTGGAAAACGAGATATTTTTCCAGCTTTTTATTCAAGGTATCGTTCCGGGGTAGACCGGCCATTTTAGTATTAAAATCGGCATTGTTGTTTATCCAGTAGGCGATAAGCCACTTTTCGTCATTGGTTAGTTGTGGTTTCCCTTCTGGAGGCATGTGGTAATCATCTGATAGCGGTAAATTGATGCTTTTATAGAGTGGACTGTTTTGTGCATCTCCTCTTAAGATGACTTCACCATGTTCTCCTCCTTCTAAAATATGGACGGGAGCGTTTAAAGCCAATTCGCCTTTTCTTTTTGTCGTATTATGGCATTGCACACATTTTTCGTCAAGTATATTGGCGATCACATTGTCATAAATTCTCAGGCTGTCAATTTGGGTGATCGGTTTTATTTTTGGAGGCGCCTTTGCATATTGGGTCAAAAATTCGCTACCGTGGGTTAGAATACTTCCATAATGTCCCGTTACGGTAATGCCAATAAAGGTGAGAATGAAAAAGGGTAAAAACAGTTTAGACCCGACTTTACTTTTCGATCGGCTCAATAAAAGGAGACCCGTAATTAAAACGGTAGAGATGACGCCCAACCACAAGTGATTATTCAAAGTGTTTTCGTCATAACCCCCTTCAAACGAGAGAAAATAGCCCAGTATACAGGCCAGTATGGCAAAAAATGTCGAAAACCCTAAGGCGTATTGTACAACCTGTGTTGGATAGTTGCTTTTTATTCGCCCAACAATATCTATAAACAGTGTTAGGATTAACGCACCTATAGGGAGGTGCAGAATGACCGGGTGAAAGCGTCCCAGGAATAAGATAAATCGCGATGGCTCTACGAAGGCAACGAGAACGACCGTAAACAATAGGACAATTAAAAGACTATTTTTTGTACTTAAGAATTTCATAGAATACCGTTATTTGTTTAGAACCCACTCGTCCATAAAAATCCAGGCCTTGGTGCCATTGCCTTCATGCCATTGTGGAATAGATGAAACATTTTTAACTTCTACATGCAATTCATTAATGACATCTTCAATGGGAACCTGTATTGTTTTCAACGTTGCCGGAGATCCTTTTTCCAGAGGTGTGAGCACAACGGTTTTATCCTTGTAAATTATACCATCTGAAGTGGATTGTACCGTTACACTTTCCGGTGGAAATATCCAGGATCCGGGATCGCTCAAATAGCCAATGGTTAATGAATTAACAAATTCAGGATGGTCCAGATATAGTGATGCCCTGGCAATGGTATCGAAACCCAACCATTGCGAGTCCTGAAAATTTAACGACCCTTTTTTATTGTTGCTCAAGGTGAATTTCCCGGTGCCGCTATAACGTTGATGTGGATTGCTTTTCCAAATGATACTATCTATCGGAATCCCCTTTTCATAAAACACAATTTCTGAAATATCACTTTCTTTCCAATCGGGATGAATGGCTTTAAACTTGTATACACCTGGTGTCTTCACCTGAATAGGTTCCGTATATTCCTGGTCCTTTTGAGTAGGTACGGCCCCATTGGAAGTATAATATATTTTCGTTCCTTCTAATTTTAAACTTGCAGTAAGATAAGTTGACGAATCAATAAATTGGTTGGTCGCTTCCAATCTCGGTTGAGCAATGCGAATATCACCTGGTTGTAAAAATACGTTTTCAGATTTTTTTTCACAGTTGAATAAGAGTATCGCCAAAAGGGATAGGATAACTTTTAGCTTCATGTTCTTATTAATTTAATGGGGTAGGTTTGTCCTGAATTCCATTGCGCAACATATACATTTTCATCGTCATCTATACAAACGTCATGGGGGTGTTGAAAAAGCCGAATCGTTTGATAGAGTTCCTCAAGATTTTGGTCCTGGTAGGTTGGTGCGGTTGCACCGGGGCAAGAGACCACCTGGTTTTTATGATTCATTATCAGAAGAAATCCAGAATCGCTATTAGGCGCATTTTTGGATTTCAATACGGCAAAATAAATATGGTTTTTATGCACGACAGGTCTGCAGATCAGGGCGCCGGGAACAGGAACGGAAGAAAGATAGTCCCCGTCCAGACTGAAACGCTTAAGGATATTCATTTCCCGTGCTGTAATTAAAAGAGAAGGGTTGTCTTTATCCCGATTGTCATAACAAATACCATGGGCATTCAAGAATTGTGAATCTCCGGTACCGCGTCCACCGAAAATATTCAAAAGTTCACCCTTGTGATTGTAATGGGTTATGTATTGATTACCATACCCGTCTGCAACATAAAAATCGCCGTTCTCCAACACTGTTGTTTCAGTTGGTTTAAAATCTTCCTTACGATCATATTTACCGGTGTCCTTCGGGTAATCCAATTCAAAAACAATCTTGCCGTCAATCGTGGTTTTGATAATCTGGTGCCTTTCATAATCTGTAATTAACAAAAAGTCTTCACCATTCTCTTTGCAGAGGGTCAATCCATGGCCACCAGGGAACCCGGTCCCCCAGGTTTCTAATAATTTACCCGACTTATCATAAATAATAATATTGTTTTTAGTGTGATTGGTTAACAAGACAATACGTCCTTTTGAATCCTGGACCATTTCATGGCAATCTTTTACAGGTGTTCTTGTAGGGTCCAGATTTCCCCAGTTCATATCGACTTTGTAGCGATGGGTACCATGCCCGATAATAACATCCTTCTTATCGGAAAATGAGAAAGCGTTGCTGTATAATGGAGATAAAAGAATCCCCAGTGAAGCACAGGATGATTGTTTAAGGAAAGTTTTTCGATTCATCCTAGACTAAAATATCTTTAACGACATGACCGGAAACGTCTGTTAATCGGAATCGTCTACCTTGATGTTTGTATGTGAACCTGGTATGATCAATACCCATTTGGTGCATAATAGTCGCTTGTAGATCATGAACGTGCATAGGATCTTTAACAATATTATAGCCGAAATCATCAGTTTCACCGTAAGTAAATCCGGGTTTTACACCTCCTCCGGCCATGAACATGGTGAAACATTTTGGATGATGGTCCCGCCCGTAACTGGTTTCGGTTAAAGTACCCTGACTATAATTGGTCCTGCCAAATTCACCACCCCATACCACGAGCGTATCCTCCAGTAAACCTCTTTGTTTCAAATCCAATATCAGCGCCGCTGTAGCCTGATCGATATCTTTTGCCTGTCGTTCTATTTGAGAGGGTAAATCAAAATGTTGATCCCAACCCATATGGTAAAGCTGTACAAACCTTACGTCTTTTTCAATCAATCGCCTTGCGAGTAAACAATTGGCTGCGTATGTTCCCGGTGTTGAAGCATTAGCCCCGTACAATTTAATAATATGTTCCGGTTCATCGTCAATATTCATAGTTTCCGGAACCGAGGTTTGCATGCGATAGGCCATTTCGTACTGTGCAATTCTACTGTTAATTTCAGGATCGCCAAATTCCTCCTCTTGCTTATAGTTGAGTTCGCTGATGTAATCCAGCATTTTTCTACGTTCCGCACGCGTCATGCCTTCAGGGTCTTTCAGATATAACACCGGATCTTTGCCGGATCTAAATTGAACCCCCTGATGTAAGGAACTTAAAAATCCGTTGCCCCATAGACGAGAATATAAAGGTTGTGAAAACGGACGTCCGGTCCCTCTGGATAACAGGACAGTAAATGCCGGTAAATTTTCATTTAAACTGCCCAGTCCATAACTGAACCAGGAACCCATACTGGGTCTACCCGTTTGTTGCGAACCCGTTTGAAAAAATGTAATGGCAGGATCGTGGTTAATGGCTTCGGTATGCATCGATTTAATGAAACACAGCTCATCGACAATTTTAGCGGTGTATGGCATCAAGTCGCTTACCCAGGCACGCGATTCACCATATTGATTGAATTTAAAATTGCTGCCTACCAATGGAAAGCGTTCTTGCCCTGAAGTCATTCCAGTGAGTCGTTGCCCTTGTCGCACAGAATCAGGAAGATCCTGCCCTCTCATTTTATCAAGTAAGGGCTTATAGTCGAACAGTTCCAACTGCGATGGACCGCCACTTTGAAATAGATAAATGATGCGTTTGGCCTTTGGCGCAAAATGAGGTAAGTTTAATCCGGTAGCATGATTTAATTGTTCCTGACCCGATAAACTAGAAAAGGGATCTAACAAAGAAGCTGCGGCTAAACCTCCAATGCCAAAACCTAGTTTTTTTAAAAAATGCCTTCGGTTATTATTAATGAAATGCTTATTGAGTTCTTCCATGGTTTATCCTTTTACAATTGCTTCGTCTAGGTTAAAAATCAAACTGGTTAGCGTCGTGAGGGCATAGAGTTCTTTATCCTTGAGTTCATTATCAGGATTCGAAGATGCCTCAGTGGAATTACTGTAATTTTCCTTCGAAGATTCTAAATATTCCAATAAGGTCATGGTTTCATCCTGATCGGGAAATCTGGAGGTAATTTTCCTAAATATTGTTTTTATACGCTCTTCATCATCATACGATTCCTCATTGAGTACGTCCTGCGCCAGGTGCTCGGATGCTTCAATAAGTTGGGGGTCATTTAACATGACCAAAGCTTGAAGGGGCGTGCTTGTTTTTTGTCGTTTAACGGAACACATATCCCTGGTGGCGGCATCAAAAGTAATCATGGCCGGGGGAGGTACGGTACGTTTCCAAAAGGTATATAAACTTCGTCTGTATTGGCTTTCGCCCGAATCCATAATATATTTTGTAAGGCCCTGACCCGATGTTGTTTCTGCCCAAAGACCTTCCGGCTGATAGGGCTTGACGCTCGGACCTCCAATTTTAATTACTAAAAGGCCACTTATTCTTAAGGCATTGTCACGAACCATTTCAGCTGTTAATCTGTTTCTCGAACTTCTGGCCAGGAGGAGGTTATCCGGATCTATTTCCAAAAGTTTCGGGCTCGCCTTGGAACTTTGTTGATAGGTACTTGACATGACCATCATTTTAATCATCTGCTTCATATCCCAGCCATTTTCTCTAAACGTAACGGCCAGCCAATCTAATAATTCAGGATGTGTGGGTAAAGCCCCTTGATTACCGAAGTCGTCTACTGTAGAAACAATGCCAATACCAAATATCTGCTGCCATAACCTGTTCACTGCCACTCGAGCGGTTAACGGATTGTCTTCATCGAAAAGCCATTGGACCAGACCTAATCTATTTTTAGGGAAGGCTTCTGAAAATGGCAGAATAGTCTCGGGAGTTCCAAGATCGACTTCTTCAGTGGGGGCATCGTATTGCCCTCGTTTTAATATATAAGTTTGTCGATCGGGAGCGCCATCCTCCATAACCATGAGCTTGATGTCAGGAATGGAATCCGGCTTGTTGATAAACCTTAGGTGTTCATCAATTTCCTTATCTGTAATAAGCACATTAGGCTCCGGGATTTCGCCGTATTCAATCCGCCCTTTCTCGTTTACCTTGTTGAAGAAGCCGTACATACTGTAAAATTCTTTTTGAGAAATCGGGTCATACTTATGATCATGGCATCTGGCACATTCCATGGTTAAGCCCAGAATTGCCGTCGATGTGGTAATAGTTCGGTCTACGACATACTCCACGCGATATTCTTCATCAATAACACCACCCTCCTGAGTGATCTTATGGTTACGATTGAATCCACTGGCGACAATTTGTTCCAATGTCGCATTGGGCAATAAATCACCTGCTAACTGCCATCGAATAAATTCATCATAAGGTAAATTTTTGTTAAAAGCGTGAATTACCCAATCTCGCCATGGCCACATAATGCGTTCTAAATCGTCCTGATAACCATGGGTGTCAGCATATCGGGCAATATCCAACCAGTTGGATGCCATTCTTTCGCCGTAGGCTTTCGACCCAAGTAATTTGTCGACTACTTTTTCATAGGCATTTTCATCGGGGTCGGAAAGGAATGCATCGATATCTTTTAAGGTAGGAGGCAGACCGGTAATATCGAAATAGACTTTTCGAATTAATTTTTCTTTCGATGCTTTTTCCGAGGGTTGCAATCCCTGTTCCTCTAATTTCTTTAATATGAAATAGTCTATGCCGTTGCTGGGCCAATTGGTGTCTGACACATTAGGCAGGTCTTTTTTTGCAGGGGGTATAAAGGACCAATGATCTTTCCAAACAGCGCCTTGCTCTATCCATTTCGTTAAGATTTGTTTCTCATATTCGGAAAGACTCAAATTAGAGCTCGGAGGAGGCATGACCTGTTCCGGGTCCTGAGTATTGATTTTATATACCAATCTACTCGCTTCAATATCTCCGGGGACAATAGCATATCTGTCTAAATGTTCACCAATAGCTGCATATGCTCCTTCTTTTGTATCCAATCTCAATCCTGCTTCACGGGTTCCTTCATCTGGTCCGTGACATAAATAACAGCGGTCGGAGAGTATCGGTTTTACATGAAATATATAATCTATGGTTTCTGGTAGTTTTACATTGGCTTGAGATGAACTTGATGCTGAGGTCCCATGACTCACAGCTAAATAACCACCTTCTTTTTTACTGTAGTTATATTTTAGCAG
This sequence comes from Aestuariivivens sediminicola, assembly GCF_022662015.1. Classification (GTDB taxonomy): domain Bacteria; phylum Bacteroidota; class Bacteroidia; order Flavobacteriales; family Flavobacteriaceae; genus Aestuariivivens; species Aestuariivivens sediminicola. Next base: position 478,495 of record NZ_JAKMCM010000001.1, on the reverse strand, counting down.
TAATACAAGTACAAATGGTAAAATAAAATACAATGCCAATTTTAATGATTTTATGTCTTTGAATTTGAACATTGTAATACGTTGTTAATTAGTAGAATAATTTAAAAAAAATATCAATTTCGTTAAAATAAATGACGCATTTTAACAAATGAGCCCTAAGATGCCATTACAGCTAAAATAATCAAAAAATTTTCGACGAATAACTCCAGTACATAGCTGGAAGTCATTTCATTAATTTATTGTTATTTCATCCACAAATAACCAGGCACCGCCTCCACCCGGAGATTTTTTTAAGCTTATGGCCTTAACCTGTACATGAGTTGCCATTTGTTTATTAAACTGAAGTGTAAAGTCCTTTAGAACAATTACCGGGTTCACTTCAAAGGGACGATCAATGATACCTGCAGTTTTGAAGGATTTTCCATCTGTCGACAACAACACTTCCACTCGTGTTGGGAAATAGATGTCCGGCCCCTGGTTTTCCATAGCACCAATTTTTACTTCAGATACTTCTGTCGGTTGTTCCAAATCTATAATGAGATCCATATCATTACCGATCCATGCCTGCCACTGCCCGTCGTGAAAATTCTTTGTTCCACGAATAATATTCACCATATTATTTGCGCCTCTTCCTTTATAGCTATCGCTGTACATCGTGTTGTAGGTTACTTTTTTACCTACACCCTTATGGTAGTTAAAGGTTTTTTCAAAAACTTTCCCAACGGGTTTATTATCGACATATCGCGAGGCCTTTATCGTGGTTGTTGCATGTATTTCTATTGGTGCGCTGTAAGGCTCGGCAGAGGATACCATCTCATTGTCATTTAACACGTACCGAATATCAGTATTTGGAAATTCCGTATCCAATGACACGGTTAAGTCGTTTGTTGCTGCATTGACTTTCGTATCCGCCGTAACCGTGTAGACACTTTTTGCATAGTTTATATCCTGGTATTCATAGCGTTTAAATAGAGTGGTTAATCGTGATGAAAATTCATCCCAACTTCTATTGGCCTTCGGGCTCCAAAGAGTTTCCGATAATGCTGCTATTCTTGGGTAGATCATGTATTCCGACTGCGCTGTCGTTGGAATATACTCGGCCCATAAATTAGCCTGACCGCCCAGTACATGCCGGGCCTGATCCTCGGTCATGGAATCTACAACAGGGTCGAACTCATACACTTTACTTATCGGTGTAAATCCGCCCCAGGCCTTTGGTTCGGTATCCATCGGGCCCTGATAATGATCAAAATAACAATGAGACCCGGGACTCATTACAACATCATGTCCCTCAGCGGAAGCTTCCAGACCTCCTTTAACACCTCGCCAACTCATTACCGTGGCACCCGGCGCTAAACCGCCTTCTAAAATTTCGTCCCATCCAATTAAAATACGACCTTTGGAACTTATGAACCGTTCCATTCTCTTTATGAAATAGCTCTGTAATTCCTCCACATTTTGTAAACCCTCTGTTTTCATTCGTTTTTGACAATGGACACAGGCTTTCCAGTTGGTCTTGGTAGCTTCATCTCCTCCAACGTGAATGTATTTTGAAGGAAACAAATCCATAACCTCAGTCAGGATATTTTCCAAAAACTCAAACGTGGAATCTTTTCCTGCACAATAGATGTCTGTTATGGGCCACAATCCTCCTGAAGGTACCGTTACAGGCTGTTCTAAACAGGAGAATTCGGGATAGGATGCAATGGCACTCGTGACGTGGGCCGGCATTTCAATTTCTGGAACTACAGTTATACCTCTACTTTCGGCGTATGCCACAATCTCCTTTATTTCCTCCTGAGTAAAAAAACCACCATACATTTTTGCTCCATCCACGGGCTGGGTGGGCCTGCCATTCCATGGCTTGTCTTCCTGATCTACTCTGTAGGCGCCTATTTCGGTGAGCTTGGGATACCTTTTTATTTCAATACGCCAGCCTTGATCATCAACCAAGTGCAAGTGTAAGGTGTTCATTTTTAAATAAGCCAGGCGATCAATCGTTTGTTTGATGTAATCTTTATCAAAGAAATGACGCGACACGTCCAACATCAATCCACGCCATTTAAAGCGCGGTGCGTCATGAATTTGAACTGCCGGAATTTCCCAAACCATATCTTTTACTTCATCCTGACGCTCAATTTCAGAAGGCAAGAGCTGACGAAGTGTCTCAAGTCCATACAGAAATCCCGAATAACTATTAGCCTCAATGGAGATGTCATTGCTGTTGACATTCAGTGTGTAAGCCTCTTCTGCTAAATTTTTATTTTCAGTAAGCCGGATGACATTAGAGGGTGGCAATTCAGTTGCCACTTTTAAATCCCAGTTTGCGGTTGTTTTGAATCTCGCGCGTAAGGGGTCTGTGGTTCTAAAATACCGTTTATCGGGAAGGTATAGCTGTGTTTTATCGTTAAAAATAAAACTGCCTGAATTCAACATTAGTTCCTTAGGCTTTGGGATGATCTGAATAGTTTCTTCCGTAAATACCTTTGAAGCCTTGTTTTGGCATCCCAGGCAACACATCATTAAAATTAGAGTAATAATTGATTTGCTCATGATATTGTTTTTAGTTCTCATTCCATTCCATTTTAAATGAGGCATTTTCCATTCGATTCCCTTTGGTGTTATCGCAAACTGCAAAATCAAATCCCGATCGCAAACTATATCCGCCATATTGTCCTTGCTTGTTGATTGCGATAAAGCCGACCTGAAGGTAGGCCATATCCTCATGGTCTTTATGGATGTTATAAATGCGCTCTACGATAGTTTTACAAGCTTCGGCGGGTGATTTGCCCATTCGCATCTGTTCGACCACCATGGCACTTCCCGCCGTTCGAATAACAGCTTCACCTAATCCGGTTGCTGCGGCGGCTCCAACCGCGTTGTCTAAAAATAAACCTGCTCCTATAATAGGCGAATCACCCACACGGCCGTGCATTTTCCAAGCTGCCCCACTGGTTGTACAGGCTCCGGAAAGGTTTCCATTTTCATCTAATGCCAGCATGCTTATCGTATCGTGATTTTCTATATTTATGATCGGTTCGTAGTTCGATTTTTCAAGCCATTTTTTCCAATCCTTCTCGGATTCGGGAGTGAGTAAATTTTCTTCTTTAAATCCTTTGGACAATGCAAATTTCAGGGCACCCTCTCCTGTTAGCATAACGTGAGGGGTGTCTTCCATAACCTTGCGTGCCACCGCTATGGGATGTTTTATGCCTTGTAAAAATGAAACAGATCCACAATTGCTGTTATGATCCATGATACAGGCATCCAGGGTAACTTTACCCTCTCTATCCGGCAGACCTCCATAACCGACACTGCGTTCATTGGGATCTCCTTCCGAAACCATAACACCCGATTCGACGGCATCTATTCCTGAGCCTCCATTGATAAGGGTCTCCCAGGCAGCTTCATTTGCTGAGAATCCGTGCTTCCATGTGGAAATAATTAAAGGTTTCAGACCCGTGTTCTGATGCGCTGTAACCGAATGGTCATGGGCTTGCTTTGTGTCTTGTTTACATGCTATTAGGCTGCTAAATCCAATGGTGCCCAATGCTGTTTTTTTTATAAAATTCCTTCTGTTCGTCATAACTTTAATGATATACTTTTGATGAAATCCCTTTTTCAGGTAATGTGTCCTTCATTGGTCGATTACTCATCTGAATAACCAGAGTGCCTCCCTCCGTAATATCCTGATGTGTAATGTAATTCCTGTGGAGGGCCTCTCCATTTAAAAATATGGACTCAATGTATTTGTTTTCTGATGAATTGTTATTTGCCTGAATACTAAATTGTTTACCATTTTCCAGATTAATGGTTGCTTTGTCAAATAGGGGAGACCCGATGCTATACATCCCTTGTGCCGGGTTAACCGGATAAAATCCCAAGGCACTTAACACATACCACGATGACATTTGTCCGCAATCCTCATTCCCGCAATGCCCGTTGGGCTCGTTTTTATATTGGGTAACCAGGATGTTCCTTACTATATTTTGCGTTTTCCATGGCTTGTCTATATAATTATACAAATACCCTACATGATGACTGGGTTCATTCCCGTGGGCATACTGCCCGATCATACCTGTACTGAATATAGGCAGTTTATCATCCGGAAGGGGGTTCAGCGTAAACATGGAATCCAATTTCTGTTCAAAGCGTTCTTTGCCTCCGACGGCCTGTATCAGACCCTCGATGTTTTGAGGAACATTCCACATATAGTGCCAGGCATTGCTTTCACAGAAATAAGGCGTGTAGGCCTTGGGGATAAAGTCTTCTAAAAATGTCCCATTCTTGTATTTTGGACGCATAAATGTACTTTCCTGATCAAAAACGTTTCTCCAATTTTCAGATCGATTTAAAAAATAATGATAATCCTCTTCTTTATTCAAGGCTTTAGCTAACTGGGCAATGCACCAGTCGTCGTAAGCGTATTCAAGAGTTTTTGAAACCGACCAGTTTTCGTGGTGTTCATCAATGGGGATGTAGCCGTTTTGCCTGTAGACATCGATTTGCCGGGAATTGTCCATCGCACTGGCTTTACAGGCTTCAAAAGCCAAATCATAATTAAAATCAATGCCTTTAAAGAAAGCGTCAACAATAACGGGGACGGCATGGTAACCAATCATCATATTGGTTTCGTTTCCCTGTAAAGACCAAACCGGTAACAAACCGGTTTCCTTGTAGTGTGCTAACATTGATTTTACCATGTCTGAAACCCGATTTGGGTGTAAAATTGTATAAAGTGGATGAGCTGCCCTGTAGGTATCCCATAGCGAAAAAGTATCGTAACGATCATATCCCTGAGCTGTCATTATAGAATCGTTAGCGCCTTTATAGTTTTGATTAAGGTCACTCAACAGGGTAGGGGCCAACATAGATTGGTACAGCATTGTATAGAATATAGATTTCTTGTCCGTGTCCGAGGACTCTATGACAATCTTCTGAAGCACCGTTTCCCAAATGCGGTCTGCTTTTGTTCTATATGCATCGAAATTGAAATCTGGAGCTTCGATGGCAATAGCTTTACGAGCACCTTCAATATTCGCAGAAGATACTCCGGTCTTCAAAACAATGACGTCCTCCTTGGAGGTTTCATAGTCCAATACGATTCTGGTGTTTTTACTCCTCGCTGAGCCTGTTACCAATGTATCATTCTGAAACAGGTGATACCCTTTGAATGGCTTTGATAATTGCATTTGGAAATAGACTCTCTGATCTTTTGCCCATCCTGTTGATTTACGGTAACCCTCTATTGTGGTATTGTTAACCACTTTTATATAGGTGTCGACCGGAGCATCCCAATTTAGAGCATATCCCAGATCGATATGAATTTGGGATAAAGAATCTTCAGGAAAGGTGTATCTATGAATTCCTGTTCTTGACGTTGCGGTGAGTTCAGCTTTTATATTGAAGTCTAGTAAATCTACACCGTAATAGCCGGGAGTTGCTTTTTCCTTATCATGTGAAAAAGATGAAAATGGCTTAAAGTTGTTTTCCTTAATGCGTTTTGAAAAGCGACTATTGGTTGGCATCACCAGAATATCGTACAAATCGCCTGCTCCTGTACCTGTTAAATGCATATGCGAAAATCCTGAAATTATGGAGTCCTGATAGTAATAGCCAGCGATCCTGTCCCATCCCGGTATACCTATATCAGGACTTAGCTGTACCATACCAAAAGGAAGGGAGGCACCCGGATAGGTATTGCCCGGTCCATCCGTGCCAACAAAGGGGTTCACCAATGCTGTCAGTGAGGTATCATTTTCATTTATGTTACCGGTACAACTAAATAGGTGTACCAGACAAAACAAAATAATGAAGCAAGGGTTTTTCATGAATAATTATCCGAATAAACAAATTTATATATTAATGGAACTTCTCAGATCCTTTTCTGCAGACCGATTGATTAATCTCCCGATATGGATAGCGCATTCAAAAGTATGTATTACAAATCCATTTGAGATTTTACGTCTTGAATAGCCTCTAAATAGGCATCAGTTAATCCGTTCCCATCAAAAAATGTGACCCCTTTTGCTCCATTTTCCTTTGCCAGGACTATGGCCTCTTTTAATTCCTCGGCAGATTTAAAAGGTGGTAAGTACACACCGGTATGTAATGCTATGTTTTCGGATTCGATGTCGGTTACCCCTTGTTTGGTGGCATAGCCAATCCAATCAATTTCTTCATTATAGAAACCGTGATAAATCATGGGGTAGACTTCATCTATATCCCATTTATCCCAACGCTGACGTACCATATGGTCCGCCATTTCGGGATAAGGGAATACTGCAGCCGTTAATTTCTTATTGTATTTGTGAACAATTTTATAGGCATCATCGACAACCGATTTTATCGCATTGAGCCTAAAATTTTTCCACTCCATGTCTATGGCAGTGTTTTTGATTTTTCTCGGATTTTTATGATGTACTTTTTCAAAAGCATTAATACATTCGTCACAATAGCAAAAATCGAATTCAGGTAATTCTTCATCTTGCACCAAATTGTATTTAGGCAACAATCCAATGGGTAAAAAGATATCCGGGAATCGTATGTAATCCAGATGCACACTTTCGATCCCTTCTACTTTGGCAAGTCCTTCCACTAAACTCAAAACATGGTTTCTTGACGCTTCTCTTGTAGGACATAACCACTGGTAATAATTCACATAAGGGCGTGTGTCATAGCATGACTTTCCGTCTCGGCTCACAACATACCATTCCGGATGTTGCAATGCAATGGAATCACCGGGACGGTTCATGGCCATAATCCAGGCATGTACTTTTAGACCCTCGGCTTTTGCCAGGGGAACCAATCGTTCCAATTCCTTTGGATCTGTTCCTGTATTAATTAAAATCTCATCGATACCTCCTGATTTGTATCGTTTGAATTCAGATACATAATCGTCATTAGATTTCCTTCTGTTCGATGTTATCCATGTCCCAAAATCGAATGATGCCTCTTTAATGTCCGCATTACTCATGTCATGAGAAGCTTCCTGATGAGCCTTATTATGGGTATCCGCATTTTGACGGCATCCAACAAGCGTGGATACGAATACAAATGATAGAAGTAATTGTTTGATGTTCATTTTTTTACTGTGTTTTAGATGTTGATTCTTTTTGTATACTTTCAAAGAGGGTGTTAAGCAATTCCTGATTTTTATCAAGACTGTATTCCCAAAACATGGCACCTCCCAAACCTTTTTGTATGATGTAATCCGACTTTAATTGAATGTCCCGAGGTGTTTCCCATGAAATAAAAATGCTGTCGGAAGCATTCCAGAGATAGGACGCCCTCGCTTTAGGGTCGTATTCTTTTATATATTTCCCTGATTCCATTCGTTTCAGAATATCCCAATAAGGTATAATAATTCCTGTAGACATGGCATTTTGGTACAATCCTTTATTTTGAGGAATGACCTTTTCCCAGAGTCGTCCATAAAACGGAATGCCCAAAACAAGTTTATGCACCGGTACTCCTGCTTTTATATGCCTGTTTATAGCTTCTTCTCCGCTATTTCCTGTATACCGTTCTTTATCTGACTGAAATAAATTAGCGTGATGACCTGTCTGGTAATGCCATCCATGATAATAATCGTAACACATCACATTAATGAAGTCTAAATAGACATGTGCTTTACCAAGATCGGTGTGATCGATATAAGATTGATCTGCTCCTGTCGCAATGGTTAACAAATATTCTTTGTGATCATTGCTTTCTATTTTATCCAATTGTTTACGAATTTCCGAAAGAAGTAGTGTAAAATTATCCTTGTCCGATGGTCTGAATGCGTTATCTTCACCGCGCTGTCCGGGATATTCCCAATCTAAATCTATACCATCGAACCCGTGCTTTTTCATCAGTTGAATACACCCTTTCGCAAATAGTTCCCTGTTCTCCGCATAGGCAGCAATATGAGAAAAGTTATTGGACCACACCCAACCACCAATGGAGTAAAGTAGTTTAAGGTTAGGGTTCGTTTTTTTAAGTGCTATGAGTTTCGAAATATTTAAGGAATCGATATCAAGTTCAAATTGAGGTTTACCATCAACAATATTGGCGAAGGCATAATTTATATGGGTTAGTTTGGCAGCATCGACTAAAGCAGGGTCGAAATTTTCATATCCCGCGACATATCCTATAATTTTAAGATTTTCAACTCCGGGATTCTCTGTTTTTTGTGTTTTGGAACAATCAAAAAATAATACTAAAACACTGCAATAGAGTACGGTTTTTATATATGCTGGTACCTTGATCATGAGTTTGAATTTAGCGCTTTTTGAATTTGCCTTCTTCATCAATGATTAAAAGATCTCCCGTAAAGGGACTCCTTATTGAAATAGTATAACCATAGCTGTGGATTTCAAAAACTGGGTTTAATGATCTATTGTTTGCCTTGATGGATGATGGGCTTAATTCCTGAAGAGAATTTGCCCATTTATGATGTTTATGATAGTAGCCTTTTTGAGCACGATGAAGGTCGTATAATTTCCATTTTATTTTTTCATCGTCAGGAATTTCAAAGGTTTCATTTGCCCCTATTTCTTTTGTGGAAAAGAAGACATAACCCCAAAGTTCAGGAAGATGCATATTAATTACGCCAGTGGGTGACCACACCCAATTATATTCGGGTAAAAATTTCCCAAAATTGTCTTTTTTCCTAGAATAGGTCCCGTTTTTAAGATCGAAATCCCAATTGACTCGAGAAAAATTAACCCGCCAATAGGTGTTATAGGGAACGTTATTATGCCGTCGCCCGGTTCTTAAAGCCTTGAAGGGAATGGCTATTTCAAGCAACCAACCTTGATCGGTATCGTTTGATTGGTTAAGGGTGCCATCAATACTAATGGCCGATTTTAAAGCAGTTAAAGTCCAGTCGTTAAGGACAATATTGTTAGGTTCTCTGTAAGGTTTTCCGATAAATAAATCCCAAACTGTGTTAAGGGCATTGATTTCCAGTTCGTAATAGTTGTGTGTATCGCCATCAGGGTCTATAAAGACTTCGAAGTCATTATTATAAAAAATAACAGTGTCGCGCTGTTTCAATGTGCCCCAAATATGAGGTTCTTTAATATCGGCCAAAATATAAAAATGAGTGTCATCCCATAACATTTTTACATTTGTTTTGTAGGTAGGGATTACATCGCCTTCTATATCGATAAAATCCTGAGTCCACCGGGTCTTGCTCCAGGAATCTTCATTCGCCAAACCATCTATCACCATAGCTTCCGAGGTTTTATGAGCGACATAGGATTGTGGAATAATATGTGACAGGTGTTGAGCATGACTTAAACCAACAACAAAACCTAAAATGATATTAAAAAAAGTAAATCTATAGTTCATGGTTTAATTATAAGCTATTTTCCCTGGTATATTCAAGCACTTCGCTCAGTTTACCAAAAGCTAGGGCCACCACAGTATCTGCAGCGCCGTAGTAGACAGCTAGTTTGTCTTCTTCTATATCATGAAGTGCGGCACATGGAAATACAACATTAGGTACATCGCCTACCATTTCGTAATTAACCGCTGGTCCTAACAAGTAAGGCTGTGTCCTGTACTTCACCTTATCCGGTTCATTCTCATCCAATATGGCAGCACCCATGGCATATCGAAACCCATTACAGGTATGAATCACCCCGTGATATAGCATAAGCCATCCATCATTTGTTAAAATGGGTATGGGTCCGGCACCAATTTTTGTGCATTGCCAGGCACTATCTTGAAAGGCAGCTGTTTTCATTACACAGCGATGCTCACCCCAGTATTTCATGTCCGGGCTATAACTTATATAGATGTCGCCAAAAGGGGTATGGCCATTATCACTCGGGCGGCTAAGCATGGCATATTTTCCATTTATCTTTTTTGGAAATAAAACACCGTTTCGATTAAATGGCAGGAAGGCATTTTCACACTGATAAAATGCTTTAAAATCAAAAGTATAACCAATACCTATAGTAGGGCCATGATATCCATTACACCAGGTTATCCAGTAACGATCCTCTATGAAAACAACCCGGGGATCATATTTGTAATCGGAATCGATCATTTCGGTATTTCCCGGTTGCATTTTAATGGGGTCATGATTAATCGACCAATGAATACCATCCTTACTAAATCCGGCAAAAATGTTCATCTGAACCGCCTTATTATCACATCGAAATACTCCGGCGTAACCATCGCCAAAAGGGACAACGGCACTATTGAAAATGCTATTGGAGGTCGGTATATCATATCTGTTAATTATGGGATTGTCAGAATACCGCCAAATAACATCTTGACATCCTTTCGGTTTTTCTTGCCAAGGAAAAGGTCTGTTTTTCATTCTAATTTTTATATTTTTTCACTTTATCTAACCAGGTAAACTTCAATATTATTGATGTCAGGATAAAAACCAATAAGGTCCATAAGGCCTTTGGGTAATCTCTCACCATGACGTAAATGGGCAATAAAATCATGCTGGACTGCCAAATAATACCGATTGCACAGTTAAGCATGTCGCTTACAAACCCTGTATTCTTGGTAAAGTTTTCATCTTCACTTTTCAATAGTTTATAAACGGGATTCCACCAGCCCCAGGGTCTGACATTGCTGTAGAAACTTTTTAGGGTTTCCATCGACGTGGCCGGGGTTAACCAAGTGCCTAAAAAGGCTCCTAAAAGTGAAACAAAGAAAAGAATTGGAAAGACATAAATGGCCGGTATTTGGGCCAATTCAAAAAGCCAAGACCCTGTTTCAAAATTCGCCTTATTCTGATCCAATAAAAACTGCAGAGTAGCAATGATTAAACCTGCCAGCATACCCCAAAAATAACCCCAACCATTGAAGCGCCACCAAACCCATTTTAAAAAATTAGCGGCAACATAACCCCCGTATAAGGCACTGGTAATCCATAAAGTTAATGAGTTTATTGACTCTGCAAAAAAGCCCATAATCACTCCAACAATAACGATAGCAAAGGACGCTAAATGACTGGCTTTCACATAGTGTTTAGGCGATGCTTCAGGCTTGAAATATTTTTTATAAATGTCGTTAACAATATATGCGGGACCAGAATTGACAAAGGCAGAAAATGTAGACATAAAGGCTGCCAGTAATCCTGCCAATAATAATCCTTTTACGCCAACGGGAACATGAAAGTTAATTACTTTTGGAAGTATGATTTCAAGATCGTTGGAGTCAATTCCTGATAAATTACTTAGCTCTGGCGTTAAAAAAACCAAACCAATAACGACAATACCACCTATAAGTAAGTAACGTGGAATAAAAAGAACAAGATTAGTAAATCCACTCATGTAGGCTGCTTCCTTTACGGTGCGCGTAGATAAAATACGCTGCATATCATAACTCGGAGTTGGCCCTGCAATACTTGCAAAAACACCTTTGAATAAAGACATACCAATAAAAGCGCCAAACATTTTATACCCTTGGGAGTCGATGAGGTCATTAAAGGATTGAAGTTTGCCATCCCAAAACCCTTCCAATTCCCAGCCAAAGAAAATCGAATTCCATTCAGCGGGAATAATGGCCTGTATCTGTGCATCGCTAATGGTTACAAAGGCATAAATAGCAACCAAAATACCAGCTAAAACCATGATGAGGTACTGCAGCACTTCGGTCGCAACTACAGAAAACATGCCTCCTTTTATCGTGTAAATCGTGGTTAGAAAAATAATAATTAAAGCGTAATTCTGCTCTGAGGTCAACCAAATGTGTTCTCCCATCGCTAAGGTTAAATCCCATGGTAATATAATGGTCATAAATTTCCCGACACCTTCAAAGAAATAAGCGATAAACCCTATGGAGGCAATAATGGCAAAAATGGCGACAATGAGATGTGAGGCCCTGCCAGCTCTATCGTCTCCAAATCTTGTTAAGATCCACTCGGAACCTGTCATAATGTTCGATCTCCTTATCCAGGCTGCCAGGAATATCATTATAAATATTTGATTCCAGATGGGCCAAATCCACATGAACATGAAACTTTTTGCTCCATACAGAAATAAAATGCCCACCATCCAGGCGGTTCCGGAAACATCGAACATTCCAGATCCGTTACTGAGTCCCAGATAGTACCATTTGATACTATTGCCACCTAAAAAATAGGAGTCCAAACCTTTGGAAGCTTTTTTGGATATCCAAATGCCAACACCTAAGGTCAGCGTGATATATATGGTAATTATTAATACGTCAACAAAATTCATTTATGCTTGGTTAGGAATCTAAATTGTCAGTTATTTTTTTAATTTTCAGCTATTGATTTTTGCCCCAATTCGTGTTGGGCTGATCTCCCATGACCAAATGTAACGTCCCACCATTTAGAATTTGCTCATGGGAAATGGTCGTTTTATTAAAAGGCTCATCATTCAGTGTAGCAGATTGAATATAGATGTTCTCAATTGAAACATTTTCAGCTCTTATGGAAAATGTTTTTCCCTCTTTTAAGTTTATTGTAGATGTCTCAAATACGGGACTTCCAATTTCGTATTCTGTTGATGCGGGATTCATAGGGTAAATACCAATTGAACTTAGAACATACCAGGCACTCATTTGTCCACAATCCTCGTTGCCACTCAAACCATTTGGTGAAGTATTGTACTGAGTGTTCATAATATGTCTTGACCAATACTGGGTACGCCACGGTTTATTGGCGTGATTAAACATGTAAGCTATATGATGACTAGGTTCATTGCCGTGTGCATATTGCCCTATAAGACCTGAGATATCAGCCGAAATATTATCACCTGTAATTTCCGAACTTTCGGTAAAAAGTTGTTCCAATCGGTCTGTAAATAGATCGTTTCCACCATGTAATTGCGCCAAATTGGTTACAGCATGCGGCACAAACCAGCTGTGTTGCCAGGCATTACCTTCTGTATAATCTGTATGTTCTCTGTGACTCGAAAATTTGGGATCAAATGGCTCATTCCATGATTTGCCATCTTCGGATTTGCCCCTCATAAATCCGGTTTTATTATCAAAAAGGTTTTGGTAGGCCTTCGAGCGATCGTTAAAAAATTTAAAATCATCATCTTTTCCAAGTGCTTTCGCCATTTGTGCAATACACCAGTCGTCGTAGGCAAATTCCAGGGTAATGGTTACAGACTCATCCAGGAGATTATAGGGGATATACCCATATTTTTTATACTGTTCCAAACCGCGTGCATCTTGCATCATTGTCGTTTTCATTGCTTCAAATGCTGATTCGGCATCAAATCCGGTAATCCCTTTCAAATAGGCCTCCGCAATTACAGGAATCGAATGATAACCTGTCATTGTGTTGGTTTCATTGGCATATAGTGTCCAAACCGGAAGTATCGTATTGGTCTCATAATATGCCAACATCGAATTAATGATGTCCGGAACCCTTTCAGGAGCTATTAAGGTAAGCAGAGGGTGTTCTGCCCGGAAGGTATCCCATAGCGATAAAGTAGAATACGCTGTAAAATTATTTGCTCTGACAATACTGTCGTTTTCTTTTCTAAATTCTCCATTTTTGTCACTGTATATGACTGGAGCCAACTGGGTGTGGTATAAGGACGTGTAAAATATCGTCTTTAGGGAATCAATATCCGTCTCAACAGCTATTTTCGAAAGGGCCTGATTCCATAACGCTTCTGCTTCGAACCTTCTATCATCAAAATTAAATCCTTCGGTATCCAAATTCAATTTTGCATTTTCAATGCTAACAGAAGATAATGCCACTTTTACTTCAACTTCGGAACTCAGGTTGCCCTTAAAGAATAATTGTATGGCAGTGTTCACGCCTTCAGCGCTATTGGAATCAATTTGCTGGCCATCAGCAAAACTGTTAAAGCTACTTATGGGTTCCGAAAATTTTGCTATAAAGAATACTTTTTGGTTTCTGGCCCATCCTTTACTAAAACGAAAGCCGCTTAACGTGTGCTCGTCCTCTACGGTAATGGCCGTGGCAACAGCTTGATCCCAATTAATCGCGAAACCCAAATCGACCACCATGGATTGGAGGTCATTCTGTTTAAACGTATAGCGGTGATACGCAGTTCTTTCAGAACTTGTTAATTCTACGTTGACATTATGGTCCTCTAAATAGACCTGATAGTATCCTGGTGAGGCCGTTTCGTTGTTATGACTATATTTCGATTTATAAGCTAATTCATCTCGAGAAGCAGGTTTATGCGATAAGTCCACTTCCTTATTAACAGGCATAAAGAGAATATCCGCTAAATCTCCTATGCCGGTGCCACTCAGAGCCAAATGACTAAAACCCGCGGCAATGGAATCGGAATAATGATAACCTGAACACCAATCCCAACTGCTAATTCCATTCACAGGTGTAACTTGTAACATGCCAAAAGGCACTGTCGCTCCAGGGTAGGTGTGTCCATGACCCCCGGTTCCAATGAAGGGGTCAACATAGGATAGTCTATTTTTTTCTAAAACCTTTTTATCCGATCTATTGAGGTCCTTTTTGCAGGACAAACATAACAGCAATAGCAGACTTACAATCGTGTATTTTTTTAGCATATACTAATATCCTTATTTTAGTGATGACGACTAATTATTTTAGACTAATAACTGCGATATGAAGCTAAACAACAACAATGTCGTGTTTACATTGATTTAGGGGGCAAACTTTTAAAAATTTAATTCTTAATTAGTGCATTGAAAATGGATAAACCCTTCTTCAAAATTAAACCTGGGCATTGTAACCTTTTCAGTGTTAGTTCGTCCTGTAATCAACGACCAAATCATTTATTAGTATCTTTGTTATCTCATATTCAGAAGAAATGGACATCAACGACAACATTATTTCTCCTCTCGAACTAAAAATTAGCTTTAGTAAGCTCCTGGAGCAATACGAAGCAATGGCTGAAAGTGATGACCCGGTAACGGCAGCAAAGGCCAATGAATTGCTAAAAATTGCCAATGACTATCCGGAATTAAGAGAAGGCTTTAGTGATTTGTCCATACTGACCACCAGGGAAAGAGAAATTCAGTCCATTCTGCAGGATACGTTTAGTCCATTGTTGTCAAAAAATGAAATAAAAACGGCTTCTGTTCCGTTTCATGATTTAATCTTTAACGCCTCAGAGCGATTTAAAACTATTATTGAAACAGCTGGTGATGGTTTTAACCTGCATATTAAAAACATGCCTCAGGACGATATTTACATTATCGCATGTACCATTATCTTAAATTTTTGTTATGGCTATAATATCAATTTTAAAAGGCCTTTTTATTATGAAATCCCAGATGCGAATGGCATCCTCAGATATTACAAGATATTATACAATGCCGATTTTTGTGAAATAATCCCGACGGAAAAAGCCAATACAATTACGCGGCAGGATTATGAAGCCTTGTTGGATAATTTTGAGAACATTGAGCTCTGGAAGAAGTTGTTTCCCCCAAACAGTTACATTTTTAAGGGCTTCGTAATTTCAAATATTTTTGATGTAACAGAAGATCAATCCATTTCAAATATTAAGTCGAGTTTAATAATTGACGAAACGTGTACTGAAGAGACTTTTGTCGATAGTTTTCACGATATTTTCAGTTCTCTTTTAGGAATTAAAGGTATCAAAGTAGGTTTTTCCAGTTACAATAGGGAGGAAAACACTTTTGAACGTGTTTACGGAGTTGGTGCCAACAGTTTTTTGATTAATAATGTAGACTGTGTTCGTTGTGAAGACTGCTTATGTGAATGGTCCTATAACCGGCTTTTAAATGAAAAAAAGTACTTCTCCGTTTCAGATGTAGATAAGGCTTATGCAAAGTTAAAGGATAAGGTGCCACAAATTGTAGCCTTGCATGACCAAGGTATCAAAAGTGCGATTTTTGCTCCTGTGGCGAATGATGAGGGTCTTATGGGTATAATGGAAATAGTTTCATATAAACCATTTGAGCTCAACAGTATTAACGCTAATAAGCTGGTTGATGTTATGCCATTCATCGTGTCGGCAGTTGAACGCTCAATTAATGAAGAACAAAACTTAATTGAGGCCATCATTCAGCAGGAGTGTACATCAATTCATCCGAGTGTGTCATGGAAATTTAAAAAGGCAGCAAAACAGTTTTTAATAGAATTCCAGAAAAATAAAGGGATAAAACCAGCCTTTGGTGAGATCGTATTTGATAATGTTTATCCTCTTTATGGTCAAATTGATGTTAAGGGATCATCAAACGCGAGAAATTCTGCTACTCAAAAGGATTTAGCATTACAGCTTTCTTTGGTAAAAAATGTCTTAAATGAACTTCCTAAAGAAGAGCAATTACCCATTTATGAGCAATTAAAGTTTCAAATTGAATCTTATATCGAAGAAATTGAAACCAATTTTAAAGTTGATACGGAACAGGAATTGATACGTTTCTTTAAAGAAGATATCGAGCCACTATTTAATTATTTTATAGAAAAAATGAATTTTGCCAAATCTGAAATTACAGATTATTTTAATAAAATTGATAGTACTTTAGGTGTTGTTTATTATCATCGTAAGAATTACGATAATACCATATCTCTTATCAATAAGAATATGTCTGCATTGATCGATAGTAAGCAGGAAGAAGCTCAGGCTATGTACCCTCACTTTTTTGAGCGTTTTAAAACCGATGGTGTTGAACATAATATGTACATTGGTGAGGCCATTACGAAGGAAGATAGCTTTAACCTCATTTATTTATACAATTTAAGGTTATGGCAAATGCAGGTCATGTATGAAATGGAGAATGATTTTTATCAAAATCAGGACGCTTACCCCATTGGCTTGGATGTTGCTTCGATGATCTTGGTATTCAATCAGCCGCTCTCCATAAGATTTAGAATGGACGAAAAGCAATTTGACGTGGACGGCACTTATAATGCAAGATATGAGGTTGTTAAAAAGCGTGTGGACAAGGCATTTATTAAAGGGACTCAGGAACGCGTAACGACCAAGGGTAAAATGAGTATCATTTATTCTCAAAGGGAGGATGAATTAGAATATTTAAAATATGTCCGGTTCATGCAATCTAAAAACATGTTAGCCAATGACATTGAAATCTTAGAGTTGCAGGACCTGCAAGGGGTTACAGGATTAAAGGCTATACGGGTGAGCCTCATTTATCAGAAGAAGGACGGAGATGATAAAACCTTTTACACCTATGATGATTTAATGAAAGAGATAAAAGTGTAATCGTTTTTATCAGACTTAATTTCCTTGTAATCATTAATTATACTACCCAAGGGATTTTCAGCAGGCAACACATCATTGAGTGCAGCATCATTGGTCTTAAGGGCCCAACCAAAGGCCAATACAGAAACAATCATACCAATCATGAAAATGGTGTATGTTAATCTTAAGATTCTGTATTTGCGTTCCAAGACTTTACCCAGAAAGTAAAGATCTTTGGTGAGTGATTTATAGACGTAATCCTTATCTTTTAACAGTTCTTCTATTGCCCATTCAAATTCATTGAGCTTCATCTTGTGAAAATTACCAAAAAAGGTAAGATTTACCTTTTTATTCGCAACGTCTTCCTTAGTGAACTCTCCACTCGTAATATTTGGTCGAGTGGCAATTATGGAAAGTACCATCGATATCACACAAGAAAGTGTAAAAATAGCAGTAGGATAGACCAGATACGCATTGTTGTCTAATTTAGATATTAAGTTGGCCAAAACCAGGGATATGATAATGGCATTAACCGAAAGCAATATATTCGCTTTGGTATCGGCAATATCACTCAACTTTATATGGTTTCTTAATGCCACGCGGTAAAATGTTTGAATCCCCCTTTCAGGGCTTTCATTCTTGTACTGGGCTTTGTATTTTGCTTTTAACTGCTCTGTTTTTATCTTCTTTTTTCTTTTCTTTTTCCTCTTAATGAGTTTGGCCAGGTTCTTTTCTTTTGTAGGCTGCCAATTCTTAATGGCGTAATCCGTATAATACTCGTGCTTTTTAGTGAGCACTTCAATGTTTTTGTCCAGCCATTCATTTGGCGAATAGGTTGCAATTCCTTGTATTTCGAGTTCTTTTCTTAAAAAATCACTGGCCTCACTGAAATAGGGTTTACCAAAATGGGAAGCATCTGCATCACGAATAATTTTACCGAGTTCTGATTTTGGAGAATCATTAAATTTTGTGGCCCTGATGCAATGGTTAACAGATGCAATCACTTTGGAGTCAACACCGTTATCCTCTAAAAAGGCAGTTGCAATTTTTACACTCTCTTCCTCATGGTCTTCCCTTGCTTTCGTATAACCGGTATCATGTAACAATGCCGCGAGCTCAAGTATTTCCGCATCGGATTTGTCAATATCAATATGTTCAATAATCTCCCTAAGGCTTCTTAATACCCTTTGGGTATGGGTGTAGTTATGGTATATGAACGTTTGATCCAATTCATTTTTAAACAAATCAAAAACAAACTTTTCAGTTTTTTCGATTAATTCCGACATAAGGTATTATAGATTTATGTTCACAAATTACTAAAATTTGAATATATTAAGAGCGATATCTGAAAAGAAATTTTTATATCTGTTAAAGTACATATTTGTTGTTTAATTAATTATTTACTGTGTCTATGTTAACATGGAAAGACGTTATGAATTACGCCGTTAATGGTAATCCGGAACCGGATTCAAGAATAGAAAAAACAGAAATACAATGGCGAGAACTTTTGACTCCGGAACAGTTTCGTATAACGAGGGAAAAAGGAACAGAACGAGCACATACAGGAGCCTTATGCAGTTCCTATGAAGCTGGAAAATACAATTGTATATGCTGTAACACCCCTTTGTTTGATTCGACCATAAAATATAGTTCTGGAACAGGTTGGCCCAGTTTTACGCAGCCGATAAAGAGAAATTCGATTAAATACGAAAGAGACACCTCGTATGGCATGGTGCGCGTTGAGGTGATGTGTAATACCTGTGATGCCCATTTGGGACATGTGTTTCCCGATGGACCGGAACCAAGCGGTTTGCGCTACTGTGTGAATTCGGAATCGATATGGTTAGAAAAAGAAAGGGTTGATGAGCGGTAATATACAATTAGCAACGGTGGGTGGTGGCTGTTTTTGGTGCACAGAGGCCATATTCCATGAAGTCAGGGGTGTTGAGAACGTCGTTTCAGGTTACTCAGGAGGTCTTGCACCGGGGCACCCGACTTACAGGGAAGTTTGTTCAGGATTAACTGGTCATGCTGAGGTAGTGCAAATAGCATTCGATTCGAATGTGATATCATTTGAAGACATTTTAATCATCTTTATGACCACTCACGATCCGACTACATTAAACCGTCAGGGTGCAGACAAAGGAACCCAATACCGCTCTGTAATTTTTTATCATGATGAGATCCAGAAGGAGATAGCTGATAAGGTCATTGACGATTTATCAGGTCTTTACGATAATAAGATTGTAACCGAAGTAAAGCCCTTAGAGCGATTTTATGAAGCAGAAGGATACCATCAGGAGTATTATAATAATAATCCGTCACAAGGCTATTGTAATTATGTGATTACACCAAAACTGACCAAATTCAGAAAAATGCACCATAGTAAGTTAAAACCATAATTTTTAAAGGTGATTATTGCCAGAGTAAGGGACGATAGACCTATGCTGTTTTTCATTCTTCCTTAGTTTATACTTTGTTTAATCTTCCAGCATAATTGTCAGGAGTATGACACATAATCTTCATGATACAATTAAATGACCTATTGTAAAGAGGTCTATGTTATTCTCGATTTTAACGCTTAAAGATATGGTTACGGATGCTCTTTTTGATGTTGGTATCAGAACATATGTAGTGAATCAGGAGGTGTACTGGCAAAAACAATAGTAAAAAAGTTCAAAGCGGGGTAATTCATGAAATGAAACGATAACTTGAGTTTTTGAAATCATTATTTAAATATTAGCTTTATATTTATGTGATTTCTAAGGTAAACTGAGTAAGCATATGAAGGCTTTTAACTTTAAAACATTATTTTTTGCATTGGTGCTTTTAAGTTCTTGTGCCACTTATAAGCCAAAGTATGCCGAGCCTTACACCCAAGAAAATGACATCCCAGATAAGGCCATAGAAACTACTTTTTATCTCATTGGAGACGCCGGGATTTCGCCTATGGGCGGGATGTCTGAGGCTCTAACTGCCTTAAATCAGCATTTACAGGGTAAAACAACCACCCGGGATTTCGTTTTATTCCTCGGGGATAATATATATCCCGCTGGAATGCCAAAAAAGGAGGACAATAATCGAACTAAAGCCGAAAACAGTTTAAATGCGCAGATCTCTGCTGTCTCAAATTTTAAGGGGAGGGTCATTTTCATTCCGGGCAACCATGATTGGTATGCGAACGGATTAAAGGGATTAAAACGGCAGGAAAAATATGTCGAAGAGGCCTTGGGTAAGAATACATTTTTACCTGAAAATGGCTGTCCATTGGAACGAATTGATGTGGGAGAGAAGGTTCAACTGATTCTAATAGATACACAATGGTATCTGGAAAACTGGAACCATAACCCCACGATTAATGACCATTGTGAAATTAAGACAAGGGAACGGTTTTTTGAAGAACTCGAGGGGGAGCTTAAGAAAGCCCAAAACAAAACAACGGTCATTGCCATGCACCATCCGATGTATACAAATGGGATACATGGCGGAAAGATTCCATTGTCGAAGCATCTGTTTCCAACTCAAAAGAAAATTCCTCTACCCGGTATGGCTTCATTAATTGCACAAGTCAGGACTCAGGGAGGTGTTTCAGTTCAGGATCGCTATAATGAGCGCTATCATGAACTCATGAGTCGTTTGGAAACCTTGACTCATGAAGCCAAAAATATGGTATTTGTTTCCGGTCATGAGCATACCTTACAGTATATCGAAAACGAAACTATAAAACAGATTGTTTCAGGTTCCGGTGCAAAAGAAGCAGAGGTGGCTTTAGGTAACAATGCACTTTTTGCTTCAGGAAGACAAGGGTTTGCGGAGCTTACCATTTTTAAAGATGGCAGTACCTGGGTAAAGTTTTTTGATGCGAACAATGGCATTCCCAAATTAGTGTTTACCAAGGAAATTTTTCAAGCGGATAAAACTTATGACGTGTCAGATCTTCCGGAGTCTTTTCCACAAGAAGTTGAGGTTTCCATTTATTCTAAAGAGGAGACAGATGTAACCGGTTTCTTCGAGTCGGTTTGGGGGGACCATTATCGCGATGTTTACAGCACCAGAATAAAAGCAAAAGTGGCAACTTTAGACACCCTCTATGGAGGGCTGGAAGTGGTGAGAAAAGGCGGAGGGCACCAAACCAGATCGCTCCGGCTGAAAACAAAAGATGGCAAAGAGTTAAATATGCGGGCATTGCGTAAAAGTGCTACCCAATATTTACAAACCGTATTGTTCAAGGAAAATTATATTCAGGATGATTTCGAAAAAACGGAGATAGAGGAACTTATTTTTGATTTTTATACAGCGGCTCATCCTTATGCCTTTGCCGTTGTTCCTGATTTATCAGATGTTGCTGAGGTCTATCATACGAATCCCGAACTGTATTTTATTCCCAAACATAAACATTTAGGAAAGTATAATGCTGAATATGGTGGTGAATTATACCTGATAGAAGAGCGTCCGGAAGACAATTACTCGGACGAACGTAGTTTTGGTTTTGCCGACGATATTGAGAGCACCCACGATATTATCGAAAAAATACGCAAAGATGAAAAATATAAAATCGATGAAAATAACTTTGTCAGGGCTCGACTGTTTGATATGCTACTAGGCGATTGGGACCGCCATCAGGATCAATGGAGATGGGCACAATTCGATCAGGAAAATGGCGATAAAATTTACCGACCGATACCTCGGGATCGCGATCAGGTTTTTTCAAACTTTGATGGTGCTCTTCTCGATGTACTGCGACAAATTTCTGGAGCTACGCAACAGTTGCAGGTTTATGATGAAGAATTAAAGCATATTGAATGGATGAATGCCGCGGGCATTAGGTTAGATCGCGTTTTAATTCAACAGGCCGGAAAGGAAACCTGGCTTGAGAACGCAAAATTTCTTCAGGAAAATATCACCGATGCTGTTATTGACATGGCCTTTAAAAAGGTGCCTGAGGAAGTACAGGATCAAAGCTTAGCCGATATAAAGGAAAAATTAAAGGGAAGAAAGAAAAATCTTGTTGACATTGCAACACGTTACTACGATTACATGAGTGAACTGGTGATTTTGTCCGGGACGGACAAGGATGACTTTATCGAAATTAACAGGCAGGGTGACCATACCACCCGGATTGTTATATCCAGAATTATTAAAGGTGAAAAAGGGGAAGTTATGGTAGATCGGGTTTTTCATCAAGACGAAACCAAAGAAATTTGGATTTATGGATTAGATGATAAGGATGTTTTTGAGGTCTCTGGAGACGGGACTAATTTAATTTTTATTCGTCTTATCGGGGGACAGGAAAATGACACTTATAGACTGCACAATGGTAGACGAATTAAGGTGTACGATCACAAAAGCAAATCCAATACAGTTGAAGTAAACAAAGGGGCGCATATTAAGTTTACCGATAGTTATAATTTGAATTTATTCGATTTTAACAAGCATATTGTTCGAGCCAATATAATTACACCCTCTATGGGATTCAATCCGGATGATGGATTTTTACTCGGGATGTCCTTTGTGAGAACCATAAGTGGCTTTCAGCGAAATCCATTTTCTCAACAACATCGATTAAGAGGAGGCTATTATTTTGCAACCAAGGGGTTTTCCTTAAACTACGACGGCGAGTTTGCCAACGTCATTGGCGACTGGAATTTGGCAGTTGGTGCTACCCTGACCTCTGAGAATTTTACCAATAACTTCTTTGGCTATGGAAATGAAACTGTTAATAATGATGAGGTCCTGGATCTGGATTATAACCGGGTGAAAACAGGGATATATGCATTGAAAATTGGCCTGATTAAAAAGGGAGATTTTGGAAGTAACTTTGGCTTCAATTCTATTTTTGAAGGCATTGAAATTGAAAGTACTGCCAATCGGTTTATAACTGATTTCATGCCGGCAAGCAGCACTGATTTTTATAAACGACGCTATTTCGGTGGACTTGAGGCTGAATTTAATTATAGCAGTTTTGATAATAAGACCAATCCTTCGAGAGGAATGACATTCTTATTGAACCTCGGAGGGAAAACGGAGTTCAACGATACACAAAACACCTTTGGTTTTATCAATTCGAATTTAGGTTTTTACAATGCTTTGAGCAAAGACAGAAAGTTAGTTTTGAAAACGGATGCTCGAGTACAAATGAGAATTGGGGATGATTTTATTTTTTACCAGGCTGCCAATATAGGTGGAAGAAATGGTTTGCGCGGTTATAGAACCGAACGCTTTACCGGGAGAAATTCGTTTGTTGGAAGTGCGGATTTAAGATATGGTTTCCCCTCATTTAAAACAAATATATTGCCACTGCAAATAGGTATTTTTGGAGGATTTGATGTTGGCAGAGTGTGGCTTAAAGATGATGTTTCAGATAAATGGCATAACGATTATGGCGGTGGCTTTTGGGTTACAGCTGCAGAAACCCTTTCCGGGACCTTTAACTTTTTTAATAGTGTGGAAGGCTTGCGATTTTCATTTGGGCTTGGGATGAGTTTTTAGTCCAGATGAAAGGTGTAGAGATTCGCGCCTTCAGGGCCGTTGCGTTCATCGGTAATAAAAACCGTGACGTCATTCTTAAAACAAATTCCTTCTTTTTGAGATCGATGTTTAAACACCTGGGCCTCAATTGTGCCGTCAAAAATAGCGCTTCCTTTAAAATTTGTCAGTTTCCAAAGCTTATCATGATTCAGTAAAACAATAGTCCTACCATTCGCACTGATAGCAGCTGAAGTTATTTTGTTGTTCTTGCCTTTTAAATTGAAATCGGTCAAAAATTCAGCTGTGTGATTACCAATAACGTTTGGGACGGTTATTAAAATATTCTTGTTGTCGGCTTTACTAAAAATGAAGAATTTCTTATCCATTAGAAAAAAGGCTTCAAAATCTTTGGACTTAAATCCTTTTGGCAACTTAAAATTGATAACCTGTGCTTTGGCCTTATTTTTTACATCTTTAATATTGTTTACCTTATAAATTGTGTAATTTTTTCGTTTTTTATTGTTGTCACCAAAATCACCAATATATAAGTTCCCGAACTGGTCCGAAGTCAGGTCTTCCCAGTCAATATTCTTTGAATTACTGACATCAATATCTTTTACAATCCTGCCTTTTAAATCGATTCCGTAAATGTTATTTTTATTTCCTGAATCCTCAATGGTCCAAAGCAACGACGATCCCTCAACAATTTCTATGGCAGAAGACTCATCCAATTGATTGTTTAAACTGGCAACTAAATTCAGCTTGCCAGTGTCGCAAGATAAGAACACGACACTTAAAAAGAGCAGATACTTCATTTGTTATGGCACGTGGCCCTTAAGATTTAAGGTGATTAAAAAGTTGAAAGATAAAATTTAAAACTATTTATCAAAAATTAGTAGAAGCATATTTGATTTTTTTAGTTTTATATTTTAAAACTTCCGATAATATGACGTCAGTTGATGATTTGCTTGGTCTTTTGGTTTTAGATAAACTATCCAATAATGAATTCATTGGATTAAGTAAAAGTGCGGGAAGCCCCAATGTTTTTGGAGGTCAGGTATTGGCACAGGCCATTAATGCAGCATATAGAACCATTACAAATAATAGAACTTTACATTCTTTACACGCCTATTTTTTGGAGTCCGGACATTTAGAAATTCCAATTCATTACGAGGTTACCGTTTTAAGGGACGGGGGCAGTTTTTCCGTGCGCAGAGTAACGGCGAGTCAAAAGAAGAAAGTTATTTTTATTTTGGCCGCCTCTTTTCATAAAACAGAGACGGGATACAATCATCACATTGAAATGAAATCCAACTTAAGGCAGCCTGAAGAGTTGCTAAGCTGGACGGATATTTTGCGAAAGTACAACAACTTTTTACCCAATAATATTAAGTCCTTTTTTGAAATTGAACGCCCTATTGATTTTAAGCCTACAGTAATAGCCAATCCACTTGACAGAAGAGATTTACCACCTTTTAATGATGTTTGGTTCAGGTTAAAGGGAAACGTAAAAGAATTGGATTTACCAACAAAACAGCAAATTTTGACCTATATTTCGGACTATAATCTATTGGTTTCGGCCTTTAATCCGCATGCCAGTAAAGCGCATTGGGGAAATACTCAGACGGCAAGTTTAGATCATTCGATGTGGTTTTTTCGGGATTTTAATTACAACGATTGGTTGTTGTTTTCAATGGAATCGCCAAATACCTATGGTGCACGAGGATTTGCTCGAGGAGATATATTTACGAGGGATGGTAAGCTCGTGGCTTCGGTGGCACAAGAGGGGTTAATGAGACCAAAGGGCCAAAGATGAGTGACATGTTTTTAAAAATGGGGCATAGAGGTGCCATGGGCTATGTCACCGAAAATACCATGGAGGCCGTTCATCTGGCATTGGAATTAGGTGTCGATGGTGTCGAGGTGGATGTCCATGTATGTGGTTCAGGTGAGTTGGTCGTGTTTCATGATTTTACTTTGGATCGGATGACCAATGGTTCAGGAGAAATATCTAAATGGACGCTGTCAGATTTAAAACAGTTGAAAGTTGATAGTGCGTTTTACATCCCAACTCTGGAGGAAATCTTAAATTTGGTTGGTGATAAGTACCTTGTAAATATAGAGTTAAAGGGTAAATCGACGGCTCTTAAAACCTGTGAAATTATTCAGGATTTTGTCAAAACTAAATACTGGAATTACAGTAATTTTTTAGTGTCCAGTTTTCAGCATGGCGAGTTGGAACAGGTGTTCAGGATTGACAAAGCGATTCCTTTGGGCGTGTTAACTGAAGCAAATTTGATAGAGGCAATTGATTTTGCAGAAACCATAAATGCCTGGTCCATACATCCTAATTATACACTTTTAACTTCTGAAGATGTAAAATATGCCCAGGCGAAGGGCTATAAAGTAATTACTTGGACTGTAAATGAGATGGCTACTATAAAACGCATGAAGCAATATGGTGTTGATGGTATAATTTCAGACAAACCGGACATCTTATGAACACCTATATTGTTTTGTTACGTGGCATAAACGTAAGTGGACAGAAAAAAATGCCAATGTCCGAGCTCCGAGATATGTTCACTTCACTTGGTTTTCAAAAGGTTCAGACCTATATCCAAAGCGGTAATGTGGTATTCGAAAGTTTCGAAGAGGATATAAATGCATTAAAATTAGCGATCTATAAATCCATTACAACCGAATTTGGCTTCCATGTTCCTGTTCTTATTTTAAGGCCTGGTGAACTGCATCAGATTGTTCATGCCTGTCCGTTTGGCCAGTTAGAGAAAACGCTAAGTTATTTCATGCTCCTTTTTGAGGCGCCGGATAAAGTTTTGGCTCATAATTTAATGCGTTTAACCAATGAAAAGGAACGGTTTGTTATAACCAGGGAATGCATATATTTCTACAGTGAGATGGGCTATGGTAAATCAAAATTCAACAACAATTTTTTTGAACGACAATTAAATGTCACCGCCACTACGAGAAACTATAAAACAATGTTAAAGTTAGTATCTTTGACTTTAGATAAATAATTCATGATAGCGCAAGATTTTATTTCCAAGCCGTTTTCTAAACACATAAGTAGCGGCAGTACGACCTGGTCATCACCTAGTAATATTGCCTTAGTCAAATATTGGGGGAAAAGAGAACCGCAACTCCCGGAAAACCCATCCATAAGTTTTACACTCAGAAATTGTAAAACCATTACCACTTTGAGATACTCTGAAAAGAAAAACGATGGAAACTTTTCATTTGAGATCTTTCTGGATGGTGAAAAAAAGGATGATTTCAAACATAAGATCGAGACCTTCTTTAATCGAATAAAAGCGTATGCGCCGTTTTTAGAGCATTATCATTTTACGATTGAAACCAAAAACACCTTTCCCCATAGCTCAGGAATTGCTTCTTCCGCTTCAGGAATGAGTGCATTGGCCCTCTGTCTGGTCGATCTGGAAAAGGAGCTGTTACAATTAAACGACATGGAGGGCTTTTCCGCTAATGGAGATTTAAGTTCAGACAAGAAGTCACTCCTGGATGATTATTTTTTAAAAAAGGCCTCATTTTTAGCACGGTTAGGTTCGGGTAGTGCTTGTAGAAGCTTACAAGGACCGTTAGTGGTGTGGGGTCATCACGATGAGATAGAAGGAAGTACCGATTTATTTGGTGTCAGCTATCCCTTTGAAGTTCATAAGCATTTCAGGGATTATCAGGATGTAATTTTATTGGTCGATAAGGGAGAGAAACAAGTGAGTAGTACAATTGGTCACAACTTAATGCATGGACATCCTTTTGCTCAGGAGCGTTTTAAGCAGGCAAATCGCAATATATCTAATTTAAAAACTATTTTAAAAGAAGGCAATGTTGATGCATTCATTAACATTGTTGAAAGTGAAGCCTTAACCTTGCATGCAATGATGATGACAAGTCAGCCTTATTTCATTTTGATGAAACCTAATACCTTAAAAATTATTAACAGCATATGGGACTTCAGGAAGAAAACAGGTTCAAAGTTGTGTTTTACATTAGATGCGGGTGCCAATGTTCATGTCTTATTCCCGGGGAATGAGACCCAAAAGGTACTTGATTTCATTAACAATGAATTAGTTGTATATTGTGAAAATGGAAACTATATTTGTGACCAAATCGGTATTGGAGCAAAAAAAATCTAATACTTTAATTATTTTGTTTAATAAATTTTATATATTTTTGAACAAAATAAAATGATTATTTATGAAGGGTCCGTTATTTTATTCAAAAATTTTGCTCTTTGGAGAGTATGGCATTATTAAGGATTCGAAGGGTCTATCGATTCCGTATAACTTTTATAAAGGGGCTTTAAAGAGTGATAAGGTACTTTCGGAAACGGCGAAGAGGTCGAATGAAAACCTTAGGCGTTTTATCACCTACTTAGAATCTGTCGACACCAATTTAGTTACTTTTGATATAGAGTCCTTTAAAAAACATGTTGATGCCGGTATGTATTTTGATTCTTCCATACCTCAGGGCTATGGCGTAGGAAGTAGTGGTGCTTTGGTAGCGGCCATCTACGATAAATACGCACATGATAAAATAACCGTTTTAGAGAATTTAACTCGGGACAAGCTGTTAAAATTAAAGACTATATTTTCGGCTATGGAATCTTTTTTCCATGGTAAGTCATCCGGTCTGGATCCCTTAAACAGTTATTTGAGCATCCCAATTCTTATCAATTCCAAGGACAATATTGAGGCCACTGGAATACCTGCACAGCAAAGCCAAGGTAAAGGAGCGGTATTTTTGTTGGATTCTGGGTCCGTGGGTGAAACGGCGCCAATGGTCAGTATTTTTATGGAAAAAATGAAGCAGGAAGGGTTCCGAAACATGATTAAGAACCAATTTATTAAGCATACCGATGCCTGTGTTGACGATTTTTTAAAGGGTGATATAAAGTCATTGTTCCATAATACAAAGAAATTGTCAAAGATCGTTTTAAATCATTTTAAGCCTATGATTCCAGAACAATTTCACAAACTTTGGAAAACGGGTATTGAAACGAACGATTATTATCTAAAGCTTTGCGGATCCGGAGGTGGTGGTTATATTCTTGGGTTCACTCAAGATATTGAAAAAGCGAGACAGACACTTTCCGGACACAAATTAGAGGTAGTGTATAACTTCTAAATTTTTATACACTTTTAGGTCGTCCCAAGGGGAATCAATCGGTCATCAATTTTACTTCAATGTTATCTCGAAGGCAGAAACATATTTTAATCAAGTTTTTCAGTATGTTCTCTGTTATACGCGGCTATAATATTTTAGTCGTTGTCATTGCCCAATATTTAACTTCTATATACATTCTTGCCCATGACATGCCTTTGAAACATGTTGTTTTTGATCTTAATTTATTGATGCTTGTAATGGCCTCATCTGCAACAATAGCCGGAGGATACATAATTAATAATTTTTATGATTCAGAAAAAGACCTCATTAATAAACCAATAAAATCCCATTTGGATCGATTGGTAAGTCAAAACACCAAACTATCATTTTACTTTATACTTAATTTTATGGCGGCCATTATGGCTAGTTATGTGTCATTTCGTGCTGTTGTTTTCTTTTCCATTTATATTTTTTGTATCTGGTTGTATTCTCATAAATTGAAAAAGTTACCCTTTATTGGAAACCTGACCTCTGCCGTGCTGACCATAGCACCCTTTTTTGCCATATTCATGTATTATAAAAACTTTGAAAGCGTCATTTTTGTGCATGCCTTTTTCTTGTTTTTAATGATTTCCATGCGTGAACTGACCAAGGATTTGGAAAATATCAAAGGTGATTTGGCACTTGGCTATAATACCGTACCCGTAGTGTATGGGGAAAGGATCTCGAAACTAATGCTAACCGTACTCATTGGTTTGGCTTTAATCCCATGTTATTTATTGTTATACAGATTTGATGTGGGGCTTATGAATATTTTCTTTTACTTCAGTCTGGTTTTGTTATTTTTATTTTTGATCTTGCTTTGGAAATCTCGAACAAAAACGCACTATCTATTGCTGCATAATATGCTAAAATTTATTATTGTCCTTGGCGTATTTAGTATCGTCCTTATTAATGTGGACGTCGTATTAAATAGAATATGAGGGCATTCGAGGGTTGAAATATCATCTCAGCTGGCAATCCTCCAAAAGATTCAGCAGTTATAGAAAAATCAGTAATCAAAAATTTCCAATCGTAATTTTAAGTATATCTTTGTACAAAAATTAATCCAAATGAATAGGCATCAAGGCAGTAGGGGAAAAGGAAAACCGTCAGGAAGAGGGCAAAACACATATCGTAAAACAAGTTATGCAAGGGGTAATTCACCTATAAAAAAAAGGGAAACAGTGAGCAATGATTCAAACCCTAATGAAATACGTTTAAACAAGTACATTGCTAATTCAGGTATTTGTTCACGCAGAGAAGCCGATGTTCATATTGCCACTGGATTGGTGACCGTTAACGGTAAAGTTGTTACAGAAATGGGTTATAAAGTCAAGCTCAACGACGACGTACGTTATGACGGTGCCCGAGTTAATCCGGAAAAGAAGGCTTACGTGCTGCTGAATAAACCTAAAGGATTTGCCACTACCACTAGCGAAGGTAAAGGTAGCACCGTTATGGATCTGGTGGCTAATGCGACATCATCACGCATTAAGCCTATAGGTCGTCTTGGCAGAAATTCCAAAGGATTATTGTTGTTTACCAACGACGAAGTAATTATCAATAAGTTTACGAACTCCAAACACGGTGTACCTCGATTATTCCATATTCAATTAGATAAGAATCTAAAGTACGAGGATTTTAAAAACATCCAAAATGGATTTAAAGTGGATGGTAAGTTAATCACAGTTGAGGAGATTAGCTATATCTCAGGTGCCAGTAAAAAGGAAATTGGTCTCAAAATTAAAAATACAGGAAATACAATTATCCGTACCATATTTGAACACTTTAATTACGATATTCTGAGTATCGATTGCGTGGCTATAGCACATCTTACTAAAAAGGATCTTCCACGAGGTCATTGGAAACACCTTACCGCACAGGAACTTAACAATTTGAAGATGCTTTAGATGTTGTAAAAAAAAATCAAAAAAATAAATGAAATGGGGATGAAATTAAATTTTTTGTTTTTCATTTGTACTGTATTTAGCTGAACATATTGAACACTGTTTTTACTTTCGAGCTCTTGAATATTGGGAAGTTATATTCTAAAGCGGCTTACCGGTTAAGTAATCGATTTTTAAAGCTAACTTCCATTACTCCAATTGTTGCTCTCCGGCATCAAGTTGCTATTGTGACCATAGATCAAAATCAATTTCGTATTTGATGGCATTAATGTCTTAATTATAAAGAGTATTTAATAGGCATCCTACATATTTAAATTTTCAAAATAGATGAATACAAAGTACATTGATTTAGTCAATCAGACCTTTGATTTTCCGCAGGAAGAATTTACACTGAAAAATAATTCGCTTCAATTTCACGATATCGATTTAATGCAATTGATAGAAACGTATAAATCACCGCTAAAATTCACCTATTTGCCCCAAATATCTGTAAACATACAGAAAGCAAAAAGGTGGTTTGAAAAGGCTTTTCAGAACAATGGTTACCGAGGCAAATACAGCTATT
Source organism: Aestuariivivens sediminicola (assembly GCF_022662015.1). GTDB lineage: Bacteria > Bacteroidota > Bacteroidia > Flavobacteriales > Flavobacteriaceae > Aestuariivivens > Aestuariivivens sediminicola. The sequence goes on along the minus strand of NZ_JAKMCM010000001.1, from coordinate 447,245 downwards.
GCTATTGTACTAAAAGTTCGCATTTTAAACATGTTTTATGTGAGGCTTTAAAAAACGATATCCATATAGAAACCTCGTCTGCCTTCGATATAGACATTGTGGAGCGATTAAAGAAAGAGGGTAAAATAACAGATGAAACCTTTGTTTTAAGCAATGGTTTTAAACGTGCTCAGTATATTACGAATATTGCACGTCTGATTAATAACGGACATAAGAATTGCATACCTATTATTGATAATTACGAGGAGATTGATTTGCTCTCCAACGAAATTCAAAAAAGTTTTAACATCGGTATACGGATTGCTTCAGAGGAAGAGCCAAAATTCGAGTTTTACACCTCACGACTGGGAATTGGTTATAAAAATATCGTGCCTTTTTATAGGAATCAGATTAAGAACAACAAAAAGGTAACACTTTCCATGCTTCATTTTTTTATAAATACGGGTATTCGGGATAATGCCTATTACTGGAATGAACTTTCAAAATGTTTAAAAGTTTATACCAGCTTAAAAAAGATTTGTCCATCTTTGAACAGCCTCAACATAGGCGGAGGATTTCCTATAAAAAACTCTCTGGCATTCGATTTTGATTACGAATATATGATTGATGAGATCGTCAATCAAATAAAATTGGCATGTGAAGAAGAAGAAGTGGAGGTGCCGCATATTTTTACTGAATTTGGAAGTTTTACGGTGGGTGAAAGTGGAGGGGCCATATATGAAATTTTATACCAAAAGCAGCAGAACGACCGCGAAAAGTGGAACATGATCAACTCTTCGTTCATTACCACATTACCTGATACCTGGGCCATTAACAAGCGATTTATCATGCTACCTGTTAATCGTTGGAATGATACTTACGAGCGTGTATTATTAGGCGGTTTAACTTGCGACAGTGATGACTATTATAACAGTGAGCAGCATATGAACGCCATATATTTGCCTAAGTTTAACAAGGAAAAACCCTTGTACATAGGGTTCTTTAATACTGGTGCCTATCAGGAAACTATCGGTGGATTTGGTGGATTGCAGCACTGCTTAATTCCGTCTCCCAAACATATACTGATCGACCGAGATGCTGAGGGTAAGCTTTCAACTGAACTATTTAGCGAACAGCAAAGGAGCGAAGACTTACTTAAGATATTAGGTTATGACCATTAATTTTGGCAGTGAGGATTCCAACCGGTTCATAAAATTAAAACAGGACAAAATTGTATTATAAAATGTTAAGTTATACATTTATAATCGTTGAGATTAATTATGATACGCTCAAGAAGTAAAGTAAATAACAGGTAACTAAATTTAACAGGGGCTATGAGTACTAAGGGTCCAATATCCCAATTTATTCAAAAACATTATTTACATTTTAATGCTGCCGCTTTAGTCGATGCTGCTAAAGCCTATGAGGCGCAATTGAATCAAGGGGCGAAAATGCTGATCTCATTGGCCGGTGCCATGAGTACTGCAGAGTTGGGAAAGAGTTTGGCAGAAATGATACGACAGGACAAAGTACATATTATTTCGTGTACCGGTGCAAACCTCGAGGAAGATATTATGAACTTAGTGGCCCATTCGCACTACAAGCGCGTGCCAAATTATCGCGATTTAACCCCACAGGAAGAATGGAACCTACTCGAAAAGGGTTTGAACAGGGTAACTGACACCTGCATTCCCGAAGAAGAGGCCTTTAGACGTCTGCAAGAGCACATATATAAAATTTGGAAGGCAGCTGAAAGCAACGGTGAACGCTATTTACCGCATGAATATATGTATAAAATGCTTTTATCAGGTGTATTGGAACACTATTATGAAATCGATCTGAAGGATTCCTGGATGTATGCTGCCGCAGAAAAAAATTTACCCATAGTATGTCCGGGTTGGGAGGACAGCACCATGGGAAATATTTTTGCCAGTTATGTCTTGAAAGGTGAATTAAAGGCCAGTACCATGAAATCGGGTATTGAATACATGACCTTTTTGGCCGATTGGTACACTGAAAACTCTAAAAAAGGCATTGGATTCTTTCAAATTGGAGGTGGTATAGCCGGTGATTTCCCAATCTGTGTTGTGCCCATGTTATATCAAGATATGGAACGCACCGATACACCGTTTTGGAGTTATTTTTGTCAGATAAGTGACTCCACAACGAGTTATGGTTCGTATTCCGGAGCCGTGCCAAACGAAAAAATTACATGGGGTAAGTTGGATATCAATACACCGAAATTTATTATAGAAAGTGATGCAACTATTGTTGCGCCTCTAATTTTTGCCTATCTTTTAGACCTGTAAAACCTAAACCATTAATTGCTATTTAAATGAAAAATAGAAATGATAATTTAAAACGCATTATCGTAGACTTTAAAAAGTTGACCCCGGAAATATTGGCCTTATTGGTTGAGAAGTATCCCGATGGATACGATGATGACCAAATTATATCATTTAGAAATCAGCATAATGAAATTATTGAAGCCGTAGAGGTCACCACATCCGATACAAAGTATTTGGTCAAGGTAAGTACGAAACTTGCAATTACAATGGAGAACTATGACGAGGATGATTATGAAGATTTTGATAACGACGATCCTGAGGCAGTTCAAGATCCTGAGATTGCTGATGAAGACACAGAGGACGATAACGAATAATACATTATATAGTTATGAGAACAGCTGTTTTTAAGTCTTACAAAAACGGTTATTACAAATTTTGGTTTGACAATGGAGATGAGTTGGAATTTGAAGAGGTCCATCCTCGGGTTCTGAAGCAATTCGATCTAAAAAATGACAAAAGTCTAATCGATAAAAACTTTCGTATTACTTTTGTTGAAGATGGCGATGATGACGATGTTATCTATCGTGTAGAAAGTTTAAAACCGATATAAAATATAGGCTTATGGAAGCTTCATTTCATATGTCTTTGCCTTGTTTAAGCGCTAAAGATACGAGGGATTTTTACAGTCACATTGGAGCGTCTTTTGGAAGAAGTACCGAAAGTTGGGTCGATGTCAATTTTTTTGGTCATCAGATTACTTTCATTGAAACGGATAAATATAATTTCAGCAGTCCAAACTACGTTTTTGAAGGTAAGATTTTACCTGCTTTTCATTTTGGGATCATACTTGATACCGGTGCCTGGAAGGCCGTTTATAAAAAACTGGAAGAGCAGCAATTGGATTTGGTTACCGAATCGACCTTCTTAAAGGAGAAAGTTGGTGAACACCGGTCCTTTTTTGTAAAGGATCCCAACGATTATATGTTGGAATTTAAAACCTTTATGGATCCAAATTCTATTTTCAGCATATAAATGTATCCTGTAGTTGCTTATCAGTTGGCCAGTGCTATAAACCTTAAAGCATGTAGGCAGCAGTTGTCATGGCGTTTATTGTTTCAGGACAGCGACGAACTTTACTACACGCCTTCCACAAACAAATATATTTACATCTTTCAGTATGGCATGGTGAGCTTTTTCAACATGTCTGAATCTGAAATAGAAACGGTAATTGAACAAATAGAACCTTTTTGTTTACTTATTTTAAACAAAAGCTATCAGATTATGTCGAAGTTGACATTCAACCGCATACCTTGAAGGTAGAGTTTGATAAGGTTATCCTTCCCGATTTGGATCAAGAAATGATTCGTTTGGTAATGCTAAACACTTCACAATCCGTCGCATTAGAGAGATATTCGGAGATTACGGAAGACTTACTTATTGAAACAAATAAACATACGGTATACCTTGAGAAACATGGTAAATTGGATATATCTGGAAATAAGTTAAAGCGTTTTATAGGTAAAATACTGAATATTAAAAATAAGATTTCAGAGAATTTGTACATATTTGATTCACCGGAAGTCGCCTGGGAAAATAAGGAACTCAATAAACTAAATCAAGATTTGAAACAATCGTTCGATCTCAAGGATCGCTACCGATTGATTCATGATCGCATTGAAATCATTAAAGAGAATTTAGAGCTTTTTAAAGATATTATGGATCAGCGTGAAAGCAGTCTTTTAGAGTGGACCATCATTATTTTAATTGTTATTGAAGTCATTGATCTATTGATATCAAAAATTTTATAACTTGAGATAATCGTAAATCATACCTTTTTCAAACCTTCTTTTTTATAAAAATTTCCCATATCAATGCACTGTAAACGATGGTGTATTCTAATCCAATAATCCATAGATTTTCAGTTTTATCACCAGTATTTGTATTTACATAGGCCAGATAACTGAGTATGATAACGTAACTCCAGACCAGGGGGTATTTATAAGGTGTAAACAGCGATAATGCCAATAGGGTAGAAAGATACCACGGATGTAAGGTAGTTGATGAAAAGAAATAGAATGTTAAAACAAACAGCATTGTTGTAAAGACCTGTTGGGTATGTCTGTTAGCTCTAAGGAAGGTCATCAGAAAGGTAAAGAGTAATACCACATATGGAATATACGTTCCAATGATTGCAATTTCATTGTAACCTCTAAAGGTATACCCTATGGCTCGGGCAATGTAATACAAACTGGCATTGAACTCAAAGTTTTTAAACCATAAAGCCAGGGTATCCGAATAGTTCATTAGGAACTCGTTGGAATAAAAAGGGGCAAAGAGGATTATAACTGTGAAGAAGACAATAGCATAGAAGAAAAATAGGTTTTTAAGGGCTTGCACAGACACCACCCCATTTTTAGTAGATTCAAATGCATTAATAGCTTTATTTTTAGGGTTTGCGAATACAGACCACTTCAAAAATAGGGGTAAAAATAGCAAGGGAATTAATTTAACGGAAATTGAGAGTCCCAATACCACAGCTGCCCAAGACCGTTTCCCGCTATGCAGCAGGTAAAGACTCCAAATAAAAAAGAATACCATCACACCTTCAAAATGAAGATTTCCGGTAAGCTCAATGATAATAAAGGGATTTAATACATACCAAAAAATAGAATTAACGGGAAGGTTTAATTTTTGTAACAATTTTTTACCAAAATAAAGGGTTCCAAAGTCGGCTGCAATAATAATAAGCCGCATAACTATCACAGATCCCAGGATACTGTTCTTAAAGAATAATGCAGCAGCAGCAAAGCACAACTGGTTCATGGGCGGGTAATTGCTAAAATGACTCGCGTTTAAAGACCCCATACCTGAAACCAGTTCTCCTGCCTGCGGTATAGGAAAATCAACAGTTTTAATAAATGATACAACAGAATGCAAATAGGGATTAAAACCTTCAAGCAATACTCTGCCATCCCATATAAAACGATAAAAATCCTGAGATAAATTGGGAATGGCAAGAAAAAATAGGGCGCGATAGGCAAATGCAACATAGGTTAAGGTACTGGTGCTGTTCTCGGCGTATCTTATAAGGCCATAAAATAAAAAAAAGAGCAAGGTATATAGCCCTATTAATTTTGTGTAATCTGTCCGAATTAAATCATATGCAAAAACAAAATAAAGCAGCGCACTGGAAGACACCAGGAATAGCTTAAGTATACCACTTTTTTGGATGCTCGGGTTCAGGAACATATTCAAATATAGTATTAATTGGTTGTTCGGTATAAGTTGATAGTCTTAAATAAAACGGTTAACTTGTATTCGTTTAAAAATCACAAATAAAAATTCATTTATGACAAGGCGGTTCATTTTTTTCTTCATTCTATTATATGCCACCAGTTTCGCACAAGATCGCGTAACCGGTGCGCTTTTTGCAACGCGATCTGAGGTAATCGCTCAAAATGGGATGGTGGCCACGAGCCATCCATTAGCCACTCAGGTCGGGCTGGATATTTTAAAACAGGGTGGCAATGCCATTGATGCTGCCATTGCAGCCAATGCTACCCTGGGTTTAATGGAACCGGTGGGTTGCGGTATTGGCGGCGATTTATTCGTTATCCTCTGGGATGCAAAAACAAAAAAGTTGTATGGTCTCAATGCCAGTGGACGATCACCGAGTGGATTAACCTTGGAATACTTTGAAGAGCAGGGGATTTCTGAAATTCCTTCGTACGGTCCCTTACCGGTAAGCGTTCCGGGTGCAGTTGATGGTTGGTTTGAATTACATGATAGATTTGGTGTCTTACCCATGACCTCTATTTTAAAACCGGCTATCCATTATGCTGAACATGGTTTCCCGATGACGGAACTTATTGGTATGTATTTTAACGGGGGTGTTTCAAGACATTTGTCCAATGGATTTCCCAATATTGAGGATACGTATCTAAGAGACGGGAAAATACCACAGGAGGGTGAAATTTTTCGGAATACCTATCTCGCAGAGACCTATAAAAAAATTGCGAAGAAGGGAAGGGACGTTTTTTACAAGGGTGAAATTGCTAAAACGATAAGTGACTTTATACAAAGTCAGGGCGGATTTTTATCCGTTGAAGACCTTTCTAACCATAGGTCTGAATGGGTCGAACCGGTATCCATTAATTACCGAGGTTACGATATATGGGAGCTTCCTCCCAACGGTCAGGGTATCGCAGCCCTGCAAATGCTGCAGATATTGGAAGGCTATGACTTTTCAAACATCCCATTTGGTAGTGCGGAACATTTACACGTATTTACTGAAGCCAAGAAATTAGCTTTTGAAGACAGGGCAAAGTATTATGCCGATATGGATTTCGCTCATGTCCCTTTAAAGACATTACTCTCCGATGTTTATGCAGAGAAACGGAGAGGCTTAATAACAGACAGAGCTTCAGCCCACAAAGCCGGTGAGATAAGTTCCGGTGAAACAATTTATCTGACCACGGCAGATAAAGAAGGAAATATGGTCTCCTTTATCCAAAGTAATTATCGGGGAATGGGTTCCGGAATGGTACCACCGAAATTGGGTTTTATGCTTCAAAACCGCGGCGAACTGTTCAATTTAAAGAAGGGGTATAACAATACCTACGAGCCTAATAAAAGACCATTCCATACTATCATACCGGCATTTATTACTAAAGATGGTGAACCGTTTTTGAGTTTTGGAGTTATGGGTGGCGATTTTCAGCCTCAGGGGCATACACAGATCGTCATGAATATTATTGATTTTGGGATGAATGTGCAGGAAGCGGGTGATGCTCCACGTTGGGACCATAGTGGATCCTCCTCGCCGACGGGTGAACCTGCCGATGGCAGAGGAGAAATTCACGTAGAATCAGGAATTCCCTATAAAACCGTCAGAGATCTGATGTTCAGAGGTCATAAAGTTGGATTTGGATTAGGGTATTATGGAGGGTATCAGGCCATATTATGGGATGGGAAAAACAAAGTCTACCATGGCGCCTCCGAGAGTCGGAAAGATGGTCAGGTTGCCGGATATTAGTCCCTGGTTCCCAGATTGTGGTTAGGCCTACCTAAACCTTGGAGGCAATCGATTTAAAGAACACATAACCGAAACCAACAAAGAGCATGAGATGAAAGGGGAATAGACCAAAATCGCCACCCTGATTACCTACAACGAATGCACTGTACATTCCAAAGCCAAAGTACAGCATGAGTAATCCTTCAAAAACGACATGCTTGGAGATGGTCCTCTTAATGTATTTATTCTTTTTCCAGCTTTCTTTAAGCTTACTGATGTTAAATTTCGGAGTGCGCACAAATTCGCTTTTTTTGCCGAAATGGCCTTCTAAAACGGCAATGGAGTTATGTAATGAAAATCCCATTGCAATAGAAAAAAAGACAAAGAACATACCAATATATCCAATAAAGTTTTTAATACCCTTGCCATAAATATCTCTGTACATAAACCAGTAGCAGATAAAAAATATAATGGTACTAACAACAAAAAAACTCATGGCAAAAAAGTAGGGTTTTAAATGCTCATACTCATTCTTTATGTAGAGCATGGGAATACTTAAAACCGCAACAACGAGAATGCTTAAAAACATCGTACTGTTTAAGAGGTGGAGTAATCCATGAGCCTTGGTCTTAGCCGATATATTATGACTTTTTAATACGCGCCAAAGCATTTTTCTGAAGTTTTCGGCCCCTCCTTTATTCCATCTGAACTGTTGGGATCGGGCTGCGCTGATCACAATGGGCAATTCGGCCGGAGTCTGCACATCCTCAAGGTATTTAAATTTCCAGTTCTTAAGTTGGGCCCGATAACTCAAATCGAGGTCCTCGGTTAATGTATCCCCTTCCCAATTACCGGCATCGATAATGCAGGATTTTCTCCATACACCTGCCGTTCCATTAAAATTAATGAAATGACCTTTGCTGTTTCTACCAACCTGCTCAAGTGTGAAATGTGCATCAAGTGCAAACGCCTGAATTCGTGTAAGAATGGAATAGTTTCTATTGAGATGTCCCCAGCGGGTTTGAACTACTCCAATGCGGTTATCTTTAAAATAAGGTATGGTTCGTTTTAACCAATCCGGTTGAGGTAAAAAATCGGAATCAAAAATGGCAATAAATTCACCCTTCGCAACTTTCAATCCTTCTTTTAAGGCTCCTGCTTTGAATCCCTTTCTATTGGTGCGTGTCATGTGTTTTATATCCAGACCGGTTGCTTGAAGCCGTTCTACATGCAATCGTGTACTTTCAACAGTTTCATCGGTAGAATCATCCAGTACCTGGATCTCCAGTTTGTTTTTGGGGTATTCAATTTTGGATATGTTATCCAAAAGACGTTCCATGACATACATCTCATTATACACCGGCAGTTGAATAGTCACGTAGGGGACTTCCTCGGGGTTAGAAAGATCAAACCGTTCACAATCCTCGTCGTTCTTTTTGGAACCCAGATAATTAAACAACAAATTCAATTGCGCCAGGGCATACATAAATATGAGCAATAGCGCTGTAGAATAAAGAATTATAATTGTTGTTTCTAGAATCATTTTTTAAAACTGTATTTAAAAATCCAAAACAGTATTTTTACGCCTGCAAATATAGCACCTTTTATTGTACCTGACACCTTTGATTTACCAATTCTATTTCTGTAATGAACTGGTATCTCGATATATGCTAATTTTTGTTTTAAAACTTTTAACTGCATTTCCACCGTCCAACCATAGGTTTTGTCCTTCATCTCTAAGGCTAAAAGCCGATCGTATTTAATTGCCCTGAAGGGACCCAGGTCCGTAAATTTTGCATTGAAAAGCAATTTCATGAGGCTTGTAGCAAGCCAGTTTCCAAATACTTGAGGAATCGTCATTGATCCCTTTTCGCGCAAGTGCTTAACGCGAGCCCCAAGAACGAAATCGAGGTCTTTGTCGATTATCGGTTGCACCAATTTTGTCAACTCCTCGGGATAATCACTGAAGTCCCCATCGAGAAATACAATGATGTCAGGGAGCTCGCCGCATTTTGAAATATAGGCCATACCCTTTAAACAGGCATGGCCATAGCCTTTCTTGGATTCATTTACCACGGTGGCCCCGGCGTTTCTGGCAATGTATTCTGTGTTATCCGTGGAAGTATTGTTTACAACAATGATCTGGTCAACACATTCAGGAATAGCCTCTACAACTTTGGCTATGGATTCGGCCTCGTTAAATGCCGGAATGATCACGCTAATTTTAGTCATACGGGAGCTGCTAAAGTGCAAAAATACAACAACGGCAATGGATCATGAAATCATAACAAAGTATCTTGTAAAAAAAAGAACACACAAAAGCATGTTCTTAATTTTTTTACCTGTTATACGTTTCCAAGGACAGGCCTCCTGTCTTTATGGTCATTCATGTATGGCATACATTACAGTACATGCTCGCAGATCGTTCTAATATGAGAGACATCTGTGCCGCAGCATCCTCCGAATACCTTTAAATCAGGTAATTGTGTTTTAAGGATATGATAGAGTTTACCTAATTCTTCTTTATTTCCTGTATCAAGTTCAACAGATTGGTCTAATTCGTCGTGACTTTTGCATGAGGCATTGGCTCTAACTCCTCGAATTCTATTTTTCCACGATCCACCAGATTTTAATTTGTCCATAAAGTGGGATGGATGGGCACAATTGATCATATAATAAAGCGGATAATGGTCTGTAACCGCATCAATTTTTAAAATGGCCTTTTCTAAAGTTTCTCCTGATGGCAAGTCCCCATTGGTTTCAACTGTAAAGGAGATCACTACCGGGATGTTGTTTGATTTGGCCGATTCCGCTATCCCAATGGCTTCATCGCAATAGGTCATGGTAATGGCCGAAATCATATCGACGCCGGCATTTTTCAAAGCCCTTATTTGCAGGTTATGATACTCATGGGCCTGTTTAACCGTCATCGTTTCAATAATGGAATACCCATCGCCTCGGGGACCGATACATCCGCTAATTAAAAAAGTATCATCAAAGTCGGCATAACGGCTTTTCAATTGGATTAACTGTGCAATGGCCTTTTGGTTAACCTGTACTAATTCGTCCTGAGAATAACCTAATTTATAACCCCAGTCGGGATTAGCACGCCATGTAGGGCTCTCCAGAATAAAACCGGCATTGTGTTTTATAGCTTCCTCTATATAGTCGTTGTAATAGTCCTTTAAGGTATTTTCATGCTCGGGTTGATCCAGCAGCGTAAAGGCTGCAAAATGTGGTAACTCAATACCTTTATTGAATATGAGGTCAGTTTCAAGACCGCCATCCGTTAAAAAGACGGAACTGTTAATTTTTTCAATGATGTCCATGAGATTAGGATTTCGATTTGTTAATATCCTGGAAGGTCAGCATTTTGATCACTTCGGATGATGCACCATCGTAAAAACCGGTTTCATGCTCATAGGTCTTCGGGTTTTTAAATGACCCGAAAATGATATCAAATACAGGTAAATCCGAATAGTTATGCCTGTGAATTCCCTTGGCATGGTGCACCGTATGACTTTCCGGACGTTGAATGATGTAACCCAACCATTGAGGTGTTTTAATATTGGTATGTTGAAAGATACCCAGAAACATGGTGGCGAGTAACATAATGGTGACCGCCTGTGGTGTTACCCCTATCAATAAGGCCAAGCAAATGCTTCCCAGGAAAGTGAATCCTATCATATCGAAAAGACTAAAATAAAAGGCGCCATAGGTATCCATACGCTCGGCACTGTGATGCATCTGATGAAATACCCGCCATAGAAGGTCAGATTTATGCATGGCTCTGTGCCAAACAAATACGCCGAATTCGTATAGGAGAATGGCTAAAATTCCTCCGCCCACATGCCCAAGACCGGTTAAATCGAAAAATTGATATTGCGATAAAAACGGATCTGTTATTAAAGGCAAATACGAGGATAGGTAAAAAAACACGGCAAAAGAAAGAAGTCCTCTAAACCTCCAGTTCTTCACTTTTGGCAGGGTTCTCGCCGGGAATAGGGCCTCCCAAATAATTAATAAGAAATACATGGCTAATGCCACTAAGGAAATGGGATCCAATAAAATGTCTAACGGTGTTGGCATAATAAAAGTTTTAATAGTTAATCTTTATGTTCACTATTATGGGCGTAAGTTTTCACCTTACAATGTAAGTTTAGAATTTTTGATGTGTAAGTTGATCGGATTATAATTCCCAATCGACTTCAATTTCAGGACTGTAAGAACAAAAAGAACCTGTTTTTATGGATTTTGATAAATGATTCGCCAAGCCCGGATGCAGTATTTCAATTTTCTTTATACTGCTTCGGATGCGCCATGTTACCGCAGATCGCGCCTTTTCTAAGGTCGATCCTGAGGTTCTGGATTTGCCGGCCAGGCCCAAAGATTGGGACAAATGCTCTAAAATGGCATCATATTCAGCCCTCAGAGGGGTAATTTTTTCAATTTGATTCAGAGTTTCAGCTTCTGCGATATCCTCTTGAAGCTCCTTTATGCGCTTTTGATAGGCCATTTTGGCCTTCTGGTCCAAAGATTTAGTAGAAGTGTGTTCATCAACTGCGGCATTCATGAGATCCATACAATGAAATTCCTGTTCAGGATGACCTAACAACTTGTGAATATCATTGAGTCCTTTAGTGTCTTTTAATGCTATGGCATCGCCCTGATAACACATTTCCCATATGTCTCCATTGAGTTGAAAGACATTACTGATATGCTGCTTTGCCCTAACTTCCTTAGTTTGGCTACCCGAATTTTTTTCAGTTTTTATAAATTCCACCAAGGGGGTTAAATAGGTGAATCCTTTAAACGGATTGACAATCATGAGCCATTCCAGGGCCTCCTCTTCGAGCTCTTTTTGGCCGGAATAAACCGCATTTTTAAACTGAGTCAAATAGATGTCCCAGCAATGCCACATGCTTTTGTAATCTTTTAGTTGTAAATGAGCTGCTGCAACATAGGCAGGGAAATCCGTCCAGGAATTAAAATCAACTTTTTTACTGAGGGCAATACTTTTTTCAAAATCACCAATAGCCAGATAATAATTAGATCCATGGGCATAATAATGGTCATTATGGAAGGGATTGAGATCTATTGCCTTGTGATACAATTTTACCGATTCCTCTGCATACCCAAGATACATTAAGGTAAAAGCGACTCTCAGCAAATGCGAGCAATCATTGGAGTTCATCCGTAAGGACTTTCGCAGATAGTGCTCTGCCTTTTCATATTCACCCATGTAGGCATAGGTCCTGCCCAAAACGCCTAAAGCCGTGTAATCATTTGGGTCTAACTCAATGGCTTTCAGGGCATATTTATGAGCGCCCTGCATACTCTCATCCCAGCGATTCCAAATCAGGCAGGACCAGAAGTTGAAGTAGGTCAAAGATAATCCAGTATACGCTAAGGAATAGTTGGGATTAATATGTAAAGCAGCTTCAAAATAGTGCCTTGCCTTGATATCATTATCTCCTGTGCCTTTTTGCAGGATATGCATGCCCATTACGTAGTTTTCATAGGCAGCGAGTTCCACCGAGCTTTTCTTGTAAGAATGAGATAGGAGATTGTAATTGATTTTCTCCTGGAGTACGGTCACGATCTGTTGTATGATCTCGTCCTGGGTCTCCAATAAGGTATCTAATGTTTCATTGTACTGATTACCAAATACCAGACTCTGATCCTCAGTTTTTATCAGCTGTATGGAAATTCGAAGGATGTCTTTAACATATCTCACGGATCCATAAATAAGGAAATCGGCACCTAATTGCTGAATTTCCTTTTCATTGCTAATATCTTTAATCCGCTGTGTGGAATAAGAAGAGACGACCGATAGCCCAATAAATTTTGAAAACTGGGTGATCAGATCTTCTACAAAACCTGAAAATAGCTGTTTTATACGGTCTTCATTGCTCGTTATTTGAAACGGCAATACCGCGATGGTGATATTCTTATTCTTAACTGGCATCAGATCTGAAAACGGATTCATCAAATACACCCACTAAAGTACTAATTATATCCAATAATTAGTCCTTTATAGATTTCTTGACATACACTGTTGCATTAATCCGGATAGCACTAGAATGCCATCAGTAGATCATCAGCATTGGTTATTTCTCATGGATTAAGGTCATCAAATCGACAGCATTACCTGGAAGCCTCTCATTCGAGGTTACACGACCTTTTAAACTGCCGTTTTCAAGTTTCAAAACGCCCCTGGGACAGACGGCAGCGCAGATTCCACAACCTACACAGCTGGAACGTACAATATTTTCTCCCTTTTGGGCGTAGGCACGGACGTCAATACCCATTTCACAGTAGGTCGAACAATTCCCGCAGGAGATGCATTGACCGCCATTCGTTGAAATTCTAAATTTCGAAAATAACCGCTGCTGAAATCCTAAAATAGCAGCCATAGGACACCCAAAACGGCACCAAACACGATTCCCCAAAATGGGATAAAATCCGGTCCCAATAACACCAGAAAAAATCGAACCGATATATAATCCATACGCAGTGCGTAAAGTACTTGATTTTATTAAAAAAACATGATCGGTGGTTCCACTATAATAGAGGATAAATAGCGCGGCAATGACCGTAAAATAACCTATGGCACCATACCAGGCGTCTTTACCGAATTCATGCCGTTTAAAAAGCATAACAACAACAAACAACACGGTTAAAAAACCACCGACGCTAAATAGAAATGTCTGTCGCGTTAGCCAGTATTGATTGGGGTCATTGCCTAAATAAGTGTATATTATTGCTGTTGTCATGATGACCGAAAAAACCAAAACCGTATGGATCAACCAGCGTTCAATTTTCCAAGCACTCAGTTTTTTAGAGGATAGATGCCTAAACGGATCTCCTACTGTTTCAGCCAGAGCACCACAGCCACATACCCAGGAACAATACCAACGTTTACCATACTTGTAAGTGAGTATGGGTGATATGACAAAAATTGACAGTATGCCGAAGATGAGTAGCGATAGTCCTAAGCTGCCGGAGGACAAAAATCCCTTGATGGACCAGCTGTCAAAGAGATAATAATTTAAGGGCCAGATGCTTTTCAGATCGTAATAGGGTAAATTATAATCCGGGCTTTCATTAAGTCTGGCCATAAACTCTGGTATTAAAAAAGCAAAACCCAGTTGGAAAAACATAACCGACACGGTGCGTAATTGCTGGTAACGGTTGTGGCGATATTTCAGCATGAATTTATATCCAAAAATCAATATCGCCAGTGTGTAAAGTGTACCATAAACAAACCATTGGCTGGCCGGTTTGCCGTTCAAAATAATGCTCAGTGGATCGAATAATGAGATAAGCCCAGTGTTAGCCCCATTGGCAGTAGCGAGCCCGAGATATTGCGGGTAAAAATATAGTACGATGTAAAACCCTGTAATGACAACTCCGGTGAGCCAACCGATAAGACCTCTTGAAGAAATGGATTTGAACCACACACCATCATTTTTGATGCCTTCTGATTTCTTCAGGTACATCTGCCTTGCAAAAACAATGGTACCCAGGGCAATAAGTCCCAGTGAAAGGGCTAAAAACAAGGCCCTGTTTGGGAAATGGATGTTAAATGCCGCCAGCAACATAATGAATAAACCCGCAATTCCTGAAAGCAGAGCCACCTTCTGTAAAAAGGTTAGGGTTTGGGCATCCGGTGTTGTCAGGGACATACTATAATTTAATTTATGAGGCATCACTAAACAGATTGTAATTGATTGTTAAAAGCCGATAGAATTTCCAATTCATAACGGGCAAAAAATTCCGAATCAAAATTAGCTTCAGATAAATGGGTCATCACATAGTCCACATCCCGTTTTTCATTCAGCCATCTGTTGAATACCTCATGACGCATGCGAATCCCAAAGGTGTTGATCCCTAAAAATTCACGGGTTAAGCTGTTATAGCTAACGGTAATGCACTTGGTATCGTCACTGTGCTTCCAGTGAAAGTGCTTCTCGTGGGTTCCGGGCTTTGCAAATACCCAACCATAGGTTTGATATTCAATATCGAAAAATTTTGCAGAGTTGAACCAATGCCCTGGATCATAGGCCATACGGTTACCACAGATGGTTTGAGCCACGGTTTCGCCCATCATTCTTCCCGTATACCAGACCGCTTCAACCGGCTTTCGGTTTCCAATGGCTTCATGTTGCTCAGCGCAATCGCCAATGGCATAAATGTCCTGGATATTGGTCTCGAGAAACCGATTCACTTTTACACCCCTGTTGGTTTCAATAGCCGAGCTTCTTATAAAATCAATATTAGGAGATACACCCGCTGTTAGTCCCACAACATCACAGGCGATTTCCTCACCGGTCTCGGCAATGATCACCGACCGTACCTTCCCGTTTTCATCGGCTTTGATTTCCTTTAGATTAGAACCCAAACGCAAATCAATATGATGGTTCCTGATATGACGGTTAATCATGGCACTTTCGCCATCCGGCAGCACGGCGTTCCAAAAGCTGTCTTCCCGAACCAGAAAGGTCACCGGAATATGTCTTGAATTCAACATTTCGGCAAGTTCAATACCAATTAGTCCACCGCCAACCACAACCGCTCTTTTACACACCCGGTTATTAGGGGCGTACGATTCAAGGTTATCCAGATCCTGTTTATGGTACAGGCCCATCACTCCTTTTAAATCTTGTCCCGGCCACCCAAACCTATTGGGCTTACTCCCGGTGGCGATAATCAATTTGTCGAAAGGCATCTCACTACCATCATCTAATATCAGGGTTTTGCGATCGGTTTCTATATGTGTTACACGGCCTTTTTTAAGACCGATATTATTCTTTTCCCAGAACCATTTTTCGTAAGGTTGCGTTTGCTCGAAGGTCATATGGCCCATGTAGACATACATGAGGGCTGTACGGGAAAAAAAATAATCTGTTTCAGAAGAGATAATCGTAATCGTTTTATTCGGGATATTGGGAAACTGATTACATATCTTTCTAATGTGACGGGCAGCGGTTACCCCTGAAATACCATTTCCAATAATTACAATGTCCTCCATGCCGTTAAGCTGTAATTGATGAGGTCCAAGTTAATAATAAAAAACGTAACCGATAATGGATGCGTAACATCCATTTTCTTAATTTTATACGATGCGTTGAAAGATTGTATTTGCGCTATTTCAAAACGACTTTAAATGACTAAAGCAATAACGGGCTGTCTTATTCTTCTTTTTGTGTCAATGTCATCCTGTGCACCTCAATTTTCTAAAATCAACGGGATTAGTTTCGTAGCCTCGAAACATGCTATTGATGAAAATCATGTTAAACCCGTATTGGCCATTCATGCCAATTATGCGGCCATTATGCCCTTTGGATTCCTAAAGGACTTAAACCATCCTGAGATACAATATGATTCCGGAAACCAATGGTTTGGAGAGACAAAATCCGGGGTAAGTCAATATATTAGAGAACTTAAAAAACATGGCATTAAGGTCATGCTCAAACCGCAGATATGGGTGTGGCGCGGTAAGTTTACAGGTGAAATAAAAATGCAGGATGAGAAGGATTGGCAGTTATTGGAGACGACATACACGAACTATATATTGGATTATGCCGCCTTAGCACAGGATCTGGATGTCCCTATTTTTTGCATTGGGACCGAATTGGAAACTTTCGTCAACCACAGACCAGACTATTGGTTTTCACTGATCCAAAAGATTAGATCTATCTACGATGGTGCGTTAACTTACGCGGCCAACTGGAATGAGTTTGAACAAACTCCTTTTTGGTCTGCGTTGGATTTTATTGGGATTGACGCTTATTTTCCGGTCAGTGACCGCAAAACGCCAACAACCGAGGAAGCACTTCAAGGTTGGGGCAGGCACAAGCCGGGTGTGGAAGGCATTTCAAGTCAGTACAATAAACCTATTTTATTTACTGAGTACGGATATAGAAGTGTTGATTATACGGGAATGGCGCCTTGGAAGAGTGATAGAAGTTTTAATCAGGTAAATCTCGCTGCTCAGGTAAATACCACATCGGCACTGTATGAGGCCTTTTGGGATGAGCCCTGGTTTGCAGGAGGATTCGTTTGGAAATGGTTCACAAACCATGATGACAGCGGTGGTAGAACAAACAGTATGTTTACCCCTCAAAACAAACCTGCGGAACAATTGATAAAAAGGCATTATGGACTTAAATAATACGTATTGATGCGCACTTTTGCTATTGGAGATATTCATGGCGGCTTAAAGGCCCTAATTCAGGTTTTGAACCAACTGGAGTTGAAAGATGATGATCGACTCATTTTTATAGGAGATTATGTTGATGGGTGGAGTGAATCGGCCCAGGTGATACAATTTTTAATGGAATTGTCTCAAAACATCGATTGCATTTTTATAAAAGGCAATCATGATGTATGGTGTGAGGAATGGCTTAAAGATGGCACCGTGAATCCGGTTTGGTACATGCATGGTGGTAAGGAAACCATAGCGAGTTATGAGGAGTATAATGACACGCATAAGAAAGCACATCTGAAATTCTTTGAACAGATGAAGCTCTATTATATTGATGCGTCGAATCGATTATTTTTACATGCCGGATTTACCTCGATGCACGGTGCAGAAAAGGAAGTGTTTGAGCAAGTCCTGTATTTCGACAGGACCCTATGGGAAATGGCTTTGACCATGGATAAGGCTATTGAAAGGGACTCCAGAATATATCCTAATCGCCTTAAACATTACAATGAAATTTTTATCGGCCACACACCGACCATTAATTACGGTGAATCCAAACCCATGCAGGCCATAAACGTTTGGAATATTGATACAGGAGCCGCTTTCACAGGTAAGTTATCTGCCGTTGATGTGGTGACCAAGGTGGTGTATCAGAGTGATCCTTTAACCGAATTGTACCCCGATGAAAAGGGGAGGAACAGGTAGTGTTGACACTTCAGGCGACCCATTTTTTATAGTACTTGTATAGGGCATCGGCATCGGCACCTAACCATCGTTTTAAATAAATGCGCCAATAAAAGTATTGTAATTTGAAGATACCGTGTTTTCTGTACATTCGGGCCGAGGTCTGCAATTTCTTGTCGATCACTACAAATTGTTTTCTGGAATACAATGCATGAATCAAGATTTGATCCTCATAAATCAGGTAATCCTCATCATACCCGCCTAGTTTATTGAAAAGGGTTCTCGTAATAAACAGACTCTGGTCACCTCCCCTGCATAAGCGCCAGTTAAATTGGGTAAACCAGCCTGCAAGCTGGAGCCACCAATGGCTGCTGTCGAACTGAATTCTAAAACAACCTGCTTCATTCGACTTCTTTACTTCGTTCACAATTAAGGCATCAAAACCGATGGGAGGTAAGGAATCCACATGTAAGAAATACAATATGGTTCCCGAAGCCTTTTTGGCTCCGAAATTCATTTGCTTCGCTCGTCCTGT
The DNA here is from genome assembly GCF_022662015.1 of Aestuariivivens sediminicola. Taxonomy (GTDB): domain Bacteria; phylum Bacteroidota; class Bacteroidia; order Flavobacteriales; family Flavobacteriaceae; genus Aestuariivivens; species Aestuariivivens sediminicola. The sequence continues at coordinate 428,535 of NZ_JAKMCM010000001.1, read as the reverse complement.
ATCCGTTTTCGCGAGTGTTATGCGGTGCTTATTTATAGGATCAAAATTTTTAACAATGGCCGGCGTGGCATCTGTACTGCCCCCGTCAACCACAATGATTTCCGAAATGTAATCCACTGAAAAGTTTTCGGTGAGATAAGTTAGCAACCTACCGATAAAGCTGGCTTCATTTAATACGGGAATTATTATGCTGATCATAAATAGTTAAAGAATTAAAACTGCATATGCGCTCATTCATTTAATGCCCAATCGTATGCTTTGTATCGTATCCTGGCGTTTTCTGAAATAGTCACATCGGTATATTGATTTAAAAAATCGATCAGCGTACCATTTTTTTTGAAGTCCCTGGCAAACCACTTAAATAATTGCGACAGTTCCAGGTTTTGAAAGGCAATCGAATTTTTTTCAGGATCGTTTAAGAATGCCTCAGTGGCAGCGCGCAACTGATGCTCTAAATGTGATGCGGTATAGGCTTCATTTTGTAATTTCGGACAGGATTGTGAGGCGCAGACAATGGCAAAATGGATACGGGGTTCATGCATTTTACGTAAGATCTGATGTTCGATCTCATTCAAATGATACCATTTCCCTCCCAGTTTCCAGAGCCTTTGTTTCCACGGATCTTCAATGTCCTTTATGCTTCCCAAAGGGTAATGTCGGAGCACCAGATCGATGGTCAGGGCGTTATAGGCATTTATCCAATAAGCAAGTTGTTCCTCCTGAGTCCAATTCGCCTTCGGAGGGTTATCACCTAAATAGCTTATATAGTCCAACAGCGTTTTCCAATTATTTTTAAACCCTTTATAGTCCACATTTCCATTTGCGGTAACATGCGCTTTCAGAAGACCGTCCCAAATCGAATGGTCTACAGGACCAGATGTTTGTTCAATGTCACGATGCTTTAAAACCATATGAGGAGGTAATGGCCTCACCTTATTCTTAGCGCGATTTTCAACGTGGATAGTAGGTAAAGTCAGCAGGTTTATAGAGCAGGTTTCAGGGTCCTCATGCGGAATTTCCAGAATGTGCAAGTCCATATCGGCACTGCTTTTGGCAGGCGTGCTGGTGAAAAGTAATACGGAAATAAAACATAACTTAAAATCGAACATGACAGGTCAACCTTTTAAAAATTTTGCCCACTGATGAATTTGCCAAACACTTATTTTTATATCTCTGCCGCAGGCGTTTCGTTTAACAACAACCCCCACCATCGTAATGATAGGTGGCATTACTGATAAAAATATTATCCCGGTTCAGATCCGAAAGTGCCCGGGCGGTTTTGTCGCAAACAGCCACAGGTTGGTTTTTGAGCAGAACATGGCCTTTCCCATCATCAAAAAAGGCATCACTACCAAAATATATCGCTGTTCTTCCCGTAAAAACACATGGCCCGTCGTCCGGCATCGGATCTTTAATTGCGGCAACTTCAATCGATTCTATATAGATCAGTTCATCAGTCGGGTAATGTTTGGAATCAAGTATTCTGTACGGTTTTCTCGCTCGAATTTCTATGGTTCCAAATCCGACATCTGTGAGCATCTTTACATAGTTGTCGAGAGGCAGACTGCCACTTAAACAGAGGGCACGAAGGCGTTCGTCGTCGCGCAAAACGGCGTTCATAGGTTGTTCGCAGATGGGATCACTCATTACCAGACGACCATGCGGCTTCAGGACACGATACATTTCGTGAATAGCCTGTTTGAGATCATCCTCCTTGAAAATATTAAACAGGCAATTTTGAGCTGCCACGTCTATACTATTATTCGCAATCGGAAGGTTTAATGCATCGCCTTTACGAAGATCGATAAATTCAGATTTAAACCAATCGTTCATCGCCTCAGCTTCAACACAGTTTCTACGGCAGGCGTCCAGCATTTCATCAACAGCGTCAACTCCGATAACCCCTTGTTTTTGTCGTGAGAAATAGGCAAACTGAAGCAATTCCATACCACCGCCAACACCGACGTACAAAATTTTAGGGTTATGCATGAGATCACGGGCATGAACTGTACTTCCACAGCCATAGTTCATCTCTTGCATGATGTTGGGAATTTTTAAGCCGGGTAATTCCCAAACCGGATTCGTCGTGCAACATAAACCCACATCAGGCGTCAATGCGGCTGCTTTATAAACATTTTTTGTGGTTTCCAGGTAACTCATGTGTTCTGTTTTTAAATTTCAAAATTCAGTACCGTTATGCCAATTGGTGTTACTCTAAGCTGAGGGACTGTAATTGTGACCTGATCTTTATAAGGTTTTAATTAGTTCTTTGAATAGCACCACCATATGCGGTTCTGCCCTGGCTGCGGCATCGAGTATATCCGGTATGCTAATGGGCTCCAGATTATCCGGATCGCATTCATCCGTTAATACCGATACTGCGGCTACCTTCAGGTTTAAATGGTTGGCAACGATGACTTCGGGAACGGTACTCATTCCAACGGCATCGGCTCCAATAATCTTAAGCATTCTGTATTCTGCCCTGGTCTCCAATTGCGGGCCCACTACACTTGCGTAAACCCCTTCATGTAAAGTTATCCCATGGGTATTTGCAATGGTCTTTAAAGCAGTATTAACCTTGACATCATAGGGCGAGCTCATATCTGTAAACCGTTCTCCAAGTTTTGCGACACCCTTAAATGCAAGTGGAGAACTGCCCTGAAGGTTAATGTGATCTTTAATAAGCATGAGATCCCCCTTTTTAAAATTTAAATTTATAGCGCCCGCAGCGTTGGATACCAAGAGTGTTTTTATACCCAATTTTTCCATAATTCGAACAGGAAAGGTAATGTCTTGTAAGGTATACCCCTCGTACAGATGAAATCGTCCTTGCATGACCACTACCTTTTTACCTTCTAACCTGCCATAAATTAATTTGCCCTTGTGAAATTCGACTGTTGCCGTTGGGAAATTTGGAATATGATTATAGCTGACTTCCTGCAAAATGGTAATGTCATCGAGAAGCTGGCCAAGACCTGTACCCAGGATAATTCCAATCTCAGGAGCATCAAAGCCTCTCCCTTTTAAATAGTCTACCGTTTCTTCAATATATTTAATCATGACATCGCTTTTAGTTTTGCTTGTAATTTAAAATTCGATTTAAAGAAGTTCGATGTTTTCAAGTCTTCGACAGTATCAATATCATTCAGTGTCATTAAGGTTTTGAATTTCAGGTTTTTTGAACGCAACTCCCTCAGTGTTTCTTCCAATAATTGCGGTTGACTCCAAGGTTTGTCCTCAAAAATAAATTTGTGTAATCTATTTAATCCTACCAAGTAATACCCCCCATCAGCAGAAGGCCCAAAAATGCAGTCCGCTTTACTTAATGATTTAAATCCTTCTTCTATCAGGTTTAAATTCATATCCGGTAAATCGGAGCCGATCAAAATGATCTGCTCATAGCCTGTTTCAAACCCCTCTTTAAAGGCATTCATCATACGTTCCCCAATAGTGTTCCCCTTTTGAATGTGTTTTGAGGCAGTAGTCCAGCCATCCTCAACAATAGCGTCCGAATAGAAAATGCGCACATCTGCTTTTACGTCTAGGGTTGCCCTCCGGGTCAGATCCAGAAGCGCCCTGTATATCTCGAAAGCTGCCTGTTTACCGAGGGCATGCGCCAATCTGGTTTTAACCTTTCCAAGGACCAAATTTTTAACAAATATGATAAGTAAATCCTTAGTCATAAATCGTAATGCCATTTGTAAGCCATTTACGCCATGCCTCAGAAAAAACATGAACGCTATCGGTTTCTATCTGATCGCGATTATATATGGGAAAATCCCTGTTTTTCCATTCAAAAATACCGCCATAGAGATTCCGGACATTTTCATATCCGGCTTTTTTAAGCTTTTCCCCGATATCCTCAGACCGGATACCAATGGAGCAATATACAACAATAATGGATTTTTTATCTGGTATTCTAAGCGCTACGGTATCGAGATTAAAAAAATCATAGCCCACATGAATGGCATTTCGGATATGACTGATGTCAAATTCTTTTTTTTCTCTCGCATCAAGAACAATCGCTTCAGTTTTAGGCATGGCCAATTCTTGAACTGAAATATACGGAATGCTGTGTGTGTTATTCTTTTTTAATAGTTGGGACAGTGTTTCCTGGGCATTAAGGGTATAAAATACAAGTAGAAAAAGCAACAGCATCGCGTTCTTTAGCAGGGGACCAAGGACTTGAAACGACCTGAACTTAAAGGAGCTGTTTGTGAGGTGTTTTGTCATATTAAAAAGATCATGCTACCGTACCCTGACAGCTACTGCCGGCTCCCGCCGTGCATCCATAACAATGTTGAGAAATAACAATAGATCTGCCTTCAAGCAAGGCTTCGTTGTATTCCGAAATATGTTTTACCTTGCTATTTACAGGAAGTTCCAACATCTGATTAAAGTCACAATCAAATAAATAGCCATCCCAACTCACAGAAAGCGTATTCGTACACATGACGTTTTGAACCGCATTGGGATTGAAGGATTCAACCAGTTGGTACATGTAATCTTCATAATTTTCTGAGGCAATGAGATAATCCAAGAACCGACTGATAGGTAAGTTGGTTATGGCATATAAATTATGAAAATGTATACCAAAATCCTTTAAGAGGGCATTTTTGAAATCGTTTTCCATGGCAGTCTGATTGGCCGGCAGGAAAGCGCCTGATGGGTTGTACACCAAGTCGAGCCTTAATGGGCTATCCGGTATGCCGTATCCAATAGCGTTCAATCTTTTCAGAGCGAGAATTGATTTGTCAAATACGCCATCACCACGTTGTTTGTCCGTTTTACCGCGGGTCCAGTGCGGCATGGAACTCACGACATGAATCTGATGCATTTTAAAAAACTCAGGGAGATCACGATACCCATTATTGGCTTCAATAATCGTTAAATTCGAACGGACAATAAAGTCTTTAATTCCAGCTTTTGAAGCCTCTTCTACAAACCAGCGAAAATGAGGGTTCATTTCCGGAGCACCACCGGTGAGGTCCAGCGTATGTGCACCGGTCTGTTTAATAACATCGAGACAATAGCCCATGGTTTCCCGGGTCATAATTTCCTTCCGGTCAGGACCGGCATCCACATGGCAATGGGAACACACCTGATTGCACATATAACCCAAATTGATCTGCAGTATTTCTAATTTCCTTGTTTTAAGCGGAAATTGACCGGTTTCAGAAATTTTTTCCTTAAAGGTAGGCAGGTCCCCGTTCCGGAAAATACCATTTGACAGGATTTCTAACTGCCGTTCACTATTTGCTAAATCACTTTGTCGTTTATGTAGAGACTTTAGAGCCATTCGTATTGATTATAGATTTAAAAGATCTGGAAGATGTTATATCCGCTCATGAATGCATTTGACTATGCCATAGGTTTTGGGAGGATGCTTTCAAAAGGCTTGTCCCAGCACCGTTTTACATATCTAATTTATTCACTTTATTCATCATCTGAACACCATGAACCAGGGAAGCACCACCGCGAATGGCTCCCGCTACATGCAAGGCTTCCATCATTTCCTCCTTTGTAATACCGCGTTGTAAGCCGTCGCCAGTATAGGCGTCGATGCAATATGGACATTGAATGGTATGCGCAACGGCTAGCGCAATCAAGGATTTTTCACGAGCTGTTAGCGATCCTTCCTCGAATACTTTACTGTAGTAATCAAAAAATTTATCGCCTAATTCCCGGTTCCAATCGCTTATGTTTCCAAATTTTTTTAAATCTGCCGGATCATAATAGGTTTTCTGCATAAAAAATATTTTCTCTAAAGATATAAATCTAAATGTTTGTAGTCGAAAAAAAATGGATTCCTAACATGTCATCTGATCAAAGGACAGGATAAATGTCACCTTGTGGGTATTATAAAAAATAACCCCATCCTTAATTAGTGAACAGGGTCTGTTTTAGGAATAATCATTTGATGTCTTACCAGTTTGTGTTCTTCATATGTTTTGCACCTTCAATGATACTCTGAACGACTTCAGGATTAAGCAAGGTACTGGTATCACCAAGATGTTCTGTATCGTTATGGGCAATCTTACGCAATATACGTCTCATAATTTTACCCGAACGTGTTTTTGGTAATCCCTCTGTAAACTGAATCTTATCCAATTTTGCAATCGGGCCAATATGTTCGGTTATAATTTGATTGATCTCTTTTCTCAGATTGTTCTGATCCCGGGATTCACCCACATCCTTCAAAATAACATAGCCATATAAGGCATTCCCTTTGACCTCATGAGGGAAACCGACAATGGCCGATTCAGCCACTGCAGGATGTTCATTGATGGCATCCTCAATCGGGGCTGTACCCAAATTATGCCCTGAAACGATAATAACATCATCCACACGACCTGTAATCCTGTAATATCCCACTTCGTCTCTCAGCGCACCGTCTCCCGTAAAATACTTGTTGTCAAAAGCCGAGAAGTAGGTGTCCTTATAGCGTTGGTGATTTCCCCAAATGGTCCGCGCCATGCTGGGCCAGGGATATTTAATACAGAGTCGGCCACTCACTTGATTGCCCTTGAGCTCCTGTCCGTTTTCATCCATCAGTGCAGGTTGAATACCGATAAAAGGCAGTGTGGCATAGGTTGGTTTTGTCGGCGTAACAAAGGGAATCGGACTAATCATAATGCCTCCGGTTTCGGTTTGCCACCAGGTGTCGACAATCGGACTTTGCTTTTTACCGATATTGTCGTTATACCAGTGCCATGCCTCCTCGTTTATGGGTTCCCCAACAGAACCTAAAACTTTTAGAGAAGTCAGATCGTATTTTTCTACCAGTTCGACACCTTGTTTTGCGAGGGCTCGTATTGCCGTGGGCGCTGTGTAGAACTGGTTGACTTTATGCTTTTCCACAATGTCCCAGAAACGTCCAAAATCCGGGTAACTCGGCACGCCTTCAAACATAATGGTGGTCGCCCCATTGGCCAGGGGGCCATAGACAATGTAGCTGTGTCCCGTAATCCAGCCTATATCGGCTGTACACCAATACACATCATTTTCTCTGTATTGAAATACATTTTTAAAGGTATACGCTGCATAAACCATATAACCGGCAGTGGTGTGTACCATACCTTTCGGTTTTCCGGTAGAGCCTGAGGTGTATAGAATGAACAAGGGGTCTTCAGCATTCATAACTTCGGCCTTACAAACGGATGAGGCCTGGTCCAGCAGCGGTTGCAGCCAGTGATCCCTGCCCGCTTTCATTGGTATGTCGCTGTGTATGCGTTTAGCCACCAGTACCGATTCCACATTGGGACAGCTTTCCAATGCCTCATCAACAATACCTTTAAGATCTATCGTTTTAGACCCCCGGTAAGAGCCATCGCTGGTAATCACCATTTTGCAATAGCAATCGTTTATTCGGGTCGAAAGCGCGGTAGAAGAAAACCCTGCAAATACTACTGAATGAATCGCTCCTATTCGGGCACAGGCCAGAACCGAAATCGCAAGTTCAGGGATCATGGGTAAATAAATGCAGACCCGATCGCCCCTGCTAATCCCCTGATCCTTTAAAACATTGGCAAACCTATTAACACGCTCACTTAATTGCTGGTAAGTAATGTGTTCAGCAGTTTCGTTCGGATCATTCGGTTCAAATAAGATGGCTGTTTTATGACCTCTCGTTGCAAGATGTCGGTCTATGCAATTCTCTGTAATGTTTAATTGTGCGCCCTGAAACCATTTAATTTCCGGTTTTGAAAAATCCCATTCAAGCACCTTGTCCCATTTTTTATGCCACATAAAATGTTCTTCAGCGACCTCTTCCCAAAAATTTTCAGGCTCTCGGACCGATTTTCTGTACACTTGATAGTATTCCTCTAAATGCTTGATGTGGTAATTACTCATTAGTTATGGATTTGTCTGATTTAATTTAGTTAAAGAAAGATACAATTTTACTAAATTTTTATCAAACAAAAGGGCTATACGAGGTATAAGTAGCATAACGAACACGCTGATACCACCATGAGGTTGTCATTTTTTAAAAAACCCTTCAATGACGGAAATACCCGATCAGGGCATGATAAAAACAAGGTTGATATGCCAACTACAGAGGGCTTATGATATACGAATAGTTTAAATCCTCCGGTTGAATGCGATACTGTTTATGGGCCCACGCCCTTTCGCTCCAGCTGTTGTCCCCGCCAACACCGGTTTGACCATAATCGATATTAATATTGACCAGGTCTCTCTGTTTAATATCCGTGGTATGTCGCTGCTGTTTTGTTTTGCCCGCATCGAAATCGACATTGTACTGGTGGTGTGCACTAAAATTCAGTAGTTGCATGCCATGAACTTTTAATCCCTTCCCTTTAGAATTCGTAAAACTCACCCATCGCACATCGGTCTTATACCCGTTTTCCTGAGGACGGATGTAAGGAAAATATAAATCGCTCACAGATGCCTTATACCTTCCGACAAGGGCAGAGGTCTTTCGGTCGGCGTAGTTCTCATGCGGTCCTCTGCCGAACCAGTTCACCTGATCATAATCCTTTTTGAGGATGAGGTTATTTCCAAATCGAGGTAAATGGGGCAGGCTGCTTTTAATCTGACTTAATTGGTTGGTGACCCGTATGTATCCAAGTTCATTGATACTGTAGTGGATTGTAATCTGGCCTTCAACTGCAGGTATATCATATACCGTTTTAATAGTGAAGTCATTTACCGATCCGTTTGTATTCAGATCCATGTGTTCACCTCCACTTAAAAAAGTAACTTCGGCTAAAGCCTGATCTTTTGTGGCGTCGTTCCACACCGCTAATTTTTGGGGAGATTTAGCTCCAAAATCGTTATCGGTGGAAGCTCTCCAGAAGTTTGGGCTTAAGCCATGAATTAAGAGGTTGCCGTCACCATAGTCCAGGGTCATTAGGCGTCCAGTGTTGAGGTTGAATTTGATTTCAAAATGCGCATTGGATATGGTTGCAATGGAATCATTGGTGGCTATAGATACATTACCCTTATGTTGAAAGTCGGTCACTTTCTTTACTTCCTTCAATGGCATCTGTTCATAAGCCACAATGTGATTGAGGGGTAACACATCAGTTTCTATGGTATTCAGGGCATATAGATTTAAATGGTATTCCGAGGAGGTCTTTGACATTTCCGGTAATTTAATTTTTACCGTTTCCGAATCATATGGAGCGACGTTCAGTTCAGGTAAATGTCCTGATGCAATTTCCTGACCATTCTCCAGTAGGGTCCATTTGAAATCAAACCTATTTAAGTTCGTAAAATCATATTTATTTACAATACGTACTTCTTTATGTTCCAGGTCAGCAGGTTCAAATTTGATGTACTGATAGACCTTTTTTACCTCGTGAAGTGCCGGGTGAGGCGATCTGTCGGGATTGACGATGCCATTCAGACAAAAGTTTTTGTCGTTCTGTAAATGGAACCCTCCCAGGTCACCCCCATAAGCCCAAAAGGATTCACCGGAAGCGGTCTCTGATAAAATGCCCTGATCGACCCAGTCCCATATAAATCCGCCTTGCATCGTAGGATACGATTCTATGACATCCCAATAGTCCTGAAGATTGCCTACGCTGTTACCCATGGCATGGGCATACTCACACTGTATCAACGGTCTTGACCCATCGTTTTCAACATAATTCTTCATCTGTTCGATGGTCCAGTACATTGGTGGCTGAATGTCTGTGTTTTCGTAATTCAAGGCCCCTTCATATTGCGTTGGTCTGGTCTTATCGTGTTCTTTTAACCAATTGTAGGTGGCATAAAAATTCGCTCCGTTTCCTGCTTCATTTCCCAAAGACCAGGTGACAATGGACGGATGGTTCTTATCGCGTTCGAACATTCTGGAGGTTCTATCGATAAAGGCACCATGCCATTGCTTCAAATACGCCGGGTGTATGGATTGTCTTTCCAAATTGGTATCCAAACCCTGGTTGGTTGCACCCATGCCGTGTAATTCGATATTGGCCTCGTCTATAACATAAAAGCCATAGGTATCGCACATCCTGTAAAAAAAGGGATTCTTCGGATAATGACTGCAGCGAATGGCATTCACATTATTTTGTTTCATCACTTTCAGGTCTGTCAGGGTTAAATCTTCAGTCACATAATGCCCCTCGGTGTCGCTGTGGTCGTGAAGGTTAACACCTTTTAGCAGTACGGGTTTCCCATTGACCAAAAACTGGCTGTTTTCAATTTTTATATTTCGAAAGCCTACTTTAATGGCTGTGGCTTCATTGTTAAAATGTATTAACAGCGTATACAAATTCGGATGTTCCGCATTCCAGGATCTGACATTCGGTATGGTTTTGCTGAATTCCAATTGATTCTCACCAATACCCAGCGCAATAGTTTGTTCTTCTTGGTACACGACAGTGTCGCCGTCCAACAGTTTGACTTCAATTGGTTTTTCAACAGCATCATTACTGTTGTTATGCAGTTCCAGATTTAAGTTAAACAGACCATCCTTATAGTCATTTTCTAAATCGGCGACCACCTTAAGATCACGCAGTGTGATTTTATCGGTGGCGTACACATAAACATCACGTTCAATACCCGACAGGCGCCAAAAGTCCTGGTCTTCCATATAGCTGGCGTCCGACCATCGCATCACCTGTACGGCAATGGCGTTTGTTCCCGGTTTCACGAATTTGGTGATATTAAATTCTGCTGCGGTTTTGCTTCCTTCGTTGTAACCTACAAATTCACCATTTAACCAAACATACATGGCACCACTTACACCGGCAAAATGTAAATAGATGTCTTTTCCTGTCCAGTCTTCCGGAATGTTGAAGTTGCGCTTATAACTACCATTATTGTTAATGTTATGAGGTATATAAGGCGGATTGGGGGGAAACATATATACAACGTTGGTATATACAGGTATACCAAAACCTTTGATTTCCCAATTGGAAGGCACAGAAATTGTGTCCCACCCCTGGATATTGAAGTCCTTTTTAAAAAAGTCAGCCGGCCTGGCTTGAACACTATCGGCATAGTAAAAGGACCACGTGCCGTTTAAGGATTTATAGAAGGCCGAATTTTGCCAACCTTCATTTTTTAGTGCCAATTCTATGCTGGGGTATTTATAAAAGCTAGCCGTAGGATCTTCTCTGTTAATTTGAAAGACCTCAGGATTTTCCCATTCGGGGTTGTCCCATTTTTCGGCGAGGTAAATCGGCTTTTCCACGCGTTTATCTGCACAGGTAAAAAGAACCAGTGCCATTACACTATAAAAAAAGAGCTTCGGTTTCATCAAAATGTTCTCGTTAGGTTAGTGGGTTAAAATTTAAGCCTAAACTGATGAGAATGCCTCATAAAATCCTCATGTTTAGATCGTATCATTTATAGATTAATTTATTTTAATTCTAAGGCTTCCGTTTCGTTATAACCTGCTCCACGTTCCGTCTTGAAAACCTCAAGAAGTTCGGCCAACTTCTCGGGGTTAGAATCGGCAAGATTCGTTTCCTGACCGAGATCGTCTTTTAGATTGTATAATTGAAAATCCTTGGAATTACCTGTTTCAATATTCACCTGCTGGTTAAGCGGACTTCCTTTATAAGGCGGGATCAGCACCCAGTCGCCTTTTCTTAGAGCTGTTCTTGTGGTAGCTTCAATGATCAGGTGGCTTCTGCCTGTATCGCTTTTACCGAGTAAGGTCTCGATTAGATTTTTACTGTCAGGGCCTTCCAGTTCACTGTCAACCAATGAGGCCAAAGATGTCATAAGATCAAGCTGGCATACCAGGGCGTCGGATACCCTGGGTGCTATGGTGCCTTTCCAATACGTCACAAACGGAACGCGCGTTCCCGCCTCGAACAGACTGTATTTACCACCGCGCAGCGGGCCTGCCGGCTCATGGTCGCCCAACTTTTCAACGGCATCATCATAATAGCCATCATTTAAAACCGGGCCATTATCACTTGAAAAAACAATAAGGGTGTTTTCTAATAATTGTTCTTCTTCCAGCGTTTTTAACAGTTCGCCGATACACCAATCGGCCTCAACAATCACATCGCCGCGAGGCCCCATACCGGAAGCCCCTACGAAGCGTTCGTGAGGGGTTCTTGGCACATGCGGTTGCTGCAAGGCATAATACAGGAAAAAGGGATTGTTTTTTTGACGCCTTATATAGTCTTGAGCTTCCTTTAAAAATGTATCCGCCATATCCTCGTCCACCCATTTGGCCGATGCACCGCCTTTCATAAAGCCGATTCTGGGGATCCCGTTAACAATGGAATTATTATGGCCGTGATGCCATTTCATTTTCAATAATTCCGGATTGTCCTTTCCTGTGGGTTCGCCTTCGAAATTCGTACGGTAGTTCACTGCAATAGGATCCTCAGGATCTAAATGATCGACTTTTCCATTTTTGATATATACCGTAGGGACCCTGTCCTGAGTCGCTGCCATAATATAGCTGTAATCAAACCCCACTTCATTCGGGCCCGGTGAGATATGTGCATTCCAGTCTACCTGACCGTCCCCCAATCCCAAATGCCATTTGCCAACAATACCCGTATGATAGCCTTTTGTCTTTAACATTTTTGGAATGGTCATTTGAGTCGTATCGATAAGCAAGGGTGCTGTACCGGGTAATATTTTAGCATCTTTATTCCGCCAGGGATAGGTGCCGGTCAGCAAGGCATATCTGCTGGGAGTACATGTTGCAGAGGAGGCGTATCCATTGGTAAAGCGAACACCGTTTTGAGCGAGGCGATCCATGTTTGGGGTATTGATTTCGGTAGCCCCATAGGCACTGACATCGCCATAACCCAGATCGTCGGCATAGATAAAAATGATATTTGGTTTTTCGATTCCGGTTTGATCGGATACCCCGGTATCCGTTTCAGATTTATGCTCTTTGCACGAGTGGCTCAATAAAAGAATGGCAATGAGCGGATAAATTAAGGTTTTAAATTCCATGTTTTCACAATGTAGTTTACTATTTCTTTCTTTCAAATCGATCCGGATGCATCGCGCTGTAAGCCTTGTCTTCCTGGAGCCCCATGAAAACAGGATCCATCATGCTGTTGTCCCAAGAGCTGTACTCTGCTTCAATAGTTTCCGAATCCGGACCATGAGGATCGATTTCAGCATGGGCCTCAGACAGGTCGGTGGTTAGGTCAAAGAGCATGCTTTTATCATTTAAGGAAACCATTTTCGCCCCATCGCTCTGCCTGATGGCGTGCTCGTTGGCGTCAAATTTCCTCCAGAATAAGAAACCATGCGGCACACCTTTATCATTTCCGGTTAAATAAGGGATTAAATCAACCCCGTCAATGTTATTTTTAGTCTGTATCGGAGTTGCTGATTGTGCGATAGCTGTGGCAAAGATGTCCAGTGAAATGATCGGTGCCTCATAGACCAGCCCCCCGTTTATTTTATTCGGCCAGCGCATGGCAAAAGGTACGCGGATACCGCCTTCGAAAACCTCTCCTTTGCCTCCTCTAAGCGGACCATTATCAGAGGCATTCTTTTTTTCAGGACCACCGTTGTCCGATAGAAAGTAGATCATGGTGTTGTCTGCAATTCCCAGGGCGTCCAAGGTGTTCAGAATTTCCCCAACACCATCATCCACAGCGCTAACCATGGCGGCATAGGTCTTTCTTTTTTTATTCTTAATATGGTCAAACCGCTTTAAATAGTGGTCCGTGGCCTGCAATGGGCCATGAGGTGCATTATAGGCCAGATACATGAAGAAAGGCCGGTCTTTGTATTTTTTAATATAGGAAACGGCTTCCCTGGATAGCGCATCCGTTAAATACGCGTCTTCCTCTATACGCGTGTCATTTCGAAGTAATTTGGTCTTATAGGCATCAAACTGGCTTTTCACTTCGTATTCGTCCTGTAAGGTCCAGTATTCCGGAAAATAGTAATGTCCTCCGGTTAAGAAGCCATAAAAGTCATCGAAGCCTCTTTTCAGTGGTCTTAGGGATTCATGGGCACCCAAATGCCATTTTCCAAGAGCTACGGACTTGTAATTGGCTTTTTTTAAGGCCTCAGCTAAGGTCTCTTCAGAAAGCGGTAAACCCATGTTCGCATCGTTTGGAGCGAACAAAGGATTTCTTCCAAATCCGAAACGGTCCTGGTAACGCCCTGTAATTAAACCTGCGCGACTTGGCCCACACACGGCGTAACTGACATAGGCATTGGTGAATGTTACACCTTCGGCGGCAATCGTATCTATGTTCGGTGTCGGGATGTCCAGGCATCCGTTAAATCCGACATCTTCATAACCTAAGTCATCAACAAGAATTATGATCACGTTAGGCGAATTCTGAGCCTCGGATGTCAGTGTTGCCCATCCTATTAATAAAAGCAGAGCGAATATGTTTTTCATCTTTAATAAACTAGACAATGGCATACCTTTTAAAAAGGGTATCTGCATCAAAGATATGGTTTAAGGCGTTAAATCGAGGGTAATATGGGCTCAATTTAGGGTAACAAAACGGTCATTTGAAAAAAATTAAATTTTCAAGATCATAGAGCAGAGCAATTCATGATGATGAATTGGCAGTCAAGTATCTTAATTTTATGAATTAAATCTGTTATTTTAAATTATCTCATTACATTTATTACATGATTACCCTCGGAGGGGTGCTTCATGCTACCATAGAATTATAAACGTTTTGACAATAGAATGTATCACATGAATCGCATATTCATCCTGTGCTTTGTTTTGTTTTCTCTGTCCATGTTATCGCAGGATAATAGGACGAACTACGTCATTGATTTTATAACAACCAAGCAGGGTCTATCGCACAATTATGTGCCCAGCATTGTGAGCGATGATTTAAATATGAAGTGGATAGGAACCGAAAATGGCATTACCAAATTCAATGGTTATGATTACGAATATATAAAACCGAGTGACACATATGATGCCCTGTTGAATGAAAATATTGAAGTGCTTTTTATGGATGAGGCATCCAATTTATGGATCGGTACCAAAAGTGGCGGATTGTCTTATTTCGACATAAAGAATAATGCCATAAAGAATTACAACCATTTAATCGACCTTGACAATGAGGGTGATTTGAGAATAACAGCGATCTCCCAGGATCAGGACGGTCACATTTGGGTCGGTACCTGGCAGAACGGCGTTTTTGTTATCGATTTTAAAAATGATGTTCTGGTGAACCAATATCAGTTTTATCAGGCGGTGTACAGCATAGAACGTGATTTTCATGATAACATGTGGTTTTGTAGCGGAAACAGGGTTCACATGTTCGACTGGAAGAAGAAAACCATTGTATCCCATAATCTGAGAAAGCAGGTTACGGATGTCCTTTCAGATGAAAGTCGCAATAGGATTTGGATTGCCGTGGCCGGAGATGATACCAAACTTTACAGCTATGACTGCAGTACAACATCCATAGATACTTTAGAGACTCATGTTCCCAGCAATTTTTCAAGGAAATTATCCCTGGACAAGTACGATAGATTATGGATCGGAACCTGGGGAAGAGGCGTCTACAGGAGCAATGAAACGATGACAGCCTTCAGCAAGATTGATTTGATTTCAAGCAGTTCAGATAAGATAAGTGCCAATTACAATACCATTTTAAGCATTCATCACGACAGAAATAACGTGACTTGGCTGGCAACTGCCAATGGCGGGGTTGTGAAATTATTGGAAGGAAATGGATTTGAAAATGCAGATCAGCTTATTACGGATAAAAATTTAAAGAGCAATTTAAATTGTACCAGTATTTATAAGAATGAAGCCTCCCTTTTTGTGGGAACCTTTTATGGTTTATATCACGGGAAGCATTTTTCCGACTTGACTTTAATTGAGGGGATCGGTATTGTTAAGGTGAACGTCTTATATGAGCACCAAAGAAAGTTGTATATCGGCACAGCAGATGGTTTCCACATATACGATCTGGATAATGACATCCTTATCTACAACTCCAAGGGCAGATTGAATAAGGTCACTTCTTTTTTGATTGAAAACAGTACGCTTTATATCGGATCTCAGCAATTGGGGCTGGCTGTTGTGAATTTAAACCAATTGGATGATGAAGACCGTTATACCATCTACTCGGAACAACTGGAGAATGCCAATAAAATTGAAAGCAACAGGATTACCTCCATAAAGAAGGATGATTTTGGCAATATTTGGGTGAGTTCCTATAACGGCTTGCATTTGTACGACAGAGACAGTAAAACATTCATCCACCAGTCCAGGATATTGGAGGGCAAATTACCCAGTGTCATTATAAATGCCACAGAGATAAAAGGGAGTAATATATGGCTTGCCACTCCAAATGGTTTAATTAAATTAAACTATAACGGCAACCAACTTATAATAGAGGACATTATAACGCAAAATGACGGTTTGAACAGTGATTTTATCTGTTCCCTGACCTTCGATGAAAAATCGAATCTATGGTTAAGTACGCACACCGAGATTGTGCGATATAATCCTTACGAGAAGATCATCATTAGCTATGGCGATATCAACGGGGTGCGGTCGACCTCCTTCAATAACAAAAGCTTTTTTAACTATAAGAATGAGGAGATTTATTTCGGTGGCATTGATAACATTACGTTTTTTAATCCCGGTGATATAAAGGATTTTAATACGGTTCCCGAAATTATATTCACAACGCTAAGAGTAAATAATGAGGTCATTCAGTACAAGACGGGTAATCCCATCCTCGATGAAAATTTCAATTATGCCAGCAGTATAAAATTAACCCACAGGGAAGATTTCTTTTCAACCCAGTTCGTTTCAAACGATTTTCTCGGGAAACTCAATGTGAAGTATAAATATATTTTAGAAGGCCATCAGGACGAATGGATCGAACTTCAAAACAGAAATGAAATTAATTTCGCAGCCTTGTCGCCCGGGACCTACACCCTAAAGGTCATAGCATCAAGAGATAACCAGCACTGGAGTGAACCTAAGGCCTTAACGATCACCTTATCGGGATCACCATGGTTAAGTGCCTGGGCTTTAATTTTTTATGTGGTTGTATTAGTGGCAATTATCGTCTATTTGGTGCAATCGAATAACTACAAATTACGACTCCAGAACAAGTTGGAAATTGTCAGGATAGATCGGGAGAAGGAAATGGAACTTACCGAAGCCAAACTGAACTTTTTTACCAATATTTCCCATGAATTCAGGAGTCCGCTGTCCTTGATAGTAGGTCCGATTAAAGAATTGTTGGACATCCAGAACCTTCCGGCCAAGGTCAACAAGAATTTGCATTATATCGATAAGAACACGAACAGGCTGCTCAACCTTATCAATCAACTTTTAGACTTCCGAAAAGCGGACCATGGCTTGCTTAAACTTAGTGTGTCCCAGGGCAATTTTGTTCGATTTTCCAGGGAGGTCTTCTTATATTTTAAGGAAGCTGCCAAGGCCAAAGGTGTTGCCTATGATTTTAAGTCTTACCATGATGACATCCTGTTTCCATTTGACAGGAACAAGATGGAAATCGTCCTGTGCAATATATTGTCGAACGCCATAAAGTATACAGAATCCGGAGATGCCATAGTCATGGAGATCGATAAGGATGCTGAGTTTTGTGTTATTGCCATAATGGATACGGGTATTGGGATACGTGCTGAGGATATGGAAAAGATATTCGATCGGTTCTTTCAGATAAAATCGGCCAACTCCGCCAGGATGGTAGGCAGCGGTATCGGTTTGTCATTTTCAAAAAAAATTATTGAGTTGCATCATGGCAGTATCTCAGTTGAGAGTAAACCGGGCGAGGGATCGACATTTATCATCAAGTTAGCAATGGATCCAAAACTTTACAGGGGATTTTTCAATGAGCATTTTATGACCTCGGACAACATGAATGGGTATAACACCATTGAATTGCCTGAGAAAGTGGAAAATTTGAGCCTGGAAGCCAAGGAACACACCATTCTTGTTATTGATGACAATGTAGAGATCCTGGCCTATTTAAAGGACATTTTATCGGACGATTATAATATCATCCAGGCGGATAATGGTGATCTGGGCTATCAGAAGGCCTCCAGTGATATCCCGGATTTGATTGTTAGTGATATTATGATGCCCGGAAAGGATGGTATTACCCTGTGCAAAGAATTAAAATCCCAGTTAACGACCTCACATATTCCAATTATTTTATTGACCGCAAGGACTTCGACGGTATTTGAAATTGAAGGACTCAAAACCGGAGCCGATGATTATGTCAGCAAACCTTTTAATGCAAAGGTCATCAGGGCCCGAATTGAGAGTCTGTTGGAAAACCGGGAAAAAATTAGGGCTCATTTTCTGAATAAGGTGCGCTTCGAGCCAACAGCGGCATCAATAGAACACGACGCGGATACTGAGAACACCTTTATTCATCAGGCTATTCTACTGGTTGAAAATAATTTGGATAATCCCAGGTTTGGTATCGATCAGATGGTTGACGAACTGTGCATGAGTCAATCCACCTTATACAGGAAGATAAAGTCATTAACCGGATTATCGTTAACGGCCTTCATACGCTCCATACGTTTAAAGAAATCGGCCCAGCTCATATTGTCCTCAGATTTGAACCTGAATCAAATCGCCTACGAGGTTGGATTTAATGACTATAAGTACTTCAAAAACTCCTTTAAAAAACAATTCAACTGTGTGCCTTCTAAATATAAGGCTTTGATAAGTAAGTCATAGGCTTGGTGATTTTTTGTCACTTCGAGTGACAAATGCGTTACTGTTTTAAATTATTGAAAGCACTGTCAGTTCGAGTGACCCCGATCCCGAGGATTCGGGAGGGGTCGTATCGAGAACTTTTGGTTTGGGATGCTTCTCGATAATAATTTGTTCCGCTTTGCTTCACAAATTCACTCGAAGTGACATATCGGTCCTTATTAAATTTATAGGATTGTTTGTCAGTTTGGGAGGGATCGTATCGAGAACTCTCTATAAACCTGCTTCTCCATTCCAGCCAAAACCAGGCGCATTATTTTTTATACGGCGCTTTATAAATTACCAGCCTCGACAATCGCAGGTATCTGTAACTTTGCCCCGTAAAAGCCCATTTTTACTGGGATTGCATTATTTAAACCCCTAAATGATTTATATCACCTACTAAATAAGTAGAATTCTCAACACCTTTGTATAGAGGCCAAATAACCTCTTAAACTTTTAACTCAAACTAATAACTAACGCTTTAATTTTATGAAAACATTACTCGTTTATGTTCTGTTACTCATTCCACTCGGGCCAATGGCATTTGCACAAAATGCTATCTCCGGAACGGTAACAGACGAAAGTGGTTTTCCGCTAGCCGGTGCAAACATAATTGAAAAAGGAACTTCAAATGGGGCCCAGACCGATTTCGACGGGAACTACGCCTTGACCGTTTCCAATAATGCCGTACTGGTGGTTTCTTATTTAGGCTATCTCACAAAAGAGGTAGCAGTAAGCAATCAAACCACAATTAACATTGTCTTACAGGAAGATATAGCCTCCCTTGATGAGGTGGTTGTTGTAGGATATGGAACGCAGAAGAAGGTCGATTTAACCTCTTCCGTTCAGTCGGTATCCTTCAGGGAAGAAGTCAATCAACCGGTTACCAATTCCGGTCAGCTTTTGTACGGTCGGTTTTCCGGAGTCCAGCTGAATCAGACAAGTGGTAACCCTGGGGCCGATGGTTCCTCGATCGTGATCAGAGGTATCGGAACCTTTGGAGGGACATTGCCCTTGATCGTTATAGATAATATTCAATACGACGACTTAGCGGCCTTTAACAGCCTGTCTCCTGCCGATATTGAAAGCATATCGGTATTGAAGGATGCCTCAGCCGGAGCCATTTACGGTGCGCGAGGCGCTAATGGTGTGATCCTTGTAACTACCAGACGAGGCACCGAGGACAAATTTGAAATCAACTACAATTCCTATTACGGGTTCCAGGAGGCTACAGTGACCCCGGAATTTTTGGAATCCTATGACTATGCCATTCTGATGAATGAGAAATTCAGAAATGAAGATGGTCCCGGGTTTCTCCCCAGATATACCACGGAGCAACTGGAAGCCATAAGGACAGGATCCTTACCTGATCAGTTCGCCAATACCAATTGGGCGGATGAGGTATTAAGAACAGCTTCCATAACAAGTCATAACCTGTCCTTTTCAGGGGGAAGTGCAAAAACCACTTTCAGAGTTTCTTTGGGGTATCTGGGACAGGATGCCATTGTGAAAAGTAAATTTAAGAACGAACGCTATAACATAAGCTTTAACATCAACTCGAAATTGAAGGAGTGGTTTACGCTGAGCAGCGTAACCAACACCTTTTGGAGACGTATTGAGGGTCCTACCGGAGGTCAGAATGCCTTTAGCGGTGATAACGGGATTATTTATAACTTCCAGAGATCGGCACCTACCATTCCACTGTTCTACAGCAATGGGCAATACGGTGTGGTCGATGGGGCCTGGGAAAACTCCAATGCCTCATTCTTAACTCAAAACCCGCTGCGAAGAGGCTATTTGGGGAACTATATAAATGATCAGGTAAACATCAGTCAGCGTATAGGGATGACCTTTCAATTATCTGAAAACCTGTCCTTTGAAACCAGTGGCAGTGCCAATATCGTGTATACCAATACCTCAGACTTCACACCCGTGGAAACCCTGTTTTCTTTCGATGGGACACCTGTTATTGTCGGAACTTTGAACAATCTGGATAACGGTACCGATCTGGACTACACCCTCCTGAATGAAAATGTATTGAAGTACAATAAAACCTTCAGTGACAAACATAATATAGGGGCATTAATCGGGCATTCGGCGTCTTACTTTAGAACGGATAATTTTGCCGGTACCCTAAGTGGATTTCCTACCAATAACATAGAGGAATTCAATGGCGGGGGTATCGTTAATCCAGCCGTACAGGGTGGTGCTGCCGAAGATGTGTTGCAATCCTTTTTTGGTCGATTGAACTACGACTATGAAGGCAAGTACTTTGCGCAGTTTAGTTTCAGGCGAGATGGTACTTCCAGATTTGGGCTGAGCAATTTGTACGGTAATTTTCCATCGGCCTCTGTAGGTTGGAGGATCTCAGAAGAGAAGTTCATGGACAAGGCCGATGTGGTTAACAACCTTAAATTACGAGCAAGCTGGGGTATCAGTGGTAATAACAGAATAGGCCGTTACATTTATGAACAAACCTATAATCCGGATCAGGATTATGTGTTGGGTGCCGATGTTAATGTTGTCGGTGTCGCCGTAACGGGTATTGCAAACCCCAATATCAGATGGGAGGAAACAGAACAGTATGATATCGGTTTGGATCTGAGCCTCTTTAAGAACAAGGTAGAATTCGTTGCCGACTATTTCAACAGGGACAGTCAGGATATACTCTACGACAATTTCCCTATACCCAATACTCTGGGGGTTACCAATTTAGGTGCCATTAATGCCGCATCCATGATTAACAGAGGATTGGAAATGGCTTTAAATTATCGCGGTAACCTGAGCGACAATGTAAAATTTAGCGTTGGTGCCAACATGACCAAATTTTTAAAGAACGAGGTCACAGGCTTAGGCGACGGAGGCGAGGAAACCATTACCAATACGACCATCATTCGAATTGGTGAACCTTTCCGTTCGTATTACGGACTAAAGGCCATTGGTGTGTTTCAGAGCTTGGAGGAGATCGCCAATGCCCCCACACAATTTGGAAATATCAATACGGCACCTGGCGATCTCAGATATGCTGATGTTTCCGGCCCGGATGGTGTGCCTGATGGCGTGGTCGATGATGATGACAGAACCATTATCGGTAACCCCAATCCCGATCTGTTAGTTAATTTTAATGGATCGTTGGAATTATACGGTTTTGATTTTAACTTTATGTTCCAGGGGGTCAGTGGTGTAGATCGGTTGCTGATGGGAAATGGTAATTTACCGATGAGAGACGACCGCAGTAATGTTCTAAAGTATTGGATCAACCGATGGACCCCGGAAAACCCGAGTATCAATCTACCCCGGGTGGGAGGTCAGAACAACGACAGGGTCTCCTCATTTTATATCCAGGATGCATCTTACCTGCGGTTAAAATCTGTAGAGTTGGGCTATTCAGTTCCCACAGCTGTACTGGATAAAATAGGAATGACCAAGCTCAGAGTGTATTTGGGTGCTCAGAACCTCTTGACTTTTACTGGATTGGAATATTTCGATCCCGAGGGAGGTATCGGTAATCAGAGTAACAGAAATGTACCTCTGTATAAAACAATCACCTTTGGTATAAACGCAAAATTATAGGACTATGAAAAAGATATTAATATTAGTTTGTATAGCATTTACAATAAACAGTTGCACGGACGACTATATTTCCCGTTCCTCCCTGACCCAAATTGCAGAGGACAACTTTTGGCAGAGTGAACAAGATGCCTTTTTAGCATTGAACGGGGTGTATTCAGCGCTTCAGGGCAGATCCATGTACGGCGGTAACCTTAACGGATGGCAGGGCTTTCCCTGTTTCGACGGACTGGGAGACAACTCCTTTAACAATTTCAAATGGGAGGGCCTGGGTAATTTTATGGAAGGTAATGTCGATCCGTCCAACGGCCCCATTGAAGCCATCTGGAATGATTTGTATCGGGGTATCGCCCGCGTCAACTCCGTGATCAAGAATGTTGAAGTGATTTCTGAAGATTTGGTACCACAGGAGACGAAGCAGGCCTTGTCTGGCCAGGCTTATTTTTTAAGAGCCCTATTGTATTTTAATTTGGCCGTTTACTGGGAAGATGCCCCGCTAATTACGCAACCGCAAACCCTGGAAGACGCCTATGTACCTAAAAATACCTATGCCGAAATTACAGAGCAGATTCGGGAGGATCTGAAATTGGCGGTAGATTATCTGCCAACGAGTCACCCCAGTGACCTGTACGGGTATGCTACTAAAGGAGCTGCCTTAGGTCTGTTTGCTCGCGTACAGTTATACAATAAGGTGTATGATGGCGAATTTGGCGTGTTGAACCTTACCCAACAGGCTATGGGTCTGGGTTACAGCCTGCATCCTGATTATGCCGCATTGTTTACACCTGATAATGAAATGTCTCCTGAAATTGTATTCTCAGTACGCTTTTTAAGGGGTGCGGATACCAGCAATGGCGAAATATTTTCAGGGACCTTTAATGGATTTCCAAAGGGCGATGTCAGGCCTATGAAAAACCTCGCTGAGGACTACTACTGTACCGATGGTCTGCCCATTACGGAATCACCTTTATTCGATCCGGGAGACAGAGGAGCTAACAGAGATCCCAGAGCCACAGCATCGATTTACTATGGTGGTGAGGTGTATTTAACAGAACCTCTTAGAACCTTTAGAAGTAACGGACCAACTACTTACGGACAAAAGAAATACATCAGAACGGGTCCGGATGCAGAGGGTAATGCCGTGTTTGGTGAAGGCTCACAGGATTTTTATGTGATTCGCTATGCCGATATTCTGTTGATGCGCGCCGAGGCTATGGCCGAGACGGGTGATATTGGAGGTGCGACGGCCTTGATTAATCAGATCAGGGATCGGGTGAATATGCCGCATGTAGAGGATGTTGAGGGTGCCGTTAACCAACAGGAAATGATAGCAATCGTACGTCATGAGCGACGTGTGGAACTGGCCTTTGAGGGGCTGCGTTTCTTTGATTTAAAACGTTGGGGCGAGATTGAAGCGGCCTTTAACAGGGCGAGTTTAGATAATGCCAGTGGATATAACCCTACTTATAGAGGAGGGAAATCGGAAGTTTTTCCAATCCCACAGGATGAATTGGATGTCAACCCTAACCTGGTACAACATCCGGATTGGCAATAATTAACCTTTAAAAATGAAAACAATGAAAAAGTATATCACCTTATTCCTGCTCGTATTAGCCTTTACGAGTTGTGAAAAGAACATTATAGGCGATTTTGAAGGGGTTGCAGCCGATCCGGTAACATCCGGGGATGGCGGTGAACTCATATCTGAAGAAGCGAAATTGACAAAAAAGGGAGCGGCTTATGCCAACAGAACGAGGGCATGGTCGCATAAAACCAGTGCGTTGAATGTACATTGGATGTACAGCTGGGGGAACCAGTTACGCGAGGAAATCCCTGAAAATGTCGAATACGTCCCCATGTTTTGGGGCAAAGGTTCAGTTTCTGAAGAGAATCTGGCCAGAGTAAAGCAATACATAGACGAAGGAAAGGTAAAATACGTACTGGGCTTTAACGAGCCCGACGGGGCCGATCAGGCGAATATGACGGTCGATGAGGCGATTGCCCTTTGGCCACAACTGGAAACCCTTGGCGTACCTCTTGGATCACCTGCGGTGGTGGGCTTTAACAACTCATGGCTCACCGAGTTCATGGAAAAGGCCGACGCCCAGGGATTGCGGGTCGATTTTATTACAGTACACAGTTACGGCGGCGCCAATGTGTTGAGTTTTATAAACAATATCAAAGGGGTATACAATACCTACGAAAAGCCTCTATGGATCACTGAATTCGCTGTGGCGGATTGGAGCGCGACATCTCCTGAATCCAACAGGTACAGTGAGGCCCAGGTGATGGATTTTATGACAGAAGTATTGAAAGCCTTGGATGATATCGATTGGGTGCACCGCTATGCCTGGTTCGATGGCTCCGGTAGAAATCCCCTATACACCTCGGCCTTGTTTGATGAGGAAGAGGATGAGATCACTTCACTGGGTCAATTGTATGCCGACAATAAGCCCAACGCTGACATTGGTCCGGGTCAGGACACGGAATATATCCCGCCCATTGATGAGGACGAACTCATCGTCAACGGCGGTTTCGAAACCGGACAGATCACGCCATGGCAAGGCTTTAAAAACGGACTGTACACGGCCGATACCCATACCGGTAATTTTGCGGGCAAATTGGAGAATAACGATGCCTCCTTATTTACCGTAACCACTGTAGAGCCGGGTAGTACCTATATCCTGAAATTCTGGTCCAGATGGAGCCAGACGGTGCCCAATACCTTCAAGCCGGTATTGCGAAACAATGAAGTAGGCGGTGGTGCGGGATTACTGTTCAGGGTTGAGCCCGGAGTACCCATGACCGACCAGTGGGAGGAGACGACCTTCGAATTCACGGTACCCGATGGGGTTACACAACTCAGGGTGGTCTTCTATAAAGGACAGGTAAACCCTACCTTCCCGCCATTCTATTTGGATGATGTCTCCCTGAAACTAAAAGAATAAATGCAGGACAATGCCTTTCATGGCTGATAGGCCATGAAAGGTAAAACGCATAAAATAATTAATCCTAAACGAATTAAATCATGAAAAAAATTACATTTATAATTACTTTACTATACACGATAATAACTAATGGACAAAATTTGATTTCTGATGGTAACTTTGATACTCAAACAGGAGGAATTACCAGTTCGACTTCACCCTGGGCCGGATTTAATTCTCAAGTAATAGTAAGTGACAATATTACTGGTTCATCTTGTGGTAATGTAAATAATGGTGAAGGTTCAATCTTTCAAGTATTTCCGGTTACAGAAGGAAAAACATATAATGTGAGTTTTGACTATAGATGGGTAAGTGGATCGGGGAATTATGTTATGACTGTTCGGGTTAAGGATGATAATGCTGCAGGAAAGCCTAATTTGGACCTTATAGACGGAACTACAACTGATGGATATGCGTTAAATACAACACCTGATATTTGGTATAATGTTTCATTTTCTTTTTTAGTTCCTTCAGGAGTTACTTCAGTTAGATTGCTATATTATAAAGGAACAGGAAATCGTCCATTAAGAATGGATAATGTAAATGTATCTGAAGCAACTGCCTCAATAGTGGACTTAGCCAGATACCAATTTAAATCCTTTCCCAATCCGGTGAAGAATATCCTGAATGTATCGGCCTCCAAAACCATCGACAGGATAGAAGTGTACAACCTCCTCGGGCAACAGGTTTTAGGTCAGATGCTCAAAGATGACAGGGGGCAGATAGGGGTTTCAGGACTTTCGAATGGCGTGTATCTCGTAAAGGCTTTTATTGAAGATGCGGTGGGGACCTATAAATTCATAAAGCAATAACCCTTCCCCTCTTGGACCAGGGCGATGACAAAAGGATTTAAGACGATGACATGTATAAGGCTCTTGAACGGAACTTAGACTATTGATGGAAATCTAAAATAAAACTGTAACGATAAGCTAAGCCTTCGGCTAACAAACACGAAAATGGTAAAAAACGTCTTTTTATATGGGGTTGCATTGGTGATGCTCTCTTGTGTGAATTCGAAGTCGAAGCCGGATCAAAACGCTCTGGCTGATCAAGAGGCGCCAAATCTGGCTGAACAGCGAAAACCAAATGTCATTGTGATTCTGCTTGATGATGCTGGATTTGTGGATTTCGGCTTTATGGGAAGCCAAGATTTAGACACCCCTAATATTGATCGCCTGGCGGAATCAGGGGTGATCTTCACAGATGCTCATGTGAGTGCCACGGTTTGTGCGCCTTCGCGTGCGGGACTGCTGACCGGTAAATACCAGCAGCGTTTTGGATTTGAGGCCAACCATACAGGTGATGAGGTGTCCGGGGATATCGGTTTGTCCGATGATGTGCTCACCATGGCCGATGTGTTTAAACAACATGACTACAAGACTATCGCTATTGGAAAATGGCACCTTGGAGAAACCGCCTCCGATCATCCGAATCAACGGGGTTTCGATGAGTTTTTCGGCTTTTTGGCCGGTGGGCGGTCGTATTTTCCTATGGAAAACCCTTCCCCAACCCATGCCTTGCAGCACAATGGAAAGCGGGTGGAGTTTACGGGTTACCTCACCGATGTATTCGGCGATCGTTCCGTAGGTTTTGTAGAAGCAAACAAGGATCAGCCCTTTTTTATGTATCTGGCCTATAATGCCGTGCATACCCCTATGCATGCCAAGGAGGACGATCTGAAAAAATATGAGCATCACCCGAGACAGCGCCTGGCGGCAATGACCTGGAGTCTGGATGAGAATATCGGGAAACTTCAAAAGACATTAGAGGTGCATGGTCTCTTGGACAACACCCTCATTTATTTTTTAAGTGATAACGGGGGCGCTAATAACAACGATGCCTTTAATGGGGATTTAAAAGGATGGAAGGGCAATAAGTTTGAAGGGGGACACCGCGTACCGTTCGTCGTCAGTTGGCCCCATCGCATTACGGCCAACCAAAAATTTGATGGCTTGACCTCTTCACTGGATATCTTCAGCACCTCAATGGCTGCGGCCGGTATTACAAAGCAGGAAGACCTGCTTTTAGATGGGGTGAATTTACTGCCCTACCTGGAAGGCGAGATGAACGGAGATCCGCATGAAGATCTGTACTGGAGAAAGCTGGAGGAATCGGCTGCCAGGGTGGGGGATTTTAAACTCATTCATCTTGATGGGTACGGTTCCGTGCTATACAATTTAGAGAATGATCTTGGGGAGACAAGGAACCTCATGAATAACGATCCGGAATCGTTCAGTATGCTGTCAGACCGATTGTCACAATGGGAAGACCAACTCATGGAGCCGCTATGGCTGGAGGAAAAATCATGGATGGAGGTCACCTATCACATTCACAAACGGCTTATGGAAAACAAGGAGGCCCTGTATACCCAGCCATCGGAAATGAACGCCGCTACGGCAGCAGTGGATGGTGTATCCGATTAAGTGTATAAAGATCGTTTGATGTATGGTCAAAGGTTGGAACAACAGCATGAAAAATTTATCTATTTCCATTATTAAGGTTATTATGGCTTCTCTGATCCGATCCCTTGTATGGGGAGTTCTAATATTAGGTCAATCCCCTCTTTTAGCCACGAATTATTACGTGCATCCCACGAAGGGGTCGGATGCGAATAATGGCTTGTCCCAGGCCCTGGCATTCAGGACCTTGCAGAAAGCCTCTGAAATCGTCTTTAAGCCCGGAGACACCTTGTTTTTAGCTTGCGGTCAAAGGTATATGGGAGCACTGAACGTGTCCGATATTGCAGGAACGCAAGACCATCCCATTGTGGTGACTGGCAGGGTTTGGGATGATGAAGAACGCACCGAACCGCCAATAATCGACTTTAAAGGGCATCCCAATGGGGTGTTTCTGGAAAACGTCAGTTTTATAAGGCTATCAAACCTAAGGCTAAAAGGGAACGGCTATGCAGGAGCAGATCCTAATCCCTCTGATATGCGCTGTGGTGTGCTGGTGATGAACACCGGGAAGCAAATGATGCAGCACATTGATCTCACGGACCTGGTGATCGATGCCGTTTACTATGAAAATAAAGGATTCCAAAGAGGAAAGGATGAGGTTCGAACGGCCAACGGAACTCAAAGATATGGATGGGGGATACGTGTTATAAATAGGAATGACGCGATCATAAAACAGGTAACTATTTCCAACTGTTCCGTCAGCAATGTCGCTCATACGGGGATAAAGTTAACCGGCAGTTCAAAGAACATTTCAGATGTGGCCATCCTTAACAATAGTGTTACCAGGACCGGTGGTCCAGGAATTCAAATGTCAGGCGTGTCTTCCGTTTACGTGGCTCATAATTCGGTGTCCCATTCAGGGAGCACCGACGACAGCAGAAAATGGGGCAGGGGCAGCGGTCTCTGGACCTGGGGTGCTTCACATGTCCTGATTGAAAAAAACAGATTTCTGCACGCCAATGGTCCCGGCGATTCTGCAGGGGCGCATATCGATTTTAATTGCGATAATATCGTATTGCAGTACAATTTAAGTGCGCATAATGCCGGGGGATTCTGTGAAATTCTGGGAAACAATTACAATTGTGCTTACCGCTACAACATCAGTATTAATGACGGCCATCGCGTAAAAGGGATCGATGGTGCCTTTCAGGAAGGGAAGGTACTCTGGTTAAGCGGCTATCAAGGTCGGAACAAAGCGAGAAAGGGTCCGGTTAACAGTTATATTTACAACAATACCATTTATACAGATGCTGATATTGTGGCAAAAATCGCTATTGACAATACGAGCAGGGGTATCTGTATAGCAAATAATATCTTTTACTTCGAAGGGCCTGCCAAAACCGTTTTAGGCGATCAGTACAAACCCGATGTATTATCCGATAAATCGGCTAAAAATGTATTCTTTGAGAACAACCTGTTCCTCAATGGCAGTACATGGCCAGTGGAAACAGGTATAGAAGATGCGCAACCCCATTTCGGAAATCCGCAGTTTGTTAAAAAAGGGGGTATGGCTTTGAAAGATTACATGCCACAAAATGTGGATTTGATAAAGCAAAAAGGGATTCACATTCCGTTGTTGCCAGAAGATACGATTGGGGTATGGCCAACACTGCATTTAAAAGAGGATATTTTAGGAAACCCTGTTTCCGGAAGACCCAGTTTGGGCGCTATAGAACCGTAGTTAATTATGGATTCCTGCCTTTCGACTATGGCTCAAGATAAACTACGGGAGGAATCCACAAGTTTTAATGAAGCCCTAATTCATATAAACATACAGAATTTGTAGTCGGTTTTTGAATTAATAATTTACCTTTCCCTCCTGGAATTTGTCATTCCTGTCTTCCGACCAGAGGCCGCATCTGATTTGACTTGAAGCTCAAGATAGATTATACAATCTTGAAATGATAGGAGTTGTCATTTCTGCCTTTCGACTATCGCTCAAGATAAACTATGGCAGGAATCCACATTTACCTTTAAATCCTTCGATGTACAAAACAATACACCAATACTACCTATATATCCTTTCCAATAAAAAAAACGGAACGCTGTACATAGGCGTCACTAATAATCTGGAACGAAGAATGTTCGAACATAAAAACAAACTGGTCGAAGGGTTTACAAAAAAATATGGTCTGAATAAGTTGATTTATTTCGAGATCTACCCCTATGTGAACGATGCAATAAAAAGAGAGAAGAACATGAAAAAGTGGAAACGACAATGGAAAATTAAATTAATTGAGGAAGACAACTATGAATGGGAAGATCTTTCTAAGGATTGGACATACTTTGATTGAAAAATGGATTCCTGCCTCCGCAGGAATGACAATCAGGTATTGAATGGAAATATAGGAGTACTAATTTACGTCTTAAAAAAATAAATAAAAAGCATCATTTATTGGCGGAACTTGTGGTTCATTTTTTTATGCCTAATACGCATCTATTCTCTTTTGTCATTCCTGCGAAGGCAGGAATCCAGACAGATGTTTTAGTTTGATTCTGTAATTTAATTTTGTCAAACTCCCCGTCACGCATTATGCCAACTCGCCATCTCGCCCCTTTGCTAAATACATCCACCGGATGTATTTTGAACGCTCGGTCGCCCTCTTGGTCTCAAGAGGGGAACAAGAAATATTAATAGATCTTGCTCCTCCCTTGAGCTTAAGGGAGGTGGCCCCTCCCGAATGCTCGGGATCGGGGTCGGAGGGTTTTGGATAATAGGATACTATGTTTAATTGTTCTTTTTACCATTGCCGTAAAAAGAACCAAACCTGCCTACCTGGCGGATGGCAGGCAGGAAGGTCTAGTCCTTATAGCTTCGGCGGTCAATTCAAATTTTGAAGACTAAAATCAATGAACTCCTCCCAAAGGTCGTCAAACAGCATTGATTTTGACGTCTTTTGCAATTGATTGACACTCGCCTGCCAGCTATTATGGACTTTTATAACTCAAGAGGGGAACAAGAAATATCAAAAAAACATTTGAAAACACCAGTATTTACAGGGGCTAAGAAGGATGCCTATGAAATGGTCATTTTATGCTTATGGGTTCTCAATGTTATGCCTATGGTTTCCTGATTTTATGCCGATGAATTTTCAGGTGCTTAGGCAGTTCATTTCCATCACATGATTTAAATTAAAAACGGTAGCACCTCATTTCGAGGATACTACCGTTAAAAATCAAAGGAAACAGGAAACGCTTAAGCCTTTTCAAAACTTAATTGATCCAACATGAGTTTTAGTCGTGGTCCGGGAGAAAATAGGATTCTCCCTTTTCTAATGTTTCCGACCACAACGTCGGCTTCGTTGTCGACACCGGTGCTGCTGAAGCTCACTCTCAAGCTTCCCAATCCACCAATACGGACAATCTGACCGTGCTCCAGGGCATCGATACTCACGTCCACCAGGGCATAAAGGACGCCCCTGATATCGGCACCACT
Source organism: Aestuariivivens sediminicola (assembly GCF_022662015.1). GTDB lineage: Bacteria > Bacteroidota > Bacteroidia > Flavobacteriales > Flavobacteriaceae > Aestuariivivens > Aestuariivivens sediminicola. The sequence continues at coordinate 397,437 of NZ_JAKMCM010000001.1, read as the reverse complement.
AACGGTACTGATCTTTTCAATGTTTTTGGTAAGGCGTTCAATGTCGCTTTCACCCTGTGTCACAGGGGATGCATACCATTTTTTAACACCACCGCCGGCTACGCCGGGTTCGCCACGTTCAATGGCTCTAAATTTAATACTCATAATATTGAGGTTTTAAAGATGATAAACTGCCGGTAACGTATTTGTATTCCCATACCGGCTTTGAGAATATAAGGATGTGTTGGGGTAGCGCTGTGATGTGGGTATTCGACATATGGAATAGCGACTAAGGCTGTATGAAGATCCCGGTGAGAATGCCAATAGCCAGGCCTCCGACACCTACTCCAAGGGTACGCCAGAAGACCTTTTTACGTGTCGCCTTTAATAATTCCTGGGTTTTAAGCAGTGCCAGTTGTGTCTCACTGAGTTTGATGTCCGCCGAGAGGATTTGGCTTTGTATCCGGGCATGCCTGGCCTGTAAGCGGGCGATAAGGTCCCGCGAATGGGTGTGCTTTTCCTGTAAAAGGGGCTCCAGGATGTCGAGCATATCCAGGTTGTAATTGGCCATAGCATGCATGGCATGCAAGGGATGCCTCTTTATTAAAGCGGTATCGGTAGGCATCCCCCGGTCATGCCGGACCACCTGGGTGGAATCATCGGTGGTCTGGGCCGTAAGGATAAACAGGCCGTGAAGTAGCAGTAGAATGGTTGTCATGTAGTTCATGGTATATGGTGTTTTTAGGGATTATGTGTTGTGAGGCCAAAGCGGATATGTTCGACATACGGCAGTGATTCCATACGGTGTAGCACACAGAATAGACTATAGGTATTCGTGTTAAGCTGCAGTGTGACCTGTGATGCCTCCTGATGCGCCTGCTGAAGCCTTACATTGGCACAACGGTTTATACATTTGATGATGTTGGAGAGGGCGATGCGTTCATGGGTTGTGGTTAGGATTATGGTAAAGGGCTCTTCGCCGGTTAAGCAGACGACGTCAACACGGTCATGGGGTTTCATGGGACTTTAGCAACAACTTCAGATATAACAGATGGTCTCGCCAATGCTGTATCAGACTATCGGTCGTACGACCGAGTTGGCTATCCTTTTGGGTATAGCTTGAGAGATCATATTCCAGGGTATCCATGGTTCTTCTGGCCTGCATGAGGTGGCTTTTCACAGCTTCAATGCGCTGTTGAGTGTACATGTGTTTTTCGGCCAAACGTTTGCCTTGTTGACATTGATAGAGGTTCAGCACGAACATGGCCAGTGAGAGGCCTATGCCAAGGACCTTATAAAGGCCACGGCGCCATGTGGGCAGACGGTTAATGATGGTGTTCGGGGGTCTGAAATTCATAATTTTCGTTTAGATTGAAGTTCGGTATAAATGGGTTCGCGATTATAAATGGTGTCGGATTTCAGATCCTTACCGGGAGGGCATGCTTTTGTAATGGCATAGCAGAAAGAGAATGAAATAAGGGACCTCGTACCGCCCTAGTGAATAATGCCTTGATGTCATAATGTGTAAAAAAAGATACATAAGTGTTTAAATTTGTTTAACGGTGACGAATATCAAACACTTTTTTAATTATAACTGTATAGTCGGTGTTAGGTAACACTCATTTTTTATTATTTTTTTCTAAAAGCCTTGAAAAATCAAGTCTTATGAAGGACGTTAGAATGCTGCCCGGAGATTATTATGAGATGCAATGGAGGATATTGGGTCCATGGAATGGTTAAAGCGCTTGTGAAGGGCATTTTTAATGGCGCGGATTCACTTCTGTTAGTTGGTGTTAGCTAACACTTTTATAGCTTTTTCTTTAAATAAACTTCATAGCTAACTAGGCCTCAGACAGACCAAAATGCTGTTCCAGGGTGTTGGCCAGCTTGTCCAAAGTAATAGCCCTGGACTTTGTGCGATTTCGGATATTCGAGACCAGCTGGTGAAAATGGTCCAGGTCGATGCTAAAGAAGGCTTCAAACTGGCGCACAGACTGGATGAGCTCCCCATTGCCATGATTCATCATCCCGGAGATATGCAGGGCATATATAATTTCCACAAGCTCTGTCTTGGTACCGGTCCATTTTAGTGCACATGGCGGTTTGAGGGCATCCGTTTTACCCGAGTGGTTTTCGTCCTTTAAGTTCCTGATGTCTTCCTGCAGCGCTTCGCTCAATCGCTTATAGGCCATAAAGGTAGCAAGGGTAATGTCGTGAGAGGTCGAGAAAGCCGGATTTGATATGAACACATGGGGTTCGGCTCTCAGACAGGGCTTATAATGCTGTCGCGTAAAGTAAAGGGTATCCAGGTCGGTATTCTTCCCCTGACAATGGTTATAGAATTCCAGGTTGTCCGTAATGTATTTTTGATAATTGCAAAGGTACCTGTTCAGGTATTTGAGCCTGGTCTTTCTGCTACCCATGGGCATTTGACTGTGCACGAGGAAGTACTGGTTGGTAAACAGCCATTCTGAGACGATAAGGGGCTTGTATTCCTTAAAAATACGGATTTCCTCCTCCAGGCTGTTAAATGATTGAGTCATCACCATGTGCTCTAATCGGGTTAGTGCGTTTTGGCAGCAGAGTAGGATTTTCTCTGTACGGGAGATAATATCGGATTCCTGGGTGGTTATGGTATCGATCTCTTTTTTAAAGGCAGCAATAAAGGTATTCATAGTATAATTGAGGCTTGTTACGACATGCTTTTTATTACATTGATTTTAAGGGTGTTCAGAATTTATAATAGTAGTTGCTGCTGTATACATTTTAAGATAATGTTGCCGATTATTTAATTTTGAGAGAAGTCTGTCAATGGTGCGATAGCAAAACATGTAGTACTTACCTATGCTGTCGGACCGAAATCATATTTTTAATCGTGCTGATAACGATTTATGAAGTAAATATATTACAAATAAATTAATATCCGCTTAAAATTCTTACTAAAGTTATGTTGTGCCCTTGATGAGTGGCATTCCTGTATTTTGCAACAGGCTGGTTGGTAATGGACCGGTTTAAAGAGGACGAGAAAAACGCATTTATAATCGGATAGAAAGCGATTAAACGATACGGGTATTGTGCAGCTCATTTGTTTTAGAGATGTGCGTACCATAATATGTCCCCTTATGCAAACAGCTCTTTATACAGAATGGTAACGGATACCAGTAGGATCATCCATCCAAATGATTTTTTAAGATTCACGGTTTTAATGAAGGCGGACAGGTAAGTCCCGAAATAGATGCCGATGGTTGAGAGGGCGGTGAACAGGACTAAAAAGGTCCAGTTGATCTCGGTATGGCCAATATCGCCCAGAAAACCGACCAATGACTTTATGGCAATGATGAATAAGGTGGTGGCCACGGCTTTCTTCATGTCAATGTTCAGTAATAACACCAGAGTAGGGATGATGAGAAACCCACCGCCAATCCCAATGATCCCGGTTAACAGGCCAATCCCAATACCGGCAAGAATAATCAAAGGGTAATTCAGCTGATTAGTCATTTTATGAGTAGTGAATCCTTTCTTTTTCTTGATCATCGAAACGGCCGACGCGATCATAATGACCGCAAAGAACACCATAATGACCATATCCTTTGTGATAACGAGTTCGTTTAAGGTTAGGATCTCTGCCGGAATCTGGGGCATGATGTATTTGCGCACCGCGTAAACGGCCAGGAAAGAGGGTATCGAAAATACCAGGGCCACGCGGTAATCGATCAACCCTTTATTCCAGTTGCTCAGTGTTCCAATTGAGGAGGAGGTGCCTACGACAAATAGGGAATAGGCCGTTGTGGTTATGGGATTGAGCTGAAACAAATAAGTTAATATGGGAATGGTGATAATGGAGCCGCCACCGCCCATTAAGCCTAAAACGACACCCACGATGAGTGCACCCACATATCCGATTATTTCCAGTACTTCCATGATAATTTTATTTATACGTTTTTATTGTATTTTTTGAGCTTGTTGTGCATGTTCGGTTCTAATGAGCCAAAGGCTATGCCAAAACATATAAAACGTTGATAAACAAGTATATGAAAGAAAAAATAGTATTAGAATTAGTAACGATATTTCGTAAATTCATGATATATCATAAGTGATTTACGATATTTCATCAATCAAAATGAAGATGGCTACATGTAAGATAGTCGGAAGGAATTACCTTGGTTAAATTATAATGATCGAGGATTTATAGATTTTAAAGAATGCCATAGGAAACCATATACATATTTGAAAAGTTTATGAAGTGTTAAACTAATCTACTTATAAGTAGGACAGCCTTCAGATTTTAAGATCTCAACATTTTGATCAAAATTCGAATCTAAAATAGATCCAGTTTTTTTATGACAAAAGGGGCAGGCATTCATGGCGCCGTCGGTGTCTATATAAATGCCTTTTTTACCTGCACTCATGCAACCCTGTCTGCGTTGATAGTAGCCATGGTAAATAATAATCGGATAGGAACTGAAGTCCTTTGAAAAGTTCATTCTTCTGAAAAATCTTTCTAATATTTCTATGTGTTCTTGATGTAATTTCACATCTCTGTCGGCATAATGTCCAACGGCTTTAGGTTCTAAAAATTGGACAAAGGATACCTTAAGTTTCTTCGCTAATTCCATATATGACATCAGGTTCTCTTCAGATATGAAGGATTTTGTAGGACATAAGGAAAGGGCAGTTATGATTTTGTTATTATTTGCGTTTTTAACGGCTTCTTCAACCCAGTAATAGGCCTCATCAAAATGTCTGAACTGATTATGCAACGCCGGATCATGGTGATCTAAACTAATGACAGCACCTGTTAAACCTGCCTGTTTTAAACGATGCGCATTATTATGATTCAATTTAAATCCGGAAGTCACTAACCAAAATTCAGTTGATTTATCAGCACTATTTAAAAGCTGTACCAGGGTATCCATTTTAAGTAATGGTTCTCCTCCTGAGAAGTGAATCTGACTGACGCCCCTCTCTTGAATTTTTTTAACGATAGCCCGCCATTCAACCGGTCCTAAAATGTCTTTCTTATTTAGATTCTCCCATTCAAAACAATGCTCGCATTGTAAGGCGCATTTTTTAGTAATGGCCATAAATACGTTATTAAACCTGTTCACCTTAAAATATTTTATCGGTTTATAGTCGTTAAGATGAGCGGCAATATAGTGTTCATATACGTTGCTGTTCCATCCTGGTGTATACAATCCGATGTGGTATTTGCCATTTATATACACCATTTTATGGACCTTGTTATTTCCCAGAAAACGTCTTCTTAATCGAATTAAATAGCGAATACAGCGTATCCATTCAACAGGGTTGCGATAACAAGCGGTAATGACTTTTAAAAAGGTAAGTCGTATTCTCAATTGAATAAAACGCAATCTCAGACCTGTCACCATTTTCGGTGGAACAGAGGTATCAATTGTTCTGGAGATTAAATTAGTTTTAACCTTTTTATCCTGAATTTTGACAATCATAACTATGGTCTAATTGGATTGAGATGCCAAGTCAAATTGACTCTCATAATCCATTAAGGCATCGTATTCAAATTTTGAAAAATCAGTAAAAGCACCTGCTTTCCTGAATAGTTTAAGATTTTGAAAATTGGGTTCATCCGTATAGTTTCTGATATAGTTATAGTAGCCTCTGTTCTTTAAGAAAAAGGTGCGATTTAATTCAGGTTGGGGTTCATGTATTTTAAAATTAACGATAACTTCATCGCCTATATGAGGTTGAACAAAATAATTTTGATCTTCAAATGAAAGCAGTTTGGTTACAATATTATTGTTTCCATCAACAGCTTCATCAGGATTAATATAGTTAATATGCAATGGCAGATCCTTTGTAAAGTCCATACCAACATAATCTATTTCCCAAAACATAAATCCGGATTCAAGTTTTATGGTAAGGTCCTCTCCTTTGACACCTTTTAAATCGATTGGCACGGCTAAATCTCTAAAAGCCATTGGACCTACGGTGTTTATTCTTTCCACCAATTCCCAGCCGTTGTTAGTTTTTAAATAAACGGACAATGGAATGTTTTGGTCATTCATCCATTTTGTGCTTTTTTCCTTAGACGCTTTTTGCTGATCTTTTTGAAATTGATTGTAATAGGTGCCAAATTGCGCATTAAATTTTCCAAAAACATAATCCAACCACAACGAATTTTTTGCTGTTAAAAATAATTTACCTTGATCGGCTTGTGGCGGTTTTTTAAATTGTAATTCGATGTATCTTGTACTGCTTGTGCCAGATATTTTCGTGTCAAACATAAAAGAGCTATTGTCTTTCAAAAGTGCTGGAGCGCTATCAGATTTTAAATTGTCGAGGGATACATGTATAGGTGATATGATATCAGTATAGCTATGTGGATTACCATTTTTGTCCAGTAATACCTTAGTGTTTTTAGGATGATTGACTTCCAGTAACTGGACAAAATCGGTGTACTGAATCTCCTTTAATTCATTGGTAATTTTAATACAATAGGTGCCATTTGTTTCGTCTATTTTGGGCAATAACAAATAATCATCGCGTTGTTGATTTGCTGTTAACACACCTGGATAGAGCTCACCGGTAAATATGTATTCGCCTCCATCATTTACATAAATGAAGGGACAGGAACTTTTTGTCAAAGCAACAATAATTGCAAGAACCGCCAAAACTCCAATTGTACCTAAAACTATATTTATAATCGTTCTTCCACTGTTTAAATCGTTTATTGAAATAGAGTTTATTTCAGAGAAGGGAATGGTAATCCGTTCACCATAATTGACAGTGCTTTTCGTAGTGACATAAAAATGAACTTCATTTAAAACTTCTTTTTTACCATTATATCGATGAGTCGTTTTTGATTCTCTGGGTTTTTTGGGAATATGTATTACGTCTAACCTTTTTGCAATCCCCGACATTGTTTTTTGCTGTTCGTTGACTTCCAGCTGACTTAAATGCCAAATCGTCATTCCCGAATGTATGACTGCATATTTTTGTGATTTGGCAAAACTATCGATGCTGTTCGCTATTGTATCGGGGGTCGTAGTAACACTTTTAACATTATAATATGAACAGCTTACAATAAGGTTCATAAAGGCAATCGTTAATAAAATCGATAAAAACGAAGTCATACTTTTATGGTCTTTAAAAAATCTTAGAGGACGGAAGTTTTGATTGGAAGTTGTTCTCATGATCTCTGTATAGTTTAGATGAAGTATATGGTTTGTCAATAAATATCAAACTTTAATAAAGATACTAAAAATCAGACAATTAATGAAAGAATACAATGACATCACATGATTGGTGGATATTACAGTCAACCGAAAGACCAATAAAAAAATTAAATGCCCCTTCAGAAACAGTTTAAGACCTTATTTTGCCCCTCATGCTGAATAGGTAATTTGAGGTCTGAGTTTATTTTATTGGGGAACAGAGCCAGGCTGTAAAAACAAAAAACCCTGTAAACATTTCTGTTTCAGGGTTTAAATGTGGTACCTCCAGGAATCGAACCAGGGACACAAGGATTTTCAGTCCTTTGCTCTACCAACTGAGCTAAGGTACCGCCGCAAAAGCGCACCCGAATACCAAATATCTTAAGTGGGATTCAGGCGGGTGCAAATATATTCATTTTTGGCATTTGCCAAAAGAAAAATTAAAAAAAAGAATAGAATAATAATTATAGAATATTTAAGATTAAACTAGTCTTCATTTTGTAGATTTACACTTTACATCCACTATGAATTTAGTAATTGACGTAGGGAATTCAATGGTAAAGCTCGCCGTATTCGACAAGGACCAGATGGTCTTTAAGGATACCGTACCAATAGGTCGTCTGAATCGCAACATTCATACGATTTCATTGGACTATCCGCAAATTGAATGGGCCATTATATCTTCCGTTGCGAGATTGGAAACCAGCCGTATGATGGCTTTAGAGGAACGATTTAAGCTCTTTAAACTGGATCACAGCTCTAAACTCCCCTTTGAGAATTGTTATAAAACACCGGAAACCCTGGGCGTTGACAGGTTGGCTCTGGTCGGTGCCGCGTTTAAGACCTACCCAAATACGGATGTGCTGATCATAGATGCAGGGACCTGTATCACCTTCGATTTTATCAACAACAAGAATGCGTATTTGGGAGGAGCCATTTCACCGGGAATTGACATGCGTTATAAAGCATTACATAACCTAACGGCCAATTTACCCTTGCTGGACGTAAAGAAGCCTGATAGCCTCATAGGAAACTCAACCCAAGGCGCCATGCACTCCGGGGTGGTACATGGGGTTTTAAAGGAAATCGATGGTGTTATTCAGGCATATCAACAAAAATATCCCGATTTAACAGTAATTTTAACAGGTGGAGATGCTAAATTCTTGTCTAAACAATTAAAAAGTAGCATATTTGCCAACTCTAATTTTCTTTTAGAGGGACTGAATTATTTATTACAATTTAATACGATTTAATGTTAAAAAAACTTGTAGTAGTTTTTATTGCGGTTATCGCCTTTCATGGGTATTCCCAGGAAGGTAATGCCTCACCCTATTCGTTTTACGGTATTGGCAGCCTGAAGTTTAAGGGTACGGTGGAGAACAGGAGTATGGGAGGATTGGGTGTCTATGCGGACAGTGTCCATGTGAATCTCCGAAATCCTGCGACCTTCACAGGAAATAATCTCGAGCTTTGGGGTAATGAGAGCAGACCGGTGAAGTTTACGGTTGGAGGGAGTTATTCCAACATAAATCTGAAAAGTGAATCGAGCACCGATAAGGCCTCTTCCACGACATTTGATTATCTCGCATTGAATGTCCCCATCGGTAAATTCGGTGTGGGATTTGGTCTTTTGCCATACACGGCGGTGGGATATAGATTGGAATCACTCAATGACAATGGGGATTTAGAGAATCGTTTTAAAGGAGAAGGAGGGCTCAATATGGCTTTTCTTGGTTTGGGCTATCAGATTACAAAAGGGCTGAGTATTGGAGTCGACGCCCATTATAATTTCGGTAATATCCAAAACAGTGTTATTGAATTTCAATATGATGAACAGGACATACCCCTTCAATATCAGACCAGGGAAAATAACCGTTCCGATTTAAGCGGCCTGAATTTTAATTTGGGCCTGTACTTTAGAAGTATGTTCAGTGAAAAGCTGGAATTCGTTTCCAGTGCTACCTTTACGCCAAAGAGTAACCTGACCTCACAAAATGAACGCTCATTTTCCACTATATTTGTAAATTCGAATGATAATGAGATTGTGGTGAATCGGATAGAAACCGATTTGGAAGCCCTTGGTTTGCTGGAAACCAAGCTGACACTGCCTTCGAAATTCTCATTTGGGGCTGGTATTGGGGAGCCAAGAAAGTGGTTCTTTGGTGCGGAATATACCTCTCAGAAGATCAGCGAGTTTTCCAATCCGCTGTATACTGGAGGCGCTACTGCCTATGAAGATGCCTCTTTAATTTCAGTAGGTGGATTTTATATACCGCAGTACAGTGCCTTCAATGGCTTTTTAAAACGTTGGGTGTATAGAGCAGGTATGCGTTACGAGAAAACAGGCCTGCGGATTAACGATGAATCTATTAAGGAGTTTGGCATATCTTTTGGAGTAGGATTGCCAGTAGGTGAGATTACCAGTTTTTCCAATGCCAATATCGGTGTTGAAATAGGACAACGTGGTACGACATCGAATAATCTTATTGAAGAGAATTTTATAAATGTTCAATTAAGCTTATCTTTGAACGATAGATGGTTTATGAAACGAAAATATAACTAACAGTAGAATTATTATCATGAAGACGAAAATTACCTTAGTGACACTCTTACTTTTTGTTCTTAACATAGGTTTTGCGCAACAGGATGAAGAATGTATGACCAAGCTTTCTATTTTCCATGAATATGTGAAAGCTAAGAATTTTGATGCGGCTTACGAACCTTGGATGGCAGTCAGAAACAAGTGCCCAAAGTTTAACAATGCGATTTATATTGACGGGGAGAAAATATTGGAGCACAAAATCGAAAAATCTTCTGGTGCCGAGAAAGTGAACTACATCAAGGACCTTTTAAAAGTTTGGGAAGAACGAGGCGTGCATTTTGCGAGTAAAACCCCTAAGGGTGAATATGCTGCACAGGCCTGTCAGTTAAAGTACGATTACAGAAAAGAACTGAATTTATCGGATTCAGACCTGTATGCATGCTTTGATGATGCCTATAAATTAGATAAAGCAACATTTACCAATCCCAAAAGCCTATATACCTATTTCTCTTTGATGGTGGATTTATATGATGCCAAGAAAAAGAGTGCCGGTGAGTTATTCAATAAATATGACGACGTTGTTGAAAAGGTTGAAGACGAGGTGCAGAACTATTCTGAAAAATTAAATAAGCTCATTGAAAAAGAAGATGCAGGAGCTCAGTTAAGCAGTAAGGAAGGGAAATACAAAAGATTTTACGAAAGTTATCTCAATGCTTACGACAAGATAGCGAGCAGTATAGATTCGAAGTTGGGAGACCGGGCCAATTGTGAGAACCTGATTCCGCTTTACGAAAAAGGCTTCGATGAGAATAAAACGAGTACGGTATGGTTACAGCGTGCGGCGGGTAAAATGTCTGAAAAGGAATGTACCGATCACCCCTTATTCTTTAAACTCGTTAACGCCTACCATGACCTGAGTCCATCGGCTAATTCGGCCTACTATCTGGGCATCTTAAAAGATAAGGAAGGGAAATCGAGTGAGGCGATTTCATTTTACAAGCAAGCCATTGAATTGGAGACAGATAGCTATAAAAAGGCCAAGCTTAACAATAGAATTGGCTTAAAGTTAAAAGCGAGAGGCAGTTATGCCTCTGCAAGAGGGTTCTTCAGAGAAGCGCTTAAGCTGAATCCATCAAATGGTCGTCCGCACTTATCAATTGCAGCGATGTATGCTGCCAGTGCCAAGGACTGCGGCGACACGAACTTTAATAAGAGAGCCGTATATTGGTTGGCAGCCGACGAAGCAGCTAAAGCAGCTCGCGTAGATCCGACCTTAAAGAAAGCCGCAGCACAGTCTGTTGCTAACTACACAGCCAAGGCCCCGACGAAATCTGAGATATTTACAGAAGGTAATAGTGGTCAATCCATAAAAATAAGTTGTTGGATTGGGTCTTCGGTTACCGTACCAAATATTTAATGCAAGCGCATATAACATAATAGTAATCCATCATAGTCACCATAGTTATGGTGACTATGTTTTTTTCAAAGGCTATTTTTTCTTTTTAAAGGATCATGTTTCAGGAGTATTTAGGACAGCACTATAAGTTGTTTAATCGATGTCTTTTTGTCGTCGTTCTTTTGGTCGTGCACGTGTCATGTAAGGACAATTTTAGTGATGTGCAGAATATCGGTATATCGGAAAACGAACCTATTGGGGTCGCAGAGGATATCCATTTAAAATATACCGATTCCGGTAGAATAAAAGCCATACTGGTGAGTCCTAAAATGTTGGATTATTCCAATAGGACATTTGCTTTTAGTGAATTCCCTGAAGGGATTGTTCTGGACCTGTTCGATGAATATCAGAATAAAAGTGTTGTTGTGGCAGACTATGCCATTAATTACGATAAAACCAATATTATTGATTTGCAGGGTAACGTTCGGATTGCCACCCATAATAAGGACACGTTATTTGCGGAACAGTTGTATTACGATCAGGATAAAGAATGGTTGTTTACCAACTACCCCGTGACCTTTAAAACCACGACTGATGTTATTCATGGCAATATATTCGACTCCGACACGAAATTCAACAATGCGAGCGTGCTGGAACCTACGGGTAATATTACTGTAGAGGAATAAGTACTCCCTTAAGCTGAGGACGAATTGATTTCCGAACAACGCGCAGTATTGAAGCGTTTCATCATTGGATTATCCGTCTTTTTATAAGTTCATTTCATTACAATTAGAATAAATGCATCATTGTGGATTCCTGCCTGCGCAGGAATGACAGTAAAGTGGTGACTTTGGATATGCGTGAATGGACTGCCCTTAAAAGTAGATGATGTTAAACGCTATTGTTTAGAAATTCATACCTTATGTTCTTTGTGTACATTATGAAATAGGAATTTTTTTGTCATTCCTGCGGAAGCAGGAATCCATTAACCCCAAAAGTTCAAACTTTAGAAATGACCTCTCAATAATGTTTACACTACTCGATTAATTTTAAGTATCTTTACACCCTGTATAATTGTATCCGACTGTTGTATGAAATATTCAAAATTCTTTCAATATGCATATCTCGTATTTGCTGTTTTATTCGCTTATGATGCCATCGTAAAATATGCAAATGAGGGTACCGTGGCATATACGTCCATTTTGTTGGCTGCTACGGCCGTATTCATGTTTTTCTTCAGAAGGCGTTTTGCCAAAAAAATGGAAAATAAAGATCAATAGCCAGGATGAGTATCGAACTTGCTGTTATTATTGTTTCTTTAATGCTGTCCGCATTTTTTTCAGGTATGGAGATTGCCTATGTCTCTTCGAATAAAATCCATATTGAGATCGAGAAAAAGCAGGAGGGTCTGTTAGCTACCATATTAGGGAAGATAACCGCCAAACCATCAAAATTTATAGCTACCATGCTTATCGGTAACAATATCGCCCTGGTGGTTTACGGCCTTTTTATGGGGGATATGCTGGTAGCCTGGTTTCAGTCTTTTTTACCTACCGAATCGGATGTGTTAAACTATATGATTACCGATTTGAGTTTGTTGTCACAAACCATTATCTCTACCATAATCATTTTAATTACCGCTGAATTTTTGCCAAAAGTATTTTTTCAAGTCTATGCCAATACCTTGATTAAAGCCCTGGCTATTCCTGCGTATTTGTTTTATGTGTTGTTCAACTTTATTTCTGATTTTGTGATTTGGATTTCGGATACGGTATTAAAGACCTTTTTCAAAACCGAAGGTGATCAGATACAACTGGCCTTTACGAAAGTGGAATTGGGTAACTATATCAGTGAACAAATGGAATCCGTAGAAGAGCATGATGATATTGATTCGGAAATACAGATATTTCAGAATGCCCTGGAATTCTCAGAAGTCAAAGCAAGGGAAGTCATGGTGCCGAGAACTGAAATAATTGCGGTTGAGATTAACGAATCCATTAAGGCGTTAAATACCTTGTTCACCGAAACCGGTTGTACGAAAATATTAGTGTATAAAGACACTATTGATGATATTTTGGGTTATGTGCATTCATTTGAGCTGTTTAAAAAGCCGAAAACCATTAAATCTGTAATGGTGCCCGTTGAGTTCGTGCCGGAGACCGTTTTAATTAAGGATGTTTTAGGAGTGCTTACCAAAAAGCATAAAAGTATTGCTGTCGTCATAGATGAATATGGCGGTACTTCCGGTATCATGACGGTCGAAGATATTGTTGAAGAGCTGTTTGGCGAAATTGAGGACGAGCACGATACAGCAGTTTTAATTGAGGAGCGCATAGATGATCAAACCTTTAAGTTCTCTGCACGTATGGAAGTCGACCAGATTAATGAAACCTATAAGTTAAACCTTCCCGAAAGTGAAAATTATGAAACCCTGGGGGGATTGATCGTGAATCATACCGAAGAGATTCCACAACGTGATGAGGTGGTCTCTATTGATGCATTTCAGTTCACTATCCTAGAAGTGTCTCATACGAAAATCGACCTTGTGGAACTGAAGGTACTGGACTCGGATTAATAGTAATGAGGATCATACTAATAATTGCATCATTCTACTTTTATTATTTATTATAAAATGGTATTTTCGCGCACGGTATTTTTGTCAACACGACGAAGATGAACTATTTAGAATAACAACATACCAGTACATTTGGTTTTAAAATAAAATTTTTAAAAATGGCAGTTTTAAATAAGATCAGACAACGTTCGCTTTTTTTAATATTGATTATTGCATTGGCTTTATTCTCTTTTGTCCTTGCAGATTTGTTTAGAAATAGCGATGCGTTAGTTTCAAAGTCACAGAATATTGTGGCAACCATTAATGGTAAGGATATCACAAGAGAGGATTTTTTACAAAAAGTTGAAGTCGCCCAGAGACAGTCCGGGCCTAATGCTACGAATACCCAGGTGGTTAACCGGGTTTGGGATCAAGAGGTAAGAAAGGCAGTCATGGAATCGCAATATGAGGAGTTGGGTATTTCAGTTGAAAAGGACAAAATGAGGGATTTAATAAAAACGGCGTTGGCAACGAATCCACAATTTTTAAATGAAGCCGGCCTTTTTGATGAAAATAAGTTGAATGAGTTTATCGCCAATTTGAAAGATATTGCACCGCAACCCGGATTTTTCAATGGACAACCCATAACCTATGCCGATTGGACCAATTATGAGCAAAACATTGCCGTAAACGCGTTACAGCAAAACTATAATAATTTGGTAAAAGCAGGGTTGACAGGTACACTTGCCGAGGGTGAGCTGGACCATAAGTTAGAGGGCGATAAAGTAGATATTAAATATGTTCAGGTACCCTTTACCGCCATACCCGACAGTACGGTTTCAGTATCTAAATCGGATATTTCGGCCTATATAAAAGCGCATAAAAAACAATATGAAGTTGAGGCTTCACGAGACATCCGCTATGTTGAATTCAAGGAGGAAGCCACATTAGAGGACGAAGAAGCGATTAAAGCAGAACTGAATATGTATCTCAACGGACGTTTGGTTGATGAAACTGGCAGAAAAGATACGATTGTAGCGTTTTCTAAAGTAAATAAAAATGCCGAATACATTAATATTATTGCCGGTTCAAGTGAAAAATATGAAGAGGAATTTGTGTTTAAGAACAGTTTGCCGACAACCTTTGCCGATAGTATTTATAATTTGAAAGTAGGTGCGGTTTTCGGACCATATAAACATGATGGCCATTATAAGCTGACAAAATTAATAGCAGAAAAGAATATTCCCGACTCGGCTAAAGTAAGACATATATTGATCTCCTATCTGGGAGCGAGAAGTGCAACACCTGAAGTAACCCGTACTGAGGCTGAAGCCGAGGCAACTGCAGACAGCCTATTGGCAGTTCTTAAAAGGGACCGATCTAAGTTTCCAGAATTCGTTACGGCCTTTTCGTCAGATCAGGGAAGTGTTCAGAACGAGGGCCGTTATGATTGGCATCCTTACAATACCATGGTACCGGAATTCAATGATTTTGAGTTTGAGGGCAAAGTTGGCGATTTGGATGTGGTGAAAACGGTTTTCGGATTCCATATCATTGAAATTGAAGGACAGACAGATAAAAAACGTGCCGTAGATGTTGGAACGATTTCCAAAAAGATCGAACCTTCGGAAGCCACCATAAACAAGGTTTTTAGAGATGCATCGAAGTTTGAGGTCGAGGTGGATAAAAATGATTTTCAAGAGGTCGCCAATGAAAGCAGTTACACAGTGAGACCCATCAATGGGATCAAGGTCTTAGATGAGAACATCACGGGAATTGGTAGCCAAAGACAAATTGTGCGCTGGGCTTTTGAAGATGAATCTAAAGTCGGGGATATCAAGCGCTTTACCATTCCTTCGGGCTATGCTATTGTGCAATTGGTAGCCAGGCATGACAAAGGTCTTATGGCGGTTGAAGATGCCTCTGCCACCGTGTTGCCTTTGATACGTAAAGAGAAGAAAGCACAGATGATTAAGGATCGTATAACGGCCACAACTTTGGAGGATGTGGCTGCAGCCGAAAACACTTCGGTCAGATCGGCATCGGCCATCAATATGAAAACACCGACCATCTCAGGCGCCGGAAGAGAACCTTTGGTAGTAGGTACGGCTTTTGGTTTGGATGAAGGGGAGACCTCAGGATTGATTGTAGGTGAAAAAGGAGTTTATATGGTTCAGGTGACCAAGGTGACACCTGCTGTAGAACTGGATAATTATCAGGCAGCAGCCAACAGGGTGGAGCAGCGTAAATCCGGAACAGTGAATTCAAAGGTCTATAATGCCTTAAAAGAGGCTGCCGAGATTGAGGATAACCGTGCCAGAACTCAAGTACAATAAACAGGGAATTAAATACAGCTTAGAAAATGCTCCATCGAATGGAGCATTTTTTATGTTGAAGTTTTTTTACCGATAGCAGTTAGCTGCATTGCTATGGACTTGGCAGAACAAGCCCTCAGCAGAGTTCAACACTCCGATCTTCTGGAATTACTAGGTTAAAACCGGATAAGGTCTGAATAATGCAATACGGTAGGATATCCTTTTTTTTCAAAATAGGACCTGGGGTCTTCTTCGGAGGCCACAAGAACAAAATCACCACCCCAGGCTCCCAGACTTTTAATTGAGCCCTCAAAGTCTTCAAATAAGCGCTCCTTTACTCTTGGCTGTCTTATGATTTCAGTGATAATAGTCTCGTGATCCTGCATTAAGGACTCAAATGCCTGTAAGGAATCACAATTAATCATGGCTTCCGTAATCTGAGTAATACGATCAATGCGGTCCTTTAATGTTGTTTTTAACTTTTTATAGCGTGCAATTCCCTCACGGCTGTCTTGCTTCTTATTGAGATAAAGAAAATACAAATGCGCACTAAAAGAAGGGTTGAATTCGACTTCCTCGACTTTGGGTTTCGAGTTTTGCAGCTGGTAAGTGATAGGCCTGTGATGTTGGGCACAGGCGACATCATAGCCGCTGCCTCCAAATGTTAGCTCTAAGAGTTGAAATGCATCAACCTGAGCCCATTGGGCCATATTATTAACTAATGTAGACGAGCTGCCTAAGCCCCAATCTTTGGGGAAAGACAAGGCTGAGGTGAGGGCATAACCTTTAGAATCTCTGAAGATCGCTGGATTCAGTGTATTGATGGCCTCGAATATTTCAATTAATCTTTTGGTTATCTTATTGCTATTTCCAAATGGAACGAACTGTAAGGATTGATCTTCTTGATGGATGAATTCGAAATCGGCTTCATACCAAATTCTGTTTTGGTGATCTAAGCTTTTCCAAATAATTTTTTCCTCATCAATAGCATCAACCTTCAGGGATTGTCCTGGTATCGTAGGTAGCGCCAGTGCCTTGGCACCATCCAAAACAAGGTATTCCCCAGAGAGAAGCAGTTTGCCATGGCTAAAATAGGTTTTCATCACTTAAGTCTTTGATCTTAAAATATGAAGTGCATCCGAAACTGCGTTATGGGATACCGTATGTGACTTAAAATATTCTGTGAGTGCCTGCTTTTCATCTTCGTTAGCGCCAAATTGATTGAGAATATTCATGAGATGCATTTTCATATGCCCCTTTTGTATGCCCGTAGTGGTTAGGGATCGAAGCGCTGCAAAGTTCTGAGCTAAACCGGCAACGGCAACAATTTGCATTAAATCTCTTGCAGTGGGATGATGCAATAGTTCCAGGGCCAATTTTACCAGGGGATGTAATTGTGTCAATCCGCCAATAGTGCCAAGAGCTAAAGGAATTTCAATCCAAAAATAGAATCGACCATCTTCTACCTTAGCATGCGTAAGGCTTCTGTAACGTCCGGTTCTTGAGGCGTAGGCATGAACCCCTGCCTCAACAGCCCTGAAATCATTTCCTGTTGCCAGAACAACCGCATCAATGCCATTCATGATTCCTTTATTGTGAGTTACGGCACGATAGGGTTCCACTTCTGCAATAGCGACAGCCTGAACAAATTTACGAGCAAAAGCTTCCCCTGAAATAGCGTCGTTTTCAGTCAATTCCTCAACCGTACAGCTCACCTCTGCCCGAACCAGACATTCAGGCACATAATTACTGAGAATGCTCATAATAACGTCTATCCGACGTTCTGTTTCGGAGAACAATTCAAAATTCAGCGCTTCAGTCTGTAGGGTTTTAGCCAATTGCTCTAAACAGGAGTTTATGAAATTGGCCCCCATGGCATCTAAGGTTTCAAATGACACGTGCAGTTGATAGTAACCCTTTATATCAGTGGTCTTATCTCGTAATTCAATGTCAAGGATACCACCACCGCGCGCTTCCATATTTTTGGTTATGGAAGCGGTCTCTTTTAATAGTCGGGGTTTGATGTTGTTAAAAAAAGTCCTAAGCTTATTGAAATCTCCATGGAACATAAAATGTACCTGTCCAATTTTAATCGTTGAATAGACCTTGGTTTTGAAACCCCCGCGATTCAACCAAAATTTTGCGGCCTTGCTTGCTGCCGCAACAACCGAACTTTCCTCAATAGCCATTGGAATGGTGTAAAGTTTGTCGTTGATCAAAAAATTCGGTGCTACCCCTAAGGGTAAATAATAATTCGTTATGGTATTCTCAATGAACTCATCATGTAATTTCTGGACCTTAGCATCCGTATTCCAATACTGCTCAATAATTTTTCTAGCATCCTCAGAGTCTGAAAAATAAGTGGTAACAATCCAATCAATCTTTTTTGCCTTGGACAACTTGGAAAAGCCTGAAATAGATTTACTCATAAATTGGTCGATTTCTAGGCAAAGATACTACTCTTGACAGGAATATCGGATATCACTATCAAGGACAGCTTATTTAAGTGTTAATAATTTAGGATTTTGCATAATTTTTAGTAAACTTGACGTCATTTTAAGAAAAAAATATTTTTTTTGTCTGTTTGCATATGATTTGTAATTTTCAACACAACTTAAATTCCTTTTTATTGCAGTACTTGAGCTCAACAAAGATCGACAATAGTGGAATGCATCTTCATAAATATGCACTTTTAGTTTATCTTTTTATAACTTCGATAATAACGGCACAGGACCAGCCGATAGCCATTCAGGATATTTGGAACGGGACCTTTAGAACCGAAACCATGGATGTCTTGCATTCCATGAGAAATGGACAACAGTATGCCGTGCTTAATTTTGACCGGTCCACGCGAAGTACTTCAGTAGATATTTATGATTATAAAACCCTAAGTAAGGTGAAAACCCTGGTAAGTTCGGAAGATATTGAAGCTTTGAAGTACTTCACGGATTATACCTTTAGTGAAGATGAATCCAAAGTCTTGTTGGTAACGCATGAAGAACCTATTTACAGACGCTCGACCTTAGGCCACTACTTCGTTTATGATATACGCAATGAATCCACGATTCCAGTAGCTGATGAGAAAATCCAGGAACCTACCTTTTCTCCTGATGGGAATAAGGTAGCCTATGGTTATAACAACAATCTTTATATTAAGGATTTAAGGACCGGAGCGTCCCTAAAGTTGACTCATGATGGTGAATTCAATAAGATTATTAATGGGATAGCCGACTGGGTTTATGAAGAAGAATTTGCGATTGTACGTGCTTTTGAATGGAATGCCGATAGTGATAAGCTAGCCTTTATACGATTTGACGAATCGGATGTTCCGGAATTTTCAATGGATCTTTATGGTACGGGACTTTATCCTGAACAGCAGGTTTTTAAATACCCCAAGGCCGGTGAAGCCAATTCGAAGGTATCGCTTCACATCTATGATCTTAAAGAGGAAACCACCAAAACCGTTGAAGTTAACAAATCCTATAATGATTTTTATATTCCACGTATGAAGTGGACTAACGATCCGGATATTTTAAGTGCCCAATACCTCAACAGACATCAGAATGCATTAGACCTTTGGTTTATTAATGCCAGATCCAATTCAGCCAAACTTGCTTTGGAGGAGAGGGATAAGGCCTATGTAAAGGTGACCGATGACCTTACATTTTTAAAGGATAACAGTTTTATTTGGACCAGTGAGAAAGATGGCTACAATCATATATACCACTATAATAGCGATGGACAATTAATCAACCAGATTACCAAGGGCAATTGGGAGGTAACCGACTATTACGGCTATGATGAAAAGACAAATACCATTTTTTATCAATCAGTGGAGAACGGCTCCATTAACAGGGATGTATATGCCATAAAATTGAACGGTCGCGATAAAAAGCGGTTAACAAAAAGTGATGGGACCAACAGTGCCGCTTTCAGTGCGGACTATTCTTATTTCATCAATACGTTTTCCAGTGCGACAACGCCTCCTGAATTTACATTAAACAGTGCAGCTTCCGGTAATCTGATTAAGAGCATTATAGATAATGATGTGCTTTCTCAGAAGCTTTCAAATTATAAGACCTCCAAAAAGGAATTTAGTACCATACATGTTAACGGTTATGATTTGAATATGTGGATGATTAAGCCCTCCGATTTTGATGATACCAAGACATACCCATTACTCATGTACCAATATTCAGGACCGGGATCTCAAGAGGTGTCGAATCAATGGAACAATTCAAACGATTATTGGTTTCAACACTTAGCGCAAGAAGGTTATATTATTGCCTGTGTGGATGGTCGAGGTACCGGTTTTAAAGGGGCTGAGTTTAAGAAGATAACCCAGAACGAATTAGGTAAATATGAGGTCGAGGATCAGATAGCAGCAGCAAAAAAACTTGGGGAATTACCCTATATAGATGCCAGTAGAATTGGAATCTGGGGATGGAGCTATGGTGGTTTTATGAGTAGCAATTGTTTGTTTAAGGGAAATGATGTGTTTAAGATGGCCATTGCTGTCGCACCTGTGACCAGCTGGCGTTTTTACGATACGATTTATACCGAACGATATATGTCGACCCCACAGGAAAATCCGAGTGGGTATGATGATAATTCACCTTTAAGCCATATCGATAAACTTAAAGGTGATTTTTTATTGGTGCATGGTTCGGCAGACGATAATGTGCATTTACAAAATGCCATGCGTTTGGCTGAGGCCTTGATCCAGGCCGATAAACCATTTGATTGGGCGGTATATCCCGATGATAATCACGGTATTTATGGTGGCAATACACGATTGCATCTGTATAAAAAAATGACGCGTTTTATCCATGAAAAACTTGGAGACAAACGTTCAAAAGAACATGAGGAAAAGGTTAAATCGCAATCAGAACTTAAAGGATAACTAACTAACAAGAGAATATTATGTCAGATTCAGCTACGATTAGTCAAAAAACCCTATTCGGACATCCGGTAGGACTGTTTATTTTGTTTTTAACAGAGATGTGGGAACGTTTTTCCTATTACGGAATGCGCGCTATTTTGGTTTTATACCTTGTGGCTGAAACCGCAGTTGACAATCCAGGACTTGGATGGGCTAATGATAGCGCGATTGCCCTTTACGGGTGGTATACCATGTTTGTTTATGTGGCCTCTATTCCGGGAGGAATTATTGCGGACAAACTTTTGGGACAGCGAAAATCAGTTTTTGTCGGTGGAATGTTGCTGGTAGCAGGTCATAGCATATTGGCTATTGAGGAGCTTTGGGCGTTCTATATGGGATTGATTCTGATTGTTATGGGAGTAGGGATGCTTAAACCGAATATTTCAACTATGGTTGGCGGACTTTATCCGAAAAATGAGCAGAATAAGAGGGACATGGGATTCTATATTTTCTACATGGGGATTAATCTGGGAGCTGCGGCGGCAGCACTTATAGTGGGTTACGTTGGTGAAACTATAGGATGGCATTATGGTTTTGGTCTGGCAGGGATCGGTATGGGTATCGGACAACTCACGTATTGGCTGGGACAGAAACATATTAGACATGTGGGTAATTTGGTAATAGATGATAGAACTGAAGAGGAAAAGAAGGAAAGCAAAAACCTCTTCATGTCCATTTTTCATCATACAAACTCCATTGTAGGTTTTGTAATAATGACTGTGCTGGGATTACTTGTGTGGTTTGGATTGGATTCATGGTCCTATGGGTTGTTAATCATTGCCCTGGCCTTTGCTGTGGGGGTGGGTATAGTAGTCTATAATGATGGCAATAAAGTTGAGAAAGACCGCATTTTGGTAACCTATTTGTCCTTCTTGATCATCATCATCTTTTGGGGTTCCTTCGAACAGGCTGGAGGATTAATGAATATTTATACCGATCAGAAAACGGATTTGAGGTTGGGAAGTTTCGATATTCCGGCAAGTTGGTTTCAATCTGTAAATGCTATTTTTATCTTAATCTTTGCGACTGTGGTTGGAAGTTTTTGGGTATGGTGGAAGAATCGTAAAAAGGAATCGTCTTCTTTGTTTAAGATGGCAATAGGCGTGATTATTATGGGATGGGGCTTTTTCTTTATGTCAATCGCCAGTAAAGAAGTAAGTTACGACGCTGTTGGCGAAGTGGTTGAGAAATCGAGTATGATCTGGCTTCTTCTCGCTTATTTATTTCACACCTTGGGAGAGCTATGTGCCTCACCTGTGGCATTATCCTTTATTACTAAATTGGCACCGGAACGTTGGATGGCGTTTATGATGGGTGCTTATTTTGCGGCAACTGGCTTAGGTAACAAGGTAGCCGGTCTGTTGGGTGAATCGGCTTCTGAATATGGTGAGTTTAACATCTTTACGGGAATAGCCATATTCTGTACCATTTTTGGGATACTGGTAATTGCCATCCTGAAACCATTAAAACGTTTAACACATGGTGCAGAAGAGCTGGAAGGTGTGCAAAATGATGCTTCCTGAGACCGAGGTATGACAGAGACTAACTAATAAATTTTATATATGACTACAGATGTAGAAAATCTTTTTAAAGATAAGGTACTAGGACATCCGGCAGGTTTGTTCGTATTATTTTTTACCGAAATGTGGGAGCGTTTCTCTTATTATGGAATGCGGGCTCTGCTGATCCTGTTTTTTACGGCTTCCATTATGGGAGAAGGTGGATGGGGATGGCCTAAGGAATGGGCCTATGCCATATTCGGAACCTATACCTCTCTGGTGTATCTATCAACGATGCTCGGAGGATACTTTGCCGACAATGTTATCGGTATCCGAAAGGCTGTTGTTGTGGGAGCCTTATTAATGACTTTAGGACATGCCTGTATGGCCCTCGAAACCACCTTCTTTATCTATTCGGGGTTAACCCTTTTAGTTTTTGGCAGTGGTTTCTTCAAACCTAATATGACCTCCATAATTTCCGAAATGTATAAGGAAAAACCGGAGAAAAAGGATGGAGCCTACACCATTTTCTATATGGGTGTCAATGCAGGTGCTTTTCTCGGTATACTCTTATGCGGTTATTTAGGGGAAAAAGTGGGTTGGTCATGGGGCTTTGGTATTGCCGGGATATTTATGCTTTTTGGTCTGTTGCAATTTTGGTTCGCTCAGGGCATTTTTGGGAATATTGCCCTCAAACCCAAAAAGAAGATTGAAGATCCTAGTCAGGCTGCCTCGGAAACAGCATCGGTTTCTGAAGACTCAGAAGATCGAAGGAATCCGTTTACTCAATTACAAAGGATAATGATCGTTGTAGCAGCGCTGCTTGGGTTAGCCTGGATTTTAAATGATCCTATATCCAAAATATCGGAAGGAAATTACAATCTTTTTAATTTTGAAATATTTGGCCTGTCCGGACCAACAGTGGCCATTTTATTCGCCTTAGCTTTGTTTGTACTTTTGTTGATAATCAGAATACCGAAGTATGTAAAAACTACAAAAGAAAAGATGATCGCTATTATTTTCTTTGCGTTTGTGACCATGTTTTTTTGGGCTATTTTCGAACAATCTCCAAGTTCTTTAACCGTTTTTGCCAGGGACTATACGCAACGCACATTGGAGGGTGGCGCCGGCTTAACTTTCAAAATTGTAAATTCCCTGATGACCATAATACCCCTGGGTGTTATTACATGGGTCCTAGTCATGCTCTTTAAAAAAACATTTTCTAAATATGCAATATCCAATCTGTTTTTAGCACTGAGTTTTCTTATTGTCTGGGGTATTGCTATCTGGATGCTTTCCGCCGAATTTCAAAAGGATCAGACAGAAGTACCGGCCTCATGGTTCTCTGTTTTAAATTCATTATTTATTATTACGTTGGCACCTTTATTCTCTAAGTGGTGGGAGAGTAAGTATAACCCCAACGCGAATATGAAATGGGCTATAGGAATGGCACTTTTGGGATTGGGAATGGCATGTGTGGCCTTTGGTGCCGGGGGTATAGAACCGGGAGCTAAAACCGCACAGGTGAGTATGATATGGTTGATTTTGGTGTATTTGTTTCATACTATGGGCGAACTTTGTATTTCTCCTGTTGGCCTGTCCTACGTGAGTAAGTTAGTGCCTGCTCGAATGATTGCAACCATGTTCGGGATATGGTATTTGGCTATTGCCATAGGTATGAAAATGGCTGGTATGTTTGCCGAATCCTCGGAAGCCATT
This sequence comes from Aestuariivivens sediminicola, assembly GCF_022662015.1. Taxonomy (GTDB): domain Bacteria; phylum Bacteroidota; class Bacteroidia; order Flavobacteriales; family Flavobacteriaceae; genus Aestuariivivens; species Aestuariivivens sediminicola. The sequence goes on along the minus strand of NZ_JAKMCM010000001.1, from coordinate 373,298 downwards.
GCTTTAGAGCATGGTATTAGTTATTTTTTCTGGATTCTTACCGGTATTTCTTTAGCATTGGCGGTATTGTCGGCTATTTTATATCCAGTGATCAAAAAACTAATGCATGGGGTGCGTTAATCGAAAAAAACGTTAAAGTAAACTCAAAAAGCACTTCTTTAAGTGCTTTTTTTGTATGTTAGGTATGGATTTTGTAAATACCGAAGTGTATTTACTTAATAAAAAACGACTATGAAGCGAAAACTACTTGTGCCTTTATTGATTATTTTGGCATGTGCCTTTGGGTTTACCCAGGAGGTAACATGGCATACTGATATGAAAAAGGCATCTGAAATTGCGATTCAAGAACGTAAACCGGTGCTCATGTTCTTTACAGGATCCGATTGGTGTGGTTGGTGTAAAAGACTTCAGAAAGAAGTGTTTCAAACCCAGGATTTCGAGAGATGGGCTAAAAATAATGTGGTTTTAATGGAATTGGACTTCCCGAGAAGAACACCCCAGGACCAATCTGTTAAAGTTCAGAATTACCAACTTCAACAAATTTTTAAAGTTAGTGGCTATCCCACCGTATTCTTTGTAAACCCCGAGAAAAAATCGGATGGCAGAATGAATTTGAACAGTCTGGGCAGGACAGGTTACATAAGAGGTGGAGCCCAGGAATGGCTAGCTGTGGCAAATAATTTTATAAAAAAATAGTATGAAAGTAAACATGTTGATATTGATTTTATCTTTGGTTTGTATCTCAATAGATGCTAAAGCCCAGGAAATTAATTGGCTCACATTAGACGAAGCCCTGGCGCTCCAAAAGAAATCACCCCGAAAAATAATGATGGATGTATACACCAATTGGTGTGGCCCGTGTAAAATGTTAGATAAAAACACCTTTAAAAATAAGGATGTCATCGACTATGTGAACAAGTATTATTATGCTGTGAAATTTAATGGTGAGGGAAATGAAGTGGTCACCTTTGACAATAAAACGTTTGATAATCCAAACTATAATCCTGCCAATGCCAATAGACGCAATGCACCGCATCAGTTAACTGGTTATTTGCAGGTTAGTGCTTATCCAACAATTGTTTTTTTTGATGAAGATGCCTCAGTTATTGCCCCGATACGAGGGTATAAAACACCATCTCAGTTGGAATTGTATCTAAAAATGTTCCATAAGGATGACCATAAGACATTAGACACCCAGGAAAAATTTAATGCGTATTACAAGGCGTTTAAATATGAGTTTCAGGGGTGATATAAATTAATAAGCTATAAAGTACGCTCCCATTTCATCAGTATGATGAAATGGGAGTTTTCTTTTTCTACAAATCGATTTCCAGTGCGACACATAGGATTTATAATTGCTGCCGTCAGCTATGATATACCCTGGCTTCAGAGTATCTATTAAACGGTTTAAATTAAGTTTTGGTGATGCTCTCAATAAAACGTAATCAGGATGAAAAGATGATATATTATAAACACAAAGGCTATCTACAACGAGCAGGGATTTATCGTTGAACATATAGAGGGGTCGCAAGCTGTCCTTTGTAATGGTTTTCACAAAATTACCAACGGCAAAATCCGATATGGTGCTTATTTGAGTGGGTTCAATATCCTTATTAGTATGGGCTACTTTTAGTTCGTTATGGGTTAAATCACCAATCAACGTATGCCTGTACTCGTGAAATATGATCAATGTATTTTGTGTTCGTTTTAGATCGGTTATGATATGAGCTAATTGTATGGCAAGCAATCCCACAAGGGTGAATGTAATGGTATGATAAGTTGCTTTTATAAGAAGTTGCACGAGTGCGATAATGGTGATATAACTTGCAATAAGCCAAAAATGATTAAATGGGATATCTGTAAAAAAGAATGTATCCAGATTTGAAACCCATGTTACGAATTGATTCATCCTGTAAATAATAGTGTTGTAAGAATCAGCCACAAATGAGGGTAAGACATTTAAAACGGATAAAATAATGACGAGCATCCCCATTCCCAAAATCAATCCTAAAACAGGGATTATAACCAGGTTTGAAAAAAAGAACAGACCTTGAAATTTATGGAAGTAAAATAAGCTTAGAGGGAGTATGCCTAATTGAGCGGCGATTGTGACCGTGAGTATGCGCCATAACTTATCGATGAGCCAATACTTTGACCGGTGTAATTTGTATAACAAGGGATCGATGGAAACAATCGAGAAAACAGCCAGATAACTCAGTTGAAATCCAATTTCAAAAAGATACAGTGGTTTAAAAAGGAGGATAAAAAACATACTAATGGCCAGGGTGTTGTAAACATTTGTAGGACGTTTTAACGATGAAGCAATGGCAACAATACTGAACATAGTCACCGCGCGGGTTACAGAAGCCGAAAGGCCGGCAATAATCGCAAAGCACCAAAGCGAGGTAATGAGCAAAATTACTTTGAGAATTTTGCCATATCTGAGATACTCTAATGGTCTAAAGACCTGGCTTAAAATTAACAATATGATACCAATATGTAAACCGGATACTGCAAGTATGTGTACAGCCCCGGCATTAACATAATGCTCATGCATGTCTTTACTTACATTTTGCCGTTGTCCAAATAGCAAAGCACTGATAATGCTTAATTCATCCGAATTAAAGTCGTATTTTTTTAGTTTTGAATGGATATAACTTCTAACCCGTTCTGCATATCCGAATACAGTATACATTTGGCCGGCTTTGAACAGGTTTTGGTTTTCTGTGAATAGCTGCATGTAAATATGTTGTCTTGCTAAATAGGCCTTGTAATTAAATTGATACGGGTTTAACGGGGGAGAAATGGCTTTGAATTTACCTGGAGAAAGGTATACTTCATCAACTTTCAAAGCATGAATTAGGCTGTCTTTCTTCACATGCAATAAAGCTTTGCCTCTTACTTTTGTCTCATTCACCTTTAATATATCGACGACATATTTGGTGTTATAAGCATTCGGTTTTAACACCTTGTTTATGCAAAAGGTAATAGTAGGTAAGGTATCCTGATAACTGCTTATATGCTTTAAAAAGTGATGTTTTGATTCCTTTAGGCTATAGTTTAGTACAATAAAAACACCAATAAAAATGAATAATAAATAACTAATAACTGCGAACCAGATGGTCTTTTTTAATGTTTGGTTTGAAATGACTCCTACTAAAACTAATAGTATCAACAACAGCGATAGAACATAAATAACAAGGTCATGGTTTAAGGGATGATAATAGCCTATTACAATACCTGTAATTAGGCAAATGGTAAGTTTTATAATGGAAAAGTTCAATAGGGGCATTCCGGATAAAAATAAGAAATTGCTTTCTTATTTTTAAGGTAATACCTTTCAAAAATAAGTTTTCTTATGAATTCACCTACAAGTACGTCTTTATAATTTAGGGGATAGGTAACGTCTCGCCTCCTGAAAAGCAGAGCTCCAGTAGGATTCAGAGAGTCGCGTTATAATTACCCCATTTCTATTCGTTGCGTGAATAAATTTGATACCATCATGGGCCACTTCAACAACCAGACCTACATGGTTTATGGCCTGCCGTTTACTTTTTCCGGTTTTAAAAAAAAGCAGATCTCCTTCCTGCACATTTTTGATGTTTACCTTTTTCCCTTTTTTAGCCATATCGCGAGAAATCCTGGGTAAATAAATATGGTGTTCCCGGAACGATTCATAAATCAAACCTGAACAATCCATGCCCGATTGAGTCGTACCACCCCATTTATATTGAACACCTTCAAAGCTTTTTGCGTATTGAATTATACTGTCCTGTAAAGTAAAAATTTTAGAACTGTCCCTGATGTTCTTATTTACAGTTTCCGGTGCTTTGTTTCTGGAGGCCCTGACTCGGCTTGTCGATTTACAACTTGTAAAAAATGCAATGTAAAGAAGTAATAGCAAAACTTTTTGCATTCCTATGCTATGGATTGGATAGAGTTAAAGATTAAATCTGCCGTTTTTTCACTGGCACCTCTGCCTCCCAGTTTTTGTTCCAATTCGTAGTAATGCAAAAAGAGCTTTTTACGTTCGTCTGCATCTAATATGATATCCAATTCCTTTTTCAATTCTCTGGAGTTGAAATCATTTTGTATGAGCTCCGTAACTACCTTTTTGTCCATAATTAAATTCACCAAAGAAATGTACTTCAATGTAATAATGCGTTTTGCTATCTGATAGGAAATGTTACTTCCTTTATAACAAACTACCTGGGGCACCTTAAAAAGAGCAGTTTCTAAAGTAGCCGTTCCGGAAGTTACTATGGCGGCATAGGAAATACTCAATAGATCATAGGTCTTATTATTTACAAAATTGACATCCGGATGGGTAATAAACGGTCTGTAGAATTCAAAATCCTGGCTGGGTGCACCCGCAATAACGAATTGATAATCGGGATATTTATCAATTATACTGAGCATGACTGAAAGCGTTTTTGTAATTTCTTGCTTTCTGCTTCCAGGTAATAAAGCAATAATTGGTTTGTCATTTAGAAGATGCTTTCTTCTGAAAGCAAATTCATCCACCTGAACCCTATCCGAAATGGCGTCAATCAAGGGGTGGCCTACAAAGGTGACATCATAATTATAAGTTTTGTAAAATGCCTTTTCAAAGGGAAGTATAACATACATGGCATCGATATCACGTTTAATGTCATGTACCCTTTTTGCTCTCGAGGCCCATACTTGCGGTGATATGTAGTAGTTGGTTCGATAGCCTTTTTGTTTTGCCCATTTGGCAATCCTCAAATTAAAGCCCGAGTTGTCAATAAAAATAATGACATCAGGTTGGTAGCTCGCAATATCGCTTTTACAAAGGGCAAAATCTTTAAAAATTTGCCTCAAATTCTTAATGACCTCGAAAAACCCCATAAATGACCGCTCCTTATAGTGCTTTACAAGATGACCGCCAACGGCAGCCATAAGGTCACCGCCCCAAAACCGAAAGTCGGCGTTGACATCCCTTTTTTGCAATGCCTTCATCAGGTTGGAGCCATGAAGATCTCCAGAAGCTTCACCGGCTATAATATAATATTTCATCTATGTCAGCGGACGAGTCCATAATTAATAATTGCAACCTAACCAACGAGGAACCCTAAATTAAAATAATTTAAAAACAAAAGTAAAAACAGCAATAAAAACGGTTATCAATAGTACGCCACGGGCACGATAATCCTGTTTCTTCTTAATAAAAACAAAAAAGGCTACCAGATTTAAAATAGCACCCAAACTAATTAGTTTTCCTAGAAATCCTTCTTGATATGCAGCTTCTATAACCGATGTGAAATCGTCGCCCCGACCTAATAATGTGGCCGTAAAAAACAACCCCATGAGATTAGCAACTAGTCCAACAAAAATACCAATAAAAATATCCTTCTTCATCCTTTTATGTCAATAGTTATACTTTAAAATTCCAACGTTTTAAATTATCAATATAGTGGTGAGCCGTTAAATCGAATTGAACGGGAACTACCGATACATAATTATTGGCTAAGGCCCATTCATCAGTATCATCACCTTCATCTAAATTAACAAATTTCCCTGTTAGCCAATAATAATCCTTTCCCTGAGGATTGATGCGTTTGTCAAATTCTTCAACCCAATTTGCTCGTGCTTGTCTGCAAATTTTCACACCTTTAATTTCATGTTTTTGAATATCCGGAATGTTCACATTTAAAACCACACCGTCTGGAAGCCCATGGGTAAGAACATTTTCGGTTATGATTTTCACATACTCTTTGCATGCACCAAAATCGGCATTCCATTTATAATTGAGCAATGAAAATCCAATGGCAGGAATGCCTTCAATTCCGGCCTCGATAGCAGCACTCATGGTACCAGAATAAATCACGTTGATGGATGAATTCGATCCATGATTAATTCCGGATACACATAAATCCGGTTTTCTGTCTGCTAACTGCCGGATAGCTAATTTTACACAATCCGCAGGGGTACCTGAACAACTGTATTCCCTATGTGTCGCATGGTTAAATTTATGTTCTTCAGCATAAAGTGTAGCGTCCAGGGTAATGGCATGTCCCATACCGCTCTGAGGACTGTCAGGAGCAACAACAATAATGTCGCCAAGAGGCTTCATAATACTAATTAAAGTGCGTATTCCGGGCGCATTTATGCCATCGTCGTTGGTGATTAAAATTAAGGGCTTTTTAATCATTAATGTTAATTTTAACATCGCTAAAATACATAATTTCCTATGTAAACCTTTTATTTCTTTGGTTTAACAAAAAATTAGCGAGGATAAAACGCCATGGCATGGTTTTTTCTTTATTTTAGTGGAAAATATATTGCTGAGCGTACAAAAAGAAACAAGAAAACAATGAAAAATATGATGAAGAGGAATTATAAGGTGCTATTATTAGTGTTATTACTGGCATTTGCTTCCTGTAGTTTTACGGCCAAAACTTTTGATGACCCGGATAAAGATAAATTGTTGGTTCGCATTATTAGTTATGTCTTAGAACAGGGTCATTTTGATCCTATTGAGATTAATGATGATTTTTCAGTGGAATTGTTCGATGATTACATTGAAACTATTGATCCTGTTAAACGTTATTTCTATGATGCCGATATCAGGGAATTTGAACGCTATAAATGGAGCTTGGACGATCAGTTAAAAGCCGTAGACATTACTTTTTTTAATGTGGTACATGAACGTTTATTGCAACGCATAGCAGAAGCGAAGGAAATTTATAAAGCGGTATTATCAACACCGTTTGATTATACCAAAGATGAAACATTTGAAACCAACTATGACAATGTAGAGTTTGTTAAGAACAAAAAGGATATGAAAGAGCGTTGGAGAAAACAACTGAAATTTTCGACGTTGACAAACTACGATGACTTAATGATGGAGGAAAAAGCTACAAAGGAAAGAGATCCGTCTTATGTCATGAAAACAGAAACTGAGATTGAAAAGGAGGCTAGAGAAGCCACTTTAAATTCTATAGAGGTTTATTTCAATGATAATGTAGACGATTTAACACGAGAAGAGTGGTTTGCACTTTATGTTGATGCTATTGTGAGTGAGTTCGATCCGCATACCTACTATCTGGCACCGAAGAACAAAGAGAATTTTGATGAACGTATGTCTGGTAAACTGGAGGGTATTGGAGCGCGATTACAAAAACGAATGGACTATATTAAAATTGTTGAACTCATTTCTGGTGGGCCGGCATGGCGAAGTAATGAATTGGAAGTCGAGGATGTTATTTTGAAGGTGAAACAGGAAGATGAGGATGTTCCGGTTAACATTGTTGGTATGCGTATAAACGACGCGATCAAGTACATCAAGGGGCCTAAGGGAACCAAAGTTACCTTGACGATTAAAAAAATCGATGGCACTATTAAAGATGTGAGCTTGATTCGCGATATAATTGAAATTAATGAAACCTATGCGAAGGCATCAATTGTGGAAAAGGATAATCATAAATTTGGTGTCATTAATTTACCAAGTTTTTATGTCGATTTCCAAAACTATAAAACTTTAAATGCAGCCAAAGACGTAAAGTTGGAAATAGAACGTCTTAAAGCTGAAGGTATGGAAGGGCTTGTATTGGATTTGAGAAACAATGGGGGTGGATCGCTTCCTGCAGTTGTTGATATGGCAGGCCTTTTTATTAAGGAAGGACCCATAGTTCAGGTACGTTCCTCAGGAAAATCTAAAGAAGTTCTCAGTGATAGGGACAGGTCAGTAGTATGGGATGGTCCCCTGGTAATTTTGGTTAATGAAATTTCGGCTTCGGCCTCAGAGATCATGGCAGCGGCTATGCAGGATTATAAAAGGGCGATAATTATTGGTAGTAAACAAACCTATGGTAAAGGAACTGTTCAAAATGTAATCAACTTAAACAATATACTCAGAAATAACACCCAGGGTGATTTAGGTGCCCTGGCATTGACCACACAAAAGTATTACAGGATAAATGGAGGTTCTGTGCAGTTGGAGGGGGTGAAAAGTGATGTCAAGGTTCCTGGTCGTTTTAGTTTTATAGAAGTGGGTGAAAAGGATAAAGATAATCCGTTGCCATATGATGAAATTGACCCGGCCAATTATGATGTTTGGGATCATTATTTTGATTACGATGAAGCGATAAGCAAAAGTAACGAGCGAATGAAAAATAATGAGCAGCTCAGGTTAATTGAAGAAAATGCGAAGTGGGTAAAAAGCAAGATAGATGAGACGGTTTATTCTTTGAACTATGAGACGTATAAGGCGCAGTTGGAATTGAATGAAGAGGAATCTAAAAAATTTGATGCAATAGAAGATTATAAGACGAACTTGAGTTTTAACTCTTTGGCATATGAACGCGCATTATTTGAGTCGGATACCACGAATTTACGTGAGAAACGTGAGCGATGGCATAAGAATTTGAGTCAAGATGTTTATATAGAGGAAGCACTCAACGTACTGGAGGATTTAAATCGGTCATTTGGTGTGAAAAGAATGGTTTCAACAGCAGATAAAATAAAGAATTAAAATTATACATGAGTTCTCAGTCAAACTCATTAAAACAATTAGCGCTTCAAAAGTTTAAAAAGAACATTTGGGGCGTTTTTAGTTTTATTTTTATTGTTTTTGTTGGTCTGATTTCTGTATTTGCCTACCTCCTGGCTCCTGATAATTCCCAGCATGCCAATCAAATGCATTTGGCAATTCATTCGAAAAAACCCGGATTTAAGGTACTCATGCTTACTATACCCTCAAGGCAATCCAGGGAGCAATCTGCTTTTGATAAAATGTTTTTTGGTAAGTTAAATGCTGATACCGAAGTTCCAATTTCAACTTTCCGTGTCGAGGACAGCTTATTGACCTATACTGAATACGCCTCAGATGGGTTAGTTGGAGTGGAAAAGTCCGTTAATCTTGATGTGTTCCCTGAACAATCAGTGGATAAATATATCAAGGAAAAGAGGTTTTTGTTTGGCACAGATAAATATGGCAGGGATTTACTTAGTAGGATTCTGGTAGGGGCTAGAATATCCTTTTTTATAGGATTTATAGCTGTATTTATATCTCTGGTGATTGGGATTTTTATGGGCAGCATTGCAGGCTATTTTGGCGGAAAGGTGGATGCCATCATTATGTGGATCATAAATGTTACATGGTCTATTCCGACGCTGCTATTGGTCATAGCCATTACCCTGGCTTTGGGTAAAGGATATTGGCAGGTGTTTATTGCTGTTGGACTGACCATGTGGGTAGAGGTAGCGAGAGTGGTTCGTGGTCAGATTATGAGTGTTAAGGAAATGCAATATGTTACGGCTGCCAGGGCCCTTGGCTTTGGTAATTTTAGGATTATCATCAGGCACATTTTACCTAATATTATGGCTCCGGTTATTGTTATCTCGGCCGCCAATTTTGCCGCAGCCATATTGATAGAAAGTGGATTGAGTTTTTTGGGAATTGGTGCCCAACCCCCTATGGCTAGTTGGGGCGCCATGATTAAAGATCACTACAATTATATTATCTTGGGAAAACCGTATTTGGCCATTATCCCGGGCCTATGCATCATGACTTTGGTAATGGCTTTTATGCTTATCGGAAATGCTTTGCGAGATGCTCTTGATGTCAAGGGTTAGAAAGGTCCTGTAGACATGACGATACGTTCTTTATTAATAAGCCCATACAGTGCTTAGTTAACTCGTTTCAAGCATAATGAAATCATTAAAAAAAATTTAACTGTTTAATTTTTCAATTAATGTTCTGGTAACAACAGTATCATAGATGATATTCAGCGTTTTTATTTTTCCTTGTTTAGTGAATTCGATAATATCAACCACATCAAAGGTCACACGCTCCTTATTTTTGAGGATCCAGGTATAGCAAAAATAAAGTGCTAATCGGGACGTGTTAGCCTCCTCAAACAAGCCTTTCAATTCTAATTCCGAGCTATAGGTATCTTCATTTAACTGAGTATAGAAATCGGAGGCCTTCTTAATACCATAAATAGGTGAATTAACAGTTCCATTTATGTCGAAAAGAGTGATTATCGCGGACATATTGCCTTCTTCTAAATAGTTTAAATAATGATATGCAATACGCTTTCTTTCCATGATGACTGGTTCTAAATGTGTTTATTGATATTACCTAATTTAATGAACTTATCATCATGTCATTGACATATTTGCATTGATGTCTTCAATAAAATTCAAAACCTCTTCTTTTCCAATAGTTTTGGAAGATGATGTAATGAAATAATTAGGTATCTCTTCCCAGGTATTTAAAAGTACAGATTTGTAATCTTCAATATGCCTTGTAATTGCATTAGCTTTTAATTTATCAGCTTTGGTAAAGATGATGGAGAAAGGAATGTCATTTTCACCAAGCCATTGCATAAATTCTAAATCAATGGTCTGGGGTTCGTGACGGATATCAATCAGGACAAAAGCGTTAATTAACTGCTCCCTATGAAGAAAATATTGTGTAATAAATTTTTGAAACGTTTTTTTAGCAGATTTTGAAACGCGTGCATAGCCATAGCCTGGCAAATCTACTAAATGCCAATTTTTATTAATTAAGAAATGATTGATGAGCTGAGTCTTTCCTGGCCGTCCTGAAGTTTTTGCTAAATTTCTTCTGCCAGTCAACATATTAATAAGAGAAGATTTTCCAACATTACTTCGTCCAATGAAAGCATATTCAGGGAGCATGCTTTTTGGACATTTAGCAACATTGGAGTTACTCATCACAAATTCGGCCGATTTTATTTGCATGATAGTGTCGTTTCAAATTTCAAGCGTTCAAATATGGCGTACAATCTCAGAACTTGCCAATCTTATTTGGAGCAAAGAAAAGGAATTGTTTTTCGTTGTTGGACCCCGGATAAAAAATAAATAAATAATTAATTTATAGAGGATTGCTTTGAACTATTTTCCTGAAAATTACTGCTAATGGCAACTATTTTTTAATTGCAATTAAAAACCTCTTTTTTTAAGCCAGGCTTCCATTATTCTATTGAATTCATCCGGATGTTCCATCATTGCAGCATGGCCACATTTATCAATCCAATACAAATCGGAATCTGGCAACAGATCGTTAAATTCTGTGGCAACCTCAGGAGGTGTAACGGTGTCGTTCTTACCCCAAATGATGCATGTTGGGGTGTACATTTTTGGAAGATCATGCGCCATATTGTGCCGAATAGCGCTCTTAGCTATTGCAAGTGTTTTTATGAGTTTATTACGGTCGTTAACGGAAGCATAAACCTCATCAACAATTTCTTTTGTGGCGATGGCGGGGTCGTAAAATACTTCTTGGGCTTTCTTTTTAATAACCTCATAGTCACTTCGCTTGGTGTAGCCACCACCCATTGCACTCTCGTATAGACCGGAACTACCCGTAATAACAAGCCCTTTTACCTTCTCAGGATAATGTTTGGTATGGTAGAGGCCAATGTGTCCACCCAATGAATTTCCAAGTAAAATAACTTCACTGAAACCTTTAAAATTGATGAACTCGTGAAGGTATTTTGCAAAACTTTTTACATTGGTTTTAATTAAAGACATGGTATAAATAGGAAGCTCAGGAATGATGACTTTATAGTTTCTTTTACTGAAAAAATCTAAAACTGAACTAAAATTGCTCAATCCACCCATAAGACCGTGTAGTACAATAATGGGAGTGCCTTCACCTACTTCAACATAACTGTAATTCTTTTCCTTTTTTAAATGTTTTGTCATTAATCAAATGGTCATTACGATAAAAACAAATATAATTAAATCATTCATATTTCAATCATTTTAATCGATTATCACAAACAATTCAAGGCATGTGATCTCGACAATCCTATAAATGTTTTGCTTTTCATTTGGGATATTTTAACTGTTAAGTACTGCGTGGAATTGCGATAAATAAAATCCTTGTTAAGACAGAGCGCAACAAAAAATTATTAACAAAGTGGTATAAAGTGGTAAAATGTGGTAAAATTTTCAATATATTTGAAACTTAAACAGCGAAATCCTAACCAACCTAATTGGAATCATTAATTGGAACATACGAGTGTAAAGTCGATGCGAAGGGACGTTTAATGATGCCTGCTGCGTTAAAGAAACAACTTTCTCCCATACTACAAGAGGGTTTTGTATTGCGTCGTTCAGTATTTCAAAAGTGTTTGGAACTGTATCCTTTAAAGGAATGGCAGGTTTTAATGCAGAAAGTAAATAAGCTTAACAGGTTTAAAAAAAAGAACAATGATTTTATTCGACGATTCACAGCCGGGGTTAAAATGGTTGAAGTCGATATAAACGGTCGTTTATTAATACCAAAGGATTTAACGGTTTTTGCAAGTATCTCAAAAGATATCGTTGTGGCATCGGCTATTAATATAGTTGAAATATGGGATAAGGCGCTCTATGAGCAAGCTATCAGTGATGCGGCTTTAGATTTTGCTGATTTAGCAGAAGAGGTAATGGGACAAGATGAAGATTATGGAGTATCATAATCCGGTGCTATTAAAGGAAACTGTTGATGGTTTAAATATTAAAGCAGATGGAGTTTATGTGGATGTCACCTTTGGTGGAGGTGGACATAGCAGAGAAATATTAAATAGGTTAGGAGAAAAAGGAAGACTGTTTGCTTTCGATCAGGACCGGGACGTTCTTAAAAATATAATCAGTGATCCGCGTTTCACGTTCATAAATGAAAATTTTAGATATATGAAACGTTTTTTACGATTTCATGGTGTCATTAAAGTGGATGGTATTTTAGCGGATTTTGGAGTGTCTTCGCATCAGTTCGATGTAGCTGAAAGAGGGTTTTCAACGCGATTTGAAGCCGATTTAGATATGCGGATGAATCGGGAAAACAAATTGTCCGCTTACCATGTGGTTAACCAATATAGCGAAGAGCAGTTAAAACAGATGTTTTATAGATATGGTGAATTACGAATGGCTCCTGCGATGGCAAGGTGTATTGTAGAGTCCAGGTCGCAGAGCCCAATAGTCACCAGTAATCAATTAAAAGCGGTGTTACATAAATTTTTACCACCACGATATGAAAACAAAATATTGGCGCAGATCTATCAGGCCATACGCATAGAAGTTAATCAGGAAATTGAAGTGCTGAAGGAGTTCTTACTTCAAGTTCCGGAATTGCTGAAGGTAGGTGGGCGGTTAAGTGTTATATCCTACCATTCACTTGAAGATAGGTTGGTGAAGCGTTTTATAAGAAATGGCATGTTTGAGGGTGAACCGAAGCGCGATATTTTTGGAAATTATGAAGTGCCATTAAAAAAAGTTAATGGCCTGATTACACCGACCAAAGAAGAAATAGCAATGAATAACAGAGCTAGAAGTGCTAAGTTACGCATTGCTGAGAAGATATAGAATTGCGAGAGTGTTGTTTTGATTTACTCGCGTATTTGGAGGTAAATCATGAAGTATTAGGGTTACAGGTACTGCACAGCAAATGGTGTGCATTTTGAAATTGGACATATTCAGATGAAAAAAAATATTTACAACATACTGAAGGGCACTTTTTTAGTAAGTGATGACTCCTTTAAAAATTGGAGGTTTATCATTTTTTTGTCAGTACTGGCTATAGTCATGATTGCAAGTTCACATAGTGCTGATAAAAAGGTCTATGAAATAGCGAGATTGAATAATGAGGTCAAGGAATTGCGCTCAAAGTTTCTCGATGGTCGATCGCAACTCATGCAACTCAAAATGGAATCTGCGGTTGCTCTAAAAATGAAGGAAAAAGGATTGGAACCCTCCATAATTCCACCAAAAAAAATAAAAGTCAAATCTCAGAAGTAGTACATTAAATTGGCCGTAAAAGAGAAAAACATATTAAACCGTTTGTATTTTATAGCAGGATGTATGTTCATCTTTGGACTGGCTGTCATTTTTAAATTGGTAAGCATTCAATTTTTGCAAGGGGATAAATACAAGAGTTTGGTTGAAAAACAAGCCGTAAAAAACGTCACTATTCCTGCCAACCGAGGAAATGTATACGCAGATGATGGCAGCTTATTGGCTACTTCGATTCCTAAATATAATATTGCAATTGATGCTGTAATTTCTTCAAGTAAGCTTTTTGAGGCACATATTGAGGACTTGTGCGATTCATTATCTGATTTTACAGGCAGACCCTCCTCGTACTACGAAAAACTGATAAGAAAGGCCCGCGCTAATAAAAATCAATACCTGTTATTGGCAAGGAACCTGGCGTATTCGGATTATATCCGATTTCGAAGTTTTCCATTGCTCAATAAAGGCGCTATTCCGGGTGGATTGATTGTGGAGCAAAACACTAAACGTGAATTCCCTATGGGAAGTATTGCTCGAAGAACTATAGGTTATGAGCACATAGATGATTTTGGAAATGTGACTAGACCAGGAATTGACGGCGCATTTGGAGTAAAGTATTTACGAGGAATTGATGGGAAACGTTGGAAGCAAAAGATAGGAAAAGATAAATGGAAGCCATTAACGGATTACAATCAAATAGAGCCTCAGGACGGTTATGATGTTTATACAACAATTGATGTTAATATTCAAGATATCGCGCATCATGCACTTTTAGAGCAGTTAGATAAATATAAAGCCGATCATGGATGTGTTGTGGTTATGGAAACTAAAACAGGTGAAGTTAAAGCTATTTCCAATTTAGGAAGAAGTTCAAAAGGCGTGTATTATGAACGGTTGAACTACGCTGTTGGAGAAAGCCATGAGCCGGGATCAACATTTAAGCTAATGGCATTAGCGGCTGCTATCGAAGATAAGTTGGTCGATACCAGTGATGTCGTAGACACGGAAAGAGGAATTATTTCTTTTTATGGAAAAAAAGTAAGGGATTCAAAAAATGGAGGATACGGCAAGATTTCTGTTTCCAAAGCCTTCGAGGTGTCCTCAAATACAGGTATTGTAAAAGCCATTGATCAAGCTTATAGGCAGCAGCCAAGTAAGTTTATCGATCGCCTGTACAGTATGAATTTGAACGACTCTCTGAGCATTCCCATTATTGGAGAGGGTAAACCGATTATTCCTGATCCCAGGATTAAAAATGGGCGTTGGAGCGGTATCGCCCTGCAATGGATGGCTTATGGCTACGGCGTTTCTTTTACACCATTACAGACTTTAACTTTTTATAATGCCATAGCGAATGATGGTGAAATGGTCAAACCTCAATTTTTAAAGGAAGTCAAGGAATTTGATAAGGTGATCGTACCATTCAAAAAAGAAGTGATTAATAAGCAAGTATGCTCCAAAACAACGGTTCTTAAACTGCAGCAGTTATTAAAAAATGTTATCGTCAAAGAGCATGGCACGGGACATCGATTATATTCTAAGAATTTTTCCATGGCTGGTAAAACAGGCACATGCCAAAAAGATTATCGAGATAAGGATAAACTGAATTACATTTCATCTTTTGTAGGCTATTTCCCAGCTGATGATCCCAAATATTCATGCATTGTTGTAATTCACGAGCCCGATAAAAGTGTAGGGTATTATGGGGCTGATGTTTCTGGCCCCGTATTCAAAAAAATTGCTCAGAAGATATTTACAGATACCCCGATAATAGATGAAGTCAAAACTCTGGAAGTAAAAAGTGAATTGGCAGAACAGGAGTATGAACATTATTTTAAGATAGCCCAAAAATATAAGACGATCATGCCTAATGTTGTTGGATTACCAGCTATGGATGCCCTTAGTCTGTTGGAAAACATGCAAGTCAAGGTGAATGTAAAATTGTATGGCAACGGTATTGTAAAAAAACAATCGGTTGGAGAACATATAAAATTAAGTGATAATCAAACAATAGTACTGACGGCTTCATGATGGTATTGAAAGACATATTATATGGAGTACCAATCAATGCTGTTGTGGGCAGTACTTCAATTTCTATCGGGGCCTTAACTTTTGATTCACGAAAGGTGGATAAAGGTTCTGCATTTATAGCCATTCGAGGTCATGTAGCCGATGGGCATACTTTCATTGCTCAGGCAATTTCACATGGAGCAATTGCTATTATCTGTGAAGAACTACCTCTGAAACTTACTGAAGGCGTGACCTTTATTGAAGTTGAGAACTGTAATATGGCTTTAGCTGTTATGGCTTCCAATTATTATGATTTACCATCAGAAAACCTAAAGTTAGTTGGTGTTACCGGGACTAATGGCAAAACTACAGTTGCTACGCTTTTGTATCAATTATTTAAAAAAGCAGGCTATAAGGTAGGTCTCATATCAACAGTGAACATCATGATTGATGATAAGGTATTAAAGGCTTCTCATACGACGCCAGATTCAATTAGCATTAATAAGTATTTAAAAGACATGAACGATACGGGGGTAGAGTTTTGTTTTATGGAAGTCAGCTCTCACGGGATCCATCAAAAACGAACGGAAGGCTTAAGGTTTGCAGGGGGTATATTCACAAATCTTACTCATGATCACCTTGATTATCACAAAACTTTCGCTGAATATCGAGATGTAAAAAAACATTTTTTTGATGGCTTACCTTCCGGCGCTTTTGCCCTGGTGAATGTCGATGACAAAAATGGGTTGTTTATGCTCCAAAATACTAGGGCCAGAAAATTCACTTATGCATTAAAGGGGTATGCGGATTATAAGGCTCAAATATTAGAAAATCAATTGAGCGGACTGTTACTTAAAATAAATGAAAGTGAGTTATGGACTAAGTTAATTGGGCATTTTAATGCTTATAACGTATTAGCTATATACGCGACAGCCGAACTTTTGGGTCTTGAAAAGGAGGAGATACTGCGATTAATAAGTGAATTAAACAGTGTAAGTGGCCGTTTCCAGTATTTAATTTCAGATGAAAAAATTACAGCTATCGTCGATTATGCACATACACCGGATGCTTTAAAAAATGTTTTGGAAACCATTAATAGCATAAGGACAAAAAACGAGCAATTAATTACAGTGGTAGGTTGCGGTGGCGACCGTGATAAAACCAAGCGTCCGAAGATGGGCAACATTGCGTCAGCATTAAGTACGAAGGTCATTTTTACAAGTGATAATCCAAGAAGTGAAATCCCAGAGGCCATAATTGAAGATATTGAAAAGGGAGTCGAGCCACAACATTTCA
Organism: Aestuariivivens sediminicola; assembly: GCF_022662015.1. Lineage (GTDB taxonomy): Bacteria > Bacteroidota > Bacteroidia > Flavobacteriales > Flavobacteriaceae > Aestuariivivens > Aestuariivivens sediminicola. The sequence continues at coordinate 356,225 of NZ_JAKMCM010000001.1, read as the reverse complement.
AAAAGGTACTCTCTATTACCGATAGAAGGCAAGCCATTAAAACAGCATGTCAAATGGCCAAAACAAATGATATCATATTATTGGCCGGAAAAGGCCACGAAACATATCAGGAAATTAACGGAGAGCGCTTTGATTTCGATGATTATAAAATAGTACAGGAATATTTAAAGCAATTACAAAAATAAAGGCTTCAGGTGATAACCACAGAATCCTTTTAAACCAGTTAAATGTTATACTACTTATTTGAATATTTAGAGAAACAGTTTCAATTCCCAGGGGCTTCCCTTTTCGGATTTATCAGCTTTAGAGCTGCGTTCGCTATAATTCTGTCGTTGTTAATTTCAACAATTTATGGTAAACGTATCATTAAATTTTTGTTGAAGAAACAGATGGGGGAAACAATAAGAGACCTTGGTTTGAAAGGACAGTCAGAGAAGGCAGGGACACCAACAATGGGGGGAATCATCATTATTTTGGCCACCTTAGTTCCGGTCGTTTTATTGGCAAAACTGGACAATATCTATATCGTTTTATTATTGGTGACGACCATCTGGATGGGTACTATTGGTTTTGTTGATGATTATCTAAAGAAATTTAAAAATGATAAGGAAGGTTTAAAAGGCAGATTTAAGGTTTTAGGACAGGTAGGATTAGGTTTAATAGTGGGTTTAACACTTTATTTCAATCAAGATGTCACCATAAAAGAAAAGTTGCCGGAGACTGTGCAGCATGAATTACTCCAACAGAACCCAAACATTTCACCTTCTAAGTTGTTTCAGGACGAAACGAAATCGACTAAAACTACTATTCCCTTTGTCAAGAACAATGAATTTGATTATGCATCTTTAATTACCTGGATTGACGCAAGTTTGGATAAATATGCATGGGTTATTTTTATTCTCATCTCAATTTTCATTATCACAGCGGTATCCAACGGGGCCAATTTAACGGATGGCATTGACGGATTGGCAGCCGGGACTTCAGCGATCGTTGTTCTTACATTAGGCATATTTGCTTGGGTATCCAGTAATATTATTTTTTCAGATTACTTGAACATCATGTACATCCCTCGTGTCGAGGAAATCATCATTTATATCGCCGCATTCGTAGGGGCGCTGATTGGATTTTTATGGTATAACACCTATCCGGCTCAGGTATTTATGGGTGATACTGGAAGTTTAACCATAGGAGGAATTATCGCTGTTATTGCCATAGCAGTTCGCAAAGAATGGTTAATACCAGTGTTATGCGGCATTTTTTTAGCAGAAAATGTATCTGTGGTAATGCAAGTGAGTTGGTTTAAGTACACAAAAAAAAAATATGGTGAAGGTAGACGCATATTTAAAATGTCTCCCTTACATCATCATTACCAAAAATCTGGATATCATGAAAGTAAGATTGTAACACGATTTTGGATTATTGGGATATTACTGGCCATTATAAGTCTTGTTACGTTGAAAATTAGATAGAACGTGCATGAAAAGGCGGTTAGTCATATTGGGAGGCGGAGAAAGTGGCGTTGGGACGGCGCTTTTAGCAAAGGCAAAAAAATATGATGTCTTTGTTTCAGATAAGGGTAAAATATTAGATAAATACAAAAAAGTTCTTAAACATAATGAGATTGAATGGGAGGAAGGAAAACATTCCGAAGATAAAATTCTGAATGCTAATGTCGTGATGAAAAGTCCTGGGATTCCTGATAGTGTGCCTATAATGGTAAGATTAATAACCGCTAAGGTTCCTGTAGTCTCCGAAATAGAATTTGCATCTCGGTTTACTGATGCAACCATTGTTGGAATTACCGGTAGCAATGGTAAAACGACTACGGCGTCTTTAACATATCACCTGTTGAAACAGGAGTTAGATGTTGGTTTAGCCGGAAATATTGGCGACAGTTTTGCCAAACAGGTTTTGGAATACGATTTTAAAAATTACGTGCTCGAGATCAGCAGTTTTCAGCTTGATAATATTGTTTATTTCAAACCAAAAATTGCCGTGATTACTAACATAACACCAGATCATTTGGATAGGTATGATAACAAATTTGAAAACTATATCGCTTCAAAATTTCGAATTGCCATGAACCAAACACGAAGTGATTATCTGATTTATGATGCAGACGATAAGGTGATCGTCGAGCATTTAAAAAGGAATCCGATTCAATCTACAATGCTGCCATTTTCGTTAAGCCGGGTCATTGAAAATGGAGCGTACTATAAAAATAAAAACATAATAATAACAATAGATAACCAAAAGATAATTATGCCAACGACAAACTTAACCTTAGAAGGAAAGCACAATATTAAAAATGCAATGGCGGCTTCGACCGTAGCCCATTTGTTAAAAATCAGAAAACAAACCATACGTGAAAGCCTGGAGAACTTTCAAGGTGTAGAACATCGTTTGGAGCATGTGCTTAAGATAAATAAAGTGCACTATATAAATGACTCAAAAGCTACGAATGTAAATGCGACATATTATGCCTTGGAAAGTATGGAGGCTCCTACAGTATGGATTGTAGGTGGACAAGATAAGGGTAATAACTACAGTGAGTTGTACCCCTATGTGAATGAAAAGGTTAAAGCGATTATTTGTCTTGGTATTGATAACAGTAAAATCATAGATGCATTTAATGGTATGGTAGACATCATGGTAGAGACGCAATTTATGAGTGAGGCCGTAAAGATTGCTTATAAGATAGCAGAACCTGGAGATAATGTTCTGTTATCACCGGCCTGTGCCAGTTTTGATCTATTTGAAAATTATGAAGATAGGGGACGTCAATTTAAAGCAGCAGTTAGAAACTTATAATCAAGACTTTTCATATAAATGATCCAATGAGTAAAGATTAACCATTTAAAAACTAAGTCATAAAGGTCCTCAGGACAATGCGTAAAGTATTCAACAACATAAAAGGAGATCGATTAATTTGGGCCATTGTAGCACTATTGGCTATTGTATCATTTTTGCCCGTGTACAGTGCTGCGAGTAATTTGGCCTACAGGGGTGGAGATGGAAATACATTTGCCTTTTTTGTCAAGCATTTCATGCACTTATTTTTGGGTTTTGCAATTATGTACGGCATACATAAAATTCCTTATAGATACTTTAAGGGGCTATCATTAATCATGATTCCTGTGATATTGGTGCTATTAGGACTTACGGTAATTCAAGGAACTACTATAGAGGGAGCCAGTGCAAGTCGTTGGATCCAGATACCATTTGTTGGTGTGTCATTTCAAACCTCCACTTTTGCATCGGTTGTTTTAATGGTTTATGTGGCGAGATACATGTCGAAAATTAAAGACAAACATATTTCTTTTAAAGAATCAATTTTGCCGCTCTGGTTACCGGTATTTTTAGTATTGGGATTTGTTTTGCCATCAAACTTTTCAACTGCAGCCATCATCTTTTTAATGGTTACAATTTTGGTATTCATTGGGGGTTATCCGATTCGTTATCTGGGGGTTATCATTGTCTTAGGCATTGCAGCATTAGCGCTATTTGTTATGGCAGCCAAATTAACTGAGGGACCCTTAAATGTAAAAGTGACAACCTGGGAAAACCGGATTAAAAATTATTCTAATGGAGAGGATACTGAAGCTGATTATCAAATTGAGAAGGCTAAAATTGCAATTGCATCAGGAGGTATAAAGGGAGTCGGACCAGGGAAAAGCATTCAAAAAAACTTTTTGCCTCAATCATCCTCAGATTTTATTTTCGCGATCATCATTGAGGAGTATGGATTATTAGGCGGGTTTTTTATTATAGTCTTATACCTGTGGTTTCTGTTTCGAATTGTAATAGTATCTCAAAATAGCGATACAGTTTTTGGTAAATTATTAGTCTTGGGTGTTGGCTTACCCATTGTCTTCCAGGCTCTAATAAATATGGCAGTAGCAGTTGAACTATTTCCGGTAACAGGACAAACATTACCATTAATAAGTAGTGGAGGGACATCTATATGGATGACTTGTTTGGCCATTGGGATCATTCTAAGTGTAAGCGCTCATAGACATGACCTTAAAGAACAAGAAATAAATGACGATAACCCGTTAGAAATTTTATCTGAAGCTATTTGAACTGTAAGTGAAAAAGTTTAAAAACATATAACGCTGAATTAGTGGAAAAGGGAAATGCATATAGAATAATTTTATCCGGGGGAGGAACTGGAGGACATATTTATCCTGCTATTGCTATTGCTAACGAATTAAAACGTAGGCTGGCCAAGGCTGAGATTCTATTTGTTGGTGCTAAAAATAGAATGGAAATGGAGAAAGTTCCACAGGTGGGATATCGAATTATTGGGTTATGGATTTCGGGTATACAGCGTAAATTGACTTTAAAAAATGTTTTGTTTCCAATTAAACTGATTTCAAGCTTATTGAAATCCCGAAATATTATTAAAGATTTTAAACCTGATGTTGTTATCGGTACTGGAGGTTTTGCCAGTGGCCCATTATTGTATACCGCTTCATCTCAAGGAATTCCATGTTTAATTCAAGAGCAAAATTCATATCCCGGAATCACCAACAAATTATTGGCTAAAAAAGTTCAGAAAATATGTGTTGCCTACAGTGGATTAGAGCGATTCTTTCCTGAAAATAAGATCATTTTAACAGGGAACCCTGTAAGGCAAGATCTATTGGATGTGGATGCCAAAGCTGTAGAAGCGAAAAACTTTTTCAATTTAAAGCATGGGAAATATACTGTGCTGGTTTTGGGTGGAAGTTTAGGGGCCAGACGTATAAATGAATTGATTGAACAAGAGCTGGATTTCTTTGATACACTGAACGTTCAAATTATTTGGCAATGTGGAAAACTATACTATCCGCAATATAAAATATATAACAACACGAGCGGAGTTCAGGTTTATGAGTTTCTCAATAATATGGATCTGGCCTATGCAGCTGCAGATGTCATTATATCACGGGCGGGAGCGAGTTCAGTTTCAGAATTGTGTATTGTTGGTAAGCCCGTAATATTCATTCCATCACCGAATGTTGCCGAAGACCATCAAACAAAGAATGCTATGGCTATTGTAAATGAAAATGCTGCTGTTTTAATTAAAGAAGAGGATTTGGAGGTCGACTTTAAAAACCAATTTGGGCAGCTATTGGCCTCTCCAGAAAGGCAGAAACAACTGGGTGAAAACATTCGAAAGATGGCTTATATCAATGCCACATCAAGCATAGTTGACGAAGTCGAAAAACTGTTAAAAAAGTAATGGTGTTAAAGGAAATACATAATGTTTATTTAATAGGTATTGGCGGCATAGGAATGAGTGCGTTGGCACGTTATTTTTTGACCAAGAATAAACATGTTGCCGGATACGACAAAACACCTTCTGAAATAACCTATGGATTATCTCAGCTTGGTGCGAGCATTCACTTTGAAGATGATGTTAAAAAAATAGACAAGATATTTTTAGACAAGAAAAGCACATTAGTTATATATACCCCGGCAGTACCGAAAGACCTTCGGGAATTGACTTTTTTTCAAGAGCTCGGATTTAAGGTCTACAAACGTTCAGAGATCTTAGGTTTAATAACGGAAAAATCCTATTGTTTTGCCGTGGCTGGGACGCATGGAAAAACAACCACTACAAGTATATTAGCACATTTATTGTACGAATGTAATATCCCTTTCACAGCATTTCTTGGGGGAATTAGTGAAAATTACAACACAAATTTTATTCTTAGAGGGAGCGAGGTAACCGTAGTTGAAGCTGATGAGTTCGATCGTTCATTTTTATCCCTTAAGCCAGATATGGCGTGTATAACTTCAATGGATGCCGATCATCTCGATGTCTATGGTGAGGCCGAAGTATTAAGAGATTCCTTTAAGGCATTCGCATTATGTTTAAAACCTAATGGGAAACTGTTTGTTAGAAATGGACTACCATTAAAAGGGATAACATACGGTATTGAAGATGATTCAGATTATAGTATTATAAATATAAAGATTGAAAATGGAACCTATGTTTTTGATGTTAAAACATCGAAAACAGTTCTGGAACGCTTAAGATTTAACCTACCTGGTAGACATAATTTGTCGAATGCATTAATAGCTTTGGCGATGGCTGTGGAGTATGGTTGCCCTCCCCGACAGCTCGTCAAAGCTTTAGCATCCTTTAAAGGCGTAAAGCGTCGTTTTACCTATCATATAAATACAGAAGATTTTATTCTTATAGATGATTATGCGCATCATCCCGAAGAGATTAATGCTGTATATCAAGCGGTGAGGGAAATGTATCCAAAAAAGAAAGTTTTGGCAATATTTCAGCCTCATCTCTATAGCAGGACACGTGATTTTGCAAACGATTTTGCAAGAAGCCTGGCACAGTTTGATGCCTTATTGTTACTGGACATATATCCGGCTCGGGAAGTACCAATAAACGGCATTACATCGGCGTGGTTACTTGATAAAATTGGTCTGGCCAATAAACAGTTGGTGGACAAGAACGAGCTAATAGACAAAATTCATGAAAGTTCGGCTCAGATTGTCATAACCATGGGTGCGGGAGACATTAGTGATGAAGTAAAACTCATAAAAAAAGAATTTAGCATTGCGAGTTAATTGGAATTACATAAAAATGGTGTTTTTATTTGGATTGGTAATCTTTCTTTATGCCTTTGCGTCACACAGGAATACTACGCGAATTGTATCGCATCCAAATATAAAATTCATTGGTGAAAACAATCTTTTTATAACCAGTCAAGCTGTTAGTAAATTGTTAATACAAAATCAACATGATGTTAAAAATGTGATTAAAGAAACTTTAGATTTGAATCAATTAGAGCGGGCCCTGAACTCTAACCCAATGATAAAATCGGCAGAAGTGTATGTGTCTGTAAATGGTACACTTAATGTCGATGTTGAACAAAAAACACCAATTGCACGTGTCACAACCAATGCGTCATATTATATAGATGATGAAGGTGTTTTTATGCCATTGTCAAACAACTATTCGGCCAGAGTACCGCTAATTACAGGGTTCGTTGAAAAAAATAATTTAAATACGATTTATAAGGTTGCCAAAAAGGTCAATGAAGATGAATTTTTAAAAAAGAATGTTATTGAAATTTATCAGAACTATAGGATGGAGATCTTTTTCAGATTGAGGCGCTGTGATTTTTTAGTTAAACTGGGAACGGAAAAATCTTTGGATAAAAAAATTAATAACCTAAAAGTGTTTTATAAAAAGAAATTAAAAGAACATACGCTTAATAGTTACAGTCAAATCAATTTACAATTCGATAATCAAGTCGTCTGTACCAAAACATAGAACATGGAACATAATTTAGCAGTAGGGTTAGATATAGGAACTACAAAGATAGTGGCCATGATAGGTCGTAAGAATGAGTATGGTAAAGTCGAGATTTTGGGTATTGGCAGATCGAAAAGTTTGGGGGTTCATCGAGGTGTTGTAAACAATATTACCCAAACCATTCAGTCTATCCAGCAGGCAGCACAGGAGGCAGAGGCTTCCGCCGAATTGAAGATTGACGGTGTTACTGTCGGTATAGCCGGCCAGCATATTCGCAGTCTGCAACACAGCGATTATATTACCAGACCAAATTCAGAAAACGTTATAGATGAATCTGATATAGATAGACTTATAAACCAGGTGCATAAGCTGGTCATGTTACCTGGAGAAGAAATTATACATGTTCTGCCACAGGAATATAAGGTAGACGGACAAGGTGAAATAAAAGAGCCTATTGGAATGTATGGTGGTAGATTGGAAGCCAATTTCCACGTTGTAGTAGGTCAGGTTTCGTCCATAAGAAACATTGGACGCTGTGTTCAAAGTTCGGGATTAAGCTTAGAAGGTATAACTCTAGAACCGTTGGCCTCAGCGAATGCTGTATTAAGTCAGGAAGAAAAAGAGGCTGGAGTGGCACTTATCGATATTGGAGGCGGGACTACAGATCTTGCCATTTTTAGAGACGGTATTATTAGACATACTGCAGTCATACCTTTCGGAGGTAATGTTATTACAGAAGACATAAAGGAGGGGTGCTCCATTATTGAAAAGCAAGCCGAATTACTAAAAATAAAATTTGGTTCCGCATGGCCTGGAGAAAATAAAGATAATGAAATTGTTTCCATACCCGGTTTAAGAGGGCGCGAGCCAAAGGAGATTACACTTAAAAATCTTTCAAAAATAATTCATGCACGTGTTGTAGAAATAATTGAACAGGTATATGTTGAAATCAAAAATTACGGACACGAAGAACAAAAGAAAAAATTGATAGCGGGTATTGTTCTTACCGGAGGGGGTAGCCAATTAAAGCATCTCAAACAACTCGTCGAATACATAACAGGTATGGACACGAGAATAGGTTATCCAAATGAGCATTTGGCCGGCGACAGTGATGAAGATATTACGAGTCCCCTGTATGCCACGGCGGTAGGTTTGGTCTTGGATGGATTAAAACGACAAGAGCGAAGAAAAATAGAGGAAAGTAAAAAAATCGAAGAGCAAGAAGATGTTTTGGAAGAAACTCAAGACACAAAAAATATAAAGGAGCGACGTTCCTTTTTGGATAAATTAACAGAACGGGTTAAAGATTTTCTGGATAATGCAGAGTGACGAACAATCAAAAACAACCCAAATAAATATTAAAAAATTAAAAACCCAATAAACAAGAATTTATGAGCAGCAAAAAAGAATTCGAAAGCATTTCATTTGATCTACCCAAAAACCAATCAAATGTTATTAAGGTTATTGGTGTTGGCGGTGGTGGCAGCAATGCCATCAATCATATGTTCCAACAGGGTATTAAAGGAGTAGACTTTTACATATGTAACACAGACGCCCAAGCGTTGCAGAACAGTGGTGTACCAAATAAGATCCAATTGGGTGTAAATTTAACTGAAGGTCTCGGAGCGGGTGCAAATCCGGAAATTGGAGAGCAGTCTGCAGTAGAGAGCTTTGAGGAAATTTCAAGAATGTTGGATACGAATACCAAGATGGTTTTCATTACTGCCGGAATGGGTGGTGGAACAGGTACGGGAGCGGCACCTATAATTGCAAAAATGGCCAAGGACCAGGATATTTTAACTGTTGGAATTGTTACCATGCCGTTTCAGTTTGAAGGGAAGATGCGTTTGGAACAATCGCAAAAAGGTATTGAAAAATTAAGAGATGTTGTCGATTCTCTAATAGTTATAAATAACAATAAACTTCGTGAAGTTTATGGCAACCTTGGTTTTAAGGCTGGGTTCTCAAAAGCGGATGAAGTGCTTTCCACAGCTGCTCGTGGTATAGCTGAGGTTATTACACATCATTACACTCAGAACATCGATCTGCGTGATGCAAAAACAGTATTGAGTAATAGTGGTACTGCCATTATGGGTTCGGCCATTGCATCCGGACAAAATCGTGCGGAGGAGGCCATAAGAAAAGCACTGGATTCCCCGCTGCTAAATGATAATAAAATTACAGGTGCTAAAAATGTATTGCTGCTTATCGTTTCTGGATCGCATGAAATTACCATCGATGAAATTGGAGACATCAATGACCATATTCAGGATGAGGCTGGTCATGGGGCTAATATTATCATGGGGGTTGGAGAAGATGAATCCTTAGAAGAATCAATAGCGGTAACCATTATTGCAACTGGATTTAATGTAGAGCAGCAAGATGAGATCTCCAATACGGAAACTAAGAAAGTGGTCCATTCTTTAGAGGATGAACACGATTTTGCGGCAAAGGCTAAAGACCCTGTTATTATTACACCGGTCATAGAAATGGAAGAAAAGAAGGAGAAAAAGGAGACTCATGTTGTACGACATACTCTCGATATGGAAGAAGATGAATCTGAAGTAATCAATAGAAAAGAAATAAGGGCTTCTAAGGAACGATCTAAAAAAGTCACCATCTCCAATGATTACGATATCAATTTGATTAAAACTTCCGATTATATTAGAGACATTGATGTTGAATATCAGGAAATCAAATCCAAAGTTCATGAGGAAGATGATTTTATTATCAAACCGGTAACCGTTGAATCCAAAGATGAGGATTTTCCAATTGAAGAGGAACAGCAAATAACATTGACATTTGATTTGCCAATATCTTCCGATGGTAAGGATAGCGAAGATGATGCTACAGAACCTTTATCAAACGACAATATTAAAAAAATTGCTGTTAAAGATTATATTGAACTCATTACTGTAACAGAGGCTAATGAGGAGGGAGAGGTGCGTTACGCACTCGATGATTATATTGAATTAGAGTCATCCATGAACAGTAAGAATGAAAGAAACGTGGAATATGTTGAGGAGCTAGATGAGGACATAGTTTTTGAAAAAAAGGTAATTGTCGAAGATTCTGTTGAAGAAGACATTCAAGAAGGTGAAATAGATCCAATGAATACGCCAATATCCCAGATGTTGAAAGAGCGTGCTGAAGAGCGAAAGCGAAAAATGAAGGATTTCAATTATAAGTTTAACAATGCTAAAATTGATGATATCGAAAGAGTCCCGGCATATAAAAGACAAGGTGTGGATTTAAGTGAAGTTAAACATTCTTCGGAAACGGATAGATCCAGAACAAGTGTTGGTCTGGATGACAATGATGATATCCAATTAAGAAATAACAATTCATTTCTACATGATAATGTGGATTAGTACTTAAAAGCTACTTTTGCCATACTTTGTTATGAACCCGAAAAGAATCTCTCAGCTTTTCGGGATTTTTTTTTGACATCACTTAAGTTATTTCATTATTTTTGCATTCCTAATATCTAGGGACTAATTATTTGTATCTACATTAATTTAACAGTATGAGCTTACAAGAGGATGTAATGACAGCATTAAAGGATGCAATGAGATCCAAAGATCAGAGGGCCCTTACCGCTTTAAGAGCTGTAAAATCCGCTATTTTACTGGCACAAACAGAAAGTGGTGCTAAAGCTGAATTAACACAAGAACAAGAATTCAAAATTCTTCAAAAGCAAGTAAAACAGCGTCGGGATAGTGCTGCAGTATATTTAGAACAAGGTAGAGAGGATTTGGCCACTCCAGAATTGGAAGAGGCAAAAATAATTGAACGGTTTTTACCGGAGGCGCTATCTGATGCAGAAATAGAAAAGGTTGTTTTAGCAACTATTAAACGCATTGGAGCAGAGGGTATGAAAGATATGGGAAAAGTTATGGGTTTAGTTAGCAAGGAGTTGGCTGGTAAAGCCGATGGCAAGACCATATCGAGCATAGTAAAAGGGAATTTAACATAACAATAGGCCACGTAGCTCAGCTGAATAGAGCACTGGATTTCGGCTCCAGCGGTCGGGGGTTTGAATCCCTCCGTGGTCACGAATAAATTGTTCAATAAGAAAAAACGCCAAGTTTACTTGAGCGTTTTTTTGTTTGGACTATTTTCAAAGCTGAGCTTTGAGGGAAAAAGGGGCGAAGCACCTTCATTCCTGATCAATAAGAATATATTATTCCCTATTTATTCATAAAAGAGCGTTTTTTTGTTTGGACTATTTTCAAAGCTGAGCTTTGAGGGAAAAAGGGGCGAAGCACCTTAATTCCTGATCGATGTCACAGTGTAACTTGACCAAGTTTAAATCATAATTATGGGTTTAAGCAACACTTTTTATTTATTAAATTACATTATTAGAAAGTATTAATGTAATTTCGAATCGACCTAATACGTTAATAATAGGTGTTACTGCTACTCATCATAAAATATAATTTAGGAAGTAAAATCATACTGGGTATTTTCTTTGCGGCAATGACCTTTATGTTCTTTTATTTTGCGATTAAATTAGTTGAAATGGGTTATGTGCTTAAAAAAAGAAAACCATATTATGTGCATTTTTATTTTTTTAAGCGAAAACTCAGTGAATTACAAAAACAAATCTTAAAGGATAAGTTCCGATTTTATAATAAATTATCGGAACAGAACAAGCGTTATTTCGAGCATCGGGTCGCTTCTTTTATCATTGATAAAGATTTTATTGGAAGAGGAGGATTAGTTATTACTGAGGAAATGAAAGTCCTGCTCGCCGCCACAGCGGTCATGCTGACCTTTGGATTTCGGGATTTTTACATTGGACTAATTTCCAAGATTGTAGTGTATCCCAAGAAATTTTATTCGAAATCGAACGCTAGTTACCATAAAGGAGAATTTAATCCTAAACTTAAGGCCCTGGTACTCTCATGGGAGGATTTTTTAAAAGGCTTTGACGTCGAGGATGATAATTTAAATCTAGGGATCCATGAATTCACTCATGCCATTCATATCAATAGTATCAAGGAACGCGATATTAGTTCAACAATATTTAGCGATACTTTTAAAGAACTCTCCGAAATGTTATCCAAGGATGATGCACTCAGGGATAGTATTACCTCTTCGAAATATTTCAGAAAGTATGCCTATACCAATCAATTTGAATTTTTGGCCGTAGCCATAGAACATTTTATTGAGACCCCACAGGATTTTAAATCTGAATTCCCACAGGTTTATGCCAAGGTGCGGCAAATGCTCAATTTTAACTATGCAGGGTACTGAGAAAAAAAGAGGTCAAATTTTGACCTCTTTTTATATTCTGTGTTTCTATAATTGCCCCCTTAACTCCCCTGGAGGGTTTTTATCGGTATGAACATTAATATAAATATTACCGTCTCTAATGTCCTGGATGAGCATAGCTAATTTATTTTCACCGTCTTCAGAAAAGCTTTCGGATGTTATATAACCTTCAGCAAGGATCCCATTAAATCTGCCCTCTTTTTTAGGGCCAAGGAACAAGCCAACCACGACACCTCCATTTTCGCCTGGAGGCGCTTTGTGGAAATGAGATGCCCGAACGTTTTCAATATTTGCCACAATAATTTTATAGTAAATCATAGTTTCATCTTCGTTGATCTTTATATTAGCCTGACCCGTGGCATTAGTCCGTATAATTAGAGAAACTTCATTGTCGGGCGATAAATGCGTGTTAAAATTAAATTTCACCTGCACAGATGCTTTTGAGTTAGCGCTCTTAGACATTAAGGTGTTGTTCTGTAAATCGGATTCAAGGCCTAATTGCTCGTTTGAACATTTTGTGAAGACAAAACAAAGGACGACCAATAGCCCAACCTGCATCAAAAATCTGGTTAGTGTTTTCATAAACATTTTTTAAAGTTAATAAACAAATGATTTTCCTAACAGAAGTATGTAAAATGCTGGCTATGAGAAGGGTGTATTCTAAGATACGAATAATTTAAGTCAATTCATGGCAATTTACCTGTAAGAGGTATATATATTCGATTAAAAACCTTTTAATTGTTCTGGATTATTATATGATGAATGTCATACTAAATTAACAATCAGTTTAATATTTTTAGTCTTTAGTAAACCAAAATCAAAATGTAATGATACGAAAAGCACCTGTTTCAATGATAATGACAGAAAATGTCATTACTTTGAAGAAAAAAGATAGTCTGGAAAAGGCAGAGCAGATTTTTAAAAAATACAATATTAGACATTTGCCCGTGGTTACGAATAATGTGGTCATTGGGATGCTGAGCAAAACGGATTTACTTCGGCTTAAGTTTGCGGATTATAGTGATAATGACGATCAGGATACCGATGTGTTTGTGTATAAAATGTTTACAGTTGAACAGGTTATGAGACAGAAAATAGTTTCGGTAACCTCATCGAATTCGATTAAAGATGTGGCCGAAATATTTGCAACCCGAGAATTTCACGCCTTACCCGTTATTGATAATAATCAATTGGTAGGTATTGTCACGACTACGGATGTCATACGGTATCTACTGAGTCAATTTTAGTGTTATCAGTTACCAATAACTATCTCGTGTAGATTCGTGTTAAAGACATAATTTTGATTTTTTAAAAAGTAAAACAATGAAAGATTTAATTCCAGTATCAGAAATAATGACCAAGCATATCATTGCCTTAGATCGCAGTGATGATTTAACTACAGCAGAGATGCTGTTCAAGCAATATAATATTCGGCATATCCCAGTAGTACAGGAAGAGTCTATTATTGGTATGTTGAGTTATTCAGATCTGTTAAAGATTAGCTTGGCCGACGCCTCCGAGGATGATCGAGATGTCGATACCGTTGTCTACAACATGTTTTCTATAGAGCAGGTTATGACAAAAAATGTCGTTACAGTTACAAGTAACACCAGCATTAAAGAAGTAGCCAAAATACTATCGGAGAGGGAGTTTCACGCTTTGCCTATCGTTGATGATTCTATTTTAGTAGGTATTGTTACAACCACTGATATGATGAAATATATGTTAAACCAATATCTCTAGGCTTAAGTATTTGCAATATGTTTTAAATCTGTAATCGTTGCTTTGGGATCTTTGCTTTTAAATACAAAGCTTCCGGCAACTAAAACATCAGCACCTGTGTAAATTAATTTTTTTGCATTGGTATTGGTTACACCCCCATCAATCTCAATTAAGGTTTTAGCTCCTTTTCGTGTTATTAATGTTTTTAATTGTGATACTTTAGCGTACGTATTCTCAATAAAACTTTGTCCTCCAAACCCCGGGTTTACACTCATTAAACATACCAAATCGATATCATTTATAGTGTCTTCCAAAACGTTAATATTCGTGTGAGGGTTCAGGGCAACACCCGCTTTCATGCCTTCTGCTTTAATAGCTTGTAAGGTTCGGTGTAAGTGGGTGCACGCTTCATAATGGACGGTTAATACATGGCTTCCCAGTTCGGCAAAGGTTTTGATGTATCGATTCGGGTCCACAATCATTAAATGCACATCTAAGGGTTTTTCAGCGTGCTTTGCTATGGCCTTAAGGACAGGCATACCAAAAGAAATATTGGGAACGAATACGCCGTCCATAATATCAATATGAATCCAATCGGCATCACTTCGATTGACCATTTCTACATCGCGTTGTAGGTTTGCGAAATCGGCCGCTAAAATGGAAGGCGCTATTAATTTTGAACTCATTTATGGATGTTGAAATTGTTTGGACAAAAATAGTATAAAAAAATAAACCCCCGGTAATCAGCCGGGGGTTCTTTCATCAATCAAAAAACGAACAGTTATGTGAAACTGTTTGTAACCTTAATCTGGCTGATATTCTATTATCCACCAGAAAATAACTTTATATTAATATTTCTTTTACAAAAACTTAAACTACCCAAATATACTCAAAAATATATAAATTAAATAGTTCGTTCAAAATCCCACATCAATTACAAGATTTTTGATAATAATTTGGTTGTCTTTAGCCCAGATAGGTTTTTAATATTTTACTTCTGGACGTATGTTTTAACCTGCGTATTGCTTTTTCTTTTATCTGTCTGACACGCTCTCGCGTTAAATCGAATGTTTCTCCAATTTCTTCAAGCGTCATAGGATGCTGATTACCCAAGCCAAAATACAAACGAATCACATCGGCTTCACGAGGTGTAAGGGTTTCCAAAGCACGCTCTATTTCGGTACGCAAGGATTCGTGTAAAAGCTCCTTATCTGGATTTGGTGATTCTCCACTATTTAATACATCGTATAAATTTGAATCTTCACCTTCAACTAATGGAGCATCCATACTGACATGACGTCCAGAGTTTTTCATGGACTCCTTTACATCATTAATGGTCATGTCCAGTTCTTTGGCAATCTCCTCAGCACTTGGCGGACGCTCATGACTCTGCTCTAAGAAGGCAAAAGTCTTATTGATTTTATTTATCGATCCGATCTTGTTAAGTGGTAAACGAACAATACGCGATTGTTCGGCTAAAGCTTGAAGAATGGACTGACGTATCCACCACACGGCATAGGAAATAAACTTAAATCCACGAGTCTCATCGAAACGCTGAGCCGCTTTAATAAGCCCTAAATTTCCTTCATTAATTAAATCCGGTAAGGTTAAGCCTTGATTTTGGTACTGCTTGGCAACAGAAACCACAAAGCGCAGATTCGCCTTGGTTAATTTTTCCAGAGCTACCTGATCACCTGCTTTGATGCGCTGTGCTAATTCAACTTCTTCGTCAGCAGTAATTAAATCTACTTTACCAATTTCCTGTAAATACTTGTCTAACGACGCAGTTTCTCTATTGGTAACCTGCTTCGTAATCTTAAGTTGTCTCATGTAATGCTGTTCTTATTTTAGAGGGATTGCAATTCTTTTACTTTAGTTATACGGAAGAATAACCAAAAATGTTACAAAAGCTTAAAATAAATTTAAATTTTGATAAGATTTTTATCACTTAAGTTAATGGCTTCCAACATTTCATTAGTGAATTTGTAATGCCCTCTCGTGGTAATTAATTTAAACCGATACGATTTTAAATTACTTAAGGTATTTAGGAATAGCCACTTGGATTTAAGCAGTTTAGGTTTTTCAGATTTTAAGCTTACATCAAAAACATGCTTTCTGCCTTCCTTTGTTGCTACTATGTCAGGCGTTACTGCAATGTCGCTTCCTTTTTTAATGTAAGATTTCGGTGTTTCGTAACCGTCAATGTCTGCTTTAATATTTTCGAATCCTCTATTTTCCAAATACGCAATGGAGTCAACTAAAATATCAGAATATTTTTCTTTGTCCGTATAAATCATAACCTATAATATAGTCGAAAAATAAAGAAAATCAAGTTTTTAACAAGATTTAACAAAAAACCAAGCTACAGAAAAGTCCTCTTATCGTCTAGGTTGATAAATGCTTTAACCGTATTTATTTTTTGATGAATGGTCTTGAAAAATAAGGTTCTATCACGTTCTCCCGCAGTGGCCAAAAGTTTTGAAATAGACATTTGCTTTTGTAAAAAATCATGCATCATCTCACAGGTTTCCTGGTGTTCTATCTTAAAATAGCTTAACACAGTGAATGGTGAAAAAAATACTTTTTGAAAAGGTGTTTTTACCATAACCGTGTTGGTCAACATATGAAGGTCGCATTTATAGAGGTGATAAGAATTTTTATTTTTGGCACCAAATAGACTCTGCTGAATCGTTTGTTCTTCGGTATGGTTTATAACATCATTGATATCTTCGCAAATGGAGAGCGCCATTTCTTTTGAAACGAGACCAGCCTCAAAATAATACAAAACTTGCTGTAAGGTACCGGTAACCGTATTGTCATTCCATAATTCTGTGATATCAATATATTTGTAAGCAGCACTTAAGTTATAGGCACTTTGTAAAAGAGAATCAGGTATGGTTTCGACCCAATCGTCAAAAGTAATTTTACTTTTTGCCATATCTGTATTTAGATCCTTAAGCCATACATACATCTTATAGCGAGAAAGATTTGAATCATTTAAAGTGTGAAAAAATGGAATGTCTTTTGCCGAATAAATGATTTCACAATTTTTAAGCTTTATGAGGGTTGAAACATTATCCAAGGAGGCTTTTAACCACATTTCCAGGCCCAATTCGTCTTTTGGTTGTGGAGGCAATTCGGCAATCAAAGTGTTTGTATTGCCAACCTCAAAAAGTTTGTTCAATGAAACCTTATAATGCCTGGCCAACTTGACACCTTCTTCCAGAGTGAGACTGGTCTTCAAGTTTATGCGTCTGTAGGCTGCATCATAACCGATATCCAAAACGCCTGCGACTTCGTCGACAAATGAGGTGTTATCCTGAGTTTTTCCTTTAAGAAATTTTATAAACTGTTCTTGCATTTTTTAAAAATTGCAAGTAGTGTGACGGTAGATTTTGTGAAATTTAAGAAAAAAAAGTGAAGTTTTAAGCAAATTCTGTTAAGCGTTTGTAATAAATAGTACTTAATTTTATCCTGTTGCTTTCAAGCATGCAGAGAAGTTAAATAATTAAAATCTTTAATCATGAAAACCAGAACCAATACCCACGCCTATTCACTTCAAAATCTTATTAATAACATTATAGATACGTATATGTACAATGTATTAATTAACAGCGAATACAAAAAAAGTCTCAATACTACGTATTCCTATAATTTAACTCAAGAAAGTCACCTAAAAGCAGCCTAAGCTTTTATCACTTCATTGGAATTTCTTTAAGTTTGGTTTTACGGGTTTTTCTATTTTCTGAATTACAGTCTTCTCTAGTTTCTTTCTCCTCGTCCTGAGTATTTAATTTCTTACTTTTTTTGTAGTACCTGTTTTGGAAGGTGTTTTTTTCTTACATTTAAAATTCAAAAACACATGATTTCATAAAATAGCGTACTATAAATGAATTTTGTTTCCATAGTCAACTTTTTATTGATTGCAGGAGTTGTTCAGGGTTTTGTGTTTAATCTTGTAACCCTATTTGTTAAAAAGAAATTCGACAGGGTCATCGTATTTCTCAATCTTATTGTATTTTTTATTTCATTAAACAATTTACAGCGTTGGCTCATTGCCCATGGCTATGTCTCCGACTTATTCCTCATTCGACAGTTACTCATACCGTGGTACTTCTTTATTGTACCCATGTTTTATGCTTTTTTAATTTATTTTATTAAAATAGAGCAGAAAGTAAATAACTATTTAAAAACCTCGGCAGTTATTTTTATTTCTGAACTCATTATTCGACTTTGCCTGATATCCTATGTATATTATGAAGTACCAGATCGTGATGTGACTGTCATATACAATTATACCAATGTAGAGGATATTTTTAATTTGTTTTACATGATATTTCTCTTCGGTAATGCGAGTTTAATTGTTTTCAGGCGTCATCATTTATTGGCCTATATTTTATCTTATGATGATTTGAATTGGATAAAATGGTTCTTTAGATTCGGCGTAATTAACATCGGTTTTTTTGCTGTCGCCCTTGCCATCAAAGTAAAAACGGGAAATCAGGATGCTTACAAATTTTTAAACCTTTTTACTTCAATATTGATTTACTGGATAGGTTACCAGGGGATGTACAAATATCATGTGCTTCGAGATCGCATTATACTTCGAAGTAGTTTGGAGAGCGAAAACGTATCAATTGCGTCAAATGAGATAGAGGATTCTAAGAAGGAAGACGATGATTTTTTCAACGCGAAGCATGACAAAGATTTTGAAAGAATAAAAGACCACATTATAAAAAATAAACTGTACCTGGATCCCCTTTTGAGTATGGAAGCATTAGCTATGGATATGGGTATGAGTAAAAGCTATTTTTCGAAACTTATAAATTCTTATAGTGATTATAATTTTTCAGATTATATAAATTCGCTGCGCGTTGCTCAGGCCAAAAAGTTTTTGGCGAATGATGAATTTAGTGACTACACTATTGTATCCATCGGTTTAGAATGTGGATTTAACTCGAAGTCTACCTTCTATACTGCCTTTAAAAAATTTACCAACCAAACACCAACAGCCTTCAGGGCTGAGTTTTAAGGGCGCATTAAGTCCTAAATTATCGTTGGACATCCCAATTTTTTCTTCATAGACCATATAGGATATGGGTATCACTCATGGCTGATAATTTTACCATGGTAAAACAATTTAATCCATCAAGTTATGATCCCAATGTTAATTCTATACCTCATTAAAAAGGCCAAAGAGCGCACATTTAACTTTAAAAGGTTTTTTGGATTTAAAAGGCTATTGCTAAGATTAAAGCTTGGGTTAACTGTTCTTATCACCACTGTTTCTTATGGAATAAACGAGGAGCCCGTTCACCAGATCAGTTTTAATGTGGTTAGAAATAATAAGATTATAGGCAGTATTGATATAAGATGTGAAACTCAGAATGATTCCACTATTTATGTCTTGGAAAGTCAAATTAAAGCAAAGTATATATTAGCTTTCAATATTAAAGGAAAGGAAAAAACGGTCTTCAAGGATGATCTTCTCATCTATTCATCAGTATTTAGAAAGGTCAATAACAAAATAAAAAGTAATCATAGTCTTAGTTACAAGAACCAGAAATATCAATTAGAGAAGTCCGGGAAGGTAGAGCCAATTGGCTTTAATGAAATTCATAGGAACTTAGTCACCTTATATTTTACCGAACCCAAGGGCATAAGCACCATTTATGTTGATAATGACACCAAAATGGTCAACATAAAGGATATAGGTTTTGGTAAATATCAGGTTCGTTTTTCCGACGGGAAATACAATGTTTACCATTACAGCAAAGGACGTTGCGTAAAAGTCGAGGCCAACAGTTCATTATTTAATGTCACCTTAATACCAGTATAGTCATGAGAGGAGAAGAAGCCATAGCCATGCTCATTACCCTGGTTTTTGCGACCTACTTTGTTATCACTTGGGCGTATTACAAATTAGGTATAACCAATCTCGAAAAAGCCTTGTTTCTTAGAAATGGTCTGCGGTTTTTAAACTTAAAGCATATACTGGGGATGGTTTTGTTTGGGGTCCTATTTTATGTTAATTATTCAGAATTCACTCATTTAATAGCGTGTATTGAAATACCTCGATTACATATTCTGATTCCGTATATTCTATCAGTTATAGCATTGGCCTATATCTCTAAGGGATCATCAGACAGCGCGATGGCACGGAACGATGTCGTGAGTGCTTATGGGTTTTCAAATGCATGGACCTATTTTGTTATACGTTTTGGTTTTCTATTATGTTACGAGTTTTTCTTTAGAGGTGTATTGTTATTTACCTTATTGCATATCATGGAAATACCAATGGCTATAGGGTTGAGTATACTGGCTTATGTATTAATTCATATTTTCGATTCCAAAAAAGAAATTCTTGGAGCCATACCTTTTGGTATCCTATTGTGCGTATTGACCTATATAACGCAGAGCATATGGTATGCATTTATAATGCATTTAACACTATCTGCAGTTTACGAGATTTCAATTTTTTATCGAATAACTTTAAAAACAACACTGTCATGAACGTTTTTTTAACCGGCGCTACAGGATATATTGGACATGAACTGGCACTCGCCTTGGCCAGAAATAACATAAAAGTTCATGCTCTAATAAGAGATTTAAAATCAAAAAGAATTCCAATCCACAATAATATAAGAGTTTATCAGGGTGACGTATGTGATTATGATTCTGTTTTAAAAGCAATTGAAGGATGTTGTTATGTGATTCATTCGGCGGCCTATACAAACTTAAAGTATAATGGTATTGCCAATTTTTACAACACCAATGTGTTGGGTACTGAAAATGTGCTGAAGGCAGCTTTAAAACAACGGGTAAAAAAGTTTATTTATACCAGTACCTTATCGGTTTATGGACCCTCATTTAAGGAAGTTCCCATAACGGAAGATCAACCCAGAATGACGACCTATGCGAACGATTATGAACTTACAACAAGTATGGCTGAGGAACTAATAGTCAGCTACAATAAAAAGGGGCTTCCTGTTACCATTTTAAATATATCAAGAGTTTACGGCCCAAGATTAAATCATTTTTCTACTGCTTTTAGAGGATTGGTGAAGCGGGTTAAATATGGCAATATTTTATTTGTTCCTGGAAAACTGAATGTTCAGGCGAATTATGTTTATATCGATGACGTGATTCATGCCCATTTACTTTCACTTAAATCAAACGTAGGAAAGAAATACATTATTGGAGGCACAAATATTGACTTTTGGACTCTGATAGCGAAGATTAAATCATTATCAAATGGTAGACTTAAAATATTCAGAGTTAACCAATTTGTATTTAAGATGATTTTCCTTTTATCAAATTTTTATTGGCAGGTTCTCAGGGGTGTTTCTCGTATAGATTATAAGCAATTCAAGCCTTTTGGCTTCAATCAATTATCAACATCACAGAAGGCTAAAAAAGATCTGAACTACAACATTACTCCTATAGATGAGGGATTACTAAAAACCATTAGTTTAATAAAATGAATTCATATATATTAAAAGATAAGATCGTATTAATTACCGGATCAAGTCGGGGTATAG
Organism: Aestuariivivens sediminicola; assembly: GCF_022662015.1. Taxonomy (GTDB): domain Bacteria; phylum Bacteroidota; class Bacteroidia; order Flavobacteriales; family Flavobacteriaceae; genus Aestuariivivens; species Aestuariivivens sediminicola. The sequence goes on along the minus strand of NZ_JAKMCM010000001.1, from coordinate 334,415 downwards.
GTAAGGCAACAGCCAAAAAAATGGCCATGGAAGGAGCTCGTCTGGTGATACATGGACGCGACCCGAAAAGATTGAGAGCAGTAGAGGAGGAGTTAAAGGCATTAGGAGGGACTGTGGTTTCTTTTAGTTGTGATATCACCAATCCGGATCAAGCGAAAGACCTAATTGATTATACAATTGGTATTTATGGCCAACTTGATATTTTAATTAATAATGCTGGAGTGTCAATGAGGGGAGCTTTTAAGGACTTAAATCCAATAGTATTTAAGAAGGTATTTGATATTAATGTTTTGGGGGTTGCAAATGTTTCTATTAATGCACTTCCTTATATAAAACAGTCCCATGGTAGCCTGGTTTTTATTTCGAGTGTTGCAGGTATAAGAGGTCTGCCTGGGAATTCGGCATATAGTTCATCTAAAATGGCTTTAAAGGCCATTGCAGAGTCTTTGAGAATAGAGGAGTTCAAATCAAAAATTCATATTGGTTTGATTTATGTAGGAATAACGGAAATAGAAAAAGGCAAGAAGACAATTGGAAGTGATGGGTCTGAAAAATATTTAAAAGATCGGTCAAAATTAAAAGTTCAGTCGTTAAACTCTGTTGCAAGTTCTATTATATCGAACATAAAAAAAAGAAAATATAAATCAACGCTAAGTATTCTAGGAAAATTAAATGCTGTAATTCAATCAATTGCGCCGAAATTGGTAGAGTTTATTTTATTGCGATCTCAAAGAAGGATAATTCTAAGAAGCGAATAAGCATATTCCTTATAAAAGGTATAAATCAGTAAATATGAGAACTTTTATATTAATAACCGGTGCGAGTCAAGGTTTTGGAAAAGCCATGGCGTTCGAATGTGCCAAAAGAAAGATGAATCTATTCTTAATAGCCTTACCCAATTCCGGCTTGGAAGTCCTATCTGATTTCATCAGGGTTAATTTTGAAGTGGAGGTACACTATCTGGAAATGGATTTGAGCAGTACCAAAAACTGTTATGAGATTTCCAGATATGTCAGTGATAACGGACTTCAAATTCAATATTTAGTCAATAATGCCGGTGTTTTAAGCAGAGGGATGTTTAGTGAACTTAGTGATCAGTTTGTAATTAAACAAATTCAAGTCAATGTAGCAACACCTACCTTGTTAACAAAGCTTTTGCTCAACAATTTAAAACAAAATGCACCTGCTGCTATTTTAAACATAAGCAGTATGGCAGGGTTTTTCGCCATTCCCAAAAAACAGGTGTATGGTGCAACCAAGGCATATCTCACCTCCTTTTCAAAAAGTTTGAATAAGGAATTGATAAACGACAATGTAACCGTGACAACCCTATGTCCCGGTGGTTTAAATACTTCAACTCGAATATGCTATCAAAACCGAATATTGGGTTTGATCAGCAGGAAGGCGGTTCTGAATCCCGAAGATGCTGCTAAAATAGCAATAGACAGTATGTTGACCGGAAAGAAAGTGATTGTTCCGGGATTTATAAATAAATGTTTAATGGTCCTGGACAAATTATTACCTGAGGCTATTAAAGATTGGTTGACGAATAGGGAGATCAACAAATTCCCGAAACCCGTAATTTAACTGTGGAGGAGGTCATTGATGTTAAGGATGTAAACAGGTATTTTTGTTCCTCTTAATTTAGAGCAACAAAACCTTAAAAAAGTGTCCAATCTATTTCCATCGCATCATTTTAAAATACCTAAAGAAATAAAGTGTTTTTAATAGTATTTAAAGACAAGAGAATTAGCTACCTTAAAAAACAATTTAACGTTATTCCATTGTGAATTGCATAAAATATAAAAATGTTGAATTCCCAGTTTAAGGTTTTAGTTACTGGAGCTAACGGTCTTCTTGGAACCAATACAATTTTAGATTTGTTGGAACAGGGTTTTCAGGTGAGGGCATTTATACGTTCTGTAGATAAAAGGTCAAAGTTTAAGCATCCTTCTTTAGAGTATGTTTTTGGCGATATTATGCATATCGAAAGTATAAAAAAAGCAATGAATGGTTGTCAATATGTCATTCATATAGCCGCATTGACAGATCTAAAAATAAAAGATTACCACGCATTTGAAAAGATAAATGTAACCGGAACAAGAAATGTCGTCGAGATGGCGAGGGAATTTGAGATTTTAAAGTTTATCTATGTGAGTACGGCAAATGTATTTGGATACGGATCTAAAGATGATTTGGGGAATGAACGAAAAGAAATGCAATCTCCTTTTAATAAAATGGCTTATGCAAAGAGTAAACAATTGGGGCAAGAATTTGTTTTGTCTCAATCTGACGCAATGGATGTCACGGTAGTTAATCCTACTTTTATGATTGGTCCCTATGATAGCAAGCCCAGTTCGGGTAGAATTATTTTAAATTGCCTGAACAAACAATTTGTGTTCTGTCCGCCAGGCGGTAAAAATTTTGTTTGTGTTAAAGATGTTTCCGGAGGTATAGTAAATGCATTGAGATTTGGAAAACGAGGTGAAGCGTATTTGTTATGCAATGAGAATTTGAGTTTTTTTGAGTTCTATAAAAAAGTGAGGTTGCATTCGAAACAAGCATTCGTAATAATTAAACTACCGAGATGGGTAATTCTTGGTATCGGGTATTTCGGCAATATCGCTCGATTTATTGGAATTGAAACAGCCATTTCCATTTCAAACACCAGGGCAGTGTGTATTAATAATTTCTACGACAATAGAAAGGCCCGTGAAGAATTACGCATAAGCTTTAATCCGATTGACACCGGTATCAAGGAAGCTATTGATTGGTTTGGAAAAAGTAGCTCCAAAAACAGACCCATTTAAAGCGTTTTGCCGTGATTTTTGTCCGAGATTATCGTTGGACATCCTAATTCTTCCATGATATAATATACGGGATACAAATCATTTTAATTGAGACGATATTTGGATTGTAAATCAAATCTAAATAGTCTGGAAAATGAAAACATCAAGCAAAAATAGCACCCCAAGAATTATTCTCTTTTGGTCTGTACCCAGTTTATCACAAATCAACACGTATAAAGCGAATTGTGATCAACTTCAAAAGGCCTGTGTCCATTCAAATTCAGTTCAAGTTTTAAACCATAAGAAGGAGGCTCAAACATTTAAGAAAATTATAAAGGAATCTGATGGTTTTTATGGACTCAGAAGGATCAAGGGCGAAATAAGAAAAATGATGCTTAATGTTAATTCCATTAAAACAATTATTCTCCTGTAATAAAACAGTTTAAAGTATAATGAAATCACGTGTTTGTCATCTTAAAATTTTAATGTTCTTTGGACTTTGCTTGCTGCTTTCGACACATTGTGAGATACATTCCCAAGCTGATGTGAAACATAAAGATATGGTTCTTGTCGTATATAATTACCAGGGTAAAAAGATTCACAAAGGGAAGGTCATTTTCGTCAATGATTCCTCACTAGGGCTCATAAAGAATGGTAAGTGCATCACCATAAATGCCAACCGCATTGGTTCAATTAAGACGAAACCATCTGGTTTAAAGAATAGTCCTTTGGGATCCCATTTTCGGGCCTCCTTACGCATTTTAATTGAGGCCGTCAGCTCGGCACCTGAAAAGCGGTGGGGATATATGGCAGGTGAAGGTGCGGTTGAGTCTGGTATACCAGCTGTTAAAGAGGTAGTGGCTGTTGATGCCCGTACAGTGCAACCAATAATGAATGACACTTTTATAATCAATGGAAGAGAAGAAAATTGGACCTTATTCAGAGCCCATTTTTAGTTATCGCGTAAATAAAAAAAGCCTATCCATTGCAGTGGATAGGCTTTTTGTTTTTTATTAAAAGGAACAATTACCTTTCTTTTTTGTCATCTCCAGAACGTCTGTTATCCCGTCTATTATCTCTGCCACCACGATTATTGCGGCCACGGTTGTCCCGGTTTCCTCTGTTGTTATCTCTTGGAGGACGCTCCTGATACCCTTCCGGTTTAGGTAAAAGGGCTTTTCTTGATACTTTTTCACGTTTGGTCTTTGGATCAAAACCAAAGTATTTCACGTCTAAAGTATCACCTAGATTGATAACATCGGTTACATTGTTGGTGCGTTCCCAGGCTAACTCCGAAATGTGAATGAGAACATCGTTACCCGGAGCCTCAACATATTCCAATACGGCTCCAAAATCCAATATTTTAGTCACCTTCATTTCATATACACTACCAACTTCAGGTTTGAAGGTAAGGCTTTCAATAGCAGCCAAAACCTTATCAATCCCCTCTTGATCGGTCCCTAGTATTTCCACAATACCTTCTCCGGTTACCGGATCTTCATTAATTACAATGGTTGTATTAGTCGTTTTTTGTAATTCCTGAATGACCTTACCTCCTGGTCCGATAAAAGCACCGATAAGATCGTTCGGTAGGGTAGCGGTCACCATTTTAGGTGCATGCGATTTCACATCGCTATTTGGAACAGCGATGGTCTCTGTTAATTTTTCAAGAATATGCATGCGGCCGTCATTAGCCTGCTTCAGGGCCTTGACTAAAATTTCATAGCTCAGACCTTTTATTTTTATATCCATCTGACAGGCAGTAATACCATCTTGGGTACCAGTCACTTTAAAATCCATATCCCCCAGGTGATCTTCATCACCAAGAATATCGGAAAGTACCGCATAACGTTCACCATCGGATATGAGTCCCATAGCGATACCCGAAACAGGTTTTTTAATTTGAACTCCCGCATCCATGAGTGCCATAGTACCGGCACAAACCGTTGCCATAGAGGAAGATCCATTGGATTCCAATACCTCCGAAACGACCCTTACAGTATACGGGCAATCTTCAGGTACCATGCCTTTTAAAGCACGCTGGGCTAAGTTTCCATGTCCTATTTCACGGCGAGAGGTCCCCCTTATTGGACGCGCTTCACCGGTAGAGAATGGCGGAAAGTTATAATGTAAATAAAAACGTTCTTCGGTTTCCAAGGACGGATTGTCCACCATATTGGCTTCACGCGATGTTCCTAAGGTTACCGTCGCTAAAGCTTGAGTCTCACCTCTGGTAAATATGGACGAACCATGGGTTGATGGCAGATAATCAACTTCACACCAAATAGGACGTATGTCAGTTGTTTTTCTACCATCCAAACGAATGCCTTCTTCCAATACCACGTCTCGAACGGCTTCTTTTTGAACTTTCCCAAAGTATTTGGAAACCATATCACCAACTTCTTCCAATTCTTCTTCCGTAAATTCAGCAGTCAAGGCTTCTTTTAACTCATGGAAAGCTGCACTTCTATCCTGCTTCGCGGATCCTTGTTTGGCGATGCCGTAACACTTTTCATAAGCGAAGGCCTTAACCTTTTCATAGAGGGTTTCATCCTCTGCTTCGGGTTCATATTCACGGGTCTCTTTCTTGCCTACTTTTTCAACAAGACGTTTTTGTGCTTCAATTTGAGCTTTAATCGCCTCATGAGCTACTTTAATGGCCTCAACCATTTCTTCCTCTGAAATTTCACTCATTTCGCCTTCAACCATCATTACAGAGTCTTCCGAGGCGCCTATGATCATATCGATTTCAGATTGTTCTAATTGTGAAAAACTGGGGTTAATGATGAATTCACCATTAATACGGCCAACACGAACCTCAGAAATAGGGGTCTCAAAGGGAATATCCGATAATTGTATAGCCGCAGAGGCAGCCAATCCGGCCAAGGCGTCAGGCATAACGTCGTTATCCAAAGACATTAACTGTATCATAACTTGAGTTTCCGAATGATAGTCTTTTGGGAACAAAGGACGTAAAACACGGTCTACTATACGCATCACCAGTATCTCTTCTGTACTTGGTCGTGCTTCTCTCTTAAAGAATCCACCCGGATATCGTCCTGCAGCGGCAAATTTTTCGCGATAATCTACGGTTAAGGGTAAAAAGTCTACATCGGCCGCTTCATAATTTGAAACGACTGTACAAAGCAACATGGTCTTACCCGATTGTACTACAACACTACCGTGTGCTTGTTTCGCTAATTTTCCGGTTTCAATAGAGATTTCTCTACCGTCACCGAGGTCTATGACCTCTCTAAATGTTTGTGGCATCATAATTTTTTAATTCAAACTCTGACACATACCAATATGCCAGATCTATGTTAAACAATGGTCTCCGTTTTGATAAACGGACAAGGTTGTGTTGTTGTGTGTAGATGTTAATTGGGACTTTGAAAGTCCAGACCAATGAAAAACTTCGTAAGCTTCTTCTAATTGTCATTGCGATCCAATACACATTTTACTGTGCATCAACGGACGAGCTACATTTTTATTAATGACGCAATAGCTCTGTTTTAAACAAAAAAGAGGCTATAAGCCCCTCTTTTCTTATTTTCTTAAACCTAATTCTTTTACTATGGCACGATATCTTAAGATATCCTTCTTAGTCAAATAATCCAGCAAAGCGCGACGCTTTCCTACCAGTTTCACTAATGAACGCTCGGTATTATAATCTTTGCGATTATTTTTTAAGTGCTCCGTCAAGTGATTAATTCTGTGCGTGAATAACGCAATCTGAGCTTCGGCGGTTCCAGTATCGTTTTTATCCTTACCGTACTTCGCGAAGATCTTTTCTTTTACTTCTTTAGTTAAATACATGCTAATATTATTGTAAATGATTGTTATGTATACGAAAGACCGTCTTTCGAGCGGCAAATATACGTTTTTTTATTGATTTGCAACACATAATTTAAAAGACCTTTGAAGCACTAATAATAGGACAGTCTCCATCTTTTTGTCAGGAGATGGCAATAAGGAACCGGATGCATCCATAGGTTAGCCATTTCACCTAAATAACGTTAAAGAAAACGATAACACATGCATCGCGTAAACATGGCCAACTCATCCATATAAATGCGATATTTTAAGCTCTTAAAGGTTGATTGGTTATTAAGTCGATATACTGATTTATTTTGTCCTTAAGATCTTTTCTATGTGTAATAAAATCCAAAAACCCGTGTTCCAGTAAGAATTCTGAGGTCTGAAAGCCCTCTGGAAGATCCTTGCCTGTAGTATCTTTTACAACACGAGGTCCTGCAAATCCTATTAAAGCGCCAGGTTCTGCAATATTAATGTCACCGAGCATGGCAAACGAGGCTGTAGTGCCTCCGGTGGTTGGATCGGTGCACAATGAAATATAAGGAATACCTGCATCTGCCAGTTGTGCGAGTTTTGCTGATGTTTTTGCCAATTGCATTAAGGATAATGCCGCTTCCATCATACGTGCACCGCCCGATTTGGAGATGACCAAAAGAGGAATGTTGTACTTCAGCGAATAATCTGCAGCCCGTGCTATTTTTTCACCAACAACACTTCCCATTGAGCCCCCGATAAAACTAAAATCCATACAGGCTATGACGAGGTCTTTTCCTTTAGATTTTCCTACAGCACATCGTACCGCATCTTTAAGCTTGGTCTTATCCTGTGCCGCTTTCAGACGTTCCGGATATTTTTTGGTATCCTCAAATTTTAAAGGGTCCTTAGATTCTAGGGTTGCATCCAATTCCTCAAATGTGTTATTATCGAACAGGATCTCAAAATATTCCCTACTGCCAATTCTTACGTGGTATCCATCCTCAGGACTCACATAAAAATTTTGTTCTAGTTCCTTAGTGTCAACTATTTTCCCGGTTGGGGATTTATACCAAAGGCCTTTTGGGGTATCCTTTTTTTCTTCGGTCGACGTTTGTATTCCTTTATCTTTTCGTTTAAACCAAGACATATGGTTGTTTTTTTAACCCTTTAACAATTTAAAGAGTGCGTTAATTTAACCAAGTTTAAACAGAACAGCTCTGCATAAACTCGGATCACAAAATTAAAGTTTTATTTTAAATTCACAGTGAAGGCTCGAAAAATTATTGTTGTCAGGGATAAAGAATAAAAAAATCCTGTCTTAAAAAAACAGGATTTGTGAATTTCAAATGCCAGATATGAATGCCTTGCTTAAAGGGTGTTCACATTATTAAGATCCTCAAAGGCCTTTTTCAAACGGCTAACAAATGTTTTTTCTCCCTCTCTCAACCATACACGCGGATCGTAATATTTCTTGTTTGGAGCATCTTCCCCTTCGGGATTGCCAATCTGTGATTGTAAGTAGTCCGTCTTACTGTTCATATAATCGCGAATGCCACTCATAAAGGCATATTGTAAATCCGTGTCTATATTCATTTTAATGACGCCATAGCTGATACCTTCTCTAATTTCTTCAACAGTGGAACCTGAACCACCATGAAAGACAAAATCGATATGATTATGTTCAACCCCGTATTTTTCCGAAATGTATTCCTGTGAATTTTTTAAGATTTTAGGTGTTAACTTGACGTTTCCTGGTTTATAAACACCGTGAACATTACCAAATGCCGCTGCAATGGTAAATTGATCACTTACCTTGCTCAATTCTTCATAGGCATAAGCCACCTCTTCGGGTTGGGTGTATAGTTTGGAATCGTCCACATCGGTATTATCAACTCCATCTTCCTCGCCTCCTGTAATGCCCAATTCGATTTCAAGGGTCATACCCATCTTGCTCATGCGTTCAAGATATTGCTTGCAAATTTCAATATTCTCTTCAAGCGGTTCTTCAGAAAGATCGATCATATGGGAGCTAAAAAGGGATTTTCCTGTTTCGGCGAAATGTGTTTCACTTGCATCTAATAAACCGTCTATCCAGGGTAATAACTTTTTCGCACAATGATCGGTATGCAAAATTACGGGAACACCATAGGCCTCTGCTAAGGTATGTACGTGCTTTGCACCTGCAATCGCACCGGCTATGGCTGCTTTTTGTCCTTCATTACTCAATCCTTTTCCCGCATTGAACTGGGCCCCACCATTGGAGAATTGTATAATTACAGGCGCATTGAGGTCTCGTGCTGTTTCCAATACACCATTAATTGTATCTGAACCTATAACATTCACAGCCGGAAGGGCATAGTTATTGGCCTTAGCATGATTAAATATAGCCTGAACTTCCTTACCTGTAGCTACCCCTGGTTTTATATTGTGTCCCATTTTTGATATTTTTTGTGATTTATAGTTTGGTCCAAAAATAATCAAATTTTGAATAATAACCGGTTGTTTTACAGGTTGAAAACATAAAACTACACTAAAACGTTATAGTATGTGAATAGCCGGTTACAGATTAGAAAGGATAGTTAATACCTATGTTATAAACGGCATTACTAAAGTTATAATCCCTAAACCATCTATTCAACTCAGTGTAGGAGGGATCATAGGTTTTAAAACCGATATCGAATCTAAAAACAAAAAAGCTAAAGTCATATCTCAGTCCAAAACCAGATCCTATGGCTATATCTTTTAAAGCGTCCAGACTGGTAAATGTGGCTTTATCATCTTCAACATCGTCAAGTACGTTCCAGATGTTGCCGGCGTCAATAAAAATTGCGGCATTTAAGTTTTCAAATAGGTTAAATCGCTGCTCAATGCCAAGTGCCAGTTTAAAGTTGGCTTCATTGAACTCATTACGGGATTCAGAACTTCCCGGACCTAAGCTATAAGCGGTCCATGCCCGGTTGTCATTCGCTCCGCCGGCAAAAAAACTTTTTGAGAAAGGAATATTGGTAGAATTTCCGTAAGGGATGGCTATACCCGCATAGGTTCTCATGGCCAAGACATTTTTTTTCCCTAAGTCCCAATGCTTAATATAATCAAATTCTGTTTTCACATATTGCGAAAACGCGACATTAAATATTTCGTAACGGTCATTTTCATCTTTTTCTAAGCCTAATAATTTAGAGGCGTTAGATAACATATTGCCAGCAAGTTCCAGTCTAAACCTAAATATTGAAAAATCCTCATCGAAAAGATTCGTTCGTACATCTCGGGTTAATCCAAAACTTGTAGAAAATATGAGGTTATTTTCTGTAAGTCTGTTTTTACGTTCGTTAATACTCGTTAAGGTTGACAGTTGGTCGCTGTTTATCTCATTAGGCGTTGGATCGGCAAGGGCATAATTTAAAAATTTATACGTGTCTTTAGGAATACTTAGGTCGGAATCTGACGGGATGTAGTCAATCTCTTTGGCAATATTATTCAATGAGTTGTACGAGCTTTCATAGACGCGAAAGTAATTTTCAACATTCAGATTTCTAACATACTGCACATTAAACAGGTCGAGATTATTCGTTATTTTATTTGATGGCGACCAATTATAGTTGAAGTTACCGGTGAACGTTTGTCTATCAAGTCCAATATTCGTCTGGCTTGTTGTAGACAAACTAATTCGGGTACTTGGCGACATGTATTTAGGAATTATTTTGTCGGTATTGAAAGGAGAAAATAATCTCGGGATACGTAGTCTAAGGTCAATACCGTATTCATTAATGTCAAAAAAGGGATCATCAATATTATTTTTGTCTTTCGATGCACCAACAGAGGTAATGGCAGAAATTTCAAAGGTCTCGGCACCTCTAAAAATATTCCGGATCTGCAGGCTCGGATTTAGGGCTAAACCAACCGACTGAATATTACTCTGCGAAACTTCGGCACTAAAACCTAAACTGAACTTTTTTAGAGGGGTTAAATAAACATTGGCAATCAAGCTTGAGTCGGTTTCTGCTACGTATTTAATTTCAGGATACTTGAAGGTGCGTAATTCATTTAAATAGCGATAGGATCTTGTGCGATCGATATCCCTGAATATGGTTTTTGGAGCAATAAAGACGGCATCCGTAATGGCTTTAGGACGATAGCGCATTTTACCATGGCTATATAAATTGTAACCATTATAGGTTAGTGTATTCTGATAGGGTAGATCTCTGGTCGCAAAGGTGTCATCCGTATATATGTTCACTTTGTCGACTTTAAAAATTTTAAAAGGTTTGGTAATGGTGGTATCCGGATTGGTTATGATCTGGTTACTAATTAGCACCCCTACATTGACCTTCTTGTTCGTGCCAATGGTATCGATCTCAAAAGAGACATGCTCCTGACCAAAACGAAACAGTCCCCTATTGCGAAGTTCTGTGGAAATTCTGTTCCGCTCTTGTTCAAAATCAACAGTCCGGTATTGCGCTCCTGTTTTTACTAAGGCATCTTTCTGGGTTGCTTCATAAAGTAACTCTACCAGAGGGGACTCAATTTTTTTGGCAATGGAATCAATGATGAATGCCGGACCTGTATTCACCTCATATTGAATCTCAATACGTTTGTCGTCAGTCGGTTTGGCAATATATGAGGCCGTCACGTCGAACCACCCATTATTAATATGGTAATTTTCAAGTCTTGTAACCGATTTTCTTGTTTTCTCTTCTTCCCATATGACCGGGGCCTCACCGGTGCGTTTAAGCCATGAATTAAAACCCTTTCTTGTTGCAATATCTTTTTCCAGTTGTTTTCTTGACAACACCTTGGTCTTCCAGGCCATTTTTTCGGCATTATCATAAACTTTAACTTGCAAAATGGAATCAATATTCGGGCGAGCGGTATTGTATAGATGTAACCGCAATGGGATACCCAGTATTTTTCTGTTAGGCTTTTGAGAGATTAAATTCGCTATGGTTTCAGAATTATCCTTTTTATCATTGATGACAACTGTATTGTCCGTAAGTAAATAATCGCTTTCGGAAACTCTTTTTACGGCATCACAAGAGCTAATTAATGCGAAAACAACTATCGTGATTGATATTTTGAATAATTGAAGTTTCAAATAAATAGATTATGATATGAGTTAAGGGATGCTTTAAATTAAAAATATCGTTTCGGACTTTATGTATTCAAAAATACATTATTTCAATTGTTTACAAATAATCTCAGTGTACAATTATCAGGACACATAAATTTTCATTTTCTTTATATGATAAATAAAAGGACCAATGCTTTCAAAAAATCAAATTAAATTAATCTCCAGTTTAAAGCAAAAAAAATACCGAATACAACATGGTCTTTTTTTAGTTGAGGGTATTAAACTTATCCGCGAACTATTAATGTCCCATTTGGAGCTTTACGCCTTATATACGACACAGACCTTCAATAGTGATGCCAATCCTGATAATTTTATAGATGAAATAATCATTTCGGAATCTGAATTAAGACGTATTAGCCTTTTGAAATCACCCAACAGCGCAGTGGCCATTTTTAAAATACCCAAAATGCAAGACGTGAGGGATTCAGGTTTAATTGTTGTCTTGGATGACATAAGAGATCCGGGGAATATGGGTACCATTATCAGACTCTGTGATTGGTTTGGCGTAAGCGATTTGGTTTGTAGTCCCGGAACGGTAGACTGTTACAACCCTAAAGTGGTACAGGCGACAATGGGTTCTTTGTCTCGTGTAAATATTAACTATACGAATTTGGAGGTATTTTTAAGTGCGAGACAGCAACCGGTGTTTGGTGCATTTATGGATGGCGAAAATGTGTATAAGACTGAACTTCCGTTATCCGGTATTTTGGTAATGGGTAACGAATCCAACGGAATTTCGAAAAAGATTGAAGGGTTGCTATCTAAAAAGATTGCAATTCCTCAGTTTGGTTCGGTTCAAAAAACAGAAAGTTTAAACGTGGCCACGGCAGCAGCTGTCTTACTGAGTGAATTCAGGAGAAGACAATAAAATCAAACGCTGCTATAAAATGATGTACGAATTGATAATATGATTATCTTATGAGAATAAGGTTGAGGTATTGTGCTTCGGTGATTCGTTTAAGCGGCCTTACTGAAAGGTGAAATTAACAAACAGACCTCTTGTTTTCATGCTGGTGATGTTGCTGGTCCATGGACTGTTGGGGTCATTATCCCGTACTAACTCATCATTGATTCCAAAAACACCTCGGATGGAAGGTGTAAATTTAAAATTGTACAGATAGAAATCTATTCCAAACCCCATTTCGTAAAACAAGGTATTTTTTTTAGATCTGAATTGGCCGTTACTGTTGTCATTTGGGTTATTCTCATTACTGGAAAGATTCAGGGCTGTAGAGACACCCCCAACAACAAATGGTTTAAAGTTATTAATGCGTTTAGTTGAAAACTTAACCAGGAATGGAATATGGATGTAAGTCGATTTCACCTCGCGCATCAAATCCGAGTTGTTATAAGATGTACCATTAAAATAACTCGTGCTGTAGTGCAATTCCCTTGTGGTAATTATTAAACCGGGTTCTAATCTCAGATCGATAAAATTATTGACCCTTAAATTACCAATAAGACCAACGCTGAATCCCGGACTTCTTTTTACATAAATATCCCGAAGGTCCTCGTTGTAATCAAAATTAAAATCATAGCTGTTAAAACCGAGAAAATACCCCCATCTTAGAAAGTCATTATCTGTAGATCGTCTGCCTTGGTTGGCATCGTACGTCACCTTTTTTTTGGTAAATAACTGCCCCTGAACTTGAAATGAAACAAAAAAGAAGCTTATAACAATAAAAAATAGTCTCATATTACTGTTTAGATGATGTATAGATGGTCGCCACCCCAAAGGTTTGCGGAAAATCTGTAACATTAATAAACCCGATTTTACGTAAAATATTGTTTAAATCCTCGCCATATGGGAAATTCGATGCCGACTCAGATAAATACTTATAGGCACTCTTATCCTTTGAAAAAATACGCCCAATCAAGGGCAAGATGTTTTTCGTATATAAAAAATAGCCTTGCTTGAAAGGGGTTTTTTTAGGGATTGATGTTTCTAAAATAACAAACGAACCGCCTGGTTTCAATACGCGAAGAATTTCCTTCAACCCTTGCTCAAGAGATTCAAAATTTCGAATACCAAAGGCCACGGTAATGGCATCGAAGGTATTATTTTCGAATGGGATGTTCTCAGAATCACCGAGAACCATCTCTATTTTCGACTCCAGGTGCTTGCGTTGTATTTTTGTCTTTCCTATTTCAAGCATGCCGCTGCTGATATCGAGACCAATAATTTTTTCTGCTCCGGTTTCTGCCAAGTTAATGGCCAGGTCTCCGGTTCCCGTGGCGATGTCCAAAATGGTCTCCGGATGGTTTCGTTTAAGAAGATTAACGACTTTATTGCGCCATTTTACATCAGTTCCAAAAGAGATGACACGATTCAAACCATCATAATCACCGGAAATATTATCGAACATTTTTTTCACCTGTTCTTTTTTCCCGAGAACGCTGTCTTTGTATGGCTTGATATTGGTCAAACTTATTTTTTTTTGACAAATATAAACTATTGCAGGGCATTAAGAAACTTGACAACGAATAATTGCGTAAGGTTAAAATGTATATCTTTGTTTTTCTTATTAGCCAGGTTATTCTATGAAACTGCCCTGAAGCAGGAATATCATGACCGTCAAAGAACAATAAGAAATACATTATGAAAATAATTATTGCTGGAGCTGGAGAAGTTGGGTTTCATTTGGCAAAATTACTATCCTACGAATCTCAGGAAATTACCTTAATCGATCCGAATAAACATAATCTTGTTTATGCCGAAACACATTTAGATATCAAGGTTTTAAATGGCGATGCGACGTCCATACGATTGTTGAATGAAGCACGGGTGTCCTCAGCCGAATTGTTCATTGCGGTAACATCGTCACAAACTACCAATATAACTGCTTGTGTATTGGCCAAGCAGTTGGGTGCCAATAAAACGATTGCACGTATATCAAATACCGAATTTATCGATTTCAAAGACGAGGTCGGTTTCACAAAATTTGGAATAGACGAGTTAATTTCACCGGAACAATTAGCAGCAAAGGAAATAGAATTACTTTTAAACCAATCCGTATTCAATGATACCTATGAATTTGAAGATGGCGCACTAACCATGTTGGGATTAAACCTTACCAAAAATGCTCAGATTGTTGGAAAATCGGTTAAGGATGCGGCCAAATTAATTCCTAATTTGCACTTTGTTCCCATAGCTATTCAGCGCTATGGCTCCCATCTCACAACCATACCGCGCGGAGATACATTATTTCTAGAAGGTGATCATGTCGTGTTTATTACCTCTAAAGGGGGGGATGATGAGCTGTGCCGGTTAGCAGGCTTATTTAAGACTGAAATCAGAAATGTGATGATTCTGGGTGGGGGTCGCATTGGCAGGAAAACTGCAAAAAGTCTTTCAAATGGCAGGTTTAACATTAAAGTTATCGAAAATAATAAAGAACGCGCCTTCGAACTTGCTGATCGCTTACCTAATACCTTAATCATTAATGCAGATGGAAGAAATGTAGAACTCCTGGAGGAAGAGAATATTGAAGAAATGGATGCTTTTATCGCAGTTACTGGAAATTCTGAAACCAATATCATCTCAAGTCTCATGGCTAAAAATAAAGGTGTAAAGAAAACCATAGCCCTTGTTGAGAATATTGATTATTTTGAGCTTTCTCATTCAATAGGGATCGATACATTGATAAATAAAAAGCTCCTAGCTGCAAACAGTATTTTTAGATATATAAGAAAGGGTAATGTGGTAGCCATGACCAAATTAAGCAGTATGGATGCGGAGTTACTTGAGTTTGTGGTGAATGCGAACTCTAAAATTTGCAATAAGATAATTAAAGAATTGAATTTTCCATTATCAGCCATTATAGGTGGGGTTATACGAAATGGACAGGGTATGCTTGCTCTTGGCGATTTTAAGATTCAGGCAAAAGACAGAGTTGTGGTGTGTTGTTTACCTGAGTCTATTAAAAAAGTGGAAAGCTTTTTCTTTTAGCCTAAGAAATTAGTTCAGTGAAACTTAATCTAAAAATAATCATTCATTTTTTTGGTCTGTTATTATTATTCAATGGCGGATTCATGCTAATCTCAACCTTGGTTAGTTTCATTTACCAGGATGGTGTTACCTTTAGGTTGCTTATGTCCGGCCTGTCTGTCCTTGTGATCGGTGCCATTTTTATGCTCTCCTCATTGGATCATAAGAAAGAAATGAACAAACGCGAGGGGTATATCGTGGTGTCATTCGGTTGGATCATAATGGCACTTTCAGGAACCCTGCCGTATTTCCTTTCGGGGACGATACCCAGTTTTACAAATGCCTTTTTCGAGACCATGTCAGGCTATACGACAACCGGCGCATCCATTTTAAACAATATCGAAGCTGTTCCCCATGGCGTGCTGTTCTGGCGAAGTCTGACACATTGGATTGGTGGTATGGGTATAATTGTTTTGGCCATAGCGATATTGCCGTTGTTAGGTATTGGAGGGATGGAATTATTTGCTGCCGAGGCTCCGGGTCCAAGTGCTGATAAGTTGCATCCTCGAATTACCGATACGGCTAAACGCTTATGGTTGATTTATTTTAGTTTTACCGCAATAGAAACCTTCTTGTTAAGCGTGGCCGGAATGCCTTTTTTTGATGCCATAAACCATTCAATGGCAACACTTTCTACCGGTGGATTTTCTACAAAAAATGCAAGTTTGGCCTTTTATAACGGACAGCCTGTCATTCAATATATTGTTATCCTCTTTATGTTCCTGGCAGGGATGAACTTCGTTTTGAGCTATTTTGCCTTTAAAGGAAGAATCCAAAAGATACTGAGGGATGAAGAATTTAAACTCTATTTTTGGTTTGTTGCTGTATTTACAGTTGTGGCGGCATTGACGATTTACCTATTTGCGGACCCTACAAGGTCAACAGTAGCACACCCCATGGTTTGGGGTGAAGCCGAAAGTGCCTTTAGGCATGGTTTGTTTCAGGTCGTAGCCATAGTAACCACAACAGGTTTTGTCTCTGCGGACTACACCATGTGGACACCGTTTTTGGTGGTATTTTTCTTTGGATTAATGTTTTTGGGTGGATCCTCCGGCAGTACTGCGGGCGGCGTTAAGGTGGTGAGACATTTACTCATGATTAAAAATGGATTCTTAGAATTCAAACGCACATTACATCCAAGTGCGATCGTTCCGGTAAGATATAATAAAAGGGCTATTTCCGGGGATATTGTATTTAATATTCTGGCATTTTTTATTCTGTATATGCTGAGCTTTATCGTAGGATCGTTGGGCTTTTCCATGTTGGGTTTGGACTTTCAGTCCTCTATAGGAGCAGCAGCTTCGAGTTTGGGGAATGTGGGTCCGGCTTTAGGCGATTTTGGTCCGGTTAATAATTTTTCTGCCATGCCTGTAATTGGAAAATGGTGGTGTTCTTTCTTGATGTTAATAGGCCGGTTGGAATTGTTTACGGTACTGATCTTATTTACCCCTTTCTTCTGGAGAAACCGATAAGGTGTTTTTAGCCCATACCTTGAATTAAAATCGTATTTCTGTAAAAAAAAGACCTGTTAGTGTGCCACTTTATTACAACAAAATTATTCGCGACAACCCAACAGGCCTTAAAGTTTTAAACCTTTATTTCTTTAGCTAACGGCGTTCTTAATCCGCTTTATGGCTTCTATAATTTGCGCTTTGGAGGCTGCATACGATATCCGAATACAATCCGGGTTACCAAAGGCATCACCCGTTACAGTGGCCACCAAAGCCTCTTCCAACAGGTAAAGAGAAAAATCGGTCGCATTATTGATAGGTGTACCATGCAAGGTTTTTCCAAAATAGTAGGACACATTCGGGAAAACATAAAATGCACCATCAGGAATGTTGGTCTTAAAACCTTCAATTCCGTTTAATAATTCCAATACCAAATCCCGACGTTCTTTAAATTCATCGATCATATATTGGACTCTCGAGGGAGGTTCATTTAAAGCAGTTATTACAGCACGCTGTGCAATGCAATTGGCACCACTGGTAATTTGACCTTGTAATTTATTACAGGCTCTTGCAATTTTTTCGGGAGCTCCAATAAAACCAATACGCCAACCAGTCATTGCAAAGGCTTTGGAAACACCATTTACAGTTATGGTTCTATCGTACATGTCTTCGAACCCAGCCATACTCGCATGACCGCCAATGTAATTGATGTGCTCGTAAATTTCATCAGACACCACATAGATATCGGGGTATTTTACCAAAACATCGGCCAGGGCCCTGAGTTCTTCTTTACTATAAACCGAACCACTCGGATTACAGGGCGAGCTATACCAAATCATCTTGGTTTTTGGGGTAATCGCATTTTCAAGCTGTTCAGGAGTCATCTTAAAATCTGTATCGATCGTCGTCTGTACTTCCACAGGAACACCTTCATTAAGTTTGACGATATCAGAATAACTTACCCAATACGGACATGGTAAAATAACTTCATCCTCCTTGTTCAACATCACACCGGCTATATTGGCCAGACATTGTTTGGCGCCTGTAGACACAACAATTTGAGAGG
Organism: Aestuariivivens sediminicola; assembly: GCF_022662015.1. Taxonomy (GTDB): domain Bacteria; phylum Bacteroidota; class Bacteroidia; order Flavobacteriales; family Flavobacteriaceae; genus Aestuariivivens; species Aestuariivivens sediminicola. The sequence continues at coordinate 316,201 of NZ_JAKMCM010000001.1, read as the reverse complement.
GGGTGTAATCTAGATTATTATCCCTTTTAAATTTGGTAATGATGGCTTGCTTTAAATCGGCATAACCATCCACAGGAGAATAGGAGTTATAGTTATCATGGATCGCCTGAATGGCTGCGTCTTTAATGAAATCCGGGGTGTTAAAGTCCGGTTCGCCAAGACTTAATCCAATAATATCTCTACCTTCGCCTCTTAATTCCCTCGCCTTCGCGGCCATAGCTAGCGTAGCCGATGTAGACATATTTAAAACTCTATCAGATAATAATTGCATGTATTTTTAATAAGTAATAGTTAAACGTGTAAGGCCGGTTTCACGCCCATCTCCTTTAAATGTTTAAAATGGGCAATAATGGCTTTACGTGTGGATTTGTATTCGTTGTATGGTAAATTGAATTCTTTGGCTGTTTCTTTAACGATCTTCGAAATCTTAGTATAATGAATATGACTGATGTGGGGGAAAATATGGTGTTCCACCTGATGATTCAAGCCACCGGTAAACCAATTCACAATTTTGTTTTTGGTACTGAAATTAACCGTGGTTTTAAGTTGATGAACAGCCCAGGTGTTTTTCATGGTGCCATCTTTTTCCGGTTTAGGCATTTCGGCATCCTCCATAACATGGGCGAGTTGAAAAACAACACTTAATATTAATCCTGCAGTGTAGTGCATCACAAAGAAACCTAACAATATTTTCCACCAGGCAATGTCTAAAAACAACATGGGTATCACTATCCAAATGCCCACATAAATCACTTTGGAAATTACTAATTTGCTCCAATTCCAAACTGGATCAGGGAATTTTCCATAAGATAATTTACGCTTCATGTAACGCTTCATTTGGGTCCAGTCCGTAGTAATAGCCCAATTTATAGTGAGCAGCCCATAGAGCAATACCGAGTAGTAATGTTGGAACTTATGATACCACTTCCATTCCGAATGCTCCGTAAATCGCAATATTCGACCGGCGTCTAAATCTTCGTCGTGGCCATGGATATTGGTATAGGTATGATGAAGCACGTTATGCTGAACTTTCCAATTGTAAACGTTCCCGGCTAATATATAGATGCTGCTTCCCATAAGACGGTTAATCCATTCCTTGTTGGAATAGGAGCCGTGGTTTCCATCGTGCATTACATTCATTCCCACTCCGGCCATTCCAATTCCCATGACTATGGTTAACAACAATTGCAACCAACCCGGAATATCCAGGGTCAGAATTAAGAAGTAAGGTGTTAAAAAAAGAGAAAACATCACTATGGTTTTTACCCATAGTTTCCAGTTCCCGGTTCTTTTAATTTCATTCTCTTTAAAATAGGTGTTGACACGCTTGTTTAATGTTCTGAAGAAATTTGCAGAATCTTTACGAGAAAATGAAAGGGACTTATTCAACATGCTATTAATTTTTTATGGAATTTAACAATGTGTTAATTGACTCCAATTTTGAGGCAAATATAGTTATAAACGAATGTAACTAATAACGTTTTAACGCAAAAAAATGTATATAAAAACTATATTTTTGTTCAAAATTTAACAAAGATGGACCTTATTCTTAACTATTTCCCGGAGTTGACAACTGATCAGATTCATAAGTTTCGAGGTCTTGAAGCGCTCTATAAAGATTGGAATCTAAAAATTAATGTTGTGTCTCGCAAGGATATAGAGGAGTTATATTTAAGACATGTGTTACATGCGTTGGGCATAGCCAAAGTGGTGCAATTTAGGCCCGGGAGTCGAATTTTAGATGTCGGTACCGGGGGTGGTTTTCCAGGAGTACCTTTGGCCATTATGTTTCCGGAATCCTCCTTTCACTTGGTGGACAGTATTGGAAAAAAAATTAAGGTCGTTGATGAAGTTGTTGCCGGTTTGGGCTTAACAAATGTCAGAACGAGCCATGATCGGGTGGAAAACGTAGAGGGACATTACGATTTTATTGTGAGTCGGGCGGTGGCCGTTATGCCGACTTTCGTGCATTGGGTAGAAGGTAAAATCGCAAAACAACAGAAGCACGATTTAAAAAACGGGATACTCTACTTGAAAGGCGGCGATCTGAGTACAGAACTTCAGAATTTTCAATCCGCACAAATATATAATTTGAAGGATTATTTCAAGGAAGATTTTTTTGTAACCAAGAAAGTGGTGCACCTCCCTTTGAGGTATACCCATTAAAATTGATCGCATAATTCATGAGATACACGACATGCGTTGCTTTATTGAGCGGGATAAAGACGTTTTTTGTGTATTTTTTCTGATAGTTTTGCTATTTTGGCGGCATAATGTTTAGAATTACCTACAAATAATGTAAGTATTTACGTTTATTTATCGATAAACGGTAAAAAAATTGCATTTAAACGGATATTTTGTACACTTTATCGTAAATAAATCAATAAAGATTCTATTTTTGGGCCAGTAAACGCTATTGGTAACAAATTTATGAATGCACTCTCAAATTTAAAGGTAAAGGTATTTGTAACGGCCCTCATCTGTTGTATCTTTTACTTTAATGGAAATTCACAAGGCGATATACAAGTTGAGATTATAGGAGGTCAGCGTGTATATGAGTACGATATAATAAGCATTACGGCCGGTAATGCCCTGTCTTTTAGAATTAGAAATGTGATTACAGGTGGTGGGAAATGTGCCAATTTAAAGGTGCAGGATATTACTTTGGATCCGTCCACCGGCTTTGCCTTGAGTCACGAAAATCTGCCCAAGAACATTAAACCGGAGGCCTGTAGTAATGGCGATAAATATACCGATTTTACCATAACCAATGTGAATGGGGGTTGTGCCAATAGCACCTTGGTAACCATTGCCCTCAACGGTAATAATGGCGATTTTACCTTTGAGTTTACCTTAGAGGGATCGCCGGAAATAAACGTCCTGGGAGGATCCCCTTTCGCCGATATTTCTCATGGTTCAACCGTAACTTCGGCAACCAATGGCACCTATTTTGGTGTGGTCGAAGAAGGGGCCTCCGTTACTCGAAACTTTATTGTAGCCAGTACAGGGAGTTGTCCCTTAGACGTCACCTCCATTACCAGTTCCTTAAGCGATTTTACTGTGGCACCCTATGTATTGCTCCCTGATTATACACCGACCGCCTTAACACAAAGTATCAATCCCGGATCCTATATTATTTTCATCATTACATTCACTGCTCCGATAACAGATCCTCAAACAACAGGAACGCTAACCTCTACCATTAGTATTTCAAATTCCGATAATACGACGTTTACCTTTGATGTAAGTGCAGAGATGTTCGATTTTAATATCCCTGGTCCAGGGGGTATAACGGCCGATTTCAGATTATGGTTGAAGGCCTCAAGAGGGATAACAAAAGATGGGAGTTCCAAGGTATCCAATTGGGCCGATGTCGGTACCAATAGCAAGGATGCCAGTGCGGATTCCGGAAAAGAACCAACCTACATAGACGATGCGAGTAACAATATAAACTTTAATCCAGTACTGCAATTTGAGAACGATGGTGGAAGTAACGAACAATTCATGTACAACAGTTCCAACGGCTTTTACAGCCAGGATATTTTTATTGTCATGGTTCCGGATACTGCCATGACAAGTGCATCTTCCAGAAACACCATCTTTGCCGGAACAGATTCAGGCAATGCCGGCGATATGACCGGTGTTGGTTTTGGAGATTATTCTTCTGAATTTACGGATGAAACCTTATCCTATCAGCAGGATGTACCTGGAGGCGGAAGTTTTAATGGTGAAGCTGAAATAAGCAGTTCTTACGCTACGGCCGGAATTATAAATATTAGGAATAATTCCGACACTACTCCAACGGGTCAGGAGATACTCTATAACTCCAGTATCTTAACCACGTCTTCAGTGAGCGATGTGGCCTTTGAAAATGTCGGTTCTATCGATACCATTCCGGAACCTGATGTTACTTTGGGTACCCCATACTGGATTGGTAAAAATTATGATGTGGCCGGAAGTTTAAATGGTCGCGTCGCTGAAATATTCACCTTCGCCGAGCGCGTACCGGATGCAGATAGACAGAAGATAGAATCGTATTTGGCCATAAAATATGGGATTACCCTAGGGAGTTCTAACGAAGCTCAAAAAGATTACATCAATTCTTTTGGCACCTCAGTTTGGGATGTGTCAGCCAATACAGGATTTAACTATCATGTTGCAGGAATTGGAAGGGATTCCATCTCAGATCTCAACCAAAAACAATCCAAGACCCTGAACACCACCAATGAAGTTACCATAGGATTGAATGGACTATTTTCAACCAATAGTTCCAACGTGAACGAATTCAATAAAGATGGCGACTTTTTGGTTTGGGGTAGTAATAATGGAGCCTACAGTGGTACAAGTACTAATACAGTTACTGTGGCAACGGGCATAACAACAAGCCTGACGAGGATTGACAGAGTTTGGAAGATCGTCGAAACCGTTGAAGATATATCCGGTGATGTGGAAAATGTATATGTTTCCATACCTTCAGCGGCATTCAGCAGTTTTACATTGGGCGCCGATGAGGAATATGCCTTAATTGTGGCTGATAATGCCAATTTTGCCAACAATCATATTATCGATGTCATTCCATTAAAATCTGATGGCAATGGAAATCTGCAGACCTGGTACGATTTTGATGGTACCTTATACTTTACTTTCGGGAAAGCGCCTAAACTTCAGGAAAATCATTCCGTAATGATAGGTTCCGACGATTATATGGTTGGTGAATCCAATCTCAACCTCAATATAAATGCCTTTACGATTTCGGCGTGGGTCAAAGCCGATGCGAGTCAGATGACCACCCGGACCATCATGTCCAAAGGAGATAAATTGCAATTACGATTGAATAGTGCACATCAGATAGAAGTTATGATGGATGATGCCGTGACACCAAGATTTACCTCGTCAATGGCCTTAACTGACAATAAATGGCATCAACTTACATTTGTCTACAACAGTGGAACTATATTTATTTATGTCGATGGTGTCCTGGATAAATCTGAACAAAATGTTGTGGCACCATCCCCTAATTATAACCAATTTTCATTAGGGGCCTTGTATATTGATAAGAACACCATTCAAAATCCATTTCTCGGACGCATAGACGAAATTTATGTTTGGGATCAAGCCCTTACAGAGCAACAGGTAAGGTATCTCATGAATCAGGAAATTGAAACTGTTGATTTGAGTGGAACAGATTATGTTAACGGTACCATATTGCCTCAGGCTGCGGTAAGTAATGAAGTAGCTTCAATTGAATGGAGCAAGTTAAAGGCCTACTATAATTTCAACTCGTTTTGTGGTTCAACGGCCGAAGGATTTTCCGATAACAACAATTTCTTAAGAATTAAATACCTTACAAAGGATAAATTGGTTGTTGCCTCACAAACAACACCATTACCTTATCAATCGGCATCCGATGGCGCATGGGATTCCGAAAGTACGTGGATGAATGGTTCAGAAATTATGTTGCCCAATGCCTTGAGCTTGGACGGGGAAACCTACATTGACTGGAATATAGTCGAGACCTCACATGACATTACTTCAGGAGACAGAAACATAGCGTTACTTGGATTGGTCAATACGTCGGGAACCATAACCATAGCCGATCCGAATGAAGCACAGGATGAAACGAATTCAGGGCAATCCTTAACCATTTCCCACTATTTGGAATTGGATGGGGTTATTGATCTTGTTGGCGAATCCCAGCTTATACAAAGTGAAGGCAGTATAGTTGATGCCGACAGTGGGGGTTATTTAGAGCGGGATCAACAGGGTACAGCAAACAGTTACAATTACAATTACTGGTCGTCCTCGGTAGGACCTATATCCGGTAGTTCATCAACAAGGGGAACAGGTGAAGAATATGTAAACACGAATTATACGATCTCTGGAATTTTGAATGATGGCACCACATCAGCCACTTACCAAAGCATTAATTTTGATTCCTCTACAACGGCTGCCGACGCTGAAACACCCTCCTCACCGGTAACCATTAGTACACGCTGGCTATACAAGTTCTATGGTGCAGCCGATGATTACAATGCCTGGACAAAAATTACGGAAACCTCGGCTTTGCTGCCCGGAGAAGGTTTTACCATGAAGGGCACATCCGGATCCATAGATATAAGCACGCTTCAAAATTATGTTTTTAAGGGCGTACCCAATAATGGAGATATCGCTTTACAATTAGATAAGTCATCAGGTGATGTGCAACGCTTAATAGGGAATCCTTACCCATCAGCAATAGATGCCAACGAATTCATTCTGGATCATATCAAATCTACCGATACCATAAATGGCGAGACCGGTAGAAATACAGTCAATGTGTTTAATGGGGTGTTATATTTCTGGCATCACTTTGGTGATACCGATTCGCATTATTTATCGGATTATGTTGGGGGATATGCAACTTACACCTTAATGGGGGGCACAGAGGCCTATTCTACCGATGATCGAATTGATAATTCAACGCCTTTGGTGGGAGGTGGAAAAGTACCGGAAAGGTATATACCGGTAAATCAGGGGTTCTTTGTCAGTACAGTATTACCCTCCGGTGTCAGTGGGAGTACAACCACAGTAGACGGCGGAACAATAACCTTTAAAAATAGCCAGCGCGTATATGAAACCGAAGGGGTTACCGGCATCAATGAGGGCTCATTGTTTTTTAAAGGAACGAATAAAAAACAGAAAGTCGAAACGGCATCAAGACCGGACGATAAACGCTCCAGGATCCGACTGGAATGTAGTTTTCCTTCGCAATTCAGACGAGAACTGTTAATAGGAGTTGATACACATGCCACAGATGGGTTCAACTTAGGATATGACGCACCTATGATTGATGTCAACCCGGATGATATGTATTGGATTCTTGAAAATAGTCCATTTGTCATTCAAGGAGTTTCGGGCTTTGAAACCGACAAGGATTTTCCAATAGGAATAACTGTAAGAAAGGAAGGGGAAATAGCTGTAGGAATAAAAGGTACAGAGAATTTAGATCCGAATTTTGAAATTTATATCTATGACCATGTTGCCAAAGCGTCCTATAGGATCAACGATGCCCCTTTTAAGGTGTTTTTAGAAGCAGGCACTTATGATGAGCGATTTTCTCTGGTATTTCGTGCTCGGGGAAAGCGGATAAACAAAAAAGAACATACGTTTGGAATGGAGATGGCCTATAAGGTTCAGGACGGATGGCTTCATGTTAAGAAAGTAACGCCTGATTATACGATTGAGACTTTAGAATTGTACAATTTGGATGGTAGGAAAGTCGGATCGGTAAAGCACACAGGATCAGAAAGTGAATCCAGTGCCATATTTGCCAATAAAGGCATTTATATATTGCATGTGAAAACCGATAAGGGCACCGTTAGACGGAAGATTGTCCTTGAATGATTACAGTTTCATTAATTCCGCAATCTCACTTTTAAAATAGAAATAGTGTTTGGAGTACCAGTACGTTTTCGAAAACTGTTCCAAGGGCTCTTGGTTGGCATTAAATCCTGTGATAGACTTCACCTTACTGAAATAGGTAGATGCCTTGTCTGAATCGTTCATTTTTAAGTAAGTCATGGCTACACCTAACAGGGCATCGAAATCCTGGGCATCATATTTTAAGGCGACTGAAAAATCTTGAAGGGCCTCCTCAAATTTTCCTAAAAATAAATTGGCAGCACCGCGGTAGAAATAGAGGAAGGAATTGTCCGGATTCCGTCGAATGGCTAAAATTAAATCGGTCTTTGCCTTTTGAAAGTAATTGATATCCAGAAATAAAACCCCGCGATTAAAAAAGGCATCAGAATCCGGGTTTATCAATATGGCAGTGGAATAATCCTTTAAGGCTTCTTTGTAGTTTTCCAATGCAGCATAGGCCGATGCACGAAGCGTATAGGCGATCTGTAGGTCCGGAATAGCTTTGGTTATTTTATTGAAATCTGTAATCGCACTCTCGTATTCACCTAAATCGTACTTCGTACAGGCCAAACTGTATAAGGCATCAATAAAGCTGTTATCGAGTTCATAGGCTTTTTCATAATCTAACTTGGCGCCTTCGAAATCTTCCATATTATATCTTGAATTACCCCTGTTGAAGTAGGTGTCGGCATCAGGTTCAATAAGAATGATTTTCGAGTAATCGACAATAGCACCCTGAAAATCCCCCAGATCATTCTTTGCCAGACCTCTGTAAAAATAAGCATCCAGGTTTTTTGGTTCCATTGCTATGACCTGATCGAGTAATTCAATTTTCTCATTTAAATCGGTAGCTCGAAGTGCCTGGCGATAGACCTTATTCGCTTGGCCAATTGAAAGCAGGGGTGCTATGATGAATAAGGAGATGAATAGCTTTTTCATTGCAGTGTAGTACACAAAAAACATGCCGTTTTTTTTTGAAAAATAAAGGTAGGATTATTTTTTAGAATATGTACAAGCGGAAAGAATTAATTGCTTTTCGCGTGGACCAGTCTGTAAAACTATAGTTTCCTACAATAGGGAAGTAAAAAAATGATATCATGTAGTAAAGCCGACTCAATTGCAGAATGCTTTAATTAAAGTAAAGTAACTTATCCTATGTTAGGCGATGTTGTAGTTCTATGAGAAGTTAGTGCGATAAAAATCGTGTAGTTAAACCGTATGAGACGGCCTGTTGCATGAAGATAACAAGAACTATAGTCCCTACTAAACATACAGTTTACAGGAATGCGTCTAAATCTTCCTAAGGGTGGTGACCGGGAGCATATTAAATTGTGCCTGTATTGTCATTGGGTATTGCCTATGCCTTTGCCATTTTGTAGGCATGTTACAACAAAATTGTCCTGTGAATTTCAAAAATTCACAGGACAATTTGAAAAATTCACAGGACAATTTTTATGGTCCCTGCTTATAAAATTATGACGTCATAAGGACAAAAGAAATGAAGGTTGCTTATCATTGGAAAATGCCTTAATCATCGATCGGTATATACGATACAGGTGAATGAAACTTCATCAATATCTCATTTTATTGCCGTTGACTCCGTGTCCATCGTTCACTTGCTACTCCCCTAAAAACGGATAACGATAATCAGTTGGCGTCACAAAGGTTTCCTTAATCAGTCGTGGTGACACCCAACGCAACAGGTTTTGTGCACTACCGGCTTTATCATTGGTGCCGGAAGCTCTGGCCCCTCCAAATGGCTGCTGACCAACCACGGCTCCGGTGGGTTTGTCGTTGATGTAAAAATTACCCGCACTGTTCTGTAAAGCCGTTGTTGCTTCCGAAATGGCATGTCTGTCAGTTGCCAGAACAGCACCTGTTAAGGCATACTCACTCGTGTTGTCAACTAATTTCAAGGTTTCTGAATAGTCCTCGTCTTCATAAACATAAACGGTTATTACCGGTCCAAACAGCTCAGTACACATCGTGGTGTATTTCGGATTTGTCGTCACAATTACTGTAGGTTCGATAAAATAGCCCTTGCTTTTATCGTAGCCACCACCAGCAATAATCTCGGCATCTGCATCCGCTTTAGCTTGATCGATATACTTTGCCAATTTGTCAAAGGACCCTTCATGTATAACAGCCGTAATAAAGTTGCCCATATCTTCGGGAGACCCCATTTTAAACGAGTCTATATCCTCCAGGACATACTTTTTAACCTGATCCCATAAACTTTTTGGGATGTAGGCTCTTGAGGCCGCACTGCACTTCTGCCCCTGGAACTCAAATGCACCTCTAACAATGGCGGTAGCAACCTGCTTCGGGTTTGCCGTTTTGTGGGCGATGATAAAATCTTTTCCTCCGGTTTCACCTACTATTCGCGGGTAGGTTTTATAGTGGTGTATATTGTTACCTATCTGTTTCCACAATTCTTTAAAGACAAAGGTGGAACCGGTAAAATGCAAGCCTGAGAAATCGGGACTGGATAACACCGTTTCAGTGATCATTACGGGATCGCCAAAGACCACGTTGATGACACCTGCAGGAACTCCTGCTTCCTTAAAGACATCCATGATGACCTTGGCCGAGTAAATTTGACTGTCACTCGGCTTCCATACCACCACATTCCCCATCAGGGCCATGCAGGACGGCAAGTTCCCGGCAATAGCCGTAAAGTTAAACGGTGTAACCGCATAGGTAAATCCTTCAAGTGGTCTGTATTCCACGCGGTTCCAAGCGTCATTGGTGCTTTCGGGTTGTTCCGCATAGATATCGGTCATGTATTGTACATTGAACCGCAGGAAATCGATCAATTCACATGCGGAATCGATCTCGGCCTGGTGAATGGTTTTTGACTGTGCAATCATGGTTGCTGCATTGATTTTGGCGCGGTAAGGACCAGCGATTAACTCGGCGGCCTTCAAGAAAATTCCGGCACGTTGTTCCCAAGGTAACTGGCTCCATGTTTTTCGCGCTTCCAGGGCCGTGGCTATGGCATCTTCAACATGCTTTTTCTCCGCTACATGATAGGTTCCAACCACGTGTTGATGGTCATGGGGAGGAGACATCGTTCTCGTGTTTCCTGTAACAACGTCTTCACCATTTATATACATTGGAATATCAACTTTACTGTTGAACATTGCTTTATATGCAGCAAGAACTGCTTCACGCTCAGGTGAGCCCGGTGCATAACTTTTAACAGGTTCATTCATTGCAATTGGCACATTAAAAAAGCCTTTTCCCATAATTTTTGGTTTTTAATATTGATTTATCACTAAATGGTCTGCAAAATTACGAATTTTCAAATGATTAGGGTGAGGTCTAAGTGCTAAATACGCGTTAAAATTTGTTTATTTTTTGTAAGTTGCCAAACGGTTTCAAGACTGAATAACCTATGTGCACAGTAACCATAATTCCAAAAGGAAAACGTGATTTTATTCTGACTTCAAATAGAGATGAAGCACCTGGCAGGACCTCTATGGCGCCTTCATTATATCGAATGAACGATACGAATTTACTTTTTCCAAAGGACGAGCTGTCCGGAGGGACCTGGATTGGTGTAAGTGAATTGAATCGCAGCGTTTGTGTTTTAAATGGAGGAATTGAACCACATATGAGACGGTCGGATTACAGAAAGAGTAGGGGCATTATGGCCATGGACTTTCTGCTTTTTAAAGATTTAGAAAGCGAAACAGAAACCTATAATTTTTACAATATTGAACCCTTCACCATGGTTTTAGTGGACTGGAATGAGGACTTAAAGTTCTTTGAATTGATATGGGATGGGCAACAGAAGCATTTTACCGAGTTGCCATTACAACCGAAAATTTGGTCGTCTACAACCCTATATACACCTAAAATGAAGCGTGAACGTCTGTCGTGGTTTGATGCATTCAGAAGCACCCATGGATTAGATGCGCATAAAATACTGGATTTTCATAAAACGGCAGGACATGGAAACAAGGATTATGGTGTGATCATGGATAGAGAGATTGTTAAAACAACCAGCATTACCCAGATAGAAAAACAAAAGGAGAAGGTGTCGATGCGTTATGAAAATCTTCAAAACCAGTCAGTTTCACAAAAAGAATTCACCCTTTCTACATTAGTTAATGAACAATGATGCTATTATTTTAACACTGGCTTACCCTGATACGATTGTCATGGTATCTAAAGAATGGTTTTCTCCTTTTCTCAGGTATTTTGGTATTGGCAAAAAAAATTACGTGAGAGCGGGACATGCAGCCCTCGTGCTGATTAAAAGGGCGAGCGGACATCTGGAGTATCATGATTTTGGTCGTTATATAACTCCGGAACCGACAGGGAGGGTTCGGGGTAAGGATACGGATAATGAATTGGATTTTCCGATAACTGCAGAAATTGAAAACGGTGTCATAAAAAACCTTGATTCTATTTTAAAGTTTTTGGCAACGCATCCAAAATTCACCCATGGTGATGGAAAACTAATCGCTTCCGTGTGCAGTGCGGTCAATTACCAGAAAGCCCGAGACCATATCACCGAAATGCAAAACAAACACTTCATAAGATATGCTGCTTTTATCAAGGACGCCTGTAATTGCGCGCGCTTCGTTACCGATAGTTTGATTGCCTCAGTCACCGATATGGGCATTAAAAGAAAGCTACAAAAATCGAAATGGTTTACGCCTAGTACGGTTGGTAACGTCGTACTGGCCGATACCGAAAATTATGTATATGAAGTTTCCGAAACTGGAGTGATTTCGCAATTTCAAGGTTCTCGTAGCAGCGAAAACATACGCTGCTTTTTGGATAGATTACAAAGCCATGAACCTAATTTTGTAGGGACCCTGGAACCTAAAAGCGTAAAAAACTTACATGTAAAGGCCCAATGGCTCTCTGGAATTGCTGCCGGAGCGTGGTTTGAGCTACACAAGAATGGGCATGACAGGGAATTTGATTTTAAACGCATTTCCCCTAATGGCAATATCGATGTTCAGGATACCTTTATTGTAGGTGATCATTCTTTTGACTACAGCTTAGATTTTGAATTCGTACACTATTCTAATTGTAAATTCTTCCATGTCAAACAAAACGGAAAAGTGTTTCGATTCGATAGAAAATACGTTTTAAGCTAATGTTAACGGAGCCATCTTGCCTGGCAAATTAAAACTTAAAAGGATAGAAAGGGACGCTCAATCTTGGTATAGTGATACTTGGAAAACCGGGTCATGGGAGCTCATAGTCCCGAACGTTACCCGTCAGTTAATGGCGAAGGGTGCACTTAATTTAAAAGTTGGGATGGATACCTTGAATTTTTTAGTCGTGGTAAAGTTAACCATGTTGTAATGTCCGAACATGGCCCCAAAGGGTGAGGTTAATAAACAGCCCGAGGTATAGGTATGCGACTCGCCCGGTTTTAAAACAGGTTTTCTGCCGATTACGCCATCACCTTTAACAGTTTCAACATTATTCAAGGCATCTAATATATTCCAGTGACGCGCCAATAATTGCACCGAATCTTTACTCTGATTCTCAATGGTTATGGTATAACCAAAGGCGAATTGTATTTTATAATTTTTATAAAATGACCCTTCATAGTTTGTTTCAACCGAAATTTTTATGCCTTTAGTAACTTGTTGAACCATGTTAATGACTGATAAACAATGCATTTAGGTTGGCTAAAATAATAAATTTTAGCTTCAGTAAATTACAAAAACCGTTAAAATGCAGTTAATTGGAGATGTTAACCGAACTTCCCTCTCCCAAACCTATAATTTTATCGTAACGCGCTCCCAAATCACGGTAATAAACCAGAACCTTATAATTGTTTTCAGTTTGATAAAAATTACCACTAATGAGGCCTTCATTTAGCGCGCCGCTCTTATCAACTGCAACATATTTGTAGTTGTAGAAGCCTTGTTTCAACAATAGGGCACAGTGGTAACGATCGGTGTATTCGTCGTAGATCAGTTTTGTGCTTTCATTGATAGCATAATTATTGAAGTTGCCATAAACATGTATCGCGTGTCCTTCCATGCTTTCATTGGGCAGCAATGAAAAATGCACCCAAACGTAATCGGCCTCTATCGAAGGATTATCGGCGTCCATATTAAGGATCACATAATTGCCATTGATATCCGGGTTATAGGTGTAGGGACGCGATGCCCTTTCAAAATTGGTGAATAGATAATTATGATAGATCTCTTTTAAATCAATGGCTTCAACACCTGTACTCGCTGCCCTGACATCCTTATTTTCAAAAAATAAAAATTCATTGCCACCCCAAAAACTCGATTCCGAATCATATTTATACAGGAGCTGGTTGCCAACAGTAAATTGCGGTCTCAGATCTGTTATGGCAGTTTTAAGATTGTTATTTTGAACGATTACTGTTTTTACCGTTTGCTTGGGGTTATTAAGTCGCATATTAATTGGCGAAATAACCAGTTCAACCCTCTGCTTTTCCTCAATGTAATCAAGATCTCTAGAGCGCTTTAAGGTTACCCCAACATTAGCTTTATCCTCATAGATCATAAATTTTCTTGAGAATACCAAATCACCATAGCTATCGTAAATACTGATCAGATAGTTGCCGGAGACTTTTAGTTTTCGAGTTTGGTTGTTCGGGATGGTAAGTTTATAATGGGAGTATATCTGGTAAGTGTTAAATGAATTTTCGTAATTTCTTATGCGCTGGTTATCATAGCCTTCCATGTATTCAGATTGAACCAAAATAGAGGGCGTCCAGTCAAAATCGTAGTGTTTTATCTTGTAGTAATAATCGTCTTCGTTGCCGTTGAGTGCGTCAAATTCCAATACCAGATATTCACCTAAACGCAGCACTGGCAATTGGCTTTCAGGGGTGTTTCCTTTAAAATTCACAGTGCCAATATAATCCGGTGGATCAACTTCTTCCACCTGAGGGAATACGATCAACGGGAACAGCAGGATAAGACACAAGGCATATTTAAGAATCATTAATTCTGATGATTTTTGGTAAATATAAACAAAATTCATTCCGAAAGCCGAATGAGAAAATTTGAGAATAAATTTATAGGTTAATATTATAATAACTGTATATTAAATTTGTATTTTTGCACCGATTTTTAGACAACTCATATTCAATATAATAAATATGTCAAACGACATTCGTATTAAAAAAGGTCTGGATATTAAACTAAAGGGTGAAGCTGAGAAAACACTAGAACAGGCTATAATCAGTAACTACTGCACCGTAAGACCAGAAGATTTTCACGGAACAATTCCAAAACTTATTGCAAAAGAAGGGACTCAAATAAAAGCTGGGGAAACCTTATTTTATGATAAGGCGAACGAAGCCATTAAATTTGCATCCCCGGTCTCCGGCAAGGTAATGGAAGTGGTTCGTGGACCAAAGAGACGTATTGATGCCATAAAAATTGAGGCAGATAAAACCCAGGATTATTACGATTTTGGTGTGTTTGATGTCAACACGGCTAAGCCGGAAGCTTTGAAAGCACATTTGTTGGCGTCGGGATGCTGGCCATTCATAAAACAACGTCCTTACGATGTTATTGCCAAACCGGATAAGACGCCGAAGGCCATTTTTGTATCTGCTTATGCCAGTGCACCATTGGCTGCTGATCTGGATTTTGCACTTCAGGGTAAGACAAAGGAATTGCAAACAGCTATTTTGGCATTAGGCAAACTTACTGAAGGTCAGGTTCATGTTTCAGTGGGTAAACAATCAAAATCCCCGTTCGAAGGACTGTCCGGTATGACATTACATAAGGTGTCAGGGCCTCACCCATCAGGTAATGTTGGGACACAAATCAATAAGATCGATCCGGTAAACAAAGGAGAAATTGTTTGGACTGTAAATCCGCAAGATTTGGTTATTATTGGAGAGTTACTGCTTACCGGGAAATTTAATGCAGAGCGTATTGTGGCTTTGGCAGGGTCTTCTGTTGAAAGCCCCAGATATTTTAAAACACGCATAGGGAGTGAAGTTTCTACCATGATTTATGATAAGGGCATTGCGAAAGATGCACACGTGCGCGTCATTTCCGGCAATGTCTTGACCGGCAAGCAGGTGCCACCGGATGGGGCATTAGACTATTACAGTAATGTTATTTCTGTAATTCCGGAAGGCGATGACTACGAGTTCTTTGGCTGGAATAAACCGATATTCGATAAAGTGTCGACGTCTAGGGCGCTGACCTTCTCCTGGTTAAATCCCGGTAAGAAATACGATTTAAATACCAATACAAATGGGGAACATCGCGCTTTTGTAGTCACCGGTAATTATGAAGAAGTGTTCCCGCTTGATATTTACCCGATGCAAATTTTAAAAGCATGTATGTATAAAGACCTTGACGAGATGGAGGCTCTGGGCATGTATGAGGTGGCTCCGGAAGATTTTGCATTAACGGAATTTATTTGTGTGTCGAAACAACCACATCAAAGAATAATAAGAGAAGGATTGGATTTAATGCTTAAAGAGATAGGATAATGAGTTTAAAAAGTAAGTTACATAATTTCAAGGAAAAGCATAGAAGTAAAAAATGGTTGCCTGCTTTTTCTGCTATTCACACGTTTTTATTCATGCCTAACGAAACCACCCACGGTGGTACCCATATAAAGGCGGCTGACGATTTAAAGCGTACCATGAATATTGTTATCATGGCGATGATACCATGTTTGATTTTCGGAATGTTCAATGCCGGATATCAACATCATTTGGCATTTGGTGAAATTCAGGCGGTATCACAAGGATTCTTCAGTCCTGAATTCTGGACCATGGAAAACTTTTTAGTCGGTTTTTGGAAAATAATACCACTGGTCATTGTTTCCTACGGTGTCGGATTGGGTATAGAATTCATATTTGCAATAATTAAGGGTCACGAAGTGGAAGAAGGGTATTTGGTTACCGGTATGCTGGTGCCTCTTATCGTTCCGGTGGATACACCATTATGGATGTTGGCTGTGGCCGTTGTGTTTGGTGTGGTGATTGGAAAGGAAGTCTTTGGAGGAACAGGAATGAATATCCTTAATCCAGCACTAACCATACGTGCGTTCCTGTTTTTTGCCTATCCTACCTGGATGAGTGGTGATAAGGTATGGGTTCATGGCGCTGTAGAACGTGCAAATGAGATTGCGTCTGGTGCTAATTTGGACGCCGTATCCGGTGAAACCATTTTAGGAAGTTTAGCACAAGGATTACAACACGATTATTCCATAAGTGAGATGTTCCTTGGGTTCATTCCTGGTTCTGTTGGGGAGACATCGGCCATACTGATTCTGTTAGGCGGTTTATTTCTCATATTTACAAAAATTGGCAGCTGGAGAATCATGTTGTCCTCTGTGCTTGGAGCAATTGCAATGGGATTGATATTTAATAGTGTCGTTGACGCCGGTATCATTACAGAAGGCAGTAAATTTTATGGCTTGATGAGCACCGTTTGGTGGCATCATTTAATTATCGGCGGATTTGCATTTGGTACGGTGTTTATGGCAACAGACCCTGTTACTGCGTCTCAAACGAATAAGGGTAAATGGATCTATGGATTTTTAGTTGGGTTCATTTCTATAATGATACGGGTCTTCAACCCTGCCTATCCGGAAGGTGTAATGTTGGCGATATTGTTAATGAACGTATTTGCGCCAACAATAGATCATTATGTCGTTAGAGGAAACGTAAAGAAGAGAATGAAACGATTAAAAGTTAAAACTGCTTAACTATGGAAAAGAGAACCGAAAAAAACGTCTACACTATATTGTTTTCTATTGGAATGGTGATTGTCGTTGGATCACTGCTGGCCTTTGCGGCATCCGCGTTAAAACCCACTATAGATGAGAATAAACGCCTTGAGAAGCAACAAAACATCTTGTATGCAATGGGTGTGAATGAAAATGACGAAAGCAGTGCCAATTTTGTATCGACGGATGTTGCGCCGGAGTTATTCGATCAATACATTACCAAACAACTGGTCATTCAGGGCAATGACATCACAGAGGATGATCAGGCCTACTTAATCGATGTTAAAAAAGAACAGGCCAATGCCAAGGCCGGATTAGAAAGGAAATTACCTGTGTTCATTGGTGAAAAGGACGGTAAGACTTATTATATAGCTCCGATTTATGGAAAAGGATTATGGGATGCGATTTGGGCCTATGTCGCTATGGACGAAGATATGGTTATTCAGGGGGCTTATTTTGATCATAAAGGGGAAACCCCTGGTTTAGGAGCGAATATAAAACAGCGATTTTTTATGGACGACTTTATTGGTGAGCACCTAAAATCGGATGGAAAGTTTGTGGGAATAGATGTTGCCAAAAGTAATGCCGATCCTAAAAATGAAGACAAGACAGATAATGAGGTAGATGCCATAGCGGGAGCTACGATCACAGGAAACGGTGTAGCAGCTATGATTAAGAGCGATTTAAAGCTTTATGTACCATTCTTTAACAATTTAAAAAAATAGGTTTGAGTTGAAAGTGCACTGAGGTGCCTTGAATACTTGAAGTTAATATGACGAATAAAGAATTCGCTGAAATATTGGAAAAGCGAACAACACAATTTGCAATACAGATCATTAATCTGTCGGCAAGTTTACCGCATACAACAGAGTCGCTAGTTGTTAAAAATCAACTAACCAAATCTGGAACAAGTATAGGTGCAAATTATAGAGAAGCCAATAGAAGTAGGAGTAAAAAAGATTTTAAGAATAAGATTAAAATTTGTTTGGGAGAAGCCAGTGAGACCGAATATTGGTTGGAAATTATAGAAGAAATTAATTGGATAAATAAAAATAAAATGGACTTTATAAGGAAAGAGATAAAAGAATTTATGGCTATTTTCACATCGATTGCTAATAAACTCTAGGCATTTCAAGTACTTAAAATTGTAAACACTTTAAAATATGGCACTTTTATCTAAGAAGGACAGCAAGTTAATATTAGACCCGTTAACGGATAACAACCCGATTACCATACAGGTTTTGGGAATTTGTTCTGCTCTGGCCATTACTGCAGAGTTAAATGCCTCTATCGTTATGGCTATTTCGGTACTCTTTGTATTGGGGCTGGGTAATGTGGTTATTTCCCTGATGCGAAATATCATTCCTTCCAAAATTAGAATTATCGTTCAATTGGTGGTAGTGGCTACCCTGGTAATTATAGTAGATCAGGTTTTAAAGGCTTTTGCCTATGAATTAAGTAAAACCTTATCGGTTTTTGTCGGGTTGATTATTACCAATTGTATTATCATGGGTCGTTTTGAGGCCTTTGCCTTGGGGAATGGACCATGGCGTTCTTTCCTGGATGGTGTTGGAAATGCCGCCGGCTATGGTATCATATTAGTTATCGTAGGGTTCTTTAGGGAACTATTGGGCTCAGGAACATTACTCGGTTTTAAAGTTCTTGGAGATCCAATAGAGAAAACCGGGATATATGCCATTGGTTATGAAAACAACGGGTTCATGTTATTATCTCCCATGGCCCTGATTGTAGTTGGTATTATTATCTGGGTGCAACGTACACGAAATAAAGCATTAGTAGAAGATCATTAATTGATTTGCCGGCCTGATCCTGAATCAGGATAGCATCAAAATAAAACGTATGGAACATATAGAATTATTTTTTAAATCGATATTTATAGATAACATGGTATTCGCCACATTCCTCGGAATGTGTTCCTACCTGGCTGTGTCCAAAAAAGTGAGTACGGCTGTCGGACTTGGTGCCGCGGTTATTTTTGTCTTGGCAATAACAGTGCCATTGAACTGGTTGCTTGATCAATACTTGTTGCAACCGGGTGCCTTAGCCTGGTTGGGGGAATCTTATGCCTCCTATGATCTGAGTTTCTTGTCCTTCATTATGTTTATTGCCACCATAGCTACCATGGTACAGTTGGTAGAAATAGTGGTCGAAAAGTTTTCACCCGCTCTGTATAACTCTTTGGGCATATTCTTACCCCTAATAGCAGTGAACTGTGCTATTTTAGGGGGGTCTTTATTCATGCAATCACGTGAGATCCCTACCTTAGGATTGGCAACAACATACGGGATAGGTTCGGGCATCGGATGGTTTTTGGCCATTCTGGCAATTGCTGCCATTCGCGAAAAGATTCGTTATTCTAACGTGCCGCCAGCCTTAAGAGGATTGGGTATTACATTTATCATCACAGGATTAATGGCTATTGGATTTATGAGTTTTGGAGGCATGCTTACCGGGGGTGATGACGGTGGAGCGAAAGAAGAACAAACGATGGTTCAATCCGATTTTAAACAGCAGACTGATTTAGATCAGAATTTAGCCAGCGCGATTCAGGAGAATAAAGACACGAATACTGAGGATAGTCAAAAAATAGCTAACAACACAAAAGGAAATGAGTAATATGATTTTAGCCGTAGGTACAGGAGGAACAATAGCCATAACTGTAGTAGCGTTTTTAGTCGTTACATTGCTGTTGGTGGCCTTATTGTTGGTTGTAAAAGAAAAATTATCACCATCAGGACCCGTTAAAATTACCATTAATGGTGAGAAGGAAATAGAAGTTGCCTCTGGAGGGAGTTTACTGTCTACTCTGGGAAGCCAGAAAATATTTTTGCCATCGGCTTGTGGCGGTGGAGGTACCTGCATTCAATGTGAGTGTCATGTTTTATCTGGCGGAGGCGAAGCATTACCTACAGAAACACCGCACTTTACTAGAAAGGAATTACAGCATGGTGCCAGATTGGCCTGTCAGGTCAAGGTAAAGCAAGATATGAATATTACCATACCTGAGGAGGTGTTTGGTATCAAGAAGTGGGAAGCTGTCGTGGTAAGAAATTATAATGTAGCTTCATTTATCAAGGAATTTGTAGTTGAAATTCCTGAGGATATGAACTACAAAGCCGGAGGTTATATTCAAATTGAAATACCACCTTGTGAAATCAAATATTCCGATATTGATATTACAGCACATCCCAAGGAGCATGAAACACCGGATAAGTTTCAGGCCGAATGGGATAAGTTTGGACTCTGGCCATTGGTGATGAAAAATGACGATACGGTTGAGCGGGCCTATTCGATGGCCTCATATCCGGCCGAAGGGCGTGAAATCATGTTGAATGTGCGTATTGCAACACCACCATGGGATCGGGCTAAAAATGGATGGATGGATGTGAATCCGGGTGTTGCTTCTTCTTACATATTTGCACAGAAGCCGGGAGATAAAGTAACCATCTCAGGGCCCTATGGCGAATTCTTTATAAACGAATCTGAAAGTGAGATGCTTTATGTTGGTGGTGGAGCAGGTATGGCCCCGATGCGTTCGCATTTATACCACCTGTTCAAGACCTTGAAGACCAACAGGAAGGTGACGTATTGGTATGGTGGTCGTTCGAAACGTGAATTATTTTATTTGGACCATTTCAAACAATTGGAAAAAGATTTTCCAAATTTTAAGTTTTACCTGGCCTTATCCGAGCCTTTACCGGAAGATAATTGGAAAGTGAAGAAGGATATTGATGATAAAGAAGGGGATGGCTTCGTGGGCTTCATCCATAATTGTGTTATCGACAACTACTTGAGTAAGCATGATGCGCCGGAGGATATCGAACTCTATTTCTGTGGGCCGCCGCTAATGAATAAGGCAGTTCAAAAAATGGGTGAAGATTTTGGTATCCCTGATGAGCATATTCGATTTGACGACTTTGGAGGTTAGATAAAACCAACCTTATTTAAATGGTTTTCCAAGGGTTGCTCCAGGAATCTTAATATAACAAACCCCGGCATGAAATTGTTGGGGTTTGTCAGTTCTTAAACCTGGGGATGCTAATAATGAGGTACACGATTTTAATTCAACAGATATATATGGTAATTTTGTGATATGGGAAAACCACTTACAGAACAGGAACTCCATAACCTTGCCATGAACCATGTGGGCAAGGAATTAGAAGAGAGCGGATACGAATTTATTGCCGTTAACAGTAAGCTTAAAAAACATCCGCAATTTGTGTGCGTAGATAAGGACAATCAATATTATTTTGTTATCGTTCGTGTGGTCATATTGCCGGATAACCCGAATAACTATGATGTCGTATGGATGGAGTCCTTCAAAAAGCATGCGAGAGAGCAGAATGCTAAAGTACTTTATGCTGGTGTTGGTCTGGGGAATGTAAATGGAAAGCGATTACCCATTTACTTAAATGAAGAATATTTACTGGAATACAACGGGATTCAAGTTATTGAAACGCATCTAAATTAATAGCTTTTAAAAAAATGCATCGGTTTATAATTGTTTTCGGCACGATCTTATTATGTGTATCGTGTCAACAACCTACCTCAAACACCATAAGTCAGGGTGCTGTATTTGGAACCTATTACAGAGTGACCTATGCCTCAGAAAAGGATTATCAGAAACAGTTTGATAGTTTGTTTTACAGAATCAATAAATCGATGTCTACCTATCAGGTGAATTCGGATATTTCTAAATTGAATAGAAATGAATCAAATCGTGTAGATACACATTTTTTTAAGGTATTTCAGGCCGCCAAAGACATCTATAGGGCCACCCAGGGGGCTTTCGATCCTACGATTGGTGCGGTAGTCAATGCCTGGGATTTTGGTCCGGAAGGCAGTATTTCAAATTTAGACAGTCTTAAAATTGACAGTTTAATGATGTGGGTGGGCATGGATAAGGTGAAACTTGATTCTGGTCGTTTACTGAAGCCCAGGGGAACGTTTTTAGATTTTAATGCCATCGCCAAGGGTTATGCTGTTGATGTCATTTCGGAGTTTTTGGAATCGCGATCAATTGCCAATTATTTGGTTGATATTGGAGGTGAAATAAGAGCCGGAGGTATGAATGTTGAAAAGGAAAAGAACTGGAGAGTGGGTGTTGAAAATCCAAATTTTGATGGCACCCAGTCCATAAACAGGATCGTTGTTTTAAAAGATGAGGCTCTGGCAACATCGGGGACGTATCGAAAATTTAAAGTGGACGACAATGGAAATAGGTATGCCCATATTATAGATACAAAAACAGGATATCCAAGTAAGACCAATTTGTTGAGTATATCCGTTATAGCCGGTGATTGTATGACTGCAGATGCCTATGCCACGGCTTTTAAAACCATGGGAATTGAAAGAATAAGGACCTTTTTGAGCGCTCATCCGGAATTAAAGGTGTTTTTAATTTTTGAGAATGAACAACAGGGTCTGGAAACCTTGTCTTTAAATGGTTTTCCTGAGAGTTAAGGGCAATCTAATCTCTGGTGGATACGGGATGGCTTTTAATTAATTGTGGTTAATGGTCATCTGATGTCCACTGAACCTTACTGCCTTGCTTATTTCTTCCGTACCACCGGGAGTATTTCACCCTTGGCAAGACGGTATTTCGATATCATCTCATCGGTCATAGTGCGGGTATAATCAACCTCTTCAACCTCGAATCCAACGGATCTTAGTGTGTCGAAATAATCCATCCCGTAGATGCGTACATGATCATATTGACCAAACAGTTCGGCTCGTTGATTTTTATCGGTAATGCTGTTGTCCTCAAAGGTGGTTTCTCCGGACATATCTTGCGGAACTTGAAACACACCCCAACCACCGACTTTCATGACACGATAAAGTTCCTGTAATGCCTTTTGATCATCGGGGATATGTTCTAAAACATGGTTACATAAGATCACATCAAACGAATTATCTGCGAAGGGAAGATTACAGATGTCCGCTTTAACACTAGCTAATGGAGAGTTGAGATCGGTTGTCGTGTAATCTATATTCTTCAGCGATTTAAATCGTTTGAAGAACGCTTGCTCCGGTGCAAAATGTAATACCTTGAGATGGGACTTAAAAAAATGGGTTTCATTTTTCAAATATAACCACAATAGCCTGTGACGCTCCAGGGAAAATGTTGAAGGCGATAAAACATTATTTCTTTGGGTCGCGTACCCATAGGGTAAAAAGCTTTTAAAACTTCTATTGTCAATGGGGTCTGTAACGGTTTTACCTCTTAAAAGCAGAACCAATACCGGGCGTACCACATAGCTCAACCTAATGAGAAGAGGTCTGGGAATAGAGTTAAGAATCGCTTTAAAAAGTGTTTTCAAAGGTGGTTATTTATAATCTTCACGAACGGGATGAAAAGTGTCGATGACTGTACAATCCGTAAGTGCGACTGCACTGTGAACAGCGTTTGAGGGGATGACCGTTATGGAATCTGGTTCAAGAACAAGTGTGTTCCCATCGATTGTCATTTCTAATTTTCCCGAAATGACCTGGGTTATTTGTTCGTGAATATGGGCGTGTGCAGGTAACACGGCCCCCTTTTCAATAGTAATAAGTCCCACCGTGTTATTTTCGGTATGAATATATTTTCCTGATATGCCTTTGGCAAGTTGTTTTTCCGGGATCTCTGAAAACAGATGATTCATAACTATAAAACAAGTTGTTGTTGTCTAAATTCCGCTTCTTCATTACTTTCAATGCCCAATGCCTCATAAATGTAAGCGAAGGTGGAGAGCAATTCCGGTTTACCGTCTACTAAAGCGACATCATGTTCAAAATGGGCACTGGGTTTATGGTCTAAAGTCGTAATGGTCCAACCATCGGAATGTTGTTTTATACGATGGGTTCCCATATTAATCATAGGTTCAATTGCCACCACCATGCCTTCGATGAACTTTTTGCCCTTTCCACGTTTACCGTAGTTGGGCATTTCCGGATCTTCATGCATTTTCCTTCCTAAACCATGTCCCACCAATTCGCGAACGACCCCATAACCATGAGATTCGCAATAGTTCTGAATGGCATAACCTACATCGCCGACACGATTATTCTTCTTAAAAGCGCGAATGCCAATGTATAAGGATTCCTTGGTGATGTCTAATAGTTTTTGAGTCTCGGGGTCAATTTCACCAACAGCAAACGTGTAGGCATGATCACCGTAAAAACCATTTTTGAGGGCACCACAATCTATTGATATGATATCCCCTTCCTCTAGGGGCTCATTATTGGGAATGCCATGGACCACCTGGTCATTTGGACTTGTACATAGCGTATTCGGAAAATCATAAAGACCTAAAAATCCAGGTACCGCACCATGATCTCTTATAAATTCTTCTGCGATTTTATCCAATTGCAGTGTAGACACCCCGGGCCTAATTTCTGCGGCTAAAAGACCCAGCGTCTTTGAGACGATTAAGGCGCTTTCTCGAATTAACTCTATTTCCTCCTTGGTTTTAACTACAATCATCCTATTAAAATAATGGCAAAGATACTTAAAATAAACAGTTCTCCTTATAAACCCTTTTGATAATTGATCATCTGAAGAAATCCAAAAAGTGTCTTTTTTTCTGTTTTTTAAAGGCAGGAATTTCGGCACCAACAAGTTTTTGATAGACCTTCCCCCATCCCATGAACCCTCCAATATTGCGATCGTCTATAAATATATCAGCGTGAATTTTTCGGCTTTGGTCATGGGTATATTGTTCTTCCGGATAGCTCTTGTTTACGGCATAAAATACAATGCCATGGTTTTCGCAAAAGGCCACAGCCTCTTCCAGACGTTTTCCGGAGCGATAACTCCAAAGTATCAGTCTATGGCCTTGATCCTGCAATTTTCGTAATGTTTCAAAAGCAAATAGTACAGGTTTTCCAATTTTTGGGTATACATCTTCGACTATAGTACCATCAAAATCGACTGCAATAATTATGGATTGGTTCAAAAGCATAAATATGGAGCTTCATTTTGTATAAGTAAAGCTACAAATTTTTAAATTAAGGAATGCCTCGTCATTGCTTTTGGTTGCTCGATACCCATGAGTTTGAGGATAGTAGGGGCGACATCACCCAAAATTCCATCTTTTATAGATTTTAATTCATTATCAATCAGAATGAACGGAACGGGATTCGTTGTATGTGCTGTATGAGGCGATCCGTCGGGGTTAATCATTGTTTCACAATTACCATGGTCGGCAATTAATAAAGTTGCATAATCATTTTCTAAGGCTGCAGTAATCACATCCTTAACACAGGCGTCTACGGCTTCACACGCTTTTACGGCCGCTTCCATGACTCCCGTATGTCCGACCATATCGCCGTTAGCAAAATTAAGACAGACAAAATCTACTTCACCTTTTTGTAGTTCAGGGATTAGCGCATCACGCAATTCGTAAGCGCTCATCTCGGGCTTAAGATCGTAAGTCGCTACTTTCGGAGAGTTTCTCAAAATGCGTTTTTCACCTTCAAAAGGTGTTTCTCTACCACCTGAAAAGAAGAACGTAACATGAGGGTATTTTTCAGTTTCCGCTATTCTAATTTGTGTTTTATGATGCTTCTCAAGGACTTCTCCCAAGGTTTCGGTTAAGTTTTCCTTATTGAATATGACTTTAATATTTTCATAGGTGTCATCATAATTGGTCAGCGTTACATAGTGTAAATTCAATTTATGCATATTATACTCATGAAAATCCTTTTGAGATAACACTTCCGTAAGTTCTCGACCCCTGTCTGTTCTGAAGTTGAAAAATAGAATAACATCGCCATCTTTAACTGTAGCAACAGGCTCGTCATTAGCATCAACCATAATTATTGGTTTAATGAATTCGTCCGTGATCCCCTCTTTATAATTCTGCTCAATCGTATGAACGGCATTACTGGAGTGTTCTCCTAATCCGTTAACTATGGCATCATATGCCAATTTCACCCGCTCCCAACGCTTATCTCTGTCCATGGCATAATAGCGGCCGGTAATGCTGGCTAACTTGGTATTGCTGTTTTTAATATGGTCTTCCAGCTGCCTTACAAAACCAGAACCGGATGTTGGACTTACATCGCGACCATCAGTAAAGGCATGCACAAAAGTTTGGTCCAGGCCATACTCGTTAGCAGCATCAATTAGCCCTAATAAATGATTAATATGGGAATGAACGCCGCCATCGCTTAAAAGACCAAGGAAATGCACCTGCTTCCCGTTTTCTTTGGCATATTTGAAGGCATTAATCAAGGTAGGTTCCTTTTCAAGCGTATTTTTTTCAACGGCTAAATTCACCTTAACCAAGTCCTGATATACAATTCTTCCGGCTCCCAGATTCATATGTCCGACCTCGCTATTGCCCATTTGGCCTTCCGGAAGACCTACATTCAAACCATCGGTTCGTAATTGAGCAGAGGGATATTTTTTATATAGTGAATCTATAAATGGTGTGTCAGCATTATCGATAGCAGATACCTTAGGATCTGGAGAATGCCCCCATCCATCAAGAATCATCAGGATAACTTTTTTATTCATAATTGATGCCATTATTTTATACAACAAAGATAAGAAAGATACACCAGATACCTCTTTAAAGGCTTAAGGAATATAGTGTTTCAAAGATTTTTTTGATATTGCTAATAATGATTTGGTTGTATTAAAGAAATGCAAAAGAAACGTTAAAAACATGTTATTTTCTATTTTTTATGTAACAGATTAAAAATATTGTCGTCTCTTTATTGTATCAAAAAACGAATCATTAATCAATTTAAATCTTTCATCATGAAAAAAACGTTAATCATTTCTGCTATGGCATTATGTTTTTCGGTTGTAACCGCGAATGCCAAATCCGTAAACACAAATTCAGATCTTTACACCAAAACAGCTGTCTATAAGGTCAGCCCTTTCTGCGTTTCTATTGCTAAAGGCGATATAGAGACCGTGAGAAAACTTATCAATTTAGGAGCTGATGTCAATGCCAAGTCTAACGGTATGACACCGGTTATGTATGCCGCCAAGTTTAACAGATGTGAAATCTTAAAACTGTTGATAGCGAATGGTGCTGAACTGAAAGTAAAATCGGATAAAGGGATGACCGCTTTGAAATATGCGGAAATTCATAAAGCTGAAAAAGCACATGCGATTTTAGAAGAAGCTATGTCGAAGAAAAAATAAGAATAATTATTAGTTATAATTAGTTTAGAGCTAGTCACTCTGAGAAAGGCCCTTATTAAAGGGCCTTTTTTTTATAATTCAGATCTGTTTTTATTTATCAGAAGTCATGTAAATGGTCTGCTTTCCTCCGGAATACGGGTTTACGTCTCGCTGACGCCATGATTTAACGAAATATATAGGCTGTGGCAATTCCAACTATGAACCAGAATTTTATAGGCCTTGTATTCATAAATATTATTTGTTAATACAACGATAATGCTATAATTTTAAAATTGCTGCTTCTGCCTTTCGTATTGTAATTGGTAACGTATTAAAATAGGCCATATGCTTGAATTTAAAATTTTAGAAAAAGAGCGGATTAATGAAATTATTCCGTTAGTGTACAAACTAAACCAGAAAGAGATTCCTTTTGATGTGCTGGAAGAGCGTTTTTCGGAGATGGTAGTGCAGAATTATGAGTGTGCAGTCATGATTATTAATGACCTTATTATTGGGGTTTGTGGGCTCTGGTATTGTACACGTCATTATTCCGGAAAAAGTGTGGAACCGGATCATGTTTTCATCGAAGACGCCTTTCGGGGTAAAGGGTATGGCAAGCAATTTTTTGATTGGATATATGCATATGTATCTGAAAAGGGCTACGAGGCCATAGAATTGAATACCTATGTAAGCAATCATAAATCGCATAAATTCTATTTTAACGAAGACTTTAAAATATTAGGCTACCATTTTTTAAAATGGCTGTAAGGTAAATATCAAGGCTATTTTTTTGAAGAAGACAGATTTATTGATTCAAGAACTCCAGGTTCGTTCCGGAGTCCACCTCATAGGGTACTTTTCCCTGTTCAAAAATGCGAGCGCTCAAATGGCCCTTTAGAACGACAGTTGCTCCGTTTACCTTCAACCAACTCCCTTCCCTCAAGCCGACTACTGGCTCGGTGTTGTAATGGTGAAATTCTTTTATTCTGGTTTCTCGAGTTTCACCCATGTGCTTGCTTCCCGGAGTTGGATCCAGATAATGTGGATTAATATTAAAGGGTACTACCCCAAGGGCATCAAAATGGGGTGGATATACAATAGGCATGTCATTGGTGGTTTTAATGTTCAATCCGCAAATATTGCTTCCCGCACTTGTTCCAAGGTAAGGAGTCCCATTCAATAAACCTTCACGCAAGGGTTCTAAAAGATTGAATCTGTATAATTGGTCGGTTAAAACGAAGGTGTTTCCACCGCCTGTATAAATAGCCTGGGCCTTTTTAATGCCCTCTGCAGGGCGTGCTAATGTATGAAGGCCAACCACCTTTTTGCCAATTTTTTCAAAAGCCTCATTCGCCTTTAGGGTGTACATGTCATGAGAAACCCCGCCAGGTCTTGCGTAGGGGATAAACAAAATCTCCTGGGCATCCTTGAAAAACAGAGCCAATTCATCCAAGAGATATTCCAAAAAACCACTTCCGTGTAGTGTTGAGGTACTCGCAATAACTAAATTTCGCATTACCGATTCATTTTGAGTAAAAATAATAAATTCAAAGTTTTCTTCATGTTTGAATAACCCGAAGAACAATAAAAATATCCTTATCTTTAGTATATCATATCATCCATTCTGTATTTTGGATTGGATGTGTAGATAACCTAAAAAAAATTAAGAATTGATATGAAAAAAATAGTGTTTCTCCTCTTATCGTTGAGTTTGGTTGGATATGCCCAGGAATACGATAGAATAATTGTTAACGGTAAACTCATTGTTGAAGGGAATGACCTTTCTGATATCACAGTTTATAATGTGTCCTCAAAATTGGGAACGATCACGGATGAGAAGGGTCGATTTGAAATTGCCGTTGGTTTGGGTGATACCATACAGGTGAGTGCTCTGCAATATCAAAATATAAGTTTTACGGTGAACAACGACATAGTGCAGTCAAAATCCATGAAACTTTTTCTCATAGAGGAAATAAATAAATTGGATGAGGTGATTATTTTTCCTAAAGGACATCTAACGGGAAATTTGGAGATGGACATAAGTGACAGAAATAAATTCAGGCCAAAACTGGATGTACTTTATTTTGGTATAAAAAACAGTGATAAGTTCCAATTTGACAGGGATTACCTCAATAAAATTGATAATATTGCCCTAAGCCAGCAAGATTTACCAATGGTGAATGGGCTAAACATCATAAATGTCGTGGACCAGTTATTGTTGCCTCTGTTTCGCTCTAATGTAAAAAATAAAAAACAAGCCGGTGTACCCGAGGTGCCGATAGAAAAGGTTAAATATTATTTCGGATCAGAATTTCTGGTTGATAATTTTGGGATACCGGAACATCGTGTCACGGAATTTATCGCATACGTTGAAAGTAAGGATTTCGATTTTTCGTTGTTGAATTATGGCAGGGAATTAGAGTTTTTGGAACTGCTGTATAAAAAAAGCGTTACCTTCTTGAATAAATAACTAAGCCCAATTCCTCTTACCCTATGGATTAAATCAAGAAAATTATGATTGTTAGGGCAGGTTGCGTATTAAAATTAAATTCTTTCAACAAGGAATTCTATTTTTATGGAGATAGAAAGTTAAATCCTGTTGTCAAGGATCAAATGACATGAAAAAGACATGGATTAAATTTTTGGAATGCTTTTTGAAAACCAATTACAGAAATCAAAATCAAATATCTACATTAGCATCAGCTAAATTCGCATTATTTATGAATCGGATCTTGATAGGTTTAATTATAATCCCGCTCCTTGCATTAAATGTAATGCACAAGTTTTATGTAAGTGTCACTGAGGTTAATTATGTAGAAGAACAACAATCCGTTCAGATTATCACCAGGGTTTTTATCGATGATATGGAGAATTTGTTGAAATTGCGATACGATGATAATATCATTCTTGCCGGTAATGATGAGTTAAGCAGGACTGATGAGTATATCGGGACATACATTAAAGAGAAGTTCTTAATAAAAATTAATGGGCTAGGGAAACCCGTTAGTTTTATTGGTAAAGATTATGATGGTGATATCATGCGATGCTTTATAGAGGTTGAGGATGTTGCCGATATTAAATCTTTCGAAATAAGTAATCAGCTATTATTCGATCTTTTTGATGACCAACAGAATGTGGTCAAGACTTCGATATACTCCAAGAATAAAAGCATGATACTCACTAAACAACGCCCTTCTGCAATGTTAAAGTTTAATTAAAAACCTTAACTAGGAGTTCAAATTTTAGTATTTTCGGCGCTAAAAATTGCATAACATATGGGGTTTAAACCATATGTTAAGCATTCATTATATAATTCTACATCCGTGATGAAACTATTGAAATTTCTATTTTTATCCGTTATTGTCATTGCGACAGGGGCGAACGCACAGGAATCTGAAAATGCCAGACAAATGGGTCATACCGATCAGAACAAGTTTAGACAAATGAAAGATCTGCTGGCTACCCCAAATGAAAGTCGAACAGCCTCAGGCGCTCCCGGGTATGCTTACACACAGCAAAAGGTGGATTACGTAATGGACATTCGCCTGGACGAAGCCAATAACCGTATTTATGGAGAGGAAAAAATAACCTACCACAATAATTCAAAGGATCATTTGGAATACCTATGGCTTCAGCTCGATCAGAATATGAGAGCCAAGAACTCAAAGACTCCCGATATAACCACAGAGACATTCAATGCTCCTTTCAATGGGCCTCAGGTGTTTACAAATACCAATTTAAAAGATCGTTTTGACGGTGGTTTTAAGATAGAATATGTAAAGAATGACGATGGTACGGATCTATCTCATCATATCAATCAAACGATGATGCGGATAAATTTGTCAAAGCCGTTAGCTCCGGGAGAGGTATTCAAGTTTCAAATAAAATGGTGGTATAATATCAATGACATTAATGTTGATGGCGGACGCTCTGGTTTGGAAACATTTCCCGACGGAAATAACAATTATACGATTGCTCAGTTTTATCCACGGCTTTGCGTATACGATAATGTGGAAGGATGGCAAAACATGCAATTCTGGGGACGTAGTGAATTCGCTTTGGAGTTTGGAGATTTCGAAGTAAAAATTACAGTTCCGGCCGATCATTTATTGGAGGCTACGGGCGACTTACAAAACCCAAAAGATGTGCTTACCAGGGAACAGCAAAAACGTTTCAATCAGGCAAGGAAATCATTTACAGACCCGGTATTTATTGTTACCCAGGAAGAAGCAGAAATAAACGAAAAAGGGCGAAGTACCAAAACAAAAACATGGCATTTTAAGGCCGATCAAGTCAGGGACTTTGCATTTGCCTCATCACGCAAATATATTTGGGATGCCATGGCAGTAAATATTAATGGGCGCGCCGTTATGGCCATTTCCTTGTATCCGAAAGAGGGAAATCCGTTGTGGGAAGAACACTCTACCCGAGTAGTGGCTAATACTTTAGAGGAGTATTCAAAATTAACCTTTGATTACCCTTACAGTAAGGCGGTGTCTGTTCATTCTGAAAGACAAGGCATGGAATACCCCATGATCTGTTTTAACTATGGTCGTCCGAATCCTGATGGTTCTTATGACGAGAGGACAAAAAGAGGTATGATAGGTGTGATAACCCATGAAATAGGCCATAACTTCTTTCCAATGATTGTGAATAGTGATGAACGGCAATGGACCTGGATGGATGAAGGCTTGAATTCCTTCGTAGAAACGCTGGCCGAGTTGGATTATGATCCTAATTTCTTCACTGGTAATTTACCCAAGGATATCGTCCCATACATGGGAGGCGATCAATCCCATATTTCGCCCATTATGTCTCAGGGAGATTACGTGCATCAGTTTGGTCCGAATGCCTATACCAAACCGGCCGCAGGCTTATACATGTTAAGGCACACCATTATGGGACCGGAATTGTTCGACTATGCATTTAGAACATATTCCCAGCGCTGGATGTTCAAACACCCAACGCCTGCCGATTTTTTCAGAACCATGGAAGATGCTTCAGCAATGGATTTAGATTGGTTTTGGCGAGGTTGGTTCTACACGACAGACTATACCGATATCGGCGTGAAAGAGGTGAAACAATATTATTTGACCGACCAACCGACGGAACGAGCTATGAAGATCGCCGAATTGTATAATATGAATTTGGAGGATTATAAGGACAGGTTAGTATATTATGCCGAAGCGGAAGATGGTACTATCCCCAACGACGCAAAATCGGTTGAAGATTTTGATGTCTTGAATAATTATCTGGAGAGCCTGCCCGATGAGGAACGATCTAAATTAGTAGAGGCACCGAAACATTTTTATCAGGTGACTTATGAAAAACCGGGTGGTTTAGTCATGCCTATAATCGTGGAGTTGACCTATGAAGACGGTTCTAAAGAAAGAGAAATGTATCCCGCTCAGATTTGGCGTTATAACGAACATGAAGTAACCAAGGTGTATAAAACGGATAAGGCCATTACACGTATTGTTGTGGATCCGGATTTAGAGACAGCCGATGTCGATACCACGAACAATGCCTGGCCAAAGCAGGTGCAGAAGAGTGAATTCGATAAGTTTAAGGATAAAGTCAGAGGGTAATCGTTTTTATTGAGACAAGCCGATTTTTTATGATCGGCTTTTTTCATGGTAACAAACAACTCATTATATTTGTATTGTTATGCATCAACCGATAATTTTATTCATCAGTGGCGCCGAAATTGCCTTTATTCTTTTTATAGCAATTATGGTTTTTGGCGCAGATAAACTCCCTGAAATAGCTCGCGGCCTGGGTAAGGGTATGCGCACACTCAAAGATGCCACCAACGATATTAAGCATGAAATTACCAAGAGTGCAGAAAAACATGGTATTGATACCAGTATTACTTCTGATGTTAAAAAAGAACTGGACAAAGTAAAAGATGATTTAGATGACTTTACCGGTTCTGTAAAACGTAAATTATAGTTTTCGACTTATAGTTAGTCCATCCCTGATGGGTAAAAGTACGGTCTCAATCCGCTCGTCGGTTTTTAACAGACGGTTATATTCAATGAGTGCAGGGGTGTCCACATCGTCTTTTTTGAATTGAGATTCCAAAACTTTACCACTCCACAATACATTGTCGCTTAAAATAACCCCTCCGGAGTTTAATTTGTCGATAATGATGTTAAAATAATTGCTGTAATTTTCTTTATCAGCATCTATGAATACCAGGTCAAATTTCATTTCCAACTTAGGGATGATGTCCAGGGCATCACCTAAATGTTGAACTATCCGAGGCCCATAATTAGAAAGGTCGAAGTACTTTCTTTGAAAATCAAAAAGCTCTTCATTGATGTCAATGGTATGTAATTCACCATTCGGTTGCATGCCTTCAGCCATACACAATGCCGAATAGCCCGTGTAGGTGCCAATCTCTAAAATATATTTGGGTTGTATTATTTTAGAAATCATACTGAGTACCCGGCCTTGAAAATGGCCGCTTAGCATACGCGGCTGCAAAATTTTCTGATGGGTTTCGCGATTCAGGCGTTGTAATAATTCCGGTTCGTCTTCAGAATGTTTAACCACATATTCGTCTATTTCTTCAGGTATAAAATGCATTATGTAAGATGTTTTATGAAATATGATGCACTGGATCAATTGTGTTTACAAGAAACGGAAATCACTCCGCTCTAATAACGACAATTAGTTTAATATTCTACTGTATATATTGGTTTTGGCAACCGCATCATCACCACAGAGCCATTGAATCACGTTATCTTCCCAGATGGCATCGCGTTGCGCCTCGTTAATAATGTGTCTGTCTATGGCCAAATCTAAAATCTTGCCGGGATAAGACGATTGTTTTGCACTCTCCATTTCACCCAAAGGATAGGGATCATCCAATCCCATAAGGACCTGTTCAAATCCTTGATTCTTTATTAATAAATCTAACGATCCGGTGTCATGAACAAGGGTATCGAAAAAAATATTCTTATGACCTACGGCTTTTCTGGGATGGTGCTTACCTTCAAATAAGTCGGGCCTGCCATCAAATCCCTGAATACGACGACCTATATTAATCTGGGCCAACTGACCGCCATGTGCAAAGCAGGTACGCATATTCGGAAATTTTTCCTGGTAACCATTCAAGGTTAAAAAATGATAGGCATCAGCACATTGGGCTAACATCCATATCAAATGAAAACGCCATGCCGTATTTTCCAGTTTAATAAACTTTTCCCCATCATAGGGATGAATTTCAACAGCCAAATTATAGTTATCGGCCAATTCGAATAAGGGTTCGTTTTCTTCGTCAAAAATGCAACGCCAGGTTCCAATGGTGTCCATATAATGGGTAGGTAAGCATAACAACTGCATGCCGTGAGTTTCCACACAACGTTCAATTTCCCAGCAGGCGCTTCTTAAAAATCCCGGATGGACCACAAAACCACAGGTAAATTTACTCGGGTGCTCATGTTGGATTCGAGCATTAAAGTCGTTTTGAAATCGCAAGGCCTTTTTCATTTCTTCAACCCTGAGGCCATTGCCATAAAGTTGCGATAAATTTAGAACTACGGCATGATCAATATCATAGCGCTCCATCCATTCCAATTTCTCATGCAAAAAGAAACTGGAATCCGTAATGGGACGGTTCCAATCTTTCTGAAGCATAAATTTACGGTCCTTGTCTACCCAAAAGATGCCTTTTTCACGCATATAATCCGGGATTTCCTCGGGGTAGGGAAGTAAATGTGAATGACCGTTAATTCGAAGTTTGCGTTTTTTCATAGGGCCTAGAGCCTTAATGTTTTCATTTGCCGAGAATGTGTTTCCCGTTTTAGTCCGTCTTTACTTTTTTAGGAGGTTGCATCACCTTACCACATTCGGGACAACTTCTTTTGTGTTCATCACTGTAGAAGTTGTCAAAAATCTTAGGCATATCGGTTTCGATGTTTTCTAATGTAAAATCTTCCCCATATAATTTAGTCGTACAGTTCTCACAGAACCATAGCAGCGCATCCTCCATACCTTCAGGACGTTTGTACTCAATAACCAAACCAATCGTATTCGCACCACGCTGAGGGGAATGCGGCACTTTTGGAGGTAATAGATAAATATCGCCTTCTTTTATGTGTACATCTTTTGGCACGCCATCGTCAATTATTTTCAGTACAATATCGCCTTCAACCTGGTAAAAGAATTCAGGAGTCTCATTGTAATGGTAATCTTTTCGACTATTGGGTCCGCCAACGACCATTACGATGAAATCACCGTCCTTCCATACGACTTTGTTTCCTACAGGTGGTTTTAATAGATGTCTGTTTTCTTCGATCCAGGCTTTGAAATTTAAGGGAGAAACTAATTTACTCATGTGTTTAATAGTTAAGAAAAACCTTTGGTTTTATCGTGTTTTTCGATTATAAATTTACAAACTTTTAGTGCGTCCCCCATCAACAGGGACGTTTATTCCATTAACATAACTGGCCAATTCACTGGATAGAAATGCGATAACATGGGCCAATTCTTCTGGCTCTGCAAACCGTTTTGCCGGGGTGTAATTTTTCATAATCTGTGCCATGTCTTCAAAACTTTTTTCCTCATTTGCGGCTTTGATTTTAATAATTTCTGAGAGTCGTTCCGTGTTCGTAAATCCGGGCAAGATATTGTTAACAGTAATTCCAAATGCCCCAAGTTCGGTTGCCAGTGTTTTACTCCAGTTTCCTACAGCACCTCGAATCGTATTACTCACACCTAAACCGGGTATGGGTTCTTTTACAGATGTTGATATCACATTCACAATTCTACCAAAACCGACTTCTTTCATAAATGGAATTGTAGACTGAGCCAGAACATGGTTACATTTTAAATGCTGGGTGAAGGCCTTATCAAATTCCTCGAGACTGGCGTTTAAAATATCGCCACTTCTTGGTCCTCCCGTGTTGTTAATTAAAATATGGAATCCATGATGATTTTCTATAAACTTGATGACCTGTTCCTGTAAGTCTCTCGGATTGGAAAAATCGGCGACAATATAACTATGGTTGCCTTCATCAGGTAACTCGGCTAACACTTCTTTCAACCTTTCCCTGTTTCTCGCCGCAAGGGTCACATTAACGCCTTCCTCGGCCAGAGCTATTGCCGCAGCTTTACCTATACCTTGTGTGCTTCCACATACAAGTGCATTCTTGTTTTTTAGTTTTAAATCCATAGTTTGTATTCTTGATCTTACTTTGGGATGTTATTATACGTTTTTAAATTTATTCAATTATAAACTTATTATATATGTACAAATCCATCAATATTTTATACACACATTTTTGGGTTCTGTAAAAAATCGCAGTGCTTCAAACCCGCCTTCTCTGCCAACACCACTGGATTTCGTGCCTCCAAAAGGGGTGCGCAAATCACGCATCATCCAGGTGTTCACCCAAACGATACCGGCTTCGAGCTGATGACTCATTCGCATGGTCCTTTTTAAATCGTTGGTCCATAATGTAGCTGAAAGACCATACTTTACAGAATTGGCCATTCGGACCACCTCATCTTCCGAGTTAAACGGCATTATGGTAACCACCGGACCAAATACTTCCTCCTGATTTATAGTGCAATCATTACTGGATATCTCAATTACCGTTGGTTCGAGATAATACCCCTTCTCATAATCCTTGACGGTCACTCGATGTCCACCACAAAGTATTTTTCCATTCTCTTTTGCGGCCATTTTTATATATCCCATCACTTTTTCTAAATGTGCCTCAGACACTAAGGCTCCTATATCCGAATCCTCCTGCGAGGGGTGGCCAACTCTCAGATGTTTCACTTTAGTTACAAAATCGGCTTTAAATCGATCATAAATGGAAGCTTCCACAAAGATTCGACTGCCACATAAGCATATTTGGCCCTGATTCGAAAATGAGGATCTCAGGGTGGTATCAAGCATAGTTTCATAATCGCAATCGCCAAAAATAATATTCGGATTTTTACCTCCTAACTCTAAAGACAATTTTTTAAACATGGGTGCAGCGACTTTTGCAATGTGGGCCCCTGTTTTTGTGCCTCCGGTAAAGGAAATAGCCTTGATATCCGGATGTTCAATAATGGCTTGTCCGGTGGTTGTGCCCAAACCGTGAACCACATTTAATACTCCGGGTGGTAAACCGGCTTCGTTACAAATGTCCCCCAATAAATAAGCGGTCATTGGTGTTATTTCACTGGGTTTGGCAATAACACAATTACCGGCTGCCAAAGCCGGAACGATTTTCCAGGTAAACAGGTAAAGGGGAAGGTTCCATGGCGATATGCATCCTACAACACCCAAAGGCTGTCGTAACGTGTAGTTTATAGCATCATGACCAATACTTTCATGACTTTCACTCGAAAATTGTGTAATCGCATTGCCAAAAAACCTGAAATTACTGGCCGCTCTCGGTATATCAATGCGTCGTGCCAAATTTACGGGTTTGCCATTGTCCTTGCTCTCAGCTTCCGAAAGCCGTTCTAAATTAACTTCTATGAGCTCTGAAATTTTAATGAGCAATCTGCTGCGTTCCTCTAATGAGGTCGTCGACCAGTTTGGAAATGCCGATTGTGCTGCGATATAGGCATTTTCGACATCGGCCTTTGATGAGTTGGGGATAGATCCATAAATGGCTCCGGTGGCAGGGCAGTAATTGTCCAGCCATTCCTTCGATATGGGGTCGTGATACTGACCATTTATGAAATTCTTTATTTTTTCCATTAAACAGTACTGTTTATCTGCTGTTTCCGACAAAGGCGACGACCTTAATTTCTATGAGCAAATCTGGATGCGGCAGTTGGTGAACAGCAACGGTCGTTCGTGTTGGTCCTGTTTCAACATCAAAAAATTCAGCATATGCCTTATTGTATCCGGCAAAATCATTCATATTAACCAGGAATGAGGTCACATCAACAATATCCTTTAAGCTTGCCCCTTCTTTTGCTAAATTGTTTTCAATATTTTTTAAGACTTCCCGCGTTTGAACCGCAATATCGAAATGTTTAGTTCCCATGTCATCAATGGTTTCAACGCCGGCAATGCTATTGTCCGGGCGCCGTGAACTGGTGCCGGATACAAATATAAAATCACCCACTCGCTTTGTATGGGGGTAGGCGCCTCGCGGACTGACATTCTTATTATCTGTAATCATGATTCAAGCAGTTATTCAAATATTTCAAATCTATTAACATATGTTTCTTAAGAGCGCGATTTTCTACGATTGGACAAGCCCTAAATGAATCCTGTAATCCTGTCATCTCTAAGAATGGCCTCTGTTTTTTCATTCACTTTATCCAATAAGGATTTTAAATCATCATCTAAATTTAATTTTCCATCGGATAGTAGTTTCAAAATAGCTTTGTCCTGGGCCCGTCCGCGTACCATAGCCTCATTGTAACTGATATGTTCGTTAAAGGTTACCAATGCGTATTTAGAGGAATACAAAGTTGGAAATGCCTTTTCTAAAGCCATTTCCAATTTACGCTTTTTTTGAAACATAGGATTGGCTACGTGATCTCGCATTTCATAAAAATTATCAATGGCCAGATCGGCAATGGCATCAGTATCTTTTTTACGCGTGGCTTCATACGCCGCAAATACCTTTTCCCATTGCCCTTCATAGGTATCCAATATACTATCAAAAACCACAACATCCTCAAAAGAGGCATTCATTCCTTGTCCGTAAAAAGGGACAATCGCATGTGCGGCATCACCCATCAGCAGGGTATTCCCCTTATAATGCCATGGTGCACATTTAACAGTGCCCAATGGGCTGGTTGGATTCCTGAAAAAATCGTCTAGAATATTCGGCATTAAGGCCAAGGCATCAGGAAATTCCTTTTGAAAAAACGCCAGAACCTGCTCTTCACCGGTTAAATTGTTGAAATTATATTCGCCTTCGTCAAAACTCAAGAACAGGGTAACCGTAAAACTCCCATCTAAATTAGGTAAGGCAATGAGCATAAAATTACCACGTGGCCAAATATGAAGCGCATTTTTATAGGTTTTATATCCACCGTTATCCGCGGGTAAAATACTCAGTTCTTTATACCCGTGATTTAAAAAGTTTTGCGAAAAACTAAACAGGAACTTTTTGCTTGAAAAATAACTTTGTCTCATCGCCGAACCCGCACCATCCGTAGCAATGATAACATCGGCATCTTCCACAAAATCTGAATTAGTCTCTAAATCCTGAAATAATGCCGTTGTCCTTTCGAAGTCTACGGATTTACATTTCTTATTAAAATAAAGGGTGACATTTTCATGCTTTTCTGCTTCATCTAACAACAAGGCATTCAACTGACCACGAGATACCGAATTGATGTATTCATGATCGCGACCACTGTAATTGGACTGAAAGGTATTTCCCTGCTCATCGTGTATCATACGTCCGTACATGGGGATGCAGAGATCTTTTACCCTATCCTGCAACCCTACCAATTTCATCCCTTTATTACCGCGATCTGAAAAGGCAAGGTTTATCGATCTTCCCGCACTAATCTTAACGCGCCTCAGGTCCGGTCGCATTTCGTAAACGTTGACGTTATAACCGCGTTGCCCCAACCGCAGGGCCAACAGGCTCCCACAAAGACCTGCACCAATGATGAGTATGTTTTGTTGATCAGGCATGTAATATGTGTTTTAGTTTTTCAATCAACAGAAAGACCTCTTCAAACGTATTGTAAAGGGGTACTGGGGCACACCTAATAACATCCGGTTCACGCCAGTCACTCACCACCCCGGAATGTGTTAATTTTTCATGTAGTGATTTATCCGCATTTCTGACCTGTATGGAGAGTTGGCAACCGCGTTCATCGGGATTTTGAGGCGTAATGATTCTTAGGGTCGTTTCGCCTAATTGTTTTAATAGGAATTCAAAATAGCCTGTGAGTTTTTTGGACTTCTCGGTTAGTTTATCCATACCCGCCTCATTAAAAATATCGAGTGAGGCCTTAATTGCAGCCATGGATAGAATCGGAGGATTACTCATTTGCCAGCCCTCGGCACCCGGTAACTGGTCGAATTCCTGTCGCATATTAAACCGGGTTTGTTTATTATGGCTCCACCAACCGGTAAATCGAATTAAATCTTTCCTGTAGGCATGACGTTCATGGACAAAGCAGCCAGCCAAATTTCCAGGGCCTGAATTTAAGTATTTATAGGTGCACCAAACCGCAAAATCGGCACCTGAATCATGTAAATTCAGTTGGACATTACCGGCTCCATGAGCACAATCGAAACCAACATGACAACCAAAAGCATGTCCGAGTTCGGTAATTCGATTTAAGTCAAAATATTGTCCGGTATAGTAATTTACACCGCCTATTAGGATCAGTGCTATTTCGTTACCCTGTGCTTTTAAAATGTCTTCCAGATCCTCGTACCGAAGCAATTCCTCATGGTCTCTTGGTTGCCACAAAATCAAAACGTCCTTAGGATCATATCCGTGGTGTCTCAATTGCGATTCAACGGCATATTTATCCGATGGAAATGCATCACTCTCAATAAGAATCTTATAACGGGTCCTAGTCGGTCGGTAAAAGGAAACCATCATGAAATGAAGATTGGCTGTAAGCGTATTCATAACCACAACTTCAATAGGCTTGGCCCCAACAATTTTCGACATGTTTTCCGTTAGGAACTCATGGTATCGCAGCCATGGGTTTTTCGCCTCGGTATGCCCTTCAACACCTAACTGTGCCCAATCCGTCAATTCCTGATCAATATATGCTTTGGTCTGTTTTGGCTGCAAACCAAGGGAATTTCCTGTCATATAAATAAGATCGTTTCCCTGAATGTCTTTGGGAATATGAAACAAGCTGCGATAGTGTTTTAACGAATCGTTTCGGTCCTGTTCTAAGGCATAGTCAAGACCTAATTTATAATCAGGCAAAGTGGATTGTTTTTGTTTCTAACAAAAATAAGAATTCTAAGTAAAGTAGTGTAGGGGATAATTTGCGTTTTTTGAAATGACTTTTTTGTATCTTTCAAAAAAATATGTGTTATGGCCGCTAAACGTGAATATACCAATGGCGAAGTTACAGTCGTATGGGAAGCCAAAAAATGTGTGCATTCGGGAATTTGTTTCAGAGGACTTCCGGAGGTTTTCAGACCAAGGTTGAGGCCCTGGGTTAAAATTGATGCTTCCAATACGGATACCATTATTAACCAGGTGAAACAATGTCCATCGGGGGCATTGAGCTATTATTTAAATGACAGTCCGAAAAAGGTAACCAGTACCTCGGATACCAAGGTTGAGGTTTTAAATAATGGACCTTTACTGGTTCATGGAGATTTGACCGTTGCCTTAAAAGATGGAAGCACGATTGTAAAGAACAAAACCACCGCTTTTTGTAGATGTGGATTCTCAAATACCAAACCGTTTTGCGTTGGCAGCCATTCAAAAAAGGGATTTGTAGGTTAATCCGCGAATAATAGAAATTTAATTGTAAAGATAATTTTGGGTAAAGCTCTTCAGACGATTCCAGGTATCTATTAAAAGAGAAAGTTCACCCGGATTGTCTCCCCAGCCATGGCCGGCTTCAGGATAAAGTGTAAATTCATTTGTAACATTCAATTCATTTAATCTATCCCTTAGGCCAGTTCCCTGAGTGGTCGGTATCAGTGGATCTTGTCCCCCGTAAAACAGAATGGTCGGAGGTGAACTGGTGGTAGCGCGATGTAAAGGGCTAACTTCCTCAAGAAAAGCTATACTTTGGTCGACATTATATTCCAGTAATAGTGCTTGTAGTAAGGGGTCTGAATTATTTAAATACGCGGGATCCGTAAAATTGGTCGGTCCAACGATACTGCAAACCATGTTTACGTTTTGCTGTGCGTCGAAACCATAGCTCCACAAAAGCGATAAATGTCCGCCGGCACTAATTCCCAAAAAACCGTAGTTTTCTGAGATAATATATTCATTTTTATTGGATTTTAACTGGTTGACAATCGAAGTAATATCATCGATTTGCATCGGGTACGGCGGATTATTTTCATCGGCGAGGCGGTAATTAATATTAACTAATGCCATATCGGGGAAGTCCGTACGAAACAGGTTAATCAGGTAGTCCATGCTGCTTTTGTCACCGGAAGTCCAACCACCTCCGTGAACTAGAATCATAACCCTGGTATTTAAAGTCCGTCCTTCCGGTAAATAGAGATCATAGGTTTGATTGGCGTCCGGACCATATGAAACATCTGTTAATTGATTATATTCAAGTCGTTCAGGTAAGGTAGAATCAACACGCTCATTCTCACAACTCAAGCAGATTATCGCTATGAGAAATAATAGTTTAAATAGTTTCATTACAGTAAATGTAGGGTATTTAGAATTATCTAACCATTGAATAACATTTTTATTGTAACATGACACGAATTCCTGATAAAAGCAAGCAAGGCTAAATCATTAAAAGATAAAGCCTTGCTTAAGTTAAATTTTAAGTTCAATTACTACCAGAACATGGCATAGAGTACCGTAAGAATAATTAATACAGCAAATGATCCGATGTTAAATAAAGGCGATGTTTTAAACAAGGCCTTGGTAATTGGTATGCCTTTGTCATCATCGGCACCTTTGTGCTGCAGGTAACTGTAAATA
The DNA here is from genome assembly GCF_022662015.1 of Aestuariivivens sediminicola. Lineage (GTDB taxonomy): Bacteria > Bacteroidota > Bacteroidia > Flavobacteriales > Flavobacteriaceae > Aestuariivivens > Aestuariivivens sediminicola. The sequence continues at coordinate 273,349 of NZ_JAKMCM010000001.1, read as the reverse complement.
GCTATCACACCCATGGTAAGAAGCAGTGTATATCCCATTTGATCCATAAAAGGCACATCGACAAAGAACGGTGAGGTGGACCATCCTTTAGGAGCTACTTTAAAATACATGGCAATCGGAATGGACACCAAAGCTCCGACAATAGCACCTTGATTCGTAGTTTTCTTCCAAAATAATCCCAGTAGGAATACAGCTAATATACCCGGGCTCACAACGCCGGTATATTCCTGTATGAACTGAAACGCCTGATCGAGATTACCCAGCAGAGGTGCCATGATACAAGCTATGACCAAAGCAACAAATGCAGAAAGTCTTCCGGTATTTACGGTAGCCTTATCGCTTGCTTTTTTATTGATGTACTGCTTGTAAATATCCATTGTAAAAATGGTCGAGGTCGAGTTTAACATTGATGCCAGAGAGGATACTATGGCCGCTGCGAGGGCCGCAAAGGCCACACCTTTAAGTCCTGTGGGTAAAAACTGCAGGAGCCATGGATAGGCTTTATCGGCTTGTTCCAGAGAAGGCAGGTTCTCTTGGGCTACCCCACCAAGCCGTGACATGATTTCAGGATCGTTCACCATAACATAGGCTGCTATTCCCGGAATCACAACAATTAAAGGGATAACTAATTTAAGAAAGGCAGCCAACAGGATACCTTTTTGTGCTTCTCCCAATGATTTAGCCGCTAATGTCCGCTGAATGATATATTGATTAAACCCCCAATAATATAAATTGGCAACCCACATACCACCTACTAATACACCTAATCCGGGTAAATTCTTGTACTCTGGATTCGATTTATCGAGAATCATTTCAAAGCGTTCCGGTACCGTTTCAAAAACCGTGTTTAAACCGGCTAAAATTCCATGGCCGTCCGAAAGGGTATGCAAGGCCAAATACGTTGTTAATAACCCACCGAGAACTAAAAATACGACTTGAATAACATCGGTCCAGGCCACTGCCGATAATCCTCCATACAGGGAGTAGGCCGCTGCAAACAGCGCCAGCCCGATAACGCCATATACCAAGGGAATGCCAATAATGGTTTCCAGTGCTAAAGAACCCAGATATAGTACCGTTGTTAAGTTTACAAAAACATAGAGGGCAATCCAGAAGACCGCTAAGATTGTTTTTAGGTTCGTAGAATACCGCTTTTCAACAAACTCAGGAATGGTATACAATCCTTTATCAATGAAAATGGGTAAAAAATACTTACCCACAATAATTAAAGTTATCGCAGCCATCCATTCGTAGGATGCAATGGCAAGTCCCGAGGCAAAACCGGAACCGGACATTCCAATAAATTGTTCTGCAGAAATGTTGGCCGCAATGAGCGATGCACCAATGGCCCACCAGGGTAAAGATTTACTTGCTAAAAAATAGTCTTCAGCATTTTTTTGATGCCCTTTTTTGTCTCTCGAAACCCATAATCCTACGCCCAAAATTAAAACGGCATACGCTATGAAGACAATATAATCCCAAAAGTGAAATCCAGATGTCATAGTTTTAGTTGTGTTTAGTGGTTAGAAATTCGCGTTCTCTGAAGCCAAATATATAAATTAAAAATGATATAATCGCAATTAAAACCAAACTAGTAGGGTGTGGTAGGGTTTTTTAAAATTAATGTGTATATTTGCGATACGAATGATCACCATTAAAAGTAATATCGGTAAGCCTAAATACAGGCAAATTGTAAATTCAATTGAGGATGCTATCGCTGACGGCAGGCTCAAAAAGGGCGATCAAATTCCTTCAATTAACAACATTAAGGACGAACATGCCTTGTCTCGAGATACCGTTCTTATGGCTTTCAATGAATTGAAAAACAGAGGAATTATTCAATCTGTAGTGGGTAAAGGTTATTTTATTTCCAGTGAGGACATTCAGGTCGAACAAAAAATATTTTTACTTTTTGATGAGTTGAATGCGTTTAAAGAGGATTTATATAATTCACTTTTAGACCATTTAGGGGATACCATTCATGTTGATATTTTCTTTCATCATTTCAACATGGATATTTTTAGTAAACTGATACACGATAATATAGGAGCCTATAATTACTACGTGATCATGCCGGCTAACTTGTCCGGCACGAATGCTGTCATTAAGAACCTGCCATCGGATAGGGTGTATATCCTGGATCAAATACATGATGATCTATCGGAGTACGCAGCAATTTATCAGAACTTTGAAGATGCCATTTTCGATAACCTGACTAAGGTTAAGCATCTCATCGATAAATATGAAAAGTTGGTCCTCATCTTTCCTGAGGATAAACAACCTACTGGCATGTTGAATGGATTTCAACGCTATTGCAATACCCATCAATTGCCCCATGATGTCCTTAATACGGCCAAAAGCATCGCGCCTCAGGAAGGTGAGGTCTATATCGTTCCTGATGATAAGAACTTACTCTATGTCATCAAATCATTAAACAGTAAAAAGTTGTCATTAGGGAAGGACGTTGGTGTTATAAGCTATAATGATTCTCTTCTCAAAGAGATCGTTCAGGGCGGTATAACCACAATTTCCACAGATTTTAATTTCATGGGTAAGCGATTGGCACAAATGATTTTGGAAAAGGAGCATGTGCGCATTGAAAACCCCAATAAAATAATGGTTAGAAATTCACTTTAGACTGAGATTGCAATATGTATCGAATTAATCATCTTAAAGATCCGAATTACCTCCTTGTAGAGCATAGCGCTAATAAGCTACGGGCTAAAATTCACCTTAGTGAGGGTGGGAGTCTTCAGGAACTACAACTTAAAGGACATCCTGTTATTAAAGACCTGGCACCCTTATCTTATAAGGACACCTATGCATCCTCCATTTTGTTTCCATTTGCCAATCGCGTAAAAGATGGTGTGTATAATTATGGAGGCAAAACCTTTCATTTAGAGGTCAACCAGATGGAGGAAAACAATGCATTACATGGTTTGGTTTACAATAAAACCTTCAAGGTTGTTCATAGTGAAGCCACTACAGATTATGCCAGTGTCACTTTGGAGTACCGTCACACATTGCCATCTGAAGGTTTTCCCCATACCTTTTCGATTCAGTTAAACTACATTTTTAAATTAGATCAAATGGATTTGATTGTCAATGTCAGGAACACGAGTGCTGAGGCATTTCCCTTTACCTTAGGATGGCATCCTTATTTTATGAGTGCGCATCTATTCGAGAGTTCTGTTTGTTTTGATAGTACCAAAAAAATTGTTTTAGGCGATCGAAACATTACAACCGGAGTTTCGGAAACCAATACAGAAGCACCATTGGAAATAAAAGATCTGCAATTGGATGATTGCTGGATATTGAATTCCGATGAGGTGGTTTTTAATACGCCGAATTATAAACTGCAATTCAACGCCTCCGGATCCAATAATTTTTTACAACTATACACCCCGCCCAAAGAAAATGCCATTGCCATAGAACCTACAACAGGTGTTTCGGATAGTTTCAATAATAAAATAGGTCTTCGGGAATTGCAACCGAACACCTTATTTAGTATCCAGTGGCAGTTAAGAATTTTTGATAACAACTAAACTAAAGGTATATGAAAGATGAATTAATTAAAGATGTGAAGGCGCGTTACAGAGAGGCATTCGGGACGGAGCCCTTGCTTATTTTTTCTCCCGGGAGAATAAATATCATTGGAGAGCATACCGATTACAATGATGGCTTTGTATTTCCTGCAGCTGTCGATAAGGGGATAGCGGCGGCCATACAAAAAAGTGATACCGGTGTGTCAACAGCGCATGCTTTGGACATGGATAGTACTATTGAATTCCAGCTCGATAATTTAAAACCACAAGCCGAGGGCAGCTGGGAAAATTATGTCCTGGGGGTTGTGGCAGAGATCCAAAACAGAAATAAGGTGCTTGGTAATTTTAATATTATTTTCAGGGGTGATATCCCCAGCGGGGCCGGCATGTCTTCCTCGGCAGCCCTGGAAAACAGTGTGGTCTTTGGACTTAACGAACTTTTCGATTTAGGGTTGTCCAAGTTGGATATGATCCTTATTTCACAGAAGGCAGAGCACAATTACGTGGGTGTAAAGTGTGGTATTATGGATCAGTATGCCAGCATGTTTGGTAAGAAGAACCATGCCTTACTACTGGACTGCAGGACGGTAAAATCCAAAGCTTACGAAATCGATTTTAAAGACCACCAGTTAATGTTGATCAATACAAACGTGAAGCATAGTTTATCCGATAGTGCCTATAATGACAGGCGATCTGCCTGTGAAAGCATTGCAGAACTATTAGGGGTGAAGGCCCTGCGCGATGCCACCCTGATCGATCTGGAAACCGTTAAGGATAAAGTAACACCCGCTAATTATCAGAAAGCACTGTATGTGATTCAGGAGAACAACAGGGCCATTATGGCTGCCAAGGCCCTGGAGGATGGCGATCTGGACGCTTTGGGTAAATTGATTTACGGATCACACGACGGACTGTCAAAGCAATATAAAGTGAGTTGTGAGGAGCTGGATTTTCTGGTAGCCCAGGCAAGGATGAACAAGCAGGTATTGGGCGCTCGAATGATGGGAGGCGGTTTTGGTGGTTGCACTATAAATTTAATTGAAAAAAGCGCTACAAAAGCCTTTGCTGAATCTGTTTCCGAGGCCTATCTGAAGGCATTTGGTAAAGCCTGCTCCATTTATTTTATAGCACTTTCAGAGGGAACCCATCTGGTTAACTAACACATCAAAATGTCATAAAAATGAAAAATACGGATTTACAGGATTATTCACACAAACGATTCAATATATTAACCGGAGAGTGGGTTTTGGTTTCACCTCACCGTGCAAAGCGGCCATGGCAGGGTCAGAATGAGGCCGTTTCGAATGAAAAGCGACCCACCTATGATGCAAGCTGCTATTTGTGTGCCGGTAATACGCGGATCAATGGCGAAGTGAACCCAAAATATGAAGATGTCTTCGTCTTTACGAATGATTTTGCGGCCTTACAGAGCGACTCCCCCTCGTTTTCAGTGCAGGAGGGGTTGCTGGTAGCTCAGAGCGAAAAGGGCATTTGTAAAGTCATCTGTTTCAGTCCGGACCATTCCAAAAGTCTTGCCGATATGGACCCTGCAGACATACAAAAGGTTGTAACAGCGTGGCAAGACCAATATGCCGAACTCGGAGCCAATGAATTGATACATTATGTACAGATATTTGAAAATAAGGGAGCGGTTATGGGCTGCAGCAATCCACATCCTCATGGACAGATATGGAGTCAGTCAACCTTGCCTAATGAAGTAGATAAGAAGAATACCCAGCAGTTAAATTACTACAATAAGAATAACAGCAGTTTGCTTGGCGACTATTTAGAGCAGGAATTGGCACTTGAGGAACGAATAATTTTTCAAAACGATGCCTTTGTTGTACTGATACCTTTCTGGGCGGTTTGGCCATTCGAAACTATGATTGTACCAAAAAAACACCAATCGAATATATTAGATATGAACGAGCAGGATGCCTTTCTATATGCCGAAGCCATTTCAAAAATAACCAAGGCCTATGATAAGTTGTTCAATACGTCATTCCCCTATTCGAGTGGAATTCACCAGGCGCCAACCGATGGTCTGGATTACAGTCACTGGCACTGGCATATGAGTTTTTATCCGCCCTTATTACGCAGTGCTACGGTTAAAAAGTTTATGGTTGGCTATGAGATGTTTGGATCCCCCCAAAGAGATATTACTGCAGAAACGGCTGCACAACGCATAAAGGACTTGATTTAGAATTAAATCTTGAGTTAGTTGATGAAACCATCACTTTTAAATACGAGGTGATGGTTTTTATTTAACAGATTAAACTTTCTCTGTAATTTACAGTCTTATTCAGACAAGATCACCACTAAGCTATGAAGCAAAAACACCTCCAGCATTTGTTCTTAAGGGCCGGATTCGGAATTGGTTTTAGTGAATTAAACGAATTAAGGGACTTATCTAAACGCCGTGTAGTTGATCGATTGTTTTTGGCGTCCAGACATCCTGACCCCCTTCGCATTGATCTTTCCGAATTGGAAAAAGAGATCCAAATGTATCAGGATAACAGGAAACTTCCTGATCGAAAAAAGATGCAGGAGCTCAATAAAAAGCACAGGCTGAAAATCAGAGAACTCAATTACGCCTGGATAGATACGCTGTGCCATACCAATACCGTTTTAAACGAAAAAATGACCTTGTTTTGGGCCAATGTTTTTGTTTGTCGCGACAATAATGCGATTCACTTTCAGCATTATAACAATACCCTCAGGGAACACGCCCTAGGAAATTTTAGGGATTTTGTGAAAGCGGTGGCCAGGGAGCCATCCATGAGCAAGTATTTAAATAACAGACAGAACGTGAAGGAAAGTCCGAATGAAAATTTTGCACGTGAATTAATGGAATTGTTCACCCTGGGCATTGGAAATTATACAGAACAGGACATAAAGGAAGCGGCCAGGGCCTTTACGGGATGGTCGTTTAAAGGAAATGGCGATTTCTTTTTACGAAAATTTAAGCATGATTACGGCGTAAAGACATTTTTAGGTAAGACGGGACAGTTTAACGGGGACGATATTATAGATACCATTCTGGAACAAAAGCAATGCGCCCGGTTTATTTGTGAGAAAGTCTATCGCTATTTCGTAAACCCGGTCATCGATAGGGACCGCGTGGAGGAATTGACCGATATCTTCTATGCATCTTATGACATTGAAGATCTGATGCGCCAGATATTTAGTTCCGATTGGTTTTACCATGATGAAAATATCGGCGTAAAGATTAAATCCCCAATCGAACTACTAGTAGGTATCAATACCATAGTCCCCATGGTCTTTCAGAACAAGAAGCAGCTGTATTACCTTCAAAAGATGATGGGTCAGGTGTTGTTATACCCGGTTAACGTGGCAGGATGGAAAGGCGATAAAACATGGATAGACTCCAATACCCTGATGTTCAGGATGAAATTACCATCGCTGCTATTAAATAATGCGGTAATTAATTTAGAGGAAAAGGGAGAGTTCGAAGATACATTTGCCAATTATTACAGGCAGAAAAAGACTAACAGGTTTTTAAAGGTGACAAGTGATTGGGATAGTTTTAACCGGCAATACGGTGGGTTAAAACCAAATGAATTGAAACGATTGCTATTGGTTTCGAAGACCGATGAGGATACTGAATCCTTAGTTTCCAATTTAAAGGTAGCATCCAACAGAGATTTTTGTATTCAGCTCATGTCCTTACCGGAATATCAGTTATGTTAATGATTAAACCTTACCATTATGAAGAGAAGGGAATTTATTAAAAACAGCATGCTGGCCAGCGGCATGTTCTATGTCCCTAGTTTTGTTAAGGCCTTCGAGCAGACTACACAGCAGACATTAGGGCCAAAAAAATTGGTGATCATTCAACTTTCCGGGGGGAATGACGGTCTAAATACCGTGATACCGTATACCAATGATGTTTACTACAGAAACAGACCGGACATTTCGATTCGTCAGAATGTGCTGTTGAGACTCAACGACGAATTGGGATTCAATATAAATCTGGCGCCCTTGAAGGAGCTTTACGATCAGGGATATGTTACCATAATAAACAATGTTGGATATCCGAATCCGAACCGGTCTCATTTCAGATCTACCGATATCTGGCACACCGCTAGTGGTCCGAACGAATATTTGAATTCGGGTTGGCTGGGAAGATATATCGATACCTATGGTAAAATGCCGTATGCCGGTATTGAGTTGGATGATAGCTTATCCTTAATCATGAAAGGCGAACACATCAATGGGATTGCCACTAAAAACCCGAAAATTCTTTTCAGAAATGCGCATACCCCTTATTTTAAAAAGATACTGAACTACCAGACCGATGAACATTTAAGTGAACATAATTTGGGATACCTTTATAAAACGATGATAGAGGCCCGATCGTCGGCCAGTTACATTTATGAGACGTCCAGAACCTTCAGCAGTCGGCTGAGCTACCCTGATAACCCCTTTGGCAATCAGCTTAAAACAACGGCTGAATTTATAAATTCTAATTTAAGTACGGCCGTCTATTATATTTCCATGGGAGGATTTGATACCCACAATAATCAGGTGAACAGGCAAGGGCGGTTATTGAAGATGTACAGTGAATCCATTGCAATTTTTGTTGAAGATTTGAAGCAAAATAACACCTTCAAGGATACCTTGATACTCACATTTTCAGAATTTGGCAGGCGTGTAAAAGAAAATGCCGCCTCCGGTACCGATCATGGAACGGCCAATTCTGTTTTCCTTATAGGCGACAAGTTAAAGGCCCCAGGTTTTTACAATGAATCACCTAACATGTTGAGGTTAGATGACAATGGAGACTTAATCTATACTGTGGACTTCAGATCCATTTACGCCTCCATATTAGGAGACTGGTTGCATGTGGACGATGAAACCATTCTAAACAAATCCTTCCCTAAATTAGATGTATTAGGTTAATGGTTTTTTTGTGTATTTGATTGCATAATTAGAGGGGTTAAATGACAAGGGATTGTTATTTTTCGTACCTTGTAAGCTCAACATTAAAACCAATTAACTATGAAAAACATTTGTTCTTTCTTTTGTATTGCATTACTTTTTGTGTCCTGCCAGGAAACGGTTGACAATTCTGCACAATTAAAGTTTGAGGAGAACTCGAAAATTGTACTTGCGAATCTTCAGCAGTGGCAAGATGAGGATATGGACTATTCTGTTTATGCAGACGATTTTGTTATGTATGAAACCATGTTTGGCGCCGATAAAGACACCATTACATTGGAAGAAATGAAGGCATCCGATAAAAGGACATGGGACTATTTTGATTTTAAAATGCTTAATGAGCCTGTGTTATTACCCGGTGTCAATCCAGAAACAAAGGCACCTGATGGGTCTGTAAGACATTACAGTACCTGGGAAGTGACCTTACCCGGTACCGATTCTACCGAGGCCAGATCCGGTAAGATCAAACTATACGAGTCTTTCGATTTTAACGATGAAGGAAAAATTGTCTATCAGCAGGTGTATGGTGATTTTACAGGACTTCTGAGACATTTAATGACAAAGGAAGAGGCGTCAGAAGATGATGGGGCCAATGCAGAAGAATAAAACCATTTGAAGTGTAACACGACTTACCCCTTATCCAAATGCGGTTAAGGGGTTTTTTATATCTTTAAATAGGAAAGAACAGGTCATTAATATTTAGAATCATATATGAAACATACCTTGTATTTAGTCTACCCCGACAGTGCAGAGGCCGGTACGCTCGAAACGCTTCCTGAAACGGAGGGCCTTATACGGATGAGTGAGGGTTCATTTTTAGAAGACTACGACAATCTGACGAAGCCCCATAAAATTTGTACGACTTCAGAGGCGACACTCGAGAGCATTTTAAAACGAATTACCGATGAAGAAACCAGGCGGGCCATCTTATCCATGAAAGACAAGCACCTGTTCAGAGCCTTATTGCAGGAAGACTATCCCTCCATGGCCTTTACTGAGGTCAATTTTGAGGATATCAGAACCTTGCAGATCTCCGGTAAGAAAGTATTGAAACCGATAAAGGGCTGTTTTGGTACGGCCGTCAAGATTATTGATGAACACAGTGACCTCGCCCTGGTTGCTGAAGAAATGAAGTCGGAAATAGGAGTCAACTCATCCGTATTTTCGGAGAGCGTGTTGTCGCAGAGCGAATTCATTCTCGAGGATTTTATTGAAGGTGAAGAGTACGCTGTAGATATGTTTTATGACTCTGAAGGCCATCCGCATGTTGTCAATATATATTATCATCCACTTCCGAAGCATACCGACTATTTACACATGATATACTATACGAATAGGCGTATTTTTGAGATGTTATACGACGATGCAATAGCCTTCTTTACCCGTTTAAACAAAAAATTAAAGGTTAAGAACATAGCCCTGCATTCCGAATTTAAATATGCACGGCACCTGGTGCCTATTGAAATCAATGCCATGCGTTTTGGTGGAATGGGTTTAGGAAATATGGTCTATCACAGCTTGAAAGTGAATCCCTATGAGCGATTTATAAATGAGCAAAGTCCCGATTGGAAGGCCATATGGAAGGCCCACCCCGAAAGTAATTTTGTCTTCTTTATTGCCTATAACGGAACGCGCATCGATAAAGGATTACAACAACCGGATTTCAATAGGTTGGAAAGCGCGTTCACCAAAATATTAAACAAGACCAGTTTTGACTATAAGACGCAGTTGGCCTTTGGTGTTTATACACTTGAAGAAAGTGATGCCAATATCAAAAGGCTTCTTGAGATTGATTTCAATGACTATTTTAAAGCAATTGGTTAACCCGACAGGCGCAATTTTGATTTTAAAAATAGCAGGTATTAAAGTTGATCGACATGGCAAAATAGACAATTAAAAATCTCCTTGGCAGGGGACTTTTTTAATCAACCTTGAAGGTGTTTTCGAATGGTGTTCGTGCAAATAGCATATAGACTTGTCAGTAGGCTGACAATGTGAACATGGCCTAATGGGCAGTTAGGTTTCAGTTATAAAATGGGATGCCCGGGGATTCAAAAATTCATGCGCAGGAAATGGAGAAAACATAGGCAGGAAATGGAGAAAACATAAGCATGAGTTTACAATTTCTTCCGCATCTTTCTTAGGCCTTATAAACACTGGGCTTACACCGAGTTAACACACTGTGTGAACCCGAACTGATTAGGGGTGAAGGAAGGCCATACTCCGGAAGTTTCCCCGAGCACATTTTTGAATTTTTGAAATTCAATATGACCAATGTTCCACTTCTGTGGAATTGGTTAAACTGCTTCAAGGAATTGTTGAAAGGTGAAAAAGTGAAGTCACAACAATGAATATTTAAAACGAGAAAGGAGGTATTAAATTCAAGGGGTGTGCGGCTTTCTTCAAAAATGTCAAGGTTTGATACGTTTGAACTCAACAATTGTCTGCTTTGCATATACTCCATGTTATATTAAATTCGACAACACTGAATTTTTGTTGGCCTTTTTGTATATTAATAAAATCAAAAACCAATAGAAAATGAAGAACCTTGAAAAAACATCATTACTTCTCCTTTTATATTTCTCCATTTCTTTTCTTACGTGTTCAAAAAATGAAAAACCAGCCGGTTGGATAGATTCTATGAGACTGCTTAATGCAGATTCTGAATCCGACAATTGGGTCTCACTTGGACGTAACTTTATGCAACAACATCACTCTCCACTTGATCAGATTAATGAACAAAATGTATCTGAATTAGGCTTCGCTTGGGAGTATGATGCCCGTTCAAAGAGAGGTCGGGTACCACGTGGTTTAGAAGCGACTCCATTCGTAGTTGACGGCATTATGTTCACTTCCGGAGCTTGGGGCGTTGTTTATGCACTTAACGCCAAATCAGGAGAAGAAATCTGGAGATATGATCCAACTGTAGACGCCTCATATAATCGAAGAGCTTGTTGTGATGTAGTTAATAGGGGAGTAGCCGTTTGGAAAGGAAAGGTGTATGTAGGAACTATTGATGGGTACTTAGTCTGTTTAGATGCCGAAAATGGTAAGGTTATTTGGCGTAAGGATACTTTTACTGACCGCAGTCGCTCTTATACGATTACTGGTCCGCCACAAATAGCCAATGATGTGGTTGTTATTGGTAATTCTGGAGCTGAATTTGGGGTACGCGGTTATATCACAGCCTTTGACCTTGAAAAAGGTGAACAGGTTTGGCGATTCTATACAGTTCCTGGAGATCCAAGTAAGGCTTTCGAGCACCCGGAAATGGAATGGGCCTCTAAAACATGGGACATCAATTCAGATTGGGAGACAGCTGGAGGAGGTACAGTTTGGGGAGAACTTGCGTACGACCCTGAGCTCAATCTTCTTTATGTTGGCACAGGTAATTCTTCTCCTTACCCCATCTGGTTTCGAAGCCCGAATGGCGGTGACAATCTTTTTCTGTGCTCTATCCTCGCCATTAATCCTGACAACGGAAGGCTGGTCTGGCATTATCAGGCGGTACCCGGGGAAATCTGGGACTATACAAATACGATGAATATTGTTCTTGCAAATCTTGAGATTGGTGGTAAAGAGAGAAAAGTACTCATGCAAGCACCTAAAAATGGGTTTTTTTATGTGATTGACCGTGAGACTGGAGAACTACTTTCAGCCGAAAAGTACACTGCAGCCAACTGGGCCAGTCATATAGATTTGAAAACAGGTAGACCTGTAAAAACTGAGCAAGGATGGTATAAAGATGAACCTAAACTAGTGGTACCCTCTTTGGCGGGTGGTCATAGTTGGCAACCGATGTCTTATAGCCCTCAAACAGGTTTGGTCTATATACCCGAAATAGTATCTCCTTTCATATACAAATCCGTAGATTCATTTAAATTTAAAAAATTGACTTTTGGAACTGGTTTGGATTACAGTGGTGCTGGTCCTCCTTTTTCAGAGGCGACTAGAAAATATTTGAAAGGACAATCTGATACTGTGAGAAAAAACATTTTAAAAGCGTGGGATCCAGTTGAACAAAAAATGGTGTGGCAGATAGAACATATGATTCCTGGTGGTAATGGCGGTATTCTTTCGACTAACGGTAATCTCGTTTTTCAAGGAACCAATACCGGTCATTTGAAAGTATACAATGCTGAAACTGGTTTGATACTTAAAGAAATTGAAACTGGGACAGGGATAATGGCAGCTCCAATGACATACGCAATTAATGGAGAACAATACATTGCAGTAATGGCAGGATTTGGAGGTAACGACCTTGCCTTTGGAACAAAGGATAAGCGGGCCGCGTTTCGTAAATACCAAAATTATGGTCGAATTCTTGCATTTAAGCTCGGTGGGAAAAAGACGCCACTACCACCAGCAGCATCAAATTTAGCGGTGCCTAAGCCACCAAACATGAAAATTGACCAAACTTTAGCTGGTAAAGGGGAAAGCATTTTTGAGAACTATTGTATAAGTTGCCATCAAGCTGGATACGATTACAACTGGTATTCTCAATACCCGAACCTTGCTAAATTGTCTGAACCAACTTATAGGCTGTTAAATGATATTGTCCTCAAGGGAATCTATTCTCAAAATGGAATGGCTTCTTTTGCTGATGTTCTTGAGGAAAGTGACGTTGAAGCAATCAAACATTTTTTAGTAAGTAGACAAATTAATTTATATAATAAACAGCTAGATCAATCAAAAAACTGAATATAACAGTGGCTATTCTTAAATGCAATCGAGATTGGGACGGTTATTGTCAATTTCATCTAAGCCTATAACCTGACATGTAGCTATTCCGAGTATACAAACTGTCTTTTGTTGCCAAAAGAAAATTGGTTGCCATTTGAGTTATTGGCGGGTGAAAAGAACGCGAGATTATAATTTCAAATGTTTAGGCACGGGGATTAGCAATATATATTTATATAAAATTGACGATATTGTAGTAAAATTAATGGACGTGGCCCACTTTGAATATACCAGAAGTTGTGTGCAATTGAACAAGTGTTACATTATTAATAAATTTTGAAAAAAATGAATAAAATTATTTCAGCATTAGTATTTACAGGGATCATGATTTCCTGTAATTCTTCAGACAAGACCAAAACTACCACGGAGACCTCCTCAGAAGCAGAAGTAGTGGCGGATACCACTTCAGCGGCGCTTGAAAAACAATTCGTTCCTATAGATACTGATGAAGCTTTAATAGCGACCTCCTTAATGGCTGCTCCAAAAGAAAGCAGAGCAGGGTGCAAAGTAATAGGCTATAATAAGGTCGGTGAATTTGTAACAATCAAAGAAGGAGATAACGAATTTATTGTTCTTGCAGACGATCCTAACAGACCGGGTTTTCATGCGGCCTGCTACCACAAGGACCTGGAACCCTTTATGGCCAGAGGACGAGAACTCAAAGCCCAGGGAAAGACAGCAACTGAAATCTTCGAAATTCGGGAAGAGGAGGTCAAATCGGGTAAGTTGGCTATGGGGCAACCGGGAACTACACTACATATCTATTCCGGTTCAAATAACATGTATGACCCACAGACGTTTAAAGTGGAAGGGGCCCAATACCGCTATGTGGTCTATTTACCATTCGCGACCTCCGAATCGACCGGGCTTCCGAAAATACCTCTAAGCTCCAACCATCCCTGGATTATGAATCCCGGAACACATAAGGCACATATCATGATTACACCGTTGCCTGAAGAAACAGAATGATCGGAAAGACCAACAGACCATGCGCAATAAGGCGTCGCGCATAGTACGATAACTGAGAGATCACCGACTAAAATTTAATTACGACACCTTAGATCCGTAACACAGACATACACATTACTGATGTTCGTCATGACATAGCCTTGCATATAGATTTTACACATATCGAATACCTCAAGTATGGCAATAGGCGTCAGCAGAGCGCTTATGAAGAATTGACCGGCTTATCAATTTTTGAACACCTGCGCGATTATAATCCTATATTGACAGGAACTATTCCCATTGGTATAGACCTTCCGGAGAGTGATCTGGATATTATTTGCCGGTGTTCCGATCATGTTGCATTTGCTGAGACATTAAAGGCACTATTTGGAAATAAGAGCAATTTCAAAATACAAACAATCGGGCAGAATGAGCTCGTGGCAACAGTTGCAACCTTTCAGTCAGGTGGTTTTAAGATAGAAATTTTTGGTCAGGATTGCCCCAGTGTCAACCAAAGGGCCTATCGGCACATGCTGATTGAGCATAAAATTCTAAACTCGCATGACGATACCTTTAGAACAGAAATTATGCGTCTGAAAGCGGCAGGGCTGAAGACAGAACCGGCTTTCGCACGGGTGTTGGGCCTGCAGGGCGATCCGTATGAAGCGCTGTTGAAATATGAAACCAGTGATTTGTAATTGGTTAGCCCTTATCGCTTGTTGGCCATAAACACAAAATTGGTAAGCTCTGGTGAGGATGTTAAACTTTTCAAAATCATAATAATGATGAACACTTCAAACTACTGTATCCTGTTGCTACTGTTTCTTTCGGCCTGTACCTTCAATCCAAAGCCATCAAACCCTGTCCTCCGTCAGGGGGAAGGATTTGTAAGGGTAGAAGGCGGAAAAATCTGGTACGGTATAATGGGTGAAGGGGATAAAACACCTTTGTTATGCCTGCATGGCGGCCCTGGAGGGACGAGCAGAAGTTATTACAATTTATCCGAAATAGCGAAAACGCATCCGGTCGTCCTGTTCGATCAATTGGGCACAGGGCGATCTGAGCATCATCAGGATACGTCATTACTGAAAGTAGACAAGTTCGTAGAGCAGGTAAAAGCCATAAGGACAGAATTGAAATTAAACGAATTTTATTTGGTTGGCAGTTCCTGGGGCGCAGCCCTGGCGCTGGAGTATTATACCCGATATCCTGAAGGGGTTAAGGGGATTATATTCAACAGCCCCTATTTTAGTACCCCGATTTGGACAGAGGATGCCGAGGCACTCATTGCAAAACTGCCGGATTCCATACAGACTGCCATTCGTATCGCTGAACGGGACAGTCTCTTTGACACAGCGGCATATGCTGCTGCCAATAGTTTCTTTGCGCGTAAGCATGGTCGCAGAAAAGCATTTGTCAAACATCCTTATGATACCGTCCCCTCCAATAGAAACACCTTTATTTACAATTATATGTGGGGGCCGAGTGAATTCACTGCTCGAGGCACCTTGAGGAATTACGATAATGTACAAAGCCTCGAAAAAGTAAAGGTGCCAACCTTGTTCACCACAGGTGAGTTTGACGAGGCCCGTCCGGAGACGGTGAAGCGGCTCAGTCGGTTGGTGAAGGATGCCCGTTTTGTGGTTATACCGGATGCCGGACACTTTTCTCTTAATGATAACAGACCGGCAGTGATCAAGGCCATACGAGAATTTATCGATGCTCATAAGAACTAAATACAGCACATTGTTCAGCCGCTATACCCGACTCTAAATTGACGAAGAAGTTCCTGTTGCGTTGTGCTTTGAGTGTTCTCAAAATCTTACTTAGAAACACATGTAAAGAGGGCAAAAATTAAAATACATTTAAAAAATGTTAAGTGCTTTTTGATTATATCTTTTTGTTATAATCTTTAGATGCGAGAGGAATAAACCCTGCTATTCATTTCAAAAGAAAACTCTGATATACGGGCGATAATGATTTCGACAGGATAATCCTAAGAAAATAGTAAAGACTTCTAAAACCTTAAAAAGCTGTGTTTAGATTGCACTATACAGACCCCCCCCAAAAAAAAGGATTTATTTCTTCGGTAGAAGGGTGCTCACTAACGTATTGGAATTTGCGTCGCTTCAGATCATTTGGATTTTTTGATTCCTTTCTCCGTGTATTTCATTCAAAAGCCTTCACTGATATATATCATTTACTTAGCGCCCATAATTACGTAAGTTGAGAATTGATCAAATCGTATTTCTCATAATACTTATAGCGCAATATAATTTTTAAATAATATAATTATGAAAAATAATTACTTTAAATTATTGATTTTAGTGATTATGAGCTTCACCTTAAGTGTAGGTCAATCACAAAATATTTTATACGATGGAGATTTCAGTCAAACCACTGAAATCATACCATTTGACACTCCCGAACCACCCTTAAATGTATGGGCATACTGGGTGAATTTCTATGGTAACGGATCGGATGCGAGCCCGATAGTTGTTGACGGCGTATGTAACTTTCACATCATAAATCCAGGGGATGCTGCATGGAATGTTCAATTGGCACAATGGGGCTTTCCACTTATACAAGGACATTCTTATCAACTTTCGTTTGATGTCAGGGCTGATTCTAACCGTTCCTTCGGTGTTTATTTGGGTGAAGATGGAGGAAATTGGACAACACTGATAGGGTTTGACAGATATTTGTACTATGCCACAACAGAATGGCAAACTATTCATATTGAATTTGAAGCCTACACTGTGTTTCCCCTTCATAAGCTAAGTTTTGATTTAGGTGTTGACAGTACAACCACCTACTTTGATAATATTGTTTTAACTGATCTTGGGCCCGGAGAACCTAAACTAAATTTAATGAATATGCCCCCTAGCGGGAGTACGGCAGACGCTGGCCCTGAAGATTTAAACGGTGATCTGGAATATAGTGTGTCTAATTTTATTGTTGGGGAGCCCGGAACCGGAACAGAAGGTGATGGGTATATTTCATGGTCTATAACGAACATCACCGATGGCGGAACACTACACGATAGTGGTTCAATTTATGACCTTTCCGTAGCAACCTCATTTATTACCCTGCTACCGAATAAAACATATTATTTATCCTCTTTCCTGGTGGATAATGATGGTGCTCCATTAGGAAATCCGGAATCAGCTTATAACTTAACCGTCAACACTTTTGGTTATAATGCCGTTGCAGACATCACCGCTTTAAGAGCACACGTTGCTGCCCATGGCGAGGGTTTATATTATGAAATTACAGGGGCGTCTTTAGTAAATCAAAGAAACGACTTTCATAATAGATTATGGCTTCAGGACAGCCAAATATCTGGTTTGATGATAGTAGACATTGATGCTGTGATATCAACACATTTTAGCATAGGAGATAAAGTTACAGGGTTCAAAGGACAAGCCCGTTACCTGAATGATTCCAAGATAACTTTAATTCCTTCTGTAGATAGTGGTGTTTTAGAATCTTCTGGTAATTCAGTAAATCCTCAAGTGGTTACAATATCTGATTTTAACTCTGATTTTCTAAACTATGAGTCAGAAATTATCGAACTACATGATGTGACTATTGCAGAGGGCAATGGTTTTGAAGTTTTTAACCCAGGAAGTATCTACCATGTTACAGATGCTAATATGAATACAGTTTTAATGTATATTGACTATTGGAACGCGGATTATATTGGAACCGTTATTCCTAACGCAACATTATCAAGCTTGACTGCTGTTGCGGGACACTTCGGTGGTGTTGCACAAATTTATCCGAGGAGTTTGAGCGATTTTAGTACGGGCAGCAGTGACCTATTGTATGATGGTGATTTTAGTTTAACCACTGAAATTATTCCTATCGACCAATTTTCTCCAACCCTGAATGTTTGGTCATACTGGGTTAACAATGGTCAAACAGCCAACCCAACTATGGTTAATGGCGTATGCAAATTTCAAATTTCCAATGCAGGAAATGACACCTATGATGTACAACTAGGGCAATGGGGTTTACCATTAACTGAAGGACACACCTATGAATTATCTTTTGATGTTAAATCGGATGCCCAACGCTCATTTGGTGTTTTTGTCGGAGAAAATGGTGGGAACTGGACTAATTTAATAAGTTCCCAATATTTATATGATTCATATTCAGCTTGGCAAACCGTGAAAATAATTTTTGTGGCTTATTCTGTCTTTGATATAAACAAATTGAGCTTCGAGTTAGGAACTAGTGATATTACAATTTATTTCGATAATGTAGTTTTAACAGACCTTGGGATGGAATCCCAAAGCATTTTGTATGATGGAGATTTTAATCAAACCACTGAAATTATTCCTTATAACACTCCCCCACCGCCACTAAATATGTGGACTTTTTGGACAAATTGGGTAAGTAATGCTGAAGCCTACCCCATAATCTCTAATGGAGTTTGCAACTTTCAAATAACGAATTCAGGATTTAATACTTGGGATGTTCAATTAGTGCAATGGGGTTTTCCTCTGGAGCAGGGACATTCTTATCAACTTTCCTTTGATGTTAGGGCAGATTCTAACCGTTCTTTTGGAGTATATTTGGGTGAAGAGGGTGGTAATTGGACCAATTTAATTGGATTTGATAGATATTTGTATTCTGCTACAACAGAATGGCAAACTATTAGTATTGATTTTGATGCTTTCCTTGTTTTTCCTTTACACAAGCTAAGTTTTGAATTAGGTACTAACAATGCCTCCATTTATTTTGACAACATTGTTTTAATAGATCTGGGTGTTCAAGAACATTCAGTAGGTATTTTAGGTAGTGCAGTTAACGGATGGTATGAGGACGTTGACATGGCCACCTCTGATGGAGAAAATTACAATTTATCCAATTTTCCATTGGAGGAAGGTGAGTTAAAATTTAGACAAGATAATGATTGGACAGTTAATTGGGGAGGATATGCTTTTCCAACTGGTATGGGGTGGCAGAATGGTCCCAATATTCCTGTACTTAAAGGAACTTATGATATAACTTTTAACAGATTATCAGGGGAATATGATTTTATCGCAACAACCTGTCCCATTCCTGAACTGCAATGCCCTTCTGATATTTACTTAGAAAATTTATCTGGTATGTGCGGGGCTTATGTAGACTTCCAGGAAATTAGTCCTCCCGTAAATTGTGGAGGCGACATAACTCTTGAACAGACTTCAGGTCTCCCAAGTGGTTCATTCTTCCCAGTAGGTACAACAACAAACAGCTTTGTATTGACCAATGCAACCGGTGATACCGCGACATGTAGTTTTAATGTCACCGTATTTGATAATGAACCTCCAGTTATTTCAGATTTAGAAGAAACATACGAACCTCTCTGGCCGCCAAACCATAAAATGGTTCCTGTTTTCATACCATATATGACTTCAGATAATTGTAACATCGCTACCACAGAGCTTTACATCTCGAGTAATGAACCTGTAAACGGCCTCGGTGATGGCGATAAAGCTCCTGATTGGGACATAGTTGATGAGCATAATGTTTTATTGAGAGCGGAACGTTCTGGAAATGGCAATGGAAGGGAATATTACATTACAATTAGAGTTTTTGACGATTCATGGAACTATACCGAGAGACAAATAACAATTTCTGTACTGCATGACAAAGGCAAAATAACTCAAAGATTTATTCCATCTGAAACAATTACAAATACCTTCATTTTGTATCCAAATGGAGCAGATGAAATAATTAATATCAAAGGTCCACTATCCCCTTCTGGTTCAAACTATTCTATTTATGACATGTTCGGTGTCAGTAAAAGGCATGGAACTATAAAGAATAATCAGATAAATGTGGAAACGCTTCCACAAGGGTTATATGTTTTAGGTTTTGAAACAGATGATGGCTATTGTTATAAAAAGTTTATAAAAAATTAATTTTTAAAAAAGGCCTATTTAATAATAGGCCTTTTTGAATTTTTATATTTTTTTAATCTCCCTCTTCGTCAGTATATCCTTTACAAATTCCGGTAACAGCTTATCTAAAAGCATAAAGAATTTATTGATCAAACCGGGAATGATGACGTTTTTTCTTTTCATCATGGCGTCAATAGCGATAACGGCGGCCTCTTCCGGATTAAGGGACGATTTTCGGGGAAGCAGTCCTAAAATCCTGTTTTGATAGCAGAGTCTCGTCGTCGTATTTAATCCGCCCGGACATACCGTGGTCACAGAGATATTATCTTTTTTTAATTCTTTTCTCAAACTTTTGGAAAATGAAAGCAAATAGGCTTTTGTGGCTCCGTACACCTGTTTTTTTTGAAGTGAAAAGAATGCCGCCATGCTACTGACATTTAAAATGGCCGAAGGAGATGTCTTTTTTAGATTATCGAGTAAAAGTTTCGTCAATAATGTTGGCGCCAAAACATTAACCTTAATCTGCCTTACAATAAAGGCATCATCCATGTCTTCAAAAAAGCCCCGACTTAAAATGCCGGCATTATTAACCAAATATTTTATTTGAAGCGCATTGTCTCGAATAAAATCGTCAATGATATAGCAGCTGTCCTTCAAACTTAAATCCAGTTCCAGACATAAAGTACGGACCTGAAAATTCTTTTTTATAAACCAGGAAAGCGCCCACAATTTGGAATTTGGTAAAGCCACCAGTAACAGATTAATGTTACGCTTTGCGAACTCCAAAGCCATTGATTTTCCGAAACCCTGACTTGCCCCTGTAATTAATGCGTAATGATTAGCCATGATCGTTTTATTTAGACAAATAGTTAATAGTTTGCTTGAGTCCTGTTTTTAAAGGCGTAATTCTATAATTAAGAGTTGAAACGGCCTTTTGTGAAGATGCACTCCTGTTGGTAAATAAGGAATCTAAAACTTGAGGTGTCAAGAGAAAGCTTTTGCCAAAGGCGGCATTGACATTATTGATAAAAGCAATACAGTTCTTGACCAGATCATAGTTGATCTGAAATATGGATATCTTACTTTTCGAGATGTTTTTGATATAGCTGAACAAGGTTTTATAATCTGAGTTTTCTCCCCCGATAATGTATTTCTCGCCAGCCTTCCCATTCTTGAGGGCCAATAATTCAGCATTGACGACATCATCGATAAATACATAGTTTGCTTCAACATCTAATTTTGAAGGCACAAAGAGAACTTTATCGTGTAATATTTTTGATATGATCGCGTTCACGCCGTTTGAATAGGTTTTTAAGCCTGGGCCATAAACTCGGGTTGGGCTTAAAATGGTGCAGAACACCCCTTTCTCGACATATTCTGCAACGACTTCCTCAGACATGGATTTTGTAAGCTCATAATCGTTGGCGTAAGACTCGAGTCTGGGTTGCTCCTCGGTAATAGGTGTTTTATAAAGTGCCGGACCAAATGTGGATAAGGTACTGGTGTAAACCACTTTCTTTACGTTTTCCCGTAAGGAAGCTTCTAACACATTTTTTGTTCCAACCACATTCGTATTGTAGAATTTATCTATTTTGTGATATTTCAAATCGGTAAAAGCGGCGGTGTGAAATACATAGTCGCAGTGCTTTACGGCCTTTTGAACGGTATCATAGGCGCAGATATTTCCCTTGAAGGGAATGATATTGTCGTGCCTGGGAATTTTAGTAGAATTTAAATTTCGCAAAAGAGCATGCACTTCATAATTCTGATCGGCCAATTTTAGTGCCAGTTGATGGCCTATATATCCTGTTGCACCGGTGACTAATACTTTCATGTCGCTTTATTTTTTAATGTGAGATAATAAAACATGGAAAATTCATAAACTGCCGATAATGACAGATGAATAAGAAAAACATACCATATACTCTGGGTGTAATAGGCAAAGAGACATAATACCACTCCAAAAGGTATGGCCCCTAAAATCTCCTTTCTGGAATCAAAAATGTGAATTAAAACATATAACACCGTACTGTAGAACACGGCCGTTGAAAGCGAGCTGAATTCCAGAAACTTATATAGCAATACGCCTCTAAAAAAGAATTCATAACAAAACAGAAATGCAAAGCGAATTGCAAAATAAGGCCAGGCATCCGATACATGATAAAGGCCAACCTTGCCGATTTTAGAGATTTGGTTTTTTATGGATACGTGCGATAAGTAGGCAGATAAAAACAGTGTCAACAAAAACAAGGAGAGGACCGTGAGTCCTGGTACCTCCACAACACGAACCAGAAAGCGATACTCCGGTACAATGATATAGAAGATAATTCCAAAGAGAACGATACCTATTCCATGTTTTAAATTCAAGAGGCGCAAACCAGCATGTACTTGTAAAGCCGACTGCAGATTGTGTATGCCGAGTTTTTTATAAAACAGGGAAACAACGAAATAGGTTACAAAACTT
Organism: Aestuariivivens sediminicola; assembly: GCF_022662015.1. GTDB lineage: Bacteria > Bacteroidota > Bacteroidia > Flavobacteriales > Flavobacteriaceae > Aestuariivivens > Aestuariivivens sediminicola. The sequence goes on along the minus strand of NZ_JAKMCM010000001.1, from coordinate 250,796 downwards.
GCGCTTATCAGGATCCATATTATATGTGATGCACTCATGACAGCACGGGAATTAGAGTGACACTAAACAAAGGGCTCACGGCCTCAACCTTTATGCATTTTCCTTTTTCATAATGAAAAATATTGTACTTACCATTCGAAATATCAACCTTATATACACCAGCGCCCAAAGGTTTTACATTTACCCGTTGCTGTTTATGATCACAAAAAACAGAGGTGATCCCTATTGGTTCGCTTAAATAAAGGAGCATGAGATTGTTTTTAATGTAATCCAACTCTAAAGGTGAAATCTTCTCCGGGGTTTGCAGACGGTATGTTCCGTTGTCATAAAGAATACGGTGATTGGTTTTTACGCTTTTATTGAGTGTTCTGTAAAGCGAAGAATAAATTAAGGTCCCATCCTTAAAAATATACTTTTCTTTTCCCACGGCATTGAACTTAAAAATGAATTTCACCTCCACATCACAATCGACCGTATAAATAATGGAATCGCCTCTAAACCTTTTGTGAATTTCAATGGTCCCAATAACGTTTTCATTCCTTAAAACCTGAAATACAATGATGCCATCGCCTGTGTTATCTGGGTAAAATGAAGGAATGGCGCTGGCTCTTGCCACCAGTAGGATAAGAACAATAAGTACCACCCTTCGAACCGCTCTTTTAAAGGGCTCAAATCGGGCAATTAACATCGAAATTGCTTTAATTTTTTTAACCATATAATATAATATCACCCATATCATTTCCTCTCTGCTTTTGCCATTGTACACTTTTTACATTGCACATTCACTCCCAATTCGGGTTTTTATAAAGGTAGTATAGGCTTAAGGTTAAGGCAATGATATCGATCAATTTTGCGGGCGCTATTTTAGGGTTTAGGTTGTTCTGTTTTGGTATTTCAGGATGAACATCTCTATTTAAAATTTTAAGGCAAAATATGGAAGAAGAATATAAATTTTGATGAAGCAATATTTTATAGCTGCTACAGGAACTTAACGTTTAACATTATAAACTAAAATTCACTTTATAAGAGACAAAAGAAGGGTATATAAAAGCCTCATTTTTAGCTTTTTTAAATGAAATTAAACTTTTAAATTGAAAATAATTAAAACGCATGTAATCAGTTATGCCAATGCTGAATTATGTGTTTAAAAAAATCTAAATGAATTTTAGAAGAATATGGCAAGGAAAAAGCAAATGAAAATAAAACTACCTTCGATTATACTATTTTTGACACTATTTCTTTTGGGATGTACTCAAAGAGATGAAAAGCCAAATGTATTGTTTATAATGATGGACGACCTTGGTTATGGTCAATTTGGCGTTTATAACGATACGTTGACTATCAATGGATTCAATCCTCTTTTTGCACATTTAGAAGATAGCTTGTATGGGTATTCAAAAGCGCAAGCACTGGAATTTACAAAACTGGCAATTCCAACTCTAACTACTTTGGTGGAGCATGGTGTCTTATTTACCAAGGCTTATACGTCGAGCAGTTTGTGTTCGCCATCGCGTTTAGGAATAGCAACTGCTACCCAGCAAAATAGATGGGGTGTGTATAATCTTGAGGACTGTGAATCGCATGGTTTAGTTACCGGTTCACATTTGGCTGAGAAATTTCAGCAATCAGGTTATAGAACAGCACATATTGGCAAATGGCATTTGGGAAAACACAACGAGAAAATCATACCTGATATTTTGGAGCGTCATGGTATCAATGAAAAACTTAATAGACAAAAGATTCGTGAACAATATCCTGATGTGTATAAGGAAATTGAAAATAGTGGATATTTAGGTTCGGTAACCCGTCAGCAAAACCCATTAAATAATGGATTTGACTATTATTACGGATATAACTACTGGGCCAGCCAGTTTTATAACTCAACTCTGGTATGGGAAAATTTTAAGCATGCTGGCAAGCAGGAGGGATATAATACCGATGTTTTTACCGACAAAGCCATGAACTTTATGAAGGAAAGGGTTGATCAGAACGAGCCATTCTATGTACAGTTGCATTATCATGCTGTCCATGATTCGCTGGAGCCTAAAGCACCGGATTTATATTTGAAACGATTTAACTCCGAGTCCTTTCGTCTCAATAATTTTTATGCGCACATGTATGGTGTCGATTATAATATTAACCGGATTGTAGATTTTTTAAAGAATAAAGGAATCTATGAAAATACCATTATTGTTTTTACATCTGATAATGGCGCTATGGCAGCGGGCAGTTATAACGGTGATAAAATCGGATCACCACTACCTGGTAATGCTCCTTTTTCTGGTCATAAAGGAAATTATTATCAAGGAGGATTCAGGGTCCCTTTATTTATCCACTGGCCAAAAGGAATTAGAACATCCGGCACTATGGGGAATATGGTTTCTACACTGGATATCATGCCAACTTTATTAGAGGCAACAGGGTTAGGCACTCTGGATAGTTTGGATGGTAAAAGCTTGTTACCTGTATTAAAAGGACAATTTAACGAAAAGCCTCATGATTATCTTGTTTGGTCTGGAATTCATTCCTCGGCATGGGGTTATTTAATTGAAAAATCTACAAAAACACACTCAACTGAAAGGGAATTTGCACCCCCTGCCTGGGTAATCATCAAGGATGACTATTTGTTACGCTTTACTGGTAAATTGGAGCCTGGTATATATTTAGATCACATGGAGGGCAGGGAATCAATTATTGCACTTTATGATATTAAAAATGATCCTGCTGAACTCAATAACCTCGCAGATGATATGCCCGAAAAGGTGAATGAACTATCAAGGCACTATTTTGAAGAATCTAATAGTTTTCTTCCTCCTGTGCAATGGAATCCGGAAAAGTGGAAAGAACTAAAGAAGTCGAATTCTCTGTTCAATTAAAATATATTACACGTTGTAGTCAATAGCACAGCATTGACAGTTTAAATTAATATTACAAACCATGAATCATTTAAAAAAAGTATTAAGAATCTCATGTGTTAGTCTAACGTTCATGATTGTATTCGGGCAGGAGTTTTTAGCTCAGGAGATGGAAAAAAAGAATAATTCTAGTTTTTCTGGACACAATGCTACTCCTATCATGGCGTCGGAATTATCTATGGCAGTAAACGGCGTAAAACTGACTGAGGAGATGCGGGAGTTGCCAACTTATAAAGTAGAAGCCCCGGAAAAAGCACCATATTTCTTCACCGGAGAAAACTATCAAGGCGCCAGAAAAGTGATCTACCCCTATGCATTAAATGACGTTATTTCCAATACCAAAGAAATGCAACCTTGGCAATTCCTGAAGCTGGAGAACGAATATATAGAATTGGGCATCACTCCTGAAATGGGTGGAAAATTATATTATGCCACTGATAAATCCAATGCCTACAATTTTATTTACAAAAACAATGAAGTAAAACCCTCAAATATAGGGATGACTGGTGCTTGGACTTCAGGCGGTATTGAATGGTGTGTGTTTCATCATCATCGCCCGTCAACCATGTTGCCGATGGATTACAGCACAGCAGCACATGAAGATGGCAGTAAAACGATTTTTATAGGAGAAACCGAACCCCGTCATCGTATGCGTTGGACTGTTGGAATAACAGTACATCCCCACAAATCTTATTTTGAAGCAGAACTGTCTATATACAATCCAACTCCGTATACCAACACATTCTTATACTGGGCAAATGTGGCAGCACACACGAACGAAAACTATCAGATTATCTTTCCTCCCAGTATAGAGTTTGCTACGTTTCATTCCAAAAATGATTTCACACATTGGCCTTTTTCAACAGAAGAGTACAGAGGACAAGATTTCACCAAAGGTGTAGACATAAGTTACTGGAAAAATGTTAAGCAATCAGCATCCTTTTTTGCCTGGGACTTACAAGAAGATTTTATGGGAGGCTACGACCATGGAACCAATACAGGTACCGTACATATTGGAGATCATAATATTGTTAAAGGCGCCAAATGTTGGGAGTGGGGGTCCGGGCCGGTAGGGCAAGCTACGGAAGCGCGGTTAACCGAGACCAGTGGTCCCTACGTCGAAATCATGGTCGGTGCGTATTCCGACAACCAACCGGATTATACATGGATTAAACCATATGAGGTTAAACGATGGAAACAGTACTGGTATCCCGTAAAGGATATTGAAGGCTTTAAAAACGCGAATCTTGATGCCGCTGTCAATCTTGAAAAGCGAAAGGGTAATACTGTTTTCCTGGGGTATTATTCTACTCAGAAATTAGAAAGCGCAAGGGTTGTTCTTAAAAAGGGTAGTGAAGTGGTCTATCAAAAGGACATACAGATTTCCCCTGATAATGCATTCGCTCAACACATTAAAATGAAAGAGGATTTTAATGAAGCCGATTTGTACACGGAAATGGTTGATTTAAAAACTAATACGATAATCATTTCATATCAGCCACTTGAAAAGAAAGCAGCTGGTAATTTGCCTGAAGAAGTTAAAAGACCTCCACGTCCTGAAGATATTGAAACTGTAGACGAATTACATACTACAGCCAGTAGAATGGAGCAATTCTACAAAAATCCAGATTACTATTACGAAGAGGTGCTCAGACGAGACCCATATCATGTTCAAACCAACACAGCCATTGGTAATCGATATTTAAAAAATGGGGATTACAAGGCCGCCAGAACATATTTTTCAACGGCTATAAAAAGGTTGACGGCCGATTATACTCGCCCTAAAGATTGTGAAGCACTGTATCTTCAAGGCCTAACTTTAAAAGCGCTGGAGCTATATAATGCAGCTATAGATACATTATATCGTGCTACTTGGGACTATACCTTTCACTCGGCTGCGTATTTCGAGTTAGCTCAGATTTCGTGTATCAATGGGGATTTTGAAAAAGGACTTCATCAAATAAACGAATCATTATCCACAAATACCCGAAATACCAGGGCTATTGGCTTAAAGGCTTCCATTCAAAGAAAATTAGGAGATCTTGAAGGAGCAAGTGAGACACTTTCAATTAGTCTGGAAACCGATCCTCTTAATTTTAGAATTGCTAATGAAGCCTATCTCGTCGCCAAAGCATCAGGAAACGATGATATGGCTGAAAAGGCAAAGGCTTCTTTCATAAAAAAAATGAGGGACTTCAATCAAAACTATCTGGAGCTTGGTGTAGGCTATATTAATGATGGTATGCTTAAAGAAGCCAAAGAGGTGTTTTTGGGATATGAAGGAGCGGATCCTTTAATAAACTATTATTTAGGGTTCATTGAAAGCGAATTGGGTAATAAAAATGAAGCTACCGCCCTTTTTAAAAAAGCGCAAAGCCGCTCTACTGACTATGTTTTTCCATATCGATTGGAGACTGTTAAAATTTTGAACACAGCACTTGAGTATAATCCAAGAGATGGTAAGGCCAACTACTATCTCGGAAATATATTGTATAACAAGCAGCCAAAAAAAGCAATTGAATACTGGGAGACTGCGATACAAAATGAACCAGATTTATACATGGCATTTCGCAATTTGGGATGGGGTTATTACAGACATTACAAAGACTTTGAAAAAGCGATTCCCTATTATGAAAAAGCACTGGCTCTTAACAAAACTGATGCAATTTTATATACCGAACTGGATAATTTATATGAACTGAATAACAGTCCGATAAAAACCAGATTAAAGATATTTGAGGGTAATGAATCCGTGGTAAATAAACGTGATGATGCCTTTATACATCAAATAACAGTACTCACTTTGGCAGGAAAACCAGAGAAGTCTGTTGCCCTTTTAAGGGACAAAGTATTTAGTTATCGCGAAGGAAGTTCCAGAGTACGTGAAGTTATTATTGATGCACAATTATCTATGGGCCTGCAATACATGGCTAAAAAGCAGTATGATAAGGCATTAGAACATTTTTTATTGGCACGAGTTCCAGATGAGGAAGCAGGAAGTGCGAGATTAGGAAACAGAAATATTCAAGTGAATTATTTTATTGGCAAAGCCTACGATGCCTTAAATGTGAGGAATCAGGCTAGATCGTTTTTTAATCTGGCAATAAACGAGGAAACGTCAAAGCGATCAGGTATCATGACCTATTATAAAGGGATGAGTTATTTAGAGCTTAACAATGAGTCCGAAGCACATGCCATTTTTAATGAATTGATTGAAGCAGGCAATGCGATTTTAAACGAAGATGTTGAAGTTGCAGATGATTACTTTGCCATTTTTGGCGAAAGAGAAAGCAGACAGGTTAAAAAATCCAGAGCTTACACCCTAAGAGGATTAGGATACAAAGGTCTCGCCGAATCATCAAAAGCAAAGGAGGATTTGGAAAAAGCTGTAGAATTATCGGTCAGTAATTTATGGGCTAAAGCAGAAATGGAAGCTATTGATTAGGTGGATGAAGCAAAATAGAGCAGCGATTTTTTTCAGGCGTTTTTTCATGGCTTCTGTTTTAAAAATTAAACTCTTAATTATTTAAAACGCTCCACATAAATAGTTAATCAAAAATAGCACTGGTCTATTGTTTAACTATCCGAAAAATGTCATCATGGATAAATTGGGATAACTACTTGTAATACTGATTTGAGCAGGCTGCTGAATTTGCCAAATTACTCTCCCATAAAACCAGTTTCCGAAACTTCAATAGCAGCAAGGCCAAGAATAACAGTGGGAACACCAATACTGACAATCCATGACCATGTTTTGTCTTTAACCTGTATACTTGTTGCCTTTTGTGTGTTAATTAGGGTTTTTACAGTTTTACCACTGACTTTCTTAACACCATAGATGTTATCCTCAATAATCTCGAGGCTATTGAATTTAACCGCTTGGTGATGTGGATACTTTACTCGAACCCTGGCATTATGTTGCATTGCCTCTTCATAGGGTGGAGAGACTTGTTTATAGATTGAGCAACCTGGATCAATATCAATAAAGTCAAAAAGCACGCAACCGTTTTTAAATGTCTTTTCATTTTATTCACCTCTGTAATTACAGATGAACAATGTAATTAGAACACCTAAAAGGTGAAATGATGCGTATCAGTTAACTAAATACAACTAATATTCCATTTGTAATTTCAAAAAGATAAATAGACATCACCATCCCTATCAAGAAAAAGGTCTGATACACCGAGGATAATACTTGAGATAGTAAACCATCAGAATATCCTAAACCGCTCTGCTACATGCTCTGTTGAACCGTAACACCTCCACAACTCAAAATAGCCAGAGTCATTTCAATGGTATAATGATGCGCACTAAATTTTTGAGTTTTTTGAAAATAAGGTGTTATAAATTCTTTTTCTTATTTTTATTATTTACATCAGTATTTACAAATAGTAAACTTTTATGAAAAATTCAATCTTCATTATTGTATTGATTTCATTTAATTGCTTTTCGCAAATTCAGATAGATAGTATTAAGGTGCCTGCAAAAGCCATTATACAATATGAGAATGGGAAATACAGTGATTCAATGACCACAAAAGAAGGGTTTGGTAATTTGAAAAGTAATGAAAAGTTATATCTGAGTTCGGGCAGGGTTGAACTCATTGAACCAATAAATTTAAAGGGCCTTCAGAACATTCAAATCATTGGAAACAATACATCTCTTGTTGCTAAAATTGACATGCCGGTAATAACATTTCAATATACACAAAATGTGGTTCTAAAAGACTTGTTAATAGTTCATGAAATAGGAAGATGGTGCGCCCAGAATTGTGTCGAATTCTATGATGCATCTAATATTCACATAGAAAAATGCATATTCGATGGATCAGGTTATTTTGGGTTAGCGCTAACAAAAGTTCAACATGCTGTTATTGAAAACAATAAGTTTTTCAATTGCAATTATGGACTTGCAGCTTGGGGATGTAATAATTTAATTGTTAAGAATAACAGCTTCAGTAAAAATAGAGGAGAGGATATAATGGCAAGCAATAGTAATCAGTTTACAAATGATGTTAAATCAGAAAATATTTTTGAATAGATCGTATTTGGGAACAAAATGTAAAACGAGATTAAACGATCCTTTTTTCAAATCGATATACTATTCTAATTCAGCTAACTTTTTCTCTGTTATTTTGTAGATACTTTTGATATCTTCCTTAGTAAAGTAAGGCTTCCATAATTTATACCGACCCTGGTTATCTACCTCTTTGTTGTAGTCGGCAAAATAAATGTTCAAGGCATCTTTGACATCAGCAAGACTTAATTGCCCCTGGTCTATAACCTTTTTTTTGGTATCATAAACACCGTATTTAGCAGAAAAATCGAAAAGCATTCGCTTTTCGATGTCAGGCACATTTAATATCTCCAATACATCAGTTCCCTGAATAAATGGTTCCTTTTCCTTAATATGGATCTCCAGGGCGATATAGTATTCTGCCGACAACTTTTTCATCGCTTTTTTAAGGCTCAAACTAGGAAAGTCTTTGAGTCTGTTAAATCCGGCATTCCCGTTGAGAGGATACATTATTTTTACCTGAGCATATCCGAACTTGTGTTTCAGCATTTCTGCCGCCATACGACATATCGTATTTACTTCCTTTTTCGATAATGTCTCGACGGATTTATCCAATATCATTTTATCCGAGTATAACTCCTTTTTATATTTCTTATTACCGCCATTATCGTACAGCTGAATTTTTTTTCTGTATTTTTCCGGAACTTCAAATTCAAAACTGTACAAGACGGCGTTTTGGGCAAAGAAGTCAGACATGAATGCCGTAAAAATAAACAGTAAAAGGAATAATCTTTGTTTTGGGATTGTCATAATAGATTCAGATTATCGCTAATTTTTTAAATTTAAATCATCCGGTATTTACTCCGCAAACTCTAATTTTTTCTCCGCCATTTGGTAGATAGTCATGATTTCACTTTTGGTAAAATAAAGCTTCCGAACCTTAAAGCCTTTATCAACTATTTCTGTATTGTAATTCTCATTAAAAAGCGGTTGTAATTCATCAATCAAACTAATGTCCTTTTGGTTAATAACACCTTCATTTGCATTATAAATGGTGAAACTGAATGTGACATCAGTAAATATGGTTCGTTCTCTGCCAGCCTCTTCCCACCATAGGGATCTGTTTTTCGCCCCAAGAAACGTATTGTCCCTCATTTTAAATTCCATGGAGATATAAGCATCAGCCTTGTTCTTTTTTACAGTTCTTTTAAATCCTCTATTTGGGAAACCCGTTACTTTACCCGACGTGATACTCGGATTTTTTGGATACATGATAAGCACTTCCTCATACCCATATAGGCGCTTCAACATTTCAGAGGCCGAATCACAAATGGAATGCACTTCATCTATAGATATTGGCTCAAGATATCTATGGAGCTCCTTTTTTCCGGTAAAAGAATTTTCAATATAGGCTTTATTTCCATATTTGTCATACTCTTGAATTTCATGTCTGAATCCATCAGGAATCCAGAAGTCGAAATTGTATAATATAGCCTTTTGTGCATATGAGGAAAATGAAATCATAAATAGTATCAGAAAGATGCAGAATTTGGTCACTGTGGATTTTGTCATAACCTTAGTTTTAGTAGTTCAGAGACTAAAATAAAAAAATTGGTTTATAATTCTATACTGCGTATTCAATTATAATGGGGGAAGACCGGGCGTTTTCTTGTAAAAAGAAAGAAAACCAGCCATGCTTAAAATTGCATTCTTAAAGACAGAATTTAGGGGAGGAATTGATCCTGTAATTCCTTTGAAGAAAAAAGGTCTGATACAGGAACGATAATTTATTAGACTGGGTAAACCATTATAAGTCCCTAAAACGCTCTAAAACCTCAATACGTTATGCTTAAATGAGACACCACACCCCAAAACAGACAAAGACACCAAGGTGGGGTGTAATAATACCTCATGAATGATTATTATGATTTACTGTTTTTGTAGTTCTAATCGTATTTGTGGTCATGAATCAGCAGCACCATCACGAATATGAGCAACCACAATTCCGAAAATTCCAAATTGGATAATATGAAAAGCAGCATTCGTCAACCAAGCTTCAAGTGGTCGAGTATCCCTGGTCGCGTAAAAAATGAGGAATAAAGGTAAGTACATAAATGTCCCCAAGGCTAAGCCGTATTTAATTCCTTCACGGAATTTATTTTGCCCTTTTGCTATTTCACCATAGAGATATGAAAACATACAAGATGCGATGAATAAACCCAGAAGTGCAATTGGTATTAATTGTTCTTCTTCTGGCCTGACCGCCTTAGATACATACTTCTCAGGAAAGACATAAGTATAAAACAGGATGTCCATAATGACATACATTATAAAAATGACAACAGAGCTAATTATAAGTTTCTTTGTATTCATCAGTTTTTCTTTTTTATGGTGGCTAACGGTCTCGTGTATGATTCCGTTGCGATTGAATCCTCCCGGATTCTATATTAGGAATTAAGTTTCATTAAAGTTAGGAAAATTTAATTGGCTTTAGGAAATCAAGCAATGGATTATACACGTTTTTGTGTGCAGTTAAATACAAGTGTGATTAATTACCCAACACTTATACCGAAAAGATAGCCAACCAAGGCGGTTAATCCCATGGCTACGGTTCCCCAAAAAGTAATTCTTAATACTGCCTTAGCTATACTTGAACCCCCTGCTTTAGCAGCTACAGCCCCGAGAACAATTAAAAAAACGATCGCAAATCCGTACAGCAAAACCTCCATTTTATTCAAGGGAGAAAAAATTGCAACAATCAATGGGAGAATACCACCAATTGTAAATGCCCCTCCTGACGCAAGGGCGGCTTGTATGGGTTTGGCTTGACTGATCTCTGTAATTCCTAGTTCATCTCTGACATGGGTCCCCAATGCATCATGTTCGGTTAATTCTTTGGCCACAAGCATTGCAGTTTCTCTTTTTAATCCTCTATCTTCATAAATTTCAGTCAACCTTTCCAGTTCATAATCAGGCATTTCTTCCAATTCTTTTCTTTCACGCTCGATATCTGCCTTTTCCACATCGGTCTGGGAGCTTACAGAAACATATTCACCAGCTGCCATTGATAAAGCCCCAGCCACTAAGCCTGCAACGGTTGCCAAGATGATAGGCTCTCTAATCTCACTCGCTGCGGCCACACCGATTGCGATGCTGGCAGTGGACAATATTCCATCATTTGCACCTAGAACAGCTGCTCTCAGCCAGTTGCTACGCTGTATGTAATGAGGGTCTAAATAATTGTCTGGATTATTCACAATATGATAATGGGTGTTCTATTAATTACATACAACTATGGAATAAACACATTGTGTTTATTCCATAAATTTAAGTAAAAATGTTAAAGGATATCTCATAATCTCTAATAAAGCCTTGATAGGTAGTGCTTAAAACACCCCCTATACCCCGAAACAGCCAGAGTCACCAGGGAGGTGTAATACTACTTCATGAATGATTATTGTCATTTGCTGTTTTTGTAGTTCTAATTACATTTGTTGGGAATGCTAAGAAGCATACCTTGAAGAAATCCGCTATTGAATTAATGTCCATTGTAGCTCATTCTAAAAACAAAAAATGAAATTTATTTTAAGTATTTTATTCGGTTGTATTTTCCTCCAGGGATTTTCACAAAATTACTATGACATTTTAAATTTGACATATACCAACACATTACAAAACGATTTTGAAACATCCAATGCACAGACCACTGTTGAAGAATTAGGTTTAGAATTTAACTTTCCCATTATAATCAATGAAAAAACAGTTCTTCTTACAGGACTTTTTGCAAACAGGACCCAATTGTCTTTAGATGCGAATAGGCCCGGTTCTAACTTAAATGTGTTGGGAATGAATTTTGGAGTGAACACAATAATTAATGATAGATGGTCGGCAACATATATGGTTTTTGCTAAACTAGCTGCAGACAAAATCACGCTCTCCAAAGCGGATTTACAGCTGGCCCTATTATCATTATTTACCAATAAAAAACGGGATGATTTAAAATACAGGTATGGTGTGTATGCCAATACGGAAAAATACGGAGTTATTGTAGTGCCTATATTTGGCTTGTATTATGTGAGCAGCAATAAGAAATTTGAAGCTGACTTGAACTTGCCTATTGTTGGGGATATTAACTATAAAATAGGTCAGAAGTTATGGCTTGGTTTGAAGTTCGACGGATTGGGAACTACCTATAATTTAAATGATCAAAATTATAGTGTTGATGGAGCCTATGTATCGAAGATCTCAAATGAAATTGTGACTTATTTGAGATTTCAGTTAAGTAAATCCATATACTTAAACACTAAGATTGGTTATGCCATCAGTAGAAATTATGACGTGTATGATGGGAATGATAAAGTAAACTTAGCACTAGGGCCCATTTATTTTGGAGATCATAGAACCCGGTTAAATGAGCGCTTTAAAGACGGTGCTATTTTCAAGATAGAGCTGTTATATCGACTCCATTTTGATTAAAGGCTTCATATTTACGAATCGCCCATTCCACCAAATTTTTTAGTTCCCTCAATAATTCCCTTCTAACATTACACTATCAACAACCTCTAAAAACACTCTAAAACCGTGATATGTCCTACTTAAAAGAGACTCCTACACCCCAAAACAGTTAGAGTCATTTCAATGGTATAATCACTCATTAATTTTTAAAGAAATCTTAATTTATCCGAATTTCTCTATAGAATATTATCTGGGATACTAATCTTATATGTTAAGTTTAATTTTAGTACTGTAAATGAAACATAAAGCAAGAGATAAAGAGACTATCTCCTCTATAAAGAAACATTTACACGTTAAATACAATAATTGTGAAATAAACAATAAAATAATCATGAAAAAAATAATGCTCGTTATATTTCTTTCTCTTGTGTTATTGACGTGTAGTAAAGATGATATTGAAGAGTTTGACGATGGTCATAAAACTTTTTTGGAGAAGTTTGAAGGTACTACATGGAAATACTGGAATTTTGAGATTAACCCGAAAAAATTTTACTTCCGGTTTATTAATGACTTAAACAAACCAGTGGAATATTGGTGGCGTTCCGAAAGAGCCAATGAATCGAATAATTATTGCTTTGAACATAAATATGTGACTCTTTCTGAAAAAGTGGGTGAATCAATAACTATAAACACGCATTCTATGGATGAAAATATTCTTGGTAAGGAACAATCCAATGGAACTTTGGAATATAGATCTTCTCAAATAATTGATGAAATTGAATATCTGCAGATTACAACTTTTGATATCACTGATGATATTATGATTTATAAATATGAGGAATTTAAAAATGGAGACTTAACCTGTCTAGAAATAGTATTTTTTAGCGGACATGTATCTTCTTCACATGTGGATGGTTTAATTTTATGCGGACCAAAAAATTAAGGGGACAAATATTTTAAATTTAATTTAGCAACGGAATTATGAAGATGAATAAGGAAACAGTATAAATAAAAGAATAAAATCTTTTTTAAAACATTGACAGACAAACAAAAATTCCCTCCTACCCCTACACCATCAGAAACATCTAAATCGCTCTAAAACCTCTGCATGTCATACTTAGATGAGGCACTACACCCCAAAACAGCCAAAGACACCAGGGAGGTCTCATAATACCTCAAGACTGACTAATATCATTTACTTTTTTTGGAGTTTCATTTACATTTAGTTTCAATTACATTTACTGGTCATGAAGAATCCGTTTTTAAAATTTCCTTTTTGGTTCAATTTTATTCTTCTAATTATTTTCCTACCGATTAGCACATTTACTTTAATTTTTGGTTTTGCCCATGTTGTTGAAGCAATTAGGCAATCTATTAAAGGTGTTACTCCTCCTCCGGATGCTTTCGAGGGCGGGATTATCGTTATGAGCCTGTGTTTGATTGGTATTATTACTTTGTTAATAACGATCGGAACATTCCTTGCTATCCTTGGCGGCAAAAACAAAAGTTAAGTTTGTATTTTACTTTTAATAATGCTTATGATATGATAATCACCCTATTATTCCTCGGAAATCCCAAAACAGCACGAGTCGTTTCAATAGTATAATGATAAATAGTAATTTTTGGTATTTCAAAATAATAGCATAAACGTCAAGTCTAAATAATAAGTTAAACGAGAAGTATAATACCAGTATTTTATCAATTAAATTCAATCTTTTATATATTATTTCTAACATTTTATGGGGAAACGTAAAAATATTTCAAGCATAAATGTATTTTTATTTATTATTTAATCATATTATTAAAACTGACAAATAATTTGTTCTAAAGACTTTTTACCCTTTTTAATTAATGACTAAGCAGTTTTTCTTAGAACCAATTATAAATTAACAACTAGAAAGAATGAAGCTAAGGTTGTCACTGGTATTGGTGTTATTTTTCACTTTTAAAATGCCATATTGCCAGACCGATACAATGAAACCCAATGTCCTGCTCATTATTTGTGATGATCTTAACGATTATCAAGGTGTTTTTGGAGGGCACCCTCAAGCCAGAACACCCCATATTGATAAACTCACCAACTCAGGTGTTCGTTTTTTGAATGCGCAATCCAATATCCCAGTGTGTTCACCGTCCAGAAATAGTTTTATTACCGGTGTATATCCACATGTTTCAAAAGACTATGGCTGGACCGATTTAAAAAAACAGCCCGTTCTTAAACATAACAAAACCCTTATGCGCTATTTTAAGGAAAATGGATATAAGACTTTGGGCTCTGGTAAAATTACGCACGGCAGCGTCATGGAAGACTGGGACGAGTGGGGTATGCCATTAAAGCATAATTATGGCCCGCTTTATTTTGATGGAGAGAAGAACAATTCAAACCCGTCGGTGCCCGCTCCCTTTAATAGTATTGGCCCAATTGATGGTTCCTATGGAAGGCTTTCCAGTGTAAAATCGGAAGGTATAGAAGGAAAAAAAGGCTGGGTGTACGGATGGGATAAAAAGCCAATGCGATATATTTCAGATAATGATAGAGATCTAATGCAAGATGAATTGCATGCACAATGGGCGGCCAATAAAATTTTAGAACTGGAAAAAAATGAAACGGAACAACCCTTCGTTTTGGCAGTGGGTTTTGTAAGACCTCATACACCATTACACGCACCTGATAAATACTTTGACATGTTTCCTTTAGAAGATTTAGTATTGGATCAATGGAAACCCGATGATTCAGATGACACGTTTTACAAGGCTAATTTTAACACAGAAAATAAAGATAACAAAGGGCCCAAATATTATAGAATGCTTCTGGAGTCCTATGGTGGTGATCATGAAACGGCTTTAAAACATTTTTTGCAAGCCTATTTAGCCTGTGTTGCATTTGTTGATGAACAAATAGGCAAAGTGATGGATGCCTTAAATAACAGTAAGTTTAAAGAGAATACCATTGTTGTTTTAACAAGTGATCATGGTTGGCAAATGGGTGAAAAAGAGTATTTGTTTAAAAACTCTCCTTGGGAAGAAAGTATGAGAATTCCATTAGTTATTAAAACACCTGATTGCAAAGAAAATTTCCAAGTTGAACATCCTGTATCACTAATAGATCTGTACCCAACCTTAAAAGATTATTGCAACCTGAAAGGATCCAATAAATTGGATGATTTAGGTGGCGATTTAGGCGGCTTTAGCTTGAAGCCTTTTATTGATGGGAAAGAAGAAAATTGGAAAGGCCCTAAGGGAGCTTTGAGTGTGGTGGGTAATTTCGGAGTTGATATTCCGACCGAAAAACAAAACTTCTCATACAGAACTCAAAATTGGCGTTACATTCGATATGGCAATGGCCAAGAGGAATTGTATGATCACAAAAACGATCCATATGAGTGGGAAAATTTAGCCCTGAATGAAGCATTTAAGGAAGTCAGAAGGCGATTATCGCATGAAATGGACAAGTTGATAAATACCGAATAGCGCCAAATCAACAAAGACCATAAACAGGTATATTCAGACACACTAATTTTTTGAGTCTGAAAAAAGTTGAGGTGATAATTTTTAACTTTAATTATACCTAAAACCTGTTACCCATAGTTATAAATTATTCATGATTATTCTTTAATTCAGTTAACACCATCTAAACTGATATCCCTCATTGTGAATTTTTAGTATTACACTTACATTGATTATTTATGAAATCTGTCCTGATTTATCCTTCATACAGGAATTGGGACATTCATTAAAAAAGACCATTTTAAATTTAATCAAACATTAAATTATACAATTATGAAAAAATTATTATTTGTTATCATTGCTGTATTTGGATTCTCAAATATTAGCGCACAAGGTGGGGAAGATAATTCCCAAAATTCTAACTCCGGCGAAGGATTCAATTTAGGTTTACATGTGGGTATTCCAGTGGGCGATTGGGATGACCTTTCGTCATTTACTCTTGGATTGGATGTGTCTTATTTGTTTAATTTAGGTGAAGGTCTTGATGTAGGACTTGCAACAGGATATATCAATTTCTTTAGTAAAGATTTTGATGGGTTTGAAGTAGAGGATCTCGGTGTTATACCGGTTGCACTTTCTTCAAGAATTGTATTAGGCGAAGATTGGTTTTTTGGAGCCGATGTGGGATACGGAATTATAACTAATGAGGGTTCAGATGGGGGAGGATTTTATTATTATCCAAAAATTGGTTTAAGAATTGGTTCTGCTGATATATTTGGATATTACCAGAGTATGATAAAAGATTCTATTGATGCCTCTTCAGTTGGAATAGGTGCGACATTTAATTTAAACTGATTATTATATTCAAATATTAGAAGGGAGAATAATATCTCCCTTTTTTTTAATCTATAGCAGCACAAAAAAGAAACAATGAATAAATCACCAATTCTATTGAACTTTTAACCCCCAAAACAGCCAGAGTCATTTCAGTGGTTCAATCAAGCATACTAATTTTTTGGTTTTTCTTGGAATAAGTTGGTCATGCATACTTTGCTTACTTTCATTTACAAAAAACCCCTCAAATGAGGGGTTAAACAATCTTTACTTGTTATCAATTCCAATTCTTTACTAAATTGCCTTCTGAATCAAGTGACATCACTTTTTTCCATATTACACGCTTATAGAAATCTTGATTTTTCATTAGATCACTCGTTTTTTTCCAGCCTTCCTCGGGGAAATCGATATCTGTATTCCATGAATCATAGATATCACTCATGTTTTTGTAGGCATCAACTGTGTAACAATTCCAATTATAACCATAACCTCGTGGGTTAAGGACCGATGCTGTATACCAGAACACTTGTTTGGTGTTCTTTTTTGTGATATGTTCTTCAAAAAACGGCTTCCAATATTTATCCTGTGCATCCAAAAAAGCATTGACATCAGTGGCTTTCGCATAATTATGAACTAAATAATTCCATTCGGCATCTACTGAACCAACAAACGATCTCCTGCTAAGCAATACATTTGCTACCCTAAACTTTGGTTGTTTGAGTCGTTCGTCAATGAGCGCTAGCTTTTCTTTATCCATAGCGCTTCTGACTTCCTTTTCAGCTTCAGGGTAATCTTTATTCAAATTGTCAAGATTTTCTAAAGGACCAATTCCTAGGAAAAAATAAACGTTGGGTTCAGATTCCAAACCACCAATCCTTCTCATTACCGTCCAGCCTGTTAATTTACCTTTCTTCATAAGGTTTGCATGAACCTTACTCCAATACATGGCTTCATTCGCCATAAAGACTTCCATTTCATCAGCCGGGACATGTCTGTAACCATAGGCGAACACACCATTCTGTGAACTCATATTTGAGACTCCAAATAAGATAAGGGCAATGACTACTAATTTTTTCATAATGTTTTGTTTTTAGTTAGTGAATAATGGTTTCTATTGATGATTAATTCGTTATGCCATAAGGGGATTCAATGTTTAAGGGGGAAAACTATACCATTCAAGTGAAATATAATTTTTTGTAGGGGAGTCAAAGAATAATTTCTTGAATTTCAAGTGTAATATATGAAGAATAATTGATTAACAGTGTTTTAATATTTATGTAAGAGGAATAGACCTTGTCATCCCTGTCAGTAAAAAGGTCTGAGAGAGGAACGATAATATCTTAGATAGGGTAAACCATTATAAATCCCTAAAACCCTCTAAAACCTCAATACGTCATGCTTAAATGAGACCCTATAACCCGAAACAGCCAGAGTCATTTCAATGGTATAATCAGACACACTAATTTTTTTTAATATTTATTAAACTTAGTTTTTATTCCTCGGCTTTGTTCAGTGGGGAATGATGTTCGTGAACTATTCTCCATCCATTATCAGTTTTCAGAAATAGAAGTGTCATTTGGTCATTTACGACAACGGAATCCTCTCCAAACTTTAGATGAAAATCAGTGTGAGTAGTAACATTAGCTATATCGCCATAAACAGCAATTTTAGTGTCGTTCATATCAAATTTTGAGATTTCTGTAACAGAACCGAAAACACCTCTTTCAAAATCTTCATTTTCTTTAGCTCCATTTCGAACTTCTCCATTTTTAAATTCAGTAAACTTAGGGCTATAGGCATGAAAAGAAATCAGTCTATCAAGGTCTACATCTCTTACACTCTGAACTATGCTGTCTATGGTCATATTTATTTCCTGTTTGGCTTCTGGAAATTCATCATTTAAAAGGTCAACTTTTACCTCCACTTTTTCCTCAATTTCTTTACAACTATTTAGTATGATACCAAAGGCTACAATTGTTAGAATGGTTAATTTAATTCTCATAATTTTCAATTTAATTGGTTAATGTTAATTTATAATCTTTCAAAGTTTTTTAATTTAAAATTTTGATGTGCTTTGAAAATGGATTGACAGTCTTTTTTACTATGGCTATTTTTTTTGAATAAATTTTGGATGCACGTAAAAAATCAAGTGACCTGTTTTAAAAAAATATAATGCTAAATTATTTTAAGCACAATGGATTACTTGCTGCATAAACTGCTAGCAGTGTCCTCTTTTGCCTTTAACTAGCTAATAATAATGCGTAAGATAGTTTTCAATACAATCCTAATATAATAAAAATATTTTTAAGGGGGTTTTGGTTGTGGGTTCTACAAATCTGTTTCTAACTAAATTTTTCACCACAATTACTTATAGCCAAAGTTGTATGTTCTGCTTTTTGTCCTTGTAATTTACTCAATTAATTCAAGTCGTTTTACAATGCTGTTTTTTTCAAAATTGTCCTCGGTGATAAAACCGCATTTGCCTCAATCTTAGAATTGTCGCTAACTAATAACCCAAATTTTTCGAGTGTATTCGGACGTAGTCGAATCGGCTGTAATTACGGTTATACATTATTGTGCTAAGTTTTTTAACGTTTTAACATTCAACATCATTCTTTTATTCCAGACTTTATTCTTTGATTTCTACCATACTCAATAAATGAACCATCAAAAAATTTACTGAATGGATGTTTTAACAATGCTCCAAATCCCGCAGAGAGTACCACACCATCAACTAGAGCTTTTCTAGATTTCCAATTTTTTGCACTCAACATTTTATTTTCATTTTGCAAAAATAAATTTTCGACATGTCGAACCTCGGCGCCAAACAAGTAAAAACCATGAATTTGTTCCTCTTCATTTAATGATTCAGGATTATCTCTAAATACAGTGATTAATCTTGCCAATTCTTTTGAACTGCTAAAATTCAGAAGTATGTTGATATCCAAAGCTGCAATTTCATGAAAAGTTGATGCTTGTGTCGCTTTTGTATTGGCTTTAATTTGAACACCAACAAACACCAAAGATATAATGATGGCAATCGCTGATATTATTTCAGCGATTAAAGCATATTCTTCTAATGTTTCTATCATATCCTTATTCGTTAGATTTTGAATTAATTATGTTAATACAAATAAAATCAATTTAATGTTATTTCGTTTTCTAAAATTAAGCACAACGAAGGCATAAACTCATTGTGTTTATACCACCAATATAAGTAATAATACAAGACAACCCATAATCCTAAATAAAAGCTTAATTGATTCTTGATTAAAATTCGCTACGTAATACATCCTTTGTTACACTGTAGTCTCCTTTTTGTTATAATATAAGTAATCCATTTTTTAAGAGAATGAAAAAGGTCTGATACACGAACGATAATACCTCAGACAGGGTAAACCCTTAGAAAATCCTAAAGCGCTCTAACACCTCCATTAGTCATGCTTAAATGAGACCCTATCCCCCAAAACAGCCAAAGACACTAGGGAGGTGTAATAAGACTTCATTACTGACCAATATCATTGCCCATCACCTTTAATATTTTAAATTATTTATTTAAAGGAACAGACTATGTTAAATGAGAAATGCCATGATTTCAAAAGTTTGTTTTCATTTTAAAACTTTATTCCTCACGTTAATTGTCCTAATCCTAATAATACCATATCCGTTATTGTCTCAAGAAGAGGAGTTTCGAGTTATAACCAGAAAAGAATTAGATACAATTTATGGAAAGCATCACTTTGACGGAAAAAGAAAAGTATTTGTTACTCATGCTAATGGACAAACAAAGTCTATCAAAACAAATAATATATTATCTATAAGAAAAGACATTGAAGGTTGGAAATATTTTGAATGGGAACCTACAGAGTTAACCGATTTTTTGGAAATAAGTATTGATTCAATGAGTGGAGAAGAACTCTTTCTAAAAGCAAAGGAATGGATAGAGATGTCTTTTCTTCCAACTGAATATGGCTTTTTGATACAACCAGATTCGATGTTTGCAGAAAAAGAAGGTAGAGGCTTATATAAAAATAATAGTGCACCAAAAGGCTTCATTAGTGTAAGGGATAATTTGCCAAAAATAATCCCAGAGCTTGAATATAGATTCAATATTGATGAAGACAACTATAAAATAACATTGGTTGGATGTAATCAAATAATCCTAAAAAGCATAGTACCATTATCCGCAACTTTCTATACAATTAATTTAACATTCCATGAAACAGGGTACAAAATAGACCCAATTAATCTGTTTTACTGTTATATAGATCCATATATTGATTATGAAGAAAAACCATTAATTGAGCTAAACCCTTTTAAAGCTGCGGTCGATGGTTTTGTAGATGGAATATTAGGAAATTATGACAAAACCTATATTCTTGAATTTCCAATTTATGATATTACACCTTTTAGAGACGAATCAGGAATGATAGAGCGAAAATGGAGATGCTTTTTTACTCGAGTTGAAATCCTTTTCAACGATTTGAATAGAACATTATATAATTATATCAATGGGAATAAAATAGATCCTAATATTTATGTATACTATCCTGAGACAAATTGTTGGCAATATTGGAGAACATGGTAATTATTTTGTTACTATCTTTACTAATATGAAAAGATTACTCCTTTTATTCTTATCAATTTTGACTTTAGCTCGTTCATCGGGTAACAATAGTGTAGATATAAATGACCCAATGAACAACTCAAACTAATTAAAACCTCTGAATAGTTAATCCTCATTAATTCAGTTAACACAACCTAAACTGATATCCCTCATTGTGAATTTTTAGTATTAATGTTAGGTTACTTTTTTATAAAATATGTCCCGATTTGTACTTCATGTATTAACTAGGATATTCAATTTTTAATGGATAGGTAATTTTATGATATAACTTAAATACAATATCATGAAAGCACTACAGATATTATTAGTAGGAATTAGCTCTGTTCTATTATCATGTGGTCCAAGTGAATATTTTGATGGACCTGATATTGTAACAGAATGGTTTGAAGATATGAAAGACTTACACTATGAAAATAAAACCTATCTGGCTCCTCCAGAATGGATAATTGGAATGTGGTATGCGGATGATGATGAATATGTGAGGGCAGTTCAGTTTACTTATTCCGATGTTATTAGTTATTATTATTCAAATGGGTTGAAATCTTTTAGTCAGAATAAACAGCTTAATAAAATAAGATGGGGTGAACATGCATCGACTCTAATTGAGCAGATTAAAACCGATACTACTTATTTTTATAGCGTTCAGGAAAATACTTCAGGAAAACCAATTTACAATAAATTATTCCAAAAAATTTCAAACGATTCTATCATAAACATTCTTTCGGGTCACACCACTGACACTATAAAATATGGAAGGAGATATTAATCATTTGAGGACGTTAAATCCTAATAATTAGGAAGTGATAAAATCATGGCTCTAACATTAACTAAAATAAATATAAAATGAAAAACATTCTTTGGATCATAATCTTGATTCCCTTCCTAATTATAGCACAGGAGAAGCAATACAGAATTGTTACTAAAAAGGGAGAAACAATCATTGCTAGTAAGATTAGAGAGAGAGGTAATAAACTTGATATTCTGGAAGTCAATGGAAACAGTAAAACCATAAGGAATAGCTCTATATTGTATATGAGTGAAGATATTGAAGGATTGGAATACTTTAAATTCACACCTTCTGGATTTACCGAATTTGTAAAGGTAAAATTCGATTCAGTTAGTAAAAAGGAATTGCTTGACCATACTATGAGCTGGATAAAAGAAAAGTATGTTTTGATGGAATATGGCAGTGGTATTAAAATTGAGGAAATTCTTGAAAAAGTACCTGAATTTGACGGTCATATTCTTTATAAAGCAGAAATACCGAACAAATCCGAACCAATATTTGCTATAGATACCCTCAATTCGGTTATTAAAATATTTGGATATAATAGCGACACATATTTTTATAGAATTGATATTACCTTCCGTAATAGTCAATATGAATTTGATCCAGTGTCTTTATGGTATTATAGTAATAGCAATGAATCAGGATCATTTTTTGGAACTATGGTTAACGATCTCATTTTTGGAGAACGTTGGGAGAAAAATGAATTATGTATTTCAAATCCTAAAAATTGTAATTATTTTTACTTTGACCGGAAAGGTAAACCGTTCTTCAAGGAGATAGAGTTGCTAATTATTAATATCGAACATCTTTTTAATGAACTTCATTCATCATTGTATAACTATATCCATCAGAAAATGATAATGAAAAATGGTGATATAACTTCAGTTGAAATAGAACAATAAAATTTGGTAATAACTTAAAGAAAAAGTCTGAGAGACGAACGATAATTCGTTAGATAGGGTAAACCCTTAGAAAATCCTAAAGCGCTCTAACACCTCCATTAGTCATGCTTAAATGAGACCCTACACCCCAAAACAGCCAGAGTCATTTCAATGGTGTAATCAAGCACACTAATTTTTTAAGAATTTGAGAATGATGGGGTATTTTTTAATTTTTCCTTTATTAAACATCTTAATAAAGGATGATATAGCGGCAATAATTTATAATTAAAAACAACAAATTTAATCAGGTGACATAATGAAACTATCAGCATTATTAGATACAAACCCCCAAATTAAAAGCGTTAATCCTATGCCTAAACCAATATTAACCATATCGGATGTTTTTTTGTCCAGAAGTTGAACTTTTTCTACTTGGTTTGTGTTTATCCAAAATTTTCTAGTCCTACTTACAAAACCATAAAACTTGCCGTCATCGGATAATTCAATCTTATTAAATTTCACTTTTTTTCCAGAATCAGTAGTGATTTTAACATTCAAATTTGATTTTGCAGCCTCAGAAAGAGTGACGTTGGCAGATTTGTAAACTGTACAACTTTGAATTAATGTCAACAAAGCCAAGAAGCGTGCTAACACTTTCAAATATCTTCTCATTGTATTCATCTTTAAAATTATCGATGAACAATGTAATTAGAACAGTTAAAAGTAGAAATGATGAGCATCAGTAAAAATCAAATTCCCGAAAAGATTAAAAGAGCAAACAAAACACCACCTGCAACAAAACCTGCTGCCCCAACAACAAGGATACCTGTCACATTAAATACTGTTGATAATGTCTTATTTTGGATTTGAACTTTTTCTATATCTTTCTTATCAATTGAAAATTCATTAAATATTTTTTTTCCTTTTAGCATCTTTACCATTTTTTTCCCAATGAATTTACCGTCCTCAGTTTTTTCAACTCTATAGAATTTTAGTTTCTCACCATCGGAATTGGTAATCTTAACTTTTTTATTTGTTTCCGATGCCTCAGAAAGACTGACATTAGCAGATTTATAGACTGTAAAACCAGATTTAAAGACCGAACAACTTTGAATTAATAGGATGAAGCAAAATAGAGTAGCGATTTTTTTGAAGTGTTTTTTCATGGCTTCTGTTTTAAAAATTAAACTCTTAATTATTTAAAACGCTCCACATAAATAGTTAATCAAAAATAGCACGGGTCTATTGTTTGAATATCCGAAAAATGTCTTCATGGATAAATTGGGATAACTACCTATTATTTAGACTTTAAACCTATTGTTCTCCCCAGGCTTCCTTAATATTAAATGCAATCCAGAAATTAAATATAATTAGTCATCAATGTCTAATACCGATAGGTGTAATCTTTACCAAAAGGATCAACTGAAAAACCAGCAATTAATACACCAATCAGAACAACAGGAATTGCGATGCTTACAATTATTGATGCTGTTTTATCTTTAACCTGGATTTTCTTTGCTTTTTCAACATTGACAAGTGTTTTTACAGTTTTACCACTGACTTTCTTAACACCATAGATGTTATCCTCAATGACTTCGATGCTATTAAATTTAACAGCTTGGTGATGTGGATACTTTACTCGAACCCTGGCATTATGTTTCATAGCCTCTTCATAAGGAGGAGAGACTTGTTTATAAATTGAGCAACCCTGAATCAATATCAACAAAGCCAAAAAGCGTGCTAACACTTTCAAATGTCTTTTCATTGTATTCACCTTTAAAATTAACGATGAACAATGTAATCAGAACAGGTGATAGATGATATGATGAGCATCAGTTCTGTAATTTTTAACTGATATCCCTCATTGTGAATTATTAGTATTACAGGTACATTGATTGATTCAAAAAATACCATTTTGAGAACAATAAATAAATATTTAAAAGCAGTCACTTTTTTTCTTGCAACACTTGTGTTGATTCAAGGTTGCACAGTATACAGAACAACCCCAGTAACTTTAGAGGAGGCATCTGCAACTAATAACAAAGTCAAACTTAAAAAAATAGACAATCAAACTATAAAGTATAAAAAAATCATAAGCATAAACCAGGAATATTTTGGAGTTAAAAGGAGTAAAGGTGATTTAATTAACGTTCCTATAAACAAAGAGGACATCAAATCGATTAAGATAAAGAATAGGTATTTATCGAATCTCCTGTCTTTCTTATCAGTCCCAGTAGGTGTAATAGTTTTACTAGGAGTCTTAATTGCAATACTTTTACTATCAGGAGTATCCCCCATGTGAGCATCTGGATAGTCTTGGTCATATTAGTGACTGGTTTTGGTGGAGTTTGTTTTAATTATATTTTTTCAAGAAAAAGTTCAGATACACGAACGATAATACCTCAGACAGGGTAAAGCCTCAGAAAATCCTTAAACGCTATAATATCTCAATATGTCATGCTTAAATGAGACCCTATAACCCAAAACAGCCAGAGTCATTTCAATGGTATAATCATGCACGCTAATTTTTTAAGAATTTGAGAATGATGGGGTGATTTAGTCATTTAGATTCCTTTTGAATACTTTTTGCTTATTTTTAGTGGGAATAAGGATGACTGAAACCAAGGGTTATGTTTGTTTATCGGCCAAATAACAGGGATAAAGACATATATTGGTAACATGTTACTAGTTGTACCTCGTTTAATCAATTAGTACTAAAATTTAAGAATGATTCACTACAGGAATAATTTAAATATTAAAAGTTGCAATACAGAAAGTATAATTAGATTATCTACTTTAATCATGGTATTCCTGTTATTCTCCTGCCAACAAAAAAAGACAGAGGGAAACAAGAAACCTAATATCATTTTAATAATGTGCGACGACCTTGGTTGGGGCGACACAGGTTTTAATGGAAACGAAATAATAAAAACCCCAAACCTTGACATGCTTGCCGCTAAAGGAATCACCTTTAGCCGTTTTTACTCAGCGTCTGCTGTTTGCTCGCCAACACGAGCTAGTTGCTTAACCGGAAGAAATCCGTATAGATTGGGCATTCCCGGAGCTAATTCGGGGCGTTTAAAAGAACAGGAAATTACTTTACCGGAATTGCTCAAACAAAAAGGTTATACCACGGGACATTTTGGGAAATGGCACCTCGGGACATTAACGACAAAAGTGAAAGATGCTAACCGTGGGAAACCTGGTGATTCCGCACATTATAGTATTCCAAGTATGCATGGTTACGATGAATATTTTGTTACTGAATCGAAAGTGCCTACTTACGATCCGATGTTAAAACCCGCCGTTTTTGATGAAGAAAAAGGTGAAAGTTTACGTTACGGTTGGAAAGCAATGACTGATAAAAGTGAAGCTAGGAATTATGGAACTTACTACTGGAAGGGGGAAGAAAAGAGTGCTATTGAAAATTTAGATGGTGATGATGCAAGGGTGATTATAGACAGAGCTATTCCATTTATTGAAAAATCCGTTCTAGATAAGAATCCATTCTTTTCTGTTGTATGGTTTCATACACCACATTTACCAGTTGTGGCTACCGATGAAATGATGGCAGATTACAGTGAATATTCGTTCAAAGAGCAGATTTATTATGCTACCATTACAGGAATGGATAAGCAAATAGGCAGGCTGTGGAAAAAGTTAGTGGAACTTGGCGAAGCCGAAAATACAATGCTTTGGTTTTGCAGTGATAATGGACCTGAACGAGACACACCAGGAACTGCTGGAATTTACCGTGAAAGAAAACGTTCGTTATATGAAGGAGGTGTTCGGGTACCTGCATTTTGTGTTTATCCAAATGGAATTGAAGCAGGACAAAAAACTGCATTCCCTTGTTTTACAAGTGATTATTTACCAACCATTGTTGATATTTTAAGACTTGATTTTCCAGATGATCGCCCAATTGATGGCGTGAGTTTAACTTCTGTTTTAAATGGGAAAGAGAATGTAAGAGAAAAGCCTATGGGATTTCAATATGGTGGAAAAATATCGTGGGTAACACAGGAATATAAATTAATAAGTACTGATAAAGGTGAAACATTTGAGCTGTATAACCTTTTGAACGATCCAGGTGAATTAAAAAATAGTATTGCAGAAAACCCTGAATTAGCAGAAGAAATGAAAGCAGATTTATTGGCTTGGGTGGAGTCTTGCAAGCAATCGAAAAATGGCAATGATTATTAACCAATATATAATAGTTGAATAATAACGAGGTATGACATTTTGGGTAAGTAATGGCAGGCAAAGTGCTAAATATCAAGTTTTGTAACCCGCTCAAACTGCGTAGCGGTTTGACACGAAATTAACACGCAATCTACCACTATTCATACAATTTACCGTTGTACATCATTGCTCCAACGCGAAAGCTTCGGTAGCTGAAACCGTGACCAACCTAATAACCAATGATAAAATTCTTTAGATTATCGAAACACAATTTTGCAAAGCAAAATCAAAGGTCTTGAAGACCTTTGGTTGAGATAGCCGCTTGCGGAAAATAAAACGAGATAATATTATGATTAAGTTTTTTAGAAGAATACGCCAGCGATTACTCGCTGAAAACAAATTCAGCAAGTATCTGATTTATGCAATCGGAGAAATTATTCTTGTTGTAATTGGGATTTTAATCGCATTACAAGTAAATAACTGGAATGAAAATCGCAAACGAAATGCAAATGAGTTGGAATATCTTAAAAGATTAAATGAGGACATAAAAGTATCAATAGAAAAGACAAGGCTTTATACTGACTTCATGATAAACACCGCAAATCGTTCAACTAAAATCATCGACAATTTGAACAATTGTTTAATTCCTGAAACTGACCAAAAAGATTTCGTGAATGGAATGTATCATTTAGGAAAATTAGCACCCCCTGTTGTAATTAGAGGTACAATAAATGAACTTCAATCAACAGGAAACTTATTATCTATTCAGAATGTGGAATTAAGAAAACAATTAACTAAAATGCTTGGTGTTTATGAGGAATTTAATGTCATTTTTTCGCAGGCAGAAGGCTTTGTAGCACCACATGTCTATTATATCGATGAAAAGTTTAGTTTGAATATTGAAGAACCAACTAGAGGTAACACTGAATTAGACTATGAAGATGCAATTTTTGATTTCAATGAACTCTGTAAAGATTCTAAATTTATTGCAGCTGTTTTAGCAATTCGAAATTATACTTTCGATGTAGCTAACTGGAATGAGTTGACTTTACAAGAATTAGAAATATTTAAAAAATCTATCGAGCAGGAATTACTATCGAAGGAAAAATAAATAAATCACAACAACGGATATAATCCATAGGAACAGACCTTGCATTTCCCATCAGTAAAAAGTCTGATACACCAACGATAATACCTCAGACAGGGTAACCCATCAGAAAATCCTAAAACGCTCTAATACCTCGATATGTGATGTGGGATTAAGAGGTGTCCTCGGATAACTTCATAACCAAAGACATTAAAATCAACTGCTTTGAAATGACAAGTTCGTTATTGAAGTTGTCTGTAATGCCACCACAATGTGGCAACTTAAGTCAGGAATTTAAATATGGGGAAAATCTTTATAAGTAAGCTGCTAAAATGGAATAAAAAAAAAGGATGTGAATTAACAGCATCCTTATTTTGATTTATTATGATTGATGAATTGATTGATAAATATTATTTATATCTTCTTATGTTGTTCCAGGTGTAACTTTTTGTTCTATTAAAGGTTCTGGGGAAATGATTATTGTTTGAAGTTCTCATAATTTCTATATTTTAATGGTTAATATTGGTTTTATAATTTCTAATTCTAAAATTGTATTATACCTTATAGACGACATAGAATATTATTTGTTACAGTACTATGCATAACAATGTAGTAATTTAACATTATTTAACAGTTGCCAGAATTAAAGTGAGAATATTTAAATTTGGAATTAGTTCTTTTAAATATGCTCCAAGACTTGATTAATTATTTTTCCTCATACCCCGCGAAATAGGCAGAGTTGTTTCAAGGGTATAACGAAACATAGTAATTTTTTAGAAATCTTAATTTATCCTAATTTCTCCATAGAATATCATTTGGGATACTCATCTCATTTGTTAAGATTAATTTTAGTACTGTAAATGAAACATAAAGCAAGAGATTAAGAGACTATCTCCTCTAAAAAGAAACATTTACAGGTTAATTACACTAATTATGAAAAAACTGCAATTACTGCTTTTTGAAGTAGCGTCGGAGAAATTAACTGCGTTGTTCACTTTCACTCCCATACTGTAAATACAACATGCTGTGCTTGGCGCACAGTCGCTTTTAAACAACAAAGTGCAATCAAGTAAAACTTGTTGCACTTATTTTTGTCTAAAATCGCAATCCTGTTGCGCTTAATTGTGGAGTCGGAGAGAATCGAACTCTCGTCCAAACAAGTTACCAAAGAGCTTTCTACACGTTTAGTTTTTATTTGGTTTTCGACTAAAAGCCGACTAAAAACGATCTACTTTTAGCTTATCATCTCAAAGTTTCAAAGTATTATCGATGCACTAATACCTCTAGGTTTACTTTTACGATGCCTCTAATTAGAACGCCATAAACCAGGGCTTTCAAGAGACATTTAGCTTTCCCGCCTTGCGGGACAAAGGCTTGAACTTACTATAATTCAGTTATTAAGCAGCTAAAGCGTAGTTATTCTCGCCGTTTAATGTTTGGTCTAGCCTTTAACGTGTTTCAAAACCCTTACACGACGTGCTTACTATTCAATACATCTCGCTGTCAAAACCAGTCGACCCCATAGCAATAGTAAATCTTCGAATTCTAAGAATACATCGAATCTCAAACTTCGGCCAGCAAAGTTATCAAAAACTTTGTAATTCAATGTAAATCCGAGTAATTTAGCACAAAAACTATTCCATATTACTATCATGAAGTTTGCCCTCATAAAAGAACGTAAAAACCCGCCAGATCGTCGTGTTGTCTTTTCACCCTCCAAACTCAAAGAAGCCATAGATCTATTTCCGGAATGCAGCTTTACAGTGGAAGCCTCGGATATTCGTGTTTTTCCCGATGAGCAATACAAAAATGCCGGATTTGAGGTGACTGACGACCTGTCCGACTGTGATGTGTTCATAGGTGTAAAAGAAGTGCCTATAGCGGCCCTGGTACCTGATAAAAAATACTTTTTCTTCTCGCATACCATTAAGAAACAGCCCTATAATAGAGAGCTGTTAAGGGCTATATTGGATAAGCATATTGAACTCTATGACCATGAGACCATTGTCAATGAGAAGGGGTTTCGATTAATTGGTTTCGGACGTTACGCAGGATTGGTCGGTGCGTATAATGGAATACGGGCCTTGGGGTTGAGAGATGGACTTTTTAATTTACCCAAAGTAGAGACCCTTGCCGATCTCGATGCCGTTAAGGCTGAGCTGGATAAAATTACCTTACCAAATATTAAAATTTTACTTTCAGGGACTGGTAAAGTGGCCTATGGAGCCAAAGAAATTCTGGACCATTTGAAGATAAAGGAAGTCAGTGATGCCCTGTACCTGACTTCTCAATTCACAGAACCCGTGTATTGTATCGTCGATGTCATGGAATATGCCAAACGTAAGGATGGTAAGGTAGGCAGTACGGATGAGTTCTATAGGGACCCGAGTGGTTATGAAAGTAATTTTATGCCTTATGCCAAAGAGACCGATTTCTTTATAGCCGGTCATTTTTATGGGGATGGCGCCCCCTATCTCTTTTCGCGCGAGGATGCCAAACATCCCGATTTTAGGATCCGTCTTGTTGCTGACATCTCTTGCGATATTGATGGCCCCGTAGCGAGTACCATCAGACCGTCCACCATAGCCAATCCGTTCTATGGTTATGATCCCATAACAGAAAAGGAAGTTCCTTTTGATACTGAAGGAGCTATTACGGTCATGGCGGTAGATAATTTGCCTTGTGAACTGCCCAAGGATGCCAGTGAAGGGTTTGGAGATATGTTCCTGGCACATGTGCTGCCCGCATTCTTTAACGGTGATAAGGATGGTATTTTGCAGCGCGCCAAAATCACTGAAAATGGTAAACTCACCCTACGCTTCGCTTATTTGCATGACTACGTTGACGGAAATGAGTAATGGCCTAACACAATAGACCCCATAGAGTAATATACTGCAGTCAGGGACTGAATTAGTGATGCTATCGATTTATTTGACGGATGTCATTTTATGGTTGATTAAAAAGCCGTACCTTCAAAGGTCATTAACGGATTATTAACTATAAAACATGAAGTCATGAATCCTCCTTTACTATTTACGGTTTTTCTTATAGTATTTCTCCTGTCAGGAATACGTATTATTTTTGAATACAAACGCGGCATAAAATTCAGGTTTGGAAAGTATGTAAAAACCTTACAGCCCGGATTCAGATGGATTATTCCTCTTGTTGAGACCATTCAGATCGTGGACATACGGGTCATTACCATCAATGTGGTATCCCAGGAGGTAATGACCGAAGACAATGTGCCCTGCAGTATTGATGGTGTGGTGTTTTTTAAGGTGATCGATCCGGAAATGGCTGTTCTGGAAGTCGAGGAATACAAATTTGCAATAACCCAGCTCTCTCAGGCGGCTTTGCGCGATGTTTGCGGTAAAGTGGAATTGGACACCATTTTATCGAAACGAGAGGAAATGGGTAAGAACATAAAGAATATTGTTGAGATTGAAACCAAGGAATGGGGCATCGAAATTATAGATGTTAAAATAAAAGACATCCAATTGCCGGAGAACATGAAGCGTATGATGGCCAATCAGGCAGAGGCGGAGCGTTCCAGGCGCGCCAGAATCATTCTGGCCTTGGCAGAGGAGCAGGCAGCCGGCAAATTATTAGAGGCCGGTAAGTTAATAGACCAGTCGCCGTCGGCGATTAAATTAAGACTGTATCAGACCTTGTCGAATATCGCCGCGGAGAAGAACTCAACCATACTCTTCCCGTTCCCGGAAGAAGTATTGCATCGCGATTCAAAAAAATAGAGGGTAATTAAAAGGCATGTCCTTATTAACTTTTTATGTTCTTATCAATCATTTTTTTAAGTTTGAAAGTTAATAAGGACTTTTTTGAATACCAGAGGCTTTGAAACCTGTAGACCACTATTTTTTAAATCAGAAGGAACCCTATCAATCCATAATGCTCTATGTAAGAAGCGTTATACTGAAAGCCTTACCTGAAGTAACTGAACATTTCAGGTACAACATTCCATTTTACCATATTGGAAAGAAACCACTCCTGTACCTGAATATCCTAAAAGGAAGGGACTATGTTGATGTGGCTTTCGTACATGGGGTTTTACTGGAAGATGACTTCCCAATACTGAGGAACGACAATAAGCGAAAGCAGGTGCGATCCATTCCATTAAAATCCTTGGAAGATTTAGATCAGGAAAATTTTGAAGCCCTTTTACGTCTTGCTGCACAACACCTGAAGTCACATAACAAAGCCTGGTTCCTGTAAGTTGCAAAGCCCTGGGAAATAATCGTTTTTTAAAACAACCAACCAGCCTTCATTTCTGTTAAAACACCTCTCTCTTAAAACCTGTTTATGGTCTCTCTAATGGCCACCAAATGGGTAAGAAGTGGCTCTAAATTGTCTAAATGGAGCATGTTGGCACCGTCGCTTTTAGCATTTGCAGGATCGAAATGGGTTTCAATAAATAAACCATCGACATGGTTAACAACGCCGGCACGGGCGATGGTTTCTATCATATCCGGGCGACCTCCCGTAACCCCTGCAGATTGATTGGGCTGTTGCAGGGAATGGGTAACATCGAGAATAGTGGGAGCAAAGCGCCTCATGGTAGGGATACCTCTGAAATCGACAATCATATCCTGATAACCGAACATGGTACCTCTGTCGGTTATCCAGGCATTCTCATTACCGGCATCCTTAACCTTCTGAACAGCGTGCTTCATGGCTTCGGGACTCATGAACTGGCCTTTTTTCAGATTCACGACTTTACCCGTTTTGGCAGCTGCAACAACCAAATCGGTTTGACGCACTAAAAAGGCAGGTATCTGAAGGACATCTACATACTGAGCAGCAAATTCGGCATC
The DNA here is from genome assembly GCF_022662015.1 of Aestuariivivens sediminicola. Lineage (GTDB taxonomy): Bacteria > Bacteroidota > Bacteroidia > Flavobacteriales > Flavobacteriaceae > Aestuariivivens > Aestuariivivens sediminicola. Next base: position 217,733 of record NZ_JAKMCM010000001.1, on the reverse strand, counting down.
TGAAACTTCGTGTATATCGGTGACCGTCGGAATGTCGAAGGTATCTGAAACCTTCTTTAGTATTTTAAGGGCCTTTTCATCTCCAATACCCGTAAAACTATCTATTCTGCTACGGTTCGCTTTTTTAAAACTTCCTTTAAATACATAAGGAATCTCGAGTTTATTGGTGATGTTCACTACCCTTTCCGCAATTCGCAGAGCCATATCTTCCCCCTCAATGGCGCATGGTCCGCAGAGTAAAAAGAAGTTATTGGAGTTGATGTGTTTTAATTTCGATAGGGTTTGCAGATTCATGTGCCTGATGATTTCAATTTATGCAACAAAGATACTATTAAAAGGTTAAACCTATTTTAGTTTACGGCCATTTTGTATTAGCGATAGCAACGGCATCCTTTCTTGTTTTAAGGTATTAAAAGCAAGAAAGATATAGTGAATAGCGCGTTCTTTTTTATGGTGCATAAAAAAGAAATACCAAAACATGAATTACTGTAAATTTATCCATATTTTATAAGTACCTTTGCACGCTTAAATTAAGGCATCCTGTTATGGCTACTATTAAAAACATTGCAATTATTGCTCACGTCGACCATGGTAAGACCACTTTGGTAGATAAAATAATGTACCATTGTCAGCTATTCCGCGACAATGAAAATACCGGCGATTTAATTCTGGATAGCAACGATTTAGAGCGTGAACGGGGTATTACCATTACATCGAAAAATGTTTCTGTTACCTATAAGGATACTAAAATAAACATTATAGACACCCCCGGTCACGCCGATTTTGGCGGTGAGGTGGAACGGGTACTCAATATGGCTGATGGGGTGTTGTTGTTGGTGGATGCCTTTGAAGGCCCCATGCCACAAACGCGGTTTGTACTTCAAAAGGCAATCGATTTAGGCTTGAAACCCTGTGTGGTTATCAATAAAGTGGATAAGGAAAACTGTACGCCTGATGAGGTGCATGAAAAGGTATTTGACCTCATGTTTGAATTGGGCGCCGAGGAATGGCAATTGGATTTCCCCACCGTTTACGGATCGGCCAAGAACAACTGGATGAGTGAGGACTGGCAGAAGGAGACTGAAAACATAGAGCCTTTGCTGGATATGGTGATTAACCATATCCCTTCACCGAAAATCGAGGAGGGGAATACCCAACTGTTAATTACCTCGCTGGATTACTCCTCTTTTACAGGACGTATTGCGATTGGTCGTCTGACTCGGGGAGTATTGAAAGTGGGCCAAAATATTTCCCTGGTAAAGCGTAACGGCAGCATTATAAAGTCAAAGATTAAGGAACTTCACACGTTTGAAGGTCTGGGTCGAAAAAAAGTAGACGAAGTCCTTGCCGGAGATATTTGTGCAGTTGTCGGGTTGGAAGGATTTGAAATAGGCGATACCATCGCAGACTGGGAACATCCCGAGGGATTAAAGACCATAGCCATTGACGAACCAACAATGAGCATGTTGTTTACCATAAACGATTCACCTTTTTTTGGTAAGGATGGGAAATATGTAACCTCGCGCCATATAAAAGAACGTCTCACCAAGGAATTGGAAAAAAACCTGGCATTACGCGTTGAGGAAACCGATAGTGCTGATAAATTTATGGTTTTTGGTCGTGGCGTTTTGCATTTGTCTGTTTTAATTGAAACCATGCGACGTGAAGGCTATGAATTACAGATAGGACAGCCCCAGGTGATCATTAAGGAAATTAATGGTGTTAAATGCGAACCGGTTGAAGAAATGACCATCGATTTGCCTGAAGAAGTATCGGGTAAGGCAATAGAAATGGTCACCTTAAGAAAGGGCGAGATGTTAAGCATGGAGGCTAAAGGAGACCGTATGGTTTGTGAGTTTTTAGTGCCCTCCAGGGGGATCATCGGACTGAGAAACCAGTTATTAACGGCCACTGCCGGGGAAGCTATTATGGCCCATCGTTTTAAAGAATATCAACCATTAAAAGGGGGTATACCAGAGCGTCAGAACGGAAGTTTGGTGTCCATGGAGAAGGGACAGGCCATTCCATATTCCATAGACAAATTACAGGAGCGCGGTAAGTTCTTTATCGATCCGGGTGAGGATATTTATGAAGGTCAGGTTATTGGCGAGAATTCTCGTGGAGATGATATGGTAGTCAATGTGACAAAAACTAAAAAACTGACTAATGTGCGCTCTGCAGGTGCAGATGACAAAGCGAGGATTGTACCGGCAATTAAATTTTCCTTAGAAGAGGCATTGGAGTATATTCAGAAAGATGAATATGTCGAGGTAACGCCAAACCATTTGCGCCTGCGAAAAATATTGTTGACCGAAGTGGAACGCAAACGAAGTAAAGTTTTATAATACTATATGCATTTTGAGTAAATATGAAGAGAAATCCTTGAACGGATTTCTCTTTTTTTTTTAATATTGGTTCATGGAATTATTCGGTATTACAGGTTTGGAGTACATAGGCTATTTCGCTTCGTTAATGGTTTTATTATCATTTACAATGAAAACGGTTAGAAATTTACGTTTGGTTAATATGATGGGCTGTTTATTGTTCATTGTTTACGGTTTTTTAATGCCGTCCATTCGCATTGGACTACCCATAATTATAGCAAATGCAGCTATTTTTTTGATTAATCTCTTCTATTTATTTCAACGATATGAATTAGAAAAGTGAAGTAATAAAATGACCCCGTCGGCATTAGTTTACTTAAACGATTTGTATATTTGAAACACGCGAAGGGATGCACTCACATTTTTATTTAAGGGTGTGAATTTTTAAATTACCATTAACAGATATTTGAAAAAACTACTGGCCTACATAAATGAGAAAGTGCTTGTGAAAATTGTTTCATTGAAAGCCATCTCGCTTTTTGTGAAGATTTTTTCAGGTATATTAACCTCAAAGGCTATCGCCGTTTTTATCGGAGCCGAAGGGCTTGCGCTCATCGGAAATTTGAGGAACTTCACGAGTGCCATTCAATCCATCTCCATTTTGGGACTGTACAATGGGGCGGTAAGGTATATAGCCGAATTTAAAGAGGATGTCATCAAACTGAGTAAGACGATTTCAACCGTTTTTTACCTTGGCTTTACGACTACCATCTTCATGTCCTTTTTTTGCTATTTCTTTGCCGGAGACATTAATGATCTTATTTTCCCAAGTTATAATAACTATGCCTATGTTATAAGGATTTTTGCCATAGTACTTCCATTTTTTGCTCTGAATATGTTCTCATTTTCTATTATGAATGGATTTTCTAAGTATAAAAATCTCATTATAATAAATATAATAGGGCAGATGTTGGGTTTATCGGTGGCCTTGGTTTTAATATATCAGAAAAAAATTGACGGGGCATTGATTTCGGTAGCGATTGCCGAAGCCCTAATCCTTTTAATTACGTTGGTAGGAATAATTCACCGGCGAAGTCTGGTAGGGCTTATCCAGGTGGAGCGCATTAGTTTTAGTATGGCAAAAAAATTAAGTCCTTACACCATGATGGCGTTCTTTTCAGCGATGATTTTACCATTTGTGTTTTTGGCCATTCGATCGTATATCATAGATCATATAAGTTACAAAGATGCCGGTTTCTGGGAGGCCATGACACGCATTTCCAAATATTACCTGATGTTGGTTACTTCGATCATGGGGCTTTACATCATACCGCGTTTTTCAGAAATTGAAACGGTAAAGGAATTCAGAAAGGAGGTATTCGGTTTTTATAAAGCGGTGATTCCCCTTTTTGCACTTGGTCTGGTCCTCATCTATCTTTTCAGGTCCTTTATTGTGCGTTTCGTTTTTTCGGAAGAATTTGAACCTGTTGAAGAACTATTCCTTTGGCAACTCCTTGGTGATTTTGTAAAAGTACTTTCTACCGTAATTGCATATCAATTTTTGGCAAAGAAAATGTTCTGGCATTATATAGTCACTGAAGCGTTTCTCGTCATAATTTTATATGTAACGAGCATCTACTTTATAAAAGTATTTGGTTTAGAGGGCGCTGTAATTGGTCATTTGGTGAGCTATTTAATGTATTTTGGTGTGATTTTGCTTATATTCGGCAGTTCCTTGTTTGGGGTGGTGAATGAAAATGAAAAGCCCAGCGAATAGCCCTCTTAGGCATGTAACTATTTTTAATGGTATAAAACTAACGTTCTACAGTTGTTTTAAATGATAAAATTCCTTGACTTAAAAAGAATTAATGCCAGATATAAAAATGAATATGACGAAGGATTTAAAAAATTTTTGAATTCCGGGAGTTATATCCTTGGAAATGAAGTTTCAAAATTTGAATCTGAATTCAAATTATATTGTGGTACCGGGCATTGTATAGGGACGAGCAATGGATTAGATGCCCTGCGCTTAATTTTTGAAGGTTATAAAATTTTGGGCAAATTAAGTGCTGGTGATGAAATACTAGTTCCTGCAAACACCTATATCGCTTCAGTTTTAGCCATTAGCAGTTCCAATTTAAGGCCGGTTTTGGTGGAACCGGACAGTAACAGTCTCAATATTGATGTCAATCGTGCTAAACTGGCACTAACACCAAAGACCAAAGCTATTTTGGGAGTTCATTTGTATGGCAAGTTATACAATGTAAATGACCTTGAAGCCCTATGTGAAGCGAATGATCTAATCCTAATAGAAGATGCTGCCCAGGCCCATGGCGCGTGTATGATTAATGGGCGCAAGGCAGGCAATGTGTCGCATGCTGCGGCGTTTAGCTTTTATCCAACAAAAAATTTAGGAGCAATGGGTGATGCCGGAGTCATAACGACAAATGATGATGCATTGGCACAGGTTGTAAATAAATTGAGAAATTATGGCAGGTCCTCTAGCTATGAAAATGATTTTATAGGATATAATTGCAGGCTTGATGAGCTTCAAGCTGTGTTTTTAAGAATTAAGTTAAGATATTTGGATGCTGAAAATGAAAAGCGCAGAACGCTGGCCCAACTCTATTTGAAACTAATAGATAATGAGGAGATAATTTTACCGGAGGTGGATCACATCAGCGAACATGTTTTTCATTTGTTCGTGATCAGACATAAAAACAGGGATCGATTAAAATCCTATTTATTTGAAAATGGAGTTGAAACCTTAATTCACTATCCTAAGCCCATTCATCATCAAAAAGCCTACGCTGATCTTAACGATTTGCACCTTCCAATAACCGATAGATTACACAATGAAGTTTTGAGTTTGCCGTTAAATGTCTGTTTGAATTCATCGGAAATTGAAAAAATTGCAAACCTTTTGACGGACTTCAGGTGATTTTTGAATTCGAGTAGATTATTTGAAAATAGAGAGCAACTCATATAAGCAGATTTTAAAGGCAACATCCTTATTTGGAGGAGTACAGTCGATTACGATTTTGGTTTCAATTCTCAAAACCAAAGCAGCAGCCCTGCTTATTGGGGTGTCGGGACTGGGTATCTTCGGGGTTTTGATGTCTACCCTAAATTTTATTCAGGCTTTAACACGATGTGGAATCGACGTTACGGCCGTAAAGGAAATCGCTTCATCGGAAAAGGACGAACAACCTAAATTAGCAAAATTAGTAGGAACGATTGTTTTAATAACCGGGGTAATTGGTGCTTTGGTCATTTTAGTGTCTTCACCTGTTCTGAGTTTATTGGCCTTTAGTGATGCCTCCTATATTTCATTTTTTGTCATCGTATCAATAGCAGTGTTGTTTAATCAATTGGCAACAGGTAATATCGTCATCCTACAAGGCCTGAGGTCATTAAAAAGACTGGCGAAGGTTATTGCATTTTCAAGTGTATTGAGCCTAATTCCCACCATTGCCATTTATTATTTTTTTGAAGAAAAAGGGATCCCCTGGGTTATAGTGACAACCGCTGCTATTAGCTTTTTTGTTTCGAGTTATTACATAAAACAATTGAAATTAAGGCGGTTTAAGTTCAGTTTGGGTCAGCTTAAAGAGACAAGTAAGACCTTGCTAAAACCAGGTATCTATTTAAGTTTGGCTAGTATTATGACAATGGCAATTGGATATATTCTTCAAATCTATGTAGCGAATACGGGTGGTGTAGATGAAGTGGGATTGTACAATGCGGGGTTCGCTCTAATACATTCCTATGTCGCGGTTTTTTTTAGTGCATTAAGTAAGGATTTTTTCCCAAGACTCTCCGAAGTATCACAAGACAGTCATATGGTAAATAAAACTGTGAATGAACAGGCTTATATGCTTTTACTTCTTATTACACCTCTGATTATCATTTTTTTAGCACTTAAGCCCTATATCGTTACCTTGCTGTATTCAAAAGATTTTTTACCGATAATAGGAATGATAACTTTTGGTATCTTATCGACTGCATTCAAGTCTGTATCCTGGTCTATGGGCTTTATTTTATTGGCAAAAGGAGATTCGAAATTGTATTTTATAACGGAATTAGTGTCCCAGCTCGCATTACTGACTTTGGTTATCGTGGGATACCAATTTTACGGTTTAACTGGTATTGGAATTGGATTTTTGGTTTATCACATCCTTGATCTTATGTTTATCAAATGGATTGTAACCAAAACCTACAGGTTTAAATTCAATTTGACTTTCAACAGACTGTTTTTTGTGTGTCTGTTTCAATTTATAATCATGGTGAGTTTGTTTTACATGGAAAATAACTTCGTAAAGTACATCATTATGATTTTAGTAATTTTGTTTTCAATGTGTTTTACCTTCTATAAATTGAATACGCATTTTGGTTTATTGGACAGGTTGAAACGTGGATCATAAACCAACAAGTAAAGTATAAAATATTGAACATAAGTAAAGTAAAAATAATCGACATTCCTGATTTTATTGACCATAGAGGTGGGATGTCTTTTATTCAGAACGACCTATTACCTTTTGATATAAAAAGGGTCTTTTACATATATAATGTACCGAAAACGAGCATCAGAGGGGGACATGCACATATTGAACACTTAACCCTTTTATTGGCTCTTAATGGGAGTTTTGTTATCGATTTAATAGATACCGATCAGAAGAAGTTAACGGTTCGGCTCGAGGGACCAAACAAAGGACTTTTTGTGCCTAATATGGTCTGGCATGAAGTCAGGAACTTTTCAGATCATGCCATATGCCTGGTCCTAGCTTCCGATATCCATAAAGAAGAAGATTACATCAGGGATTTCAGTACGTTTTTAAATGCTTAGATGAATGCCCTAGTAAAGCCCCTTCTTAATTTTTGTACCAAAAGGTTTTTTGTTTTCCTCAATCCAACCAGTTTTCGAACAATCTTGTATTGACTTGCCAGGTAGTGAATGTAATCGTATGCATGTTTGGTTTTAATTTTTAAAAACATGTCCTTCCCTAAATCTTTTTTTTCATACCTGCCCGCTAAATAAAGAACCGTTTTAAAATATTTCTGGTAATAGTGTTCACATAGGTCATCCCTAAAATTATATTTGATTTTAAAATAGTTGAATAAACTGAGCATTTCTTTTCTTAGAAAAAAATAGTTTTCAAAATCCGAATGGTAGGAATAGGACTTATTGTGAATTCTGTAAACAAATAAAGATTCATTTATGCGTTCGAAATCACAATGTGCCACCATGTCGACTAATGTAGGATAGTCCTCGATAGTAACTTTTTTATCGATATAAGTTTTAAAATCGACGTATTTCATCAAAAGGGAAAGATTAAAACAAGTCCCTATAGGAATAATTTTCCCGAGAAAGACAGCATCCTTGTAATCCTTTTTTGATGCGGTTATGGTATCTCTATTTACAAATGCCTGAGTTTTGTTTTCATGCTCAAAATATTTATCATAGCCGGAATCAACGAAACCTATCTCGGGGTGGTTTCTAAATACGGTAACTAGCTTTTCAAAAGCGTCGGGACTTTTTACAATATCATCACCATCAAAATTAAATACGTATTTACCCGAGCATCGATCTAAGGTAGTTTTAAAGTTGTTCAGTATCCCTAATTGTTTTGCATTTTGCTTAATGTTGAAAACATCGGGATATTCCTTCTTAAAGGCTTTTATTATTTCAAAGGTTTTGTCTGTGGAACAATCATCGCCAACAACAATTTCATAATTAAAAGAACAATTTTGATTTAATAAGGACGCAATAGTTTCCTCGATATAGTGCTCACTATTGTATGTTATTAGTGCTACCGATAGTTCGACCATTATGGAAAGATTATGACTTACGCGTAAAACTTGAACGATTAATGCTTTGCCAGTTAAAATAAATCTCCTAGATTACTCTTCCATTTAAAAAAGGAGCTTTTACCGGAACAAATATAATCCAATAATATGATTTTTGAGATCCTTATAAGCACTATGAATAAAAAGGATTTTACCTTTTTAAAAAGAATGTTTGCCAACAATACTTTAGAGGACTACAGAATACTAATCATCAATCAAACTACAAAAGATAATTTACTGGAGTCAGAATTAACCAATGTGCGGGTTATTAACAGCTTCGAAAAGGGACTTTCCAAAAGTAGAAATCTGGCCATTCGAAATGCCATGGGGGATATATGCCTGATTGCTGATGATGATATAACCTATAAAAAGGGATTTGAAAAAGATATTATAAGCGCATTTAAAAATAATCCGGAGGCTGATTTTATAACGTTTCAAATGCAGGATGATTCAGGAAAATTGTTCAAAACATATCCAGACGTCCACTGGCATAACAGGAAGTCTGTAATTACTGTTAATTCTGTGGTGATATCCTTTAGAAGAGAAAACATATTGAATTCAGGTATTTCTTTCAATCCATATTTCGGATTGGGGGCGCAATTTCCCTTAGGAGAGGAATATATTTTTCTAAGAGATGCGCTTAAGGCGAATTTAAAGCTACTGTTCATTAAAAAAATTATTTTAACTCATAAGTATTTAAGTTCCGGAAGATTACTGGGAAAAGATTCCAATATATTTGCCAGAAGTGCCATAATGAGAAAGTATTCAGGTAAATTAGCCTACCTAAGGCTTGTTAAACACGTATTTCATGGGCTTCAGAACAGAGAAATAGGGGTGCTTGATATATGCTCAAAATTTAAAGTCGGGATTAAAGGCATTCTTTCTTATGAGTCCCTCTTAAAGCAAAGACTAGTTAAATAAGGATGCTAATTATATGCAGTTAAGTATATTCTTTTCCGAATAAGTTTTTTTTGAATCCATTTAAAGATCTGTAATACTATTTTTGGTAAACGGATCAAAAGATTTTGTTTAAAGTTTAGATTATTATAATCAATTTGTCTTTTTAGTTTGTGGTAAAGTTCATGTTCATCATTTAATTGACACCTTATAGCCAAGGCATAGCGATTTACATCTAAATATTTTTTTAAATAGATATTCTCTTGTTCTTCTTTTTTATAGGCATTTATAAAGTTGTATCTAATCGAGTTGTAATTCGCTTTGGAAAGGCTGTTATGGTCGCTTAAATTATAAAGTACAGTGATTAACGGATTAAAGGCAACTTTATAGTTCAATCCCATTCTTATCCAGAGGTCTATATCTTGTCCCGTTTTAAGAGCTTCATTGTAACCTCCAATGGTTTTGAAGGTGCTTTTTAAAAAAGCAGTAGAGGAGGTTAATATAAAAGATATTAAACTGGCTTCAAAAAAGTTTTCTATTATCAGGGGAGTTGTGTCAAATTTAAAATTAAACATAGCTGGCGTAATGAAGTCCCTATTGCGCTTTACCTCATAATTGTTACAATATAATCCAGCTTCAGGAAAGGTTTTTATTAATTTTTTGAGTTCTGCCAGATGATTTTCATACCAGGTATCATCAGCATCCAACAAGGCGATATAATCGGCTTTTCCATGATCAATACCATAATTTCTGGCCACTGAAGCGCCCTGATTTTCAAGGTCAAAAACAGTGATTCTCGGATCTTTAAATGCATTCACAATCGCGGCACTATTATCGGTGCTACCATCGTTAACAATAATGATCTCGAAATCCTGAAACGATTGGTTTAAAACACTGTTTAAGGTATCGGCGATATAAGCTTCTTTATTGTAAAGCGGTATGACAACTGAAAAAAACGGCATGGGTTAAGGCATGTTAGGCAAAAATAAGATTTTCAAGGTCATGGAATAATTTTTGATTAAATTTATAGAAAAAAGATCATGAAAACACCTTACCTGATCGTCCTGTTTGCCCTATGTTTTTCATGCGCTCCCATTCGTGTGAACTATGATTTTGAAAGGACCACGGATTTTTCCAAATATAAAACATATAATTACTACAGTGATCTGCAAACGGGGCTTAGTGAATTTGATACAAAACGTCTTTTGGACGCTCTGGATTTGGAGTTGAAAGCCCGGGGATATGCCCTATCGGACCATCCGGATTTCTTCATTGACATAAACAGCAGTTCCTATCAGGAGGCACAACGCAATACCGTTGGTGTTGGTCTTGGGGGAAGTGGCCGAAATGTAGGGGGCGGGATATCTATTGGATTACCTGTTGGTCAGGGGAATATGAACCAGCAAATTACCTTCGATTTTGTGGATGAAAAAAATAACAAAGGCTTATTTTGGCAGGCCGTTAGCGAATCGAGTTATCATCCTAATACCACCCCCGAAAGTCGTGAGGCCCATTTCGCCGCTCTGGTTAAAAAAGTACTGGACAAATATCCGCCCAAGTTCTAATACCTCAATTGCATTTTGTAGCTTTACGAAAAACGAATATTATGAGTTCATTAAAAGGTAAAGTTGCTCTTATTACAGGAGGATCAAAAGGGATAGGTTTTGGCATTGCCGAGGCCCTCTTACATGAAGGCGTTAACGTAGCAATAACGAGTAGAAAATTATCCGCGGCCCGGGAAGCAGCTACTTTGTTGAATTCCAATTCTGATGTTGAGGCCATGGCCCTGGGTATAGAAGCCGATGTAAGACAGCTGGAAAGTCAGCAAAAAGCGGTTCAAACAGTATTAGAACAATTCAATCAATTGGATATCGTCATAGCGAATGCGGGTGTAGGTCATTTTGCGAGTATTGAAGAATTAACACCGGACCAATGGCACGAGACCATCGACACAAATTTAACGGGTGTTTACTACACTATCAAAGCCTCGGTCGAGGCCTTGAAGCAATCCAAAGGCTATTTTATTAGCATTTCCAGTCTGGCAGGCACCAACTTTTTTGCTAGAGGGTCGGCTTATAATGCCAGTAAATTTGGTTTAACCGGGTTTACACAAGCCGTGATGTTGGATTTGCGACAGCACGATGTCAAGGTTAGTACCATAATGCCCGGATCCGTAGCGACCTATTTTAATAACCATGTGCCCAACGACAGTGACGCATGGAAAATCCAGATTGAGGATCTGGGTGAATTGGTAGTCGATTTGGTTAAGATGAATCCAAGAACCTTACCGAGTAAAATTGAAGTGCGTCCGTCAAAACCGCCGGTAAAATAAATTCACTCCACTTTAATTCTAGATCCCTTACTGTGGCTGCTAAACTCCGGAGCGTACATACTTTGTATGGTGGTCACACCATTGCTCATGTCGCCGGCGTTAATGACGCGTAAATCGTATTCGAATACATAGATGCCTTTTGGTAAAAACTCAAAAAAGAAATTGGTGCTGACATCCTTGGTGCTTTCGTAATAGCCCAGCCCGTCTTGCCATTTATATTGAGACAAGACATTTACCGGTTCCAATCCGGAGGCCCGCATATCCTTCATATGAACAAATTCCATGTCGCGATCACTTTGCAGTTCAATACGAACACGAACGGCATCACCGACATTCAAAGTTGTAGTATCCGTAATTTCTTTTATCTGCTCACCCAAATCGGTAAAGGTTTTTAAATACAGTTTCTTCTGTAATTTTAAGGGGGTTTTAGCCGAAGAAATTTTGTCCATGTCTTCAAAATATTGCCAGTAAAGTCCACCCCATGCCATGCCTTTTCCTTTTTTTGTAAGTCTAACCGTACTCTTATTCGGAGTAATTTCAGGGGCACTCCATGAGGTTTTAAAATAACCGGTTCCAGCCTCTATTTTAGTATTTTCAATGGATAACGGCACGATACGTTCGTCGCCTACCCTAATGTCGACCCCATCTGCTATACTTAACCAGTCACTTCCCTGAAGTAAAAGGGCATATATAGCATCTGTTGTGGCTTTAGTCGTTTTCCATTGGTTGGTCTGTTTGTGTTTGAGCAACCAGATTTTTAGATGATCAATGAGTTCCGTAGTCTTAGCTTCGTCATATACAGTAGTACCGGCTTCATCAAACAAAGCTATGAATAAGGCCTGTGTTTCTATCGGGGCCTGATACCAATGCCACGAATTTACATTGGTCTTCCAATACATCCCCAATTCCTCATTTGTAATACTCGTTTCGACTAATGATTTCAGAATTTTAGCTGAAGTTTGCGTATTCTTATTTCTAAAGCATATCAAGGCCATTAATCCTTTAGCATATAACGATTTTTTTAACCAATAGGTTTGAATCTGTAATTGGTAATAGTCCATAATTTCCTTTACCTCCGGCGATGTGATCACATTGGGGAAAAAGCTCCTCATGTAGAGATAATGCAATTGGGTGTAGCTCAAATGATCCTGACTTAAATCGGAGTCCTCGTTGTGTTTTTTAAGGTCTTTATATTCTTTAACAAAAGCGGCATCCAGATATGAAATGGCTTTTTGTATCATCGATTCTTCACCCGAATCGGGATTGAATAAGGTGGTCGTATCCCCTATAATTCCAAGTTTGTAAAGTTGTCCGAAACCACTCATTATATGTTGGGTAATGAATCGGTTGTCCGGACCACCATTAAACCAGGACCAGGCACCCGAAGCCATTTGATTCTGTTTTAATTTGCGTAATGAGGATTGCAACTCGGCGTCCATTTTGTTGAGATTGAATAACAGACCGATGCGTTTTTTCTGTTCGGTCTCGCTTTGCGCATCCCGTAACCAAGGTGTTTCCTGAATTAAAACTGACTTCAATTCCTCGTTCTTTTCAAGGTTTGACAGCAAGGCATCCTGGGAAGTCCACTGTTTAAATACCTCGTGTATTTTTGAATTCGATGTTACAATATGGTGTCCCAGCGCATTTCCATAGTAGCGCGCAAAAATCTGTTCGTTGCAGTCATAGGGATATTCCATTAAATAAGGTAAGGCCTGAACGGCATACCATACAGGATTCGAAGTCATTTCAAGCGTTAGTTTATGATGTCTTAGGGTGTTGGATGTGTTCTGTTTCAGTTTATCCAATTCAAAGGTTCTGGTTTCATTGCTTTTTATCCACATGGGTAAGGTCTCGGTGACCAGTATCCTGTTACTTAAGACAGGGAGTGTATTTTGTTCACCATCACTATAGTTATCTGATTTTGCAACGATCTTATACTGTATGGCCTGCATATGATCAGGAACATACATTTGCCATGAGACCTGTGTGTTCCCTTCTGCATCTACCGTAAAATTTTGTATAGTATAATCGCTCCTGTTATCGGCATTGGGGTAATTGGATAACTGAGGGATTACCAGTTGTTTCGAAAGGTCCTCCCCTGAAATAGCATCCGTTAGGATTAAAGTGGCTTGACCCGACATTTCTTCTTTTGTTAGGTTGGCAATTTTTGTACTGATGAAAAGGGTGTCACCCTCTCTAAGAAAGCGAGGCGCATTTGGGATAATCATCAATTCCTTTTGGGTAACGGCAGTTAAGATTTTTGTCGCACTCTGTAAGGTTTTGGTATGTGCCAGTAATTGCAGTTTCCATTGGGTCAGGGCTTCCGGCGTGGAAAATCGAAAACTAATATGGCCAAGGGTGTCCGTTTGTAAATGAGGAAAGAAAAAGGCTGTTTCCTGAAGGTGCTTACGAATTTGAATGGACTTAAAACCAGGCATGCCATCCTTTAAATTGCCGCCCTCAGTTTCCTCTTGTAATCCGTAGCCGACGGTAACCTCTTCTTCGAGAGCGGCAGCTTCACTTTTGAACAAGACATCATCTTCAAATTCAACTGGGTTAGCATCGGCCTGATCATTATTTAAATTGTCAGACACACTGGAAACTCCCCTTATCAGGATGTTCCGTTGCCCAAATGAAAAACCAAACCAATTCAATTGATCATAATAGTGTTTCGAGGCGTTCAAGCTTAACCGCTCATTGTAAGCTCTGAAGTATTTCGTGCCAAAACTGTGGTAGGCATTGCTATTGCTCGTAGCGGTATAAATTGGACGATACAGAGGCGAGAAATTCCATTGGTGTGGTTTAAACTGGTCTAAGGAGACGTCATACATGCCGGCCAATAACTCGGCGCTAAGCTGTTCTCCGTAGGGCCCCTTTATTTTGAAACTCCAGGTTTCTTCAGATCCCGGTTGTAATTTATCCCTGAAGGTCAAGGTTTCTATTTCCAATTCAGTTTTAGGGTATGGTACTGAAATCGGTATCGTTCCGGATTCAAAACTATTGAATGCTGCATAACTGTAATGTATGGAAAAACCACCCAGGTCATTTGATTCTATAGGAATGGAAAATGTTTTTTTGTTCCTGCCGAGTTCAATGATCTCTGTTTTGACTATCTGATGGTTTTTTTCAAGTTTAAGGGTCACAGTAAGAGCGTCTGCTGCTGAAGCCAGGGTCAACAGGGCAGTATCACCGATAGCATACTGAGTAGCGTCTGTGGTAAAGGAGAACAACTGATTATCAGCAATGGTTCTGTCCTGCTCACTAAATAACACGGTTCTAATTTCGTCTTTCACGAACTGACCGTATGGGTCGCGTGTTTCCAGGATAATTATATACGCCCCTGATGCCCATCTTCTAATATTACCCAAAGCGACTTCCTGAGCGCTGTGGGTGTCGAATTTCGTTTCAAAAACCAAATCGCCTTTTTCCCAATGATTTGGGTCGTGTTCATCGTTATAGGCGTCATGCGGGAACAGGGTTTTAAATGTTTTCTCATCGATGTCCTGATAGTCGGGGGCAGCCCAGGGACGTTGTCTTAAAACGGTATTTGGTGCTTCTAATTTATATATTTTAATAAGGCCCTTTGCTGGAACAAATTCATCGTTAAGGTTTTTTGTTTCAATTAAAATCTTATGATCCTTTTTCGTTTTATCCAATACTGTTGGCAGTGTCATGTTGGCTACTAAGGCGTGATAACCAACTTTAACCACAGTTGCAGCACTTCGTGTTTCACCGTTTATATCGGTAACATCTGCAGTAATTTCATAGGTAAAGACCGGTAAATCACCTTTATCGATACTTTGGTCCGGAAGCGCCCTGAAGGCAATCTCATAGGCGCCTTTTTCATTGGTCACTGTTTCCCCGTGGCCAATTTCCTGAGGTTGACCGAAAAAGGCGGGTCGGCCCCATGAGTACCATCTTGGGTATCGTACTGTTCGCTGCACCCGATATACCACTTTGGCATTGGTAACAGGACTTCCCGCATAGGCATTGGCCACAGCTTTCACCACTACGGAATCGTTAACTCTAAAGATCTGGTTAATAGGATGGAATTGGGTTTCGAACGTAGGACGCTTATACTCTTCAACTGAAAAGTAATGTTCCGTAAAAAAGTTTATTTCATCCCCGTCAAATTCAATATGATAGGTGCCATTCAATCCATCAGTTGGTAATATGAATTCGCCCGAAACCGAGCCAAAGGCATTTGTTCGTAACTCCAATTCTGCTAACGCTTCGTCATTTGTATTGTATAAAACAGCCTTAACCGGTTCGTTGGCCACGATTTCAGATGTGTCTTTTGTGGTTCTCATGGCAATGGCTTTAAAAAAAACCGTCTGCCCGGGCCTGTAAATTGAGCGATCTGTAAAAATAAAAGCTTTAAAATCAGTGTCATTGCGTACCTGTTCGCTCAATGCGTTTTTAAAATAATTGCCAAAGTGTGCTGTATCATTTTCATATTTAACCCTTACGACTATATTTCTGTAGCGGTCCTTAGATTTTTCTAAACGAAACTCCCCGAGGCTATTTGTTTTAAAAAATTCCTGATGCGGTTCCTTGTTATAATTTTTGTAAAAGGTTAAGGTTACATCGGCACCATTAATAGGAGATCCGTTATTTCGGTCAATCACCTGAAACGTCTTGACGTTTTTGCCGTTGCACTCTACCAGGGCGATATTGGTGACTTGAATGGTTGAAAATGCAAAAGTGCTCTTATGGTTTTTAGCAGAGGCAAAAATCAAGTAGTTCCCATTGCCAAGTTCGGGAATGACTAACTCTGTGCTGTGTATTTGATAATCCCTTTCATTTCGAAGGGTGTTGCTCCATTGTGTTTTTATTTTGAGTTTATCAATGAATTCAAGTTGTTCTTCCTTGCGATATAGTTTACTGAAACGTTCCAATTCGTCCTCAGCTATTTTGAATACTTTAAAATGAAGCGCATTTAAGTTTTTATACTTAACCAACAGGCGTCCATGTTGTTGCAGCGGAAGCATCTTTTCCGAGGTGATTTGAAGCCACGGATGTTCAATCTGAGATTTGAGTAATTTGCATTGTTCTGAAGCCTTACTTTCCGGAAATCTGCTGATGACTGCATTGCAAATGGCAAGCGCTTCCTTTGCTTTCCATCGATGACGTTCATCCGTTTTAGGTTGGTAGTCTTTGCTTTGACGGTGGTAAAGGGAGGCGATTTCAAAATCGTATAATCCGGAAGCCTCATGATCCTTAATTTTACTTTTTTCTCTGTTGAGTACCTCTAATAAAAGAGCGTCTTTATCGGTTAAGGAGGTGTACTGGTGCACAAAATGCAATCGTTCAATGTTAACATCGACCAATGCCAAAGGGTTACTGTCCTTAAGATGAAATTGAATGAGCTGTTTATAAATGTTCAGGGCGTTAAGCTGGAGAGACATCGTATCTCGGGATGTCAGTTCTAATGTTGAATAGGGTTCTGCCGCACCCAGATATTTCGGATGGTCAATTTCGAAGGAAAAGGCGGGTTGCGTTATTTGGGTTTCAGAGGATTTATAAAACGCCAGTGCACGATGACACAAAAAGTCAAATAAGGTGGGTCTGTATCGTTTTGAGTCTTTTTGAAGAACGAGTAAGGCATCGTATGCTTCTAAATCTTCGAGTTGTAATTTCGACCCCTTATCCAATGAATTCTGATAATGCAAATGAATCACATTAAAAAGGGTCTGCAAATCCCAGGTTCTGAAATCAGTTTCAGATACTGAGGCTCCCGAAGGATCCAGTTTCGTTCGCTGGTAAAATTTCCAACGGTTCTGGTTAAAGTATTGCCAATAGAGATCGGCCAGAATACTTTCCAATATGTTTTTTACAGGAAAGGTGGTGTTGTTTATTTCAGATTTGAAATGTGCTATGATGTTAAGTTGGGCCTCTTCCTCAAGGATCAGGGCATATTTACTTTGATACAGCATCGATTTAATCCGTTGTTGAGAATTTCCATCTTTTCTGGCTTTTTCACCAATTGCTGTGACTATTTTTAATGCTGATTGAGGCAAGCCATCTTTTTCGTATTGCTCCACTTTATGCCACAGATCTTCATAATTAGTGGTCTGGGCCTCTATTAGACTTGAAAAAAGGAGTATAATAAGCAGCGATAAAGCGTGTTTCATCTATTTAAAAATTTATGGTTTCCATCGGAACATTAAAAAGGATGTGCGTTTACAGCTTATATTCAAAAGCCATTCCAAAAAAGGTGGTCTGCAAATATAATTTTACCAAAGGAGTGAAGTTAATATTTTTAAAGTAAGGAGGGAAAGTTTAACTTTGCAATTTCGACCCAATACCTATGAAACATTTTTTATTGTTTTTATTGCTTTTTCCAATCCTCGCTTTCAGCCAATCTGAAATAGCTGAGGCGGAGCGATTGTTCCAGGAGAAGAATTATGTTGAAATGGAGCAATTGATGTTGGATTTTTTAGAAGACCATCCTGAAAATTTGAGAGCGATAGAGCTTTTAGGAGATGCCTATGCCTATCAGAAGAAATGGGATGAGGCTAAAGTCCAGTTCAAGAAACTTCTTGAAGTTGATGATAAAAACGCCAATTACCATTACAAATATGGTGGTATGTTAGGGATGAAGGCTTTGGAGAATAAGTTTAGTGCGCTGGGTCTTATAGGCGATGTAAAATCATCGTTTAAAATGGCCGCCGATCTGGATCCAAACCATATCGAGGTGCGATGGGCCCTGGTTGAACTGTACATGCAATTACCGGGTCTGTTTGGGGGCAGTAAAACGAAATCGCTTCACTATGCAGAGGAGTTGGAAAACCTGTCGAAAGTAGATGGTTACCTGGCAAAGGGCTATATTTATGAATATGATAATGAACCCGATCGTGCTGAGACATATTATAAAATGGCCATAAACGAAGGTGGTTCGTTGACCTGTTTTGAAAAGCTTACCCAATTTTATGAAAATGAAAACGAACCTGAAAAAGCCATACATAACATTGAAGTGGCACAGCAGAAATACCAACGCAATTCCCTACACTATCAAATTGGTAAGATAGCAGCTGAATATAATGTTGCATTGGATAAGGGAGAACAATGTCTCAATACCTATCTTAAAAATTATACCGTAAAGGACGGTGTGCCAAAAGCATGGGCGCATTATCGATTGGCACAAATTCATATGCACAAGAATCATAAGCGTAAAGCACTGGAGCATATTGATATGGCTATCGCTGAATTACCAAAAATTAAAACCTTTAAGGAGCAAAAGGAAAAGATTGTCAATATGTAGGAATGACTCTTTTTCCTTTTAATTTAACAGCCTGGTGTTATCAACCCCATGCCTTATGTGGTATGTAAAAATGTCTCCATTTAGGCTTCGCGCTTCTAACTTCAATTCATATCTTTACCTTTAAAATTAACAGACATAGAATTCGAATTTTGAAATGCCAGGAGCATTTCAATACATAACTCATGAACGTACATTTTATAGCAATAGGAGGAGCAGCCATGCATAATCTGGCATTGGCATTACACGACAAGGGATACCGGGTTACAGGAAGTGATGATACTATTTTTGAACCGTCGAAATCGCGATTGGCAAAAAAAGGACTTTTACCTGAACGTTTTGGCTGGCATCCGGAAAAAATCACCTCCACTCTCGATGCTATAGTTTTGGGCATGCATGCCAAGGCAGACAACCCCGAGCTATTGAAGGCTCAGGAATTGGGAATTAAGATTTACAGCTATCCCGAATTTTTATACGAACAATCGAAATATAAAACCCGTGTCGTTATAGCAGGTAGTCATGGCAAAACGACCATAACCTCTATGATCTTACATGTGATGCACTATCATGAACGGGATGTTGATTATATGGTGGGCGCCCAATTGGAGGGTTTCGATGTTATGGTGAAGCTCACAGAAGATAATGATTTTATCGTTTTGGAGGGAGATGAATATTTAAGTTCGCCCATCGATCCAAGACCAAAAATACATTGGTACAAGCCCAATATCGCCCTTTTAAGTGGTATTGCCTGGGACCATATTAACGTATTTCCGACCTTCGACAATTATGTGGAGCAGTTCAGGATATTTGTGGATTCCATAGTGAGTGGTGGTAGCATCAATTACAATGCTGAGGATGCTGAGGTGGTGAGGGTCGTTGAAAATAGTTCGAACACCATTCGAAAAATAGGATATCGAACCCCGGAATACAGGGTTGAAGATGGCCGGACTTTCCTACTGACTCCGGAAGGCGATTTACCTGTTGAAATTTTTGGAAAACACAATTTGAATAATCTTGCCGGTGCCAAGTGGATTTGTCAGCATATGGGCATCGACGAAGACGATTTTTACGAGGCCATCGCTACCTTTAAAGGGGCCAGTAAGCGGCTGGAAAAAATTGCAGAAAGCCCTACAAGCGTTGCCTTCAAGGATTTTGCCCACTCGCCCAGTAAAGTACAGGCCACAACTCAGGCTGTAAAAGAACAATTCAAGGAGCGAACCCTCTTGGCGTGTTTAGAATTACATACCTACAGCAGTTTAAATGCCGAATTCTTAAAAGAATACAAGGGCACTTTGGATGCCGCAGATATTGCAGTGGTATTCTATTCACCTCATGCCGTTGAAATAAAAAAGCTTGAAAAAGTTACCGAAGCCCAGATTGCTGCTGCATTTGGACGCAATGACCTCATCATTTACACAGACCCGGATGCGTTTAAAAGGTATTTATTCGATCAGGATTTCAGGAATAAGACATTACTGCTGATGAGTTCGGGTAATTACGGCGGTTTGGATTTCGATGCGCTTAAAAAGTTAATCCTTTAACATTTGGCTCAGCGTTTTTTCCAACAGCTGCTCCATAATGGCATAGCCTTTTGCATTTGGATGAACACCGTCGTCCCCCAGGCTCTGTTCTAATCCATTACGCTCGTCTGCCATAGCTGAAAAATAGTCGACATATTCCAGATCATGTGCTTTCGCGTATTCCTGTAAAAGGGCATTTAATCGGATGACCTTTCCGGATGGATTAAGTCCCGGGCGCCATGGGAAATCGAAGGCCGGAAGGACGGAACATAAAACGACTTTAATACGATTCGATATGGCGATCTCGGCCATGGAAATGATGTTGTCCATAATCATTTCGATCGTGGTCGGACCGGTGTTTTCGGCAATATCGTTGATGCCTGCCAGTATAACCACAACCGAAGGTGATAAATTAACGACATCCTGTCGAAATCGTAAAAGCATCTGTGGTGTGGTCTGTCCGCTGATGCCCCTGTTGATATAGGGTCTTTCAGAAAAATATTCGGGTCGGAGTGTTTTCCAACCCTCGGTTATGGAGTTGCCCATAAATACCACACGATGCGCATCCGGATCAGGTTTTCCCAAAGCGAGATTTTCACTTTGATACCGTTTTAAATTACCCCAGTCCTGAGCCTCACTGAGAGCTATTATACCTACGGTTAAACATATAAGGATACATTTTTTCTTCATTTTATAATGTGTTAAATTGATATGCCATAGGAAACAGTATTTTCATAGTTAACTAAAATAAATGGTTCAGTCATCCGTCGAATTCGCAAATGCTATTTGTTTCCATTCAAAATCTATCGGATCGTTATCCTGAGGCTCGCCGGGTGTACTTCGTCCTTGGGTTATATATGAGATCAACAAGGCCTTTAAGGCAGCTACTTTTTCCGGGTGCAGATCGATGAGATTGGTGCGTTCCCCGGGATCGGTCCGGATATCGTATAGCTGGTATTTTGGTAAGCTGTCCAAAGCTGCTTTATCTGTGGGTTTCGGAGCACTCCAGCCTCCTGAATCGGGACAAAGGATGAGTTTCCAATCGCCCTGTCTTATGGCAAAGCTTCCATTAATAGAATGATGCACAGTAGCTTCCCTTAGTGGCCTGTCTTCTTGGGTTTGTTTAAACAAGGACATTAAACTGTAACTGTCTTCGGCTTCGTTGGCCATGAGCTCATAATCCGAAATTTCGGCGCAGGTAGCCATCAAATCGGTTGTACAAATAGTTTGATTTGAAACGGTATTTTTGCTTATGGTTTCGGGCCATTTTACAATAAATGGGACGCGATGTCCTCCATCGAAGATATCTGCCTTATGACCTCGGTAAATGGAGCTTGGGTCATGCCCTTTGGAGCGCAGCAGATCATAATTGGCTTGAGGCGAACAGCCGTTATCACTTGTAAAAATCACCATGGTATTGTGCTCAATCCCGGCCTTTTGAATGGTTTCTATGAGCTGTCCCATATAGGCATCGATCATCATGACAAAGTCGGCGTAAGGATTTAAGTTGCTTTTCCCCTCCCATGCCTTGGTTGGCAGAATTGGGGTGTGTGGGGATGGTAATGCCAGGTAAAGAAAAAACGGGTCGCTGCCCTGGGCTTTTTCACTTATAAAGTCGAAGGACTTCCTGAAAAAGTTGGGTGTCGCGTCCTCATGAACAAAATCCTTTGAGGTAGGTCCCTTTCGCCACCACGAATAACGGCCAGTATTTTGGGTTATCGTATCCGGGATCATGGTTGGCATCCCATTTTCAACGTAGACATAAGGCGCCATATCCAAAGATCCTGAGAGGCCATAGGCATAGTCAAATCCTAAATCATTTGGTCCATTCGAAATGGGTTTTGAAAAATCCAGTGCGCCAAAATCACCGGCATTCCAGCCTTCCCCAGACAGTGTATCGGTATATTTTAAGGCCCAATCCCAACCTAAATGCCATTTCCCGATGAATCCCGTTTGATAGCCCTGTTTTTTCAGCATCGAGGCCACCGTACTTCGGGAACCAGGAATTAAGGCCTTTGATTTACCAGTTAAAACTCCATTTTTCAAGGGGCTTCTCCAATTGTAGCGGCCGGTTAAAATACCGTAACGCGTCGGTGTGCATACCGATGAAGAGGTGTGAGCATCTGTAAATCGCATGCCATCTTTGGCCAATTGATTAATATGTGGGGTGATAATTTTACCCTGCGCATTGTATATGGAGATATCTCCAATTCCCAGATCGTCTGCTAAAACATAAATGATATTTGGCATTTCGGAAGTTCCATTTGCTGATTTTGAACAGCTTGAAAGACAGAAACAAATGGCTAAAAAGAAAAACAGTATACGCCTCTCAGAAGGGCGCAGTTTTGACGAAAACCTCAATATCGATTTATTTAGGAAAAATGATTTAATCTTCATAAAATTACAAATTATATTTATGTCATGGTTGATAGCAAATCTACTTTTTCGATTAAAAATTGGTCAAAAGACGACCAGCCCCGGGAAAAATTACTTCATAAAGGTAAAGCTAATTTAAGTGATGCGGAATGGGTGGCCATATTAATTGGATCCGGAAGCAAAAATGAAAGCGCGGTTAATTTGTGCAAACGCGTTTTAGCGAGTGTGGACAATAATTTAAGTGCCTTGGGCAAACTTTCAGTGAAACAACTCATGGCATTCAAAGGCATCGGGGAGGCCAAGGCCGTTACCATTGCCGCAGCCATGGAATTGGGCAGAAGACGAAGGGGAGGAGAAGCCTTAATAAAGGACAGTATTCGATCAAGCAGCTCTGTTTTTGAGCTTATGCAACCTGTTATTGGAGAATTGGAGCATGAGGAGTTTTGGATCATTTATTTAAATAATTCGAATAAGGTCATTCAAAAACACCTGTTAAGTAAAGGCGGTATTACGGGGACCTTGGTGGATGTACGACTCGTACTTAAAAATGCGCTGCATTGGGGTGCCACCGGATTGATTTTAACACATAACCATCCCTCTGGAACCATTAAACCGAGTCAGGCCGACAAGCAGGTAACCCAAAAATTAAAGACCGCTGCAGAAAGTTTAGATATTAAGGTGTTAGATCATGTGATTATCACGGAAAAAGCATATTTTAGTTTTGCAGATGAAACGCTACTGTAATGCTCCTTGTTTATTCACATAGTATAACACCCCGATTAAAATATATATTCAAACATATTTGTACACGGGTACTCGGAATTGAGGTCGATTTCACCACCAAGGTGGAGGAGTTCATTGCACATGATCGTTTAAAAATGTCTTACACGAGACAACAACTGGGCAATGAGTTCTTTATTCGCAGCAATGACATTTTGTTCGAACAGGGGATAACAGACATCGAAATTCATGTACACGACTGGGGAAACACCAAGTGTTTTTTTTACAATGGTGATAAAAGTGCCTTGCCGTTCGACATATTTGCAGCTTCATTTTACCTGTTGTCGCGATACGAAGAGTATTTGCCTCAGGTACGCGATGCCTATGGACGCTTTTTAGCTACCGAAAGTATTGCTTCTAAATTTGACTTTTTACATCAACCTGTAGTCGATATTTGGGCCTATAAATTTAAGGCCAAATTACAGGAGCAGTTTCCGGATTTTAAGTTTTCTGAAAGATCCTATACCATCCGGCCTATAATTGATGTGCCCTGTGCCTACCATTACAGACTTAAGGGGGTTATGCGAACCATTGGAGGAGTCATTAAAGACCTTATAGGTTTTAAGTTAAAGGCTCTATATAACAGGTTTCTTGTGCTATTTGGGTTTAAGCACGATCCATTCGACACCTATAAGTATGTCATTAATAAGCAGAAACAAACCAGGTTTAAATTTTTATTTTTCTTTTTAGTTGGTGGCTACTCGACTTACGACAAAGGAACCAGCCCCAATAACAAAAAATTCAGATCCCTGATCAAACAGGTTGCAGATTACTGCCTTGTCGGCCTTAAAGTCTCATTTTTGGCCATCGAGGACATAAAGGTTTTAAAAAAGGAAAAATTACAGATCGAATCCATCATGAATACATCACTGGAGGCTTCACGACACTCCTATTCGAAACTTAATTTCCCGGAGTCGTACAGAAATTTAGTAGAGTTGGAGGTCAATGAAGATTATACCATGGGTTATGTAAACCAGGTCGGGTTTCGCGCAGGTACCTGTACCCCTTTTTTATTCTTCGATCTGGACTATGAAACGCAAACACCCCTAAAAATTAATTCCTATCACGTTATGGACTATGCCTTATTAAAACATAAATCCTTGTTGGATAAAAAGAAGGTGCTGAATGAGATCATTTCCGAGATACAGCAGGTTAATGGACAGTTTGTTCCGGTATTTCATAATTATACATTCAGTACCATAAGCCGTTGGGCCGGATTTAAAGAATTGTTTAATATTATTTTGGAATCGACCGATGAAAATGCGTGACACCATTACCGATGTGTTTTTTGATTTGGACCATACGCTCTGGGATTTTGACAAGAACTCGGCGTTGACCTTCACTAAGATTTTTTTAATACATGACATCAGGGTACAATTAGAGGATTTTTTGTCGTATTACGAACCCATCAACATGAAGTATTGGAAGTTGTATCGGGAGGATAAGATAGATAAACCTTCACTGCGATTTGGCAGATTATATGAGGCATTCGATGCATTGAATTACGAGGTGTCTGAGCAAATGATACATCAGTTGTCTACGGATTACATTGCGCATTTGCCCTCTTTCAATCATTTATTCGAACACACATTCGATATCTTAGAGTATCTCTATGAACATTATGAATTGCATGTGATAACCAATGGGTTTGAGGAAGTACAGTACGGTAAGCTTTCAAATTCCAATATCCACCAATATTTTAAAACCGTTACGGTTTCGGAAATGGTAGGTGTAAAGAAGCCTAATCCGATTATTTTTAATCATGCACTGGATCTGGCCAACACCTCGGGAGCCAGGAGTGTCATGATTGGCGATAATTTTGAAGCCGATATCCTGGGCGCACAGGACGCAGGTATGGAGGTGATCTATTTCAATGGTGGTGCGGAGGTTAATACGAACGGTATCCCTCAGATTAAAAGTCTTATTGAATTAAAGACCTACCTGTAATTCATTTTTTCATGATAATGCCTTTAACGTGATCTTTTATTGGATGTTTATCGGTGTTCAATGCGATTTGAAATACACCCTCCCTGTGACAGTTTCAAAAACGGCGTTTAGAGTGATCCGAATGCTACGAATTAGTATCCCAAAAACCGATGCCTGTACCTGTAAAAATTCATGCGCATGAAATTGACAAAACACAAGCATGAAATTGACAAAACACAAGCATGAAATTACATTTTTATAGGCATGTTTCTCAGGCCTTGTAAACATTGGGTGTTTCAATGGGCTTATACGGTGATATTTGGAATATTCAATAAGGCTGTATGCATTGTCAAAGACTTGATGTATATTTACCATTATTCCTTCAATAAATAAGTAGTTAAAATGAAAACCAGACTTGTATTTTTATGTATTGCCTTAATGATGTGTCAGTTTGCGATTTCGCAAGCCAATCTGAACAATTACAAATATGTGATCGTTCCAAACAAATTCGATTTCTTAAAAGAGGAGAATCAGTACAAGGTCAATGCGTTAACTCAATTTTTGTTTAAAAAGTATGGTTTTGAAGCGTTCATGGAGGGCGATGATTATCCCAATGACATGCGCAGTAACAGGTGCCTCGCCTTAAAATCGAATGTCACCAAGGAATCGGGTCTGTTTAAAACCAAACTCAGGGTCATACTGAAGGATTGCAATGACCAGGTCGTTTACACCTCTCAATTGGGTGAAAGCCGAGAGAAGGACTATGCCAAATCGTACCATGAGGCCCTGCGTAATGCCTTTATGTCCTTTGAAGGGATGGGATACCGTTACGATCCGGATGCTTCGGTTTCCGCAGCCCCTGTTGTAACCCAACCCACAGAGGAAAAGCGTGCTACGGCCGAGGAAATCGCAGAACTTAAAGCCGAAATAGAGTCCCTTAAAAAGGAAAAGGAAAAAGAAGTGGTTGAAGTACCGCCGGTAGCTAAAACACCACCCGTAGCTGAAGTACCACCCGTGGTTGAAGTAGCTCCCGTGGTGGAAGAAACCAGGCAAGAGATCAAAGAGGAGGTAGTTCAGGAAGAGAAAGCCCCTGAGCCCGAAGCGACCGATGCTGAGCCCTCCAAAAATATATTATATGCCCAAGCCATTGAAAATGGATTTCAGTTGGTGGACAGTACGCCCAAGGTGGTTTATAAATTAATCAGGACAGGGGTATCCAATGTGTTCCTGGTTGAAGGCTTGAGTGCTATCGTGTATAAGGACGGCGATACCTGGATTGTCGAACAGCATTCAGGAGACACCTCGATTAAAGCACCACTGAATATTAAGTTTTAGTGTTGGTGTAGGCCCCGAGACGATCATCACCTGGTCCATCCAAATAGCAGTTTAGTAATCGTATTTATCCTTCCAGCGACTTTTTAAAAAGTGCCGTTGTGCATCTTCACGCGGATTGTTACCCGGGTCATACAGTTTGGTATTGGAAATGCTGTCGGGAAGAAATTCCTGGTCGGCAAAATGATCCTCATAGTGGTGGGCATATTTGTAATTGTCGCCATACCCCAGCTCTTTCATCAGTTTGGTCGGGGCATTCCGGATCTCCAAAGGCACACTTAAATCACCGGTTTCCCTGACCAGCTGCTGTGCCTTACCAATGGCCTCATAGGCAGCATTGCTCTTTGGTGAACAAGCGAGGTAGGTGGCACACTGGCTTAATATAATTCGCGATTCCGGGTAGCCAATAGTAGACACCGCCTGAAATGTACTGTTCGCCATGACCAGGGCGGTTGGATTGGCGTTTCCGATATCCTCACTGGCCAGAATGAGCATTCTTCTGGCAATAAATTTAAGGTCTTCGCCACCCTCGATCATTCGGGCCAACCAGTACACGGCAGCATTGGGATCGCTACCCCTGATGGATTTTATAAAGGCTGAAATGATATCGTAATGCTGCTCTCCCGTCTTATCGTATCGCACCGTATTATTCTGAACCTTTTCTAAAACCACTTTATCCGTAATTTCTATGACATCTGTTGTGAACGAACTAATGATCAGTTCGAAAATATTAAGGAGTTTTCGGGCATCACCGCCCGATAGCCGTAATAGGGCATTGGTTTCTTTTAGCGTAATGGTTTTCTGTGAGAGGTAGTCATCGCGTTCGATGGCACGTTTGAGGAGTTCCTCTAAATTCGATTTGTCAAAGGGATGTAAAATATAGACCTGGCAACGCGACAGCAGGGCAGGGATAACTTCAAAACTGGGGTTTTCGGTAGTGGCCCCGATAAGGGTGATCCAGCCTTTTTCGACAGCCTGCAAAAGGGAATCCTGCTGGGATTTGCTAAAACGATGTATCTCATCAATAAATAATATAGGATTCCTGGTCGTAAACAAGCCACCGCTCTGTTTTGCCTTGTCTATGACATCTCTGATATCCTTTACCCCGGAATTTATGGCACTCAAAGCATAAAACGGGCGTTCGGATACATTGGCAATGATATGGGCCAAAGTGGTCTTTCCAGTTCCGGGTGGTCCCCAAAACACCATTGAGGGTATTAAACCCTGCTCGATTTGCCGGGTCAACGTGCCATTCGGACCCACCAAATGTGTTTGACTCAGGTAGTCCTCCAAAGTTTGCGGGCGTAAGCGTTCGGCCAGGGGTGCATTTGTATTCATATCGTTAAAATTAAAATAATTCTGTCTCAAAATTGCATCTTCCTACCCTAAGTTTTTATACATGTTTAAAATAACTGTGGAAATGGGTGCCTGCCAATTTAGCACTTGTATTAAACTTGGTGAACTATTTGCTATATTAGGTTTTATGAAAACACAACATCATTTTAAGTTTTCTACCGGGGTCATAGCCTACCCTATACTGTTTGTGCTTATCATTTGGCTGGTATTTTGGTTCGAGGTCCGTTTTGGTTACAATTTTAGCAGGTATGGTATTTACCCACAGACCTTTAAGGGATTGCGGGGGGTGCTGTTAAGTCCCTTTATTCATGGCGATATCCAACATATTTACCATAATACCGTTCCGCTATTTGTGTTGACAACGGCCTTGTTCTATTTTTACAGGGCCATTGCCTGGAAGGTCCTTTTCTGGGGCATTGTACTGTCAGGCCTGCTCACCTGGTCCATAGGGCGCCCATCGTTTCATATCGGGGCTAGCGGACTGATCTATGTATTGATCAGTTTTACCTTCTTTAAAGGGATTTTAGCCAAGCACTTCAGACTCATCGCCTTGTCTTTACTCGTTGTTTTTCTCTATGGCAGTATGGTTTGGTATACCTTACCCATCAAGGAAGGGATGTCCTGGGAAGGGCATTTATCCGGTTTGATCGTTGGTCTTGTATTTGCATTTCTATTCAGAAAGGCCATAGCCAAACCCAAAAAATATGTCTGGGAAGATCCCCATTACAATGAAGATGACGATCCTTTTTTAAAGCATTTTGACGCTGATGGTAATTTTATTGCCTCTTCCGAATCCGAAGCAGATCAGAGTGAAGCTTCCAGGATAAATTATATCTATAAGAAAGAGGACGATACGAAAAATTAGAAATTAGTTTGTTAGTCTTTAGTCGTTGGATATAAATCATTGGTTGGTCATCGCATACTACTAATGGGTAATCAGCAACTACTACTCCTTAGTTATGAATCACTAATTTCAAGACGCTGCCGAACGGCCTCATATAAAAAGGCACCGCAGGCTACCGAAACATTCAAAGACCCGATCTCACCCATTAAGGGGAGTTTTGCTTTGGCATCCACGACTTTAAGGATAGACGGGTTTATGCCCTTGCCCTCAGATCCCATAATGATGGCGCAAGGGTCTGTAAAAGAGATGTCGTACAAGTTCTTAGATGTTTTTTCGGTTGCAGCTATGACCTTAATCCCGGAAGCCTGCAAATAGAACACGGCATCCTTAATATGATCTACCTTACAGATGGGTACATTAAAAACGGCACCGGCACTGGTTTTAATGGTGTCTCCGGTTACGGGAGCGCCTCCTTTTTTCTGAATAATAATGCCATCTACACCCGTGCACTCCGCGGTGCGTATAATGGCTCCAAAATTACGAACATCACTGAGTTGGTCTAAAAGCAAAAACAAGGGTGATTTACCGGATTCGATAACATTTAAGATCAGATCTTCCAGCTGGTGAAAGGCAATTGGAGCTATCTGGGCCACCACCCCCTGATGGTTCTTACGGGTTAGGCGATTGAGTTTTTCAACCGGAACATAAGCGGTCGAAATGTCATTTGAACGTAACAGGTTTTCCAGTTCAAGATACAGGTCGCCTTTAAGGCCTTTCTGTAAAAAGACCTTATCGATGCTTTCGTTGGCATTAATCGCTTCTATCACCGCTCGTATACCGAATATCTGGGTTTGGTTTGGCATGGGGTAAAGGTAAAAAAAAAGAGACCGTAAATTTACAGTCTCCTCTTTGAAATTTATTATTTTATAATTAGTCTAAAACAACTTTTTTATTAATAATAGAATTAGCTTGCTTTATACTTAATATATAAATGCCTTTAGCAAAAATCCGTGTATCGATACGTTCTAAGACAGTTCCAGATGGTATAATTGTGTTACTATGAACTAATCGACCTTGCATATCCGTTAGTGATATATTTACTTTTGAATTATTAATTGATTTATAGCTTATATTCAATAAGTCTGTGGTTGGATTAGGCCAAATAGTTAATTCTGTTGGTTTTAAATCAGTTTGATCAGACAAAGTTAAGTTAAAGCCGGTCAGTATTAATGAAAAATCTTGACTGGGATTTAATGTGCCTTTATGAGAAACTGTCAAGGTGTATGTTCCGGAAACAGGATTGTCAACAAGAATATTTTCTATATTGTCAACAATGTTGTCTCCTTTAATTGCCGGAGCTGAAACATCGCTTAATTGCAATTTCCATGGTAAAAATACGGTAGTGCCATCGGGAGCTGTTAACCTTAAATCGAGATCATTTACCAAAACAGGTGTGGTGCTATTTAAAATTCCTGACTGACTGGGACCAGGAGGGTCCGTCCAGCAAATAGTGGCACTCAAAGTTCCCGTTCCAGTTGTTGAAAAGGAGTATGAATAGGTGCTGCCATTCGGCAAGTTATTTTCCATTATTAGAGCACTCCCGTTAAAATCATCAGTAATAGTTTGAGTTGCGGTTTCAGCATTTAAAAATCCCCATCCCAGTTCAGGGTCTGGTCCGATACTAAAGGTGTCATCGGTAGCCGTATGGCAAGCCAGACCTTTTAGGGTAGCCGCCTTCATGAATTTTGAGTTTAGTTCATTATAATATTGCTGGAGTAATAACAAGGTGCCCGATGTATTCGGGGTAGCCATAGAAGTGCCACCGAAATTCCCATAAGCAGTGTCGGAAGTTCCAATGGATGAATACGATAAGTTACCATTTGCTGTAATGTCCGGTTTTATTCTGCCATCATCTGATGGTCCCTGACTACTGAAAGCGTCTTCTTGAATAAGTATATTTCCACCTGGAAATACAAGAGGCTTGGCACTGGCAACTACTAAATTGTTTTTTGCATTTTTATTTCCCATGAGCTTATCATAACCGGCTAACAACTGATCTGTGTAATCTTTTAAATCGGATCCATTATTACCGGCAGATGTCACCATCAAATAATAAGGGGCATCATAAGCAATCTGGTCCCAATTAATAGCATCGACTTCATAACATCCCGGATACCAACTGGAAACTGTTAATGTATTGCCACTGTATCCGGAAATGCCATAAGAATGATTTGATAGTAACAGGGCATTATTTGTAATTTCACCAATAACCTCACTTTCGTCATTAGTCCAATCATAAGAGGTTAATGCAGCTTGAGGTGCCATACCTTTTGCATTAGGGTCTGTACCTTTAGCAACCATAGTTCCGGCTACATGAGTGGCATGGTCATCAACTATAGTAATAAGAGTTTCTCCTTTCGAAGCTCTCGATGCTGATGAATCTGAGTTTAAAAACTCTTGATGCGTCAGTCGAACCCGTCCGCCATCCCAAATGGCGATATTCATATTTTGTCCCTCCAGGTTTAACCCTAAATCGCCTCCATTATGTAATTTATCTGTTTTAGTAGATATGGCAGCATTCACATTGTCGGTGGTTATATAAATGGGTTTATTATCAATTATGTATTTAATTTCTTTGATTTGGCCATCGGGGGTTCGTACTTTTTTTTGCAAACCATTCCGTTTCACATAATCTTCTATAATAGCTTTGTTAGCCTCATATTTTTGAGCTAAATTGCTTTTTAAATTAGCTAACTTATCAATATCATAACTGCTGATAATTTTTTGTTTTTCCAAATCCGTTTGACCGCAAACGGTAGAAAAAATAAAGAGTAATAATGTAGTTAAAAGTAGTTTCATTTTCATTTTTTTTTTTTAAAAGTATTCCCTAAATGATAATTTAACTGAGATAATGTTAAAGATTATCAGTTAGAATTATAAAGATATTCAAAAAAATAAACTTTTTTTGAATAGGAACGATTAGAATAAAAAAAACACCTCACACAGAGATGTTTTTTTTATTCTACAATTAAAGCAGAAGATAAATGGGATATCGTTACGGTAATGAAAAAATGAACACCTCACCATAACCTGAAACTCCGGAGGAGGATAATAATACACTTCCATCCGATTTTAATTGAAAACCAGTTCCGCCATCACCATAGCAATCTCCAACTACAAATCGATACTCTCCATCTTCTAAACAGAAAACAGCAGTCGATGAAGTTAAGTCGACATAACAATTGCCAGTCGAAGTATAACCGTCACCTCCTAAAAAAGTATCATCACTATTATCAAACAACTGCCAGTACGCTTCTTCTGGATAAGCATCAAAAGTAAACGATACAGTTACTTCATTATATGGGCAAAATGCGGAATAATTTAATGTAAATGATGTTCTTGACGTGTTGGTAAAAGAACCATCTGTAATTTCATTTAAGTCAAAAACAAGTTTTCGCGATACACCCAATGGGATGGCATCATAGTCAAAACTAATCGATGTAGAACCCAACAATTCTCCAGCCGGAATAGTAACTGAAGTAGCTCCGAGAGTATATTCTCCTGTAACTCCAGTAGATGCCCCTTCATTAAATGTTATTGAATAGGTCCTGTCAGCAGTAGCTACGGTAGTAGATTCAATCTGAAGATCATACGAAGACCCGCCCGGTTGAACAGAAAGATTATCCTCAGCTAAGTGAAAAGAGATAGCCGTTGGAATCTCGACTGGAAGTACTCCGTCTTCCTCGCACCCTAAAAAAGCAACTGCCGTAACTAGGGTTAAACATAAGCTATATATTAATTTATTATTCATAATGATTACATTTTATCTTATTAAAGCGGGTTTTGGTCTGCGTCATTAATGCTTAAATTGTTTTCCAACTCCCTTTGAGGAATTTGAAACAAGAATTCATTAGCTGTGGCAGCATAATTATCTTTACCAAAAACAGCATGGTTAGAATTTGGATAATCCCTTTCTAAAGGCACCTTATTACGTTTCATATCAAACCAAGCAAAGCCTTCTCCCCAGAGTTCTATCCTTCTTTGCAATAGAATCTCATTAATCAAAGCAGTGCCGGTATTGGTTGATAACGCATATCCTGGATCTCTTGTACTTACCAGATCATAAAGTACTGCTGCTGCTCCAGAATCATTTCCAGCTCTAGCAAGGGCCTCAGCTTCTGTTAAGTACATTTCTGCCACTCTCATATAAACATAGTCGCCTTCAAAAAATGTAAAGTCAAAGAATTTATAATTTAAAAACCCTCCGGCTTCACCTTCAAATGCTGTTTTTCTTATATCCGTAGCAGGAATGGCTTCATATAATCTTCGATCAATAGTCTTATGAACTCCTAAAAGACCAGCATAACCCGGATTTAAACTTGACATTTGAGAGAAAAATGAGGCATAGATCGTAGATGATTCATTATTGATATCAGAACCCCACAACCATTCGCTGTTGGATATTTGAGAAAATCCTTCGCTTACCCATTGAGTGGCCGTCATTAAGGATCCTCCTGATTTTGCTACGGCAGCCATTTGAGCACATTTGGCATAATCAGTCCCAGTTTCCAACAAAATTCTCGCATAAAAACCGGCAATAACATACTTGTCCAGTTTTTCTTTGGTGTCACGTGCGTATCCTTCAATGTTGGTGTAGGCATCATCAATATCTGCCAGAATCAAATCATACACTTCCTGTACACTAGCTCTGGCCGGGATATTAATTTCATCACCGTCATATATGGGAATACCGGGAGCACCTTGATTACCCTGATAGGTATATTGATAAATTCTTACCAGGTTAAAATAACTCCATGCTCTCAATCCTTTTGCTCGTGCTTTCAAATGAATTAATCTTTCATCGGTAGCATCGTCCGGGATTTGAACAATGATAGAATTTACATTATTAATAATTGAATAATAAAAATTCCAAATTATTCTGGTGGTCGAAAAATCTTGAGTTCGTCCTCTGTAAGCGTAGTAATTTCCCATCCAGTGATCGGTGATTTGTACTACGTCATTTGACATTAAATCAAGTCCTAAATTGATGGACATCTGTCCAAAGTCATCATGTCTCCCTCCTGTATCTTCAAAGTTGGTCGAATATTCACGCATGAAAGAATATTGACCATCTTCTACACCCGTATTAATGGTTATTAAAGCTTCAGGAGAAGATTTTGCGAGCTCTTCTAATTGTGTTTTTGTTACAAATTGCCTTGCATCAACATCCAAGTGTTCTTTTTCGCAAGAAAAGATTACTAATGATACAATACAAATGATAAATAAAATTTTCTTTTTCATAATTTTAAAATTTAAGATTTATACCAAGTGTTATTTGTCTGACTAATGAAAAATCATCATCAGTGTTAAGCCCGGTAAGGCTTAATCTAGGATCATACCCCTGTCTTTTTGACCAGAGATATACATTATTCGCATTGAGATAGATTCGGGCAGATGACATCCCGATTTTTTCTGCAACATCAGGATTTAAATTATAAGCTATGTTTACATCCTGAAGACTTAAGAAGTCAGATTCTATTAATCTAATATTGGATGTGGCATAATAATTTAAATCGTTATTAGGGACTACAAGAGGTAACTTAGCATCCGGATTATCGATCGTCCAGGTTTTGAATACATCTTTATGAAGGTTTTCTCCAGCTTCACCAGATAATAGTTCTATATAGGTGTTGTCCCTTCCATATCCTCCAAACTGATACGCAAAGTTAAGCCCCAGAGTGATGTTTTTAAATCTAAATGATGTCCCAAAACCACCATATAAATCAGGCAATGCGTTTTTTTCGATGAAATATTCATCGGCATCAGTCCACTCTTCAGTGACTTCTCTTTCGCCAGTTGGATCACCATTAGTATCTAAAATGTCTTTATAAAACAAAGCTGCTCCATTATTAGGATTTACACCAGCAAATTCCCTTGAGTAATAGTCGTATCTCGATCTTCCGACTTCTAACTGAAATGCACCATTTTCAATAGATTCTCTCCCTTCTGGAAGTTTTGTAATTTCATTCTTGAAATGCGTTGCATTAAAATTGATCGACCAATCAAAATTCTTTGATCTCACAGGTTCTGCAAATACAGTTACTTCGAAACCTTTATTTTCCATATCACCGACGTTTTCAGGGAAACTTGGTAATCCTGAGGAAGGTGCTTGAGGTGTATTGAATAATAAGTCTGCAACTTTTCTTTCAAAATACTCCGCATCTACTGTTACTCGGTCCTCAAACAGACCCAATTCAAACCCAGCATTGAAGTTGGTTGAGGTTTCCCAGGTCAAATCCTCATTTCCTTGATATTGCAAACTTAAACCAATATTACCATTATTATTTGAAACAATGTATTGGTCTTCATAGGCAATGTAGTTTCTGTCAGCAGTTGTTGTTGCATCTGAATATAATATTCTGTCATTTCCCTGCTGTCCAATACTGGTTTTCAGTTTAAGTTCACTTAACCAACTCGAATCACTTAAGAACGACTCTTCAGAGATTCTCCAGGCCACACCTGCTCCATAAAAGTCTCCCCATCTATTGTCTGGATGAAAAACTGATGATGCATCTCTCCTGTAACTAGCATTTAAAAAATACTTATTGCTGAAATCATAATTAACTCGTGATAAATAACCTTCTATGCGGTAGTCGAATTCGTAATTGGTAATGTACTGGAAGTTAACACCATAATCGAGGACCGTTTGATCTGGTAATAAAAACTTGGTTTTTTGGGCATCCAGATAAACATAAGATTGGTCGCCCGTCTCATGTCCAACTAATACATTAAAATTGTGGTTACCAAAAGATTTATTCCATGTTAATAATTGCTGCTGTCCAAAAGAGAAATTTCTCCATGCATTCGGAGTTGACCTACCTTCTACACCATAGGCATCTCCTCCAAGTGGAGTATCAAAACTAACACCATGTCTACTTCTTAAATCCCCTGAAATATTGTAAGTAAAGGTAAAGTCCTCAAGGAAATTATATTTCAAGAATGCAAGACCATTAAAGTTATCTGTAGTTCTTTTCTTAATATCCAAAAGAGTCGTAGCATAAGGATTTGCAAAGGAAGCATACCTTCTTATCTGAGGTGTTCCTGTTTGTCCATCACCATAATCATATACCTGATTACCATTACTGTCTAGAACAGGCGAACCATCTAAATTATAACCAAAAATAGGATATATTGGAGCAATAGAACGTGACCAAGTAAAGGCCCCTGCATAACCACCTTGATCCGGGATGTTTTGAACCGTATGGGCATAGTTCATAGTACCTCCAATTGTAAGATTCTCTTTAATTGTTTTCTCTAAAGAAATATTCGCAGTTACTCTTTCAAAATTAGATCTGATGGCATAGGCTTTATCATTTTGATGCCCCAGCGAAAAGTAAAATTTAGATGTCTCATCTCCACCATTAATACTTAAAAAAGTTCTGGTTGAGAATGAATTATTAAACATATATTCATTCCAATCATCATAGTACAATAAGTTGGCAGATGGATTCAATTTTCCAGTTAAAGGATCTATTATTTGATTATCGGGAACATCATAATTATTGTATCCTAAACTAAAGCCTGTACCTGCATTATCCTGTACCATATTGTCTGCTGCAATGTTCGCAGCATCTGTAGGCGTTTCTCCACTGGCTATTAAAAAGTTTTTTAAGGATAGAAAGTGCGCTTCATAATACATCCCTGGGTCTGTAATTACATCGTAATCTTTAGAACCTCTGGAAGTATGAATGGTGCTAACATCTATGTTAAACGTAGTCGCATTTCTAGTTCCTTTTTTTGTTGTAATAATAATAACCCCGTTAGACCCTCTACTACCATAAAGTGCAGCAGCTGCTGCATCTTTTAAAACTGTAAAAGATTCAATGTCACTTGGGTTTATAGAAGTGATGCTACCGGAGAATGGTACACCGTTAACAACATATAAAGGTTCATTAGAAGCATTAATAGATCCTATACCACGTATTCTAACGGTTGGAGCTGCTCCTGGTTGTCCCGAGTTATTTACTACTTGTACACCTGCAACTTTACCAACAATTCCCTGGACGACATTTGAGCTTGTTATTTGCTCAATAATTTCTGTTTTAACTTCACCCACAGAACCAGTTAAAGCCTCCTTTTTCTGTGTACCATAGGCAACAACTACAACCTCTTCAAGGGAAGACACATCTTCCTGCATGAGAACATTTATAATATTTGAAGAACCGATGGTTTTTTCTTCGTTCTTGTAACCAACAAAACTAAACACCAATACTTGACCAGTACTGGCATTAATTGAATACTTGCCATCAAAATCTGTAGAAACTCCGGTTGAAGTCCCTTTAACTAAGACGGTAGTCCCAGGCAGTGGTAAACCACTATCGTCAGAAACTACACCTGTAATAGTCTTTTCCTGTGCAAAGGTTAATTGCACTACCAACGCTAGGAATAGCGTTAGCATTCCACTCAATTTTCTTTTCATGTTATAATTATTAGAATTAGTCAACCCCAAAAATCTACATAAAATCTTAAAAAAACAAAGTTTGATGTTAGAAAAGTAATTTTTCCGTCAAGAATTAACATTTTTCGGTTGAAAAATTGTCACTATATCGGCATTTTTGGTCGTTTATATGAAAAGGAAGTCATAAGATGCTTAAAATAACGCGGTTTAAAAATGATTTTTCAGAATAGGTTAGAACGCAATTTCTATTCATTTTTGAAACTATGAAGCGCTTTGTTTCAGGATGATGTGCTTTTAAAGATTATACGAATACGAGTTAAAATTCAAGTTCTTAGCCTTTCTTGAAAATGAGATATGGGCAAATGGAAACGATTTAATAGAGCGGTTTAAATAGTTGAAACCTGAGCCTTTTAAAAATCGAAGATGAAAAAGCGTTGCAATCAGGGATTGAGTTCTTAGCTTACATTTACCCCTTAAACTTGTATTGTTGCTTTTTACCCTTCGCATTTGGGCGAATTCGATCTATTCGTTATTTTTAGCCAAATCAAAATCAATTGAAACGAATAGTTGTACTGGCGATCATCTTTTGGTGTCATCATGTGTACTGCCAAAAAGAATCTGCAAACTGGTATTTCGGAGAATTTGCCGGACTTAATTTTAATAATGGTGACCCGGTGCCGTTGTTGGATGGTAAGTTGGCCACTAGCGAAGGTTGCGCCACCATATCAGATTCTAACGGTAATCTCTTATTCTATACCAATGGTGTGACTGTTTGGGACAGGCGTCATGAAGTCATGCCCAATGGAACCGGTTTATTAGGGCACAGCTCAAGTACGGAATCGGCTTTAATCGTACCCAAACCGGGGAGTTCGACCAGATACTATATTTTCACCATTGATAAACCCAGCTATTACCTTACGGAAGATGAACCCATAGATGGGGTTAATTATTCCGAAGTGGATATGGAGTTAAATGGGGGATACGGGGCTGTTGTAGGTACAACTAAAAATGTACACCTGGTAACCTACGATCAGAGTATTCCTATACAAAACGAATACAAGTCCTCTGAGAAGATCACCGCAATTTTACATGGAAATGGAAGTGCAGTTTGGGTCATCACCCATTTTGTCAACAAATTTTATGCTTTTAGAGTTGAGGCCGATGGTGTAAATCACACCCCTGTCATTACTGAAACCTCCTTCTTTCTCAACCCCATTATTAACGCCGAGGGCGCCAATATATCGGCAATCGGGTATTTGAAAATTTCTCCGAATGGCGAAAAAATTGCGATTGCACACAGTTCTACCAGCTTAGGTAGCCCAAGATCCGGAACCAAAAGATCCGGAAAGGTGATGCTCTATGATTTTAATAATCAAACAGGTGTTGTATCGAATCAGGAGGAAATATTTTTTGGTTCCTATCCCTATGGTGTCGAATTTTCAACGAATTCTAAACTACTTTATATCACAGACAACGATTTTAACTCCAGCGATATATTCGTGCATAGCCATTTGTATCAATTTGATCTGGAGGCCAACGATATCTATGAATCAAGGGAAATCTTATCGACAACCCAAAATGTGGCCGGTGCATTGCAATTGGCCATCAATGGAAAAATATATCGGGCAGGGTACCATGTTTCCGGTGCGGGAGAAAGAATATCAGTGATAAACAAACCCAATGTAAAAGGCAGCGGATGCGATTATTCTGAAAATTCCGTTAGCCTGGGAGGAAGGCAGGCTACACTAGGGTTGCCTCCTTTTATTCAGTCCCTGTTCTTGCCCACTTTCGATTATGAAAACACCTGTTTTGGCGATGAAACTGTTTTTAAGATCACCTCTGAGGACCCTTTCGATTCTGTTTTATGGGATTTTGGAGATGGAGAAACCTCGACAGAGGTAGCTCCAAGACATACCTATACTCAGCCGGGGGATTATATGGTTACCCTGTCTTTAACGGCCGATGGTGTGAGCCAGAATCCGTTTATAAAGCAGGTAAGTATTACCACACCACCGGAAGTTTTAGACTATACATATGATTTAATTCAGTGTGATAATTATGATGGTAATCCGGATGATGGCCGCGCCGATTTTAATTTACAATTGGCCAATGGGCCTTTGACAAACTATACTTATGACATCGTTTATGCCTATTATTATAAAACCATAGAAGATGCGATTCAGGATGAAAGCAACCTATATGCCCTGAACAACATTTACAGAAATGACATTGCAGAAGAAATACTCTATGCCAAACTTTTTACCTCCGACCAAAATTGTTACAGTATCGCTACGGTGCGCCTGTTAACCTCTGAGACCGTTGAGTTGGATGATAATAGCTTCGAGAGCTGTGCCCCGTATGGTGAGACTAAAGCCGATTTTGACCTGGGCTTAATGCGGGCAGACCTCCTAGATGCCCTCGACTTAACAGCGGATGTTAATCTCACGTTTCATGAACGGCTTAGGGATGCAGCCATAGGGATTAATCCCTTACCGGAAGTTTATAATTCTAGAAGTAAGACCATTTACTTTAGATTGGATTTAGAAGGGGCCTGCTATGGCAGTGGCGAACTGCATTTAAATGTGAAGAACTTCCCTAAATTGGATGATCAAATCGTTACTGTCTGTTCCAAGGATTTTCCTGTAGCCATTCAGACCGGTTTGACTGTCGAACAACGGAATGACTATAATTATACATGGACACATTCCAATGAAATTTCCAATAGTGTCCTGGTGTCGGAAGAAGGTATGTATGAAGTCAGGGTAGAGGATCCGCTGTTGGAATGCTTTGATTATATCACGGTGGAAGTCGTTAAGAATGATCCACCTGAAATAATTGATTTGCGCATAGACGGGTTGAGTGTATCGGTAACGCTCAGTAACTACAATGAAGACTATTTATATGCCTTGGATAACCCGGATGGGGGCTTTACTTACGACAGTACATTCATGGGAATTTCACCGGGGGATCATACGATATATGTAAAAGACAGTAATGATTGTTACCTGGTGTCACAGAATTTTTACCTGCTCGGATTTCCAAAATATTTTACACCTAACGGAGATGGTATTCACGATACCTGGAATGTCTATGGTCTAGATCAGAAATACCAATCAGAACAGATCATGCTTCAGATATTCAATCGGTTTGGAAAATTGTTAAAAACCTACAACCCCTTTCAATCGAGTTGGGACGGAACTCTAAAAGGAAAGTTATTATCCTCTGATGATTATTGGTATTATATGAAACTGCCAACCGGGGAGGAGTATAAGGGTCATTTTGCCCTGAAGTTATAATTTTAGGTAAAGTGATCGTTTCCCAATGGGTTACCAAATCGTAGTTTCCAACCAGTCAACCGCATTATTCAAATAGGACAAATAATCGCAAACACTGTAATGATCCAGACCGGGTGCCACTGAAAACGTAATATCCGTTCCTGCATCTACCAACTGATTGATATACCCCTGGGTGACTTCTATGGGAAAAAGCTGATCGTTTGAACCGTGTATGGCATAGATAGGAATGTCAATTTTTTCAACAATTCCGTTTGAATTTACTGGGTTGTAAGATGTAGCCATGGGGATGGCGGCTGCAAATAATGATGTGTAATATTGTGCAAAAAAGAAACTACCATTACCGCCATCGCTATAGCCCATAATGACAACCTTATTTGCATCTATGGGTAAATAGGTCGTTGCAAGATCGATCAGGGCCAGAACCTGCACCTGGTTATTTTGATCATACCACAGTTCGCCATTACTGTTTGGACTGATAATAATGGCATCTGTATTCTCAAAAGCTGGGCCCACAAGGCAATTGGTGGATTTATGAGCATCGGCAGAACTGTTTCTCGCGCCACCATGCAGACGCATAATCAGGGGGACGTTACTATTATTGTCAATACCTTCAGGTATGATAACCCTGAAGTTCCAGAATACATTTTCAACAGCCGATTCCAGGGTAATATCGTTGATACCCGCATCCAGGCCTAAGTTTTGAAAATCTTCCCTCACATCATCGGCCGATCTTGGGACGAAAGGCTCCTGACCTGTTTCATTGGGAGCACAACATAATAACAGAATGATAGGCAATACGAGAATAGAAAATGACTTCATAAAAAACGGTTTCGGCAGTGATGTTAATTAATTGATTGATGAAAACAAGATACAAATAAATTTCAATTGATATTTGATCTCCATTCAAATTCCGATGAAGTCTTAATTTTGTTCTATCAAGGTATCAAAAAACAAGGTCCAGGCCCAGTCCAAAGCAAAATAGGCCAATTGTGAGTTGAGTTTTTGGCCCATATCCGGGCCTTCAGTAATATAGCCAAAGACATCATATGTATTCCCGTTATTATCGGACATGATGATGGGAAATTCATTTTGAATGGCTTGAAATTCTACAGCATTACTGGTAATAAAATTAGTGATGAAATGGTAATTCTTGCTTCCCACAACAACCGTTTTACCGGACTGATCGGTTGAATTTATGGTTAAGCTTTTAAGTTCAATATTGTCTGAGAAACTGTCCATATTAAAAAGATGAGCCGAAAGACCTTCTTCCTTAAAATCACTTTCTAAAATGCCATAGGGCTTCACGGGGATTTCAACATCATCAGGATTTGAACTGTGCGTTAACTGAGGGTTTATATATACCATGGCTTCCGGAAAAAAGGTTTTAACCGTCTGCCAGGTCGTTTCAATAAAATTAATATGGGTGAATTCTAGTTCCGTACAATCGCCTCTGATGCATGTCTTGAGCATTTGAGACCAGAAGGTTTTAGTAGCCTCGTCATAGGCCACCAGATTATCTTTGTACAAGTACCCTGAAGCTCTGAGCTGTGTTTCACTGTTAACTGATGCCCTGTCCAGAAATAAACCACTCTTGGTCTGGGGACAATAGGTAAAAGCGACCTGTGTATTCGACATGAGGTCATTGATGGATTCGTAGATGCTGATTTCCTCGTATGGAAAAACTTTAATTTCGTCATTCATTTTTGCAATGGCCACTAAGGAACTGGGAGGAAGAAAATCGATCGTTGAGGCTTCCGTAAATTCCGGATTAACAATGAGGGGGTAAGGATCGTTCGAACCATAGATGTCATCCGGGGATACAGTCCAGTTATCCTGAATGGTAATATCAGATTCATCACTGGGTTGTGAGGAATCAGAAGTGGTACAACTTAGTGTGAATAAGAAAACTGAAAATAAAAGAACATATTTCATGATACAACCTGTTTGCTATTTGGTCGAATACAGCTCAAAAAGTTTACACAATATAAAAAAAATCTAATATTAGCAATAAAAGTAGTACCGCATCCCAAATTGAATACAAAAAAACCGCCCTTTCTACATCATGTAAAAAGGGCGGTTCATCTATGTGAAAATCAAATTTTGATTCGTCGTGATATTAGTTCACATCCCAAAACAATTTTGTTGTTCTGGTATCACCACCAATCGCACTGCTGGCGCTGTCATATCCCACCGGATTAAGCGTAGCTTCATCTTCAGGATATAAGAATCGCGTAGGAATATCAGCCAAGGTCATATCTTCAGGTGCTTTTAAAGGTAATGCATCATATATTCTGTAAACATTAAACCCTTCAAAGCTTGAATTGTACAATGCAATCCATTTTTGTAAGGATATTTTTTCCTGCCATGTTCCAGGAGCAGTAGCATAGTTAACTTCCGCCTGGGCTATATAGGTATCCGCTTCCTCCTCGGTACCCGTCCACTCCATAATACTCAATTCAATAGCAGCATGATAAAAGCTTGCAGCACCAGTGATTCCAAAACCTCTTTCGGCAGCTTCAGCATGAAGGAAAAATACCTCGGTAGCTGTTAAAATGTTGCCTCTAAGGGTTGGATCTTTCATGAGTGCACTTGGATGAGATGAACTTGTTGGTGAGTTGGCACTACCATAAACACCACCAATAAATTGACCATTTCGCAATGCAAAGTAATCATCAATTCGAGGATCGTTGAGCGCCAATAATTCATCTACGAAAGTATCTGCCGCAACAAAGTCATTTCTACCACTCAATACCAATTCAGTATACAATGGGTTCGTGTTCGGTGCGCCTCCTAAATAGTCGATACCAAAGTTTTCGCTATTCTCCAGGATCAACGGTGCATTAAGCGCTTTCTGAACTGTAGATTGTGCAAGCGATGGATTGACATCAGCTAAGCGCATACCTAAACGTAATCTTAGGGAGTTGGCCGCTTTTTTCCATAAATCCATGTCACCCCCGTAAACGGGATCCTGATTTGCTTCAAATCCAGTACCACCATTCATTTCACCAATAACCGCGTCTAAACGCTCCAGTAATTTTGAATAGATGGTCGCTGCATCATCATACTGCGGAGCCGGATTCGTTGGGTCGAGAGCTTCAGAATAAGGAACATCTCCAAAGGTGTCCACTAAAACACTATAGGTGAAAATTTCCATAAATTCGATTACAGCCAATTTGTTATCAAGATTATCAGCCTCGTCGGCAATCAATGTCTCTCTTGAACCTTTTAGATCCTGTAATACGTCTCTGTATAATCTGTTCCAGATACCACCACCGATATCTCGGGTGGTTTGGTTGTACTGGCTTTCATCCGGGTATGTTGTTTGTGCCCAATATTGTGCATACAGTTTATAAACATTTCTGTTTACGTTAATATCGTTCATCAGGTCAAAAAACCCTTTTAAGGCGTTCGAGAAAAACCCTTCACCAGGTACCGCTGTTGGGTTTTTCTGATCTCTGTTGAGGTTTTCATCAATAGCGCAGGAACTTAACAGCACCAAAACGCTAAGAATTGGAATTAATAATTTTTTCATTTTCATAAGTTTTTAAAATTCAAGATTTAAACTTAA
The DNA here is from genome assembly GCF_022662015.1 of Aestuariivivens sediminicola. Taxonomy (GTDB): domain Bacteria; phylum Bacteroidota; class Bacteroidia; order Flavobacteriales; family Flavobacteriaceae; genus Aestuariivivens; species Aestuariivivens sediminicola. The sequence continues at coordinate 173,616 of NZ_JAKMCM010000001.1, read as the reverse complement.
TCCTACAGTTCTTAGCGTAGGATAAGATCCAGATAAATAGCCCTGAGCGTTACCAGCTCCTAATCCGGATTCTGGATCAGCAAATGGAACGTTCTTGTCTATTATCCATAAGTTACGTCCTATTAATGATAAGTTTCCGCCAGTTATAGCGCCACCAAACCATTTACTCACAGGTAATTTGTAACTCAAGGTCACTTCTCTTAATTTAATATAAGATGCATCGTATACATTGATCTGGCTTGGATTCCTGCTGGAGTTACCCCAGTAGTACGCACCACCAAAATAATCGGCTCTTGCTCTGGTTGTATTCGGAACCGTTTCAGAAATAACAACACCATTGGCATCGTATTGAAGCGTAGTTCCGGGAGCGGCCACAACACCTTCATTTAAAACACCACCACCATCGGCAACTGGATCTCTCTTAGGATTGCCAAGTTCGTTTAAGCCGGCTGTGTAATATGGTAAACCTGTACCTTGACCGTAATATAAGTCAAGTGAGAACACATCGCCACCTTTTTGTACATCGATTAGGAAGCTAAGGCTCAAATCCTTATAAGTCAATCTATTCAGAATACCACCATTCCAATCCGGGTTGGCATTACCGATCACCTGATCAGCTTGTGCCAGATAATATCCACTACTGTTAATCACTCGGTTACCCTCGTCATCATAGACATAACCTCTACCACGCAGGGTATTGTAAGGCTGTCCTTTTGTGGCATTCAAACTCACACCACCTTGGTAACTATTCAACTGCAGGTTTTCCTGACCTTCATATAAATCGACAACCAAGTTCTCATTCTTCGCAAAATTAACGTTGAACATCCATTCGAAATTAGAGGTTCTTACAGGTACGGCCATTAATTGCGCTTCATATCCTTTGTTTTGAAGCTCACCGGCATTTACCCATCTAAATGAGAATCCTGAAGCTCTTGTTAAGGATACCTGCATCAATTGATCTTCTGTATTTCTTTTGTAATATGTAAAATCAAGTCCTAACCTGTTATCCAAAAACTTGGTTTCCAATCCAAGTTCTATTTCTTTAGTTCTTTCCGGAACTAAATCTTGATTTTGCTTGGTATTTGGGAATGAAAATAACGAAGCGTTACCAAAGTTGTTCAAAATGGTAAACGTGTCATACACATTATTTGCAGGTAAGTCGTTACCAACTTCAGCATAGCCTATTCTGAACTTACCAAAATTCATCCAATCCGTTTCAAACAAATTCGAGAATATCAAACTCGCACTACCTGCGAAATAGTTATAGTCGTTATTGCCTTCAGGTAAGGCGGTTGACACATCATAACGATCTGTAAAATCAACATATAAGGTATTTTTATAGCCAAAAGATACCTGACCGTAGTAACCGTTAACCTGCTTCTGTCTTAGAATTTCCTGAGGTTTTGGATTCGTGTTTACAGAGTTAGACAATGCAAAAATACCAGGTGCAATAAGACCACCGGAGGTAGATTGTCTGTAGAAACTGTAACGCTCACGTCTGATGTTAATACCGGCTACGGCGGTTAAGCTAAGATCTTCGGTGATATCGGTATTAATATTGAACATTAAATCATAGTTGTATTCCGAAAAATCAATGTCGATACGATCGTAACCCGAGTTTTGATCTTCACCGGTAACACCGGTAACAGGGATTCCGAATGGAATTGCTGTAGAACCAATGGCACGACGCTCCTCTCTAAGTTCTTTATAGGTATCCACGGAAGCCTTGGCCGTAATATCCAGCCAATCCGTTGCCGTGTAAGTGCCGTATAGATTTCCGAATAACCTGTTTCTGTTATCGGACTGATAGTTTTTATAACGTGTCCAATACGGGTTATCCCAGTAATGACCTACCAATGCAGAACCTCCTAGGGCACCTTCGTGGTTCCAGCTGTAATTTTTGCCTGTTTGCTCAAAAATCTTACGTTGCTCATCCATGTCAACGTTTACTTGCCACCATTGTCTGAATTGCGACATTAAGTTGTCACTGTATCCGGTTGAGTTTCTACCAACAGTCCTTTGAACGATGTAATTTGCTGAGGAACCAGCCTTAAATTTTTCGTTCAACTTAATGGTTCCATTAAAATTGAATGAGTTTTTATTCAAATTCGAATTTGGAAGCATACCATCCTGATCATAGTGGGTATAGCCAATTCTATAATCAACGATATCATTGCCACCTGTAATGGCTACAGAATTGTTAAACTGGTAAGAGGTTTCAAAGAAATCCACAGGGGTTGTCCGACCGGCAACATAAGGTGTAGGTGTAAGATAATTTCTGTGTTCAGGAACAAAAGCATCCCATTGATACACTAAACTACCATCTAAGGCACCACCATAAGAAGCATCATCATAGGTAGGAACAACTAAATCTAACTGACCATCTCCATCGACATCAATATCCTCGAAGTAATCTGTAGATCCATAATATCTTCCGTATCCGGCTCCGTATTCATCCTGGTATTCCAAAAAGGTCTTTTTGTCAATTGTACCTACTGTAACAGAGGAATTGACTGTTACTTTTGTTCTACCCTTTTTACCTGATTTAGTTGTAATGATCACAACACCATTAGCACCACGAGAACCATAGATCGCAGATGCAGCAGCACCTTTCAATATGTTAATGGATTCTACGTCATCCGGGTTGATGTCGGAAGCAGCGTTTCCATAGTCGTAACCTGTACTACCGGCTTCTTGCTGATCTGTGTTATTAATCCTGTTCGATACAGGTATTCCGTCGATAACGAACAAGGGTTGGTTGTTCTGTGTTAGAGAACTAACACCACGAATAAGGAAATTCGCTGATCCACCAAAGTTGTTATTACCTAATACCTGAACCCCACTTACTTTACCTGATAGAGAGCTAACTACGTTGTCTACAACAACTGTTGAGACATCTTCACCGCTAACTTCTTGTGAGGCGTAACCTAAGGATTTTTTCTCTCTTGAAATACCAAGAGCCGTTACAACAACTTCTTCCAATGACTCAGCATCCTCGGACATTGTTACGTTAATTGTATTGGAGGCGCCGACTACAATTTCCTGGGTGGTATATCCCACAAAACTGAATACAAGGGATTGCCCTTGATTTACAGTAATAGAATAGTTCCCATCAAAATCTGTAGAGGTACCCGAAGAAGTCCCCTTTACTAAGACAGTCGTTCCCGGTAGAGGTAGTCCACTTGCATCTGAAACCGTACCGCTAACTGTCTTTTCTTGTGCAAACGCAAATTGCACAACTAACGCCATAAACAGCGCTAGCATTCCGCTAAACTTTGTTTTCATTTTTTAATTATTTGAATTAGTCGAGTCAAAAGTCTTAATAAAATGTTAATTAAACAATAAATTAGGGTTAAAATTTTAAAATTTCCGATAAGAAACAGGTGTTCAGGGGGTATTCACCAGATTAGAAGGACGTTGTTAAGCTCAGGTGTACTTTCGAATTGGATAATTTAAAGCCCTGGTTTTCACTTTTCCCGTTGGCGTAAACAAACCTAAACAGCCCGGAGTTGGTGAGAAGACCGAAACCAACACCAAAACCGAAAAGTTTTTCCTTAGTGTCTATAATATCATTTTCAAAATAGGCCACATCAATAATGGAATGGGCAAAGATGGTATTGCTCAATCGATATCGGTATTCCGTATTGATCAAACCATATAAATTGGCATACAGACTATTTTCTTCAAATCCGCGAATGGAATTGATGCCGCCAAAGCGAAGCAGTTCATTCTCTAGGTACTGGTTCGATTGTATGGCGCCTCCATTGAAACGCGCATAAATACTGTTTCTCTTATTGATACGAATCAGGTTCATGGCGTCGACCAGGAATTTGGATTGGGATTCCGAAACATTTGGTGTTTTTCGCTTTCCAAAATCCGATTCTATGGTAATCATGGCGTCGGTTGGGAACAGAACGTCATTCATTCTAAGATCGATAAAGTTATATCCCAGTGACACATAATTGGCATCAAAATCACTAATCGAGGCCATGCTGTTGGAAAGCAGGTTATTGGAGGTCAATGTTTTATAACCTGCATAGATGTTATGTTTGGGATTGATCTGATAGTGTAATTTATAGGATTGATTCGCATTGGTAAAGGATGAATCACGTTTAAATAAGTGTAATTGCATATCAAAACCCAATGGAGTCTTAAACAGGTAAGGCATAGCGATACCGGCCTCAAACGTTTTTTGATCATTTTCGTCACTTTTATAGAATAACCGGAAGGATTCACCATAATTAAGATTATTGCTTAAAACAAGGTTGAGAAAACCATCGAACTCAAGTTTGCCATCGTCCTCGTTGGTACCAAAACCAAGGAAACCATCAAAAGCATTGCTCTTGGATTTTTCCACATATAAATAAATAGCTGTTGCGTCTTCGGTAAATAAAATTTCAGGCGGCTTTATTTGATTGGCAAATCTTAAGTTATTTAATTTTTCAGTTTTATTTTTTAGTAATGCCAGGTCGAAGGTTTGTTCGGGCTTAATTTTTAAATAGTGTTTGATAAACGATGCCGGAAATCTTTCATACCCTTTGATGACAATCGTGTCGATGGTTCTCTTCTGATCATCCCTATCAATTTTAAGCCGGGCTTTTAAGGTACCCTGATCAACTTCAATATCGGTCAGTTTCAACTTGGTAAAAGGGTACCCCCTTTTGGCAATTTCAGCATTTAAGTAAACCATGACCGCTTCGATGTCTTTAAATTGGACTTCGAAATACCTGTCGTTGCTTTGCACGCTAATAGCTTCCAAGGTGTTCTCTGATAGTACTGAAGTATCGTAATATATATATATGGTGTGAAATTTATCTTTCAAATGAAGTTTGGCTTTGAAAGTGGTATCATTTTGTCTGCTCAGTGACTGCAGTTTAGTTTCAATGTATCCCAACCTGTAGCAGGTACTTTTTATGGAGTCAACTTCATTGACGATGGACTGATAATTCAAGTGTTTTTTAACATAACCCAATGAATCCAATAGCGATGTTTCTCCGGAATCGTATCCCTCTACCATTAGCGACAGATTTTGACAGGGTAATACCGGAGAAAACAGGGTGCAGTTAAGGAGTATGAATAAAGCGATTTTTTTCACGGGTTAAGAGGACTCAATCGGACTATTATGGCATTGTTTCAATACTGTTAGAGTCCAACTTCGATGGTCAGACTTTATAGTGTAAAACTAACGGAAAAAGGAGACATATAATATAGTGGTGAAATTTAATTTTAGATTACCAGAAAAATTAATGAACAAGGGTTTGAATAATTCATTTAAATTTCTACCTTTGCAGCCCTCTAAGAAGAGGATTTTAAATTTATAAAATAATTTATGCCAACAATTTCACAATTAGTAAGAACAGGAAGAGCCAAAATAACTAAGAAGAGTAAATCGGCTGCATTACATTCTTGTCCTCAACGACGTGGCGTATGTACTCGTGTTTACACGACAACACCTAAGAAACCAAACTCTGCAATGCGTAAAGTGGCCAGGGTAAGGTTAACCAATGGTAATGAGGTGAATGCATACATCCCTGGAGAAGGACATAATTTACAAGAGCACTCGATAGTATTAGTTAGAGGTGGAAGGGTTAAAGACTTACCGGGTGTTAGATATCATATTGTTCGTGGTGCTTTGGATACAGCAGGTGTGCAAGGTAGAACGCAACGGAGATCTAAGTACGGTGCTAAACGCCCTAAAAAGTAAAAACAGGTTTGAGTTGGGTGTTATGCTTCCTTTTGAGAACGTGTAGCAACTGACCACAAACAACTTAACAGAAAGACATGAGAAAAAGACAAGCGAAAAAAAGGCCTCTTTTACCAGATCCGAGGTTTAACGATCAGTTGGTAACACGTTTTGTTAACAATATGATGTGGGATGGTAAAAAGTCCGTGGCATTTAAAGTGTTCTACGATGCCATTGATATCGTAGACGCCAAAAAAACCGATGAGGAAAAATCGGCATTAGAGATTTGGAAAGATGCATTATCAAATGTGATGCCTCACGTTGAGGTACGTAGCCGTCGTGTTGGAGGAGCTACCTTCCAGATTCCTATGCAGATCCGTCCTGATCGAAAAATTTCTACAGCCATGAAATGGTTGATTGGTTATGCTCGCAAGCGTAACGAAAAATCAATGTCACAAAAATTAGCGGCCGAAATTTTAGCTGCAGCCAAAGAAGAAGGTGCAGCCGTAAAGAAAAGAGTAGACACGCATAAAATGGCAGAAGCTAATAAAGCATTCTCTCACTTTAGATTTTAATTAGGACATGGCAAGAGATTTAAAATACACTAGAAATATAGGTATTGCTGCACATATTGATGCAGGAAAGACCACAACTACCGAACGTATCCTTTATTACACCGGCGTATCTCACAAGATTGGAGAAGTACACGATGGTGCTGCTACTATGGACTGGATGGAGCAGGAGCAGGAAAGAGGTATTACTATTACTTCTGCTGCCACAACATGTACATGGAATTTTCCACTTGAGAACGGATTGCCTACCGACGAAACCAAAGGATACCATTTTAATATTATAGATACTCCGGGTCACGTTGACTTTACCGTTGAAGTAAACCGTTCCTTACGTGTATTGGACGGTTTGGTATTTCTTTTTAGTGCGGTAGATGGTGTTGAACCACAGTCTGAAACGAACTGGAGGCTAGCAGACAATTATAAGGTGCCTCGAATTGGGTTCGTTAACAAGATGGACCGTCAGGGATCTAACTTTTTAGGAGTCTGCCAGCAGGTTAAAGATATGTTGAAGTCCAATGCCGTGCCAATTGTTTTGAATATTGGAGATGAAGCAGACTTCAAAGGGATTATCGATTTAGTTAAGAACCGTGCTATAGTTTGGCACGATGAAACCCAGGGAGCAACTTTTGATGTTATTGAAATTCCTGAGGAATTAAAAGAAGAAGCACATAAATACCGTGCCCTTTTAATAGAAGAGGTCGCTACTTATGATGAGCATCTCCTGGAAAAGTTCATGGAAGACGAAGATTCGATCACTGAAGATGAGGTCCATGCTGCGCTTCGTGCTGCGGTAATGGATATGGCCATTATTCCAATGATCTGTGGATCTTCATTCAAAAACAAAGGGGTACAGTTCCTGTTAGATGCCGTATGTCGCTATTTACCCTCCCCATTGGATAGAGATAACATTATAGGAACCAATCCTGAAACTGGAGAAGAGATAGCCCGTAAACCAGATGCCAAAGAACCATTTTCTGCATTGGCATTTAAGATTGCTACCGATCCTTTCGTTGGTCGTTTGGCATTCTTCCGAGCCTACTCAGGACGTCTGGATGCGGGATCATATATATTGAACAACCGTTCTGGAAAGAAAGAGCGTATTTCACGTATTTACCAAATGCACTCTAATAAGCAGAATGCGATCGACTTTATCGAAGCTGGAGATATAGGTGCTGCAGTAGGATTCAAAGATATCAAGACAGGGGATACCATGTCTGATGAAAAACATCCTATTGTTTTGGAATCCATGGATTTCCCAGATCCTGTTATTGGTATTGCGGTAGAGCCTAAAACGAAAGCAGATGTCGATAAGCTTGGTATGGCGCTTTCTAAATTGGCTGAAGAAGATCCAACCTTTACCGTGAGAACGGATGAGGCCTCCGGACAGACCATTATATCAGGAATGGGTGAGCTTCACCTGGATATTATCGTAGATCGTTTAAGACGTGAATTCAAGGTTGAAGTCAATCAGGGTCAGCCTCAGGTGGAGTACAAGGAAGCCATTACACAACGTGCGGAGCACAGAGAAGTTTATAAGAAACAATCCGGTGGTCGCGGTAAGTTTGCCGATATTGTATTTACTCTTGAACCGGCCGAAGAAGGTAAGCCAGGATTAGAGTTTGTCTCTGAGATAAAGGGCGGTAACATTCCAAAGGAATTTATTCCCTCAGTTGAGAAAGGATTTACTATGGCGATGCAAAACGGGCCTTTGGCCGGATATGAAGTAGACGCGATGAAGGTAACCTTAACAGATGGATCTTACCACGATGTGGATTCAGATCAGTTGTCTTTCGAACTGGCTGCGAAATTAGGATTCAGGTCAGCTGCGAAAGCGGCAAAGGCTGTTATCATGGAGCCTATCATGAAACTTGAGGTTATTACACCTGAAGAAAATATGGGTGATATCGTAGGAGATCTTAACCGTCGTCGAGGACAAGTGAATAACATGAGCGACAGAGCGGGTGCAAAAGTTGTGAAAGCGGATGTGCCATTGTCTGAAATGTTTGGTTATGTAACGGCGCTACGTACCCTGTCTTCAGGACGTGCGACATCAACTATGGAATTTTCACATTATGCTGAAACACCTTCAAACATATCAGAAGAGGTTATTAAAGCTGCTAAAGGCGTTGAAGCTTAAAATATAAGAACATGAGTCAGAAAATCAGAATAAAACTAAAGTCTTACGATCATAACCTGGTAGACAAGTCTGCCGATAAGATTGTAAAAACAGTAAAAAGTACTGGAGCTGTGGTAACCGGGCCAATCCCATTACCAACCCACAAGAAAATTTTTACTGTGCTTCGTTCACCACACGTTAACAAAAAATCAAGAGAACAATTCCAATTGAGTTCTTTTAAACGCTTATTGGATATTTATTCTTCATCTTCAAAAACCATTGATGCCTTGATGAAATTGGAGTTGCCAAGTGGTGTTGAGGTTGAGATAAAAGTCTAACAGACTGTTATCGAAGTCCCGAAGATGATTCGGGAAGGCGGTAGAAGATTAAAAAAGACCCTGGAACGAATTCAGGGCATGCATGTCCCACCGATGCGGTCGCGGGAAAAACGGATAAATACATTTCAGGGACGAAAGGTATTTTGTCCCTGAAGTTTTTATAGTGTCAGTTCGAGTATTCCAATGTGAATTGGAAGGTATCGAAAACGTAAATTAAGTGTAATAATTGATTGATGGTGAATTAAGAAACAGTAAGCCATCAATCGTAAAATGTAAATTAAAATGTCTGGGTTAATTGGAAAAAAAATCGGTATGACCAGTATCTTCGATGAGAACGGAAAAAATATTCCGTGTACCGTCATTGAAGCTGGACCATGTATCGTTACCCAAGTCAGAACCAAAGAAGTGGATGGCTATGAAGCTGTGCAACTAGGTTTCGATGACGCGACAGAAAAAAGCGCAACAAAGGCAGACCTGGGTCACGCCAAAAAAGCGGGTACTTCTGTAAAACGCAAAGTCGTTGAATTTAAAGGTTTTGAGGAGGAGTACAAATTAGGTGATGCCATCACCGTAGAACATTTCATCGAAGGTGAATTTGTTGATATTTCTGGAACTTCAAAAGGTAAAGGGTTTCAGGGTGTTGTAAAACGTCATGGCTTTGGCGGGGTAGGACAATCTACTCACGGTCAGCACAACCGTTTGAGGGCACCGGGTTCTATTGGAGCTGCATCTTATCCATCAAGAGTTTTTAAAGGCATGAAAATGGCCGGTAGAATGGGTGGTGTAAAAGTGAAAGTTCAAAATTTAAGAGTGTTGAAAGTGGTTCCTGAAAAGAACTTACTGGTTGTTAAAGGTTGTGTGCCTGGACACAAAAACGCTTATGTAATTATCAGAAAGTAATGAAAGTAGCAGTTTTAGATATAAACGGAAAAGACACCGGAAGAAAAGCAGAGCTTTCTAAAGAGGTGTTTGCTATAGAGCCTAATAATCATGCCGTGTATTTGGATGTCAAGCAGTATTTGGCTAACCAGAGACAGGGAACTCACAAGTCTAAAGAGCGCAATGAGATTTCTGGAAGTACACGAAAGATTAAAAAGCAGAAAGGAACAGGTACGGCAAGAGCAGGTAGTATCAAGTCGGGAATATTTAAAGGTGGTGGACGCATGTTTGGTCCGAGACCGAGAAACTACGGTTTCAAACTGAATAAAAACCTGAAGCGTTTAGCACGCAAATCTGCATTGAGTATGAAAGCCAGTGAGAAGTCCATTTTGGTATTGGAGGACTTCAATTTCGATGCGCCAAAAACCAAAAACTTCACTGCAGTTTTAAAGGCCCTGGACCTTGAAAACAAAAAATCTTTGTTTGTGTTGGGCGGGTCAAATAATAATGTATATTTGTCATCGCGTAATTTAAAAGGTTCTGAAGTTGTAACAAACTCAGAATTAAATACTTACAAAATTTTAAACGCAAATCAGTTGGTGCTTTTGGAAGGCGCCATAGAAGGAATAGAATCAAATTTAAGTAAATAGAAACCATGAGTATCTTAATTAAACCTATAATAACGGAAAAAGCGACTGCCGATAGCGAGATGAAAAACTGCTATTGGTTTTCAGTGAATCCTAAGGCGAACAAGATAGAAATTAAAAAGGCGGTTGAGGCTGCTTACGGGGTTTCTGTTGAAAAGGTTCGTACAATAAATGTCCGTCCAGATAGAAGAACACGTTACACTAAAACGGGTATTCAGCATGGTAAAACAAACGCTGTTAAAAAAGCGGTTGTACAACTGGCGGAGGGTGAAATGATTGATTTATACAGTAATTTGTAATTAGACAACAATGTCAGTAAGAAAATTAAAACCAATCACACCAGGGCAGCGTTTTAGAGTAGTTAATGGATTTGACGCCATTACTACTGATAAGCCGGAGAAAAGTTTATTAGCTCCGAAAAAAAGGTCTGGTGGTAGAAACAGTCAAGGAAAGATGACCATGCGCTACATGGGTGGTGGTCACAAAAGAAGGTATCGCCTTATCGATTTTAAACGTAACAAAACTGGAATTCCGGCGGAGGTTAAGTCGATAGAGTATGATCCAAACAGAACGGCTTTCATCGCTTTGCTGAACTATCAGGACGGTGAGAAACGATATATCATTGCTCAAAATGGATTACAGGTTGGGCAAAATGTGGTTTCCGGTGTGGAAGGGATCGCTCCTGAAATTGGAAATGCCATGCCATTGAGTGAAATTCCATTGGGAACTATTATTTCCTGTGTTGAATTACGTCCGGGTCAGGGTGCTGTTATGGCGCGTAGTGCCGGAGCATTTGCTCAGTTAATGGCAAGGGATGGTAAATTCGCAACCATTAAATTGCCTTCAGGTGAAACACGTTTAATTCTAGCCACATGTATGGCTACTATTGGTGTTGTTTCTAACTCCGATCACCAGTTAATGGTGTCTGGTAAGGCAGGTAGAACGCGATGGTTAGGAAGAAGGCCACGTACAAGACCTGTAGTTATGAACCCAATTGATCACCCGATGGGTGGTGGTGAAGGACGTGCTTCCGGAGGTCATCCAAGATCGAGAAACGGTATACCTGCAAAAGGATATAGAACGCGTTCTAAATCAAATCCAAGTAATAAATATATTGTAGAACGTAGAAAGAAATAAGACATGGCAAGATCGTTAAAAAAAGGACCTTACGTTCATTATAAATTAGAAAGAAAAGTAGCTGCTAACGTTGAAGCGAATAAAAAAACGGTGATTAAAACTTGGTCTCGTGCAAGTATGATTACACCGGATTTTGTTGGTCAAACCATAGCGGTTCACAATGGCCGCCAGTTTGTACCGGTATACGTTACCGAGAACATGGTGGGACATAAATTAGGAGAATTTTCACCAACGCGTTCATTCCGTGGGCATGCAGGTGCTAAAAACAAAGGTAAAAAGTAGTAAGCTATGGGAAGTCGTAAAAAACAAATGGCAGACGCTCTTAAGGAAGCAAAGAAGCAAGTTGCTTTTGCTAAGCTTAATAACTGTCCTACGTCACCGAGGAAAATGCGCTTAGTAGCCGATTTAGTAAGAGGTGAACGCGTAGAAAATGCACTGAATATTTTAAAGTTCAACCAAAAGGAGGCATCCGCTCGTTTAGAGAAACTATTGTTATCTGCCATCGCAAACTGGCAGGCTAAAAATGAGGATGCTGATGTGGAAACAGCTGAATTATTCGTTAAGGAAATCAGAGTGGATGGTGGATCGATGTTGAAAAGATTGCGTCCAGCACCGCAAGGTCGTGCGCACAGAATTAGAAAACGTTCTAACCATGTTACACTTGTGGTTGGATCTAACAATAACACACAAAGCTAAGATAGAAGTATGGGACAAAAGACAAATCCAATCGGAAATCGCTTAGGTATTATCAGAGGATGGGAGTCTAACTGGTACGGAGGAGACGATTATGGCGATAAGCTTGCCGAAGACGATAAAATTAGAAAGTACGTTCATGTACGTCTGGCTAAGGCTAGTGTGAGTAGAGTAATTATTGAAAGAACTCTTAAGCTTGTAACCGTTACTATCACTACGGCGCGTCCTGGAATCATTATTGGTAAGGGAGGTCAAGAGGTAGACAAGTTAAAAGAAGAGCTTAAAAAGATTACTGGAAAAGAGGTTCAGATTAACATCTTTGAAATCAAGAGACCTGAACTGGATGCATTTTTAGTAGCATCAAGTATTGCACGTCAAATCGAAAATCGTATTTCGTATCGTCGTGCAATAAAGATGGCTATTGCTGCTACAATGCGTATGAATGCTGAAGGAATTAAAATTCAGATCAGTGGTCGATTAAACGGTGCTGAAATGGCACGTAGCGAACACTATAAAGAAGGACGAATTCCATTGTCGACATTCAGAGCCGATATCGACTATGCTTTAGTAGAAGCACATACTACCTACGGTAGATTAGGTGTTAAGGTATGGATCATGAAAGGCGAAGTATATGGTAAAAGAGAGCTTTCTCCACTTGTTGGATTATCCAAGAAGCAGGGTAAAGGAGGAGGTCGTGGTAAAAATCCGCGTCGAAGAAAGTAATTTTTTAAAGTAAAAGAAAAATGTTACAGCCTAAAAGAACAAAATTTCGTAAGCAACAAAAGGGACGTATGAAGGGGGTTTCGCAGCGTGGAAATCAACTGTCTTACGGTACTTTTGGAATAAAAGCTTTGGATTCTACGTTTATCACTTCTCGTCAAATTGAAGCAGCTCGTGTTGCTGCAACGCGTTACATGAAGCGGGAAGGATCATTGTGGATTAAAATATTTCCGGATAAACCAATAACTAAAAAGCCATTGGAAGTACGTATGGGTAAGGGTAAAGGTGCTGTTGAGTACTATGTGGCCGTGGTTAAACCTGGACGTATTTTATTTGAAATAGGAGGTGTGCCATTGGATACGGCTAAAGAAGCCTTGCGTCTGGCAGCACAGAAACTACCGGTAAAAACTAAGTTTGTAATTGCTCGAGATTACGAAGCATAATTTATTTAATGAGAGATATGAAACAATCAGAAATTAAAGAATTATCGACAGCCGAGTTACAGGAAAAACTTGGTGAGACAAAAAAGAGTTATGCAGACCTGAAACTGGCGCATGCAATATCTCCTTTAGAAAATCCAATTCAGTTACGTGCACTTAGACGGACAGTAGCTAGAATTGCGACAGAAATAACTAAGAGAGAAGTACAATAATTCTGCAGAAAGATGGAAACAAGAAATTTAAGAAAAGAACGTATAGGAGTTGTTACGAGTAACAAAATGCAGAAATCTATTGTAGTTTCTGAGGTTAAGAAAGTAAAGCACCCTATGTATGGTAAGTTCGTGTTGAAGACCAAGAAATATGTGGCGCACGACGAAAAAAATGATTGTAATATTGGAGATACTGTAAAGATTATGGAAACAAGACCTTTAAGTAAATCCAAGTGTTGGAGATTAGTTGAAATAATTGAAAGAGCGAAGTAATTATGGTACAGCAAGAAACAAGACTTAAGGTAGCAGATAACACCGGAGCAAAAGAAGTTCTAACGATTCGTGTTCTGGGTGGCACTAAAAGAAGATACGCTTCTGTAGGCGATAAAATCGTGGTTTCTGTAAAAGATGCAACGCCTAACGGTAACATTAAAAAAGGTGCCGTTTCTACTGCAGTTGTGGTACGTACCGTAAAAGAAGTTAGACGACCTGACGGATCGTATATCCGATTCGATGATAACGCTTGTGTCCTTCTAAACCCAACTGGGGAAATGAGAGGAACCCGTGTGTTTGGTCCTGTGGCAAGAGAACTTCGTGACAAGCAATTCATGAAAATCGTATCATTGGCACCGGAAGTGCTTTAATGCAAAAAGAAAGATGGGAAAGCTTAAAATAAAAACCGGAGATACAGTGCGCGTTATTACTGGAGACCATAAAGGTTCAGAAGGTAAAGTGCAAAAAGTATTTATAGATAAGAATAAGGCTATCGTAGAAGGTGTGAACATGGTTAAGAAACATACCAAACCAAGTGCACAAAATCCTCAAGGAGGCATTATTGAGAAGGAAGCACCAATTCATTTATCTAATTTATCGTTATTGACCTCTAAAGGGGAGACAACGCGAGTTGGTTATAGAATGGAAGGTGAGAAGAAAGTGAGATTTTCAAAAAAATCTAATGAAGTAATTTAGTTATGGCATATTCACCAAGACTTAAAGAAGAGTATAAAAGCAGAGTTATTGCAGCTCTTACAGACGAATTTGGATACAAAAATGTAATGCAGGTTCCTAAACTTAAGAAAATCGTAATTTCTAAAGGTGTGGGTGCAGCAGTGGCAGATAAGAAGTTAGTCGACTACGCAGTAGAAGAGTTAACTACCATTACCGGACAGAAAGCGGTTGCAACAATATCCAAAAAGGACGTCGCATCGTTTAAATTGCGTAGAGGCATGCCAATTGGTGCTAAAGTGACATTACGCGGTGAGAAAATGTATGAGTTCTTAGACCGTTTGGTCACCACTGCCTTACCTCGAGTTAGAGATTTTAATGGGATTAAGGCAACAGGTTTCGACGGAAGAGGGAATTACAACTTAGGTGTAACGGAGCAGATTATCTTCCCTGAGATTAATATCGATAAGGTAAACCGCATCTCTGGAATGGATATTACCTTTGTGACCTCTGCTGAAACGGATAAAGAAGCAAAATCATTATTAACTGAATTAGGTTTACCTTTTAAAAGAAACTAAGACATGGCTAAAGAATCAATGAAAGCCCGTGAGGTAAAGAGAGCAAAAACTGTAGCGAAATACGCGGCTAAACGCAAAGCTTTAAAGGAAGCTGGAGATTATGAAGCGTTGCAAAAGCTACCAAAAAATGCCTCTCCGATACGTCAGCATAACAGATGTAAGCTGACCGGACGTCCAAAGGGGTATATGAGAGTTTTTGGTATTTCTCGTGTTACCTTCAGGGAAATGGCTAATCAAGGTCTGATCCCAGGAGTTAAAAAGGCGAGCTGGTAAAAAAGAAATTATAAACTGGTTGAAGGTTTGGAACCGAAGGACGGTTTCGAAAACCACTTCCGCAAATTAATAAATATGTATACAGATCCAATTTCGGATTATCTAACAAGAATTAGAAACGCAGTGCGTGCCAATCACAGAGTGGTTGAAATTCCTGCATCTAATTTAAAAAAGGACATCACTAAAATATTATTCGAGCAAGGATATATTTTAAGTTACAAGTTTGATGATTCATCAGTACAGGGTTCAATTAAAATAGCCCTTAAGTACAACAAAGAAACGAAAGAACCCGTAATTAAGAAACTTCAAAGGGTAAGTAAGCCCGGTCTAAGAAAGTATGCCGGCGCGAACGAATTACCTAGAATTCTCAACGGACTAGGTGTTGCCATTGTTTCCACTTCTCATGGAGTAATGACCGGCCAACAAGCCAAAAGAGAAAATGTAGGTGGTGAAGTTTTATGCTACGTTTACTAATTTAAAACCGAAAAGAAATGTCAAGAATAGGAAATAATCCAGTAGCCATTCCAGAAGGTGTAACAGTAGACGTAAACGACAACGTAATTACTGTTAAGGGAAAACTAGGAACCTTAGAACAACCGTTCGATTCAGTTGATATTAAAGTTGAAGAAGGAAATGTACAGGTGGTGCGATCTTCGGATGCCAAGGACCACAGAGCAAAGCATGGTCTTTACAGAGCTTTGGTCAACAATATGATTGAAGGCGTATCTAAAGGATGGACCAAAGAATTGGAATTGGTAGGTGTAGGTTACAGAGCAACCAACCAGGGACAAAAATTAGATTTGGCTTTAGGTTTTTCACACAATATCGTTATGGATATAGCGCCTGAAGTGAAGGTTGAGACGGTTTCAGAAAAGGGAAAGAATCCTATCGTGAAGTTAACCTCTCATGATAAACAACTTGTAGGTCAGGTAGCTGCAAAGATTCGTAGTTTTAGAAAACCTGAACCTTACAAAGGTAAAGGAATCAAGTTTGTTGGTGAAGAAATAAGAAGAAAAGCAGGTAAATCAGCTTAATAAATTAGTTATGGCATTGACAAAGAACGAAAGAAGAATAAGGATAAAAAACAGAATAAGAAAGGTGGTTTCCGGTACGGCAGCACGCCCCAGATTATCTGTTTTCAGAAGTAATAAGGAAATTTATGCTCAGATAGTTGATGATGTAAATGGGAAAACCATAGCTGCAGCATCTTCGAGAGATAAAGATATCGCTGCTGCGAAAGCAAACAAGACAGAAACCGCTGCTCTTGTAGGTAAAGCGTTAGCAGAAAAAGCATTAAAAGCCGGTGTAGAAACCATTTCTTTCGACAGGGGTGGTTATTTATATCACGGTAGAGTTAAATCATTGGCCGACGGAGCTAGAGAAGCAGGACTTAAATTCTAAGAAAATATGTTTCAAAAATATAAAAGTGCAGAATTAGTAAAACCAGGTGGATTAGATCTTAAAGATCGTTTAGTTGGTGTACAAAGGGTAACTAAAGTAACTAAAGGAGGTCGTGCATTTGGCTTTTCGGCAATCGTGGTTGTTGGAGATGAAGCAGGTGTTGTCGGTCAGGGACTTGGTAAATCAAAAGACGTAGCCAGCGCTATTGCAAAGGCTGTCGAGGATGCCAAGAAAAATCTTGTTAGAATACCTATTATTAAAGGGACATTACCACATGAACAAAAAGGGAAATATGGTGGTGCCAGAGTAAATATCATTCCGGCTGCTCCTGGTACAGGAGTTATAGCAGGAGGTGCTGTAAGAACCGTGTTGGAGGCTGTAGGTGTACATGATGTATTATCAAAATCACAGGGGTCTTCGAATCCGCATAACGTAGTAAAAGCGACGTTTGATGCTTTATTGCAGTTGCGTGATGCGCATACTATAGCACGAGACAGAGGAATTTCACTTGAAAAAGTTTTTAACGCATAAATAAGTCTATAGTCTTTAGACCTTAGTCTGTATATAGTAAGGACTACCGACCTAACGACTGAAAAACTAGAAAAATGGGAAAGATTAAAGTAACAAAGGTTAAAAGCGCAATCAATCGAACGCAAAGACAAAAGAGAACTTTGGAAGCTCTTGGTCTAAGAAAGATTGGTCAAGTTAAAGAACACGAGGCAACACCGAATATATTGGGAATGATTGCTAAAGTTTCACATTTAGTTTCTGTTGAGGAAGCTTAAAAATATAGACTGAAAAAATGGATTTAAGTAATTTAAAACCTGCAGAAGGTTCAGTAAAACATCAAGGCAAAAGAGTAGGTAGAGGACAAGGATCCGGAAAGGGTGGTACCGCTACACGTGGTCACAAAGGGGCTAAGTCCCGTTCTGGTTACTCCAAGAAAATAGGTTTTGAAGGAGGTCAGATGCCACTTCAAAGACGTGTGCCTAAATTTGGTTTCAACAACATTAATCGTGTGGAATATCAAGGCGTTAATTTAGACACCTTACAACAATTGGTTGATGACAAGAAAGTAAAGGATACTGTAGATTTCGATACCTTATTTGATAATCGCCTGGTGCATAAAAATGATTTGGTCAAAATATTGGGTCGCGGTGAGTTAAAAGCGAAGTTAAAAGTTTCTGCGCACAAGTTTTCTGCTTCGGCAAAAGCTGCTATTGAAGCTGCAGGAGGAGAGGCAATAACATTATAAGACTTTACAATTCATGAAGTTTATAGAATCTATAAAGAATGTTTGGAAAATCGAAGAACTCAGAAACAGGATCATCGTCACGTTGAGTCTGCTTTTGGTTTACCGATTTGGTGCACAGGTTGTTTTACCGGGGATAGATGCTGAACAGTTAAGTGGTTTGGCAGATAGTACAGAAGGCGGTATATTAGGTTTACTTAATGCCTTTACAGGTGGAGCATTTGCAAACGCATCGGTGTTTGCCTTGGGTATCATGCCTTACATTTCTGCTTCGATTGTGGTTCAGTTAATGGGAATAGCCATTCCGTATTTACAAAAACTGCAAAAGGAAGGCGCTAGTGGTCAAAAGAAAATAACACAGATTACACGCTGGCTGACTATTGGTATCTGTTTGTTACAGGCACCTGGTTATTTAGCAAGTTTACCGGCATTGGGTATTCCTCAGTCGGCTTTCCTATTAGGAACAGGAGGTTTATTTTATTTTTCATCTGTAATTATTTTGGTTACCGGCTGTATTTTCGCGATGTGGTTAGGAGAAAAAATTACGGATAAAGGGATTGGGAATGGTATTTCCCTGTTAATTATGGTAGGTATTATTGCCACCTTACCGCAGGCGTTCATTCAAAATGCGGCCACGAGGTTGGACGGAAATAATGTCATGCTTATTCTTTTTGAGCTTGTTATCTGGTTCGTCATTATTTTACTGTCTGTACTATTGGTAATGGCTGTTAGAAGAGTTACCGTGCAGTATGCCAGAAGGACGGCATCAGGAGGTTATGAACGAAATGTTATGGCAAGTTCCAGACAGTACATTCCATTAAAACTGAATGCTTCCGGGGTAATGCCGATCATATTTGCACAGGCTATTATGTTTGTACCCGGATTGATAGGAGGTTCGGCCATATTGAAGGAAACCGCGGTGGGTGCCTGGATGCAAACCCAATTTTCTGATATATTCGGATTTTGGTACAATCTTGTGTTCGGACTTTTAATCATCGTGTTTACCTATTTCTATACGGCGATTACGGTACCGACCAATAAAATGGCTGATGATTTAAAACGAAGTGGAGGGTTCATTCCTGGTATACGTCCGGGTACCGAAACCTCTGAATATTTGGATAGAATAATGTCACAAATCACCTTGCCAGGTTCTATATTCTTAGCATTGATTGCTGTTTTTCCGGCCTTCATTGTTAAACTTATGAATGTGCAGCAGGGATGGGCATTGTTTTTTGGAGGAACCTCGCTTTTGATTATGGTAGGGGTTGCCATTGATACCATGCAGCAAATAAATGCGTATTTACTCAATAGGCATTATGATGGCTTGATGAAAACCGGAAAGAACAGAAAGGCAGTGGCTTAAAATTAGAAAATGGACGTTGGTAGTTAGGCGTTGGAATCGTTATACTACATTAAAAATAGAATAACAGGACTAACATCTAAAGACAAACAACTAAAAACTAAAATATGGCAAAACAAGCAGCAATAGAACAGGACGGAACAATTATAGAAGCATTATCGAATGCCATGTTTCGTGTAGAACTGGAAAATGGTCACATTGTGACTGCACATATTTCTGGTAAGATGCGTATGCATTATATTAAGTTGTTACCAGGGGATAAGGTAAAATTAGAAATGAGTCCTTACGATTTAACCAAGGCTCGGATAACATATAGATACTAAAATTACAGTATCATTTAAAAAGGAAACTTATGAAAGTAAGAGCGTCAGTAAAGAAAAGAAGTGCAGATTGTAAAATCGTGCGCAGAAAAGGTAGACTTTACGTAATAAACAAAAAGAATCCTAGATTTAAACAAAGACAAGGGTAATTATGGCAAGAATTGCAGGTGTAGACATACCAAAAAACAAACGAGGTGCAATCGCTTTAACCTATATTTACGGTATTGGTAAAAGCAGAGCAAAAGAGATTTTAGGGACAGCTAAAGTTAGCGAAGACACTAAAGTTCAGGATTGGACGGACGACGAGATCGGTGCGATCCGTGAGGCGGTTGGATCCTATAAGATAGAAGGTGAATTGCGTTCTGAGACTCAGTTGAACATTAAGCGTTTAATGGATATTGGGTGTTACAGAGGTATTCGTCACAGATCCGGACTTCCATTACGAGGTCAGCGCACCAAGAATAACTCAAGAACGAGAAAAGGTAGAAGAAAGACAGTTGCTAACAAGAAAAAGGCAACGAAATAATCATTAAAACAATAGTCATTAGTCATTAGTATTTGGAGGTTAGAAGAATCTGCCTGAAATGTAACAGTTTAGGATTCCAATAACTAAAAGCTAACAACTAGAAACTAAAAGAACATGGCAAAAACAAGTACAAAAAAACGTAAAGTAATTGTTGAGGCAATTGGTGAGGCACATATAACGGCTTCATTCAACAACATTATTATTTCACTTACCAACAAAAAGGGCGATGTGATTTCATGGTCTTCTGCTGGTAAAATGGGGTTTAGAGGCTCTAAGAAAAACACGCCTTATGCGGCTCAATTAGCTGCTGAAGATGCTGCAGGGGTAGCATTGGAGGCAGGATTGAAAAAGGTTAAGGTATATGTTAAGGGGCCTGGTAATGGTAGAGAGTCTGCCATTCGATCCATCCATAATGCGGGTATTGAAGTAACAGAAATCATAGATGTTACGCCGTTGCCACATAATGGATGTCGACCTCCAAAACGTAGAAGAGTTTAAGCTGAATGTGTTTCAGCTTCTTTTATATAAGCAACTAATTTATTAACAAGTATCAACAAGAGATCAACGGTTATCGAAGGATAAGATTAAGACCTTAATTCATAATCGCTCTTAAAAAACAATTTAAAATGGCAAGATATACTGGTCCTAAAACTAAAATAGCTCGAAAATTCGGCGAAGCTATTTTTGGAGACGATAAGTCTTTCGAAAAAAGAAATTACCCTCCGGGTCAACACGGTAACAACAGAAGACGTGGTAAAAAATCGGAGTACGCTATCCAACTGCAGGAAAAGCAAAAGGCAAAATACACCTATGGTATTTTAGAACGTCAGTTTAGAAATTTATTTAAAAAAGCAAGAGCAGCACAAGGTATTACGGGTGAGGTTCTGTTGCAGCTTTGTGAATCTAGATTGGATAACGTGGTGTACAGAATGGGTATAGCCCCTTCAAGAAGTGCAGCAAGACAATTGGTTTCTCACAGACACATCACCGTAAATGGTAGTTTGGTAAACATTCCATCTTACCAGTTAAAGGCCGGAGATGTTGTTGCTGTCAGAGAAAAATCCAAATCACTTGAGACAATTGAGAATTCACTTGCGAACTCAAGTCACATTTATGAGTGGATCACCTGGAATAACGATACCAAACAAGGGACCTATGTTGCCGTTCCTGAGCGCATTCAAATTCCGGAAAACATAAATGAACAATTTATAGTCGAATTATATTCTAAATAATAACTGATACAAATCTGAAATATGGCAGTATTTAATTTTCAAAAGCCGGACAAAGTAATCATGATTAATTCAACAGATTTTGAAGGGAAATTTGAATTTCGCCCTTTGGAGCCTGGATATGGATTAACAGTAGGTAATGCACTGAGAAGAGTTTTATTATCTTCTCTTGAAGGATTTGCAATAACATCGGTTAGAATTGAAGGCGTAGATCATGAGTTTTCTACGATAGCGGGTGTGGTGGAAGATGTTACCGAAATCATTCTTAACTTAAAACAAATTCGTTTTAAAAGACAAATAGAAGATATTGACAACGAATCTGTTTCTATTTCTATTTCTGGTCAGGAGCAAATATTAGCCGGGGATTTCCAAAAGTTCATTTCTGGATTCCAGGTCTTAAATACTGAGCAGGTGATTTGTAATTTAGATCCTAAAGTAAATTTCAATCTTGAAATTACGATCGAAAAGGGTAGAGGTTATGTGCCTGCAGAGGAAAACAAGAAAGCATCTGCTCCAATTGGAACGATATTCACAGATTCTATATATACACCTATAAAGAATGTGAAGTACAGTATAGAAAACTATCGTGTAGAACAAAAAACAGATTACGAAAAATTAGTTTTCGAAATCATTACCGATGGTTCTATTACGCCTCAGGATGCTTTAACCGAGGCCGCAAAAACATTAATTCACCACTTCATGCTGTTCTCTGATGAGCGCATTACGCTTGAGGCTGATGAAATTGCACAGACTGAAACTTACGACGAAGAATCACTGCATATGAGGCAGTTGCTTAAAACGAAGCTGATCGATATGGATTTATCTGTTCGGGCACTTAATTGTTTGAAGGCTGCTGAAGTGGATACTTTGGGTGACCTGGTTTCATTTAACAAAAACGATTTGATGAAATTCCGCAATTTTGGTAAAAAATCTTTAACAGAGCTTGAAGAGCTTGTCAGCGTTAAAGGCTTGAACTTCGGAATGGATTTAAGCAAATACAAATTAGATAAAGATTAACTATTTCTAACTCCTTTGTAGTTTGCTCCCCTGAGCGTTCAGGGTTGTAGCAAGACAAGGGTTTAAAACAAATGTCATGAGACACGGAAAAAAATTCAACCATTTAAGTAGAAAGACCGCTCACAGAAAGTCTATGTTGGCGAATATGGCGTGCTCCTTAATAGAGCATAAGCGTATTAACACCACAGTCGCCAAGGCAAAAGCCTTGAAACAATTTGTGGAGCCCATCATTACGAAATCTAAGGAAGATACGACGCATAACAGACGTATAGCGTTTAGCAGATTAAGACAAAAGGAGGCGGTAACCGAATTGTTCAGGGAGGTTGCAGCCAAGGTTGGTGACAGACCAGGAGGGTATACCAGGATCATTAAACTGGGTAACCGATTGGGCGATAACGCCGATATGGCGATGATAGAGCTTGTCGATTACAACGAGATCTACAATGCCGACAAACCTAAAAAGAAGGCTACGAGAAGAAGTCGAAGAGGCGGATCGAAGCCGGCAGCGGCTGCTCCGGTAGAGACCAAAGCGTCAAACGAAGAAGAAGAATAAATGTTGATAAACGTTTAACATATAAAGGATAAACTATTTTAGTTTATCCTTTTTTTTATGCAATTTTGTAAAACTTCATTCCCGACTGGAAGGGAATTCTTAGAATTAAAATTAACAGATGAAATATCAAAAACGACAAAAAGCCATCGTCCTTCTAGCCGATGGGACCATTTTTCATGGAAAAGCGGTAGGTAACAAACAGGGAACCGCCTTTGGGGAGGTCTGTTTTAATACCGGAATGACCGGTTATCAGGAAATTTTCACCGACCCTTCGTATTACGGACAGTTAATGGTAACCACTAATGCCCATATTGGGAATTATGGCACCAATAAGGACGAAGTAGAATCCGATTCGGTAAAGATAGCGGGACTTATTGTTAAGAATTTCAGTTATGAGTATTCAAGGGTTAATGCAGATGCGTCTTTGGAGGAGTTTTTAGATAAAAATAATCTTTTCGCCATATCGGATGTCGATACCAGAGCTCTGGTGAGCTATATTCGCGACAATGGAGCAATGAATGCGGTGATATCGACAGAGGTAGATAATATTGAACAGCTCAAGAAGCAGCTGTCTGAAGTGCCTAATATGGAAGGTCTTGAGCTGGCTTCAAAAGTATCCACCAAGACCCCTTATTATTTTGGAAACGAAAATGCCACATATAAGGTGGCGGCCCTGGATATCGGCATTAAGAAGAACATCCTGAGAAATATTGCACAGCGTGACGTTTACATCAAGGTGTTTCCCTATAACGCGACGTTCGAAGAACTGGAGGCCTTCAATCCGGATGGCTATTTCTTGTCCAATGGTCCTGGTGACCCGGAACCTCTGAAGGATGCACAGGCTTTAGCGAAAGAAATCATCAAGCGCGATTTGCCCTTGTTCGGTATCTGTCTGGGCCATCAGGTCATCGCATTGGCCAATGGGGTATCCACCTATAAGATGCATCACGGCCACCGAGGCATTAATCATCCTGTTAAGAACCTGATTACCGGTAAGGGTGAAATCACATCTCAGAACCATGGTTTCGCTGTAAATCGGGAAGAGGCAGAAGCCCATGAGGATTTGGAAATAACACACCTGCACCTTAACGATAACACGGTAGCTGGAATAGCCATGAAAAGCAAGAATTGTTTTTCAGTGCAGTACCACCCCGAAGCGAGCCCTGGCCCGCACGATTCCGCATACCTGTTCGATCAGTTCCTGGAAAACATTAAAAAAAGCAAACTTTCAGTAGTCGAATAAAGTTGTAAAAGAGCCTCAGACTTCACTAAAACGTTATAGGTGTGTTTTCATGTATTTGTTCTTAAATTACGTGTTAATACTAAGATTTAGTCGTAAATTTGGGGGTATTAAAAGTTTATAAACAAACCAATTATGAGTGCTATATTAAATATTCACGCAAGACAAATTTTAGATTCAAGGGGTAACCCAACTGTTGAAGTAGATGTTGTAACCGAAAATAATATCGTGGGCAGAGCGGCGGTACCTTCCGGTGCCTCAACCGGGGAGCATGAAGCTGTTGAACTTAGGGACGGTGGAAACACCTATATGGGCAAAGGGGTTTTAAAAGCTGTTGAGAATGTCAACACGACCATAGCCGATGCCTTGCTTGGTATTTCTGTTTTCGAACAGAACCTTATCGATCAGATCATGATTGATTTGGATGGCACGCCAAATAAATCCAAATTGGGGGCCAATGCCATTCTTGGGGTGTCTTTGGCCACTGCCAAAGCTGCAGCTGCAGAGCTGGGATTACCGTTATACAGATATGTTGGAGGGGTATCGGCAAACACATTGCCTGTTCCCATGATGAATATTATTAACGGAGGATCTCATAGCGATGCACCAATCGCCTTTCAGGAGTTCATGATCATGCCGGTAAAAGCGAATGACTTCACCCATGCCATGCAGATGGGAACCGAAATTTTCCATCATTTGAAAAAAGTGTTGCACGACAGAGGATTGAGTACGGCCGTAGGTGATGAAGGTGGTTTTGCACCGACTCTGGACGGTACTGAAGACGCCATTGAAACCATTGCCAAAGCCGTTGAGAATGCGGGCTATAAATTCGGAGATGAGGTAAAAATTGCCTTAGACTGTGCCTCTGCGGAGTTTTATGTCGATGGTAAATACGATTATACCAAATTTGAAGGCGATACGGGTGTGGTGCGATCAAGCAAGGAGCAAGCCGAATATTTGGCAGAGCTGGTGTCGAAATATCCGATCATTTCAATAGAGGACGGTATGGATGAGAACGATTGGGAAGGATGGTCTTACCTGACTGAACTGGTTGGGGATAAGGTCCAGTTGGTCGGTGATGACCTGTTCGTGACCAATGTCGAGCGTCTGTCTCGTGGTATCGAAAATGGTATAGCCAATTCCATACTGATAAAGGTGAATCAGATCGGATCTTTAACCGAAACCATTGCTGCGGTGAATATGGCAAAGAATGCCGGTTATACATCGGTCATGTCGCACCGTTCTGGAGAAACAGAGGATAATACCATTGCGGACCTTGCTGTGGCATTAAACTGCGGCCAGATAAAAACCGGTTCGGCATCGCGTAGTGATCGTATGGCAAAATACAATCAGCTGCTTCGCATTGAGGAGGAGTTGGGCGATGTGGCCTATTTTCCTCAGGAAAAAGCCTTTAAGGTAAAATAAGAGGGCCTTACATAGTATTGAAAAAGCGATTGTTTCTTAAAGCAATCGCTTTTTTCTTTTCAGTCTGAATTAAAAAAAGTTCAAATCGATTAAAAGCTGCCTTATCCACTTTAAAAATAGGCATATATTTCGTAAATTAGCACTCTGCTTAATAACATAAATTTTCTTGAACTTATGGCAAAATCGGCAACCATTGAAATAGATGGTCAAAAATTCGAATTCCCAATTATTACTGGAACAGAAAATGAAGTTGCAATAGATATCTCATCATTGAGAAGTGCAACCAAGGGCATCATTACCTTAGATGCGGGTTATAAAAATACCGGATCCTGTAAAAGTAAAATCACTTTCCTTGACGGGGAGAATGGTATACTAAGATACAGGGGGTATTCTATTGAAGAATTGGCAGAAAAAGCCAGTTTCCTCGAAGTGGCTTATTTGCTTATTTTTGGTGATCTTCCCACACAGGAGCAATATGAGAAGTTCTATAACGACATTAAATCCTACTCCGTTGTAGATGACGATGTAAGGAAAATTGTCGATGCATTTCCGAAATCGGCGCATCCAATGGGTATCGTATCCTCCTTAACAAGTGCCTTAACAGCTTTTAATCCCTCTTCTGTCAATGTTAATTCCGAGCAGGAGGCCTATAAGGCCATAGTAAGGATCATTGGGAAATTTCCTGTTTTGGTCGCCTGGACCTTCAGAAAAAAACACGGACTGCCCCTGGATTATGGTGACAAGAATCTTGGCTACGTAGAGAATGTGCTTAAAATGATGTTTAAACAGCCGAATGAGGATTATGTTCAGAATGATGTTATTGTTGATGCCCTGAACAAATTGTTGATTCTCCATGCAGACCATGAGCAGAACTGTTCCACATCAACGGTTAGAATTACAGGCTCGTCACATGCGGGTTTGTTTGTGTCCCTGTCTGCCGGAATTTCCGCCTTGTGGGGTCCGCTTCACGGAGGGGCCAATCAGGCCGTACTGGAAATGCTTGAAGCCATTAAGGAAGACGGTGGAGATACCAAAAAATATATGGCCAAGGCCAAGGATAAGGATGATCCGTTCCGATTAATGGGCTTCGGACACCGCGTCTATAAGAACTTCGATCCCAGAGCGCGCATCATTAAAAAAGCAGCCGATGAAGTACTTGATGACTTAGGTATCGACGATCCCATTTTAGATATAGCCAAAGGACTTGAGAAAGAAGCCCTGGAAGATCAATACTTCGTGGATCGAAAACTGTATCCTAATGTCGATTTTTACTCCGGTATTATCTATCGTGCTTTAGGCATTCCTACAGATATGTTTACCGTCATGTTCGCCCTGGGGCGCTTACCGGGATGGATTGCCCAATGGTTTGAAATGCGATTGAATAAAGAACCTATCGGCAGGCCAAGACAGCTTTATGTAGGAGAAACAGCGCGTCCTTTCGTTCCTATAGAAAAACGATAGGACCTTGAATTTATATCATCTGAAAGCTTCATGTTCATGTCATGAAGCTTTTCCTTTTCTTGGTCATTATTCGTAAATTTATTTTAAATAGCGCATTAATTATCCTTAGTTTTGACTTTTGAATTGCGCTGGTAGAATTTATGCTAAAACTCAACATAAAAAACGAAACCTCCAGGTTAAGGGCTGTCATTTTAGGGACTGCCCAAAGTAACGGACCCGTACCGAAGGTCGAGGACTGTTACGATCCAAAAAGCATTCAGCATGTCCTGAACGGGACCTATCCGAAGGAAGAGGATATGATTTTAGAAATGGAGGCCGCAGCTGCAGTATTCAAAAAATACGATGTTACGGTGTACAGGCCCAATGTCATTGAGGACTGCAATCAGATTTTTAGCAGGGATATTGCCTTTGTCATAGATGATAAAATAATCCGAGCCAACATTTTACCCGACCGTGAGGATGAGGTCGAGGCCATACGTTATGTTTGGAATCAGATCGACAGGAAAAACAGGATCATTCTGCCGGAGGCATGCCATGTCGAGGGAGGTGATGTGATGCCGTGGAATGACTATATTTTTGTCGGGTACTACGCCGGGGAAGACTATGCCGATTATATAACGGCCAGAACAAATAAAGAGGCTGTAATGGCCATTCAGGACCTGTTTCCGCATAAAACCGTGAAATCGTTCCAATTGCGAAAATCCAATACGGATCCAAGGGAAAATGCCCTGCATCTGGATTGTTGTTTCAATCCCCTGGGAAAAGGAAAGGCCATTATTCATAAAAACGGATTTTTAGTTGAAGCGGAATACCAATGGTTAGTCGATTTCTTCGGTAAGGACCATGTTTTTGAAATTACGAGGGATGAAATGTACGACATGTACAGCAATGTCTTTTCCATTTCTGAGGACGTTGTCATTTCCGAAAGGGGGTTTACGCGATTGAATTCATGGTTAAGAGCACAGGGCTTTACCGTAGAGGAGGTGCCCTATGCCGAAATAGGGAAACAGGAAGGACTGTTGCGTTGTACAACCTTGCCGCTGATCAGGGATTGAGGTTTCAGTAATAATTAATTCTCACCATGGAACAAACTACCAACACCGTTTTAATGATTCGTCCGGTAAATTACAGGATGAATGAGCAAACGGCTATCAATAACTTCTATCAGGAGCAACCCGAGGACCTCTTACCGGAAACCATCAATAGCAGGGCGCAGCAGGAATTTGATGCCTATGTCGACCAGCTGAGACAGATTGGGGTACATGTCATTGTGGTGAGTGACAATAAGGACTTCGATACGCCGGATTCCATTTTCCCCAATAACTGGGTGTCGTTTCATAAAAATGGCGATGTGGGTATCTACCCCATGTTTGCTGAAAACAGGAGGAATGAACGACGTGAGGACATCTTTCCCATTTTAGAGGAAAACGGCTTTCTTATCCGTAATATTATCGATTATACCAGTGCCGAGGAGGACGATCTTTTCCTTGAGGGTACCGGCAGTGTGGTTCTGGATCGGGTGCATCGAAAGGCCTATTGTGCCTTATCGGCTCGTGCAGACGAGGATCTGCTCATTGAATTCTGTGAGGATTTCGAATATCTACCGGTTATTTTCACGGCCTACCAATCCGTTGATGGCGAGCGCTTGCCCATTTACCATACCAATGTCATGATGTGCATTGGAGAGACCTTCGCTGTGATTTGCCTAAAAAGTATCGACGACAAGAAAGAACGTCAGAATGTGATCAAACATTTAAAAGCAGACGGCAAGGAGATTATCGACATATCCGAGGAACAGGTGGCTCATTTTGCAGGTAATATGTTACAGGTAAAGGGGACTAGTGATACACGATATCTGGTGATGAGTCAATCCGCTTATAATGCCCTGACCAAGTCGCAGATTCAAAAACTGCAGAAGCACACAAAAATAATGTCCAGTTCTTTGGATACAATTGAAACCTGCGGCGGAGGAAGTGCCCGTTGCATGATCGCCGAAGTATTTTTGCCCAAAGCTGGAGTTTAGATCGCCTTCGACTTGGGAAGCTGAACATAAAACGTACTGCCGACGTTTAAGGTGCTTTCCACCCAGATTTTACCGTTATTGAGTTCTACCAGCTCTTTACATATCGATAATCCCAATCCGGTGCCTTTTTCATTGCTGGTTCCGGCCGTGGTGAAGGAACCGCCTTTAAACAGTTTTCCAAGATTCTCTTTTGAAATACCCACACCGGTATCGGCAATGCTAAGTATACAATGGCCATTGCTGATATGGTTGGATACCGTAATCGTATCGCCTTTATTGCAGAATTTCAGGGCATTGGCCAAGAGGTTCTGAATTACAATTTCTATCATGCTTCGGTCCGCGTAGGCAAAATCACGCAGCGAATGGTCTATCAGGGTAATGCCCTTTTGTGCCATGCGCTGCTCTATCAAATTGATCTTATCCTCAAATACCTCCTGAATATCAAACAAACTCGGTTTGGGTTCGAGGGACTGCATCTGGGATTTCGACCAGTTTAAAAGATTAAATAAAAGCAGGGAGGCGTTGTTGGCATTTTCACTCAATTCAGGGATGAGGTTGTCATATTCCTCTTTGGTAAGGGCATCATCTTTCAGCAGGTCAATAAAGCCATTAATGGATGACAGGGAATCCTTCAAGTCATGCGAAATGATCGAAAATAATTTATCCTTCACATTGTTTCGGTTCTCCAGCTGAGCAATGTGTTCGAGATCGGCCTCGTGCTGTAATTGGGCCTTTAGATTTTTTTCTTCCAAATCCTGCACGAGCTTCATGTTATTCATCCGTTTGGCATTGTTCATCATGATAAAGGCAATGGCGATGATGAGAATGGCCAGCATAATATAAAAAAGCAACCGAAACGGTATAGGGTCATCAATTCCGGTTGGGGTCTGTTCAGTATCGGTTCCAGTCGCATCTTCAGCAGCGCTATCCATGCCGGGTTCTAATAGGCCGCCGTCAAGATCAAGGACAATGCTATCTTTAAGAAAACCGCCATCAGGTTCCTCAAGATCCGCTTTTAAACTGTAATATTCGCGCTGCCACACAAAGGCTCTGTCGAAACGCCTTCTGGTAGAGTCCAGCTGCTTCATCCGGTCATAGTACCGAAGAAGTCCCATATTGTCGTCGAGGCTCCTTGCAATAACACCGGCCTCCGCCAGTTGCCGCTCGGCCAGTATGAGTCGCCCCTGTTTCAGATTCAGGGTACCCAAATTGATCAGGGTGGCCATCAACCCGGATTTATGATCGTTTCGCCTGTTAATGGTCAGTCCCTGTAATAAATATTTCGAGGCATTGGTGTAGTCGTTGAACTGCAGATATTCACCACCCAGTTTTGCAGCAATGATCCCTTGAATGGAATCGTTATCAGGGTTGCTCTGCAACAGATTTTGATAATAGTCGATGGCCTTTCTGTGTTCTTTTTTCATCGAATACAGTTCGGCCAGTTTGCTGTACGAGGTATTTACGCCCGACGTGTCATTTAAAGCCTGCTGCAAGGGCAAGGCCTTCAAATAATAGGTCAGTGCAGTATCGAAGGCCCTGATCTTGTAATAGGCATCCGCCAGATTACTGTAGGCAAGACTCAATTCTTTATCCAGTCCTTTGTCCTCCAATATGGAAATGGCGGATAAGGCATAGCGCAATCCCCTGGCATAATTGCCGCGTTGTATTTCAATGAGACCCATACCGTTGTTCACTTTGGCAACACCAAGGGAATCCTTAAGTTGTTCATACAGGGTTCTGCACCTCGTGTAGCTGTTTACCGCATTGATATAGTCGTTCTTTTTGGCATAGATGAGGGATTTGTAATAGAGGATATCCGCAAGGCCTTTGGTATAGTTTAAATCGGAAGCAAGTGTTTCACTCCTGACGATATAACGCAGGGCGCGATTGTAATCGCCGTTTTTATAGAGTATTTTAATGAGTTCAAGGGAGGTGTTGGCTTTTAATGTATCCTGTTTTTGGTAAGCTAACTGCAAGGTAAGACTATCTATATCCTGAGTTTGGGAAAACCCTACGAACATAGTTAAAAAAGCACCTAACGTAATTAATTTCCTCATACAATATCTACATTAAACTAAAGCATTTAATAAATAGCTATTTTAAGGAGACCTTCATTGAGGGATATAAGAGTTCTCTATAGTTTTCTAAATTTAAATGTATCTAATTGTTAGTATTATAAAATACGATTTTAGTGTAATGGATAATTAATAGCTTAACAAAATTTGCAAAATCACCTATCAAAAGCTAATATTTAGGTTTTAATGCCAATATATTAGTTGAAATGGACACCAAAATTTAGGATTATAATCGACGAATAGATAAACGGCATATATTATGGAATAACGACATGTTAATCGATGAAATGCATGCCTTAAGATTTCAATTTTTTGGAATTTTAGGGCTATTCCGTGAAAAGGAGTCCATCATATGCTAATAATTCTTATATTCAGGGGTTAACTTATTTGAATTGCTGTTATGAATAAAACTGTGAAAACGAGTCTCATGGTAGTGGGATTTGGACTCTTAATTTACGGGATTTATACCTTGATTGCACCGGAACCTTTAGTAAGTATAGGTGATTTAAGTGTAGAGACCCAGGATAATACGGACGCCTACACGACCATAGCATTTGGATTGATTGCCATTGTTTTGGGTTTGGTTGCCGGTAAACGAAAGTAATGTGTTTTATGAGGCTGTCATACATACAACGGGAATGCTATGATTAAATTTGAGGGCCTGATACAATGAGCAAGACTATGAACACCGGATTCGATATAGAATTTCTTGACCATGTCGCCCTGCGTGTGACGGACATGGACCGATCCGTAGCCTGGTACCAGAAGGTCTTGGGCCTTAAAAAATACCAGCTTCCGGAGTGGGGTGCGGTTCCAATTTTTCTGATGTCCGGTAAGTCGGGAATCGCTTTGTTTCCGGCCAAATTAGACGATCCCGTACTGGATGGCCAATCCAGGCATGTAAAGATCGACCATTTTGCTTTTAATGTGAGCAATGCCGGTTTTGAAAAGGCGAAACAGCATTACGCACAGTTAGAGCTCGATTACCATATCCAGGACCATCACTATTTTCATTCCATCTACACGAAAGACCCGGATGGTCATGTGGTCGAATTGACCACCTTGGTCGTTGATGAAAGTGCCTTTTATTAAAATTCACCCTTCGCAAGAACACATCAACTTCATATGAATTATGTTGTAATAAGTGCTATCTTTGCACACTTATCAATACAGCTAACATGAATCTTCAGGATACGATAACAACCCGGGTAAAACAGGCCGTCAAGGAGGCTTTTGGAGTACAACTGGAAGCCGTCGAAATTCAGGCCACAAGAAAGGAATTTGTGGGCGATATCACCGTAGTTGTTTTCCCTATGTTGCGCTTCGTTAAGGGAAACCCGGTGCAAATTGGAGAGACCATTGGTCGTTATCTGGTGGATCATACTGAGGACGTCAAAGCGTTTAACGTGGTGAAGGGATTCTTGAACCTGGAAATAAGCGATGCCTATTACCTGCAATTTTTTAACTCGATTTACGATCAGGACGATTATGGGTTTGTGCCTCCGAAGCCGGATGGCAATGCCATTATGGTTGAATATTCTTCACCAAACACCAATAAGCCACTGCATTTGGGGCATATCAGGAATATCCTTCTGGGCTATGGTGTTGCCGAGATCTTAAAAGCGGCCGGTAAAAAAGTCTATAAAACCCAGATCATAAATGACAGAGGCATCCATATCTGTAAAAGTATGTTGGCCTGGAAGCGCTATGGAAACGGAGAAACCCCGCAAAGTACGGGTCTCAAAGGCGACAAACTGGTGGGGAACTACTATGTGAAATTCGACCAGGAATACAAGGCAGAGATCCAATCTCTTATACAAAAGGGGCTCACGGAAGAAGAGGCAAAGAAGCAGGCGCCCATATTATTGGAAGCCCAGGAGATGCTGAGGAAATGGGAGGCCGGCGATGAGGCCGTCGTGTCCTTATGGAAGACCATGAACAGCTGGGTGTATGACGGATTCAACGAGACCTATAAAAACCTCGGTGTGGATTTCGATACCTTGTATTATGAAAGTGATACCTATTTATTGGGAAGGGAATTCGTTGCAGAAGGTTTAAAGACAGGGGTGTTTGAAAAGGCTGAGGATGGATCGGTATGGTGCGATCTCAGCGATGACGGATTGGACAAGAAAATAGTCCAGCGGGCCGATGGTACCGCGGTATATATGACCCAGGATATCGGTACGGCCATACAGCGCATCAAGGATTACCCCGATGTGGGTGGTATGGTTTACACCGTGGGTAACGAGCAGGATTATCATTTTAAGGTACTGTTTTTAATCCTTAAGAAATTAGGCTTCGACTGGGCCGACAATCTGTATCATCTGAGTTATGGCATGGTGGATTTGCCAAGCGGGAAAATGAAAAGCAGGGAAGGTACCGTTGTGGATGCCGATGATTTGATTGCAGAAATGGCTGAAACAGCAGCTGAGATTTCGGAGGAATTAGGCAAACTGGATGGCTATACGGCAACAGAAAAAGAAACCTTATACAGGACGATTGGTCTTGGAGCCCTGAAGTATTTTATTCTGAAGGTGGATCCCAAAAAGCGCATTCTGTTCGATCCGAAGGAATCGATTGATTTTCAGGGGAACACCGGACCCTTTATACAATATACCTACGCAAGGATACAGTCGATCATTCGAAAAGCTGATTTTGACACCGAGGTCCAATTAAGTCCATCGCAGCGCACTTTGCATGACAAGGAACGGGAACTCATCAAACAATTAGAGGTATTTCCGGATATCATACAACAGGCGGCCGAGCAGCACAGCCCGGCGCTTATTGCCAATTACACCTACAATCTGGTTAAGGAGTTCAATTCCTTTTATCAGAATGTGTCAATTTTGGGAGCCGATCATGAAACGGACAGGATTTTTAGGGTACAGCTTTCCAGGAAGGTGGCTCAAACCATTAAAAACGCCTTTGGATTGTTAGGGATTCAGGTTCCGGATCGGATGTAGAACAGTTGAATTAATTATTGGGAGCTTTGACTACCGACTGGGCGGTAGGCAGCAATCCATTACAGATTGATTTTTAATTCTTAGTATTGTTCTTTTTTGCATTGCCCAAAAAAGAACCAAAAAAGTCTAGTCCTTATAGCTTCGGCGGTCAATTCTAATTTTAAAGGCTAAAATCCATGAACTCCTCCCGATGGTCGTCAAACAATATGGATTTTTACGCCTTTTGCAATTGATTGACACTCGCCTGCCAGCTATTATGGACTTTTTCAACTCAAAAGAGGAAGAAGTAACATTTATTAATGTCACGGATGTAAGACTTCTAAGTTATATCATTATTCATCAACCAACACCCAGTCGCCTTTGGCAATTAGGGGTTCGGCCTGTTTGTATTTTAAGGTCTTGTTCTCCCCGTTGATCACATGCTTGATCGTTACGCGGTCATTACGCCCAATTTTAGGGCGATCACGCACTATGGTTTCCACCACTTCCTGTCTGCGCTGGGTATTGCCTGCGGCTCTGGCCTGGGCGGAACGCTCATCCAAATTAGGAATTTCGTCTTTCTGGGTACTCAACTTCTCTCGCTTTCTGGCACGTGCCTCCCGTATGGTTTCCTGCGTCTCCTGTGGCAACTCCCCTTTGAAGAGGAAGGAGATCACGTCCTTATTCACCTGGTCGATCATGCTTTTGAAGAGCTCAAAGGCTTCAAACTTGTAAATTAGAAGCGGGTCTTTTTGCTCGTGCACTGCCAACTGTACCGACTGCTTTAACTCATCCATTTTACGCAAATGGGTTTTCCAGGCATCATCGATAATGGCTAAGGTGATGTTCTTCTCGAAATCTGTAATCAGCTGCTTACCATTGGTTTCATAAGCTTTTTCCAGATCAGTAACCACGTTCAGGGTTTTTACGCCGTCGGTGAAGGGCACCACGATGCGTTTGAATTTATCCCCCTGGTTTTCATACACATTTTTAATGACCGGGAAGGCGATATCGGCATTGCGTTCCATTTTTTCACGGTAATGCTCGAAGGCGCCCTTATATATTTTTGAGGTAATCTCTTGCGGGGTAAGCTTTCCAAACTCCTCTTCGGATATTGGCGTACTCATGGAAAAATATCGGATCAGCTCGAACTCAAAGTTCTTATAATCGTTCGCGCCTTTATTGGTCTCCGCTATGCCTTCTGAAGTATCAAAAATCATGTTGGCCAAATCCACACGCAAACGCTCCCCGTGCAAGGCATGACGGCGACGTTTGTAAACCACCTCCCGCTGAGCGTTCATCACATCATCATATTCCAGCAGACGCTTACGAACACCGAAGTTGTTTTCCTCTACTTTCTTCTGTGCGCGTTCAATCGATTTGGAGATCATGGAATGCTGAATCACTTCCCCTTCCTTCAATCCCATGCGGTCCATCATCTTGGCAATACGTTCACTACCAAACAAACGCATCAGGTTATCCTCCAGGGACACATAGAACTGCGAACTTCCGGGATCTCCCTGCCTACCGGAACGACCACGTAACTGACGGTCGACACGACGCGAATCATGACGCTCGGTTCCCACTATGGCCAGACCTCCTGCCGTTTTCACCTCTTCGGTCAGTTTGATATCGGTACCACGACCAGCCATGTTGGTGGCTATGGTCACCTGTCCCGACCGACCGGCTTCTGCCACGATATCGGCCTCCTTCTTGTGGAGTTTTGCATTCAAGACATTATGCGGTATTTTGCGTATGCTCAGCATTTTAGCCAATAGCTCGGATATCTCAACAGAGGTCGTACCTATCAGCACCGGTCTACCCGCATGAGACAGTTTGGTGACCTCATCAATCACCGCGTTATACTTTTCACGTTTGGTCTTATACACCAAATCGTCCTTGTCGTCACGGGCTATTGGGCGGTTGGTGGGGATTTCGACCACATCCAATTTGTATATTTCCCAGAACTCGCCGGCCTCGGTAACCGCCGTACCCGTCATACCCGACAGCTTACGGTACATTCTGAAGTAATTCTGTAGGGTTACGGTAGCAAAGGTCTGTGTGGCATCCTCGATCTTTACATTTTCCTTGGCCTCAATGGCTTGATGCAGTCCGTCGCTGTAACGACGCCCTTCCATGATGCGGCCTGTCTGCTCATCAACGATCATCACCTTATTCTCAATGACCACATATTGTGTATCCCTTTCAAACAGGGCATAAGCCTTTAGAAGTTGGTTCAGGGTATGGATACGTTCCGATTTTACGCTGAAATCCTTAAAGAGCTCTTCCTTCAATTTCGCTTCCTCTTCAGGGGACAAACCCTGATTTTCAATCTGAGCGATTTCAAGACCTATTTCGGGCATTACGAAAAAGTTGGGATCGTCCTTTCCCGACAGGTATTCCACCCCTTTATCGGACAGTTCTATCTGATTGTTCTTTTCGTCTATCACATAGTATAGTTCGGCATCAACCTTTGGCATTTCCCGGTTGTTGTCCTGCATGTAGAAGTTTTCGGTCTTCTGGAGCAGTTGTTTTATCCCTTCTTCCGAGAGAAACTTTATCAGTGCCTTGTTCTTGGGCATTCCACGGTAAACACGCAACAACTGGAAGCCTCCCTCTTTGGTATCGCCTTCTTTGATCAATTTTTTCGCCTCGGCCAATACCCCGGTGAGGTATTTGCGCTGCACAGCCACAATATCGTCCACTTTGGGCTTTAGTTCGTTAAACTCATGTCGATCGCCCTTGGGTATGGGACCCGAGATGATCAAAGGTGTACGGGCATCATCGATCAACACCGAATCCACCTCATCAACAATGGCGTAGTGGTGTGGTCGTTGTACCAGATCTTCAGGGGAATGCGCCATGTTATCACGCAGGTAATCAAAACCAAATTCGTTGTTGGTACCATAGGTGATGTCGGCATTATAGGCTTTTTTTCGTGCTGCAGAATTGGGCTGATGATAGTCGATACAATCGACACTCAGGCCATGGAATTCAAAGATAGGCGCCATCCAGGCGCTGTCACGTTTTGCCAGGTAGTCGTTAACGGTCACGAGATGCACTCCTTGTCCGGCAAGTGCATTGAGGTACACGGGTAAGGTAGCAACCAGGGTCTTACCTTCACCGGTTTGCATCTCTGCAATCTTACCCTGGTGCAAGGCAATACCGCCTATAAGCTGTACATCGTAATGCACCATATCCCATGTTATGGGTTTACCCGCGGCATCCCAGGAGTTCGACCAGACCACCTGGTCGCCATCAAGGGTTACATACTCTTTTTCACCGGATAAACTGCGGTCAAATTCATTGGCCTTCACAGTTATCGTTTCATTATTTACAAAGCGTTTGGCCGTTTCCTTTACAACGGCGAAGGCCTCGGGGAGGATGTCGTTCAGGACGTCTTCGGTTATTTTATAGGCCTCATCCTTCAGATTGTCGATATCCTGGTAAATATCTTCACGTCGGTCAATATCCTCTGTATTTTCGGCCTCTTCAAGAAGCGCCTTGATTTGTTCATTGATCGCTTTGTTGGCTTCAGCAATGATGGCCTTAAATTCGACCGTCTTGGCTCTTAGCTCATCATGTGAGAGGGCTTCAAGAGCCGATTCAAATGTCTTTATCTTTTCAACAAGGGGCATTAAAGCCTTCACATCCTGTTTGGATTTGTCTCCAACAAAAACCTTTATTACGGAATTTAAAAAACTCATTGGTTTGTGTATTTTATCATTTTATATGAGCCCGAATTGATATATTATTTTGGATTACGCCTTCTGCTTCGGTATCATATAGCTTACAGCAGTATTTTTTATACTTCAGAAAAGTATTCAAAGATACATTATGTAATTAGTTTATTAAATTTTAGAATAAAAAAAAGTCTCGATATGAGACTTTTTAACTATTCTTTATACTTATTTGATTAATATTCATCTTCGTTCCACAGATAATCCTCATCCGTTGGATAATCAGACCAAATTTCTTCAATGGAATCGTATGAGTCGCCTTCATCTTCAATTGACTGCAAGTTTTCAACAACTTCTAAAGGGGCTCCGGTTCTAATAGCGTAGTCTATTAATTCGTCTTTTGTTGCTGGCCACGGCGCATCGCTTAAATAGGATGCTAATTCTAAAGTCCAATACATTTTGTATGCGTTATAATTTTTTGCAAAAATAAATTTTTAGTTTAAACCTACAAGAAAAAAGTGAATTAATTCATCATGACTTTAAAGAGCGTTAACATTAATGTTACACAGATGAAATTGAGATCCTCTTATTCTAGTGAAATTCCTGCATTTCCCCAGAAAATCACTTTTTCGATGTTCTTGAAACAATTCCTCAAAAAATCACTTTTTTGAGGTATTTTGAACATTTCCTCAAAAAATCATTTTTTTGATGTTCTCGAAACAATTCCTCAAAAAATCATTTTTTTGAGGGAATCCATTTGATTTCATCTGCCTGTAGGTCATGTGTCAACTTTCGTGCCAACACAAAAAGATAGTCAGATAGGCGGTTAAGGTATTTGAGCGCATTGGGTTCGAAGGGTTCCAATTCATTGAGGGCCGTGGCCAAACGCTCGGCACGTCTGCACACACAGCGCGCTATATGACAGAATGACACGGTTTGATGCCCCCCAGGAAGCACAAAATGGGTCATTGGGCTTAAGGAAGCCTCCATTTTATCCATCTCCTGTTCGAGTAAGGTAATGTCGTCGGCAGAAATTTTCTCAATATTCAGACGTTCCTTACCACTTTTCAGAGTGGCCTTTTCAGGATCGGTAGCCAGTATGGCGCCTATGGTAAAGAGGTCGGATTGTATTTTTATTATGGTGTCCTTGTATTCCTGCTGTATGTCCTGATCGCGGATCAGGCCCAAAAAGGAATTCAATTCATCAACGGTACCGTAACTGTCAATTCGAATGTGATGTTTAGGTACGCGAGTACCCCCGAATAATGCCGTGGTACCGGAATCGCCTGTTTTTGTATATACTTTCATAGCATCAAAGTTAACGGTTCTGCGTTAAAAGTTAAAAGTCCCGAATTAAAAATTTTCCCGTGGTCTACTTTCTTGTTCTTTTGCGAATTAATGGATTCCTGCCGTAGTTCATCTTGAGCCATAGTCGAAAGGCAGGAATGACAAGAGAATTTAAATCTGTATGCTCTTATCCAATAGTAAGAATATAAGCTCAAAAGCTTGGAGATCCAGGAGTGAAGCGACGCCAAGTTTTGAGCTTGGTTCACCGCAGGTGAAATTCCTACTATTGGGGTCCTTTTTTTAGGTTCGATTTTTTTGGACAAGCAAAAAAATGAACACGTCCAAGCGTTAAAAATACATCCGGTGGATGTATTTAGCGCAGGGGCGAGATGGCGGGTTGGCATAAGGCGTGATGGTGAGTTTGACTTTAAAATTAGTTTGATTTATTTTTTCAGAACCTCCGTCCCCCGAGTGCTCGGGGTCCACCTCCCTTAAGCTTAAGGGAGGAACAAGACTTAATTAACAAACTTGCTCCCCTCTTGAACTCAAGAGGGGAATGAATCCCGCTTAATAGCGGGAGAAAGGGGAGTTTGCAAAAAATCCAAAATCCTACACCCGAATTCTAAAATGCTCTTTAGCCTGTTCCTTTCGAAAAAACACCATACCCCAAAAAAATGTATCGATAGTTACCGTAACCCTGGGATGCTGTTTAATGATTTCCCATGCCTCAGTCATCCCTTTGGACCAATAAATATCATCAAAAATAAAAAGGGAGTTGTTATGGGCCGTGTCAAGGAGTGTGTCAAAATAGGCTAAAGTGGCCTCCTTTTGATGGTTGCCGTCAAAAAATACAAGGTCATAGCTATTTGATTTCAATTCTTGAAGCACATCACAGAATTCTCCGGTAATGCTTTCAATTTGCGTTGCGACGTGGGTTTGAAGTTGATGTTGGGCATGAGCAGCAAGATTCGGACAGCCCTCTATGGTGGTGATACGCGCTTTAGGACTGCCTAAGGACAGGGCATATGTCGCCATACCCAGAGAGGTACCCAACTCTAAAACAGTCTGGCAATTGAAATACTGAGCTAGCCGGAATAGCAGTTTTGCACGGGACGATGTGGTCCCTGCACTACCAGCTATTCTGGAAATCTTACGTTCTTGCCGTTTCATGACCTGTGAGCCCGCACCCAAATCGGTGACATGAATCCTGCGCTTATCATTTAAAAGTTCCTGTCGGTACTGTTTTAATTGGCGGTAGGCCTTATGATCGGTGGTGTCGTAAAAACATTGTGTCACCAGATTGAACACGAATGGGGAATGTACACCATGTTGATTGGTGGAATTGAACAGGTATCGAATGTATTGAATGCTTTGGTATAGCATAAATTTTTAAATTCTCGTTACGACATACGTTCTCGACGTGTTCTCGTGCTCGATTCGTTTGTCAGGGTGAGCGCAGGAATGACAAATATAATTCTATTATGAATTGGATCAATCCAATAGTAAGAATATAAGCTCAAAAGCTTGGAGATTCAGGAGCGAAGCGACGCCAAGTTTTGAGCTTGGTTCACCGCAGGTGAAATTCCTACTATTGGGGTCCTTTTTTTGGTTCAATTTTTTTGGACAAGCAAAAAAATGAACATAACACGAAATTGACTGCAGAAGCTTTAAGGACTAGACCTTCCTGCCTGCCATCCGCCAGCTAGGCAGGTTTGGTTCTTTTTACGGCAATGGGAAAAAGAAGGATACCAAGAATTAAAAATCTATCAAAAATGGATTCCTGCCTTCGCAGGAATGACAAAAATAATTCTATTCTGAATTAGATTAATCCAATAGTAAGAATATAAGCTCAAAAGCTTGGAGATTCAGGAGCGAAGCGACGCCAAGTTTTGAGCTTGGTTCACCGCAGGTGAAATTCCTACTATTGGGGTCCTTTTTTTGGTTCAATTTTTTTGGACAAGCAAAAAAATGAACATAACACGAAATTGACTGCAGAAGCTTTAAGGACTAGACCTTCCTGCCTGCCATCCGCCAGGTAGGCAGGTTTGGTTCTTTTTACGGCAATGGGAAAAAGAAGTATACCAAGAATTAAAAATCTATCAAAAATGGATTCCTGCCTTCGCAGGAATGACAAAAATAATTCTATTCTGAATTAGATTAATCCAATAGTAAGAATATAAGCTCAAAAGTTTGGAGATTCAGGAGCGAAGTGACGCCAAGTTTTGAGCTTGGTTCACCGCAGGTGAAATTCCTACTATTGAAGTCCTTTTTTTTGGTTCAATTGCTTGCCCTGAGCGCCCGCCTACCGGCAGGCAGGCAGTCGAAGGGTTGGACAAGCAAAAAAATGAACACTAAGCATATTAAAAGTATACGGATTTAAGGCTGACCATTAAGGAATTGTTTTTGGAACACATTTTACCCCTCAAGCTTCGCCGAAAGCTCAAACCACCGCGCTTCCTTCGCTTCAATGGTATCCATTAGGTCTTGTAATTCGAGGGAAAGACTTTCGATCTCTTCCTGGCTCAGATCGGGGTTGTTGAACTTGTTTTCCAGTTGTTTTTTGTCATAGGCCAGGGCATTCAGCTTGCTTTCAATGTTTCTGAGCTCTTTTTCTTCATTGAAGCTCAGTTTGGTCGAGGCGTTCTGTTTCCATGAGGCTTTCTCCTTTTTAGGTTCAGAGGGAGTGGAAACGGCTGGCTGACTGTCCTCATACACCCTGTAATCGGTATAGTTTCCGGGAAAACCCTCAATCAGGCCATCCCCCTTGAATACGAAAAGATGATCGACCACCTTATCCATGAAATAACGGTCGTGAGACACGACGATAATACAACCGGGAAAATCCATCAGGAATTCCTCCAGGACATTCAGGGTTATGATGTCCAGATCGTTGGTCGGCTCATCGAGGATCAGAAAATTCGGGTTCTGGATTAGGACCGTACAGAGGTACAAGCGCTTGCGCTCGCCACCGCTGAGCTTTTCCACGTAGTCGTATTGTTTTTTTCGGCTGAATAAAAAGCGTTCCAGCAATTGCTGGGCACTGATCTGTCGCCCTTTTTTAAGTGGGATATAGTCACCATACTCCCGGATGACCTCAATGACCTTCTGTTCCGGTTTAATGGCAATACCTTCCTGGGTGTAGTATCCAAACTTTACGGTATCCCCTTTGACTATCTTACCCGTATCGGGTTTGTCCACTTGCGTCAACAGGTTCAGGAAGGTGGTCTTACCTGTGCCGTTCTTACCGATGATGCCCACGCGTTCCCCTTTTTTAAAGGTGTATTCGAATTTATTTAGGATGATCTTGTCCTTGAAGGCCTTGGAGACCTTATGGAGCTCGAGGATCTTGCTTCCGAGGCGCTCCATATTGAGTTCCAGCTGGATCTGGTGGTCCTTACGGCGCTGGTGTGCCCGGTGTTTGATGTCCTTAAAATCGTCAATCCGTGATTTCGATTTGGTGGTACGGGCTTTGGGTTGCCGGCGCATCCATTCCAGTTCCTTTTTAAAGAGCTGTTTGGCTTTATTGGTTTCGACGGCTTCGCGTTCAATCCGGGCGTCGCGTTGCTCCAGATAGTAGGAATAGTTACCCTTATAGGTGTATAGCAGTCCCTCGTCGAGCTCGATGATCTCATTACAGACCCGTTCCAGGAAGTACCGGTCGTGGGTCACCATAAATAGGGTGAGGTTTTCTTTGGTGAAAAAGGCCTCCAGCCACTCGATCATTTCCAGGTCGAGGTGGTTGGTGGGTTCGTCGAGAATGAGTAGATCGGGTTTATTGATAAGGGCATTCGCCAGTGCCAGTCGCTTTTGTTGTCCCCCGGAAAGGGTGCCGACCTTTTGGTTCAGGTCTTCCAGTTTAAGCTGGAAGAGGATCTGTTTGTACTGGGTTTCGAAATCCCAGGCCTGGTGGCGTTCCATAGCCTCGAAGGCTTTTTGGTACGACTTGGTATCCTCGGGGTGGAGGAGGGCTTTTTCGTAATTGCCTATGATCTGTAGGATAGGGTTATCACTGGCAAAGATGGTCTCCTCAACGGTGAGCTTGGGATCGAATTGAGGATCCTGGGAGAGGAAGGACACTTTGATATCCTTTCGGTAGATGATCGTCCCGGAATCGGTATGGTCGTCGCCTGCAAGAATGTTCAGAATAGAGGTCTTTCCGGTACCGTTTTTAGCCACAAAGGCAATCTTATCATCCTTGTGAATGCTGAATGACAGGTCTTCAAACAGGACCAACTCCCCATAGGATTTCGATATATTCTCAACCGTTAAATAGTTCAAGGCATGCGTTTTTGCAAAGAACGTAAAAAATTGGGAAGAACTAAGGAAATTGTTTTCGAGTACTATTTTTATCA
This sequence comes from Aestuariivivens sediminicola, assembly GCF_022662015.1. Taxonomy (GTDB): domain Bacteria; phylum Bacteroidota; class Bacteroidia; order Flavobacteriales; family Flavobacteriaceae; genus Aestuariivivens; species Aestuariivivens sediminicola. The sequence goes on along the minus strand of NZ_JAKMCM010000001.1, from coordinate 130,243 downwards.
ATCTACACGATACGCATGAATCTAGCTTGTTGCCCTTTTGAGTTCTATAAGTCCATATCGAAATAATCCAATAGTAAGAATATAAGCTCAAAAGCTTGGAGATTCAGGAGCGAAGCGACGCCAAGTTTTGAGCTTGGTTCACCGGAGGTGAAATTCCTACTATTGGGGTCCTTTTTTTGGTTCAATTTTTTTGGACAAGCAAAAAAATGAACATAACACGAAATTGACCGCCGAAGCTATAAGGACTAGACCTTTTAGGTTCTTTTTCCGGCAATGGGAAAAAGAACATTACTAAGAATTAAAAATCTATCAAAAATGGATTCCTGCCGCAGTTTATCTTGAGCGATAGTCGAAAGGCAGGAATGACAAGAAAATTTAAATCTGAATTGTACTTCTCCAATAGTAAGAATATAAGCTCAAAAGCTTGGAAATCCAGGAGCGAAGAGACGCCAAGTTTTGAGCTTGGTTCACCGGAGGTGAAATTCCTACTATTGGGGTCCTTTTTCCTGCCTGCCATCCGCCAGGTAGGCAGGTTTGGTTCGTTTTTGGGTCAAGCCAAAAATGAACATAAAAAGAACATTTAAAAGCAAAATATTATAAATAAAAACGGCTAAGCATAACTCCAAAATTTCATACGCATAAAATGAGGAAAACATAGGCAAGAAATAGTGAAAACATAAGCACAAAATTCCAATTTCTTCCGCATGTTTTTAAAGCCTTAAAAACACTGGGGTTTACAAAGGTTTTTTAGGTTAAATAATCAGAACCCTCCGTCTCACGCCTATAGCGTGATCCACCTCCCTTAGTCTTAAGTGAGGAACAAGATAGATTAAACTTCCTTCTTACATTCATGATTTGAAAAAGTCCATTTCGAAATAATCCAATAGTAAGAATATAAGCTCAAAAGCTTGGAGATCCAGGAGCAGAGCGACGCCAAGTTTTGAGCTTGGTTCACCGCAGGTGAAATTCCTACTATTGGGGTCCTTTTTTTAGGTTCGATTTTTTTGGACAAGCAAAAAAATGAACAAAAAAGAAATTGACCGCCGAAGCTATAAGGACTAGACTTTTTTGATTCTTTTTTGGGCGATGCAAAAAAGAAGATAGTTAAATAATAAAGACCTATCTATAATGGATTCCTGCCTGCTCAGGAATGACAAAAATAATTCTATTCTGAATTAGATTAATCCAATAGTAAGAATATAAGCTCAAAAGCTTGGAAATCCAGGAGCGAAGGGACGCCAAGTTTTGAGCTTGGTTCACCGCAGGTGAAATTCCTACTATTGGGGTCCTTTTTTTAGGTTCGATTTTTTTGGACAAGCAAAAAAATGAACACAAAAAGGAATTTACCACCGAAGATTTAAGGCTATGGTTTCCTGCCTGCCATCCGCCAGGTAGGCAGGTTTGATTCCCTGTCCTGAGCTCCTGCCTGCCAGTCAGGCAGGAAGTCGAAGGGTTGGAAGATGCCAAAAAGAAAAGAAAAAAAAAACCATAATTAAACTGCATACACACATGCACGACCCATAAATTGGTTTAAAAACAAAAAAAATGTAGATTTGTCATTACACTATCCGCCTCACTATGAAGAACGCCTTTATTCTTGCCATAATCCTTATGCAGTTCGCAGCCGTGTCCTGCATTCCGTACAAAGACACCCTGTATTTGCAGAATAAATCTGAGGCTACCGATACGACCAGGGTCCTTTTGGAGCAGCAAAAACCCTATCGGGTGCAGATCAATGATATATTGAACATTCGCATCAAGGTGACGAATCAGGATAATGTAGAAATTTTCAACCCTATCGGGGTAGGAGACCTGAATGCCAGTGGCGCGGAACGCGCTTACTTCGATGGCTTTACGGTGGACCTGCATGGTAACATTCGCATTCCGGAATTGGGCTATATCAATGTACTAGGGTTTACGGCTAGTGAAATTGAACAGCGCATTACCCAGCGGTTACTGGAAGACCAGTTTAAGGAAACCGCCAACATCTTTGTGACGGTGAAACTTACGGGGTTAAAATATACGACCTATGGTGAAATAGGTAATAAGGGGACGAGATTATTGTACCAGGAGCGGGCCAATATCTTTGAGGCCATCGCCAATTCAGGGGATATCCCGGATACGGGTAATAAAAAGGACGTTCTTATTATACGGCAATATCCGGATGGGCAGAAGATCCATCATATTGACCTGACGGATCGTAAGGTGATGCATTCGCCCTATTATTTTATTCAACCCAACGATATGATATATGTGAAGCCTTTAAAGCAGAAGTCCTGGGGAACCGGCACTTCAGCCATTCAGAATATTGGGGCCGTTGCCACGGTATTGTCACTCATAACAACGTCAATCTTATTGTTCCAACGTATCTAAACCTATGTCCTACAACGAATTTGAAGATCTGGACCATATTGAAACGAAGGGTATAACCTTCGATTTTAAGGGTTTCTTGTTTAAGGTGCTGCATCTCTGGAAATTTATTTTTTTCAGCATTGGTATAGCCATGATTGTGGCCTATTCCATTAACGTCAGGAAGCAAAATATTTACCGTTTGGGGGCCCTGGTATCCATAGAAAATGACCAGAATCCTTTTTTTACAGCCAATACGAGTATTTCCTTTAACTGGGGTGGTGTATCTGGCAAGGTTGGCAAGGTTATAACCACATTAGGCACGAGAAAACATAATGAAATGGTAGTTGATTCCCTACAATATTATGTTGAATATTTAGTACAAGGTAAATATCATAAAATAGATATTTACAAAAAGGTTCCTTTTTCTTTGCATATTGATAAATCCCGACCACAAATTTTGGTGCAATATATTGGCCTTCGATTTTTAGATAACGAATTCTATGAAATATTTACCATCTTTGAGAAGGAGAGTGCCACTGGCCAGATTTATTCAAGTAAAGAAAAGCAACGATTAAAAGTACCTTTAGGTGAATTTAGTAAGAAGTATAGGTTTGGGGAAAGTGTAGCCCTGCCTTTTTTAAATATTACCATACAACCAAACCCTTCGATTCCAGTTAAACCACAAACTGAGTTTTATCTTCGATTTTTAGATTTTGATGGTATTGTGAATCAATATAAAAACAAAGTCAAAGCCTTACCAAATGGCCAGACGTCTTCAGTATTAAGGTTGTCCATGACTGGTAACAATAAAGCTAAAATAGTAGATTACTTAAATGCAACGGTCGCAATTTTAAGTCGAACGGAATTAGAACACAAAAACCAATACGCCACAAATACCATCAAATTTATTGATAGTAGTTTGGCCGCGGTTAATGTCGACTTAAAAACGGTCAATGAAGAAATGAATAATTTTAGGCGGCAAAATAAGGTTTTTGATGTGGATGAGGAGGTCTTGGAAATTTCAGGAAAGCTTAAACTTATAGAAGCTCAAAAAGATGGTATTAACAATAAATTGCAGTACTTAGAAGTCTTAGAAAATTATCTCAGGACTAAAACTGATTACACCGATATTGCAGCGCCGTCGTCGGTAGGTATTGATGAAAATAATATTTTGGCCAGTGTGGGGAAGATCACCAATTTGGCCATCGAGCGGCAAAACCTGGAAGCCACTACTAAGGAAGGTTCCAGTTTGTTTAATGAACTGGACAGCCGTATTGATGCCGAAAAAAATGTGTTGTTTGAAATCATAAATGGCACAAAACGCACTTTCGATGTTCAATTAAGCACTATCAATTCACAAATAGCAAAATTTGAGGCTGAATTGAGTATGCTTCCTGAAGAACAACAACAGTTTTTAAAAATCCAACGTAAACTGGAATTAAGTCAGGAGGCTTATAATATTTATTTGGCCAAGCGCAGTGAGGCGGCCATTGTGAAGGCGGCCAATGTCTCGGATATTTCTATGATCGATGAGGCAAAGGATATAGGGAATCCGCCGATTGGTCCCAATAAGAGCCTCAATTACATGATGGCATTAATGGTCGGATTTTTCGCCCCGTTGGGCCTGATATTTGTGGTGTTTTTACTGGATACCACCATTCACGGTTCGGACGAGGTGGAACGCTTATCCAGTATTCCGATAATCGGGTTGGTGGGGAAGTACCGCTATAAGAATAACCTTGTGGTCTTGGAAAAGTCCAAATCCGCTGTGGCGGAATCGTTTCGTGGCATTCGTTCCAGCTTACAGTTTTTTTATAAGCAGCAGGTTACGACCTCGACTCCTGGAAGAACCCTAATGATCACCTCTTCTGTAAGCGGGGAGGGTAAGACCTTTTGCTCCATCAATGTTGCCACGGCCTATGCCTTGTCCGGTAAGAAGACCCTGCTGCTGGGGATGGACCTGCGGAAACCCAAAATTTTCAACGATTTTAATTTGGATAATGATTACGGGATTGTCAATTATTTTATGGGCGATAAATCCTTTCAGGAGATCGTAAACCATACCCATGTGGAGAACCTCGATGTAGTTACTTCGGGCCCCATCCCACCGAATCCTTCGGAATTGATCATAGGTAGCGACGTTTCAGATTTAATGGCTCAATTGAGATCCTCTTACGATATGATCGTGGTGGATACCCCACCAATAGGCCTGGTGACTGATGCATTCGAATTAGCCAATTATGCGGATGCAATCCTTTTTGTGATTCGCCTGGATTACACTAAAAAAGGCATGCTGCAATTGGTGAATACCAAATACCGAACGGGGGAATTGAAGAATTTAAGCTTTATTCTTAACTTCTACAAGCATAGAACCAACCAGAACTATGGTTACGGTTATGGTTATGGTTATGGCTACGGTTATGGCGTCTATGGAGAAGCCTATCATGACAGTGGTAAGGATCATTTTGGAAAAAAAATAAAGCGGTTCCTAAAAAGCCTATAATGAGTTAATCATGGAGACATGAAAAAAAATCAAAAAAATGAATCAGATCCCCTATCATGAACAGAATTTGAGTAACTATACATTTTTAGTGACCGGTGGTGGCGGATTTATAGGTTCCCATGTGGTAGCTTATTTGTTAAAATACAAAGCGAAGCATGTCCGGGTACTGGACAATTTTTCTACGGGATATCGCGAAAATATTCAAACCTTTTTGGAACACCCTAACTTTGAATTGATGGAAGGGGACATTCAGGATCTGGAAACCTGTAAAAAGGCGATGTTCGGTATGGATTATGTGAGCCATCAGGCCGCTTTGGGATCGGTCCCGCGGTCTATTGATGATCCCCTGACCACCCATGGGGTGAATAGTACCGGATTCTTGAACATGATGCTGGCCTTAAAGGAGCACCCGAATGTAAGGCGCATGGTCTATGCAGCCTCCAGTTCTACCTATGGAGATAGTACTCGATTACCAAAGCAGGAAGATCATATTGGGAGACCCTTATCCCCCTATGCGGTGACCAAATATGTCAACGAACTTTATGCCGAGGTCTTTGCCAACACTTATAATACAGACACTATAGGTCTCCGTTATTTCAATGTGTTCGGCCCGGGACAAAGTCCTGAGGGCCCGTATGCTGCGGTTATTCCCTTATTTATGGAAGCCTTAAAAACTGGAACGGCACCGACCATTCATGGAACCGGGGAACAAACCCGTGACTTCACCTATATTGACAATGTGGTTCAGGCCAATATTAAGGCCCTTTTCGCGCAACCGGAAGCAGCGAACCAGGTGTATAACATTGCCTGTGGGGAACGCATCAGCATCAGTCAACTTTGGCACGTATTATGCAAATTTACCGGAAAGACATTACAGCCCATTAATGTGCCATCAAGATCAGGGGACATTAAGGATTCCTTAGCGGATATTTCTAAGGCAAAATCCTTGTTAGGATATCGCCCTAATGTTAATGTTTTTTTTGGATTAGAAAAGTTGTGTACTAATAATAAACTTGGATGAGCTAAATTTATTTTTCTTACTTCACCTGATTAGAGGTAATTAAGATTCCTTTTAAAGTTAGTAGGAAAGATAAATTTTAAACAATATTAAGTATATTTAACCCTTAATAATTATACCCCAAAACATTGAATAATTTTGAAGATGATGTTTGGTTATATACCATTTCATCCAAACGTAAGCTTATTGATTTTAATTTTAAGGAGATTTGGCGGTACCGTGATTTGTTGATTCTATTTGTAAAGCGTGATGTCGTTACAGTCTATAAACAGACCATTTTGGGACCCCTTTGGTATTTGATACAACCCTTATTTACGGCGCTTACTTTTACGCTTATATTCAATAAGGTGGCCAATATTGAAACAGGAACTGTACCCCCTTTTTTATTCAACCTGGCGGGTATTTCTGTGTGGAACTATTTTAAAAACTGTTTGCAGGCGACTTCTGATACCTTTCGCAGCAATGCAGGTATATTTAGTAAGGTCTATTTTCCTCGATTGATTTCACCTTTATCTGTAGTGATTTCCAACCTTATTAAATTTGGAATTCAGTTGTTAGTTTTTATAGGGTTTTATATTTATTACTACTTTAAAGGGGCCACTGTTTCTGTAAATACCTCTCTAATATTTTTTCCTGTTTTAATTATTTTAATGGGGCTCTTGGGATTAGGTTTAGGCATGATTATATCTTCGATGGTCACTAAGTACAGGGATTTAAAATATTTGCTCAATTTTGGAGTGCAATTATTGATGTATACCTCGGCTGTGATGTACCCGTTGGCATTGGTAAGGGACAAATTACCCCGTTTTGCCTGGTTGGTTGAGTATAACCCTATGGCCTACGTTATAGAAGCTGCTCGCTATATGTTATTAAGCACTGGGAACATTTCTGTGAATGGTATTGTTTTTACATGTTTTGTAACATTAACAGTCTTGTTTTTAGGGTTGATTATTTTCAATAAGACCGAGAAAAGTTTTATTGATACAGTATAATATCCCAATTATTAATGGAACATTTTTTTGATCATTTTATCATTACCCGATTTAATCTCAGACAGTCTATTTGGGAAAATGACAAAAATCAGATTCAGGTCAATGATATTGTATGGTTGGAAGATCGTTATAAATTATTTAAGAAATTTTGTTTCCCGTCAGTTCAATCTCAATTCAATCAAAATTTTAAATGGTTAGTCTTTTTTGATTCAAAAACTCCTATTGCCTTTAAAAACATGAATACCTTGTTGCATGACGAATATGGAAACTTTATTCCCATATATGTCGACAGCTTTGAGCTATTTGGGACATCATTACCAAAAATTGTAGAAAACTATCGTAATAAAGACAAATCCTTTGTTGTAACGACTCGCCTCGATAATGATGATTGTTTTCATAAAGAGGCCGTTGCAGTAATTCAGAAACATTTTATCTCTAAATCACTAACTATTATAGAATTATGCCATGGTCTATGTTTGCAAATTGGACATAAGAAAAAATTGTCACTAAAAAAAAATATCACATACGGACCATTTATCAGTCTTATTGAAAATGCAAAAAAAGCAAATTCCTTTTTAACTGTTTACAACAGAGAACATACCCAATGGGAAGGAGCAGCATATTATATTCCAATTACCTCTGGGTATTATTGGATGCAAATTATTCATAAGAGAAATGTGATAAACGAATTAAGCAAGGATTTAACATGTAATAAAGTTTATCTCAAGGGATTTGAATTTATTGGCAACTTAAAATTTAGTCTTAGATATTGTATTTTTATATATCTAAAACGTATAAAACAATATTTTCGACATTTTAAACAGCAAGTAGCGTGAGGCTTTATGAATGATATCATACTTAAAGTAGAGCATATTAGTAAACAATACCGCTTGGGTTTAGTAGGTATGGGAACCTTACAGGATGACCTCAAGCGGTGGTGGTATCAGGTAAGAGGGAAACCCAATCCTTTTTTAAAAGTGGGTGATCTTAACGACCGAAGTTTAAAGGGTAATAGTAACTATGTATGGGCTCTAAAGGACATCAGCTTTGAAGTTCGTGAAGGTGAGGTTTTGGGCATTATTGGCAAAAATGGTGCAGGAAAGTCTACTCTCTTAAAAATATTATCTCGAGTTACCTCCGCCACTAGTGGCGGTATAAAGACCAGAGGCCGTATTGCTTCGTTATTGGAGGTAGGTACTGGTTTTCACTCGGAATTAACGGGACGTGAAAACATCTATTTAAATGGTGCCATATTAGGGATGACCAAAGCTGAAATACAAAGTAAGGAAGCTGAGATTATTGCTTTTAGTGGCTGTCAGCGTTATATTGATACGCCCGTTAAGCGCTATTCGTCCGGCATGACTGTGCGTTTGGCTTTTGCGGTTGCGGCTTTTTTAGAACCTGATATTTTAGTGATTGATGAGGTATTGGCCGTGGGAGATGCTGAATTTCAAAAAAAAGCAATTGGTAAAATGCAGGATATTAGTAGGGGTGAAGGGCGGACTGTGTTGTTCGTAAGCCATAATATGGCATCGGTGAAGACCTTATGTAGCAGAGCCATTGTTTTGGATCATGGAGAGAAGGTTTTTGAGGGAGGTACTGATGAAGCCGTCAGTTTTTATTTAAAGGGAGGGGATGAACTGTTGAATTATCGCGATTTTGGAGACTCTATTAATAATAAGGTGTTTCAGCTGCACCATATAGGTATAAAAAATAATACTCGAGAAATATATGATGCTATAGTAGAAGATGAAGAAATTGAGCTAAAAACATCCATAAGTTTTAAAGCCACTAACCCAAAAGACTATCATATTACCTATCATTTATTTAATGAAATGGGAGAACCTATGTTCTCTTTTTCTAATACAGCAGAACCATTAAGGCATGGGGATAATGTGATTGGGTGTTATTTTCCAAAAAGTTTTTTACAGTCTGGGCAATATTTTCTATCCTTTTTTTTCGTTAAAGATAGAAGGAAAGCTATTTTTATAGAAAAGGATATTATGAGTTTTGTAGTGACCGATGGTAAACGGGATATAGGAGTTTATATGGGTAAGGAACCTGGGTATATCAGACCTCAATTTAAATGGGTGCGACTAGATGATTAATGTAACAAAAACGTTTTTGCCACCCCAAGAGGAGTATCAGGTTATATTAAAAAAAGTTTGGGATAATGGCTGGATAACTAATCGGGGAGAGTTGGTGAAAGTTCTTGAAGAAGAGCTTAAAGCCTATCTAAGAGTTCCTAATATTATTTGCATGACTAATGGCACTTTGCCATTACAAATAGCTATTAAAGCTTTAGGACTGCAGGGAGAGATTATTACCACGCCCTTTAGTTATGTAGCTTCAACCTCAAGTATTGTATGGGAAGGTTGCGAACCAGTATTTGTAGATATTCATCCGGACTATTTAACTATTGATGAAACCAAAATTGAAGCAGCTATAAATTCTAAAACCAGTGCTATCTTAGTGACTCATGTTTTTGGAAATCCGTGTGATGTAGAGGGTATTGAGCGTATTGCTGGTAAATATGGTTTAAAAGTCATATATGATGCAGCGCATTGTTTTGGGGTTACTTATAAAGATCACTCCATTTTTAGTTATGGTGATATCAGTACCTGCAGTTTTCATGCGACCAAATTGTTTCATACGGGTGAAGGCGGAGCTATGGTTTTTAAAGATGATGACTTTTACAATGATTTTTACTATCATCACAATTTTGGACACAAAGGTAATGAAGACTTTTTTGGTTTAGGTATTAATGCTAAAATGAGTGAGCTGCAGGCGGCTATGGGATTGGCCGTATTGCCTTATTTGAAATCTATAATAGATGCCAGAAGGCTCATTGTGAATATTTATAACGAACAACTTCAAGATACAAATCTGAAGTTTTTAAAACTTAGAAATCATACGGATTGGAACTACAGTTATTATCCAATTATTTTTAAAAATGAAAAACAACTTCTCAAAGTTGTTAGTGCTTTAAATTCTGTAGATATATTCCCGAGGCGTTATTTTTATCCAAGCTTGGATAATTTACCCTATGTGAAAAATCAACATTGTGAGATTTCAAATAGGATAGCCGCTTCTATTCTGTGCCTGCCATTATATCATGATATAACTGAAGAACAACAAACTAGAATTGTTGAATTGATTAAAGCTCATTTATGAAAATTGCAATAATGCAACCTTATTTTTTTCCTTACATTGGGTATTTTCAGTTGATTAATACAGTAGATGAGTTTGTGTTTTATGACGATGTCAATTTTATAAAGAAAGGATACATTAATAGAAATACCATATTGGTTAATGGAGATTGCTATCAATTCACTTTACCGTTAAAAAAAGCGTCTCAGAATAAATTGATAAACGAGACTGAAGTAGCCTTATTCAAAAAATGGGCTGATACCTTTCTAAAGACGTTGCAATTTGCCTATAAAAATGCACCACATTTTGAAAGTGTCTATAGTTTGGTAAAAGATGTTTTAGAAGACGATGCTAAAACTGTATCACAGATTGCTATAAATAGTGTAATTAAGGTTTGTGGTTATTTAGAATTAACCTCTTGCTTTAGTTTAAGTTCCCGGGATTATTCTGATTGCAAGACATCCAAAAAGGCTGATAGATTAATAGCAATAGCAAAGGAAGCGGGTAAGTATAATTACATTAATCCTATCGGAGGTCAAAAAATATATACCAAGACTTATTTTAAAGATAGAGGTATTAGTCTCAATTTTTTACAAACCGATAGGATACGGTATGACCAATTTCAACATCCGTTTGTAGATTCTTTATCGATTATTGATGTATTGATGTTTAATTCTAAGGAACAAACGAAGTCTCTTTTAAGAAATTGTCAACTTGTATGAAAGAAGATCTCGTAATATTGTTATCATTAATAGATGAAAAGTTTAAGGGTAGTTTGTTTGATTCTTCGGTGGAAGACTATTGCGACAAAATTTTAAAACATGCAACTATAGTGAGTATTTATAAGCTGGGTCATATAAAAGCCTTTATCGCTTACTATGATAATAATAAGGAAAGTTTAATAGGTTACTTAAGTATGTTGGCCGTTCATCCTGATTACCAGGATAAAGGTTATGGAAAACAATTAATGCATATGGCAATTGATGCCTTGAGAAAATTAAACTTTAAGCATTTTGATCTTGAAGTAGATGTGTCTAATAAAAAGGCAATAGCATTATATAGCAAATTTGGTTTTGAGTTAATAAGGCTAGCGTCAGGGAAAAAATATATGAGAAGAAATCTTTAATATATGAAAGCGAGCGTTCTCATGATTACTTATAATCACCAAGACTATATTGCCCAGGCAATAAAAAGCATACTATCCCAAATTACCAATTTTGATTTTGAATTGATTATTAGTAATGATTGTTCTACAGATAATAGTCATGAAGTAATAAGCAAGGTAATTGAATCCAATAACAAAAGTGTTAAGATTAAATATTTTAACCACATTAAGAATTTGGGGATTCATGAAAACTTTAAGCATGTGCATTCCATGGCGACTGGAGAATATATGGCTATTTGCGAAGGTGATGATTATTGGGTAGATGACTGTAAATTGCAAAAGCAAATTGACTTTTTAGATAAATATAAAGATTACAGTTTATGTTATACAAGGTTTAAAACTTTTTATGAAAAAACTAAAGCGTTTGCTCTGGATCTTAATGAAGAACATTTTATTAATAATGAAACTGCAATTGAGTTTAATTTTAAAACCCTTCAAAAAGGATGGCATATAGGCAATCAGACGTTGGTGTTCAGGAATAGCCATTTTGATTATTCAGTATATTTGAAATATGAATCTGTTAGGGATATTCATGTATTAACACATCTTTTAAAAAATGGTAAGGGAAAGTGTTTAAATTTTATAGGAGCGGTTTATAGAGTGCATCCAAGTGGAATACATTCATCTGCGACAGTATACGAAGGTTTTAAAAAGGGATATGAGTGTCACAAGGAAATCTATTTAAATAATAAAGGCAATCAGATTTTGAAAGGAAGGTATTTACATTCGTTTCAAAACTTTATCAGGGCCAATATAAAAGAAAAGAAACTCTTAAAAGCAGCATTATTAAGTGTTGAATTGTTCTTTTTACAGATGTCGGTAATGTCTTTGCTTAAAAATTTTAGACAAATCCTAAAGATATACTCATGAAATCTTTGAAAATAGCTTTTGTTGTCGGAGTTTTTCCTGTTATTTCTGAAACTTTTATTATTAATCAATTGGAGATTTTAAAGGAAAAAGGTCATCAATTAAGCATTTTGTGCACTAGAGAGGTTAACGAGAATTCCATAAATAATCCATTGGTTTCAAAAAATAAACTTTTAAAATCAGCTATAAAGTTTACACCAAAAGGACTGATAAAAAAAAACAAAGGTCTTTTAAATAAATTTAAAATTCTATTAAGAAGCGCAGGAACTAAAGCTTTTTTTCCATTACTTAAAAGTTTTAGGCATCTAATTTTGGGTAATATAGATAGTTTTAATCAACAATTTTCTAAAGCCTATTTTAAATATTTTTTTAGTGTTCATTGTTTTGATGTGGTCCATATTCATTTTGCTGATAACGCGGTGCATCTTTTAGAACAGATAAAAATATTTGATGGTAAAATTGTCGTGACATTCCATGGCTATGATGCCCATAACTATCCAGCCGATTATTTTAAAGGATTACAAAGCTTAAGTCATATTACATATACCGTTAATTCGAATTATACCAAACAAAAGGTAATGGAATTGGGATTTCCCCATAAGAATACACATGTTTTACCCGTTGGATTGGATACTTCCTTTTTTAAGCCTGAGGAGAATAATAATAAAGATTCCTTTAATATTTTATTTGTAGGTCGGTTAATACCGTTAAAGGCTCCCCTATTGGCAATTAAAATTGTTGAGCAGCTTATTGGAATAATTGATAAAAAAATTATTTTTAATATTATTGGTATGGGTGATTGTTTTTTAGAGTGTAAAACATACATTGAACAGAATAACCTTACTAAGGATATCAGTTTATTGGGAAGTAAGTCACAAGTTGAAGTTAAGAATCTAATGAATAGCGCTGACGTCTTTTTGTATCCTGGGATTGTTGATGATAGTGGGCGTTGTGAAAGTCAAGGGCTGGTAATCCAGGAAGCTCAGGCAATGCAGCTACCTGTGATTGTTTCGGACGTGGGAGGTATGAAAGAAGGTGTTTTGAATGGTAAAACAGGTTACGTAATTAACGAAAATGATATCGGTGGATTTGTCGATAAACTATTATTATTAATTAATAATACTGAGATGCTATCCGAAATGGGTGTGAAAGGAAGACAGTTTGTAATTGCTAATTATGACTCTACTATTTTACACAAAAAATGGTTGGAAATTTATAATGAATTATGAGTGGGTTGGTTTCAATAATTATTTCTACATATAATAGTTATACTTATTATCCATAAACATAATTCAATTAACAGTTAGGCTTAAAGTGATTAAAATGTAATTCCACTTAAATACCCTCAAAATTTGATATTATCCCAAATTGGATAGGCTACAGAATATAGAAAATTAAGGTTATGAAATATATAAGAGGGTTTGATAATTTAAGAGCTTATTCTATTATTTTAGTTTTGTTTTCTCACTTAGGATTGTTTAATTTTTTTGGAATAGAAAATGATTATTATCAAAAAAGAGTTATGACTCTTATCTCAGGTGATACGGGGGTGCAAATTTTTTTCACTTTAAGTGGTTTTTTAATTACTTTAATTCTTTTATTCGAAAGAAAAGAGGGTAGAATTAGTCTAAAAAAATTTTATATAAGACGATTTTTAAGATTAATACCACCATTAATTCTATTTTATATTTTTGTTTTAGTTTTAATGAATTTTGGTTTAATCGGATCCAATTATAAAGGTGTCTTATATTCTATTTTTTACGTTTATAATTTTGTGCCTCAAGAGATATATTCTGGAGAGTTAGCGCATACTTGGTCTCTTTCTTTAGAAGAACAGTTTTATTTTTCTTGGCCGTTATTCATTTATTTATTTAGAAAAAATAAGTATTTAATTTCTATAGCTATTCTTTTTGTACTTTTTTCATTTTTGTTAGTATATATATATACAGTTACTCCACCAGAAATTTTTATGCCATACAGACGATTTATTCCAGGGATTGGACCAATAATGTTTGGAAGTTTATCAGCAATTATTTACGACTCAAAAAAAATCTTAATAAAAGAATACTTTATAGAGAATTATAAAATTCTATCAATTTTACTTCTTATTTTTTTATATCCATTATACTGCCCAATTAAGTTAATTAATTTTACTTTTTTAATTCATGGGTGTGTTATGTCCATTTTCTTAATTTGGATTTTAGCTAATCAAAAAAATGATAAAATTAATTTGATAGATTATCGAGTTTTGAATTATGTAGGTAAGATATCCTATGGGATATATGTTTATCAAGGTTTATTTCTTAAAACAGGTCCAGGAGGAATAAATAGACTAGAAATCCAGAAGTTTCCGTTAAATATTTTGTTAGTCTTTTTTATGGCAGTTTGGTCTTATGAGATATTGGAAAAACCAATAATTGGAGTCAGAAAGAAGTTTAGATGATAGTGTCATAAAATAAATTTTAAATGGGTAATAAAGTTTCAATAGTTATACCGAGTTATAACAGAGCAGATTTAATAGGAGAGACATTAAATTCCATTATTGCTCAAACCTACACAAATTGGGAATGTATTGTTGTCGATGATGGTAGTATTGATAATACTTTTAAGGTAGTTGAAGATTTTTGCAAAAAAGATGATAGAATAAAGATTGTGAAAAGACCGAGACTAAAGCCTAAAGGAGCAAATGCATGCAGGAATTATGGTTTAAAAATAAGTAATGGAGACTATATAAATTGGTTCGATAGCGATGATTTAATGCATAAAAATAAGATTGAACTTCAACTTTCCAAATTGATTGAGTCTAAAACGAATTTTTGCGTCTGCAAAACTGCTAAATTTCAAAACAGTCCTTCAAATATTATCGATATTCTAAGAACTTACCCTACATCAAATGATGTTTTTGAGAAGTTTTTAATGAAAAAAAATATTTGGCTAACTCAAGCTCCACTTTTCAAAAAAGAGTTTTTAATAAATTTTGGGTTGAAGTTTGATGAAGATTTGCAAGCCGCTCAAGAATGGGAATTTTTCAGTAGAGTTTTACATTATGATAAAGATTATTGTTTTGTAAATCAGGAACTGGTGTTTTTTAGGAACCATGAAGAAAGTATGTCTGGGCAAAAAAATGCTAATGTCCTCTGGAACTATTTTTTGGCAAGAAAAAAGATATATACTTTATTTGGTAATGACTTGAGCTTTAAGGCGCAATCCTATTTTTTTAATTATTTTACTGATTCGTATTACAATATGCTCAATGAAAATGACTACATAAAAGCGAAAGCAGTATTTAAATATACAAAGAAGCTATTTAATTTATCATTTTCAGGAAAATGTTACCTTAAATTAGCATATGTGTCTTATAAGTGTTTTGGAAAAGGTTATTTAATTATTAAACAAGTCTAAACGTTTAGCGTAATTCGATTAACATAAGGTTTTTATGTCAAACAATAATTTAGTATCCATAATAATACCGTCATACAATAGGGCCCATCTTATCAGAAACACGCTAAATTCAATCCAAAAGCAAACATATACTAATTGGGAGTGTATTGTGGTTGATGACGATTCTACAGATAATTCTTTAAAAGTATTAACTGATTATGCTTTAAATGATTCAAGATTTGTTGCTTTGCAAAGACCTATAAATAAAGTAAAAGGGGCCAATGCGTGCAGGAATTTCGGGCTTCAAAAAGCAAGAGGAGATTATATTATGTTTTTTGACAGTGACGATTTAATGGCCCCTAATCATCTTCAGGTAAAGATAAAAGCTTTACACAGCGATGATTACCACTTTGTTGTCGCCCAATCCCGTTATCTAAATAATGAAGAACTTAACAAGACCTTGGTGAATCAGTACCAGTTTACCACTAAAGACATCACGTCCATTAATTATATTAGGCATAAAATAAATTGGTTAACCTGTGATACACTTATAACATCAAATCTAGCGAAACAAGTAAGGTTTAATGAAAGTTTAATGTCTGGACAGGAATACAATTATTTTTGTAAAATTCTCCTATTGTCAGAAAATGGTATTTTTCTTGAGGAAGTCGTTACCTTAATCAGATATCATAAAGCGTCTATTAGGGGAAGTTTACGCGACAGTAGGCGCAAAACTTATTTAGGCTATTTTTTCACCTATTGGAATACGTATTTAGAAGTTAAAGATAAGGCTCCCAAAAAAGCAAGAAAATTTTTAGTTTATCGTTGTTTTAGATTGTTAGGCAAACTTCCATTAAAGGAAAGATTGTTTGAGAGAGGTATTATTAATGCTATTTTAATTGAATTTGGCGCGAAGGGACTTTATTATTTAATTAAGTTGTATTCAAAAAGAATTACATGAAAATTGCAATTTATACGGCTAATTTCGGAGGTAAGGATGCGCTCCTAACGCCTTTAAACTATTTGGACGGCAGTGATATAAGCTTTTACTTATTTACGGATACGGACTTAAATGTTTATCCCTATGAAACTGTAATAAAGCCATTAATTTTTAAAGATGTTTCAAAAAATGCCTTTTACTACAAGCATATGGGCGACCCTATATTGAAAGACTATGATGTTTTAATATGGCATGATTCTAATATCCAATTAGATTTTGATAAACTACCTAAATTAATTGAATTTGCACATAATTCATTTTTAACAATGTATGTACATCCCGATCGAGATGATTTTTATAGTGAAGCCATGACCAGTGTAAGAATTGGTAAGGATTTTTCTTTACGCATTTTAAAACAGGCTTTAATATATTTTTTTAACGGTATGCCGGCTCATGCGGGTATGTATGCTTCAGGAATCTTAATTAAAAACCAAAATATTGATTCCGGAAACTTTTATCCGTTTTGGTGGAAACAGACTTTAAAGTATAGTCGTAGAGATCAGTTATCTATTGTTTATGTCATTCATAAAACAGGTCAAAAAATAAATACTATTAAAGGAAATGTTTTTAAGAACATTTATTCTATTTATCATGCTCATAAGTACGAGTATTATATTGAAAGTAAAGATATAATGAGATATAATTACAGCATTTTAAAAAAGTTTTCGTTTTATGCTATTAAGGTATTACGTAAGTTAAGAAAAATGATACAATGAAACCTCTTGTCTCCATATGCATACCTACCTGTAACGGCGAAGCTTATTTAGATCAGGCTTTAAATTCTGCTATTGCTCAAACCTATCGAAATATTGAAATTGTTATTTCTGATGATGCTTCTCAGGATGGAACCTTGAAAATTGTTGAATCGTATAAACAAAAGACCAATATTCCTATATATGTATATAATCATGAACCACAAGGTATTGGTGCTAATTGGAATAACTGTGTAAAGCAGGCAAAAGGCGATTATATTAAATTTTTATTTCAGGACGATATTTTAGAACCTGCATGTATAGATAAAATGATGCAATTGGCCTTAACCAATCCCAAAATTGGATTGGTCTATTGTAAACGTCATTTTATGGTTGAGGGACCAAAGCATAGATATGCAGATTTTATAAATAATTACAAGACCTTACATGATAAATGGGCAAATTTTATGGTGACGGAAGGGGTGATTTCCGGACGTGTTTATTTAAGAGATCCTAACTTCCTTAAATCCCCAGGAAACAAAATTGGAGAGCCCTCGGCCGTATTGTTAAATAAAACATGTTTAGAGAACGTAGGGTACTTTAGTACCTCCTTAAAACAGAACTTAGACTATCTTTACTGGTATCTTGTAATGCCCCATTTTCTTATTGGTTTTGTAGATGATTACCTCGTAAGGTTTAGGCTGCATGATAATCAAGCAACAAGTATAAACAAAAGTCAGAATATTAATGAAAAGCAGATGCTTTATTATGAATATTATAAGCACATATTGCTTTACCTAAGTTTAAAAAATGAAATTAAGTTAATAAAACAATTTAATCCGTTTATAAAGCTTTTGATTAAAATAAAACAAAAATTAAATGGTAGATAAAAAGCCATTAGTAACTATAATTCTTCCTGTTTATAATGGTGAAAGCACTTTAAAGACAACCTTAGAAAGTTTACTCAATCAAACCTACACTAATTTTGAGTTGCTAATTGGTATTGATGGTTCAAAAGATAGATCAAAAGCCATTGCCGAAAGTTTTAAGGATCCACGAATTACTGTTACTGAGAATCCAGTCAATTTGGGACTGGGCCCCAATACAAATAAATTAATAGCTTCAGCATCACCAGAAAGTGCTTTCATTGCTATGGCCGAACAAGACGATGTATATGTGTCAGAACGTATTGAATGGCAGGTAGCCGTTATGCAGCAGTACCCAAAAGTTGGGTTAGTATCTGGTATTGCGGAGTTTGTAAGTGACCACAGGCGCGTGTTGTTCCCTGGACTATTGGTTAATGGTAAGCAATTTCCTCAAGGGGAAGCATTATTTAAGTTCTTATACATTAACCAGCTTAAAGTAGTAAACACCTGCATGATGCTGCGTAAATCTGTTCATACAGGTAATCATTTAACCTTTACCAATAGATATCCTAACATGAATGTAGATTGGGATTATGTATTACGTTTTGCTCTGGTGTCTCAGGTATATGGTATCCCCAGAAAACTGGTAGCCATAAATAGAAAAGTAGCAAACCAGTCAGTAACTACTAATAAGGCATTACAACACAAAACCACCAGAAAATTACTTAAAGATTTTAGAGATGAATTTCCAAATATAGTCACCAGACAAGATTATAAAAAAGCCCTAAAAATGCATCGGAAAATAGAATTGGGGCATCATTCTAAATTTGGCATTATAGCCTATAGTATTTACTATTATTTGTTGTATTTTGACGGATATTTTTTAAATTATATTCAATTAAAAATAAAGAATTGGATAAAGACTTTATAAATAATGAATAGATGTCCAATTTGCGAATCGCCCAATAATGAATTACTTTATACTAATTCTAGGGGAAAAAGATATTTGGAAAATCATGTTTGTTCTAATTGTGGATTCATTTATACTTGGCCAAGAATATCAAATGCAGAAGTGTCTAAATTATACTTGGATGGTGATTTTTCGAAGGAAGCCAGAAAATCTACCGAACCGGACTTGGATAAGTTTATACAAACTGAACAGTATGCTTTAGAGCGCATACATCATCTCGAAAAGAAAATTCCCAGTTTCTTTTCAAAAGCTAAAAGTTGCTTGGAAATTGGTTGTGGCGCTGGTAGTTTTTTATGGTTATTAAAAGCTTTAGGACATAAAGTTATTGGTATAGAACCGGATTCTAATTTTGTTAAGCCTGTACAAAAACGTTATAATATTGAAATTGAAACCGTAATGTTTCAGGATTATCCGAAAGGGATTTTATTTGATTTTATCTGTAATTTTCACGTCATAGAGCATATCATAGATCCGCGTGCATTCATTAAGGAAATTTATACACGTTTAAAAGATGATGGTTACATTTATATAGAATGTCCAACAATTGATAATATTTATACAGGAAGTCTAGATACATTTTTTTGGGATGTACATGTAAATACATTTTCCAACAAAACTTTACCTTGGTTATTGGAGAGCGAAGGATTTTCAATAATAGAATTATTTATGAATAGAGGTTTTGTATCCGTAATAGCCAAAAAAGGAATAGATAAAAGATTTAAGAAAGATAATAAACAACGAATCATTGACATTATAAAAGAAAATAGCAAAAAGAAAACTAAAAAAAGTCTTTTCAGCAATCTAAATAACAAACTTAAAATCCGTTTAAAGAAATATCTTTAATGAAAAGTACTATAGATAAAATTCTCAGGAAAATTTATTTTAGATTTTTTAAAGTATCTAAGGCAAATAATTCATTGTTACCAAAAGAACTACCTCAAATTGTTGACTTTCCATCAAAAAACGAAAGCCACAAAATCATACATATATCGGCATTCAATTACGGGAATGCGGGGGATGCATTGTTGCCCATTGCACTTCAGGATACTTGGTCACATATTCTTCCTACATTATGTTGGAAGAATAAAGCTGTTTATCCCGTGGTTGATGATCAGCTAATTAACCAAATTAATGATACAAATGGTGTGGTAATAGGTGGTGGTGGCTTGTTTTTAAAGGATACCAATGCTAATGATAAAAGTGGATGGCAATGGCCTTGCTCTGTAGAAATGCTTAAAAAAATAAAAAGACCTGTTGTAATTTATGCGGTGGGTTACAATCGTTTTCGAGGGCAGGAAGAATTTGAGCCATATTTTAAGGAAAATATCACGGCCTTTGCAAAAAAATCTTGTTACATTGGCCTAAGAAATACGGGTAGTATAGAAGCTATTAAAAATTATATACCGGAAGATTTGCATCATAAACTACGCTTTCAACCATGTATGACTACGTTTTTATCTAAACTTTATCCAGATCTTGCAGATTATAATCAAAAAGAGGATTTTGTTGCTATTAATACAGCCTTCGATAGATCTCACTTAAGATTCGGTAAGAATATTGGTGTAATATTATCTAATACAGCCAAAATGCTTAAGGACATATCTAAAAATATACCAATAAAGTTTTATTCACATATGCAAACGGACGAAGCAATTCTTCCTTTCCTACAAAGTTTCGGTGTAAAGTATGAATTAGTTAAATTGAGTCATGTTCATCCTAAGAAAATTATTGAAGAATACTCAAGACCTAAATTAGTAGTAGGTATGCGAGGTCATGCACAAATGATTCCTTTCGGTTGTAAAACTCCCATAGTGTCAATTATCTCACATGATAAATTACAATGGTTTCTAGATGATATAGGGCGACCTAATTGGGGTGTTGATGTGCTATCTTCAACTTATTCTAAAGATTTGCAGTCAAGAATATTAAACTCGCTTGAAAATACGCAAAATGAAATTGAGTATATATCAAGAAAACAAAAAGAATTATATCATACTTCTTTAAAAAATGTAAAGGATGCACTTGAAAAGATGCATTTAAATTAAAAATATGAAAAGACCTAAAATTATTGCAGAGATTGGAGCTAATCATAAAGGGCAAATGGAAATTGCCAAAGAGCTTATTCAAACGGCTGCCATATTTTGTAAGGTTGATGTAGCGAAATTTCAAAAACGCTCTAATAAAGAATTGCTGACTGAAGATGAATACGTGGCACCTCATCCAAACCCCCTTAATTCTTATGGCAATACTTACGGAGCACATCGTGAGTTTTTAGAATTTGATTTAGAGCAACACAAGCAACTTAAGAAATGGTGTGAAGAGTTAAATGTAATATATTCAACTTCAGTTTGGGATATAACTTCAGCGAAAGAGATTATGTTTATCAATCCCAAGCTTATCAAAGTGCCATCGGCTTGTAATCTCAATAAACCTTTGTTGGAATATTTGGCCAACAATTTTGAAGGTGATATCCACCTTTCGTTAGGAATGACAACCCATGAGGAAGAAGAAAAAATTGTAACCTTTTTTGAGAAAAAGCAACGTGCCAAGGATCTGGTTATTTATAGTTGTACCTCTGGTTATCCAGTACCTTTTGAAGATATTAGTCTGTTGGAGATAAAGCGTCTGAAAGAAAAATTCATGTACAGGGTTAAATCTATTGGTTTTTCGGGGCATCATTTGGGAATTGCAGTCGATGCTGCAGCCGTAGCCCTTGGAGCAGAATGGATAGAACGCCATTTTACGTTGGATAGGACATGGAAAGGAACTGATCATGCCGCATCACTAGAACCTGATGGCTTGCGCAAATTAGCCCGAGATGCCAATGCGGTTCATAGATCAATGAATTTTAAAAAGCAGGAAATATTGGATATAGAAAATGTTCAAAGAAATAAACTTAAAAAGAACCAGATAAAATGGTAAAATGGATGTAATAGCTTTTATACCTGTGCGTGGTGGTAGCAAATCCATTCCATTAAAAAACATTAAAGATTTTTGCGGAAGACCTTTGGTGTATTGGAGTATTTCGGCTCTGGAAGAAACACCACAAATAAACAAAATTATTGTTGCTACAGATTCGGATATAATCGAGGAAACTGTAGCTGAGTTTGATTTAAAAAAAACAGAAATTTATAGGCGCTCAACCGAAAACTCGAAAGACACTTCTACTACAGAGAGTGTTATGCTAGAGTATTTGGAAAAGACGAAATTGGAAAAAGATACCGTTTTTATGCTTGTTCAAGCAACATCTCCATTCACTACGAATTTAGATTTCTCAAAGGCTCTACAAAAGTTTAATGGCCAACTTATCGATTCCCTGTTAAGTGTTGTGAAAATAAAACGTTTTTTTTGGAACCAAGATGGAACTTCAAAAAACTATGATTATAAAAACCGCCCAAGAAGACAGGATTTCTTTGGAGAATATATGGAAAATGGTGCAGTCTACATAAATACCGTGGCGAATATTTTAAGGGACAAAAATAGGTTGAGTGGCAAAATAGGTTTATATGAAATGCCCGAATACACGGCGTTTGAATTGGACCAACCTGAAGATTGGATTATTGCAGAGGCGCTTATGTATCGAAACATTATTAAACCTGAAAAGAAAAAAATAAAACTCTTTGCAACCGATGTTGATGGCGTTTTAACTGATGCAGGGATGTATTATACTGAAAATGGGGAGGAGCTCAAAAAATTCAATACCCATGATGGCAAAGCTTTTGAACTACTTCGTAGTGCAGGAATTAAAACGGCCATGATTACATCAGAAAACACAAAAATAGTTGAATATAGGGCGACCAAGTTGAAAGTAGATTATTTGTATCAAGGTAAAGAACATGGGGGTAAACTAGATGCCATCAAGGAAATTTGTAAAAAAGAAAATATCTCCCTAAGTGAGGTGGCATATATAGGTGATGACATTAATTGTCTGGAAGCCTTACAAAATGTGGGATGGGCCGGCTGTCCGGCTGATGCTATAAAGAAAATAAAGTCCCTGCCACAAATATTGATAATGACAGCAAAGGGAGGTGAAGGTTGTGTGAGAGAGTTTTTTGATAGATTATTTTAAAATGGATATTGCGGCAATTAACGGAACTTGGCAATGTATAACTTTTTTAAACTTTTATCAGGTTCATATCAAAGATAAATCCCAATCATGTGATGTAATTTTATTTGAAGTAAATGAGGATATATCGAATGAATGTATTAGGATTCTTAGAAAGTATGATTTTATAAACGGTATTGTTAGTTTTAATGAATTACATAAACTTCAAAAGAATAAATATATTAATCTTTGGATTGGAAAGCTGTTTTCAAAACAATCAAAAGACATTGCTGATAGTTTTTCTTCAATGCCAATTTTGTTATTTGAAGAGGGATTACATTCTTATGTGCCAGTAAGGAAATTTACTTTAAAGTCTTTATTTCTAGAAAATGAAACCTTTTTTAAAAAGGTAAAAATTATTGGAAAATATTTTCTGAACAGATCATTATTATTGCATAAGTATGGCCATTTAGTTCTTAGGAAACATGAGAAAAGGGTAATTGGGAGATATTTTTTATTGCCTCTAGTTGAGCCAAAGAAAAAAAATGATGTTGTAAATAATTTTTACCTAAAAGATGTAATTCAAAAGGTTTCCGATATTTGGAAATTTAAATTAGAAAGAATTAATGATCGGAAGATAGTAATTATCGTAGGTCAATGTTTCTCAAATTATGATTTAGTAACTAAAGATTTTGAGTTTGAAATTTATCTACACCTTATTAGTTATTATTTAGATAAAAAGTGTCAAGTCTATTGGAAGGGACATCCAAGAAATCATGATTTTGACTATAAATTTAAAAATATCTTCAAGGATAAAGTCATAGTGATTGAAAATAATTTAATGCCACTGGAATGTTTATTGTACAATGACCCTCAAGTGGAATTATGTGGAATATCATCTTCGTCCCTAATGTATAATCAATTAATTTTTAAAGGTCGTACTAGACAATTGGCAGAGGTTTTACTTCATAATATGAATAATAGTAATATTTGGTTTAATGATTTTAAGTCAATGTTCTCTATAGTTATAAATAATATCCCTAGACTTTATGAGATTGAATGATGAGTAATATTTCAACAAAAGCTTGTAATTTATTATTAAATTGTATAATAAAGTACTAAGATTTTATAATTAATTTTTCGTGAATTAATAAATTGATGTTTTTTACATTATTATTTATTTTTTAAAAACTATTTTGACTTTTAAAATATGCTACGAGTTTTAAAAATATACATTAAAGGAAAAATTACAAGTATACATGAAGCTAGAAAAAGGGAATTCTATTTCAAGCATTCAGGGTTTTGTCCATGCTGTGAACAAGAAGTCATGTTTGTTTCAAGAAATAGTTGGCTTCGGGATTATTTCAAATGTTCTGACTGTGGTTCAATTCCAAGAGAGAGAGCACTAATGTTTATAATTAACCAGTATTACCCTAACTGGAAAAACCTTGCTATACATGAGTCTTCACCCGGAAATAGGGGACATAGCATTAATTTAAGTAATAATGCAAAGCAGTATTTAGAAACTCAATATTTTGTTGATAAACCTTTTGGAAGTATTGTAAATGGTATTAGAAACGAAGATCTGGAAAATCAAACCTTTAAAGACAACACCTTTGATTTGGTAATTACATCAGATGTTATGGAGCATATTTATGAACCAGACAAAGCTTTTAAAGAAATACATCGTACCTTAAAACCTGGAGGGGCACATATTTTTTCTGTACCTATTATCAATAAGCATAAAAAGACACAGCGTTGGGCAAAAAAAGACCATGATGGAGAACCCATTTTTTTGTTTGAACCCGAATGGCATGGTAATCCTGTTGACCCCAAAGGATCACCAGTAACATTTCATTGGGGGTATGATATTAAAAATTTTATTGAAGAGCATACCGGTGCCGAAGTAGAAATTGAATATATAGATAATTTAGACTTTGGTATTAGAGCCGAATATATTGAAATTATTGTTGCAAAAAAAAGATTTTAGATGCCTAAATTAAGATCTATAGCCTTTGTATTGCCACAGTTTCATCCCATACCTGAAAATGATTTATGGTGGGGTAAAGGGTTCACGGAATGGACTAATGTAAAAAAGGCTAAACCACTATTTAAGGGGCATTACCAACCTCATGTGCCAACAGAATTAGGGTATTATGACCTAAGAGATCCTCAGACCAGAGAAGCACAAGCTAATATGGCTAAAAAATATGGTATACATGGGTTTTGTTACTACCACTATTGGTTTAACGGCAAACGGCTACTTAATTATCCTTTAGATGAAATGCTTAAACAAGGTAAACCCAATATGCCTTTTATGTATTGTTGGGCTAATGAAAATTGGACACGGCGATGGGATGGACTGGATCACGAAATATTGATTAAACAGGATTATAGTTTTGAAGATGATAAAACCCATATACGATGGCTTTGTGAAAAGGTCTTCTCGGACAGACGATATATTAGGGTTGATGATTGCCCTGTTTTTATGGTTTACCGACCCGATTTGTTCCCAGATATTAGTAAAACTTCAAATATTTGGCGTGATATTGCTGTAAATGAATTTGGTTATAAAGGGTTATACTTATGTGTTGCCGAAAGTTTTGATAATTTTAAAAATCCTAAAGAATTCAATTTCGATGCCTCAGTAGAGTTTTCACCACATCGTGTGATGAAAAATAAAAAAAGATCTAAATATTGGATTAAGTTTTTGAAAAGATTTTTTATAAGGAAACCTGCTACATATACATATAGTTTGCGTGATTTCAAACTTGGAGTTAGAGAACAAATGGATAGATCCACACCAGACTATAAATTGTATCGTTCTGTTACACCAGGCTGGGATAATACAGCAAGAAAAGGAAATAATGCTTCTATAGGATTAGGGAGTAGTCCTAAACTCTATTATAAATGGTTAAGACATATTAAGGACAATTTTAGGCCTTTTTCAGAAGATGAAAATTTTATTTTCATTAATGCCATGAATGAGTGGGCAGAAGGTAATCATATAGAGCCTTGTGAAAAATATGGTAATGCTTATTTAAAAGCTACAAAAAGGGCATTGGAATAATGGATACTCGAATTAAACAGTGCTTGGTGTCCATTATAATTCCTAATTATAATCATGCAAAATTTTTACAAAAAAGACTGGATACAATAATTAACCAGACCTATCAGAACTTTGAAGTTATAATTTTAGATGATGCCTCGACCGATAGGAGTATAGATATACTTAAGACCTATAAAAACCATGAGAAAATATCTCATTTTATTGTTAATACCCAAAACTCAGGATCTCCTTTTAAACAGTGGTTTAAAGGGATTAGTGTTGCTCGTGGTGATTATATCTGGATTGCAGAAAGTGATGATTTTGCATCACCTTTATTTTTAGAAAAGGTATTGGGATGCTTTAATAGAAGTTATGCGCCAGATGTTGTTTTTGTGGGTACCACTAACGTAGATGCAAATAATAATGATATTGGTAACACAACACGTATCGAAAGGAAATATGAAAAGCTACTGGAAAAAGATTTTAATATGGCGGGTAAAGAGTTTTTAAACTATTTTATGCCAGATTACTGTATTATTAGAAATGTAAGTTCAGCAGTATTTAAAAAGTCTTTATTATCTGAAAAAGCAAAAAAGGTCATTACTTATAAGACTATAGGAGATTTTTATTTCTGGGTTCATCTATGTTTGGAAAATTACAGATTTACTTATATGTCGGAAAAACTGAACTTTATGCGTAAACATGAAGGTACAGTTCGGAATAATGCAAAAAAAATGACCTATAGAAAAAAGGAGTATCGACTTATTCATAGAGTAGTTTTATTAAGAAAGTGGTTTAATTATGCCTTAATAAAAAAAATTATTATTTATAACATAAAAAGCGTGGTTAGAAAGGCATGAGGATTCTATTGGTATCGGCAAATTTTTATTGGTCAGAAGGCGCTATTGCCAAAGGTATAGTGCGAGCCATGCCCGAGGATGAGATCTATTATTTTTCTGTACACGAGTTCAAATATAGATATCGAGAGTTTCAATTATTGATTCAACAGGTGGATGTTATTCACTGGCTTTTTAACGTCGCTCATCTTGATGACGATAGAAAAGTTGATTTTAGAAATATTCCCATACCTACGATTGCAACAGTGCACCATGTTTGTTCTGATGAAATTTATAAAATAGAAGAAGCTGCTTACGCGGATATAATCCACGTGGTTTCTATAGAATGGTTGCATTTCCTGGGGGCGCATTCAAAAACACCGGTTATTTACGCATCATTAGGCATTATGCCTGATGATTTTAAAAAAATAAATCCAGATCTTTATACGGGAAATGGAGCTTTTAAACTAGGAATGATGGGGTCCTATCCGGGAAAGTTTAACAGAAAGCGTATTGATATAGCTATCGAGGTATTAAAAAAACTTGTAGATAACAGTATGAATATAGAGCTACTAATTCAGGGAAGGGGATGGGAACAATTTTATAATGATTTTGAAGAAATAGGAGTGAAATTTACACATCAAAAGCTTACATCGGACAGAAAAGCCTTAAAGTTTTTTGAATCAATACATGTTTATTTATGTACTTCGGATTTTGAAGGAGGACCTTTACCTATTTTGGAGTCTTTAGCTAGCGGTGTACCAGTTATTTCAACCAATATAGGTATTGCAGCTGATGCACTGAAAAAAGGAGGTGGTATTTTGTGTCCTAAAGCAGATGTGTCGGCATTAGTGGATGCCGTAGTTTCAATGAAAGAAGATCATGAGAAATATCTGGAGTGTGCATCAAAGTCTAAAAATATTGCTTCTAATTATTCTTGGCCTGAATTAAATAATCTTTATAAAACTTTATTTAAAGAGGCTATTACAACCTGGGAAGCAAATAATTTAAAACCTTGGGTTTATCGTAATGCCAAAATTATACCGGCAAGTGAGCAACGTAAGATTGAACTACTGTACGATAACTTAAGACAATCTTTACAACTTTTGGGTAGAGGAGATAAAGTTGTAGGGCTTAAGTTGGCATTGAGACCTATTATGAGCGGTAAAATTAACTTGAAGCGAAAATGGTTGTTTATACGGACCAGTTTAAGGCAGTTTTTTAAAAATTAAAAATACGGTATGGCTACCATGTTATATTTTATAACATTAAAAATATTTAAACCCATTGGGGATTGAAAATAGAGCTGGAATGATAAAAGAGAAAAAACCTTTGAAAATAGCCATTTACTCTGGAACTGTACCAAGTACTACCTTTATTGAAAACTTAATTAAGGGTATAGCGTCTGAGCATGAGGTGCTTTTATTTGGTAAACGTACCGCTCCCATAAAGTACAGGTCTCCAAGGATAAAGATCTATGGAATCCCTAAAAACAGGATTTTAAATGTAATACTAACCATGTTTAGGGTTGTAAAGTTATTGATTTTATACCCTACAAGGTTTGTACTACTTTGGAAAGAACTAAAAACCTATCCTGAGCGTTATAAAAGATGGTATGTCTTATCAAGACTAGTACCAGTAATAATTCATAAACCGGATATTTTTCATATTCAGTGGGCAAAAGATATTAGACAATGGATGTTTTTAAAGGACAGGTTTGGGGCTAAACTGGTGTTAAGTTTAAGAGGGGCGCATATAAATTATTCGCCAATAGCAGATGTTGAACTGGCAAATACTTATAAAGAGTTATTTCCTAAAGTAGATAGGTTTCACGCTGTTTCCAAAGCAATTGCTATCGAAGCTCAAAAATATCATGTAGATAAAGAAAAAATAGAGGTCATTCATTCTCCTATAGTTAAAACGACTTTTGATGCTTTTGGGGTTTTTGAAAAGAGGAATATGGATTGTTTTCTTATGGTATCAGTAGGTCGTTTTCATTGGATAAAGGGTTACAACTATGCCATAGATGCAGTAAAACTTTTAAAGGAAAAAGGTGTTCAAGTGCATTACACGGTTATTGCTTCCAACGCGATATCTGAAGACATTTTATTTCAAATAGATCAATTGAATCTTACTAAGGAAGTTGAAATTTTGAATGGGTTACCACAGCATCTTCTATTTGAATCTCTTAAAGATTATGACTGCTTAATATTACCAAGTGTAGAAGAGGGCATTGCCAATGTGGTTTTAGAAGCAATGGCTCTTGGTATTCCCGTGGTGTCAACCAACTGTGGTGGTATGGCCGAGGTAGTCACCCCCAATGAAACTGGGTGGTTGGTCCCTGTTCGAGATCCTGAGGCTCTGGCGGGTGCCATTCAGGAGGTTGCAGAGACACCTGAGAAAGAGATTCAGCGTATCACTTTACAGGCCCACGAATTTGTAAGACAGCATTTTAATTCTGAGACCTCTATTGCCCGGTTTTTGGACTTTTATGAAATGGTCATGGAGTAATGGTCAATGCAGAGATGCATTCTGCCTACCTGGCGGACGGCAGGCAGGAAACGCTAGCCTTGAATCTTCGGCGGTCAATTTGGTTTTATGTTCATTTTTTTGCTTGTCCAAAAAAATGAACCAAAAAAAGGACACCAATAGTAGGAATTTCACCTTCGGTGAACCAAGCTCAAAACTTGGCGTCGCTTCACTCCTGAATCTCCAAGCTTTTGAGCTTATATTCTTACTATTGGATAAGAGCAATACAAATTTGAATTATCTTGTCATTCCTGCGCAGGCAGGAATCCATTAATTCGTAAGGGAACAAGAAAGATTAATTTAACTGGCTCCTCCTTTAAGCCTAAGGGAGGTGGATTACGCCACAGGCGTAAGATGGAGGGTTATGAAAAAATAAATCAGGCTAATTATTAAGCCAAACTCCCTGTCACGCCTTTCGCCAAAACGCAATCTCGCCCCTTCCCTAATAACATCCATCGGATGTGTTTTAACGCTCCGTTACCCTTTGGTCTTTAGAGGGGAGCTTATTGTAAGCGTGAAAGAGTTGAGTCGAATGTTACAATGCTTGGTACCTTCAACGACATAAAATTGTATATTGCGTTAGCAATACATGAGAACAGTGACCACCCCAATAATACCAACCCATCAAACCTTTGCCAAGGTTAAGGCACCTCATGAATTACACTTAGAGGCCATATGCGTGTTTGTGGCTATTGGTTTTTTTTTAGATCAGGACACCTATTGGAAGGATAAGGTGGTACTAGCTCCAGCGTCTAAACATGAACTCGACGAACATGGCTTTGTTGTGGATTCCAAACCATGGTTTCAATGGCATTCCACCCCGACTATATCAGACTTTAGTGAAGCGCTGGAGGCCTATTCTGATCTGTTTGAGGGTATTATTGACAAACAAACCAAAGGTAAACGGGTCATACTGCCACTTTCCGGTGGACTCGATAGTCGTACCCAGGCTGTGGCCTTGCACAGGTTGCAACGGGAGGTGTTTTCTTATAGTTACGAATTTCAGCAAGGCTATCCTGAAACTAAAATAGCCAGAAAGATTGCTGAGGCTTGTGATTTCGAGTTTGAAAGCTATTCCATTCCTGAAGGGTATTTATGGTCAGTTTTGGACCGATTGTTTGAACTGAATGGGGGGTATTCGGATTTTACCAGTCCAAGACAGATGGCCGTGGTTGATTACTTAGAGGGAAAAGGAGAGGTGTTTTCCTTAGGGCATTGGGGCGACGTGTTATTCGACTCTATGCATGTGCCTAGTTTATCCAAAGATGAACTGGTTACGTTTTTAGAACGTAAACTTATAAAGCGAGGTGGACTGGAGTTAGCCTGCAAGTTGTGGGATCATTGGAACTTATCGGGTGACTTTACAAGTTATTTGAAATCACGAATTTCAGAATTATTGTCCAAAATTCGCATTGAGGATACAAATGCGAAACTACGTGCCTTTAAGTCCATGCACTGGGCACCACGTTGGACCTCAGTCAATCTTTCGGTATTCCATAGTGTAGCACCCATAAGCTTGCCCTATTATGACAATGCGATGTGTCAGTTTATTTGTACGTTACCGGAGAATATGTTGTCGAATAGAAAGTTGCAAATCGCTTACATAAAGCATAAGATGCCTGAATTAGCGAAAATAACCTGGCAGGCCCATCGTCCATTTCATTTGTACAACTACCATTTCGATAAAGTTCCTTATAATATACCCTATCGCTTAACCAATAAAATGCAACGTATGATGTCATCACTAATTCGGAAACCCTATTTACAGCGTAACTGGGAGCTTCAGTATTTAGGGGCTAGTAACCAAATCCATGTAATACAACAATTGCAAGAACTAAAGTCCGATGGGTTTATTCCTGAGGCTGTGATCACGGAATGTTGTCATAGATTTTATCAAGGGCAATCCCTTGATGTTGCCCATCCGATAAATATGCTTATAGTGTTATCCCAATTTTATAAATCCCGAGGTCATGGATAGGCGTATTAAAATTTTATTTACGATTCCCAATTTTGATACGGCCGGGAGTGGTAAATCTGTTTATGATATGGTGTCTCGTTTAGATAAAAATATTTTTAATCCAGAGGTTTGTTGTTTTCATGATAGAGGGGAATTATTTAAGGAAATTATGAAACTTAATATTAAAGTTCATTTATTTAATACGAGTGTTTCTTATTATCCATTGTTAACTTTTCCATTTAGAGTTTTTAAAATTTATCAGTTTTTTAAAAATGGTGGTTTTAATATCATTCATTCTTGGCATTGGAGCTCTGATTTTTCTGAACCATTAGCAGCAAAACTTGCAGGAATTCCGTTTATATATACAAAAAAAGCGATGGGTTGGGGTAATAAAGCTTGGTTGTGGCGGTCAAAGTTGAGTACTAAAATTATATCTGTTAACAAAGAAATACCTGAACGGTTTTTTAAAAATAACTTTAGCAAGGTTACCATAATACCACTTTGTGTAGATGTTAAAAGATTTTCACCTTTGGAAAAAACTTATAAGTCTCCAGAAGGACTAATTTTTGGAGAAGAAGATTTCATTATTATTTCTGTAGCTAATTTAGTCCCTGTAAAGGGGATTGAAATACTACTTGATGCAATTGTGAGGTTAAACGA
Source organism: Aestuariivivens sediminicola (assembly GCF_022662015.1). GTDB lineage: Bacteria > Bacteroidota > Bacteroidia > Flavobacteriales > Flavobacteriaceae > Aestuariivivens > Aestuariivivens sediminicola. The sequence goes on along the minus strand of NZ_JAKMCM010000001.1, from coordinate 98,211 downwards.
TAAAACAATTAAAGTACTCATAGTGGGTGATGATAAGAATGAATATGGTAAAGAGCTGATTAGTAATTACAAAGATTTTTCTAATATTTTCTTTTTGGGCAAGAAATTAGATGTCAGACCTTATTTGGCTTTGGCAGATCTATTCGTGATTCCTACTAAAGATGAAGGGAGAAAAGAAGGTCTGCCCATAGCTCCAATGGAAGCAATGTCCTCGAAACGAATTGTTTTAGGATCAGACATCACTGGAATTAAAGAGGTTTTAAAAAATTTTCCAGATTTTTTATTTAGTTCTGGAGATATAGATGATTTAATTTCGAAAATTTTGAAAGTTAAAGAAATGTCATTTAAAGAAAGAGAGTTAATTGCGAATAGAATGAGAGCGCATGTAGAGAATAATTTATCTATTGACAGATTTATTAGAGAACATGAAGCCCTCTATAAGCAAATAGTCGGAATAAAGAATTAAAATTAATTATTTTAATAGCAGTTATGTTAATCGATTATTAAATTTTACCCAGAAATAGTTTCATCTTGAAAATAGGACTTGTATTAGCTAAACCGCCGAGTTATTCCGAAACCTTTTTTGTTTCCAAAATAAAAGGCTTGCAAAATCATGGTTTTCAGGTAACCATGTTTGTACAGAATAAAGAAGCTGACTTCAGTTTGTGTGATGTTAAAGTGGCGCCAAAAGTGTATAAACGTAACTTCATATTTTTGTTAGGAAATAGCCTAACGGTGTTTTTAAAGTTATTCTTAAATCTTAATCGATCTATAAGGTTTGTTAGACTGGAAAAGCAATATGGTCGATCTAATAAGCAACTTTTAAAAAACTTATACAATAATAGCCATTTATTAACGGCGAATTTAGATTGGGTTCATTTTGGTTTTGCCACTATGGCTTTGCAAAGCGAGCATATAGCAAAAGCTATTGGTGCTAAAATGGCTGTAAGCTTCAGAGGGTTTGACATCAGTATTTATCCCATTGGGCATCCTGATTGTTACAATAAACTATGGAATAAAGTTGATAAAATTCATGTTATATCCAATGACATTAAAGCCATGGTTTATAAGTATGGGTTTAAGGACGAGACTGAAATCGTAAAGATTACTCCGGCCATTGATGTCACCTTTTTTAAAAGTAAAAAAGAACTCAATCTTGGAGAAACGATTCATTTTGTAAGTATTGCGCGATTGCACTGGAAAAAAGGATTGAATTATACGCTTGAAGCCTTAAGTTTATTAAAAGAGTCAGGACTTAATTTTAAGTATACAATTATTGGTGAAGGTATAGAATTAGAACGATTAAAGTTTGCAGTATTTCAGTTAGATATGCTTCAAAATATTACATTTACCGGTAAAATAGCCCCCCGTTTTGTAAAGGAAATACTTGAAACTTCCGACATCTATTTACAATATAGTGTCCAGGAAGGATTTTGCAATGCCGTTTTAGAAGCGCAAGCCATGGGATTGCTATGTGTTGTGTCAGATGCGGAGGGCCTATCTGAAAATGTATTAAGTGGTGTAACTGGTTTTGTAGTTCCAAAAAGACAGCCGAAATTATTGGCTAAAACTTTAATGAAAGTTGTTTCATTGCCCGTTGAAGAAAAAAATAAGATTAAGGCGAACGCCATAGAGCATGTAAGACGTAATTTTAATTTGAAGCATCAAGTGGAACAATTTGTAAAGTTTTATAGTGAGTAGACTGGTTAAAATATATAACAAAGTTCCTGCAGCTATAAAGCGTTTTTTAGGCAAATCTAATATTGCCAAGGGCTTAGTAAATGCACTGAATAAACCCAATGGGGTATATAGAATTGTAAAGGTTAATATTGAACGGAGGTATCAACAATATCTGGTCAGGTTTAGTTTTTACGCGCCATTGAAGGAGGCCTCTAAAGCCCTGAAAAAAGGTGTAGAAACCACTTTGTTGAATAACACTATCAAACTTTGCAAGTTTTATAAATCGAACCAACATAATTTAACAGTGTTGGATATTGGAGCCAATTTTGGATTCCTCAGTTTAGTTTGGTCTCAGAGCATTTGTCGAAATCAGGGTCAGATTGTAGCCTTTGAGCCTAATAGACAGGTGCATGATTCGTTTGCCAAGTCTATAGATGTGAATAATTTAAAAGATGCTATAATTTTGGAGAATTTAGCGGTAGGCATTGAGGAAAAAGTGGTTGAACTCTTTCTAAATAATACCACTTCCAATGTTTTAAAAACTGAAATAGTTACTGATTCAGTAAATATCCCAATGGTTACGGTTGATTCCTATGTGTCAAAAAATAATTTTAATAAATGCGATTTAATAAAAATTGATGTGGACGGTATTGAACTGGATATCTTAAAGGGATCCGAAGACACTTTAAAGACATTTCAACCTCTATTTGTGGTAGAAACGAATAATGATCGCCGCATATTAGATTTTTTTAAGACCCGTAATTATAAAGTATTGGATATGAATTTGGAGGAATATCAACTTAACAATGCTTTACCACCCAATATATTTTGTGTTCCTAACTAATCGATTTTATGTTGTTTGCCTTTCTGAAATATGTACAACCTACACATTACTTTTCCCTGAAACGGGATTCTGGAGACTTCCTCTATCCTGAACCGGATGCATTGCCGTATGAGGTGAAACACTGGTTACGTCCGGATACCGGCTATCAGAGTGCTGCAGCCATGCACTACGATTTGGCCTGGCAGGCCTTACATCAAGGATGGATTGGAAAGGAAAAAACCCTAACCACCGTTGAAAGGGTGCCGCTGCGGGATCAGTACCACTTCCTTCGAAAATATTTTAATCGCGCATGGGTAGCCTATGTCCTGGTATTACGTCTCCTAAGCTTTTACAATCCGTTTAAGGAATTGCGGGCCTGGTTTGCAACAAGTAATGTCGCTAGAATTGGTTATTTACAACAGCCATTACCATATCCCAATTGGGGCAGTTTTAAGTCCGGGCTACTGGAAATCAAACCTCTGGTGACTGTGATTATTCCAACATTAAACCGTTATGAGTATTTAAAGGATGCCTTACGGGATTTGGAGGTCCAGGATTATAACAATTTTGAGGTTATAGTGATAGATCAATCTGATGAATATCAAGACTCTTTTTATAGTCATTTTAAGTTAGATTTGAAGGTAGAACGACAAGAAGAGAAAGCACTTTGGCTCGCGCGCAACACGGCCATTAAGATGGCTAAAGGGAACTACCTGCTATTTTTTGATGATGACAGCCGCGTAGGTTCGGATTGGATAAGCAATCATTTGAAATGTTTGGATTTTTTTAAGGCTGACATCTCATTCGGGGTATCCCTATCGGAAGTCGGGGCTGAAGTACCAGCACATTATTCTTTTTTTAGAGTCAGTGATCAGTTGGATACCGGGAATGCCTTAATAAAAAAAGAAGTGTTCGAAGTTATCGGTTTGTTTGATCGCCAGTTTGAAAAACAGCGTATGGGTGATGGTGAGTTCGGTTTACGCGCTTATTTAAAGGGGTATTTAAATGTGTCCAATCCTTATGCCAAACGCCTGCATTTAAAGGTGGGTTCCGGTGGATTACGTGATATGGGCAGTTGGGATGCCTTCAGGACATCGAAATGGAATGCCCCCAGGCCCATACCCTCTGTACTTTATCTTTTTAGACGGTATTTCGGGAACAAAGAGGCGAAGTATACACTATTGCGAACGGTACCCCTATCAATCATGCCATATCGCTTTAAAAAAAATAAGCCCATGTTGGCTTTGGGTGCACTTTTGACTGTGTTACTTTTACCTTTGGTACTTTATCAGGTGCTTAAATCCTGGCGCTTATCGAGTAAAAAGTTAGAAGAGGGTCCGTTAATTGATACTCTGGACTGATGTCAAAACTAAAGCACATCCTTTTAGTCACCTCGGAATTCCCACCCCAACCGGGGGGCATAGGCAATCATGCCTATCATTTGGCCCTTCAGTTATCTGAATATGGTTTTGAGGTTCATGTGATAACGGATATCAGATCCGGGGATGGTCTGGAGGAAATGGCCTTTGATGCCACCTTGCCCTTTAAGGTAGAACGTATAAAAGGTAGGACACCACGACTATTTATGTATTTCAGGCGCATAATAATGGTTTTAAAGGCCTTGAAAAACAGGCCCTATGTGATTGCCACGGGAAAATTTTCACTCTGGAATGTTGCCCTGTGCAGCCTGGTCTATTCATGTAAAAGACTGGCGGTGATTCATGGTACCGAAGTTAATTTTAAGGCTTATCTATTAAGAAAGGCGGTGGATTTTTCTTTAAAACGGTTCAACAGCATAGTTGCCGTTTCCCACTTCACCAAAACATTGGTAAGTCATTTAAATAGAGAAGTGCTAGTCATTGCCAATGCCATTGACCTAAAAGATTGGCTGCCGGTCGAAATGTCTCAAAAGAGGATTACCGGAAAACCGGTGCTTACGACGGTGGGACGTTTGAGTAAGCGAAAAGGGCAGTTGCAGGTCATTAAGCATTTACCTGTGCTTTTAAAAGTCTATCCTGACTTGCATTACCAATGTGTTGGTATGTCAAAAAAGATGCCTGAATTTATTAAGCGTGCCGAGGACCTGGGCGTGGCATCCCATGTGACATTTCGCGGGGTATTGGATAAGCAAAAAGTGAAGCAGGTGCTCCAGGGAACGGATATTTTTGTCATGTTAAGTACCACCACGGTCACGGGCGATGTTGAAGGTTTTGGTATTGCCATTCTGGAAGCCAATGCCATGGGCATACCGGCTATTGGAGCCAGTGGATCGGGTATTGCGGATGCGATTCAACAAGGGCAATCGGGTCTGCTTATAGACGGAACGGATGCGGAAGCCTTCGTTGAGGCCGTAACCACTATTTTGAATAACATTTCTGATTACAGAAAGGGGGCGCTTTTATGGGCGCAAGAACATCAGTGGGTTCATGTTATTAAGAAGTATGTTTCTGTTATAGAGGGTATAAATAATTCTTAGTATTGTTCTTTTTTGCATTGCCCAAAAAAGAACCAAAAAAGTCTAGTCCTTATAGCTTCGGCGGTCAATCACGTTTTTGGTTCCTAAAAGAAATGAACTCTCTTCGATCGAACAGCATTTCTTTTTTACGGAACCTTCAAACTATTGATGCTCGCCTGCCAGCTATTATGGACTTTTAAAGAAGGAAGTTCATTCTATCTTGTTCCTCACTTAAGACTAAGGGAGGTGGATCACGCCGCAGGCGTGAGACGGAGGGTTCTGAAAAAAAATAAACTAAATATTAAATCAAACTCCCCGTCACGCAATAGCGTGACACCCCTCTTCAGAGGAAGAGGGGAACAAGAAAGATTAATAGGTCTTGTTCCTCCCTTAAGCCTAAGGGAGGTGGATCACGCCGCAGGCATGAGACGGAGGGTTCTGAAAAAAATAAACTAAATATTAAATCAAACTCCCCGTCACGCAAAAGCGTGACACCCCTCTTCCTCTGAAGAGGGGAACAAGTAATATTAATAAGTCTTGTTCCTCACTTAAGACTAAGGGAGGTGGATCATGCCATAGGCGTGAGACGGAGGGTTCTGATTAACTATACTATCTTTAAAAACAGGAATGACAAAAAACATAAAACCAAAAATAATTTTTAAGTTAAAATAAAAATGGCAACTTTGTCAGGACGCTTATGAAACTGGCCATTATCTCCCATACCGAACATTACAAAACGACCGACGGTACCATTGTAGGATGGGGACCAACGGTGATGGAAATTAACCACCTCCTGGAGGTGTTCGAGGAGATCTACCATGTGGCCATGTTACATCAGGGAGAGGCCCCACCCAGTGCCCTGTTATACCAATCGAAACGTATTCATTTTGTCCCGATTCCTGCGGTTGGAGGGCCAAAGTTCCGGGATAAGTTTAGGATATTGTGGTATGCTCCTAAAATCATGAGTATTATTTCCGCTGTCCTTAAAAAGGTGGATATATTTCAATTTCGAGCACCGACCGGTATTGGAGTGTATGTCATTCCGTATTTGACCTTTTTTACAAAAAAGAAGGGCTGGTACAAATACGCAGGGAACTGGAACCAGAAGCAACCCCCATTAGGCTATGCGCTTCAGCGCTGGCTGCTAAAGCATCAGACTCGAAAGGTAACCATTAACGGGTTCTGGGAGCATCAGCCTGTCAATCATTTAAGTTTTGAAAATCCATGTCTCAGTGAGGCCGACATCAGGCTTGGTGAACAAGTGAGGCGACAGAAAGATTTTAGTGGAAAGTTATCCTTTTGTTTCGTGGGACGCCTGGAACGGGAGAAAGGGGTGGAGCGGATCATCCGGGCCTTTTTAGGTCTGAATAACAAAGATCTGGACAGGGTTGAAGCGGTACACCTCGTAGGAGCAGGTGAGGACTTGGATTATTTTAAATCACTGGTGCAATCGAGTGAGATAGATTTTAAATTTCACGGTGCCTTGGCCAGAGGAGAGGTGTTCGAGGTCTATGAACAAAGTCATGTGTTCTTGTTACCCACAGCGGCGTCTGAAGGCTTTCCGAAGGTCATTGCTGAGGCCCTGAATTTTGGATGTATCCCCATTGTCTCCAGGCTGTCCGCTATAGGTCATTATATAGGTGATGAAAAGAATGGGTATTTAATAGATCCTGTAACCGATGATGTCCTGGGGAACCTAATCAAAAAGCTGTTATATTTGTCTGAGGTGAAACGAAGAGCTTTTTTAGATCAGGCACCTAAACTTGTAAAGCAATTCACCTTTACAAATTACAACCAGCGTATTGTTAACTTATTAAATTCTGTAACCACTGACGCCACGACTTAGAAAAGCCATAAATGATTACTATGTTCTGGCCGTAATCCTGCACATCGGCCTTGGTATCCTATTATATGCTTACGAACCTTTATCCAAACTGTATTTTTGGGTGGTCATGGGTTATTTCATTATTCGCATTGTTTTGGTCTCCGGGGATTACAAGTCCTATTATGTGTTTTTGGGTTGTGCCTATTTTTCGGGTGCTGAAGTGCTGTTTCGAATGACGGATGGGGGGATTGCCTATGAGGCTTCCAAATATCTGGTCATTTTATTTATGCTGATGGGCATGTTTTTTAAGGGGGTGAATGGTAAGGGTTATCCCTATTTTATCTATCTGATTTTGTTGGTACCTTCGATTTTAGTGGCGTCGACGACCTTAAGTTTTTTTGCCAATTTCAGAACAAATATCGCCTTTGTATTGAGTGGCCCGGTCTGTTTGGGGATTGCAGCCTTGTTTTGTTACGATCGAAAGATTACGAACAGGCAACTGTTAAATGTGATCATGTACCTCGCCCTGCCTTGTATTACCATGACGACCTATCTGTTTTTATATAACCCCAGTATTAAGGATACCTTGTCCGGAACCGCATCAAATGCGGCATCCTCGGGAGGATTTGGCCCGAACCAGGTGTCTACCGCTTTAGGTTTGGGCATGTTTGCCATTGCTGTTCGGTTGTTCATGAAATCGCCTTCCCTGTTTTTAAGGATACTAAATATCGCCTTATTAGGCGCCATGACCTTTCGTGCTATCGTCACCTTTAGCCGAGGTGGGGTATTCGCCGCGGTAATTGTGGTTGGTGCTTTTTTGTGGAGCTTATTTTACAGATCCCCAGGTAGATTGAAGAACCAAATCGTAGTCTCTTTTATACTGTTGTGTATTACTGTTATCGTTACGTGGACGGTTAGTTCCTATCAGACCCAGGGCCTTATTGATAAGCGTTATGCCAATGAAAATGCACAGGGTATTAAAAAAGAAGATATTACCACAGGTCGTCTTCAGTTGTTTAAAGAAGAAATCGAAGGCTTTCTAGGTAGTCCTTTTTTGGGGATTGGCGCCAGTCGCGTTAAGGATATTCGAGTAGTTCGGGATAATAAATCACTACCCTCCCACAATGAAATAGGGCGTTTATTGTCGGAGCATGGGATTTTAGGGATTATCATTATTATGATTTTAATTGTTAAACCCTTGGGTTTTAGAACCGCCAATAATCGGAATTATTTTTTTTATGCCTTTCTCTGTTTCTGGTTTGCCACCATAAACCATTCCGGAATGCGTATAGCCGCCCCGGCCTTGCTCTATGCTTTTGCCTTGTTGAACGTGGTGCCTGAACGCGTATTTTTAAGTAGTCTTAAAAAATGAGTATAGTTTAAAAATTATTATTTTGAATTGCATTTTAAAGTAGTTTTTATGGTCTTTATATCTAAAATCAATTAAGAGTCAAACTATTTTCATTATTTTCGCATCGTTAACAACTGTTTTTAATGGGTCGAATAGTTAAAAAAATGAAGTGGATCTTTAAAAGGCATCCCTTCTTGTATTTTATGAGATTCAAGCTCCTTTCCAAAAACGTATCTAAAAAGGAATTGGGGGCCCTTTACTATAATAGTATTAACGAAAAGGAAGCTATTCCCAAAAGTTTTACTGTTGTTAGTGCCTTGATCTTTAAGGGTAAAAAAGACCTCAATGACTTCGATACCATTATGGAACTGGCACGTTGGTTACGTACCAATATTAAAGGTGGCAGAGGCTTGAGCCTGTCCTCAGAAAAGGCCCTGGAGATCATGCTGGCCGGTGAGGGCGGGGTGTGCAGTGATATGGCGCAGATCTTCAATAACTTCTGTGTGGTCAATGATGTTGACGTACGGGAATGGGGGATTACCTCCTTTCCATTCAATTCTGAATTTGGGGGTCACGCCTTTAATGAGTTTTATTCCGAGACATTGAAGAAATGGGTTTTAATAGACGTCTCCAAGACACTGCTTTTTTATCTTGAGGGCAGTACAACACCCTTGTCGGTGATGGAATTGTTTGAGTATAACAAAGCCGGAAAATCCATTGTGTACCAATCCTTTCTATCGTCAAATGTGCCGGATGATAATTTAATTAGGTTCTATTATTTAGAACCGGATCGGGCGCCCTTTTTGATCTGCAACTATCATAATTCCATCTATGATCGATATTTGGATCGGTTTAAATCCATATTTCCTGTATTTGTTATCCATTTTTGGTTGTATCTTATCAGAAGGAGTTATTATTACCTGTTTCCCTTAAATGATTTTAAAGGTGAACTGATCTATGATCGGTAGGGGTTTATGAAATTTTGAGCACATTGAAATGTTCTCAAAACCACCTTTATAAATATTCTTTTTATTCATGCATCCTTTTTGTTATGATATGGTATTCATGAATGCTTTGCATTTTGCATTGCCCAAAAAAGAATCAAACCTGCCTACCTGGCGGATGGCAGGCAGGAAATGCTAGCCTTGAATCTTCGGCGGTCAATTTAAATTTTAGATGGATTTGTCATTCCTGCCTTTCGACTATCGCTCAAGATAAACTACAGCGGGAATCTATTACGGAATGATTTATAATTCTTAGTAATGTTCTTTTTCCCATTGCCGCAAAAAGAACCAAAAACGTCTAGTCCTTATAGCTTCGGCAGTCAATTTGGTTTTATGTTCATTTTTTTGCTTGTCCAACCCTTCGACAGCGCTCAGGGCAAGCAACTGAACCAAACCTGCCTACCTGGGGGATAGCAATTAGGAATTTATTATTTTTTTAAATGTTCTTTTTCCCATTGCCGCAAAAAGAACCAAAAACGTCTAGTCCTTATAGCTTCGGCAGTCAATTTGGTTTTATGTTCATTTTTTTGCTTGTCCAAAAAAATGAACCAAAAAAAGGACACCAATAGTAGGAATTTCACCTTCGGTGAACCAAGCTCAAAACTTGGCGTCACTTCGTTCCTGAATCTCCAAGCTTTTGAGCTTATATTCTTACTTGGATTAATCAAATTTAGAATAGAAGTGTTTTTGTCATTCCTGCGCAGGCAGGAATCCATTAATTCATAAGGGAATAAGAAAGATTTATGTAACCGGCTCCTCACTTAAGGTTAAAGGCGGTGGATCACGCCACAGGCGTGAGACGGAGGGTTATGCTAAACAATACGTGTTTTTTAATCAAACACCCCTTTCTCCCGCCATTAGGCGGGATTCATTCCCCTCTTGAACCCAAGAGGGGAACAAGAAAGATTAATTTAACTGGCTCCTACTTTAAGCCTAAGGGAGGTGGATTACGCGACAGGCGTGAGACGGAGGGTTCTGAGAATCTAAACTGTTTTAATGATTGGAATGCATTCCCTCCTTAGTTTATCTTGAATTATTATGGAAAGGTAGGAATACTTGAGAACATGTTTTTAAACCTGTTCTAAATTGACATTAAATTTACTCGTACCTTTAAGGCCATGACTTCTGTACTTTATATAGGGAATAATCTAAAGGATCGGCGTCGAAACATAACCGGTATCGCACATTTGGGACCCTTATTGGAACAAGAGGGTATACAGGTATTTTATGCCTCATCGCAAAGAAATAAAGTGGTTAGGTTATTGGATATGCTTTACACCTGTTGGAAGTATAATAAGAAGGTCGACTATGTCCTTATAGATACCTATAGTACGCTTAACTTCTGGTATGCCGTATGGGTCGCTCAATTATGTCGGATGTTTAAATTAAAGTACATTCCCATCTTACATGGGGGTAACCTAGAAACGCGACTAAAACAGAGTCCGCTATGGAGTCAACGCCTTTTTAATCACGCCCATGTCAATATCGCTCCATCCCGATTTATGGAGAACACTTTCGCGCGATATGGCTATACACATCTTAAGTATATTCCGAATAGCATTGACCTGGACAATTATCAATTTAAGTCAAGACCATTACAAGAGCCTCAGATTTTATGGGTGCGCTCCTTTTCAAACATTTATAACCCGGAACTGGCAGTAAAGGTGTTGAAGTGCCTGCGCGACGAAGGCATTAAAGCATACCTGTGCATGGTTGGACCGGATAGTGGTGACGGCAGTTTAGAGGCTACCAAAAGCTTGGCCGAGGCCTTAGAGCTTGAGGTGTACTTTACCGGAAAGTTGTCCAAAGAAAAGTGGATAGCCCTTTCACAAGATTATAACCTGTTCATCAATACCACGAACTTCGATAATATGCCGGTAAGTGTGATTGAGGCCATGGCCCTGGGACTGCCCGTAGTATCCACCAATGTGGGTGGCATGCCTTACCTGATCACCCATGAAAAGGACGGCATACTTGTCAACCCCAATGCTGAAGCGGAATTTGTAGACGCTATTAAAATTCTCATCTCCAACCCGGAGCGCCTGAAGGCTATGACTATGGCAGCCAGACAAAAAGCAGAGGCCTTCGACTGGTCCGTTGTCAGGGAACAATGGCTGACTATTTTAAAATAAATCCGGATGTTTTAATTTAAGATAGTATCTTTATGCTGCTATTAACCTGTGATCTTCATGGCCACCCCAAGTATTCATTTTGATATTTCAGAACGTAAGGTCCTGCTCAGACTGTTCGATATCCTTTTTGTCTTGGCAGTACTGTATGTGGTGGGGACTATTTTCGATTTCGATTATTTCAGTATCAATGAAGAGAACTGGACCTGGGTACTGGTGCTCATTTTGTATATCTCTATTTTTGGAACCGTTTTCGAGCTGTACGACCTGCAGAAGTCCAGTAAGCTGGAAGTGGTGACCTCCAACATCGTCCTGACGGTATCCACAACGGTGCTGTTCTATTTTTTAACGCCATTCTTCACCCCATTCTTGCCGGACAATCGCCTGCAGATCCTCTATTTTTATTTCTCAATTTTATTTGCCCTGCTGCTTTGGCGTTACCTCTATTTAACCTTTGTTGCCTCTCCGCGCTTTTATAAAAAAGTACTGCTCATTGGTGAAATATCCAATATAGAGACGATCATAAATGCCTTCAAGGAGGCTGACCCCAACTATAAGATTATGGGTTTTATTAACTGTGAACCGGTGAAACCCGAGAGCCTGCGTTTTTTAGGCATACCGGAATACAATCCGAATGAAATCCATAAGATCATTCAGGAATTCGATATCAGGGAGATCGTGGTGGCCAGTTACAACTCGGAAAACATCACTCCTGATATCTACCATCACCTTATGAACCTGCTGGAAACCGGGTTCCCCATTAAAGAGTACACACAGGTCTATGAGGAAATGACCCATCGGGTACCGGTGCAGTTCGTGGGTAAGGATTTTTATAAATACTTTCCTTTCAGCCGAAGCAATCAGAATAAGCTTTACCTCTTTTTCCGCAGACTCTCCGATATTGTAACCGCCCTGATCGGATTGCTACTGGGAAGTGTATTTGTACCCTTCATTCTGTTGGGCAACCTGATTGGCAATAAAGGTCCCCTGTTTTATGTCCAGGACCGTATTGGAAAAAATGGCGAGGTGTTTCGAATGATCAAGTTCCGCACCATGATCAGGAATGCCGAACAGAAAGGCGCCGTATGGGCCACTAAGGATGACTCTCGAATTACCCTGTTTGGAAAGTTTTTGAGAAATACCCGTTTGGATGAGTTCCCGCAGTTCCTGAACATTTTGAAAGGGGAGATGAGTCTGATTGGTCCGAGACCGGAGCGCCCCCATTTTGTGCGGGAGTTATCGCAGTTGTTGCCGTTTTACGAGACCCGGCATATCATTAAACCCGGACTTACGGGCTGGGCACAGGTGAAGACACGCTATGGGGCCTCGGTGGATGACAGCCTGCTGAAACTGCAGTATGATCTGTACTATATCAAACACCGCAGTTACCTGCTCGATATCAATATCCTCATCAAAACCATTAGTACGGTGATCTTCTTCAGGGGGCAGTGATGTTTGTTGGTAGTCTTTAGATGGTAGTTGGTAGTCTTTAGATTATGGTAATCATTATTTCAGCCTATTATAGTGGTATACCAAAAACAGGTAACGACAGGCTAATGCTATAAATAAGGGTATCAATCCTATGGCGAACACCTGAATACCGATGATCCAGTGCAGGGTCATCAAGGCCAGCAGGATGATCAGGAATTTGAGGTACTTGACAAACCAGGACTTCGGCTGTGTTTTCAGAAGTTGGGGGATCATGAACAGGTTCAGCGCAAAGGCCCATAACAGATTGTAATTCTGATGGGTGCCGGTATGGTCGGTGGCAAACCATAAGAGTAAGATAAATACCCCAACAATTCCTGTGACACTGAATAACACTACATCCAGCCAAGGACTCCGTTGCTTGTGTTGAAAGTCCCTGTAGGTGATGAAAAGGATGATGCAGGCTATCAGGCCAAATATACTCAGCGGACTGCTGATGAAACCATTGGATTTTGGTTGCTCCAACTTTTCGAACAACACCGAAGATGCAATGACCAGGGCCTGGTCGGGATTGGACTGCATATCGGCCGCAGCAAAAAAGCGATAGATGTTTTTCGGTAAAAACATGTGTTCGTAAGGCGAGGCCTCCCGATCGATGACCGATCCCAAAGCCACGTCGATACCCAAAGCCCCCCAGGAATTGAGCTTCAGATGCTCATGAATGAGTGTCCTGAAGGTTTTAGCCTCGAAGTCTTCAGGGACATAAAAGGCAATAGGATGATCGGAAATGTCCTCAACCACATCGCGAATTTTAGTGGCGCAATTATCGTAGAAGAAATCATAGAGATAGGCCCGGTTCTCTGGTCTGTAATTGTTAAGGAGATAATCGAATAATTGCTGTTTCTCGGTTGGCGACAAATTGAGCACCTGCGCCCTAATGGTTCTGTTCTGGGATACATAACTTTCATAGAAATCCTCATAGTAATCCAGTCCGATGAGGTAATTGAGCTTACCCTGGGCAAACTTGAGGTAAAAGTTGGGCGCGTTGAAATCGTAAACGCCATAGTTGAATACCAGGTCGATGCCCCTGATGTGATCCTTGATTCGGAACGCACTGTGTCCGAAGGCATCGTTCAAGGTGTAGCCCGGGCCAATGGTCAGCACACTGATTTCTGCTTCCGGTGATAATGTTTTGGGCTGACCTGCTGCTGTTAGGGCAGTGAAGAGGATAAAGAGCAGGAACAGTTGTTTACGCATGGAAAATGAGATTATCTAAAGATACTAAAATCGAGTTTTAAGGAGAAGACATTGGAATACAGCGCAACGCTCTGATCACCAATATCGGTAAAGGCATAATCTATCTGGATGCCGTTGTATTTAAAACCCACACCAAAACTCGGCTGAAAGGTGAGTTGCTCGGTATTGTCGATCTGCAGCTCATTCTGGAAATTACCCATACCGGCTCGTAGATAGACCATATCGATATAGGCAAATTCAAATCCAAGCGCCGGATTGATACTGGCAAAAGAGCTTGAAATGATATCATTGTTCTCTTCAAAACGCACATTCAGGTTGACGGCCGTCAGGAGTTTGTAATCGTAGTTAAAGGTGAGCATTTTGGAAACGCCCAGCTGTAATTTTGGAATGGTGATTTCGGTGGTTTCAGGCAATTCCTGATTTTGACCCGCCACGGCATCACGAATCGTGTTGAATTCATCTTCATCGATGGCCCAGGCATTGAAGGTCGTGGTAATGTCGCGCGCCATGAGGCCGAATTTCCAGTCATTTCCTGTTTCAAACTGTATCCCTAGATCCAGTCCAAAGCCCCAGGACGAGGCAAAATCCCCAATGATACGCCGAATCACCTTGGCATTCACCCCATAGTTCAGGCCTTCAACCGGGAGCGCCCTTGCATAGGAAAAGGTGAGCCCGTAATCGGCCGTGGAAAACAGGCTGATGCGGTCGTAGTTGATGTTGCCCTGCTCATCGATCAGCTGGGTGGTATTCAGGATGTCGTCCACCGCAAAACGGATCAGGGAGACAGCCACGGCACTCCTGTCATCCAGAGGCATGGCATAGGCCGCATAGTCGTAGTTGGCGATGTTCGCAAAATAACTGGAATGCATCAGGGCCAGTTGATTGTCTTCGAGTGCCAGCAGACCGGCCGGGTTCCAATAACCCGAATTGACATCAGAGGTATGGGAGGTGACCGCACTGCTCATGCCCAATGCGGCAGCATCGACTCCAATATTCATAAATTCATTGGAATATTTTCTGGTGGTCTGACTACTTAAGAGCAGACCGATCAGGCAGGATATGGTAGCGAGGTAAACTTTCAATCACAAATTTTTTACAAAGATGCACATAATTTACAATCTATAAACTTGAATTTAGAATAGTTATTGTTTTTATCTCTCGTTCTGTCTTATACACATGGGGTTTAAAGCCATGAATAGCTCTGATATAACGTCGGCTTAACAAATAATGAAGAACAGCAATTGCCCAGATTAGGTTTTTTAGCCTCATGACATAGTGCTGCCACTTATCTGTTAAGAAAAATTAATGGCTGATGGGTCTCAGACGCTTTTAGTTTGCTATTTTTACAGCGGTGCCGTCTTTCTGTTGGAGGCCGAGCGCTAAATTTTGAAAAGCTATTAACTGATCGTAAAGCCATGAAACGACATATTCCGAATACCATGACGCTGCTGAATTTATTGTGTGGTGCCATTGGGGTGATTCATGCCGTAAATGGCCAGTTTGTCGGTGCGGCTTTATTTGTCTTTTTAGGGATCTTTTTTGATTTTTTCGATGGGTTCTTCGCACGTAAACTAAAGGTGCAAAGTGACTTGGGTCTGCAGTTGGACTCCTTGGCCGATATGGTGACCAGCGGACTGGTACCGGGAGTAGTGATGTATAAATTACTGGATATGGCGACCTTGGACTGGGGGGGATCGGACCTGTCACAAACTATTGGGTTGCCATTAATTCCGCTGATAGGCTTGCTTATCCCTTTGGCCTCGGCCTATCGTCTGGCCAATTTCAATATCGACACCGAGCAGCAGAACTACTTCAAGGGCTTACCCACACCGGCCAATGCCTTGCTGATCCTGTCCTTACCCCTTATCATGGAATTTCAGAACAACGATGCCTTTAATGTCATCATTTTAAATAAGTGGTTCTTAATGGCCGTAACGCTGGTTAGTTGTTACCTTATGAATTCAGGTATCAGGCTGTTCGCCTTAAAGTTCAAGACATATAGTTTTAAGGCGAATGCTACGCGTTACATTTTTATTATGCTCTGTGTGGTATTGTTGATCATATTACAATTTGCGGCCATTCCCTTGCTCATTTTACTTTACATTGCCATGTCTGTTCTAGATAATTATTCTTCCAAACTATAAAACCATACCCTTTATGGCCTCAGGATTTTTTGCATTATTGGACGATATCGGGAGTTTAATGGACGATGTGGTCGTGATGAGTAAAATTACGACCAAGAAAACAGCAGGCATCCTGGGGGATGACCTGGCCGTGAATGCTGAAAAGGCCACAGGCTTTGTCTCTTCAAGGGAATTGCCCGTTATCTGGGCCATTTCAAAGGGATCCATGCTGAATAAGCTCATTATTTTACCCATAGCCTTTCTTTTAAGTGCCTTCGCTCCCTGGGCGGTGAAAGCAGCGTTGGTTCTGGGCGGAATTTATCTGGCTTTTGAGGGCGTTGAAAAAATTTATGAGGGTCTTGTTCACCGCAATCGTGAAGAAGAAGATCCTTCTTCTGAGATGGAAATTGAAAACCATTCGTTAACTAAAGAAAAAGAAAAGATAAAATCTGCTATAGTGACGGATTTTATCCTTTCGGTTGAGATTGTCATCATCGCACTGGGCACCGTTATCGGAAAGCCGCTGTTATTCCAGATCCTGGTGGTGTCTCTGGTTGCTGTTCTGGCTACCGTCGGGGTGTATGGCGTTGTGGCCTTAATAGTGCGGATGGATGATTTTGGGTTCAGACTGGTGAAGCTGAATGCGGAAAGGAAGAACACTATATTGGGCGGTATCGGGTATTTCCTGATTCGTGCTTTGCCCTGGGTGATAAAGAGCCTTTCTGTTATAGGCACTGTGGCTTTATTATTGGTGTCCGGAGGTATTTTTTCACATAACATTGATGTTTTTCATCATCTTTTAGAAGGCCTCCCCGGTTTCCTCAGGGATTTTATTATTGGATTCGCGGTAGGTCTGGCAGCGCTGCTCCTGGTTAAAATCTTTAAATGGATAAAGGGGGTGGTGTTTTGAGATGACCTAAAGGATGTATTAATCTTCTTTGATTCTATTATTGATTTATGGATTCCTGCTTTCGCAGGAATGACAGATCGTTGTCGAATATAACGATGGAAATATCAAATGTCTTCTATTTGGGATTCCCCGGCAGTTCATATTGCAGTATAATTGCATTACTGCATATCTTTTACACAATTACAAATTCGAATTCCTTTTGTCATTCCTGCGCAGGCAGGAATCTATTATTTTTTTATATGTTCTTTTTTGGGCGATGCAAAAAAGAAGATTAAAAAATAACTCCAAACCCTAATCCCTTATCTTCTTCTTCCGCAATTCGAAGTTCTGACCGAGGTACACTTTTCGTACCATGGCATCATTGGCCAGATCCTCAGGTTCGCCTGCTTTGAGAATACTGCCCTCGAACATCAAATAGGTTCGGTCGGTAATGGCCAGTGTTTCCTGCACGTTATGATCGGTTATCAGAATACCGATGTTCTTTTTTGTGAGTTGGGCCACAATGCGCTGTATGTCTTCAACCGCCACCGGGTCAACACCGGCAAAGGGTTCATCCAATAATATGAAGTTAGGATCGGTGGCCAGGGCTCTCGCAATTTCCGTACGTCGGCGCTCACCTCCGGAAAGGAGGTCACCACGATTCTTTCTGATGTGTCCCAGTCCGAACTCTTCGATGAGGGATTCCATTTTGAGATGTTGTTCCTTTTTACTCAGTTTGGTGAGCTGCAGTACGCTGAGAATATTATCTTCAATACTCAGTTTCCTGAATACAGAGGCCTCTTGGGCCAGATACCCGATCCCATTCTGCGCCCGCTTGTACATGGGATATTTCGTGATATCGGTGTTATCCAGATAGATGGTCCCGCCATTCGGTTTTATCAAACCAACGATCATATAAAATGAGGTGGTCTTTCCCGCTCCGTTCGGCCCTAATAGTCCCACGATTTCACCCTGCTGCACTTCAAGCGAAACATCCTTCACCACTTTTCGTCCGCTGTAGGACTTCATTAAGTTATTGGCTCTTAAAATCATAAATTACAAAATGAACGCTAAAATTAGTAAAATCATTAACATCACCCTAAGGCGCGGCCTTTATTTATCATTTGTTTAACGCTGCGATTCCAATGCGTCCCAAAACTCATAGGCACGTCGCAGGTGTGGAATAACGATCGTACCGCCGACTAAGGTGGCGATACTCAGTGCCTCAACAACCGCCTCTTTTTTCAGACCCAGGGTATGACAGGTTTCCAGATGGTATTTGATGCAATCGTCACATCGTAGTACCGCAGAGGCCACCAATCCCAAAAGCTCTTTGGTTTTGACGTCCAAAGCACCATCGGTGTAGGCATTGGTATCGAGATTGAAGATACGTTTGATGATCTTATTATTGTCTGAAAGAATTTTATCATTCATCCTGGAACGATAGGCATTGAACTCCTGAACACTATTTGACATGCTGTTTTTCTTTTTTACGTTCTTTTCGCAACACGAGCTTTGAAATTGAAATGCTCACCTGATATAAAATGATAATGGGGATGGCCACGATAACCTGACTGGCAATATCGGGAGGCGTGATAATGGCCGATAGCAACAAGACCACAACTAAGGCGTACTTTCGATATTTTCTCAATATTTCCGGGGTGACCAATCCGATCTTGGTTAAAAAATAGACGATAATGGGCAGCTCGAAAATGAGGCCTGAAGCCAATGCTGAAGACCGAACCAAAGCGATATAGGAACTGATATCAATCTGGTTATCGACTACCGTTGACACGCTGTAATTGGCCAGGAAGTTTATGGATAACGGTGTAATAACAAAATACCCAAAAAGGACCCCAATGAAGAATAACAGGGATGAGATGATGATGAATCCCCTGGAATGTTTTCTTTCATTTTCATGAAGTCCCGGACTGATAAAGTGCCACAACTGATAGATCACATAAGGAAAGGAGATCACAAAACCGGCTAGAATGGCTGTCCAGATATCGGCCGAGAACTGACCCGCCATAGTGCGGTTCTGGATGATCATGGGGATCTGTTCTGCACAAAAGGTGGTGTCCACATTAATGAAGGTAGCGGCCTTGCACAGCCCCCTGTAGGTCGGGAATTCCATGCTCAGGGGCGCAAATATGATATCATTGAAAATGAATCGGCTAAAAATGAATGCCAGTGTACCGACAATAACGACAGCCGTTACAATACGAATTAAATGCCACCTGAGATCCTCAAGATGGTCCAGGAACGACATCTCATTGATGTTCTTTTTCTGCTTTGCCATTAGATAATACCTTCTTTTATGAGATCGTGTAAGTGAATCACCCCGGCATAGGCCCCCTGGTCTTCAACTAAAAGTTGTGAAATCTCATTATTCTCCATAATGCTTTTGGCATCGACAGCCATAGCATCGATGTCTATGCGTTTCGGGTTCAGACTCATGATGTCCTTGGCGGTTAAGAGGGAGAGGTCATCCGCCTTGGCGAGCATCCGCCTCAGATCGCCATCGGTTATGATTCCAATAATTTTATCGTTTTCCACCACTGCGGTGACGCCTAACATTTTTTCGGTAATTTCCACAATAACCGCCTTGATATTGGCATTGCTGGTAACCTGCGGTTTTTGATTTACGGACGAAAGATCGCGTACCCTTAAATAGAGCCGTTTCCCAAGAGCACCTCCAGGATGGTATTTGGCAAAATCGCGACTTGAAAATCCGCGCAGCTCCAAGAGACAGATGGCCAGCGCATCGCCAATGACCAATTGGGCCGTTGTACTGGTAGTGGGGGCCAGGTTGTTCGGGCAGGCTTCCTTTTCGACGAAGGTATTCAAGGTGAAATTAGCCTGCTGGCTTAAATAGGAATCCGGGTTGCCCGTCATGGCGATCATTTTGTTCTTCGCACTCTTAATTAGAGGAACCAAAACCTTTATTTCCGGGGTATTACCGCTTTTTGAAATACAAATGACCACATCGTCCTTTAAGATCAAACCGAGATCACCATGAATGGCGTCGGCCGCATGCATAAAAATGGCCGGTGTTCCGGTGGAGTTTAATGTGGCCACAATTTTATTGGCAATAATGGCACTCTTTCCAATACCCGTTATGATGACACGTCCCTTCGAATTATATATGAGTTCAACAGCATTGGCAAAATCATCATCTATGAAATTTGACAGGTTTGAAATGGCCTGACTTTCCATTTCAATTGTAGACTTAGCCGTGCTGATAATACCGTTTTTTTGGTTCAAAATTTAATTATTTATGGTTGACCCTTTTAAAGAAATTGTTATCTTTAAGTAATTAATCGAATAAATCTTAAATTTATTTTCGACTATTTCGTTACAAAACTAACGAAAAAAACATTGAGGGATCTCTTATTAGTGGGACTAAATTTAATACCGCTTTAAGGTGTATTAGATTTCGTTGTATGTATTAATTTTTTCAGAATTCATGTTAATAGCAAAAAGTGATTTGCATGCTGCTTTAAAAAAGTATTTTGGATTTTCAACATTCAAAGGACTTCAGGAAGGTGTTGTTGAGAGTATTTTATCAGGGCATAACACCTTTGTTATTATGCCTACCGGTGGCGGAAAATCCTTGTGCTACCAGTTGCCCGCATTGATGCAGGAAGGAACGGCTATAGTGGTATCGCCATTGATCGCCTTGATGAAGAACCAGGTGGATGCCCTTCGCGGGGTGTCTCAGGAGGAGGGTGTGGCCCATGTATTGAATTCCTCTTTGAATAAAACCGAGGTAAAACGCGTAAAGGAAGATATTGTTAATGGAGTAACCAAGCTGCTTTATGTGGCTCCGGAGTCGCTTACGAAGGATGAAAATGTCGAATTTTTACGTTCTGTGAAAATAGCGTTCATGGCCATAGATGAAGCCCACTGCATCAGTGAATGGGGGCATGATTTCAGACCTGAATACAGAAACCTGAGACATATCATTGCCCGGATTGGCGATAACATTCCCATCATTGCCCTTACTGCTACGGCTACACCCAAGGTGCAGGAGGATATCTTAAAGAATTTAGGAATCCAGAATGCCAATGTATTCAAAGCCTCTTTTAACCGTCCGAATCTGTACTATGAGGTGCGTCCCAAGACCAAGCAGGTCGATGCCGATATCATCAGATTTATAAAACAGAATGAAGGCAAATCGGGTATTGTGTATTGCTTAAGCAGGAAACGTGTCGAGGAGCTGGCCCAGGTATTGCAGGTCAATGGCATTAAGGCGGTGCCCTATCATGCCGGATTGGATGCCAAGTCCAGATCGAGCTATCAGGATATGTTCCTGATGGAGGATGTGGATGTGGTGGTAGCCACCATAGCCTTTGGTATGGGCATTGACAAGCCTGATGTGCGATTCGTCATTCATCATGACATCCCGAAGAGTATCGAGAGCTATTACCAGGAAACGGGTCGTGCGGGTCGCGATGGCGGGGAAGGGCATTGTCTGGCCTTCTATTCATATAAGGATATAGAGAAGTTGGAAAAGTTTATGTCCGGTAAACCGGTTGCCGAGCAGGAGATTGGTCATGCGCTGTTGCAGGAGGTGGTGGCCTTTGCCGAAACCTCCATATCCAGGAGAAAATTTATTCTTCATTATTTTGGTGAAGCTTTTGATAATGAAACAGGTGAGGGCGGCGATATGGATGATAATGTGAGGCATCCCAAAAAGAAGCACGAAGCCAAGGAGGATGTTAAAGTATTGCTGGACATTGTGAAGCGCACGAACGAAAAGTACAAGGCAAAGGACCTGGTTATGGTTATTGTGGGTAAGGAAAATGCCCTTATCAATTCGCATAAAACGAATGAACAGCCGTTTTTCGGAAGGGGCAAGGAAAAGGATAAGAAGTACTGGATGGCCTTGTTACGACAGCTTTTGGTGGCCGGATATCTTAAAAAGGACATCGAGACCTATGGGGTGATCAGACTAACGGAGGCCGGTAGGGGCTTTATTGAAAGTCCGACATCGTTTATGATGACTGAAGACCATGTTTTTGATGGCGAACAGGACGATGGCAGTATCATTACAGCATCCAAAGGAGGAGGAGCTGTCGCCGATGAGGTGCTCATGCGGATGCTCAAGGACTTGCGCAAAAACAACGCAAAAAAATTGGGGGTGCCGCCATTCGTTATTTTTCAGGACCCCTCTCTTGAGGATATGGCCCTGAAATATCCGACAACCCTATCTGAACTGAGCAATGTGCACGGTGTTGGCGACGGTAAGGCCAAAAAGTATGGGAAGGATTTTGTGTCGCTCATTGCGCAATATGTAGAAGAAAATGATATTATAAGACCTGATGATTTAGTGGTGAAGTCCACAGGCAGTAATTCCACAAATAAATTATACATCATTCAGAATATTGACAGGAAATTACCTTTAGACGATATCGCTTCCTCCAAAGGCATGAGTATGGAAGATTTTATCAAGGAAATGGAAGCCATAGTTTACTCCGGCACCAAACTGAATATTAGCTATTGGATCGATGATATTCTGGATGAAGATCAGCAGGAAGAGATCCACGATTACTTCATGGAATCAGATACGGATAGTATAGATGCAGCTATCGATGAGTTTGATGGCGATTACGATGACGAGGAACTTCGTTTATACCGTATTAAATTTATCAGTGAGGTCGCTAACTGAGAACGAGTCGCCCTAAAATTTTTGGATACCCTTTTAAATTTGTATCGTCCGAATAGCATTAGTGATATGAACGTTAAGAAAGTCTATTTGATATAGCCTTTATCCTTATAGATCTGAATGTAATGATTGTTCAGACTGTCCGAATCTTTGTACTGCGTTCTCAAATCCTCAAGTTTTCCTTTTAGTTCCTTAACGATTTCAGCGTATTCCGGATCCTGATACACATTATGCATTTCATTAGGGTCTGTTTCGCTATCGTAGAGCTCCCATTCATCCACATCGAAATAGAAATGTATCAGTTTATAGCGTTTGGTGG
This sequence comes from Aestuariivivens sediminicola, assembly GCF_022662015.1. Classification (GTDB taxonomy): domain Bacteria; phylum Bacteroidota; class Bacteroidia; order Flavobacteriales; family Flavobacteriaceae; genus Aestuariivivens; species Aestuariivivens sediminicola. The sequence continues at coordinate 75,260 of NZ_JAKMCM010000001.1, read as the reverse complement.
CAATCCCGTAATGCCTTTTTACCGCATGCTCGGCAGGGTATTCATAATAATGATAATAAACGGCATCCCTGTCCCAATGTTCCTTCTGGCCTTTTAACAGCGGTACCAGGCTCTTACCTTGCATATCTTCCGGGACCTGAATTCCTGCAATCTCCAAAAAGGTTTGGGCGAAATCAAGGTTTTGTACCATTTCGTTTTCTGTTGTTTCAGGACCAATAACGTTAGGCCATTTGATGAGCAGCGGTGTTTTAAAGGATTCCTTGTACATGAAACGCTTATCGAACCAGCCATGTTCACCCAGATAAAAACCCTGGTCCGAGGTATACACCACAACGGTATTGTCGCTAAGGGATTCCGCATCCAGATAATCCAGTAAACGCCCCACATTTTCATCGACTGCAGCGATACAACCCAGATAATCCTGCATGTAACGCTGGTATTTCCACTGCATTAAGGTGGAATCGTTCATGCTGCCATACTGCGCCTTAAAGGTCTCGTTTATCGGAAGGTAAATGGAATCCCAACTGGCTCTTTGAGACGGTGTCATCCGATTGACGGCATTGTTGTTCAATCCTTTGTATTCGATGTTCAAGTCTGAAATCGTTTCCCGATTCAACTTAGTATCATACCCCAAATGCATGTGCTTAAAAATATTCATTTCAGCCGATGCGGCAGCCGAACCCCTGTGTTCATAATCATCGAACAATGTGGAAGGCTCAGAAAATGTTTTCTTAGTAAAGGTTTTGTAATGCCTTGATGCAGGTAACCAGCTGCGATGAGGTGCTTTATGTAAATACATTAATAAAAACGGTTTGCTGGTATCCCTGCGTTTTTCCATCCAGTCCAGGGTCAAATCGGTTATAATATCGGTTACATAACCATTCACAATGGTGTCTCCGGTATTGGTGATGAACTTAGGATTGTAGTAATGCCCCTGACCGGGTAGTATCTTGAATTCATCGAAGCCCTTCGGATTGTTACCAAAATGCAATTTGCCGAACATGGCTGTCTGATACCCCGCTTTTTGAAATAACTGCGGGAAGGTGACATTGGTGGTGTCGAAGGGTGACCGATTATCAATTTTACCATTGATATGAGAATGTTTCCCAGTTAATATCACGGCTCTGGAGGGAGCACATATGGAATTCGTCACACTGGCATTGGTAAATAGCATGCCTTCCCTGGCGAGACGATCGATATGAGGGGTTTGGATGAGACCATCGTCATAAGCACTAATGGCCTGATAGGCGTGATCGTCCGACATGATGAATACAATATTCGGCTTTTTAGGACGGTCTTCTTTAACCGATGTGCAGCTGATATTTAATAAAAAAAATATACCTAAGCAGCAGTATGAAAATCGTGATAATAGAAACACTTCGATGGAATTTTTAGTTGGTTAGGCTAATATATCAATAATTCCAGGAAGTGCTGCCCTGCCGTCTCATTTCTGACAATCTTTTTCAACTTCGTTTCACAGATAGGTGCGCAATGGTTATCTTTGCCACTCATTTAAAAAAATCAACAGCATGCAAGACGGATTATATGCAAAATTTAATACCTCTAAAGGAGAGATACTGGTTGCTTTGGAATACGAGAAGACCCCTGGAACAGTGGGTAATTTTGTGGCTCTGGCCGAAGGTGACCTCGAAAATTCAGTAAAGCCCCAGGGCACACCCTATTATGATGGTTTAAAGTTTCATCGGGTCATTCCGGATTTTATGATTCAGGGCGGATGTCCTCAGGGTACAGGAACCGGAAATCCGGGCTATAAATTTGATGATGAGTTTCATCCGGATTTAAAACATGATGGTCCTGGCATATTGTCTATGGCAAATGCAGGTCCCGGCACCAATGGAAGTCAGTTTTTTATCACCCATGTGGAAACACCGTGGTTAGACAATAACCATACGGTTTTCGGTAAAGTACACTCCGGACAGGAGGTGGTAGATGCCATTGCCCAGGGTGATATTATCGAAACCCTGGAAATAGTGAGAGTGGGTTCGGAAGCGGAAGCTTTTAATGCGGTCGAAGCCTTCAGGACCTTTGAAGGTGCCAGAGAAAAGCGCTTGGCTGAAGAAAAGGCCAAAGCCGAAGCCGAATTGGAAAAATTGGCTGCCGGATTTGATAAAACGGATAGTGGGCTGCGATACCGGATCCTTCAAAAAGGAAATGGTGTCAAGGCGGAAACGGGGAAAATGGTTTCTGTTCATTATAAAGGGCAGCTGGCTGACGGGACGGTATTTGATTCGTCTTACAAGCGTAACCAGCCTATAGATTTCACCATTGGTGTGGGTCAGGTCATTCCTGGATGGGATGAAGGTATTGGTCTGCTTAAGGTGGGCGACAAAGCGCGATTTGTGATACCCAGTCATCTGGCTTATGGTAGTGCAGGTGCAGGAGGGGTGATTCCACCAAATGCCACCTTGATTTTCGATGTTGAGCTGATGGATGTAAAATAAATGGAATCGGTCGTTCTGTTTATCAATATATATTGTGCAAAGACTATCTTTTAAGGTAGTCTTTTTTTATATTTATGCATGACAAAGGATGAATTAGAGTCGTTGCGCTATCCGATTGGGAAGTTTCGGGCTCCTGATGAGATTACAGCTGACGTGGTATCGGAATGGATTGCCATTTTAGAGCAATTTCCGTATCGACTGGAATCTCTGGTCAGGTTTTTAAACAAAACGCAATTAGAGACACCCTATCGACCGGGAGGATGGACTGTGAGACAGGTGATACACCATCTTTCGGATAGTCATCACCATAGTTACATTCGATTTAAATGGGCATTGACTGAAGATCGCCCTGTTATAAAACCGTATGATGAAAAGTTTTGGGCAGAGCTGCCTGATGCCAGCACCGGACCTATTGCCATGTCAATTGAGCATTTAAAGGCCGTGCATTACAAATTGGTATATATGCTGAAGAGAATCAATAAAACCCAATGGAATAACGTATTTATTCATCCGGATACGAATTCTGAAATTTCCCTGAAACTAAATGTTGGCATTTATGCATGGCATTCGAATCATCACTATGCCCATATTGAAAACCTGCTAAAGCGAAAGGGTTGGAATTAAATGATTAGACCGGTTCACATACATGACGCCCAGGCACTGCTCGATATTTACAATTACTATGTTGTGCATACCGCAGTCACCTTCGATATCAAACCCTTGTCCCTGGAGACCTTTCAAAACAAATTGGAAACTATTGATGCGGTGTATCCCTTCATTGTTTACGAGGAAAACGATACCATTCTGGGTTTTGCCTATGGAAGTCGGTTTCGGCCGAAACCTGCCTATGATTACGTTGTGGAATCAACCGTATACGTAAAGCACAATGCACATGGCAGGCAGATCGGTACCAAATTGTACGGTGAATTAATACATTTATTGAAACAGGAAAAATATACCAATGTTCTGGGTGTGCTCACCATACCAAATGAGGCCAGTGTAAAACTGCATGAAAAGTTCGGCTTTGAGAAAGTTGCTGAATTAAAGGATATTGGTTTTAAATTCAACACCTGGCAAACGATAGGAATTTGGCAATTGCATTTAGATTAAGGCTTCCATTTTATATTGCAGCCGATGCTTGGTTTTTGTGTTCTTGTATTTGCCTTTCCTTCAAGCAAGCATTGAAGGGCATGCCTTAAATCTTCCCCGCAGGGAGGAATGTCGTTTCCGGGACGGGAATCGTCGAGTTGTCCTCTGTATATTAATTTTAAATCCTTGTCAAAAAGGTATAAATCCGGCGTGCATGCGGCATCATAGGCCCTGGCCACCTCCTGAGTCTCATCGTAAAGATAAGGAAAGGGATAGCCTTCACGAAGGGCATGTTCTTTCATCTTTTCCGGACGGTCCTGAGGATAGTTCTCCACATCATTACTTGAAATGGCAACAAAGCCAATCCCTTTGTTCAGGAAATCGTGAGCCAAAGCAACCAGGGCCTTGTTGACATGGATCACAAAAGGACAGTGGTTACAAATAAACATAATAACTGTGCCGTGCGCTCCTTTTAACGCATTCAAGTCCATTTCTGATAGCGTTATGGTATCCATAAGCCTAAAATCCGGTGCCTGTGTTCCCAAAGGGAGCATATTTGAAGGTGTTCTTGCCATAAGATGAGTTTATTTCAAAATTAAGTATAAATGAGTAGAAAAAAGAAATAATGGGTTTGATATGATCTTAAATTAAGCCGAAAATTGCGTTCTCAGGACCGACGGATTTTTATAGAGCGGCAGCATTGAAAAATAATGGTTACATTTGAGAAAGACCAAAGTGGTTTTCAAGGTTCAACACAGTCGCAAATTATGAAAACATTAAAGTATACGGGGGCCCTACTTTTATTCATCCTGCTTATGGCATTTGTGAAGCGCTCCGATGATCCAACTCTTTTATTTTTGGATACATTGAATGCCGAACAGCGCAGTGAGGTGATGCACGAGTTTACGGATGCATCTCGCATTAAGTGGCATTTTCTGCCCAGTCAGATGTGGCCCAGAGAGGGCATCACGATAGGGGCCTTGAGTAAGCAGCAGAAAGACCTCTTTTTTAAGATGCTGCGAAGCTTTTTGGGTGAGGTGGGATACAACAAGACCCAACGCATTATTGATTTGGAAAATGTTTTGGCCGAGCTTCAAAACAATCCTGAATTCAGAGATGCCGGGGCCTATTTCATAGCCATTTATGGTAATCCGAGAAAAGACACCCTTTGGGGCTGGTCCTTCGAAGGGCATCATGTATCGTTGAACTTTACCATCTCAGATGGCAAGGTGGCTGTTGCTCCTCGATTTTTTGGATCCAATCCGGCCACTATCATGTCAGGCCCCAGAACTGGAGAACGCACCTTAGCCAGGGAAGAAGATCTGGCTTTCGCCTTCATGAATGCCTTGACAGCCGAGCAGAGAGCAAAGGCTGTTTTTAGGGAAGAGGCATTTCCGGATATCACAACTGCGAACCTACCGGAAGTAAAACCATTGGATCCCGTTGGTATTGCAGCAAAAGATTTAAAAACCGGTCAGCGTGACCTGTTGCGCAATTTGATTGATGAATACCTCAGTGCTTTGCCCGATCCATTAGCAGAGGCACGGCGAAAGACCATAAATAAAGAAGAATTTGACACTATTCGTTTTGGCTGGGCAGGGGCATTGTTAAAAGGAAAACCGCATTACTACAGGGTTCAAGGGAAAACCTTTCTGATAGAATTCGATAACACCCAGAACAATGCCAACCATATTCATCTGGTATGGCGTGATTTTGATGGTGATTTTGGCCGGGATCTGATACGCGAACATTATGAAAATTCGAATCATCATTAAACTCTAATTGACCTTAATTAGTTTTGTAATTTGTACTATTAGGATATGGAACACAGTATTCATTTTGATGATTTTACGAAGGTTGATTTTCGTGTGGGCACCATAATTGATGTGCAGGATTTTCCGAAGGCGCGTCAGGCGGCCTATCAACTTACCATTGACTTTGGACCTTTAGGTATTATGAAATCATCTGCCCAAATAACCTCCTTATACAGCAAAAGCGATTTATTGAACCGACAGATTATTGCCGTGGTGAACTTTCCGGTAAAGCAAATCGCTAATTTTAAGAGCGAATGCCTGGTACTGGGAGCGGTAAAAGAAAAAGATGTTATTCTTTTGCAACCGGAAATGAACGTTAAGAATGGAACTGTTGTGTCTTAAACTATGGTGGAACTCGATCAGGTAAGAATTAATTTCGATCAGACAGGTTTGTGGGTATTGAATATTGCTTTGGCCGTTGTTATGTTTGGTGTCGCCCTGGGCATAACTACAAACGATTTCAAACAGCTCCTTAAAGCTCCTAAATTACTTTTGGTCGGTATCGGTTCTCAATTTGTTTTGTTACCTCTGGTGACCTATTTCCTCATTGTCCTTATTAATCCTAAACCTAGTATTGCTCTGGGAATGTTTATGGTCGCGGCTTGCCCGGGTGGTAACATTTCAAATTTTATGACCCATCTGGCAAAAGGGAATTCAGCCTTATCGGTTAGTTTAACGGCTTTTGCAACCTTTTTGGCCATTTTTATGACACCTTTTAATTTCCAGTTCTACGGATCCCTATATCCACCCACTGCAGCGCTTTTAAGAATGGTGGAATTAAATATATTTGAACTGTTTAAACTCGTTGTAGTCATCCTGGGTATACCCCTGATTGTGGGGATGGTTCTGCGCAGCAAGAACGAACATCTGGCCTTAAGATTATCGCGATTATTGAAACCCATTTCAATTATTGTTTTTTGCATCATTGTTGTGATCGCCTTTGCACAGAATCTGGATGTTTTTTATGACCACATCCATCGCGTATTTGCCCTGTCGGTGACGCATAATTTAATTGCTTTCCTATTAGGATTTTTTGTGGCTCATCTGTTCAGATTGTCTCTTAATAACATAAAAACCATTACTATAGAAACAGGTATTCAAAATTCGGGATTGGGCCTATTGCTAATCTTTACCTTTTTTGAGGGGTTGGGTGGTATGGCCATAATAACGGCTTTCTGGGGTATCTGGCACATTATTTCAGGATTGATAATTGCATCCTTATGGGCGCGGAAAATATAGACTATTGAGAGATACTTTGGAACAGCTCTGGTTGCTTATTATTCGGACTTATATACGCATAGGTTTCTTTTTCTATTTCAAAAAAATAGAAGTTGTAAAGCAAGCTGAAATACCGAAAAACAAGGCGGTCCTGTTCTTGGCAAACCACCAGAATGCTTTACTTGATGCCTTGCTTATCGCCACAACCTGTGGTCGATTTTCCTATTTTCTGACCCGTGCTGCCGTATTTAAAAAACCTTGGGTCAGTAAGTTGTTACACACCCTAAGGATGTTGCCGGTATATCGCATTAGAGATGGTTGGAGTAACCTGACACAGAACAATTCTATTTTTAATACCTGTACGGATTTACTTCATGAAAAGGAAGCTGTTGCCATTTTTCCGGAAGGCAGCCATAATCTCAATAGAACGGTCAGACCTTTAAGTAAGGGTTTTACTCGGATTATCACTGAAACCCTGGAAAGGTATCCCGAAACCGATTTACACCTGGTACCTATCGGGTTTAATTTTCAAAGAGCTGAGGGATTCCCGGATCAGGTGTCGATTTATTATGGGACATCTTTTTCGGTAAAAGATATCACTATTACCGATAAAAATCAATTGATTCAGCATCTAAAGACCCGAGTGCATGATGATATCACTGGTCTTACCTCCCATATTCCATCGGACGGCTACGAATCGACATTGAAAAAGCTGGAAGCCATGGGTGCAGACTTTACAGATCCTGTGGCGGTTAACAGGTGTATGGCGAATGATTTTTCAGATTGTCATTTTAAAAAAGCAAGAGGTCCATTACCCCCATTATTACTAAAATTGTTTGATCTACTGTTTATCTGCAACATGATTGTCCCTTATGTGATTTGGAAATGGATGATAAAACCAAAAATAGTGGAGATTGAATTTCGATCGACATTCAGGTTTGCCCTGGCCATAACCCTGGGGCCACTATGGTTGTTGCTGTTCTGTTATATTGTATTTTCTGTATTCGGATGGGGAGTGACTATGATGTATTTCGTGATGGCGTTGACCCTTTCTTTAATTCGAGTTAAAGCTTAAGTAAGTTATTTTGTTGAAGCGGGGTAAATAACTAAAAAACCACCAAAACAAAAATTGTATTTAGTGGTTTATGGTTTAGTTTAGTTGAAAGTTAGTCAGTACTATATATCTTCGAAATCTATATCCGTAAAACTATCTGTGGATTTAATGGCATCTTCAGTAACCGATTCCCCGTTATCCGAAAAATTTTGTTCCTTTTTAAAGTCTTTTTGATGCCGTTCGCTAATCACCTCATTACCTTTTTCACTGATAATGTAATCGGTCATCTCAGCTAAAATTTCTTTAAATTCGTCAAAGTCTTCTTTATAGATGTAGATTTTATGCTTTTTATAATGAAAAGACCCATCGTCGTTGGTGAATTTTTTGCTTTCTGTAATTGTTAGGTAATAATCTTCCGCTTTCGTGGCCCTTACATCAAAAAAATAGGTGCGTCTTCCTGCTCTTAAAACTTTTGAAAAAATCTCCTCTTTCTCCATCATATCGTGTTATTCTTTAATGTTTTTTAATTAATATACTCGTTGTTGTATTCACCAAAAATCTAAAAAAAACCGTAACTAACCAACAATTTTTATAGTTTCTTTTATAATTCTTGATTTATACCACATGTCTGTATAGATCTCAATGTGCCTCGGATATGGTATTAGTTCAGCTACAGGTGACCCGCTGCTGACTCGCTAAGCTGTTTTAAGTAGAGGTGTTTATAATATCCTTCAATGTTTATTAATTCCTCGTGGGTTCCTTCTTGTACGATGTGGCCATTTTCCAGGACCACAATTTTATCTGCATTTTTAGCTGAAGACACCCTGTGACTCACAATAACCGTAGTTTTATTGTTAGAAATCCTATTTAGATTTTTCAGTATTTTCTCTTCCGTTTCTGTATCAACAGCACTGAGACAATCATCGAACAGTAAGATGTTCGGAGCTTTTATTATGGCACGGGCTATGGATACTCTTTGTTTCTGTCCTCCGGAAAGTGTGATACCGCGTTCGCCCAATACCGTATTGTAGCCATTTTTAAATGTCACAATGTTTTTATGGACATGGGCCAGTTTTGCAGCCTGAATCACATCATCGTCTGAAGCATCTTCCTTACCGAACTTTATATTGTTTTTGATGCTGTCTGAAAATAAGAAGGCATCCTGAGGAACATATCCTATATCGTTTCGTAAATTGTTGAGATTGAGTTGCGAAATCGGCACATCATTAATCGTCAAAGTTCCCGAATCGATATCATATAACCTGCAGATCAAATCCAGAATGGTGGATTTTCCGGAACCTGTTTTACCTAAAATAGCAACCGTTTCTCCTTTCTTAATAGTGAGGTTGATATTATGTAGGGCCTGTATGTTCGTATCGTCATAGGTGAACGATACATCCTTAAAAACGATATCACCATCAATTTCGGTGGCATAATCAACCGTGTTTGTTATTTCAGGTTCAATTTTTAAAAACTCGTTGATGCGTTTCTGAGATGCTTCAGCCTGTTGCACAATAGAAGTGACCCAGCCTACGGTGGCTACCGGCCATGTGAGCATGTTGACGTAAATTATGAATTCGGCAATGGTACCCAGACTTTCAATTTCACCATTCATATACTGCATGCCCCCAATGTAAATAACGAGCAAGTTACTGGTTCCGATCAATAATATCATCATCGGGAAAAACCACGCCTGAACACGTGTTAGACTGATTTGTTTTTCCTTGCTTTCCATGGCAAGAGTATTGAAGTTCTTACTCGTTAAAGGCTCTATTCCATAGGCTTTAATTACAGATATCCCACTAAAAGACTCCTGAGTATAAGTCGATAAATTAGAGAGGTATTCCTGAACAATGGTGCTGCGCTTGTGAATTTCTCTGCTCAACTTGTAAATGATAACCGATAAAATGGGTAATGGAATTACGGTATACAGGGTTAATTTAGGTGATGCATTTACCATATAAATGATAACAATAACAAAAAGTGTAATCGTATTGATGCTGTACATTAACGCCGGACCGACATACATACGGACCCGGCCCACATCTTCACTGATCCGATTCATTAAATCGCCGGTTCTGTTTTTTTTATAAAAGTTGAGCGATAACTTTTGGTATTGTCGGTACACTTCATTTTTTAGGTCGAATTCAATATACCGGGATACATTTATTATAGTTTGGCGCATAAAGAAGGTCAGAATAGCCCCTATTAATGCTGAAACCACAATGTAAAGAATGGCCTCAATGAGTTCAGCCCTGAAAACATCATTTGAAATGGATTGATTAAGCCCCTGTTCAACAACAATAAATATCTTTTTTACATAGCGCGGCGTGTAAAGTAAAAAGATCCTTGCAACTATGGTAATGATAACACCAATGATTAGGTAGGTCTTATATTTGTAAAAGTATTTATTTAAATGCTGGAGTGCTTTCATTTAAAAACAGATAATCCTTGCTGTTGCATTTTGAATTAAGTAAGCAAATATACGCGATTTGGAATACAATAAGGGGTTACTTGGATTGGTGTAGTGTTAAATATTATATAAAAATTAAAGGCAATAAATATGTTGATTTCAACTTGGAATTACCAAAATAGTCTTATTTTTGTGCGCGAAATGAGATGCTTTAATTAAACTTTATTTATTTCGAAGTTCTTTGTAATTATGCTTAACAGAAGACATATTAGGGTGAAGGTAATGCAATCTATTTATGCATTAAGGGGAAGCGAAAGCGACGATTTGTCAAAACCTCAAAAATTTCTTTTGTTCAGCATCGAAAACATGTACAACTTGTATTTGTTACTCATGGCCCTACTCGTTGAGGTACAAAAGCGGGCAGAATCGGATTTACAAAAAAAGCAGAATAAGCATCTAGCCACACAGGAAGATAAGAATCCCAACAGAAAGTTCGTGAATAACGAACTTTTATTACTTCTCAAGGATAATGGCTTGCTGTCAGAACACTTAAATTCCCATAACATACAAAATTGGCAGCTGGATGATGAGTACGTGAATATCATTTTTAAGGCTATTATTAAAAGTGAGCATTACAATACGTATATGCAAACAAGAACCTCAAGCTTTAACGAGGATAAGGAATTTATAATCGACATTTTTAAAGAGGTGATTGCTCCAAATCAGAAACTTTACGAATATATTGAGGATAAGCACCTGACCTGGTTGGACGATCTGCCGACTGTGAATACAACTATTTTAAAACTTTTAAGAAAGGTGAGGCCTGCCACGTCGGAACAGCATTTCGTGCCTAGACTCTATAAGGATCCGGAAGACAAGACATTCGCACTTGATTTGTTTAAAAAAACAGTGTTGAATACTGCAGCTCTGAATGAAGAAATAGCTCAGAAAACAAAAAATTGGGATGCAGACCGTATTGCGGATGTAGACTTTGTTTTGCTGCAAATGGCCATTTGCGAAATTAAGGAGTTTCCGTCCATACCTGTAAAAGTTACCATCAATGAATATTTGGAAATAGCCAAAGAATACTCTACCTCACGAAGTAGTATTTTTATAAATGGCATTTTAGATAAGTTGGTAAAGGAGTATCAAAATAGCCATACATTAAATAAATCAGGACGAGGTTTGCGCTAATTTTCTGTTAAGAACCTTACAAAAATTTTAAAACGGTTAAATATTTGTTATTTTTACGAACTAAAAATTAAAAACCCACTATTATGAATAAATTAATTTTAGGATTAAGTGTATTATGTTTTGTTTCCTTTACGTCATGTAAGGAAAATGCAGCCAAAAAAATAGAAGAAAATAATGTGGCTCAAGCTGCTGAGCGAGATGCAGTCGCTTCTAAATTCCCTGTTATTGAATTTGATAAAACAGAGCATGATTTTGGCGAAATTGAAGCCAAAACCAATGTTGAAACGGTCTTTAAATATACCAATACCGGTGAGGCCCCTTTGGTAATAACAGATATTAAGAGTTCTTGTGGTTGTACTGTACCTAAGGATTGGAGCAGAGACCCTTTAGCCCCTGGAGATTCCGGAGAATTTACAGTTAAGTTTAATGGTAGTGGTACGAACAAGGTATCCAAAACCATCACGGTAACAGCGAACACTGAAAAAGGAACAGAAACGGTTAAAATCACAGCTTTTGTAAAGCCGGATCCAAATAAAACGGCTGCAGCTGCAGCACAATAAAAGTAAGACATGGGAGAAGGAATGGGGTCTTTTTTACCCCTAATTTTGATGTTTGCGGTGGTCTATTTTTTTATGATTGCCCCGCAGATGAAACGGGCTAAAAGAGAAAAAAAGTTTATCTCCGAGTTAAAGCGAGGTGATAAAGTTGTAACCAAAAGTGGTCTGCACGGTAAAATTGCTGAGTTGAATGACAAAGACAATAGTTGTGTTATTGAAACATTAGCAGGTAAACTCAAGTTTGACAGATCAGCGATCTCTCTGGAGATGACTAACAAAGCCAATGCCCCGGCCAAATAGGTTTGGCTACAGCAAAATAAGTATAAAGCCTCCCAACAGGAGGCTTTTTTATGCTTACATCTCCTCAAGCTTTAATATGCTTTCCAATGCTTATTTAAGTAGGCTGTTACCGTCTGTAAAAGGTATTCAATCCTTTTGAAAGCGGGGCGTTAGTTCAGCTATTTTACATATCACTTCCGTGGCCTTGATCATGCTTTCAACGGGGATATATTCGTAGCGTCCGTGAAAATTGTGACCTCCTGCAAATATATTCGGGCAGGGTAGACCCATATAGCTCAATTGGGATCCGTCCGTACCTCCTCTAATGGCTTTGATAATAGGTTCAATACCGAGTTGCACCATGGCTTCTTCGGCGATATCAACAATGTGCATGACGGGTTCTATTTTTTCCCGCATATTGTAATATTGATCTTTAATTTCGGTCACAACAACTTCTTTGCCGTATTGCGAGTTAAGCTCATTCGTCAATTTCACCATGACTTCCTTTCGCGCTTTAAAATGTCCGGCATCATGATCCCGAATAATATATTCCAATTGTGTTTCCTCCACACTACCGGTCATATGATGCAAATGAAAAAATCCCTGATAGCCTTCGGTGTGTTCCGGGGTTTCAAATTTGGGCAGTGAATTTATAAATTCTGTGGCTATATACATGGAGTTGATTAATTTGCCCTTTGCATATCCCGGATGTACGATCTTGCCTTTAACTTTAACAACGGCACTTGCCGCATTAAAATTTTCAAATTCCAATTCACCGATTTGGCTTCCGTCCATTGTATAGGCCCAATCCGCCCCAAATTTTTCAACATCAAATTTATGTGCGCCTCGGCCTATTTCTTCATCCGGAGTAAAGCCTACTCTAATTTTACCATGTTTAATCTCAGGATGATTTATAAGATACTCCATAGCCGATACAATTTCGCATATTCCGGCCTTATCATCGGCACCTAAAAGGGTTGTGCCATCGGTGGTTATAAGGGTTTGTCCAATATACTGACGTAAATCTTCAAAATACTCAGGTGACAATACAATGTGCTCTGCTTTGTTTAATACAATATCCCCACCGTGGTAATTCTCAAATATCTGTGGCTTTACATCAGCTCCGGTAAAATCCGGTGAGGTGTCAAAATGAGAAATAAATCCTATGGTTGGTACATCATCTTCTATATTACTCGGTAATGTTGCCATGATATAGGCATTGTCGTCAATAGTCACTTCTTGCATCCCAATGGATTGAAGCTCTTTGACCAACAAATTGGCTAAATCCCATTGTTTTTTCGTGCTAGGAGTCGTATCTGATTTTGGGTCCGATTGTGTGTCTACGGTAACATAACTCACAAAACGTTTTATTATATCTTTTTTAGAAATCATGGTATCACAGAAGTTGAAAAAATTAATACTTTAAGATGTCTGTAAAGTTACGATTATTAATTTTTTTACTTTTGAATAGCACGATTTTTTATTCTAAGGATTTCCACCTATTTTTGCACAAATATTATTGATGTATAAGCTGTTACTTCGCCCTATTTTCTTCGCGTTCGATCCAGAGAAAATTCATCATTTTACTTTTTCCTTAATAAAGTTTACGTCTAAAATCCCGGGTTTTAAAGCTTTTTTTCGAAGTCAATTTGCCGTGGAGGACAAGCGATTGGAAAGACACTTATTTGGACTTACATTTAAAAATCCCGTGGGATTGGCAGCAGGTTTCGATAAGAATGCCGTATTGTACAATGAGTTGGCTAATTTTGGTTTTGGATTTATCGAAATAGGTACGGTTACACCTGAAGGACAATACGGAAATCCAAAAAAGAGGTTATTCAGATTACAGGAGGATCAGGGTATTATCAATCGGATGGGATTTAATAATGATGGGGTAGAGGCTGTAATTGCGCAGTTAAAAAATAAAAGATGTCAAATGGTAATCGGTGGAAATATTGGTAAAAATACCAGTACGCGACCGGAGGATTATACAAAAGACTATTTGACATGCTTTAAGGCCTTACATCCATATGTCGATTATTTTGTGCTCAATGTGAGTTGTCCGAATGTGCAAAGTCATGCCAAATTGAATGACAGGGACTACTTAGAAGAACTCATCAGTGAAGTTCAAATGGCAAATACAAATTACGATAAACAGAAACCTATTCTGTTAAAAATTGCTCCGGATTTAAATGATGGACAATTAGATGAAATTATTGAACTGGTAAAGAGCACCAATCTCGATGGGGTTATTGCAAGTAATACATCCACCGATAGAACCGGTCTTAAGACTTCAAAGGATGAATTGGATGCCATAGGCCAGGGCGGATTGAGTGGACAACCAATTAAAGACAAAAGTACACGGGTAATTCAATACCTGTCTAAGAAAAGTAATAAAGCGTTTCCAATAATTGGTGTAGGTGGTATTCATTCGGCTGCTGATGCCATCGAAAAGATTGAGGCCGGAGCCGATTTAATACAAGTTTACACCGGGTTTATTTATGAAGGTCCGTCGCTTGTGAAATCAATAAATAAAGCCTTATTGAAGTACTAACTTTTGCGTTTTACTCCGTCCATCGGTTGTATGTAGTCTCAAAAAATACATGCCTTTTTTCAATGTAGAAAGATCAAGACTAACGGAGAATGAGGCCGGCACGGGCCTAAGAATTTCGACCAGTTTACCAATTACATTAAACACTTCTATGTGATCCAGGTAGATCGTATTCGGATTGGATATGATTATTTTTCCATCTGATGGATTGGGATATATTGAAACACCGTCAAAATCCTTCTTTTTATTGTTCAATACAGATTTCAGTGTAATAGTGAGTGTACCAATAACATTGCCATTGAACGGGGCACCTTCGATTTTAGATATAACATTTGGCGGATTGGTAACCGAATTTGAAGCCTCGTAATTTACACCATCATCGGTTCCTGCATCATAGGCAAAAACATCGATTGAAAAGGATGGTTTCCAACTCAAATTGTCTATGGTTCTTAAATTTAAACTGTTTATTGCGATAAACCAATCTGGACTCGGCGCCACCATGGACACCAAGGTTATTAAAGGGAAGTCTTCACTTAGTTCAACATGAGTTAGTGTGGCCGAACTGATCGCTCCGTAGGGCGAAAATGACTGCTGCAACCAAATATGTGCTCGATTCGAAGCTATTGCATTATTAACTTCCGCATGGAAATTCGTATTCAAGCCCAATTCTGCTAAATCTTTAATGCCATCGGTTGCCAATTGCCCCACCTCTAAGAATTCATTGGCCATATTATGAGTTGCACCAACTAAATCCGACCAATGTGCATTTGCAGGAATGGAAGTATGATCTGCTGCATTCCATGCACTTGAAAAGGTAAAATCATAGATGGCAGTACTTTGACTAAATGACTTTGAGAATACAAGAATCAGAACCGTAAATATGAAATTATGGAAGTTGTAAGAGTACCTCATAAAGGGATTATCGGTTTAATGAATATGTCGATACTAGAATATAAGTCTTACAAAAAATAGTAGTATTTTTATCTGAACTTTAATTGGAATATGACCGAATCGGTTAAGATAATAGAATGTCCGCGGGATGCTATGCAGGGTATAAAACAATTTATACCCACTGAAAAGAAAGTACAGTACATTCAGTCTTTATTGCGCGTTGGCTTCGATACAATAGATTTTGGGAGTTTCGTATCACCCAAGGCCATACCACAGATGGTGGATACGGCTGAAGTGCTATCGTCACTTGATTTAAGAAATACTTCCAGTAAATTATTAGCCATTATTGCCAACACAAGGGGGGCTAATGATGCCTGTAAATTTGAGACAATAGACTATTTAGGATATCCATTTTCAATTTCTGAAAACTTTCAAATGCGTAACACCCACAAGACCATTGCCCAATCGGTGGAAGTGTTATCGGAAATATTGGGCATAGCCAATACTTTTGGAAAAGAGGTGGTAGTCTATGTTTCGATGGGTTTTGGGAATCCTTACGGTGATCCATGGAATGTGGATATTGTTGGTGAATGGACTGAGAAGTTGATCAATATGGGGGTGAAAATAGTGTCTTTAAGTGATACCATTGGTACTTCGAATCCGGAGACTATCACCTATCTGTTTTCGAATCTCATTCCGAGATATCCTGATATAGAATTCGGTGCGCATTTGCACACCAGGCCTTCATCGTGGTTTGAAAAGATTGATGCGGCCTTTCATGCCGGTTGCAGGCGATTTGATGGTGCCATTCAAGGTTTTGGAGGTTGTCCCATGGCCAGGGATGAACTCACGGGAAATATGCCCACCGAAAAGCTTTTATCGTATCTCACCTCTAATAAGATGAATACCCTTAATGCGTTGAGCTTTGAAAGTGCCTACAACGAGGCTTCTAAAATCTTCAATATGTATCATTAATTTATTTTTATCTTAAAAAACTGGTAAATAGGATGTTATTATTTTTCGCAAAAATCTTTATTTAAATTTATTCTAAATAAGTTGGCTTTACTAGTTATGTGTATTATATTTGTACCGTTAATCAACAGCTATTTATAATTAATCTAAATAAATATAGCACAACAACCAACTATGAAAAAAATAATCCTACTTTTTGCAGTTTTAGCTATTTCTCTGGCTTCAGGTCAAACCATGCAGGATTCCATAACCTTCGATCCTCAGAAACAATTAAATGCCGCCCAGCGTTTACTTTCCGGTAATTATGGTAAGGCCGTAACGGTTGGAGCTTATGGCGAACTCACCTACAATCAACCTGAAGGTCAAAATGGAGAATTGGACGTACAGCGTTTAGTCGTTTTGTTTGGTTACAAATTCGACGATAAAACACAGTTTGTGACTGAATTGGAATTCGAACATGTTGAAGAAATCTTTGTTGAACAGGCATTCGTTAATTATGCAATAGGTTCAAATGTAAGTTTACGAGGTGGTTTAATGCTGGTTCCGATGGGAATTATTAACGAATTTCATGAACCTACGACGTTTAATGGCGTTGAACGTCCGGCAATGGATAATGTAATTGTACCCACCACCTGGAGAGAAATAGGTGTTGGTGTGACCGGTAGGTTTAATGACCTGTCTTTAAGTTATCAAGCTTATATATTTAATGGTTTCAAGTCAACCAGTTCTGACGGGGCCGATGGATTAAGTGGTTATTTAAGCGGCTCTAGTGGTTTGCGGGGTGGACGTCAAAAGGCTATTAAGTCGACTATTGATAGTCCTACGTTATCCGTGAAATTTGATTATTATGGGATACCAGGTCTACGTTTGGGGCTTTCCGCCTACACTGGAAAGACACAGGCTGCGGATGATATCGAAGAACTGGACGGCGCCAATATAGGGACAACTATGTTTGGGTTAGACGCCCGGTATGCTTACCAAAGATTTACAGCGCGAGGACAATTTGTTTATGCAAGTTTAAATGACACTGAGGCGTATAATCTGGCCACGGGAAAAGACTTGGGAAGTGCCCTGCAGGGCTATTATTTGGAAGGCGCCTATAACTTATTATCTCAAGAAAAAAGACAGCGTTTATTTGCTTTCCTCAGATACGAACAATATGACACACATGCCGATACAGCCGGTGGATTGATGCGAAATGATGCTTATAACAGGACTGATATTACAACGGGCCTGAGTTATCATATCGCTCCGGGAGTTGTGCTAAAAGGAGATTACCAATTTAGAGATAATGCATTATCCGGAGATCAGGTAAACGATAGACTTAATTTTGGAGTGGGCGTTTGGTTTTAATAAAAATACAGGTTAAGGGCCATAGTTTTTAAACGAGTATAGCGATACTTCCAAATAGATAGGGTTAGATAAGATTTAGGAGTTGAAATAAAAGTTAA
This sequence comes from Aestuariivivens sediminicola, assembly GCF_022662015.1. Taxonomy (GTDB): domain Bacteria; phylum Bacteroidota; class Bacteroidia; order Flavobacteriales; family Flavobacteriaceae; genus Aestuariivivens; species Aestuariivivens sediminicola. Next base: position 57,315 of record NZ_JAKMCM010000001.1, on the reverse strand, counting down.
GTCACAGGACAGGGTCATTTAAGTAATATTGAAGGGTCTTGTCCGCTCGAATTAAAAAGAATACTTTTACAACATGGGTATAAAATACGTTTCTTTAATAGTTTTAAGCATATTCTTAATATCCTCGGGGCTACCCAAGAATATTAAGAAAAAAGTAGATAAAGAGATTAGAGATACCTTCGAAGTTGAAACGTTTGATTTATCGAGTTATAGCATTAACAGTGAAGCTGCAAAAGAACTCCCTTCAAAATTTGAAACAGACAACTTTTTTAAAATAAATAACCAGGAACAGCTTCTAGGCTATGTTTATATCGCCCAGGCTCCGAGTAAAACAGCCCAATTTGATTATGTGGTTCTCCTGGACAAAGAATTGGTTATTCTTAAGGCCAAGGTATTAATTTATCGAGAAGATTACGGTGGTGAAATTGGGAGTAAACGCTGGTTAAAGCAATTTATAGGAAAAACGCATTCCGATGAACTGAAGTATGGTGATAATATTATGGCCATCTCCGGTGCTACTATTTCAGTTCGCTCTATGACTACTGCAATGAATAATCTCTTACGGTCCCTTAATATTCTTCATTCGAAACAGCTTCTATAGATGGAATTAAACGGACTTATATCAACACTTCCAAAAGAAATCAAACTATTAATAGGGACTTTCGTTATTGTATTGAGTATAGGATTTTTTACAGGCTTATTATTTGTTGGAGAAACTTCGTCTGCCAATCCAAAAGGGATTCAAGAACAATATTTGGGTAATGAAGATGAGGATGTTATTGAAGTCATGCGCTTCAAAAAAAGTGATCAGGAGATGCTTACCTTGGTGCATAATCATGTACTGTCAATGTCCATAATATTCTTTTTGTTAGGGTTGATTGTTTCCCTAACGAAACTCCCTAAAAAATTTAAACTATTTATTATCATCGAGCCGTTCTTTTCTGTTCTTCTCACTTTTGGCGGACTATATCTGCTTTGGAAAGGGATGTTATGGATGACCTATGTTGTCATGTTTTCTGGAGTTTTGATGACCCTAACATTTACACTCGCTGTTTTTATAATTTTATATCAGTTAATTATTGAGAAAGCCAATTAGGCTTCTTTGATATTATTAATCCTGCTTCTAAATACATCGAAGTCCAATAAGTCTTATGGAATTTATATATGTTCTGCTTTATAAGGATAATGGATTTTTTGACACTGATTAAAGGCATATTGCTTTCGCACTATAGTTTCGGATGTGATCTTTTTAAGTGATGTAAAATGATCAAAGACTAACTTTTTAATTTTTTGAAGATGATTATAATATACCGAGATTTTAATTGTTGTGGATTATCTGATTTTATCTTAAATTTAGGAATTAACTGTCCCATGACAATCAAATTATAATCTGCGTAAAAAATCCAAAAGAATGAACACAAAACAGGTTAAGGCATTTGGCACAGAAGCCGCTGATGCCAATTTAGAAAAATTAAATATCCAAAGACGAGAAATTACACCAAATGATGTTGAAATAGATATTGAGTATTGCGGTGTTTGCCATTCGGATCTGCATTTTGCTAGAAATGATTGGGGTTTTTCTGTTTATCCTGTGGTTCCTGGTCACGAGATAGTTGGGACTGTGGTCGGCGTAGGTGCTAATGTATCAAAGTATAAGATTGGGGACTCGGTGGCAGTCGGCTGTCTGGTGGATTCCTGCAGAAGCTGTGCGAATTGCAAAGTGGATCTTGAACAATATTGTCCGGAATGGGTTGGCACCTATGGTGGTCATGATAAGCATTTAGATATGCAAACTTTCGGAGGTTATTCAGAAAGCATTGTCGTTGATGAGCATTTTGTGTTAAGCCTTCCTGCTAATCTGGATAAAGCCGCTATAGCTCCGGTACTATGCGCCGGTATTACTACCTGGTCACCATTAAGGCATTGGAAAGTTGGGAAGGATACGAAGGTTGCTGTGGTAGGTTTAGGAGGCTTGGGACATATGGCCATTAAGTTGGCAGATGCCTTAGGGGCCGAAGTAACGTTAATTTCAAGATCACCCGATAAAACACAAGACGCTATGAATCTTGGAGCTGATCGTGTGGTTATATCTACCGATGAGTCACAAATGAATGCCGTGCAGGGGTATTTTGATCTGATTATCGATACGGTGCCATATATTCATGATATTAACCCCTATGTGGGGACTTTGTCTACAAATGGTACTTTGGTTTTAGTAGGCTATTTAGGTCCTTTGGATCCAATGTTGAATTCCATGCCGATGATCATGGGTCGCAAAACTGTGGCTGGATCGTTGATTGGAGGTATCGCTGAAACACAAGAACTTTTGGATTTTTGTGGTGAACATGGAATTACCTCTGAAATTGAAATGATTAAAATTCAGGATATCAATGAAGCATATGAACGCATGCTTAAGAGTGATGTACATTATAGGTTCGTAATTGATATGTCCTCTCTGAAGAAATAAATAAAGTGTCATTTATTTTTTTTGATCCGGTCATCGTTTAAGATTTCTCGAATAAATTAGAAATCGAATACTCGGTCACAATTAGAGATTAATTGTGAAATCAAATGGAAAAAAATACGTAAATTTGCACGCAATTATAACGTAATTGCACATGACTGCACATCAAAACAAAATAGTAGGTGAAGGTCTTACCTACGACGACGTTTTACTCGTTCCGGCATTTTCAGAAGTCTTACCTCGCGAAGTTAATATTCAGACCAAGTTTACGCGTAACATAACCATTAATGTTCCGATTATATCGGCAGCGATGGATACGGTTACGGAAAGTAAAATGGCCATTGCCATGGCCCAAGAGGGTGGTATTGGTGTCCTACATAAAAACATGACTGTTGAAGCACAGGCGCTTAAAGTAAGACGTGTAAAACGTGCAGAAAGCGGAATGATTATAGATCCGGTAACCCTTCCCCTCACGGCTACGGTATTTGACGCTAAGCAATCCATGGCTGAACACAGTATCGGTGGGATTCCAATTATTGAATCTGACGGCACCTTGAAGGGGATTGTTACCAATCGGGATTTACGTTTCGAACACGATAATAAAAAACCCATTGTCGAGGTAATGACAAGTGAAAATTTAGTGACAGCACCAATAGGAACCTCCCTGGTGGACGCTGAAGCCATACTTCAGGCGCATAAAATTGAAAAACTGCTTATTGTTGACGATGATTATAAACTATCGGGCCTCATCACCTTCAGGGATATTACAAAATTGAGTCAGAAACCTATTGCCAACAAAGATAAATACGGGCGCTTGCGTGTTGCGGCGGCCATAGGTGTTACCGCTGATGCTATGAATAGGGCAGAGGCTTTGGTAAATGCAGGTGTCGATGCTGTTGTAATTGATACGGCTCATGGACATACTAAAGGTGTGGTCGGAGTTTTAAAGGAAATAAAAGCCAAGTTTCCAGAATTGGAAGTTATAGTTGGAAATATAGCCACCGGGGCGGCAGCCAGATATTTGGTTGAAGCTGGCGCAGACGCCGTAAAGGTGGGTATAGGTCCTGGTTCCATTTGTACGACTCGAGTTGTAGCAGGTGTTGGATTTCCGCAATTTTCAGCAGTATTAGAAGTGTCTGCTGCAATTAAAGGTAGCGGAGTTCCTGTAATTGCCGATGGAGGTATACGGTATACAGGAGATATTCCAAAAGCAATTGCTGCTGGAGCGGATTGCGTAATGCTGGGATCACTTTTGGCGGGAACTAAAGAATCTCCAGGAGAAACCATTATATACGAAGGGCGTAAGTTTAAGTCCTACAGAGGCATGGGATCGGTAGAGGCCATGAAAGAGGGCAGTAAAGACCGCTATTTTCAAGATGTTGAGGATGATATTAAAAAGTTAGTTCCAGAGGGTATTGTTGGAAGAGTGCCTTATAAAGGTGATCTCTATGAAAGTATTCATCAGTTTATTGGAGGACTTAGAGCCGGTATGGGCTATTGTGGAGCCAAAAATATTGCAGATTTAAAGGAGAATGGGCAATTTGTTAAGATTACTTCAAGTGGGATAAATGAAAGCCATCCGCACAATGTAACCATCACAAAAGAGTCTCCCAATTATTCGAGATAGTACCTACTGAAGTTTGTTTCGTAAACAATTCTAATTAAGCACATCACGAGTGGGTTCCAGTATATAGTCCCAATTTTAAAGAGTTTCTGTCTTATCATCTGAGCATTGAAAAGGTTGACTTTAGTAGACCGCAATAAAATAACAAAAGGTTAATTTTTAATAATAATGATGCTCTTTTTTAAGATACGATTTATCCATTTTAATCGTTCTTATTAGCATCTTGTTTTATAGGTTTATATTAGTATTTTTGTCACCTGATTAAAGTTTAAGTTCGAATGAAGTCCAAGTATTTTTCGATTGTATTATTTTTCTTCTTTGTAATTAATTATAATGCACAGAGCAATGAAGATGCCATTCTTTTTTCAATAGATGGGGCACCAGTATATGTGTCTGAGTTTTTACGTGTATACAACAAGAATCTCGAATTAGTTCAAGATGAATCCCAAAAGGATGTGGATGAATATTTGAAACTCTTTACAAATTACAAGCTTAAGTTAAAGGAAGCGAGAGCCCTGGGTTTAGATAAAAGGGAAAGCTATAGTCGCGAATTGAACACCTACAAAAAGCAGTTAGCCTCAAGTTTTATTTCGGATTCAAAAGTGACAGATGATTTGGTTGAAGAAGCGTATGCACGTATTTCTAACGATGTAAAGGCAAATCATATCTTGGTACGGATCGACGATTCTGCAAGCCCGGAAGATACATTAGTCGCATATAATAAAATTCTTAAGCTCCGGGAACGGGCTATTGCAGAAGGATTTGAGAATATTAGGAAGGAAGTTCACAACGGGAAAACTGTTTTCGGGGAGGCGTTAGGGTATTTTAATGGTTTCAAAATGGTTTACAATTTTGAAAACGCTGCCTTTAAGACACCTGTCGGAGAAATTTCAATGCCCTTTAGAACACGGTTCGGGTATCATATTGTAAAGGTTTTCGATAAAAGAAAATCAAGAGGAGAGCGAACTGTAGCACATATCATGATTGGCTTCAACAGCAAAGACACACTTCATGGAAGCCCGGAGACGCGAATAAATGAAATTTATCAAAAGATCAACCAGGGAGAGGAATTCGAAGATCTGGCCAGGCAATTTTCAGAGGATAAGAGCTCTTCCTCAAAAGGGGGGCTGTTGAAACCATTTTCCGGAGGTCAGTTAAGTGCCCCGGAATTTGAGGATGTGGCTTTCAGTTTGGAATCTGCGGGTGAAGTGTCTGAACCCTTTAAAACTAAATTCGGATGGCACATCATAAAATTATATGAGAAAACACCCGTTCCCCCGTTTGAGGTTATGAAACCCGAATTGGAGGTGAAGGTTAAACGAGACGATAGATCCAGGCTTATTGATGAGGCACTATATAAAAATTTGAGAACGCGTTATAAAATAAGCGACGATCAGCCAGCATTGGACTATTTTGTGTCCATATTAAATGAAAATTATTTTAGAAGAACCTGGACATTACCTGAGGATTTTAGTGCAGATAGTGCTTTGATTAAAATTGGTAACCGGCAATTAAGGTTTAATGATTTTGGAGATTATTTGTTAAAAAGTCAGCGTACCGTGCAGAAGAGAGAACCTTTCAATGTATTGGTTAGAAAGCATTACAATGACTTTCTGAATGCGAGCTTAATGAGATATCGAGAAGATAATTTAGAGTTTGAAAATGAAGACTTTGCTCATATTTTACGGGAGTATCAAGATGGGTTATTGTTGTTCGATCTAATGGAATCCAAGATCTGGGATTCCTCGAAAGACTCCATTCAAATACAAAACTTTTATGCTTCTAACAAATCTAAATATTATGTACCGGAACGGATCCAAGCGATTGTGGCGTCCTCAACAACTCAAAAACCGCTTAAAAAAGTAGCCAAGTTACTTGAGCAGGGTTTGGCCTTGGACAGAATAAAAAATCTTATAAATGGAAATGACAGTATCGAAGTTATTTTTACGTCAGGAATAATGGATTCTCAACATCAGGCCCTCCCAAAAGATTATACATTCAAAATGGGTTTATCGAAGATCTATAAACATAATTCGAATTTTGTTTTGGTTCAGGTTAAAGAAATTGTACCTGAAACACTAAAATCATTTGAAGAGGCCAAAGGCGCTATTATTAGTGATTATCAAGAATTTAAAGAGGCTCAGTGGATTAAGGAATTGCATGAAAAGTACAAAGTGGTGGTTGACAAGCAAGTTTTAAATCAGGTAAAAAAAATGGTAAATAGGAGTTAAGTGAGGTCGAGAATTTGGATATTATTGTTATTTGGGATTTTAGTGTCATGTTCTTTTTTTAAAAAAACCGATGATCGTGATGCTATTGCTCGTGTTAATGATTCCTATTTATATGCAGAGGATCTCAAAGGATTAATATCTTCGGAAATATCTAAAGAAGATAGTACCCTGCTGGTGCAAAATTATATTACAAGTTGGGCGACCCAACAATTGTTGTTCGATGGCGCAAAACTTAATTTAAGTGAATCGAAGCAGGAGTCCTTCAACAGACTGGTCGATCAGTACAAAAATGATCTCTATGCCAAGGCCTATTTAGAAGGTCTGGTAAGTAGAAATGTGGACACTGTAGTAACTTTCGAAGAAGCTGAAGTTTATTACAATGAAAACAAGACCATTTTTAAATTAAACGAGGAACTCATTAAGTTTAGATACATTCAGGTTGAAGAGCAAATCAATAATTTTAGTAGTATTGAAAAGCGATTCAAACGTTTTAATAATGAAGATAAAAAGGAACTGGACTCGATCTCAATTCAGTTCAAATCCTATTCTCTTAACGATTCCATTTGGGTAAAAGTAAGTCAGGTTATTGATAAGATATCCGTTTTAAACTCGGGCAATAAAAGTGAATTGTTAAAAAAATCTAATTTTATACAACTCAAAGATTCATTAGGAGTATATTTGATGAAAATTAACGATGTGCTATTGAGAAATGAAACGGCACCGATAGAATATGTTAAACCTACCATCGATCAAATCGTTATTAATAAGAGAAAACTTGAGCTCATAAAGGAAATTGAAAAAGATATTACGAAGGATGCAATTAAAAATAAGCAATTTGAGATATTCAAATAATTTTGGGATTACATTAATCATTGCCTTAAATATATTTTGCTTTAACTTTTTATCTTCACAGGAGATCATTGAAGATGAAAAGGTCGCTGTTAAAGATGCCGTAAAGGCCGTTGATACTACCAAAGCAATCAAGGTAGATGGGGTTGCGGCAGTAGTTGGAGACTACATAATTTTGGACTCCGATATTCCTAAAAACAGATTACAATTAGAGGCGGGAGGTTATAATACTAAAGACATTACGAATTGTGAATTGATGGGAAAACTTTTAGAAGATAAGTTGTATGCCCATCATGCTATACAAGACAGTATAGCAGTCTCTGATGCGGAAATTCGCAGAAACGTAGATTATCAGTTAGAGCAATTTTTGCAACAGGTAAATGGATCGATGGAGCGCATTCTGGAATTTTACAATAAGGAAGACGAAAAGAGTTTAAGAGACGAAATGTTCGAAATCAATAAAGCGAACCAGTTAGCGGCGCGAATGCAGGCCAAGGTCGTTGAAGATGTCGAAATTACTCCTGAAGAAGTAAGAACCTATTTTAATAACATACCTGAAGAGGAACGTCCTATATTCGGAACAACACTGAAAGTAGCCAGAATAGTGGCTAAACCAAAAGTTTCTGAAGAAGAAAAACAGAAAGTTATTGATAAACTGAAAGAATTCAAGGCAGATATTGAAGAAAATGGAGCCAGTTTCCGGTCCAAGGTCATTTTATATGGGGAGGATCCCGGATTGAAGCAGGCGGGATATAAATATACCCTTCATAGAAAGCAACCAAGGATGGTTAAGGAATTCAGACAGGTGGCCTTTTCACTTCAGGAAGGTGAAATCTCAGAACCATTTGAAACAGACTTTGGATTTCATATCATTCATCTTCAAAAAATTAGAGGACAGGAATATGATGTGAGTCATATTTTATTAAGACCTAAGGTGTCAGATGAAGCCATTAGAGAGGCTAAAGCGCGTTTAGAAAAGATAAGAGAACGCATTGTTAATGGTGATATCTCTTTTGCTGATGCTGCTCGAGAAGCTAGTGATGAGGAAGAGACACGAGCAGAAGGAGGACAACTTATTAATCCAACCACCCAGGATTATAATTTTGAATTGACCAAAATGGATACGGAGTTGTATGTTCAGATACAAAATTTGGAAGATGGAGAGGTAAGTTTGGTGTTAAATGATCAAGATAGAACGGGAGATATAAAGTTTGTTATTTTAACCGTTACTGACCGTGTGGATGAGCACAAAGCGGATTATGCTCAAGATTTTTTAAAGATTAAGGATCTTGCCCTCCAAGAAAAAAGAATTCGTGCGGTGGAGAAATGGCAAGCGGAAAAAATAATGGATACTTACATAAAAATAGGTGGGGAGTATAGAGAATGTGATTTCTCAAGTAATTGGTTAAAAAAATAGTTTATGTCTGATGTTGCTGACTTAGAAAAGTTTGTAAAGCGTTACAAAGAATTAAAAACAGAAATAGCTAAGGTAATTGTTGGTCAAGAACAAATTATCGATCAAATTTTAGTATCCATATTTTCGGGTGGACATTCATTATTAATAGGCGTACCAGGTTTGGCCAAAACATTAATGGTGAATACCATTGCAAAGGCACTAGGATTGGATTTTAAGCGTATCCAATTTACACCGGACTTAATGCCAAGTGATATACTGGGAAGTGAAATCTTAGATGAAGACCGACATTTTAAATTTGTTAAAGGGCCCATTTTTGCAAATATTATTTTAGCCGATGAAATTAACCGAACCCCACCGAAGACTCAGGCAGCCTTATTAGAGGCCATGCAGGAGCGGGCCGTAACTGTTGCGGGTCATCATTATAAGCTTAGTTTACCTTATTTTGTTTTGGCCACGCAAAATCCCATTGAACAGGAGGGTACCTATCCATTGCCTGAGGCCCAATTGGATCGTTTTATGTTTGCTATCTATTTGGGATATCCGGCATTTGATGAGGAGGTAGAAGTTGTAAAGGCCACCACAGCCGATGTAGAAAATAAAGTGGCCCCATTGTTCACAGCTCAGGAAATTATCGATTTTCAACATTTAATTCGCCGGATTCCGGTGGCAGACAATGTCATTGAGTATGCGGTTACCATGGTAGCAAAAACAAGACCGGATAATAGCACGGCAACGGATTTGGTGAAAACATATATTGATTGGGGTGCTGGTCCTCGTGCATCACAGAATCTTGTATTGGCAGCCAAAACGCATGCTGCAATAAATGGTAAATTTTCACCGGATATAGAAAATGTTCAAGCTGTTGCTTATAGTGTTTTAAGACACCGTATCATTAAAAATTATAAAGCGGAAGCTGAAGGTATTTCTGAAAACCAAATCATTAAGGATTTATTTTAATAGGCCTCTTTTTTAGATATTTAGTTGTTTGCCGGAATTTTATTAAGGAAATTATTATATCCATAAATATGGATTATCATTAATCTTCCGAAGTAGCTGATATCTGAATAAAAACTAAATTTTTGATGAACTATCTTAATGACAAAATTATCAATTTTCAGACTTAGTTTTGTAATTGTTGATTTTATCAGCCATTTCGTCATCATAAAAAAACATGAACATGCTCGCCATCATATCTTGAATTTCGTTGGTAGTGTTATTAGTTCTAAGAAGGAGTTCATATTCATGGTCTGGATATAATAAAATTCCTTCTATACTTGAAAAGGCAGGTGTTCTACTCAATCCAATTTTATTCTTATGATTAATAACCTTACAATTGAAAAGTACGTTATTAGTTGTTATATCCCTTAGGGCAAATGTCTCTGCAAAAGGATGTAAATGAGGTGTAATTTGATGTACTCTTAAAGTATCCTTCAAGGACAGTTGGTCCGTAATATTTGACTTAAATTCTTGTTTTCCTAAATTGATTTTCCAATGCCCGGAAAGTAAATTTCCCTGATCATCGGTATAGGTATGGTTTTTTGTTTCTACAGGAATACAAGTATTCATTTCAATTTTACCAATCTCACTATCCTTAATTTGTTCTTTGGAGAAAGGAATTTGCATGTAGACCGTTTTTGGCATCAAAGTTTTAAGTCTATCACTTTTATATTTTATGGAAATATGGTGTTTTAATTGAAATATAGAATCGCTGATGTTATGGTTTAAGGATTGTGTAATTAGAAAAAACTTCTCATTGGCAAAAAAAGGAAATCCATAACCTTCTGGAAAATTCATCGACTCAATTCCGTGAGATAAAGAGATTAATCTTGGATATTGCAAATTTATACGATCTTTTAAATTCCAACGGTCGTGATGCTCTTGTTCAATATAGTTAATATTTGTATGACAAATGAAATCATTGGAAATTTTGTCTTTTGATTTTTGTGATAGAGCCGTAACTTGAAACCCTGTCATCCATAATAAGTCATTTCTAACTTTGTCCGCCTGAAAATAATGTACGGCCTTTGGACCTTCCATAGATTTATATATACCGTCTATTAAAAACGACGGAGATTCAATTTCTATTGATAAGGGTGTCAGCTTGGTTGACCAATCGGAGTCTATAATATGAAAAAAATGTAACAGTCTCGTTTTTACAATTGCTTTATGCCTGTTGGATAAATTAAAATAGTATATTAGACCAATTATACTGCATATCGCAGAAAATATAAATGCTAATCTAAACCATTTTTTTAAGGTCATGTGTCTTTAATTACTGGCTAATGTACTAATAATTTAGTTTTAATATTAAAGTACTGTGAATTCTAAAACCATTATTCAAGATTTAAAAAATGATGAGCTTTTTGTAATAAGAGTAGCTACATTTTTAGCATTTTTTTTACCCTTTATTATGGCTCCCAAAATTTGGTTTTCTAATAGGTTATTTCCTTTAATACCCTTTTTCGAGAGAATGCCCGTGCCAGATCTGATAGGAGATATTGTCTTAATAGCTATATTTTTTTCGACGTTTCTGATGTTCTTATTTATTCCGAAATGGAAGTTTGGTTTACCAGTTGTGATCATATATATTTATTGGGCCTTAATTGACCAAAATAGGATACAACCCTTTTATTTTGAAATTGTATTTGTTGTTTTTTCACTTATCATGTTTTCGAATGATCCAAAAAGAGCCAAGCAATGTATTCTATTAATTTTTGTTGGAACTTATTTTTGGAGTGGCATACATAAATGGAACAGTCAATTTTTTGAAATTTGGTCCAATGGCCTAAGCAGAAGAATACCTTTCGTCCCTGAAGTTCACAGGAAACTTTTTACCTATTCAGTTCCATTTTTAGAGGCGTCATTTGGTATACTTTTAATTTTTTCAAAGACCAGGAAATGGGCTATTTGGCTGATAACCTTTATGCATATTATGATTCTAATTACTTTTATTATTGGTAATTTTGGTTATCTCGTTTTTCCTCTAACATTGTTTAATATATTTACTCTATTCTATTTATTTTACAAGAAACCATTTTCATCTAAACTTTTATTTAGGTTAAACCATCCAAAAAGCCTCATTGTATTTTTTTTATCCATAGTTTTTCCGATTTTGAATTTTTTTGGATACTACGATCATCTTCTGTCCTTTAGTTATTTTTCTGCAAAACCAAAATATTGTAGATTGCATTTTAAGGTTGAGCAAGATTTATCCAGATTACCTATGAATATTAAACAAAATATTAGACAACAGGAAGGTCAATATTATATCGATTTTAATGAGTGGTCAGCAAAGACCATAAATGTCATGGTATATCCGGAAAAACGAGTATATCAGAAATTACAGGATCATATAAATAAGTATCTGGATGGTCCGAATTCATACTTAGAATTTTATTGATGCCAAAAAAGGATTCACGCATTTTTGGTTTAGATTGTATACGCGCTTTAGCAATTTGCCTCGTCCTGCAATCCCATTGCTCTTTATTGTTGTTTCCCGAAATGAGTAATACATTATTAGATGGTTTAAGACTTATGGGAACCGTTGGAGTTGATTTGTTTTTTGTTTTGAGCGGGTATTTAATCGGAGGCATCCTAATTAAAACATTAAATGATAATAAACATCTAAAATGGTCTGATTTATTTCGGTTTTGGAAAAGGCGCTGGCTTAGAACCCTCCCTAATTACTACCTGATTTTAATTATAAATATTGTTATTGCATTATTGCTGGATACAACTTTGCCCAAGAATTTAGGGAGCTACTTATTTTTTCTGCAGAATTTTACGGTGGGGCATCCCGATTTTTTTACTGAGGCCTGGAGTTTATCGATAGAAGAATACGCTTATATTCTATTGCCATTTCTTCTTTTTACAGCGGTGTTATTATTTCAAAACAAGAAGAGAAAAAAGGTATTTTTTGTGGTCTCACTGAGTGTTATAGTGGTGCTTTCATTTTTTAAGATGGATTTTAATTTCAATACAGTAGTTAATAATTATTATGATTGGAGTTCGTCATTTCGAAAGGTAGTTATTTTTAGGATGGATAGCATTTATTTGGGTTTTCTTGCCGTTTTTGTAATTAAATCATATGCCTTGATAATAAAGAAATACAAAACTATTTTATTCTTGCTCGGCCTTCTCATTTTTGTTGCTCTACATTTAAGTATGTTTATTTTTAACATAGGACCTGATTCCTATTTATGGTTTTATTCATTTTTATACTTACAAGTAATCTCGATATCCTTATTATTCATGTTTCCTTACGCTATAGAATTGCGAGGAAGTAGATATTTAAAATCAATAATCGAATTTATCAGTACGCGATCTTATGCCATGTATTTAGTGAATTATTCTTTAATACTATTAAATATGCAGTTACTTACAGATAAGATTGGATTAGGAATATGGACAAAATTTAGCGCTTTAATTATTTTTTTATTTCTAACTCTTACAATTTCAAATTTCATTTATCTTTATTTTGAGAAACCTATTATGAGTTATCGTGATAAAAAATTTCCGAGATAATTGTGAATCAAAAATCAAAGAGAATTTATGGACTAGATCTGGTAAGGGCAATTGCCATTACCTTGGTCTTACTATCTCATACAAGTTATATCTTTCAGGGATACGATATTCAAGGTATTCAATTGTTTGGCGTACAAGGTGTTGAAATATTCTTCGTGCTCAGTGGGTTTCTGATAGGTGGACTTCTTTTACGATTGATAAATTCAACCTCGTTTGAGGTGTTCGATGTACTTTACTTTTGGGTAAGACGGTGGTTCAGAACATTGCCGCTTTACTTTTTGATGCTTTTTGTGAATGTCCTTGTGGCCCTTTGGATTGGTTACGAATTGCCATCGAATCTCTGGAAATATTTATTTTTTCTTCAGAATTTTTACGATTCTCATATTCTTTTTTTTCCAGAATCATGGAGTCTATCGGTGGAAGAATATGCTTATCTTCTGGCACCACTTTGTTTAATTGTATCTTTCAGACTGCTTAATAATTTTTTCAAAAAGGATTCATTGTTTTTAGGTGTTTCTGTTTTTTTGGTTCTACTTTTTTTCGTTTTTAAAGCAAAATACAACTCATCAGTAAATAATGGACTTCAGTCTTTATCGATATGGAACACCAATTTAAAGGCTATTGTTATATATAGATTAGATGCAATTTTTTATGGGTTCATATTGGTTGCTTTGCTTAAAAGATTTAGAATGCTAATCAAACTTAAAAAAAAGATACTTTTTTATTTCGGTATAGGCTTATCTTTTCTTGTGATGGTTGTCATTCCATATTTAGGTATTTCCATAGAAAATTACCCATTTTACTGGAACGTTTTATACTTGCCTTTAAATTCAATTGGAATAAGCCTTGCATTACCAATGTTCTACTTTTTGAAGAGGCCATCCGGTGCATGGGCTAAATTAATAAAAAGAATTAGTCTGTATTCTTATGCCATGTATCTTATACATTACACCTTTATTTTATATCTGATGCAATTAGTATTGGATTTTAATGCTTTAAAAATATGGCAACGCATAGCTTGTGTTCTGTTCTATCTGGGGATAACCTATTTCGGATCTCAAATAATTTATACGTATTTTGAAAAACCGTGTACAAGTTTAAGGGATTCGTTTCGAATAAAGCAATTTTTCAATCAAAAAATTGACTAATCGGTATTTTTATCGCTCAGATCTGGTAAAAATATAACTGATATGCATTTCCAATATTGGTATAATAAAATCGTATTAATAGGGGGCATTCATAGGGGTTTATTTTTAAAACTTTGTAATAATTTTGTACTTTGCGACACTTAAAATAGAATTATAATATTTATTAGATATGGCATTTGATATCGATATGATTAAAGCGGTTTACAGCCGAATGACCGAACGTGTGAACCAAGCACGGGAGGTAGTGGGAAAACCACTGACACTTTCAGAAAAGATTCTGTATAATCACTTATGGGATGGTATAACGACCAAGTCTTTTGTCAGAGGTAAGGATTATGTCGATTTTGCACCCGATAGAATAGCCTGTCAAGATGCAACGGCTCAAATGGCCTTGTTGCAATTTATGCAAGCAGGCAAAAATAAGGTCGCTGTCCCTACTACCGTACATTGCGATCATTTAATTCAGGCAAAGGAAGGCGCGGCTGTCGATTTGAAACATGCTAATAGCGTGAGTAGTGAAGTGTTTAACTTTTTGGAATCGGTCTCTAATAAGTATGGTATTGGATTTTGGAAACCAGGAGCGGGTATTATACATCAGGTTGTTCTCGAAAACTATGCATTTCCGGGAGGTATGATGATAGGTACCGATTCACATACGGTTAACGCCGGAGGATTAGGTATGGTTGCCATTGGTGTTGGAGGTGCCGATGCTGTAGATGTTATGGCTGGAATGGCTTGGGAACTTAAATTTCCGAAATTAATTGGTGTTAAGCTCACTGGGAAATTGTCTGGTTGGACAGCACCGAAGGATGTTATACTAAAAGTTGCGGAAATATTAACAGTAAAAGGCGGTACCGGTGCCATTGTAGAATATTTTGGACCAGGAGCTACAGCCATGTCATGTACAGGAAAAGGAACGATCTGTAATATGGGAGCGGAAATAGGAGCAACAACATCAACATTCGGTTATGATGACTCTATGGAGCGTTATTTGCGTGCCACAGATCGGTCGGATGTTGCAGATGCTGCCAATGAGGTGAAAAGCTACCTAACTGCCGATCCAGAAGTATATGCCAATCCTGAGCACTATTTTGATCAAGTAATTGAAATCAATTTATCTGAGTTAAGTCCATTGTTAAATGGACCCTTTACGCCGGATTTATCGACACCTGTTGGAAGCGAAATGACAGAAAAGGCGAAGACTAACGATTGGCCAATTAAGGTGGAGTGGGGACTTATTGGATCATGTACCAATTCATCTTATGAGGACTTATCGAGAGCCTCTTCAATCGCTCAACAGGCTTTGGACAAAGGGTTAAAAACCAAGGCTGAGTTTGGTATTAATCCGGGTTCTGAACAGGTACGGTACACGGCTGAGCGCGATGGAATTCTTGAGGTTTTTGAAAAATTGGACGCTAAGATATTCACGAATGCCTGTGGTCCGTGTATAGGACAATGGGCGCGTTACAGTGATCCCAAGAATGCTCCGAAGAACAGTATTGTGCATTCTTTTAACAGGAATTTTGCCAAACGTGCCGATGGAAATCCTAATACTCATGCATTTGTGGCATCGCCAGAGATTACTGCAGCTATTGCTATAGCGGGCCGTCTGGATTTTAATCCATTAACGGATGCTTTGATCAATGAAAATGGTGAGGAAGTCTTTTTGGATGAGCCCACAGGTTGGGAATTGCCTCCAAAAGGATTTGAAGTTAAAGATAATGGGTATTTAGAACCGGTTGAGGACGGCAGTGGCGTTCAGGTTATTGTCGCTGATAACTCAGAACGATTGCAACTGCTAACACCATTTGAGCCAATAGGCGATACTATTAGTGGAGCAAAACTTTTAATAAAGGCGTTTGGGAAGTGTACAACGGACCACATTTCAATGGCGGGTCCATGGCTGCGTTTTAGAGGTCATCTGGATAACATTTCCAATAATACGCTTATCGGGGCAGTGAATGCATTTAACAAGAAAACGAACTTCGTTAAAAACCAGTTAACAGGCGAATACGGTGGTGTGCCCGATGTCCAACGTGAATACAAAAAAGCAGGTATTAAAACTATTGTTGTTGGAGATCATAACTACGGTGAAGGATCCTCCAGAGAGCATGCTGCCATGCAACCGCGTCATTTAGGCGTCGCGGCGGTAATAGTCAAATCGTTTGCAAGGATACACGAAACCAATCTAAAAAAGCAGGGTATGCTAGGTTTGACTTTTGCCAATGAAAATGATTATGATTTAATTCAGGAAGATGATACCTTCAACTTTTTGGATCTAAATGAATTTGCTCCTGAAAAGCAATTGACATTGGAGATAGTTCATTCGAATGGATCAAAGGACGTCATTAAGTTGAATCATTCATACAACGATGCTCAAATAGCATGGTATAAAGAGGGATCAGCATTAAACTTGATTAAAAAGCAAAACGCACAATAAAATTTATTCGTATTTATATTATTATACAGCCTGTTGCGTTTCACACCAGCAGGTTTTTTTTATTTAAACTAAGCAATCTATATTAATCGTTTGGATTAACATTATGGATAAGTTCAATGGGAAATATGCAATAATAATTGGGGCTGGTCCTGCTGGTTTAACCGCTGCATATGAGCTTTTAAAACGTACAAATATTAAACCGTTGGTTTTTGAAAGTACAGATAAGATAGGTGGTATTTCTCGAACTGAAATTTACAATGGGAACAGGATAGATATAGGCGGTCATCGATTTTTTTCAAAATCTGATGTTGTCATGCAGTGGTGGCAAAACATTTTGCCTATACAGGGATCTCCTGCAAGAGATGAACTAAAGAGTGGCAATAAAACTATGCAGCAAGAGATCGAATTAAAGTTATCAAATAATGGTCCAGATCCTGAAAAAGAGGACATGGTAATGCTCATTCGAACTCGATTGTCACGTATATTTTTTTTAAAACGGTTTTTCGATTATCCGATCAGTATTAATTGGCATACAATATCTTCTTTAGGGCCCGTTAAAATATTGAAGATCGGATGGACTTATTTATTAATAAGGCTATTTCCACTAAAAAGGATATCTAATTTAGAAGAGTTTTTTATTAATAGGTTCGGCAAGGAATTGTATGAAACCTTTTTTAAGGACTACACGGAAAAGGTATGGGGAGTGCCATGTTCAGAAATTGACTCTCGTTGGGGCGCTCAGCGCATAAAGCGTTTATCCATTCAAAAAGTAATCCTACATATTTTTAAATCTCTTTTTATTAAAGTCAAATCTATTGAACAGAAAAATACTGAGACGAGCCTTATTGAGCAATTTATGTATCCAAAACTGGGTCCGGGTCAAATGTGGGAATCAGTAGCTGAAATCATAAGATCAAAGGGAGGAGAAGTTCATTTGAATTCAAGTGTAACGGATTTATTTTTAGACAAGAATAGGGTTGTTGAAATTGGATATACGGATTTGAATTCCAAAGAGAAGAAGGTGGTCAAAGGGGATTACTTTTTTTCTACTATGCCGGTTAAGCATTTAATAGGAAGTATGGGAAGTGATGTTCCTAAAAAAGTTATACGAGTCAGTGAAGGTTTAAAATATAGAGATTTCATTACAGTCGGATTATTGTTAAATAAATTGAAAGTTGAAGAAAATATTGGTCCTGTTAAAGATAATTGGATTTACATTCAGGAAAAAGATGTGAAATTGGGAAGATTGCAAATATTTAATAATTGGTCACCTTACCTGGTTAAGGATGAAGATAAGATTTGGATTGGTTTAGAATATTTTTGCAATGTTGGAGATGAATTGTGGCGTAAAAGTGACCATGAGTTTATGGAGTTTGCCATAAATGAATTACAATCAATACAAATCATTGATAAGGCTGATGTGCTAGATAGAACCATAATAAAAGTGCCTAAGGCATATCCTGCATATTTCGGTTCGTACTCGGAATTTCATGTAATAAGACAGTATACAGATTCATATAGTAACTTATTTTTAATTGGTCGAAATGGGATGCATAAATATAATAATCAAGACCATTCTATGCTAACAGCTATAACAGCCGTAGACAATATTATTAATGGTGTTATTTCTAAAGAGAATCTTTGGAATATTAATATGGAAAAGACATATCATGAAAAGAAGTAACACTTTCCTCTTAATTAATCCAATAACACTATTTTTATTTTTAGCACTTGTTTTATCTATTACCGCCTTGTACCCATATATGCGGTATGATGAGGGATTGTGGACATATATTGGCAGAATTTGGGTTGATAATGGGATGCCACCCTATGTGGGTTCAGTAGAGAACAAAACGCCTGGAATTTTTATTCTATATGCTTTATCTGAAATTGTTTCGAACGGAAATTTCTATTTCGTTAGAATGATCGGAGCATTATCAGTTCTGATATCCTCTGTCTTTATTTATAAAACAGTAAAACAGCTATATGATAAATTTGCGGGGATATTGGCCATGTGTATTTTTGGACTTGTTTTTTGTTGGTTTGTATTCGATGGATCTGCGTTAGCACAAACAGAAACCTTTATGATTTTGTTTAGTGTTCTTGGCTTTTATGCCATAGTAATGTCTGCTAAATATCCAAATTTGAATACCCTCATGTACATATCTGGATTAGCGTTAGGTCTGGCCATTTCATTTAAACAAATTTCTATAACCACATATATTGCTTTTTCTTGTTTTTATTTTATCTATTTAAATCCCCAAAGAACAAAACGAAAATTAGTTAGTGGTTATGTTTGCTTCGTATTAGGAATAGTTTCAATTTTAGTTTCATCAGTTTTCATTTTAGATGTTTTTTTTGCTATCCCCTATCAAGACTACCTTGAGGGTTCATGGGCAATTCTTACTAATTCAGGATCTAAAGCACCAACTATAAAAATGCGTTTTATCAAGTTTCTTGATGTTTTCGTATTTTCTAAAATTATCATTTTTTATCCTCTTTTAGTTGTGGTTTTCTACAATTTTAAATTAATTCTAAACACATTTTTAATAGGAGTTATGTTGTGGCTTATAATTGATTTCTTCGGTGTGAATTCTTCTGGGTATTATTATGGTCATCAGTTAAGACAGGTAATTGCCCCATTATCCATACTATTAGGTTGTTCTATTGCCACACTTTTAGATAAAGGATTATTCCCTAAGTATTTTAATTATAAAAAAGTATTAATACTGGTAATCTTTCTTTTTTTTCCATATTATCAAGTACTATATTCAGGATTTCAGTACATAAATAGAGATACTGCCGTTTATGAATTAATTGGCAGATGGTTAAATGATAACACTTCAGATAAAGATTATGTTTATATATTAGGTGCAGATGAAAATTTAATTAAGGGTCTTGCAATTTCAGAGAGCGTATCTTCTAGTAAATATTTTAATTCGATATTTTTATCCGGGGAAATGCAAAATGAAGAGTTATATCAAGATTTAATATCAAACCCGCCTGTTTTTATTTTAAAGGAAATCGATGTACCGATAGATATAAATGTTTATAGTAAAAAGAACATCGATTATGTCGAAAACAATTATACTGATTATGAGAACATTGGTAATTGTCAAATTTTAAAAAGAAATAGGTGAGGAAATACTTATTTTTCCTCACATTCCATTATAAAAATAAATGTATCTATGAATAAAAGAGCAAAACAATTAGAGGCGTTCGATAGGTTACTTACAATTATGGATGAATTGCGTGCGCAATGCCCATGGGATAAAAAGCAGACTATGGCATCACTGAGACACTTGACCATTGAAGAGACCTATGAACTTGGCGATGCGATTTTGGACAATAACCTGGATGAAGTTAAAAAAGAATTGGGAGACCTGTTATTGCATATTGTTTTTTATGCGAAGATAGCCAGTGAAACTCAAGATTTTGATATTGCAGATGTTTGCCATGGTATATGCGAGAAGTTAGTAGACCGTCATCCACATATCTACGGTGATATAAATGTTGATAATGAAGAGGATGTAAAACGCAATTGGGAGAAATTAAAATTAAAGGAGGGTAAGGCGAGCGTATTGGAAGGGGTTCCCAACAGTTTACCCGCTTTGGTAAAGGCTAATAGAATTCAGGATAAGGTAGCGGGTGTTGGCTTCGATTGGGAAAAACCTGGCCAGGTGTGGGAGAAAGTTGAGGAAGAGCTCAAGGAGTTTAAAATGGAGGTAGACTCCGGCAATCAGGAAACCATAGAAAATGAATTTGGGGATGTGCTATTTTCTATGGTTAACTATGCTCGATTTTTAAATATAAATCCTGAAAATGCATTGGAGCGAACCAATAAAAAATTCTCAAAGCGATTTCAGTATCTGGAAAATAAGGCTAAAAGTCTGAATAAACCTCTAAAAGAAATGACCTTAGCGGAAATGGACGTCTTTTGGGAAGAGGCCAAACAACTTTAATACCTGATAACATAAAATCTGAAAAAATGGAAGCCTTTTAAAAGAAACTGATTGCTGTAAATAGTATTCCAATCAATTTTAGGAATACAATTCTTTAATTTTTTTGAGTTTCTTTTTCCAAAGTTTCAGTTCATCTTTATGACCTTTGATATTACCGTGAACTTCTTTCACTAGCGGATTGTCTTCATCAACATTCGTGAAGAATTGTAAATTATTTTCCAGTTGATTGATTTGTGCTTTAATTTCATCAATCTTTTTGCTAATAAAGGCGCGCTCATTATCTAGATTCCTGGAGTCTTCTTCACTGTTCAGCTGTTCTAATTTATTTTCAAACTTGATCATTTCAATTTCATTTCTCTCCATTTTTAGTTTCGAAAATAAATTATCTAAAGCCTTGTGAAACTTTCCTTCAATATACCGTTTATCATAAGGTACACGCCCAATTTCTTTCCATAGAGAAATCTGCTCATTTATGGTTGCAATACCTTCTGATTTGTCTTCACTTAACTCCAAATCCTTAATTTTGTTAAGCAATTCCTGTTTTTTGTTGAAAGCTTCAAGTTCAAGCTTATTTGCGGTATTTCTTTTGGAATGAATTCTGTCGAAGTAATAATTACAGGCCGCTTTAAAACGTTTCCAAATTTTATCACTTTCCTTGCGAGGTACGTGACCAATTTTTTTCCAGTCACTTTGAATTTTTTTCATTAAAGGTGTTGCAGTCTCAAAATCCTCACTTTCTTTATTGTCTTCTGCAATTTTGATAAGCTCTAGCTTTTTCTGAAGATTGTTGTACTGTTCCTTTTTAAGGTCTTTATAAAAGGCATTCTTTTTTCGATTAAAGGTCCTTACGGCTTCTTTAAACTTTGCCCAGGTAGATTCATTTACTTTCAACGGTACTTTGCCTGCATTGAAAAAATCATTTCTTAAGGACTCAACCTCTTTTATTTTTTTCTGCCAACCGCCATGAGAATTTATCTCCTCCAAGGCAATGGTGTTTATCTTTTCTATTATTTCTTCTTTCTTTTCCAGGTTTTTTTCATATACCTTATCTATTTCTTTAAAATAGAGTTGCCGCTTATCATTTATTAGCTTTGTCGCTGTTTTAAATCGTTCCCATATAACTTCTCTGTGTTCTTTGGCTACAGGACCCAACTCTTCTTTCCATAATTTGTGAAGTTCTTGAAGTTCTCTAAAGGCGTGCAAAACATTGCTCTCTTGGGCGAGTTCTTCGGCCCGTTCAATTATTTTTAGTTTTTTGTCAAGATTATGCTTAAAATCCAAGTCTCGCAGATCTCTGTTCAGATGCAAAAAGTCGTAGAACATCTCAACATGATGATGGTAGCTGTTCCAGGCATTATTGTATTTGTCTCGAGGTATTGGACCCGTATTGCGCCACCGTTCCTGTAATTCTTTAAAGTGCTTGTAGGTCGTATTTATATTCTCTTCAATATTAATTAATCCCTTTAACTCTTCTATTATCTCAAGTTTATCGGCTAAGTTTTGTTTAAGGTTGTGTTCTAAATCTTTGTAATAGTCGTTTAATTTAGTGCGGTAATCTTTATAAGCTTTCTTATATCTTTTCTTAACAGGAGAACTGTAATAAAAATCTATTTCGTTACCTCCCTCATTCACATATTCAGTCTTTTTTTCTTCAATCAATGACTGAAATTTAGTTTTAAACTCATTGTTAATATGCTGTACATGAGACCTAATAGCCTGAACTTTTTCGTCTTTCAATAATCTTTCAAGTTCTATGGCCAATGCCTCTAATGACATTTGGTCATATTCTTTGAATTCAATTTTATGACGATCTTTATTGTCTTCGTCCTCGGCATCTTCAGCGTTTGAAGCTTCTATTTCATCTAAGACTTCATCGTTATTATCGGAATTTTTATCTGAAGATTTACTTGATACTGTCTCTTCTTCTGTTGTACTGACAACTTCCTCTTCTTGCGAAGTCTCATCAGGGGAATCTTGGGCGGTCTTTACATTTTCATCGGATTCAACATCAGATGGATTAGAAGTCGCGTCCTTTGTTTCGGAAACCGCGTTGGTAATCTCTCCGGAATTGTCATTTATTTGAGTATCGGATTCTTTTTCATTACTGGCACCAATATCTTCAGTCTTTTCTTCTTCGGTTTGGTTCTCTTCATTCTTCAAAGATGCTGATTCTGACAAATTGGTATCAGCAATCTTTTGATCGTCAGCAGTGCTCGAATTTTTATTAATCTCTTTATTTCCTTCTGCTTTCTGCAGGTTATCAGTCTCAGACATTTTAAAAATGTTTAGGGTCGTTAAATAATGGGTTTAAAGTTTAAATATACTAACAACCTAAAGAATTACAAAGCATTGGAAGGGTTTAAGTAAGGAATTAAATGCTTTTTAATCCGAATTCCATATGTTCCAAGATTTTTCAGCTTGAAATTCCAGCATTTTTTGACCATTACAAATTGTTGCTCCTTTTTCTTTCCCTCTTTTTAAAAAGGTCGTTTCTTCTGGATTGTAAATTAAATCAAAAAGGATATGATTTTCTGAAATGGCTTCATAGGGTATATCCGGACAATCTTCTATTTTTGGAAAGGTGCCTAAGGGTGTGCAGTTAATTATTATTAAATGTTTTGAAATATCTGAATTAGTGAGTGTGTCATAAGTATAATCCGCAAGATTTGAAGCCGTCCTTGAGACATAATTGTATTCAATACCAAGTTTTTTAAGGGTAAACGCAATAGCTTTGCTGGCACCACCAGTACCCAGAATTAATGCCCTTTTATGGATTGAATGAAGTATTGGTGATATAGATTTTTCAAAACCATAACAATCGGTATTGTATCCGATTAATTCCTTTTCATTACTAATTTTAATCGTGTTTACAGCACCTATTTCATTGGCCTGATCATCCAATTTATCTAAATAAGGTATTATCGATTGTTTAAATGGAATGGTTACATTAAGGCCTTTTAAGTTTGGATTACGTTTTAATATTTTTGGGAAGGCCTCTATATGCTCAATATCGAAATTTTCATAACTCCAATGCGTAATTTGCTCTCTTTGAAATTTACTCTTGAAATAGGCTCTAGAAAATGAATAAGAAATGTTTTTACCTAAAAGTCCGAGTTTATTTAATGCCTTTTCTGGTTTTTGCTCCATATGCTTCCAAAGCTAAAACAATTAAGATTCCTAAAAAAATAAAAAGCACGGCATATAAGGTCTCCAAATCTAATTTTGGAATATACCGCTGATAGTTTTCAACAACTCTTTCCCCTGTCGAATCTTTTAAAAACAGCCCGTTCTCACCAATCTTATAGATTGTTTTTTTCCATGGCCAAACTACACCTAAGGAACCTATTATAAATCCTATAATGGTGGAAAGTGTTATGCTTTTATAGTGTTTCAATATATAGCTCAAAACGTGAGAAAATGTGACCAGTCCGGTCACTGAACCTAAGGTAAATACAGCTAAAACCTTCAGTTGGGTTATACGCCTCGGATTATCTATAAAATTTAGATTTCCACTTAGCAAGTCAGAAAAGGAGTCATATAATGCATTTACCGAATCGACGAGTAATAGAACGTAGTTGCCCATTAAAATGAGAATAAAAGAACCTGAAAATCCTGGCAGGGTCATTCCGGAAACACTAATTATACCACATAAAAAAACAAACCACAAATTATCGTTTTCCTTTGCCGGATTTAAAAAACTAATACTTAAACCTAAAATAATCCCGCATGCTAAAGAAACATAGGTTCTCTGATTCCAATCTCTAAAGTCTTTATTTATGTAATAAATCGATCCGGCAATCATACCAAAAAATACGCTCCACACATATAATTCATAACGTACAATGAGATAGTCTAATAGTTTTGATACACTAAAGTAACTCACCACCATACCTAAAAAAAGCAGGCCAAGAAAACGACCATTAATGTAATTGAAAAAACTGTTAAACCTTCCGTTAATCAGTAATTTGAAGGCCTTACGATTAACCTTTTGTAGCGAATAAATAAATTCCTCATAAAAACCTGCAACGAATGCAACAACGCCGCCGGAAACGCCAGGTACTTTGTTGGCAGCACCCATACCCAGCCCCTTAAGGACGAGAAAAATTTTATCTCTTAGGGTTCTGGTGCTTTCCATTTAAGAATTATTAGGTTCTAACTTTTCTAATATAAAAATAGTTAAAAATCCAACAAGCATTAAGAGGATAGCATAGAGCAATTGATTATCCCCTTCAAAAGAATATGGAGAAATACTTTCCTGGAGTAGAGGCGTTTTTACTCCTTTTGAACTGGTATGCCATGTTAGGGTTTTTTTCCACGGCCATACTTTGTTCAGGGAACCGAAAATAAATCCCGTCAATAAGGCTAATGTCACGTTTCGGTAATGCTTAAATAGCCATTTCAGAACATGGCTAAAACTTAAAAGGCCAATAGCAGCACCAATTATAAAAATTAAAATTTCCTTGATTTTAAAATCGTGTAAGGCGTCACTCAAGGTTTTGTATGCTCCTAGAATAATTAAAATAAAAGATCCCGAAATACCGGGCAAGATCATTGCACAAATCGCTATAGCACCTGCAAAAAATAAAAACCAGGCACTATCAATTGCAGCCAATGATGGTATTTTGCTAACGTAAAATGCAATTGCTGTTCCAACGCTAATGGCAGTAATGGTGTAAAAGTTCCAATCTTTTATTTGCTTTCCCACAAAATATATACTGGCTACAATAAGTCCGAAAAAGAAGGACCAGATTAAAACGGGATGATTCTCCAGTAGGTATTTTGCAAGCCTCATGAAACTTACAAAACTAACTGTCATCCCAAATACCAATGCCAGTAAAAAATTGCCATTCAATGCTTTCCAAAAGGATCCAATCCCATTTTTGAATAAAATTTTAAAAAGGGAAGGGTTCACATTAC
Organism: Aestuariivivens sediminicola; assembly: GCF_022662015.1. GTDB lineage: Bacteria > Bacteroidota > Bacteroidia > Flavobacteriales > Flavobacteriaceae > Aestuariivivens > Aestuariivivens sediminicola. The sequence goes on along the minus strand of NZ_JAKMCM010000001.1, from coordinate 31,739 downwards.
TTATCGTTGTAATTAATTCTTCATAAATACCGGAAATGAAAGCAATTGTACCGCCTGAAACACCAGGAACCGCATCAGCAGCACCCATGGCAATTCCTTTTGAGAAAATGACTATGTAATCTAATAATCGTCTAGGCATATTTTGATGATATTATAGAAATATCAAAGATATGTATTTTAATGTGACGACCGTTTATAGATTTGTTTTTAGCAGATTTTTAACGTGAAGTTTAGTTATGACTTCGGGGAACAGTTCCTCAATAATAAACATATAGTCCTTATCATGTCGCAGCCCGTTTTTAAGATGAAATGACCCTTTGTCATTTTCATTTAAAGCAAAATATAAACCGGCTAAACGATATTCCAGTTCCGGGTTATCCGGATAGAACTCAACAGCCTGTTCGAAATTGAAAATGGATGCTTCCAACTCTCCCAGTTTAATAAGTAAATCTCCTCTGGACAACCAGGTGTTCAATTCATAATTACCAAGTTCCAATGTCTTTTTGTAACCTCTTTCGGCCTCTTCAAAAAAGTTTAAACGATGGTTAATCTGGGCATACAATTTCCAATAGGTCACATTTTCAGAATCAATATTTATGGCCTTATTGATATAGTATAAGGCTTTTTGATAATTTTTATGTTTGTTATAAAACTTGGTAATTGCTATCCAGCCCTTATCCAGTAACGGATCTTCATGAACAGTTTTGTAATAGTATTGAACAGCTAAATCCTGATTTCCCAATTTCTCATAACAATTTCCGATATGTAATAAAGCGAAGGAGGTAGGGTCATCGAGCTTAAGCGTGGTATTGTAATTTTCTATCGCCTCATGGTAACGTTTTAGTTTTTCCAGGACTTTTCCCCGCTCAAGATAGGCGCCAACAAAAGAATCGTCCGCTATGATGGCAAAATCAAAGGATGTCAAAGCTTTTTTATATTTCTTTAATTCTAAATATTGCTTTCCCAACTGATGCCAGGCGACTTCGCAATATGGATTTCTGTCTAGAAAAACGTTTAAATATTCAATGGCCTCTTCATGTTGCTTCAGAAAATCAAAACAATATATGATGTTGTAAAGCGCTGAGTAGTCATCCATATCTTCTTCAATACATTTCATGAAATAGGTCTTGGCATGTTCAAACTCATCCAGAAATAAATGCTCCATCCCGATTAAGGAATAAATGTCAACAACATCATCCGTAAGCTCAAGTGCTTTTTTCAACACTTCAATGGCTTTTTGATGTTCGTCTTTCTTTGAAAAGATATTGGCTTTTTGAATATAAATTTCTTCATTCGTAGGATCTAAACTATAAAGTTCGTTTAGCAGTTCATCAGCCTCCACAAGTTTGTCTTCAAACACATAGACTTCAGCTTTAAATAACCGAAGGTTAATTGAAGTTGGATGCTGATCTAAGCCCAGCTTTATTGCTTTTTTGGCTAAGGCTATTTTTCCTTGATTTAAGTAGTGGTGAATAATGTTTTCAAATTCGTCTGAATCGAAAAACAACACGTGATTTGTTTTTAACATCGATTCGAATTTTGAAAGTGGCAAGTTGTTGTTGTCATTATGACTTAACTCCATAGGCACAATAGTAAAGTTCTACTTCAATAAATTTAAGGCTCTATTTTTTTTATGGTAGTTAATTCATCAAATGTTTTTAACAAAGTAATGAACATTGGAATTGGAGCAGTAATATGATTACTTTAATTATTGATATTCAATCAATTGAACCCGATTGAATGCGATCTAAAATACGAATTATAATGTTGCAGCCCTCAATAATTTCTTTATTCGAGATGGTTAAGGGTGGTGTAATACGAACAGCTTTTGGTTCAAATAAAAGCCAAAAAAGAATTAACCGATGCTTTTGAGATTCTATTATTAATTGATCGGTAATTTCTTTTGAGGGCATGATTAATGCCAGCATTAGACCCATCCCTCTAATCTCTGAAATTAAGGGATGAATCAATAGTTTTCTAATCAATGCCTCTTTTTCAAAAACGTCTCGCATCAAGTTGCTGCTCAATACCTCTTGAAGTGTGGCCAAAGCGGAAGCAGCAATGACAGGATGGCCGCCGAAAGTTGTTATGTGTCCCAGTTTCGGACGATCCTGTAAAACATCCATGAGTGCCCTCGACGCTGTAAATGCGCCAATTGGCATACCCCCACCAAGGCCTTTTCCCATGACCAATATATCCGGGGTACACTTGTAGTGTTCGAAACCAAATAATTTACCCGTTCGACCAATACCCGGTTGAATTTCATCCAAAATCAGCAATGTTCCCGTGTCATTACAACGGTTACGAACAGCTTCTAAATACCCGTCTACCGGTGTTATGAAACCTGCGCCACCCTGAATGGTTTCAAGTATGATACAAGCTGTTTTCTCCGTTATTATGGATAAATCTTCCTTTTTGTTAAACTCAATAAATTTTACATCGGGAATAAGGGGTCTAAATGCTTGTTTGCGCTCTTCAAAACCCATAACACTCATCGCACCCATAGTATTGCCATGATAGCCATTTTTAGCAGCTATAATTTCACTTCTTCCAGTAAAGCGTTTAGCCAATTTCAGCGCTCCTTCCACGGCTTCGGTTCCCGAATTGGTCAAATAGGTCTTTTCTAAATTACCAGGAAGATTTTTGGCGAGAAGTTTTGTAAGCTCTACGGGGGGTTCCAATATATATTCACCATAAACCATAACATGCATGTACTTATTTAACTGGGTCTTAATCGCCTTCACGACTTTAGGGTGGTTATGACCCAGAGGGCATGCCGAAACACCGGCTACAAAATCCAAATGAGGATTGTTCTTTTTGTCATAAATATAGGATCCCTCAGCATGCGATATCTCCATGGCGATGGGATGTGGAGTGGTTTGAGCCTGATATTTGAAGAAATCTGTAGTCATAAGCAATTATTCAATTACTTTTTCAGGTGTCTGTAATTGCTTTTCAATCTTTATATCATTAGGAATGTTTCGAGAGGCTTTGTTTTTCTGGGCTGAAGTTGAAATGGATTCATTATCCGCCTTTTCGATACGTTCCATCATTTGATCATCAAAGAATTCTTCCTGAGGTTCATAGTCCTCCAGACCTTTTATTTTTGGCAGGTTTAAAGGGGGATCGTCCTTAAAAAGATCGTCCACACTCAATGGACGTTCTGCTTCCCGCCAATCAAAGCCTTTCAGGAGTTTTTCAATGTCAGGGAACATAGATTCAGGATAGATTTTACCGTCTATCTGATTGATCTTTCTTACCTCCTCAATTTCCCGATCTGTAATGCTGATTTGAATACTACCCGATTTAGACTTATCAATACCAATTAGTTCATTATTTTCATTTCGCATGTAGTAAATGGATTGGGCATTCTTTATGATGTCGACATGGTACAATTCATTTTGTTCGTTAAACAAACCGATGAGTGTTTTACCATTAATCTGGTTAAAGCCGGATCCTAAGGAATCCTTACTTATAACAAATGCATTATCAAATACAATTAACGAATCTAGTTTCTCGGTTTCAGGGTTTGATTTTAAATGAATTGTATCGCCAGTAATCTGATTTCTTATATTCCATAATATGGGTTTGCGTTTTACAGCAAATTGATCGGTACTCGATATTTTCGAAATATTGATCATTTTGGTTAATCCAATTTCATGGTCTACATGAACGGAATCTGCCTTTCCACTCATATCAGATTTATAAAGTTTTACATTTCTAAATCCCCTCGTAATCCTTTTTTCAGGTTTTCCAGTAACCATCAGGGTATCGGCATGAATATAAATGGAATCGTTTTCCTGAAGGGTTATAGCAAGGGCCCGTTTTGTGATAAAAACAGAGTCTTTCGCTTTGAAAACCTCCGCATAATGGCCCTTAACAATGCTGTTATTCAGGGTGTCTGTTACCTTTATATTATTTGTAGCCGAGGCAAAACCGGCCTGATTGTCAAAATATAAGCTATCTCCCTCAACGATGCGATTATCATAATGTATTTCTGCCTTTTTAACTGCGTATCCAATTTTAGTATTGGTATCATAAAACCCCCGTTCACAGTAGGTCTCGCTTTCCGGAGTGGTAATTGTTGATGGGCCATAGAGATAAGCATGACCACTTTCTTCGTAAAAATCAAAATAATCAGTATGTATCGTAGATTCTTCATTAACTAAAATGACATCATCGATGAATTTATACTTTTTCAACTCCATGTAATAGCGACCTATTCTACTCGTAATCGTTCCCGAGGTGTCTTTTACAACTGTACCCCCTGAACGGTAATAGGCCTGTTGCTTTATACGATCAAAATACAGGGTGTCGGTTTTCAATTCGGAATCGGGTGTTGTTAAAACAACACTGCCGCTGGCGAATGCCAATTGCGTTTTTCCGCTATACTCTACATATTTGGCATTCATATTTATGGTGTCTCCCTGCACCATTTTCACATTACCAAAGGCCTCAATAAAATTTTCATTCGCATACTGAATGGCTTTGTCACACCACATAGTGATGTTTTCATGAGAGATATGAACTTGCCCCCTGTCATCGCGAGTAATAATTTTAGCTCCCGGGAAATTAACTTCATCAATGGTAATAGCCCCCGCTTGTTCAATTTCAATCCTTTTTTTTTCCTGGGCCTCTAAAGTGAAAATTGAAATAAAACCGAGTAGAAAGAATAGGGGGTTTTTAATAGATGTGTTCAAATTAGTGTTGTTTGAAGCAAAAATAACGATAATATTACACGGAATCCATTTCTAAACAAAAAACGCTCCAAACGCATTCGGAACGTCTAGATGAATTGAAGGTGATATTAATCTCTGAAAATGGTCTGTTTTCTGTCCGGTCCTACTGAAACGATGGCAACCGGTATTTCCAATTCCTTTTCCAGGAATTCAATATAGGCATTCAATTCCTGAGGAAGTTGTGATGCTTCGGTCATTTCGGTTAAATCTTCATTCCAACCTTTAAATTCGGTGTAAATGGGTTGCACATTTTCGGGTTCTATATTATACGGCAAATGGGTAATGACATCACCTTTATAATTATAAGCCGTACATATTTTTAAGGTTTTAAAACCAGACAGTACATCACCTTTCATCATCATTAATCGGGTGACACCGTTCACCTGACAGGCATATTTTAAAGCCACTAAGTCCAACCAACCACAGCGCCTCGGGCGGCCTGTTGTTGCTCCAAATTCATTTCCTACCCTAGACATTGTAGCGCCATTGTCATCAAATAATTCGGTTGGAAAAGGGCCTGAACCCACTCGGGTGGTGTATGCTTTAAAAATTCCAAACACGTCACCTATTTTATTTGGTGAAACTCCCAATCCGGTGCAAGCTCCTGCAGCTGTCGTATTACTTGAAGTTACGAAAGGGTAAGTACCAAAATCAATATCGAGTAAAGATCCTTGAGCGCCCTCGGCCAATATGGTTTTGCCAGATTTCTGTGCCTGATATATATATTCCTCAGAATCTATAAACGTAATCGATTTTAAAACCTCGACAGCCTTAAAAAATTCAGCTTCAAGCTCTTCAAGATTGTATTGAACGTCTACATTGTAAAAGGCAATCATGGATTCGTGCTTATCAGCCAATGCCCGATAGCGTTTTTTCCAATCGCTCATTTCCAAATCTCCTACACGAATACCGTTTCTTCCCGTTTTATCCATGTAGGTTGGTCCAATACCTTTTAACGTCGAGCCAATTTTTGCTTTTCCTTTTGAAGCTTCACTGGCTGCATCCAACAATCTATGGGTTGGTAAAATAATATGTGCTTTTCGCGATATCAGTAGCGATTTTCGATAATTCACATGTTGTGCCTCCAACTTGTCCAGCTCTCCCTTAAAGATAACAGGATCTATAACAACACCATTACCAACTAAGTTGATGGCTTTATCATGGAATATACCAGATGGTATGGTATGCAATACATGCTTTTTTCCATTAAAAACAAGCGTGTGCCCAGCGTTTGGGCCTCCTTGAAAACGAGCTATTATATCGTATTTTGATGTGAGAACATCGACAATCTTTCCTTTTCCTTCGTCTCCCCACTGTAATCCTAGTAGTAAATCTACTGCCATTCTAATTGCTGTTATTTGGTTGGTTTTCTGTTTCCGTAAAAGTAGAGTGAATGTGTATTAATTTCAATATCAAAGACTTCTTCGATTGTTTTTTTTATAGATTGAATTCTCGGATCGCAGAACTCTATAACCTCTCCGGTATCGGTTAATATGACATGATCATGTTGTCTGTCGAAATATGACTTTTCATAGTGCGCCTGGTTCTGACCAAATTGATGCTTTCTTACCAGTCCGCACTCAAGGAGTAATTCAATTGTATTATATAGCGTTGCTCTGGAAACACGATATTTTTTATTCTTCATACTTAGGTATAAAGACTCTATATCGAAATGCTCATTGTTATTATATATTTCCTGAAGTATGGCGTAGCGTTCAGGCGTTTTTCGATGACCATTAGCTTCTAAAAATTTAGTGAATACATTTTTAACAATGTCCTGATTCTTAGTATCGGAAGTCGTGCTCATAATTACATGGCAAATTTAATGTTTTTTAAACTCTTTTAACCTTATCGATACCATTTATTTTTTTCAGTTTTTCGATTAGTTTGTTTATCATGGTGTTGTTTTTCACAATGGCGCTAATATGTCCGGAAAATACACCATCATCACTCTCAAAATTCAAACTTTTCATATTCACGTGCATGTTAGAGGATATAATTTGAGTGATTTCATTTACAAGGCCTAAGTGATCTATGCCCGTAATTTGAATTTTTACCAGGAATTCCTGTTGGCTCGAATCTATCCATTTGGCATGAATAATACGGTAGGCATAATTGGATTGTAAACTCAGCGCATTAGGACAATTCTTTTTATGAACCTTAATGCCTTCAGATACCGTTAAAAAACCAAAGACCTCGTCTCCCGGTATGGGATTACAACAATTTGCCAACTTATAATCCAGCTTTTCTTCCTCTTTTCCAAAAACAAGTGAATCGTATTTTGAGGTGATTTCATCTTTTTCAATTTCCTCTTTACTGATGCTCGGTTTGCGGGAAATCTTGTTTTTTATATAACTTACAAAGGCATTGCTCCTGGACGCCGCAAATTCTTTAAGCATCTTATTGTCTATCGAACCGATTCCAACACGATAGAATAAGTCGAGACTGGTTTTTAGCTTAAAATAGCGCACTAACTCATTGACGGCCTGCTCGTTTAATGTAATTTTAAGCTGCTTCAATTTTCGTCTTAATACCTCTTTGCCCTCCTCACCAATAAGCTTTCTGTCTTCTTTTAAGGCCGATTTAATTTTACTTCGAGCCCTGGCAGTCGTGGCATAGTCCAACCAGTTGGTTGTTGGTTTTGCAGTGTCAGATGTTAAAATATCCACCTGATCGCCACTGTGTAATACATGACTCAGAGGGACGAGTTTCCCATTGACTTTGGCGCCTCGGGTCTTCATGCCAACCTCTGTATGAATACTAAAAGCAAAATCTAATGCAGTGGCCCCTTTCGGCAATGACTTCAATTCACCTTTAGGGGTAAAAACAAAAATTTCCTGCGCATATAAATTCAGTTTAAATTGTTCGACAAAATCAACAGCATTAAGATGTGGATTTTCGAGGGCTTCCTGAAGACGATTTATCCAACTTTCCAGATTATCCTCTTTTTCGTTATGCTGTTTATATTTGTAGTGCGCAGCATAGCCTTTTTCTGCAATCTCATTCATCCGTTGGCTGCGTATTTGAACTTCAACCCATCTGCCTTTCGGCCCCATGACCGTTATGTGAAGCGCTTCATATCCAGTCGATTTGGGTGATGAAATCCAGTCGCGAAGTCGCGTTGGATTCGGACGAAAATGATCGGTAACAATAGAATAGATCTTCCATGCCAGAAACTTTTCATTGACCTCGTCACTACTATAAATAATTCGAATAGCAAATTTATCGTAAACCTCATCAAAGGAAACGCCTTGTTTTACCATTTTACGCCGAATGGAGAATATGGATTTAGGTCTACCTTTAATGGTATATTCCATATTTTCCTTATCCAACGAGTTTTTAATGACTTCACTAAACTGTTCAATGTACGCGTCCTGCTCTTCTTTGCTCTCTTTAATTTTATTTAAAATATCGTTATAGACTTCAGGTTCAGTGTATTTCAGGCCAAGATCTTCAAGTTCCGTTTTGATATTGTAAAGTCCGATTCTGTGGGCCAAGGGAGCATAAATGTATAAGGTTTCTGATGCAATTTTGACCTGTTTGTCCTCGCGCATCACATCCATGGTCTGCATATTATGCAACCTGTCTGCAATTTTAATGATGATGACCCGTACATCATCATTTAAAGTGAGCAACATTTTTCTGAAATTTTCGGCCTGTAAGGAAACATCCATATCCTGTTCCTTACTCAAGGAGGATATTTTAGTTAGACCATTCACTATTTTGGCAACGGTCTCACCAAACAACTGCTCAATATCATTTATGGAATAATCTTCGTTATCCTCCACAACATCATGTAATAAAGCTGCAGCTATTGATGTGGCATCCAGTCCTATTTCCTGTGCGACAATTTTAGCCACAGCAAGCGGATGGAAGATATAGGCTTCTCCAGATTTTCTGCGCTGGTCTTTATGCCCATCCAGGGCAACATCGAAAGCCTTGCGGATAAGTTGTTTATCTTCCCTTGAAAGGGTTCGATAACTTACCTTAAGTAACTCTTTGTAAGCTTTTGCAATTGCTAAATTCTCCTGTTCTATTGCTTCTTCAGTCATCTTTTAAAAATAGCATAAAGAAAATTAACTAGCAACCCATTTTCTCATTTACATTATGGGTTGTTTATACTGTATTTAGAAATTCAATTAATTGGTTTATGGCCTTGGCTCTGTGACTTATTTTGTTTTTTAATTTGATATCCATTTCGGCAAAAGTCTCATTAAAACCATATGGCCTAAATATAGGATCGTAACCAAAGCCATTGGTTCCCTTTTTGGTACGGGTAATGGCTCCATTACAAATCCCGGTGAACATATGGGTCCCTTGATTTATATTGAGAGCGATTACCGTTTTAAACCGTGCTTTTCGAAGTGGTATATCTTTTAATTTGTGCAATAATTTTTCCATGTTATCATTCGAACTGCAATGTGCTCCGGCATATCTTGCAGAATACACACCGGGTGCTCCCTTTAAGGCGTCCACCTCCAGGCCGGTGTCATCGGCAAAACAGTCGTAATTATATCTCGAGGTCACATAATCTGCCTTTTGTCTGGCATTTCCTTCTATGCTGTTCTGAGTTTCCGGAAGTTCTTCATAACATCCAATGTCCTTTAAACTTAACAGCTTAATATGTTGAGGTATCAAGGCCTGAACTTCTTTTATTTTGTTTGCATTATTTGTTGCGAATACAAGTTCCATAATATTTGTAGGTAACTAGGTTAAAATAGATCTCAATTAATCGCGATCCATCAATCTTGGATGTGTGCACTAATTTCCCTTAAAAATATTATGTATCTTTAAAACAATTAGAAATTTTAAGATAAAAATTTAAATTTATGAGAGTCTATCTACTTTTTATTTTACTCATTGTTTTCTTTTCATGTAAGGAGAAGGAGCAGCAGTCCGAACATTTAGGGATTGTGGATTTTGAGGTGACAGGACAGAATGAGGCCATTCCTCATTTTGAGAGGGGTTTGTTGCTTTTACACAGTTTTGAATATACAGATGCGAGAGAGGCCTTTATCGAGGCACAGAAGAGAGATCCCAATATGGCTATGGCCTATTGGGGTGAAGCTATGACTTATAATCACAGTTTATGGCGAGAGCAAGATTATCAGGATGGTATGAATGCAGTGGCCAAAATAGAGGAAATAGATCTGTCTGATTTAAATAGTGTGGAACAGGATTTGTTGAAAGCAATTGCGATTCTTTATAAGCCGAAAACTCCAAAGAAGGACAGGGACAAGGCTTATATGGAGTATATGAAATCGTTATATGATAAATATCCGAATCAGAATGAAATTGCTGCGTTCTATTCCCTTTCCCTTTTGGGATCGGTATCTGAGGGCAGAAATGATTCTATTTATGGAGAAGGTGCGTTAGTCGCCAGTAAAATTTTGGAAAGAAATGCGCAGCACCCCGGAGCACTTCATTATTTAATTCATTCCTATGACGATCCCAATCATGCTTATTTGGCTTTGGATGCAGCCGATTCTTATGCCAAAGTTGCTCCTGATGCCAGTCATGCACTGCATATGCCTTCACATATTTATGTAGCCCTAGGCATGTGGGACAAAGTAGTGTCATCGAATATTGATTCTTATCAAGCGAGTTTAACACGCATGAAGGAGAAAGGCCTTGACAATAATGCACGAGGATACCATGCCTATCATTGGTTGGAGTATGGGTATTTACAGCAAGGTAATATCGAAGAAGCTGAAAAAATGGTCTGGGATATGCAACGATTCTGTAATGAAACACCTTCGAAAAGGGCCAATGTACATCTGTTGTTCTTAAAAGGGACCTTTTTGGCAGAAACGGGGTTATGGGAACATCCGATAGCGGATATAGAGGTCGATGTGAGTGGCATAAACATTTCTCTCGTTGCCCAAAATGCCTTTATTGAAGGAATGAAGGCATATCATGCCGGGGACTTAAATGCAATAAGCAGTATCATTAACGGTCTCGAACAGGATATTAAAAAAGAAAGTGTGTTAGCATATAATATCAGCAATGGGGCAAGCGTATGTGCTTCTGCAAACCGATCCTTACCAAACAGATCTGATGTCAAGCGAGCTGAAGTGATAAAATTACAATTAATGGGACTTCAATCGTGGTTGGACGAAGATTTCGAACTGGCTGAGGACCATTTAAAAGCATCTATCGAACTGGAGTATCAGGTTTCATATAGTTATGGTCCCCCTGTTATTATTGTGCCCACTAAGGAATTATACGCACAATTTTTAAAATCTCAAAATAGAGATCAAGAGGCCCTGCAATTATATAAAGAGGCCTTGGAAAGAGGTCCAAAACGATTAATTCCGACGGAGCAAATAAAAGAACTCCAAATCTAGAGTTCGTACTGCTTATAAATGAATTTAAAATTTTGAATTGGTAAACGCTCCTTTTTGTTCTTTTTCAACAACAAATTTTATAATGTTATGATTTTTGTTAGATTTATCCTCTTTAAATTTTAGTATTTTTAAAATATAATCTTAATATCTAAATAGCGTAATTATGACGATTAACATTCAATATGTTCATATGCTAACCAGTGAAGCGATGAATGCCTATGTGACGCAGAAACTTAATAAACTGAATAAAAAGTACGATTGGATTATAAATGCCGAGGTACATTTTGAAATCGAACATAATGATGATCAGAATGGAAAGATCTGTAAAATAGAATTGAGTGCTCCAGGCCCAAGACTATTTGCCACCTCTAATGAGAGTACTTTTGAAAATGCTGTGAAGAAAACTTTAAAGGATTTAGAGATACAATTAAAAAAAAGAAAGCATACTTTTATCAAGCACTAGCTCAACGATGGTGGTAAGGTTCATTCTTTAAAATAGTGAATCCACGATACAATTGTTCTATAAAAAAAAGACGTATCATCTGATGGGAAAAGGTCATTTGAGATAATGATATTTTCCCATTGGCCCTTTGATAAACATTTGGTGAAAACCCATAAGGTCCTCCAATTACAAAAACGAGTTGCTTAATACCGGAATTCAAATGCTTTTGCAGGTATTTCGCAAATCCAACGGATGAATACTGCTGTCCATTCTCATCTAAAAGCACTACGGTATCAGAAGGCTGTATGCGATCTAAGATAAGATGTCCCTCTTCATCTGTCTGTTGATTTTTTGAGCGGTTTTTTACATTTTTTACATCAGGGATAATCTGTATGGAGAATTTAATGTAAAACCCCAAACGTTTTGTGTATTCCTCAATCAAGGTGATGAGTTCTTTCTTATCCGTTTTTCCTATTGCGAGTAGTTTTATTGTCATAATGCAAAATTAACCCTAACATTTTACTAATACTGTTTTTAAACTTTACAAAAATTAAAAATTTGATAAATTTAAAATGTTAATTGGGGCAGCAATTTATTATTTTAGCATCAAACTAGGAAAATATGATTACACAGGAGTACTTTGATTCGGAAGTAAAGCGCATCATTGCTAGTGCCATAAGTGAAGATGTTGGAGATGGAGATCATAGTTCTTTGGCATGTATACCCGAAACGGCAAGAGGTAAGGCTAAGCTTTTAGTCAAGGACAAGGGTATTATAGGGGGTGTTAATTTTGCAAAAAAAGTATTTGCCTATGTCGATAAAGGTCTGAAGCTCGAAGTACTCATTGAAGATGGCACTGAAGTCACTTTTGGGGATATTGTGATGTATGTTGAGGGGCCAATACGATCCATATTGAAAGCCGAACGTACTGTATTAAACGCCATGCAGCGCATGAGTGCAATAGCCACAAAGACAAGGCTATTTGTTGATTTGGTAAAGGGTACAAAAACGAAGATCCTGGACACAAGGAAGACAACACCGGGTATTCGTGTGTTAGAAAAATGGGCGGTCAAGATTGGTGGCGGTGAAAATCACAGGTTTGCATTGTATGATATGATCATGCTCAAAGACAATCATATTGATTTTGCGGGTGGCATTACCAAGGCCATAGAGATGACAAAGCAGTATCTTCAGGAAACAGGAAAGGATCTGGACATTATGGTCGAGGCCAGAAATCTTTTGGAGGTTGAAGAGATTTTGAGGAATGAAGGTGTGCATAGAATTTTATTGGATAACTTTGATTATGAGGATACACGAAAGGCCGTAAAATTAATTGGTGATAGATGTTTAACCGAATCTTCCGGAAATATAAACGAGACTACCATAAGGCATTATGCCGAGTGTGGTGTTAACTACATCTCCTGTGGGGCATTAACCCATTCTGTTCACAATATGGACCTAAGTTTAAAAGCGGTCAATTAATTGTTTTTTCAAGACATATGTTAGCCTAATTTTACATAAATTGCATGTGTAAAATCAGATAAATCCATTGTATTTACATGAGCAGGCAAATTGAAGATAATCTTGATAAAATTCCTGTATTGAATGTTTTGGTCCGCCTTCTAAAACGCATAAAATTACCAGGTCTCGAGGGCTTATCCTTTTATGATTTATTGGAACTCTATATCACCGGGATTGTTAAAGGCGCTTTAACAACAAGAGCCAGTGCGATAGCATTCAATTTTTTTACGGCCTTATTTCCGTTTCTTCTGTTTATCATCATTCTAATTCCGGAAATACCGGTAGACAATTTCCAAACGGAATTCATGACCTTTTTGGAATCATTCCTGCCACCGAGCACATCGGATTTTTTCTTTGAAAATATCTTTAGAAATATTGAAAACTCGAAAAGAGGAGGATTGTTGTCTTCTGTTTTTGTTTTGTCCATTGCATTGATGGCCAATGGGGTGAGTGCTATATTTTCCGGTTTTGAAAATTCCTATCACGAGCAATTAACCAGAAGCGTTTTTAAACAATACTTGTATGCCCTTGGTATTGCTTTAATACTCGCTTTTTTATTAATAATCACTATTGTAGTGCTGGGTTATTTTCAGATTTATGTAGTCAAGGAATTTGTAGATGTACTAAATACAAGGGGATATATAGACAGCGACAGTGTATTTTGGTTTGAAGTCGCTAAATATGTGTTTTTCATTGTTATGATTTACATTGCAACCGCTACCTTATATTATTTCGGAACGAAGGAAGGTAGGCAATCCAGGTTCTTCTCTATCGGTGCGTTGTTTACGACCTTGCTTATACTTTTAACGTCGTATTTATTTGGTATCTATATTGAAAACTTCGGACAATATAATAAGTTATACGGTTCTATCGGGGCACTGTTAATCCTTCTATTCTATTTATGGCTAAATTCGAATATATTGCTCCTGGGTTACGAATTAAATGCATCGTTAAATAAATTGCGGAAAAGGGGATAGGTTATGGAACATTTTATTGATGTTATAATTCCAATTCCACTTCAAAGATTATTTACATACCATATCTCTGTTTCTGAAGCAGCCTTTATTGAAAGAGGGATGCGAGTGGCTGTTCCTTTTGGAAAATCCAAAATTTATACGGGTATTGTCTTTAAAATTCACCAAACACCTCCCGCAATTTATGAACCCAAGGAGATCCATCAAATTTTGGATGAAAAACCACTTGTCAATGGTTTTCAGTTAGAACTTTGGGAATGGATAGCAGGTTATTATATGTGTACGCTTGGGGAAGTCATGCGGGCCGCACTTCCCAGTGCCTTCATTTTGGAGAGTGAAACAAATATTGTAAGGAATACCGATCAAGCCGTAGAAGAAAATTTATTGGAAGACGATGAATTTTTGATTTATGAAGCTTTGCAACACCAATCTTCTCTGAAAATTCAGGATGTAATCGGAATCCTGGATAAAAAACAGGTGCTACCCCTTATACATAAATTAATTCAAAAAAAGGTGGTGTATCTGGAAGAAGAAGTTATTGAAAAGTATAAGCCACGGTTAATACGGTATGTCAAATTGCATTCCAGGTATGCCTCGGATGTGGCCATGCAGGAATTATTGGATAGCCTTGGACGAGCGCCGAGGCAAAAGGAGGTTGTATTGACCTTATTCTCGATCGCAGCCAGGACTAAAAAGCCGGTTAAGGTTTCAGAATTAATAAGTCGCAGTGGGGCATCCTCTTCCATCATCAGAACCTTAATAGACAAAGAGATTCTTGAAGAATACCACATCAAAACCGATAGAATCGAGTTTTCCGGTGAAGATAATGTGCCTACCAAAACGCTCAATTCGCTACAATCTCAGGCTCTGAAAAGCATTGTGGATTCCTTTGAAACCCATGATGTTGTTTTACTCCATGGGGTGACCTCGTCCGGTAAGACAGAGGTGTATTCAAAATTAATTGAAGCTACGCTGAAACGAAACAGGCAGGTACTCTATCTATTACCTGAAATTGCTTTGACAGCACAGTTAATTGTTAGGCTACAACGCTATTTTGGGGACCATGTGTCCGTATACCATTCAAGGTATACGTCTCATGAACGCGTTGAAGTTTGGTATAATGTACTTCACGAGCTATCAAAGGCACAGATTGTTGTTGGAGCCAGGTCCTCGGTGTTTTTACCCTTTAGCAATCTCGGACTTGTGATAATCGATGAGGAGCATGAACAATCCTACAAACAATTTGACCCCGCACCGCGATATCATGCCAGGGACACCGCTATTATGTTGGCTAAGATGCATAAGGCTAAAACACTTTTGGGATCTGCAACACCAAGTTTGGAGAGCTATTACAATGTAAGACAGGATAAGTATGCTTTAACAGAGATCAATGAACGTTATAACAAGGTGCTTATGCCCGATATTCAGTTAATTGATTTAAAGGATAAATACAAAAGAAGAGGGATGAAGGGGCATTTTAGTGACACCTTAATTGAAGCCATGACTGAGGTATTACACAGTGGTCATCAGGTTATTTTGTTTCAAAACAGGAGGGGGTTTTCACCGATTGTGGAATGTGTTACCTGCGGTCATGCACCGCAATGCCCGAATTGCGATGTGAGTTTGACGTATCATCAGTATAAGAATCAATTACGCTGCCATTATTGCGGTTATCATGTAGCGATGCATCTTAATTGCGAGGCCTGTGGCAGTTCCCAAATCGATGCCAAAGGCTTTGGCACGGAGCAGATTGAGGAAGAGGTCAAAACATTGTTTCCAGGTTATAAAGTGGCCCGTATGGATTTGGATACTACCCGAAGAAAATACAGTTATGAAAAACTATTTACAGCTTTAGAGCAACGGGAAATAGACGTTCTTGTCGGGACTCAGATGGTCACAAAAGGACTCGATTTTAGGCATGTTAAATTGGTAGGCATCATGAATGCGGATTCCATGCTAAATTTTCCGGATTTTCGTGCGCATGAACGCAGTTTCCAGTTGATGCTTCAGGTCGCCGGTCGGGCCGGTCGAACAGACGAACGCGGTAAAGTCTTCATTCAAACCTATAATCCATATCATGCCATCTTGCAGCAGGTTTCTACGAACAACTATTTGGGCATGTATGCAGATCAAATGAATGATCGCCATAATTACAAGTATCCACCAATTTATAAGCTCATTAAAATCATCTTAAAACACAGGGATTATAGCCGAGTGGAACTGGCTTCAAAGTGGCTAGGGAAGTCCTTGAGAGGACTTTTTTCTGATTGCGTCTTGGGTCCTGAATCGCCACCTGTATCCAGAATAAGAAATCAGTATTATAAAAATATTTTGATTAAAATACCAAAGGGTCAATCCTTGACAAAAACAAAAGAAGCCATTATTAAGATTAATAACAGCTTCTTTAGCATTAAAGAATTTCGGTCGGTTAAGATAATTTTAAATGTCGATAACTTTTAGTGAGAGTTAGATTAATAAAAAATCTCTAAATGTTATTCAAGGCATCCACCAATTGCGTCTTTTTATTTCTACTTAGAGGAATTTCGTAAGCGCCAACTTCAACATTCTTACTGTTAAATCTGTCAATTTTGTCGAGATTTACAATATAAGACTTGTGAATTCTTAAAAATTTATTTTCAGGTAATTCTTTTTCAAAGGCTTTCATGGTCGATAAAACAACAAGACTCGTTTCTTCTGTCACCAATTTTACATAGTCACCAAGGGCTTCAATCCATTTAATGTCCTTGATATAGACCTTACGTTTTTTAAGATTACTCTTAACAAAAATGTGCTCGCCTTCCTCTTCGTTGAAATCGAGTTTCAGCTTATGCTGTTCCAGAGCTTTTTCCACGGAGGTGTTAAAGCGCTCTTTGGTAATAGGCTTATGCAAGTAATCTGTGGCATCATAATTAAAGGCCTTGAACGCATACTCTGTTTTACCGGTAACAAAAATAATTTGGGGTTTGTTATTTAAAACATCCAGAAGTTCAAATCCGTTAAGTACGGGCATTTCAATATCTAAAAAGATAAGATCTACTTGGTGAGTGTTTAAACCATTTTTGGTTTCAAGAGCACTACTGTACTCTGCAATTAAATTAAGAGCCGGATGGTTTTCTACCAGCTTCACTATCGAGAGACGCTGGATTGCCGAGTCGTCTACTACTACACAGTTTAAAGTCATAACATTTTGATATTTCGGTTAAGTATCGACAATAGTACAAAAAATTCGGGTAAAAACCAAAAAACATCGATTAACTGCTCAATTTAACAAAAATTTAACATTTAAAAGATGCCTATAATAAGTGTGATTCAACTTGCAATATATAAATTATTTGGTTATTTTTGCCCCCATTTTTAACAATAAATAGAGATTTATGAATCATTATGAAACTGTTTTCATCTTAAATCCCGTTTTATCTGAAGAACAGATAAAGGAAACAGTAAAGAAATATGAAGATTTTCTTGTTTCTAAAGGGGCAAAGATGGTAGCCAAAGAAGATTGGGGACTAAAGAAATTAGCATACCCCATACAGAACAAGAAAAGTGGATTTTACCATTTGTTCGAATACACCGTAGATGGCGACGTTATCGGTCAACTTGAACTGGAGTTCAGACGTGACGAGCGTTTTATGCGTTATTTAACCGTAAAACTGGACAAAGACGCCATTGCATGGGCTGAGAGAAGAAGAGAAAAATTAAACGTAAAATCCTAACTATGGCATCTATAGATCAACAGGCAAAAGGTAAAAAAGACGGAGAAATCAGATATTTAACTCCGCTTAACATTGAAACAAGCAAACAAAAGAAGTATTGTCGTTTCAAAAGATCCGGTATCAAGTATATCGATTATAAAGATCCTGATTTCTTATTGAAGTTTGTAAACGAACAGGGTAAGATCTTACCACGTCGTTTAACAGGAACTTCTTTAAAATATCAAAGAAAGGTATCTGTAGCCGTGAAAAGAGCGCGTCACCTGGCATTAATGCCATATGTTGCGGATTTATTAAAGTAAAATACCAATAACAATGGAACTTATATTAAAACAAGACGTTGAGAACTTAGGATTTAAAGACGATGTTGTAACAGTTAAGAACGGTTATGGTAGAAACTTTTTAATTCCTCAGGGGCATGCTATTTTAGCGACACCGTCGGCCAAGAAGGTTTTGGCAGAGAATTTAAAGCAAAGGGCTTTTAAAGAAAAGAAAATTATCGATGATGCTAATGAAACCGCTGAAGCGATAAAAGCATTAACCATAAAGATTGCCGCCAAAGCTACTGCAGGGGCATCGGCCGGAGACAAATTATTCGGTTCTGTGACCAAAGCGGATTTGGTTGACGCT
This sequence comes from Aestuariivivens sediminicola, assembly GCF_022662015.1. GTDB lineage: Bacteria > Bacteroidota > Bacteroidia > Flavobacteriales > Flavobacteriaceae > Aestuariivivens > Aestuariivivens sediminicola. Next base: position 13,376 of record NZ_JAKMCM010000001.1, on the reverse strand, counting down.
TTCGAAAAGGAAGGCCATACGGTTGATAAGAAATATGTTACCATCATTGGTGGGAACATCAAACGTTTAGGTCAGTATACCGCCGTTATACGATTACATCGTGAGGTAACATTCGAATTTCCGTTTGAAGTTATAGCACAGGCGGGCTAAATAGAAACACATAAACTATTTTAAAAAGCTGCTCTTTATGAGCAGCTTTTTTTTTATTTTTGATAGACCCGCAACGGGTATGTCAATTCACTAACTCAAAACGACACCAGCCACATGAAAAAAACGCGCTTTCTCATTGTTTTCTTGTTTTTCACAGTCGCAACCTTCGCTCAGGTAACGACATCAAACATTAAAGGTCTTATTACAGATCAGAATTCTGAACCCCTTCCTGGAGCCAATGTTGTGGCCATACATTCCCCTACGGGTACAAAGTATGGGGCCGCAACCAACTTCGACGGCCGATTTAATATGTTAAATTTAAGGGTAGGAGGACCTTATGTCATTACAATTAGTTTTGTAGGCTATCAGGAACAAACCTTCAATGATGTGTTTTTAACGCTTGGTAAAACCCAGAATATCGATATTGTTCTGGTTGAAGAAAGTCAGCAGTTAGATGCCGTCGTTATCGAAGGCTATGGCGGTACAGGAACGTTTGGTAGCGATAGAACCGGAGCTGAGACCAGTGTCGGACGCAGGGAACTCACAAGATTACCGACCATTACGCGATCTCAGGCGGACTTTACACGGATAGAACCCACTGCCAGTGCCGGTTCTTTCGGGGGACGAAATGACCAGTTCAATAACTTCTCCTTAGATGGTGCCATTTTTAATAATCCATTCGGACTGGATGCGGCTACTCCCGGTGGTCAAACCGAAGCACAACCCATATCGCTGGACGCCATCGATCAGATACAAGTCACTACAGCACCCTACGATGTTACACAATCCGGTTTCACGGGAGCCTCGGTAAATGCGGTAACAAAAAGTGGAACGAATACGTTTTACGGTACGGTTTATGGGTTTTACAGAGATGAAACCATGACCGGAAAGAAGATTAAAGGAGAAGACGTGACCAGGCCCGATCTTAATCAAACACAGTATGGTCTGAGTATTGGTGGTCCAATAATTAAGAATAAATTATTCTTTTTCGTCAATTTCGAGAGTGACGACCGGGACGATCTCGGAACCAATGGTTGGGTGCCGGACACAGATTCTCGTGCCATCAATGAGTCTCGGGTAACGGAGCAGGATTTAATTGCGGTGCAGAATGCATTGGGGGGATTAGATTACATGACAGGAGCCTATGAAGGGTTTACCTATGCCTCCAAATCCACCAAGGGTATTGTCAAATTAGATTGGAATATCAATGATAGCAACCGACTGGCCATAATATATAACTGGTTAGAAGCCTCAAAAGAAAAACCCGCTCACCCTACCGCCTTAGGCTTTAGGGGCCCTAATGCGACAACCTTACAGTTTCAGAATTCCGGATATGAAATTAACAACAATTTAAAATCAGTTCAGGTCGAATTAAACTCTACCTTGTCTGATGAAGCGACCAATAAACTCCAGGTTGGTTTTACGCATTTCGATGATTTCAGGAACCCGTTATCTACGCCCATGCCTGCCATTAGTATTCAAAAGGATGGCTCAAATTATATCATTGCGGGGCATGAACCCTTTTCTATCCATAACAGGTTAGATCAGAAGGTGATTCAGTTTACCAACAATCTGAACTTTTTTAAAGGTGATCACACCTTTACCATAGGAACCTCCTTCGAGAAATTTCAGTTTGACAATTCCTTTAACCTTGGCGTTTATGGTTTTGGAGATGACAGGGGGTATGTGGGCGCCTTCGGAGCCTTTGGTTCCCTGGCAGATTTTCAGACCGCTATTGGTAATGGGCTGATTGCTGATGCCCAGTCTGCTGCAATAAACACCTTCAACAATAATAATGCAAATAATTCCTGGGCGCTGGCCGAAACGAATGTCGGCCAATTGTCATTTTATGCACAGGACGAGTGGAACGTGTCCGATAAATTCAAGTTGACCTACGGCTTACGCTTTGATAAACCCTTATTTTTTGATTCGGCAGATAAAGCACAGGAGGTTATTGACAGGGCCTGCTGCTACGTACCGGACATTCCTTATGTGAATCCGAATAATGGTCAGACCGTGTTTCTGGATAATACGAAAATGCCTAACAATGACTGGTTGATTTCACCACGAGTCGGTTTTAACTATGATGTTAAGGGCGATGACACCTTCCAATTACGTGGGGGCTCCGGCTTGTTTACAGGGCGTTTCCCGTTCGTGTGGTTAGGCAATCAGATAGCCAATCCCGAAGTATTCTTCTATCAGATGGTCGATCCGGATTACAAATTCCCACAGGTATGGCGAACCAATATTGGAACCGATTATCGATTTGAAAACGGATTAATACTAACTGGAGATGTATCCTACACCAAAGATGTGAATGGCGCCCATGTTCAAAACTGGGGTTTAACGACTCCTACTGGAACGCTACAAGGTGTCGATAACAGACCCGTTTATCAGGCTTCAGATGTTATCAATAACGCATACGTGTTTTCAAATTCCGATAAAGGCAGAATTTGGAATGCCTCTGTGAAGGCGCAGAAAACATTTGTCAATGGATTCTATGCGATGTTGGCCTACAGTTATTTGAATTCAAAGGATGTCAATTCCATCGAAGCTGAAATAACGGGAGATGCCTTTGCGTTCAATCCAGCTCTGGGCAATGTGAATAACGATGTACTGGCATTTTCAAAATATGGCGATACCCACAGGTTTATTGGAGTGGCCACGAAAAAATGGACCTATAGCAATGGTAACATGGGTACAACCATATCGACCTTCTTCGAGTATGCCCAGGGCGGACGCTTTAATTATACCTATGGCGGTGATATCAATGGCGATGGTTCAGGATTGAATGATTTGATCTACATTCCCACATCGGCAGAGATCAGTCAGATGCAATTTGCAAATCCTGGAGACGCCAGTGCCTTGGAAGCCTATATTAAGCAAGATGATTATTTAAACGGACGTCGCGGCAGCTATGCCGAGCGCTATGGCGCACTCGCACCATGGAGAGGTCGCTGGGATATTAAGATCTTACAGGATTTTAATTTTAATGTGACTGAAGAAAAAACCAATACCATCCAGGTGAGTTTGGATATTTTAAATTTTGGAAATCTCATAGATTCAGACTGGGGTGTTATCCAGCAACCTAATAATGTGCAGCCTATAGGCGTAAATTTTGATAGTAATGGTGCACCAGTCTATTCCTTTAACAGCAATCTCAATAATACCTTTGGTTTCGACTCGAGTTTGGCTTCACGTTGGCAGATGCAGGTAGGATTGCGCTATATTTTCTAGACAGAAACAAAGAATAGTATTAAATTTGTGCTCCCGGAAACGGGAGCCTTTTTTCGTTGAACTTATAGTCACCCATATGAAAATGCCAGGGTGCCCCATTAAGTGATGAAGGCTTATAAGTTGAGGTGAGATCGTATTTTGATTGCAGTATAAATGAAATATTCCAGGCTTACAAAAGAACAGTTTGAAGAATTGCATCAGGAATTCATTAATTTTCTGGCAACGCAATCCATTACGGCCGACGAATGGCATAATTTGAAACAAAACAAACCGGAACTCGCGGAAACCGAATTGGATGTCTTCAGTGACCTGATATGGGAAGGGGTATTAAACAAAACGGAATACCTGGAACATATTTCCCCCCAGCACATGTATCTGTTTCATTTGGGTGAGGATAACATGCAGGCGATTGTGCTGAATTTAAAAAATGATGTTGATATTACCACAGAGGAAGGCTACCAGTGGTTACGTGAACATCTGATGGATGACAAGGTCGAGTTTTTCCAAGCCGATAAGGCCTATGGGGATGATAAGAACCTGGATAAGTTTCGTATGATCCAGCAGGGTGCGGTCATTACCAAGGGTGATCTGTACAGGTATTTCGATAAGCTGTTAAACGGATAGCGTTCGAATGCGATCAAATTCTCCTGAGTGTTGTGAGCAGTAAGTGGTCAAGATTCCGATATCAGAACCTTGCTTCTCAGGTTCGCAATTCTATTTCTTATAACAAAAGCGCGTTGAGACTGTATTAAATTTTTATTTTTGTCATGTGATCCTGTGATTTCTAGGTTTGTTTCCAGTTTTCGCAGGAATTCAGCAAACAATTGTTTACAAATAGCGAATTAAAATAAAGCAACGCTGATCGTCTCAGTAAATTATTATGGCGCAGAAACCAAGCATTCCAAAAGGCACCAGGGATTTTAATCCGGAGCAGGTTGCCAAACGCAGTTACATTTCAAATACCATAAAGGATGTATTTGAATCTTTTGGTTTTCAGCCGATAGAGACCCCGAGTTTTGAAAATTCCGACACCCTTATGGGGAAATATGGGGATGAGGGCGATCGCCTGATATTTAAAATTCTGAATTCGGGCGATTATTTAGCTAAGGCAGACGATCGGGCATTGGAAGCCAAAGACTCCAATGCACTGACGAACAGTATTTCCGAAAAGGCACTGCGTTACGATTTAACCGTCCCCTTTGCCCGCTATGTGGTCCAGCATCAACACGACATTGAGTTTCCGTTTAAACGGTATCAGATCCAGCCGGTTTGGCGCGCCGACAGACCACAGAAAGGGCGATTTAGAGAATTTTACCAGTGTGACGCCGATGTGGTGGGGAGTCGTTCCTTATGGCAGGAAGTGGAGTTTATACAATTATATGACCAGGTCTTTTCAGCCTTAAAGCTGGAAGGGGTTACCATCAAGATCAATCATCGGAAAATACTTTCCGGTATTACGGAGCTTATTGGAGCCAGCGATAAACTGATCGATTTTACGGTGGCCCTGGATAAACTGGACAAAATAGGAGCGGAGAAAGTGAAAGAGGAGATGCTGACGAAGGGCATTCCGGAAGCGGGCATCAACAAGCTTGAACCACTGTTTTCTCTATCCGGAACCTTTGAAGACCAAATTACCAATTTAACAGCGATCTTATTCGATTCCGAAATCGGAAATGAGGGGATTGAGGAATTAAAGTTTATCCACAAGGCAATTTCGGAATTGGGATTGGCAATCGCCGGTGTGCAATTGGATGTCACCCTGGCTAGAGGACTGAACTATTATACCGGCGCCATTTTTGAAGTCGCTGCACCACCATCCGTGGCCATAGGTTCTATTGGCGGCGGGGGGCGCTATGACGACCTCACGGGAATCTTTGGAATGAAGGACATGAGTGGCGTGGGTATCAGTTTTGGTTTGGATCGTATTTATATGGTTTTGGAAGAACTTCAGCTTTTTCCTGAAACGGTAACGCGACATGTGAAGGTCTTATTCATCAACTTCGGAGAGACGGAAGCCTTGTTCTCGCTTAAAGCTATTAAGGCATTACGTTCACAGGGGATTCATGCGGAACTGTATCCCGATGCGGCCAAAATGAAAAAGCAGATGACCTATGCAAATAAGCGCCAAATTCCTTATGTGGTCATTGTCGGAAGTGAGGAGATGGAATCCGAAACCTATACCTTAAAGGATATGATTTCCGGAGAACAGTCAAAACTGTCATTGGAGGAATTGATTTCCAGGATAAAATAAAAAGAGTCCCGAGTAGGTTCGGGACTCTTACAATTAGTTGAGATATGGTAGATTTGGGATCGACTAACTCAAACTAATCATGACTAACTCAAATAATCGTACCGGAGGTACTTGCACTTTTTTTTGATAGTGTGCCTTCTATCATTTTATGGGGCTACTTTGTACTCCTTTTTTAGTCCTCTTCATTTAAATGCATAAGCTACTTCAGCATAAGAACAACTGTTAATAAAGAACTCAATCTTTATTTACAGTGTCATGTTCATGAGCGAATATAGATGAAATATCTATGAAATGCAAATAAAACCGATGAAATGCATAAAATAATCACATTTGACCTATGTTATCGAAAGCCATAGCTTTAATTATGGCTTATGTTTTTCAACTTTTTAGTAAACTATTTTTAATGAAAAAAGCCCATCTATAAGAGAATAAATGGGCTTAATATATCAATTTGGGATGTCGTTCTAATGAATAACGATTTGCTTGGTCGCGATATAGCCCTCAGGACTTTCTACCGAAACGATGGCATAGTTACCCTTCAAATTTGGCAGGGCCATTTTCGTCATTTGATTTTGGATACCATTTGCACTATAGACCCTTTGTCCAAGGAGATTATATATGGTGATGTTTTTTATGTGTTGTGATCCACCTGTATTGACGTATAGTTCTTTCGAATTCGTTAAATACTGTATGCGCGTATTTTCTGCGAAGGCTTCCGGTCCGGATAGGCTGTTTTTTGCCACATTGTCCTCAGAATTATCCTTAAACGCAATATAAAAACGATCGGTATAATCACCTTTGGTCATAGCTTCGTTGAATGTGGTTTCCTCTGTGATTTCGGTGTAGGTGTTCAGATAGGCATCGTGAACGTAAACGTGAATTGGATCGTCAAAATTTTCCGTTCTATATAAGCCAATCGAAATGTCTCCGCTGTTCTTTAAAAACATACCCAGTGGATAGGTTTTAGTGTCATTAAAGGCACCAACACCCTGAATAAGGTACCTGTCGTTCTCAATCATCCAATTCAGATCGTCCGGAAGGTCATCTAAGTTCAATGCATCATACCCAAAATCAAAACCATCCGTGGCACTGTTATCACTTGTAAAGCCTAATAGCAGATATCGAGTCATACCATGGGGTGATATAAAATAAATACGCACGCGTTGTATGACAGGATCGGATGATGTTGTATGAAGGGTAAAGGAATTTGCTTCAGTTTCAAATGCACAAGTTGTATACCCTATTTGAAACAAGAGCATAACCATAAACACTAAGCGCGTAATTTTTGTCATTAGATTTGGGGTTGATGACAGGTTTAATACGCCTGCAATGTAGAGAAAATTTATAAAAAAACCTATGAAATGCAAATAATAACGTTGTAATGCACATATTTTTAACATTTAAAGACCCAAACCGCATAAAAAAAGTGGACATGGTCCACTTAAGTCCGAGTTTAATACCCATTTATATTTACTGGCTAATTACTATCTTCTTATGGGTAGTACCATAGTTGGTTTCGACTTTAATAATATAACCGCCTTCTGCCACATGTTCTACCGGTATTTTCATGGCATTATGTGTTAAGGATGGCAATGCTGAAGCATTCCATACCTTAATGGCCTGTCCCAAACTATTGATGAGCTGTACTTCTTTTACCAACACATCATTATTTACTCTAATATAAATTTCTCTGCTGTCCTGTAAATAATTAACCCCAATGTCCCCAAGTATGTCAGTGGCCACCGAAAGTGCATTGTTTTTAGAGAAGGTCACATAAAAACGGTCCATATAAATACCCGGATCTAAAACTGTTTCAAAGGCTTTGTTATTAATTTTAGTATAGGTGCCCAATAAGGCATCATAAATATAGACCTTGGTATTTTTGGCTAAATTTTCCAGTGCCAAAAGGCTTATCTCTATTCGACCGCCTGTTTCCGTAAAGAGTGCCAAAGGATATTCCTTGGTGTCATCGAATGCCCCAACACCCTGAATGGTATAATTTTTTTCACCAATTCTAAAGAACATGTCTTCCGGGTTGTTACCGGTGTTTTCGGCGTCGTAGCCAAAATCAAAGTCATCTGTGGCGGCATTATCGGGCGTGAATCCCAATAATAAAGGCCGTTTAACGACACCTTGTGGCGCTCGATAGAGTAGTCGTACCCTTTGAATGTCATCAGGATCTAGGTCCTCTTCAGGTGTGTTTGATGTGCTATCTTTCCCATTCCCTTGTTTCATAAAAATGGATCTGGGGTCTGGACCAAGCTCCGTTTCAAACACCCTGTGCTTATTATAGAAGGTGACATCACCAACCCCGGATCCGGGTTGTAAAGCATAGACGAAAAAGCCCTGTCCTATGGGAATATAATAGTCCGGAATCTTACCTGAACTTCCCATACCACTCACCTCATAGCCGTCGATGGTAATCGGTGGGGCCGCCGCCTGATTTCCTCCGGTTAAAGTCAGTTGGGCATAGCCCCCCTGATACTCCCTGAGGATATGGGTATTGTTCGTGTCATAGTGTATCCAAAAATACAAAGCGCCATCAAAACTTTCTGTGGTACCCGGATTACCTCCCGGCATATTATCTTTTATAAATTCGCGGGCATCAATGGCGGATGGGTATGGATTTCCCACCAGGGCCCCGTAGCCCGGGTTAATGGCTGTGGCAACCGTACCGTTATGTGGTAGCCCATCAAACACATAATTTTGTTCGTCCCCCGGGGCACCACTGCCCTTCATCGTAAAACTCAGGCCGGGATCCAAGGTTCCGGTTTCTGTCAAATATTCCCAGTTGGCATAATAGCCGGCAGGATTGTTTCGGTAAGCAAAAAGCCAGCGTCGGCTCATGGTAATTGGAGATGTAGCAGCGGATGCATTATAACCGCTCGTCCAATTGGTAAGTGGTAAAGGATTATCGGTATCGGTACCATCCTTTAAGACCCCGGCTACCGTATAGATGCCATTAACCGTCGGGCTCACGGGCGAACTCCAGTAGTTGTAATTATAAAGGTTAGATTGGCCTTGCTGATCACGTTCTAAATGGCCGCTACTGGCCAAATCAATCTCACTTCCGTTCAATTGATGGGTGACCTCAGCATTATTAGGATTGCCATCGTCGTCAAAGTAATAGCGTTTTTGTATCAGTTGCGATTCGCCGATCAGATCAATAAGTCCATCCAATAAGAGGTAACGGGTCACATACAGGGCATGTCCCGGATTGGTTTCATCCTGAGCACCCGCCGTATTTGTTATGGTTAATTCCTTATCAGGATCTACTAGAAGCCCCAACAAGGTGACGTCCTGCATATCCGAGGTGACATCATGAGCGGTTCGCACAATATTCCAATCAATGGGATCGCCTGTTACACCATTGCCATTGGGATGATCCCAAACGGTATCCCCATAGGTCCAGGGCGTAGTTAGACCATTGTCATTCCAGTTACCATTTGCCTTGGTCGTATAGGGTAATGGCGCGCTATCGTCCTGCTGACTGGTAATTTTTACAAGTTTACCGGCTACACCTTTACCGGAGTAGGGTTGCAGGTAACCACATGAAATAGAAGTGGGATCCATACGGTAATATCCGACAAGGTTGGCCCAGGATACCGGGTTATCGTCCACGCCGTCGGCATCCGCATCAGGGCCATCTACGACCAGCGGAACAACCTCTCCTATTACGGCACCTCCGGAAGCATCAATCTGCTGATTCATCATCTGACGGATATGGTCGACATCCAGTTTCATATTCCATATACGCACTTCATCGATCCACCCTGAAAAATAATTCACTGGGGCATTAGGGGGATTGCCGGTTTGATCCATAGCACCTAAAATGCATTCATTATTATTGAATCCAGGTGGATTTCCCGTATCACTTTGAACAAATATACCATCGACATACATGGTGTAATTCTTTCCGTCTTTAGTTCGTGTTACTGCTATATGATACCACCGATCCGTATTTATAGGTTCAGGGCAGACTAAGGATCCGGTATTGTTCCAGTTAAAGGATAAGGTACTGCCTTCCAATCTTAAATCGTAACCGGAATTGTTGAAGTCCGTATAGTCACGCTTCGAAATAATGATCTGAGTCGTATCGTTAGGATCTCCTGTATTGGTCTCTGGGTCGGGTTTGATCCAGCACTCGATACTGAATTCCTGCCCCAGGTTGTAATTGTCTCCAAATGTAATATTGTCATTTTCGCCATCAAAATCCACCAGAGCACAATTGGTGATTTCAATAATAACATCATCATCGCAGAAACCAGTGTTATCCAGACCGAACGGCCCGACAGTCCATGTCAACCTATAGGTTCCGGGATCAGCTGTAAAGGTAGCATCAGGATCCGTAGTATCGGAAAACGAATACGCACCGCCACAACTGGAAGTAATAACTTCAGCAGTCCATATCCCAGGGGATCCTGTACCGGGATCGTCACAATTCTTGCAATCCGGTGTAATTAAATCGGCATGAGTTATTGCGTCCTTATACGCCCCTTTGGCTGCATTTTCAATAGCGGTCTTGGTATTGTCGTAGGCATTCAGGGTGATGATATTATCACCGCATTCCCCGTCAGCATAGATTTTATCTTCTCCGGCATAGGCATAATTTTGTATGACATCCGCCAAAGCGGTACCCGCCGGGTCATAGGCCCGACAACCATTAACCAGCACTGTCGCGCCAAATTGGTGATGCCCCGGTGCATCGGGTGTAAAGGTGTAGGTCACATTCAAGGTACCGTCCGCCAATGGTTCTTCAGTAGGGCTTCCAATACCATCGGTCCATTCAATTTCATCGGCCGGAGATCCTCCGAGTGGCAGAGTGATTTCATCGATGGCCCAGGCACTAAATGGTCTGGTGCCAAAGAAAGTCCAACGTATTCTAACTTGATCATAAGTATTATACATACTCAAGTCAAATGAAGCAATAGACTGATCAAAAATATAATTATCTGCCGTAGAAGGCGGATAACTAGCGTAGGGCCAGGGCACTATTGGGTCGGTTAAATCTTGCAATACTACAGTGTAGGTCAATCCTCCATCCAGTGACAGTTCACATATTGCTGTATCGCCATCAAACAAGTTCCAGGCCTGGGTAAAAGAAAATGTTGGTGATTCCAGCCCAAGCAAACTCATGATCGGAGTTTCCAGGGTTGTTGCCCCTCCGTCGGGAAAGTTATCCAGGTATTCCTGGCTGTTATAATCACCTTGCGCAATGGCAAACTTAAAATTGTTCGAATCATATTCAATTTTAGGGGTCCAGGTCCCATCAGGGAAGGGGTGGTTATTGGTTGCCGTCCAGTTGTTCACCGAGCGGTTGTTGGCGGCTCCGGTAAAGGATACACCGGCCACCTGCCCATCGATGAGCCACATATTCGGATTCCATTTGTCAGGGAACTGCCCCTGGTCGAACTGTCCGGCCTCTTCATCCTCCAGATCAATAATATCACCACCATACCCACTGTAGGCGGTCAATGAAACTTCTTCAGGATAACAGCTATTAAAGTAATTATTATCAAGTGTCGGAGGGACATCAGGTGGTACTGGATGTACACTCAATACCTGAGAATATTCAAAACAGGAATTGTATTGAATGTATGCTCTAAATAGTGTGGCTACAGTATTCGTAATATCAAAATCAACATGATAGGTGGTTGTCGTATTGTCTATTTCAACCCAATTGTTGGCATCGACTTCAAATTTCTCCCATCGCACAATAGTTCCATTGTAACCTGATAAATTGATGGTCACCGGGTTGATGTTATCGGGGCAGGCGGCAATGAGTACGTTGTTTGTAGGTGGATCCACAGTATTGGTATCCACTTGTCCCAGTAATACTCCTCCGGAAATAGGAGGTTCTATATTTTCCACGATTTGCTGTTGCGTTTTGGGGTTGCCGTTTCTGTCGTCAAATATCCAGTCGATAACAAAGGTACCATAAGTGGTTATCGGAAGGTCAATTTCTATACCATTGACCGTAGGCACGCCATTTATGTTTCCCCTGCAATTATCCGTAGCTGTGGGGATCTCCAAGTAGAGTTCACATTCATATTGCGCATTGCCATTAAGTGAGGTATAGTGAGTTAAACTCGGTAGGTCGGGAACAGGTTTTGTTTCATCATCTATAATAACGGTTTGATCTACAAAAATGCTATTATTATGTGCATCTTCAAATTCCCATGTTATCGTATGCATACCCTGGGTACTGAAGGTGTGTGGAATGCTAAAATCTCCGGTTGTCCCAATGATGGTATAAGGAGAACAATTATCGGTAGTTTCAGGTGCAGCAGAAATGGTCACCGAACATTCATCTGTCAGATCTGCTAATGTAGGCACAACAGGGTCTTCGTCATCAGTAACATTCACATTAAAACTACAGGTATTCGTGTTGCCGGCAGTATCCGTAGCTACAAAAACCACCGTGGTAGTGCCTACAGGATACTCATCATCAGTTACGAATCCGGCAGTTTGAACAACGGATGCCACACCACAGTTATCCGTGGCGGTGGGAGCAGCAAAACTCACTGTAGCATAGCATTGACCGGGGTCATTGCTCACATTGTAGTCCGGAAGGCAAGCAAATACGGGTAGCTCACTGTCATTAACCGTTACCGTAAAGCTGCAACTTACAGTATTGCCGGCTTCATCCGTTACGGTGAAACTATTGGTGGTTGTTCCAATCGGGAAGGTACTGCCAGAGGCCAGTCCTGCAGTTTGTACCAATGTACCCCCTGGACAGTTATCTGTAAATGTCACTGCGTAGGCGACACCAGCCCCGCAAACGCCTCCGGCATTGTCTACAGTAATATCGCTCGGGCAGGAGATGGTGGGGTTTTCGGTATCGCTAACGGTTACAGCAAATGAGCAGCTCGAAGCATTTCCTGCTTCATCTGTTACGGTATAGGTCACCGTTGTTGTGCCAACGGGAAATGTTGCCCCGGGCAGATGTGATTTATTCCACGTCAAGGATCCTGCTATTGTGCAATTATCGGTTGCAGTAGGTTCGATCCATGTCACTACAGCAGAGCAATTACCTGAATCGTTTGATACATCAATATCGACAGGGCAGTTACTAATTACCGGGTCAACAGTATCGTCAACAGTAATGATCTGAGTCACGTCAATAGAGTTGCCACAATCATCCGTAACACTATAGGTCCTTGTTATGACTTCCGGATTGGAATTGCCATCGCTCACATCGCTAACAAAGGCTACCGTCGGATTCACAGTACAGTTATCGGCTTCATCGTTAACCACAGAGATGTTTGGAGCGGGAACGTCTGTTGGACATTGTACTGATATTGAGCCAGGGTTGGAGGCTGTTGGGGCAGTAGTGTCCTGTACGGATATGATCTGTGAAGCAGACACATCGTTGCCACATTCATCAGTAGCGGTCCACGTTCTTGTTATGGTATATGTACCTGCACATGCTCCAGGGGTCGTGGATTCTGAGAGTACTACACCAAGGGGTATAGCACTACAGTTATCAGTAGCTGTAACTATAGCGGCGACAGGTATGCTTTCACAATCAACGTCTGCATTGGCAGGCACGCCACTCAACACGGGTGGAGTTGTATCAGTTACGTTAATGGTTTGAGAAGCGTTGGTAGAGTTGCCACATTCATCAGTAGCGGTCCACGTTCTTGTTATGGTATATGTACCTGCACATGCTCCAGGGGTCGTGGATTCTGAGAGTACTACACCAAGGGGTATAGCACTACAGTTATCAGTAGCTGTA
>NZ_JAKMCM010000018.1 GCF_022662015.1 Aestuariivivens sediminicola | reverse complement strand
GTGGGCGCTGTATTGTCAGAGATCGTAATGGTTTGTACCTGATCTGCTGCAGCGTTACCACAGTTATCGGACAGGCTCCAGGTTCTGGTGATGACCCATGTACCTTCACAAGGTCCGGCCACAGGCGCGCTATCCACGTAAGTAGCCTCTATATTTGTAGAACAGTTGTCAGCCTCATCGGTAACATCACCGGAAAAGGACACAGCTGTATCGTAGTTACAATCGGCATCGGTGAATAGTTCTATATCCGCCGGTGCAGTGAACGTGGGCGCTGTATTGTCTGTAACCGTTATGGTTTGTGTTTTAACGGTCGTATTATCACAATCATCTTTTAAGGTCCATGTTCTGGTGATAACCCATGTACCTTCACAAGATCCGGCCACGATCTCATCGTTATAAGTCGCATCAATATTTGGAGAACATTGGTCTGCTTCATCGGTGACATCTCCGGTTACTGCCGGAGAAGCATCGTAGCTACAGCTGGCATCAGTAAAGATTTCAATAGCACCAGGCACTGTAAAGTCCGGTGCAATGGTGTCTTCAATCGTAAATTGAGCGGTTGTTTCACTAAAGTTGCCACAACCATCAGTTGCTCTGAACGTTACAATTACAGAACCGGTCATGCCACAGTCGTCAGACATCACATTACCATCGACACCGTAATTGTTTGACCATGCTATTGCGGAACAGTCATCGGTAGCTTCGGCGCCTGCGTTTGTAGATAACCAGGTGTTAAATTCAGAGAGGTTACCGGCGCCATCACATTGTACAGTTTGATCGGATGCAGGAACTGTGATAATCGGATTTTCAGTATCCTTGATTAAATAAGATGCTGTTGTCGTAACCGCATTACCACAATCGTCAGTAGCAGTAAAAGTAACCGTAATGGCTCCATTCTCACATTGTACTGTAGTATCCAGACCGTAATCATTGCTCCAGCTCACCATACCACAACTATCTGTTGCAGTTGCTCCAGCATTAGAGTCTAACCAGGCTTGTAACAGTGCCTGGGTATCTGTATTGGCGTCACATTCGATTTCGATATCTGCTGTATTGCTGTTATCAATAGAAGGCGGAGTGGTGTCTACCACTGTTATGGTTTGGTCTGCAGAGGCAGCGTTACCACATTCATCAGTAGCAGTCCAAGTTCTTACGATGGTTTTAGTATTACCACACTGATCGGTAACGACAT
>NZ_JAKMCM010000017.1 GCF_022662015.1 Aestuariivivens sediminicola | reverse complement strand
ACTTCTTTTTTGCCATAATGTTTACTTTTTAAGGTTTGTAATAAAGCCTTGAAAGCATGCTTTCAAGTTAATAATCTATTACTTAACTTTATTCCTTAACTGGTAAACATTTAGCTGACGCTACACAATTGCAAAAAATGAACTAATAACTTAATTTTAAGCCTAACTGGTAAACATGCTTTGACTACATACACCATGATTAAATTCTTTCGCAACATACGCCAACAGCTATTATCACGGAATAGGTTTAGTAAGTATTTGCTTTATGCTATTGGGGAGATTGTACTGGTGGTTGTTGGGATTTTAATTGCATTGCAGGTCAATAACTGGAATGAGCAGAGGAAACGACATAAGCTTAAAGATGTTTACAAGAGAGCACTTATTGAGGATTTAGAAAAAGACGTAAACCAACTTAAGATAGATATCGATACCACAATATGGGATATTGAAAATTGTAAGGCAATAGGTGATAAAATCTCTAAAAATGAGTTTGATATAGATTCATTAATAAAGCTTTACAGAAATGACTTTCATTTTTTTATATATGTGGAACGAAACTTTAACAGAAATACTATTGAGGCCCTTTTATCTACAGGAAACATAGATTTATTTAAAGATTCTATTTATGACGACTTGATGAGATTTAATAATTTACAGAAAGAAGTTGTATCTGCTATTGAAACTGAATTGGGCTTTTACACAAATTACCTTACTCAAAGTGATTTGCCACAGATTGATGAAGTCAGTATGATTCGAGGAGAGAATTTAGATAAAATATGGAGTTTCATAGATAAAGATAAATTTGTTTTAGGCTTTAACTCAGTTCTAAATTCAAAATCAATTGTTAACAAATTTAATCTTGATAACAGAAAGAGGTTATTGAAAGAAACAGAATCATTATTGGAAATTCTGTCTAATGATGAATGATATTAAACATAAAAACCAACCACTTCCATAAAATCATTGATAAACCCATTTTGGTTCGATAATTCAATGTCACCCGCTAGGGGACGATACTATTATTTTTATATTTGCCTTCGTAAAGTAAGGCAAAACGCTTAAGTTTCTCATTAAATTGGTTCGACAAAACTATTAGGGGGAGCAAAAACTGAAAAAGACTGCACGGAAGTATGGTCTTTTTTAGATTTACCCTTTTAGGTGAAGACGCCTGTCCCGCTGCAAGCGGGAAGCTAAAGGTGGGACCACCCAAGCGTTAGAAACCTCAGTGTAAGCTGGGGTTTTTTTATGTCCTAAAGTTTCATTTAGAATTTCTGTATCTTTAGAAGGTTAACCAACAAACCATGATTAAATTCTTTCGCAACATACGCCAACAGCTATTATCACAGAATAGGTTTAGTAAGTATTTGCTTTATGCTATTGGTGAAATAGTTTTAGTGGTCATTGGTATTTTGATTGCCCTACAGATAAATAATTGGAACAACAATAATCAACAGAAAAAGATAGAAATTAAATACCTAAAGGAAATTAAACAAAATCTGACAAAAGACCTTGACGACATAGATTTTAATATAGCCTTTAATAAAAGTAAATTACAATCAAATAAAATAGTGCTTAAGTATCTTAATGGAAAAATTAACTATACAGATTCACTTGACTTTCATTTCTCAAATCTATTTTTTTCAACAAGAACATTGGCAAATATGAGTGCTTACGAAAATTTAAAATCACGTGGATTAGAAATAATCACCAACGATTCATTGAGACAACGTATAACTAAATTATATGAATTTGATTTTTATAACGCGATAGACTTTGAAATGAAAGATGACCATCAATTTCAATATCAGATTCTAATACCTGAAGTAACAAATTCTCTTAACATATCAGAGTTTAATGTTGAGAATGCACAAGGAAACATAAATGGGTTTGCCAAACCCATAAATAGTGAATCCTTAATGAATAATTATTCTTTTAGAAATGCAATAAGGTTAAATCATACACTTAGGGAACTTATGACATTAATTTATCAGAACCTAAAAGTGAGTGTTGAAGACTGTATTAATCAAATTGACCACGAGTTGAAAAATAAATAACGAAGGCACAACACCGTATATAATTTATTGCTAGTTCTAGCCTACTACGAAAATCCGCGAGGATTTTCAGTTTGGTGTATTACTTGCAAAGTTTTTTCTTGAAAAAGGTGTTGAGGCGCCACCTTTTGACATCAATAAGTGTTAATTCCCACTCAGCAGCTTTTTAAATTCTGCCAGATCATAATCATTACCATAAAGCAATGTACTCATGCGCAAGACATCGGAAGCGATTAAAACAGCTGTTTTGATTTCTTCCTCAGTGGCTCCAAGTCTTTTGGCTTCGGCCAAATGATAGGGTATGCAATATTTACATTTGGTAGCAGCAGCCGTTCCTAAAGCGATCAAGTGAGCCTCCTTTTCTTCAATTGCTCCATTTTTTAGTACAGCATCCATAGCATCAAAAAATTCATCAGCACTTTTAAGAACTGAGGTGGGATAAAGAGAATTGAACGGGCTTTTAGCGAGCAATTCCGCCTTTTCTTGGGGTGTTAAGACATCTTGGGCAAATCCAGTGCAAAGACTTGAAATAAGAACTAAGATTACTAGAAAATTTCTCATAATGGTTTGATTTTAATTAAATTATAATGTCATGCATCTCATAAAAGGAAAAATGATAGCATTAGAGTTCTCATGAATTGACGGCTAAGTTTAATGTAAAAGACTTAGTAAGGTAATCTGAAAATTTAATGAATTTATAGAAACTCTGACATGAAATAAGTTCTATGATTAGTATGAATAATTTCGTACCTTATCAAGTTATAACTTCATTCTGCGTTTGAAGAATTAATTATTCTAATAATCTAACCGTAATACTAAAATTTTACAATGAGGGATATCAGTTTAGATTGGCTTAACTGATGCTCATTATTTCACCTTTTATGTGTCCTAATTAAATTGAAGCGTCGATAAATTTAAAGATGAATACAATGAAATGACTTTGGTTGATTTGGGGTGTAGGGGGTGTTTTAAGCATGACATATCGAGGTTTTAGAGGGTTTCAGGATGTTCTGATGGTTTACCCTGTCAAATGAAATATCGTTGGTGTTTTGAGGATATGTCATTTTTATTTATAGCCTTAATATCAAAATTGGGACCACCCAAGTGCTAGAAACCTCAGTGTAAGTTGGGGTTTTTTGGTTTATAAATCTCGTCTAATTACAGAAATTAATATTATTTATGCTTAATGAGGTTTCTACTAAAGTATAAGTAGCCTCTGTAACACTGCCAAAATAAAATTCATACCAATGGTAAGTCATAACACCGTTGGAAAATGTATAGGTGTCTATTTGGTATTCATTTACACTATAGTTAAATTTTATTTCTAATTTATTCAGAGAATTTTCCATGATTTCATCAAAATTTAAATCGTATTCTCCTGTCTCAAAGCAAGCACCAGGACCATCATAGTGTGTAACAACAGCATCATTCAAGTCGTTTTTGAAATGTCTATACACAGTTTGAGTTTCGGTGTCTTGTTGTAACCAAATCGTATTGTGATATTTTTCTAAAAATGTCTGGTCCAGCTCAGGACTATCTTCTTTATCATTACTACTACATGCCATTAAAACTGTAAGAACAATTAAACTAAGTGCTTTTCTCATAAAGGTTGTTTTAGCTCGCAAGATAATCCTTTTAAATATTGGTAATTATGATAATTATCACGAGACGCCAACTTGCTTTGTTTTTTTCCTGAAAAAGGTGTAGAATAGGTGCCCAATATATTTTATTGAGGTGCCCCATTTTAGAGTTTTAAAAATCATCAACTACTGAATTTCTCTTAGCTTTCATGTAATCTATGTCTGCATAAAACAACATATGGGTAATGTCTCCCGAACTATTACTTGATATAGCGTGTGTTATAAGAGTATCTTCATCTCCATAAGTTTCGGTTATTTCAACATCTCCCATTCTCAATGCATGGCCTATATAATCAGGATTATTTTTCCATGTAGTTTTATTCCATTTTTCCTCTCTTTCCATTTCATACTTTTTATTTAATATATCAGAAATTGATAGAAAATCTTCATGGTATAAATTATCAGAACTATGTTCTTCCATAAAATTGTAAGCACCACCTTTTAGTTTGCCATCAACAAACATATAAGAAACATATACTTTTAATCCACCCACATAATCATCTGTTATATACATTTTCAATTCATCTACAGCCTCAATTATCCATTGAATATCTGGGTATTGAGATTTTAAATCTGATATGGAGTCATCCCAATTCATTGCTCTGAAGTTGTTTTGGGAAAAAGTTTGAAATGAAAATAACATCAATAAACCTAGAAAAAGCTTTTTCATACTTAAAAATTTAAGAACACATACGATTAAGACAATAAAGATATGCATCTAGAATGCACATTGTCAACTAATTCAAAATTAATAATTATAAAACCAAAAACCATGAAACTATCAATAAGATTCTACCTAGATAAATCTAAAATTAATAAAAGAGGTCAATCTTCTATTAAATGCAGAATAACTTACAATAAAATTAGAAAGGAGTTCTCCACAGGATGTGTAGCGTCAGCTAAATGTTTACCAGTTAAGGAATAAAGTTAAGTAATAGATTATTAACTTGAAAGCATGCTTTCAAGGCTTTATTACAAACCTTAAAAAGTAAACATTATGGCAAAAAAGAAGT
>NZ_JAKMCM010000016.1:2500-5828 GCF_022662015.1 Aestuariivivens sediminicola | reverse complement strand
GGTATAACCACCGCATAGATAGGCAGTTAGTGAGGTGGATATTGTATTGTTAAAAAAAAGGTTTAAAAAGGTGTTGTGTAAAGCTAAAAGAGTATTATGTTTGCAGGCTCAAAAGCGGATAAGTTATAGGTCTTTTAAGTTGGATAGTTTTGAGGTTTAGAGTATTAGGTAGAGGGGTCAAAAATTTTTCAAAAAAAAGTTTATAAAGTATTGCGTGAGCGGAAAAAGGGTTTTATATTTGCACCCGCTTAACAAGGGAACGCGTTAAGTATAAAAGAAAAAGTTCATAGACACATTGAATTGACAGCGTAAAGGTAGCCATTGGAAACGGTGGTTACCGACAGAGAATAGACCATTTTGAGTAGATAGAAAATTTCTTAATTAAGAGTCGTTAACGGGGTCATGTTATATGATCCATACAGACTAACGATGAAGAGTTTGATCCTGGCTCAGGATGAACGCTAGCGGCAGGCCTAACACATGCAAGTCGAGGGGCAGCGGGGATTGCTTGCAATCCGCCGGCGACCGGCGCACGGGTGCGTAACGCGTATGCAACCTACCCTCTACTGGGAGATAGCCTCTAGAAATGGAGATTAATACCCCATAGTATCTAGAATCTGCATAGATTTTAGATTAAAGGTTACGGTAGAGGATGGGCATGCGTCCTATTAGCTAGTAGGTGTGGTAACGGCACACCTAGGCGACGATAGGTAGGGGCCCTGAGAGGGGGATCCCCCACACTGGTACTGAGACACGGACCAGACTCCTACGGGAGGCAGCAGTGAGGAATATTGGACAATGGGCGGAAGCCTGATCCAGCCATGCCGCGTGCAGGAAGACTGCCCTATGGGTTGTAAACTGCTTTTATACGGGAAGAAACCTGTCCTCGTGAGGACAGCTGACGGTACCGTAAGAATAAGGATCGGCTAACTCCGTGCCAGCAGCCGCGGTAATACGGAGGATCCGAGCGTTATCCGGAATCATTGGGTTTAAAGGGTCCGTAGGTGGAAGGTTAAGTCAGAGGTGAAATCCTGCAGCTCAACTGTAGAATTGCCTTTGATACTGTCCTTCTTGAATTACTGTGAAGCAGCTAGAATATGTAGTGTAGCGGTGAAATGCATAGATATTACATAGAATACCGATTGCGAAGGCAGGTTGCTAACAGTCAATTGACACTGATGGACGAAAGCGTGGGTAGCGAACGGGATTAGATACCCCGGTAGTCCACGCCGTAAACGATGGATACTAGCTGTCCGTTCCGATTAAGGGATGGGTGGCCCAGCGAAAGTGATAAGTATCCCACCTGGGGAGTACGTTCGCAAGAATGAAACTCAAAGGAATTGACGGGGGCCCGCACAAGCGGTGGAGCATGTGGTTTAATTCGATGATACGCGAGGAACCTTACCAGGGCTTAAATGTAGGCTGCATAGGGTAGAGATACCCTTTTCTTCGGACTGCTTACAAGGTGCTGCATGGTTGTCGTCAGCTCGTGCCGTGAGGTGTCAGGTTAAGTCCTATAACGAGCGCAACCCCTGTTGTTAGTTGCCAGCGAGTAAAGTCGGGAACTCTAACAAGACTGCCGGTGCAAACCGTGAGGAAGGTGGGGATGACGTCAAATCATCACGGCCCTTACGTCCTGGGCTACACACGTGCTACAATGGTGGGGACAGAGAGCAGCCACTTCGTGAGAAGGAGCGAATCTATAAACCCCATCACAGTTCGGATCGGAGTCTGCAACTCGACTCCGTGAAGCTGGAATCGCTAGTAATCGCATATCAGCCATGATGCGGTGAATACGTTCCCGGGCCTTGTACACACCGCCCGTCAAGCCATGGAAGCTGGGAGTGCCTGAAGTCCGTCACCGCAAGGAGCGGCCTAGGGTAAAATCGGTAACTAGGGCTAAGTCGTAACAAGGTAGCCGTACCGGAAGGTGCGGCTGGAACACCTCCTTTCTAGAGAGAGACGACCAAAGGGATATTTTATTTATAAGAGTAGTTTTATTCTCTACGCTGTCAATTTATACTATATTAGGGTAGTATACACCAACCAGAATCCAGTCGTCGCTAAGCATTTACTGCAACTGAAGACTGGCCCTGTGTGCTACCGTTATAAGGAGTCTCATAGCTCAGCTGGTTAGAGCGCTACACTGATAATGTAGAGGTCGGCAGTTCGAGTCTGCCTGAGACTACGATGCGGCAGCGCCGCAGTTCAAAGTTCAGGGTTACAAGTTCAAAGTTAAGTTTGAATATTGGGCATTGGGTTTTGAACAAAAAAGTTCATTAAAACAGGAAATTCTGGAAGTTGAGTATGTGGTTATAGTCTAACTACTAACTGCTATGTACTAACGACTAGTATATGGGGAATTAGCTCAGCTGGCTAGAGCGCCTGCCTTGCACGCAGGAGGTCATCGGTTCGACTCCGATATTCTCCACAGATGAATACTTTAAAAAGTAGAATCGAAAAGCGCAAAACGTAAAAAGTTTACTTTTTTAAGTTTAGCGAATAAGATTCTTTTAAAGTATTCTCAAAATTGAAGTTTGAGGACGGTGCGCAAGCACACTCCGAAGAACGAACATTTTGAAGGCTCTATTTTTTTAGGATTTTCAGGATGGGCGTTTGAGGAGGTTGCGCAAGCACACTCCGAAGAACGAACATTTTGAAGGGTCTATTTTTTTGGGATTTTCAGGATGGGCGTTTGAGGTTGGCCACGCGAGTGGCACTCCAAAGGCAGAAAGTTTTGAATAAGGTTCATTGACATATTGGAAAAAGATACATGAAAAGCATCGACAGACCTTTTAGGTTTGTTGATCAGTAAATTAATTGTAACGAGCAATTAAGTAAAAACTCATTAAGAAGAGCAAAAAAGTACAATAAGCTAAGCAAGGGCGTATGGGGGATGCCTAGGCTCTCAGAGGCGAAGAAGGACGCGGTAAGCTGCGAAAATCTGCGGGGATCGGCACACACGAAATGATCCGCAGGTATCCGAATGGGGCAACCCAGTGCAGTGAAGCTGCATTATCCCGAGTAATCGGGAGGCGAACCCGGGGAACTGAAACATCTAAGTACCCGGAGGAGAAGAAAACAAAAGTGATTGCGTTAGTAGTGGCGAGCGAACGCGCATTAGCCCAAACCGATGTTGTTACGGCATCATCGGGGTTGTAGGACTGCGACATTTGTTTTACAGTGAAGTAGAAGTGTCTGGAAAGGCACACCAGAGGAAGTGACAGTCTTGTATACGCAAGCTGTGATAACAATAGCAGTATCCTGAGTAGCGCGGGGCACGAGGAACCCTGTGTGAATTTGGCGGGACCATCCGCTAAGGCTAAAT
>NZ_JAKMCM010000015.1 GCF_022662015.1 Aestuariivivens sediminicola | reverse complement strand
GTATAGCACTACAGTTATCAGTAGCTGTAACTATAGCGGCGACAGGTATGCTTTCACAATCAACGTCTGCATTGGCAGGCACGCCACTCAACACGGGTGGAGTTGTATCAGTTACGTTAATGGTTTGGTTACATGAAGTTGATGCAGTGTTAATTCCACAAGTTTCTTCGGCCGTCCAGGTTCTAGTTATTATGAATGAGTTTGGGCAAGCGCCTGCTGTAGTGACATCTGTATACGATATATCAATTGTACAGGTCCCATCTGTAGGAATAGCCGTTGCTTTTCCTAAGGTTAAATTTATATCAGGATCTATACTTTCATCACATTCTATTGTAATATCACTGGGGCAGGTAATGGTGGGAGCGAAACTGAGAGAAGATAAATCATCAACTAAATTTTCATCCTTCTGAACAGCATCTATTTTTAATTCCGACTGAAACAACCCCGCAAAAAACGAAACAACTTTATACTGAAGGCTATAAACAGGAGAGGACGGCGTAGGTGTCGCATTTAGGGTTCGGGCATACAAACTACAACTTATCAGAAAAGCGAGTAGAAAAGGGATGCTTTTATAAAAGTAGTTCTTCTTCATAAACTGTTAATAGTTTGGGTAAAACACATAAAAATCCCGTTCGTTTACATCACTTTTTTAATAAAACGAACACATTTCTGGTTCTACTTGCTATTAACCATTCTTATGAGGGATACAATAAAATTATCTTTATACTCTACAAATAACAAAAATACTCGTTGAAAGGTATTTTATCTTCTATACTCTGTAAGTTATTTTTTTAAGACTCGAATTGAACTATTTACAGAGGTAATGAAAATGAACCTGCCCCTGCCAATTTCCAAACAGGTGAAGTATATTTTAAATGTAACCTCATTTCAGTATAAAATCGCTTGAAATCGCGCGTAGAATGCGGGTTGATCTTTAGAGAACAGATTGGTTTTTGAATACCGTTAGGTTTGTGGCCGGTCTGCCTTTCTGGTGAATTGAAATAGCTATGAAGACCTGAGATCGTCTATGCCCTCAGGTTGGCTTTTTGGGTCTATTAAATGTTGTTAATTGATGACGATTTGTTTCGAGGCAATATAGCCTGCATCACTTTCCACCGATACAATGCCATAGGTATGTTTTAAATTGGGAATGGTTATCCTAAAGTCCTGATTTTGAAGATTATTCAATGTATATACCTGTTGTCCGTTTAAGTTATAGATGGTGATTTTTTTGATGCTGTTAGGACCGGTCGTATTGATGTACACCTCCTTTGAATTGCTCAGATACTGGATGCGTGTGTTTTCAAGGAAAGCTTCCGGTGTGGACAGGCTGCTTTTGGCGATGTTGTTTTCTGAGTTATCCTTAAATGCAATAAAAAAGCGATCCGTATAATCGCCGTGACTCATATGGGAAGCGTAGTCTGCATCATTGATTCGCGTGTAGGTTTCCAGATAGGCGTCATATACAAACACGTCTATGGGGTTATCAAAATTCTCTAATTTATCAAATGAAATCTTAATGTTGCCACTATTGGTTAAAAATAGGCCTAAAGGATAGGTTTTAGTGTCATCAAAAGCCCCAACACCTTGAATTACATAACGTTCATTTTCTATCAGCCAGTTCAGATCATCGGGGAAATTGTCGACATTCAAGGCATCATAACCATAATCGTATCCGTCGGAGGCTGCATTATCAGGCGTAAAACCGATAGCCAAATGACGTACGTAACCATTGGGCATGGTGAAGTCTATACGTAACAACTGGGGATCGGTATAATTGGCAGCGGTATTTGCATACCCGATGATACCGGCAAATAATAGAAATGCTGAACACAAGTAGGTAATTTTGGTCATTAGATTTGGGGTTTAATGAACACTATCGCTCTTACTTGTGCTAATATACCATTATTTCATTAAATAATCCATGAAATACATTTATAATCGATGAAATGATTAATTAAAATGTATTTGAAGGAATTATATTCATAAAAAAGGAGGTAAATAGCCTCCTTTTTTATGAATATAAACATTATTAATATCCGTTTTGATTACTGAACCGCGATCTTTTTTAGTTACCGATAATGACCTTTTTATTTACTTTACCCAGAGTGGTATGCACCTCTATGATATAGGTCCCATCTGCAATAGTATTTACGGGGATCTTCATTTCATTGGAGAATTGAGCCGTATTGAATTTATTCCAGGATTTCACCTGCTGACCCAATATATTGGTCAAATACACCTGTTTGACATCAATATCATAAGGCGTCCTGATATAGATCTCTCTGCTGTTTTGCAGATAGTTTACTGTAACTTTATCAATGATAGCATTTTCCTCAGTAACAGAGAGCGCATGCTTCTTATTAAAGGTCACAAAGAAACGATCCAGATAGATGTCGGCATCCAGTGTCATTTCAAACGTACGATTGCTGTCATCAATTCGCGTGTAGGTCCCCAGCAACGCATCATAAATATAGACTTTGGTACTAGGGGCCATATTTTCAAATGTGGTAATGGAAATTTCGACCATACCCGAATTGGTTAAGTACAAGCCTAGAGGATATTCCTTCATATCATCAAATTCGCCCACACCCTGAATCACATATTTATTCCCATCTATCATAAACAACAAATCATCGGGCAGTGATTCCTTGGTCCTTGCATCATAGCCAAAATCCACAGCATCGGTCGCTCGGTTGTCCGGAGTAAATCCGAGTACCAGAGGTCTTACCGCACCATAAGGTGTTTTGAACTCAAATCGAATGAGTTGCGCATCGCTATTTTCTTCTAAAGGTGGCGTATTGGATTTCCCATTTTTACCATTGGTTCCTTTAATGAAAACTGAGCCATTTTGAGAGTTATCATTGGTTTCCCTTTGGAACAACCGTTGGCTGTTCTTAAAGGTGACCACACCACCTGAGGCATTCGAATGTACAAAGAATCCTTGTCCCACGGGTACATACCTGCCCGGGATTTTAGTTCCTGCTCCACCGGTAATCACATAACCATCGGCCGTTGGTGCGGGGGTAACGGCAGCAACACCTGTTAATAGGTTACGCACGGCATATCCACCTAAGTAATCTCGTAAAATATGGGTATTATTCTCAACATAATGTTCCCAAAAATACAAGGCTCCTGTGGTACTGCTTTCGTTATCAAAGATAAATTCGTTAGCATCCAAGGCAGAGGGGTATGGGTTGCCCACCAAGGCATTATATCCTGCATTTATAGGTGTGGTTATGGTTTCATTATTGGGTTTTCCGGTAAATACATAGTTCTGTGTTCCGGCTGTGCCGGCCACGTAGTTATTACCACTGCCTTTCATGATATGACCCAGACCGATATTAAAGGTGGTAGACTGATTCAATCTTCTCCAATTGGCATAGGTATTGGCCACATAGTTTTCGTAGGCGTATAACCATCTCGTACTAATGGATATTGGATTGGTTCCAGGTGCCGTATATGAACCGGTCCATGTTATGGCTTGAGGCGTTGCCGAATTGGTTCCATCGCGCATCACCCCGCCAATACTTCTCGGGTTATTGTTACTGCCTACGGTCTGTGGTCCAACCGGAGACCCCCAATAGTTATAGTTAAACGGATTGTTGGTGCCTTGCTGGTCGCGTTCCAGGAATCCGCTGCTATCCACATCCAAAATACTCTCGTTTGACTGGGTGGGGGTATAACGCTTCTGAACCAGTTGCGATTCACCAATTAAATCTATCTGTCCATCCAATCTTAAATAATGTGTAATCCATAGTCCTGTCCCGGTATTCGTTTCATCCTGAGTCCCTGAATTGGTTATGGTGAGTTCAGCACTATCGACAAGCAGTCCTAAAAGGGTAACATCCTGTACATCTGATATAACGTTATGACCTGTTCTCACGATATTCCAGTCTATCGGACTACCATTTATACCCGTACTGTTCGGATGATCCCATACGGAATGTCCCCAGGTCCAGGGTGATGCCCCATCATTATTTCCGGTATTGACATCATTCCAATTACCGTCTTCATCAGTAGTATAAGGCAATGGAGCGGTTTCGTCCTGGGTGGTTTCAATATTTCGCAACTGGCCATCAGGTCCTATCCCAAATGTAGACAATAAATATCCGGTTCCGGAGAGGGATGCCGGTTGCAACATTCTGTAATACCCGATCAAGCTGGACCAATTTAGCCCATCCACATCAATAGGTACAACCGTACCGCGCGTGGCAGTGCCATTGTTGACTATGGTTTGATTCATCATCTGTCGAATTTGTTCTACGGTGAGTGCAGTATCCCAAATACGCAATTCCTGCATCCAGCCGCTGTAATAATTCAAGGGATTCGGATTACCACCGGCAGGATCCTGATCCATAGCTCCCAGCATAAATTCATGGCTATTTGACAAAGGTGCTGAACCGCTTCCACTGCCCACCTGTAGACCGTCGACATATAAGATGTAATTCGATCCATCGAATGTTACAGCGATGTGATACCATCTGTCCGTTCCAAGAGCGTTAGAAGCCGCAACTGTACCGCCTCCATTGTAATTAAAGGAGAGGCTTGTTCCTTCCAGCCTTAAGTCGTATCCATCGGTCAGCGCAGTGGCGTCACGCTTGGAAAAAATGGTCTGTATGGCATTATTTGACCCACCGTCATTCTGGTTCGGATCCGGTTTTACCCAGATCTCCAAACTGAAGTTCGAGCTTAAATTAAATTCATTATGATAGGTCACGTGGTCATTATCACCATCAAAGTCCAGTGTATTACATCCTTCTCCGAAACTGATGACTACAAGGTCCTGATCACAATCTATTTCCCAAAGTAGTTGATACGTAATTCCTGCCTGACCCGTAAATATGGCATTTGGATCCGTGATATCAGAGAAACTACCTCCCGTTCCGGAAACAATATACCAGTTTCCGGGTAAGATGTTCCCTTCAGAATCTTCTCCGGATGCACTAAGAACCGTCGATGTTATACCACAGTTCTCGACACTCAAATCCTGATCGGGTCCTGCATTTGCAAAAGTTTCCAGGGGTTGTGTCACATCTATGGAAGCGGTTTCAGGACAACCATTTGCATCCGTTACGGTCACGGTGTAAGTTCCAACGGCTAAATTGATAGCCGTTTGAGTGGTTTGCCCATCACTCCATAAGTAGGTATAAGGTGCTGTACCACCGGAAGGGTAAATTTTTGCTGTTCCACCGTTCGCGCCGTTATAACATTGTGGTTCGTTAAATTCTGTCGATAGCGTCAAATCAGTCGGCTGTGTGATCGTCACGTTTCTTGAAATCTGACAGCCATTCGCGTCCGTAGCAACCACATTATAGGTGCCCGGAACCAGATTAGTGGCTGTTGCGGTGGATTGCCCATTACTCCACAAATAGGTGTAGGGAGCAGTTCCACCGGACACATTTATAGTGGCCGTTCCATCGCCGGCATTATAGCATTGCACATTTGTTCTTGATGTTGATGCGGTTAATACTGTTGGTTGTCCTATGGTAACACTAACATTTGCGGTACAATTATTGGCATCGGTTACAGTAACCGAATATGTGCCGGTAGTCAATCCTGTGGCGGTTTGAGAAGTTTGCCCATTACTCCACAAATAGGTGTAACCGGGAGTACCTCCCGAAGGAGTTGCTGTTGCAGTACCATCATTTCCACCATAACAATTGGGTTCAATACCTGAAGCTGTAGCGGTAAGTAATGGGGGATCGGTAATGGTGACGCTATCAGAATCGGTACATCCATTGGCGTCTGTTACGGTTATGGTATAGGTGCCCGCGCTTAAATTGGTTGCTGTCTGTGTGGTTTGTCCGTCCGACCATAAATAGGTATAGGGTGGTGTGCCACCTGAAACATTGGATTGCGCATACCCGTTGGAGCCTCCAAAACATGGGGGAACAACAGGAGCAATGCTGTCTATCGATAATTCATCGGGCTCACCAACAACCACACTCGTTGTAACCGTGTAAGGATCGGAGACCGTCATTTCAAGATCCGGATCGTAATAGGTATTCGAATCCGTTACCGTCACGGTGTAAGTTCCGGGACTCAACCCGGTTTGATTTTGAGCTGTAGGATCCAATCCACTGCCATCACTTGTCGTCCAGAAGTAAGCATACGGTGGCGTACCACCAAAGGCATCTACTGAGGCCGTGCCATCATTAGTGCCTGCATAACATGAAATATCTGTGGCTGTGGCAATGACTGATAAAGGTGAACTCACCTCAAGGTCAAAACCAGGACAATAACATTTTGGTTCGCGCTGTCCACAAGGTGTTTTAGCCAATTTTGTCCATGAGATTAAAAATTTGGTGATCGTAATCTGACTACCACACACATATTGATCATCAATAAATAAATACGCTGCTCCGGTTCCAATTTTTTCACCTTCATATAAACATTCCTCCACGGCCTGAGTACTTATCTCACCTGTAAGCGGATGCACCGTTGAATACTCTGCCACCACATTTAAATTGTAATTGGTATTATCACCATGATCCAGATAAAACCAAATATAAATAGGATCGCCAATGACTTCACCCGGATTATCACAAGTACCCAATGGTGTACCATCGGCATCACCAATATACCAATCCAGGAGCTGATAATCCTGAGACACGCAACGATCACATTCCACATCAAACTCGATACAGGAATCGATAAGAACGTCAAAGGTATAACTCACCGATTGTCCTGAATCGTCCGTTACGATGAGAGCAATAGTTTTATCGCCACCTGAGGTGTAGGTAATTTCTTTGGTAGAATTATCATTTGGATTTCCTATCACCGTCTCTACATTTGTGCCAAAATTCCAGGTATAGCTTAAATTACCATAGCCACCTGTGATCAACGGATTACCTGTTCCATCCAGTAATCGAATGTATAAATGTTGCAAATCAATAGATTCATTGGGGTCACAAGCTGTCTCATAGTCTAAGATAATAGTAATAAGATCAGCAACAATGATGCTCTCTGTTATCTGGCATCCGGTACTATCGGTTACCGTAACGGTATAAGTTCCCTGGCTCAGGCCTGTTTGGTTTTGAGCTGTTGGGTTTAAACCGCTGCCATCGGAGGTGATCCATGAATAGGTATATGGCCCAACGCCACCGCTAGGTGTGGCTGAAGCCGTTCCATCCGTTTGTCCAACACCTGAGGTTACGGTTGTCGAAACGGTTAAATCCAACACCGGAGGATCTGAATAGGTCACAGATTTTGTTACGGAACAGCCTGTAGCATCCGTAATGGTGACATTATAGGTTCCGGGAGACAATCCCGTCGCCGTTTGAGAAGTTTGTCCGTTGCTCCACAAATAGGAATATCCGGATATCCCTCCCGTAGGGGTTACCGTAGCCGTTCCACTGCTCGTCCCGGCACAATCGACAGTACTGGTCGTAAAGGAAGCTGTGATCTCCGTTGGCTGGTTTATGGTCACATCGATTTCTTTTTCACATCCATTCGCATCGATGACGCTCATGGTGTAAGTGCCTGCAGACAGACCCGAAAAAGAGCTGCTAGAGGTAGTCGCGCCGCCATTGAGACTGTACAAATAAGGGGCAGTTCCGCCCGTAACAGATAAGTTTATAGAACCATCAGTCGCGTTGTAACAAGAAGCATCGGTATGGGATTCAGAAATTGCAATGTCGTCAGGTTCGGTAATGGTTACCGTTGCTGTCACAGGACAATTATAAAAGTCTGTTACGGTTAAGGTATAGGTTCCCGCGGCCAGTCCTGATGCCGCCAGGGTCGTTTGCGCTGCAGGGTCATCCCACAAATAGGTATATGGGGCTTTTCCACCTGATACCACACCACTGGCACTACCTGAAGCTTCTCCGTAACACAATGCGTTTTGCCAACTCGGAATCTCTACTTTGACACGAGTTGATTCATTGATAACGACTTCGACATTTTCAGATAGACAACCCTCAGAATCTCTAACTTGAAAATAATAGGTCCCGTCAACCAATCCGCCGAAATCCCCATTAGTGGTCCAGTTTACGGTGGCATCTCCTGTCATTTGATATTCGTATCCGCCATTACCCCCTTGACCAACAACTTCAACACCTTTGGAGCCAGGTTCAAAACAGTTGGCATCGGTTAATTGTACATCGGCAACAAGGGCTTCTGTTGGACCGATTAGTGATACAACCACATCTGCCGTACAGTCGTTCGCATCTTTTACCGTAATGGTGTAGCTGCCGCCGGTTAAATTGCTGAAGGTTGCACTACTTTGGAAATCAACGCCATTGATACTGTAGGTATATGGTGTTGTACCACCGGCCCCAGCTGCTGTAATCCATCCGGTAGGGTTATCGTAACAGAACAGGTTACTGGATTGCGAATCGATGGAGGCGGTTAATAGTGTCGGTTCGTTAATAGTTACCGTGCAGGTACTGGAACAACCTTCATCATCAGTGACGGTGACGGTGTGGGTTCCTGCTGGCAGGGCATTGGGGTCTAAACCACCCCAGTCGTAGGTATATGGGCCATTGCCACCGGACCCGGAAACCGTGGCTATACCATCTGAGCCGCCGAGGCAACTCACATCCTGAACAACTGTGGTAGTGCATACCACTGGATCTATGGTTATGGTTTGGGTTGCCGTAGAACTATTTCCTGCATTGTCCGTAAAGGTCCATGTAATGGTAGTGGTTGCGGATACCGGGAATGCTACATTGGGCACACCACTTATAGAACCACCCGTACAATTATCTATTGCTGTTGGTGTCGTGGGGGTATATTCGCAGCCCCAGGTCACATCATTTACAGAGGGTACCACAGGTGGAACATCATCCACGACCGTAACATTTGCGAAACAGCTGGAAGCATTGCCATTGGCATCGGTTACATCAAGTCTTACAGAGTTAACTCCTAAGTCAGAACAATCAAAGGTCGTTTGACTGGCCGCTCGATTTACAATACCGCAGGCATCAGTTGAACCGCCATCAATATCGTCAATAGTTAATGTGCCATTTCCATTTGCATCCAGATATACGGTATGGTCCTGACACACCGCGTTGGGTTGTACATTATCTTCAACAATTACGGTGACATCGCAAGTGTCGGTATTGCCGCCTCCATCGGTAGCCGTTAAAGTAATCGTATTGGATCCCACATCGGTACAATCGAAGGTCGATTGATTTAATGATAAAGTAACACCACAGGGATTGTCACCATCATGACTGCCATTGTCAAGTTGAGAAGGGAGTATGGTGGCATTACCTGTGGCATCCAATTGAACTGTCAGAGGCGCTGCCCTGCAGATAGCAACCGGAGGAATGTTGTCCAGGACTGTGACAGTCGCTGTACAGGTAGCGATATTACCGGCACCATCGGTTACAATCATGTCGACTTGCATGTCGCCCGTATCCTCACAGTAGATATTCATAGTATTACCTCCATCAGCAAAGGACACACTTACACTGCCGCAGGCATCATAACTGCCGTTGTTTATATCGTTTACATTTAGTTTATCACCCTGGGTATTGGCACCATCGGAATCGAGAACAATTGTAAAATCCTGGCACAAGGCTACGGGAGGATCTATATCGTTAACGGTTACCGTAAAACTACAGGTATCTGTATTACCGGCCGGATCGGTCGCTGTATAGGTAACGGTAGTCGTTCCTACATTAAAGGAATCACCGGGGTCATGGGTACTTGTTAAGGTGTAGGAACAGTTATCGCTGGCAGTTGGTGGCGTCCAGCTGGCGCTGTTGCTACAGGTGCCTGTAATATTGTCGATGGTAATGTTGTTAGGGCAGCCAGTAATGACCGGGTCAATATTGTCAGTTACCACGACCTGTTGTGTACAAGAGCTTGAATTACCATTGACATCTTCTACGGTCCAGGTTACGGTTGTTGCTCCGACAGGGAAAGTAGCGGGTGCATCATTGGATAAGCTGGGGGCATTGATACCACAGTTATCTGAGGTTGCTGGATTTACAAGAGCTACAGTAGCGAAGCACTCTCCGGGATCAACGTTAACAGCGACATCGGCAGCACAAGTTATTGTTGGGTCAATATTGTCAGTTACCACGACCTGTTGTGTACAAGAGCTTGAATTACCATTGACATCTTCTACGGTCCAGGTTACGGTTGTTGCTCCGACAGGGAAAGTAGCGGGTGCATCATTGGATAAGC
>NZ_JAKMCM010000014.1 GCF_022662015.1 Aestuariivivens sediminicola | reverse complement strand
TTGAGTGCAACGAACATCGCTAATCCAACATTGGACAATGCACCTGTAGGCGTTCATACCTTCACTTTGACAGTGACAGACGCCAACGGATGTGAGGATACCGATACAGTAGATTTAGAGATCTATGCCAACCCAGCATGCAGCGCATACGCTGATAATCCATTAGCCTGTGAAGGCCAGGCAATTCAATTGCATGTTTCTGGATCAGGAGGCAATGGCGGACCATATACATTTGTATGGAGTGGAGCAGATGCATCTTATTTTAGTGATGTAACTTCATCAGATCCAACATTCAATGCACCGGAAGGTATCTACAATTTAACGGTTACAGTTACCGAAACCAGTACAGGTTGTACAAATACATGTCAGGTTTCTGTAGAATTTTATGACTGTACACCAAATTGTGGAACCGCATTTGCGGTGGCAACAGAGGACGTTGGAGGCTTTGATTCTGTTATAGAAGATGATACTCAGGATACCTATAGCAGTTGTTTCAGGAATGATGGCTTTAAACGATGGGGTTGGACAAATACGATAGCCACAGAGGGTACCTACAGATATGCTGTATACAGAGGTGCCGGACGTTGTGATTTAAGTAAAGGTACTTATGTAGGGGATTTGGTTGTAACATATGATAGTGGAACGGTTAATTTCTCTTATGATCTATTAACTTGGGATCATGATGATAATCCAGGCACAGATGAAGTACCATTGTATTTAATTTCTGAAGTACATTTATTTGTCGGATGTGATCCATATCCAACCAAGGTAAATTCTGAAGAGTATACTGTTGCACCGGGTCAATACCCTTACAATGCGAATATACCAGATGGAGACTATTATCCAGGTTGGGAGGCAACTAAAACTGGAGTAACCGGAAAATTCTATTTCATTGCACATGCTGTTATCTGTGATAGGGATATACCTTATCCAGATGATATGCATATTCCAGGAGAGAAAAGGGATTATGATGACATAGATTTAGAACTCAATGCATCTTTTATGGATACAGAATGTACAGTAGATACAGGTGGTTGGGGTAAACCAGATGGTAAAGTGAACTTTACCGCTTATCCGGTACCATTCCAGAATGAGGTGAATATCGGCTATAAGTTCGAATATGACACCGATGTGAAGATTGATGTATACGATATCAAAGGGGCCTTGATCAGACAGGCTGAGAACACCAGTTACCTGAAAGGCACCTATGATAGAACCAATATTGATCTATCAGGGAATGATGATCAGATGTATTTCGTCAGGTTAACAACCAAAGAAGGTACATTAGTGAAGAAAATAGTCTCTTCCACTGATCAGAAGTAACTAGTTAATAATTAATTTAAATGAAAATAAAAGAGCAGCCTTTTGGCTGCTCTTTTTACTTTATCAAATTTAGAAAATGAATATATATTATTGTTTAATAAATTTAAAAGAACCAACCATGTCATCTATCCGAACTTTTGCAATATACATACCATCAGTAATAGTTGCAACGTTTAAGGTTTCTTCTGTTTGAGATAATGTCCTATGCATCACTTGTTGCCCCAGAATATTATATAATTCAACTGACTTAAGAGGTGTATCTGATTTCAATACAACATCTTTGGTTTTTACATTATAATAGTGTTTGAAATTAAAGGCTGCAAAATCTTCAATTCCTAATGTCGAAGATGTGATTTGAAAATCATCAATATCAATTTCCAATTGATCGGAAACATTATAGTGTCTAAATGCAATATAAACACTTTGGCCTGAGTAAGATGAAATATTAAGGCTTCTATTTGCGAAGACACCACTGGCATCACTGCCTTCTAAATTTTCAGTAAACATTACAGAACTAGAAGAAAAATCAGAAATGGTATTACCATCAGCAACATACACATAATAATTTTCCGCGTCATATTGCCAATAGGTAGCTCTCACTTTCCAGGATAGTGTTATGGAGCCAGATGAAGGCAAATTAATGGCATTTGAGATGATCCAATTATCTGGCGTAAGTGCTGTCCCGGCAAAGGACTTAGATTTTAGTCCCTTATTTCCACTTCCATCCATACTAGTGATGGACCAGCCGAGTCCATCGCCATCTGCATCTATATAAGTCCAGCAACTATTAACAGCAAAGGTATTGCTAAAATCTTCCGTCACAGGTAAAGTATCATGACATTGTCCGTAGCCAGTTATCATGAAGGTCAGGATTGTTAAAAAAAGTATAATTTGTTTCATAAGATAATAGGTTGAGTTCGAAGTAAATATATAAATAAGATTACAGATTAACCTAATAATTGGTATTTTATCGATATAATACGTAATTATTTAACATTAAAGTAAGATAAGTAATACAATAAATAAATTTATAATATGACTAACGCCCTTTTTTCACTAGAGCGAACTGTCCAAAAATTTCAAATATCGAAATAAGTATTAAACTTTATATCAAGCATCTTTAAAAACTTGAAATCTTCGAAAGAAACAAGACAACCAGATTTAATGATTCAAAAAGAGTCCAAATTCACCATGTTGGATTCGGACCCTCTCATATCTCATTCCATAATTTTTGAGTTGGCTGCCTGTAGTTATTTTATTACTTAATGACGAGCCGTTTCGTCTGGATAACGCGATCATTTTCGTCACTCAGTTGTAACAAATACATTCCTCCGGAAATATCACTGATATCCAGGGAGTAGGAGGCATCAAACGAATTCGTTATGAACTTATTTAATATCAATGCTCCGGTTAGGTTATAGAGTTTAACATTCTTTAAGGTATCAGAACTACCGTATTTTATGTGTAAAACATCTGAGGCCGGATTCGGATAGATTTTAACGCGCTCTTCAGATAAAGGCGTTTCAATACTAGATACCATAGATTTTGAAGATACCGATTTCGCCGAAGTCCCACTGACACAATAGGCCACCTCACTTAAATTTACACTGATACTGGAAGTATTGCCTAAAGCATCTCTCAGAGCTATCCTTACATTACTCACGTTTCCAAGTATCTCAACGAATACAGAGCTCACCTGGTCGCCTCGAAACGTGCCGTAATCGATACCATTATTATAGGTCACCTGTACTTCCTCTATATAATGACCAGTAGGTTTCCCCTTTTGCTTGTCTCCGATATTACTTATAGTAAAGGACACGTCCTGGCTGTTAGTTTCGAAACTCAGGGTCGTACTGTTTGTGCCGGATAGTGTGCCATTTCCGAAAGGCTTGGACTTAGGAGCACAATCCCCCGAAGGTTCATCCACATCGCAAATCCCGTTGTTATTGGCATCTACACATGGCGGGGGATTACTATCAGAACAATAGGTGACATCGCTTAAGGTGACACTCAGTGTTTGATTAGAACCACTTAATCCGTTGTACAATCTGATACTGATGCCATCAGAGGGACCTGAAATATTGAATGTTTTAGAACTTATATTAGACCCACTGTAGGTAAAGGTCGTATTATTATATGTGACATCCACCATATCAATAAACTGGGTGCTGCCCTTACCTTTGGTTTTTGAATTCAAACCGCTAATGGTAAATGAAATATCCTGACTGTCCGCCGGTAAGGTGATCGCAGTCTCACCGGTTCCGGAACCGGAATAGCTCAGGGTATTGTCGGAGACAGGGAAATTCTTCGATTGTTGATTGCAAGTTGGTCCTCCGTTGGAGCCTCCATCAGTAACTGCAAAATCATCAATGTCAATTTCAAATTGATCAGTCACACCATAATGTCTAAAAGCAACATAAACGGTTTGTCCAGCGAGTGAAGAAACATTAAGATTTCTATTCGCGAAGACACCGCTGGCATCACTACCTTCCAAATTCTCAGTAAATACTACGGAACTAGAAGTAAAATCCGAGATACTATTCCCATTCGCCACATAAACAGAATAATTTTCGGCATCATATTGCCAATAGGTAGCTCTAACTTTCCAGGTGAGTGTTAAAGAACCCGATGAGGGTAAATTAATGGCATTTGAGATGATCCAATTATCTGGTGTTAGTGCTGTCCCGGCAAAGGACTTTGATTTCAGACCTTTGTTGCCACTACCATCCATAGCTGTTACAGACCAGCCCAAACCATCACCATCTGCATCAATATAGGTCCAGCAACTATTAACAGCAAACGTATTGCTAAAATCTTCACTAACTGGGAGTGTACTATCACATTGCGCATGTAAACCATAAATTCCATACACAACAAAGCCAAGAGAAAGTAAAATCTTTTTCATCATATCATAGGTTAAATTCGGGATCAAATATAATAAACAATAAACATATAATCTGATTTATTAGCGTTTAATCGATTAAATACTGTTTATTTTATGAAAAATGTAGGAATAAAAAACAAATTATGTGATTATTGCTATTAATCAATCCCCCAAAATGTCGTTATTAATACGTTCCTTTCAGCGATTTGGACGTCCAAAAACGATTAATTCCGGCGCAAAAGTAATTTTTATTTTACATTTCAAAGCCTAAATTCAAAAAACTTATTAACAATTAGTTCATTGATTATCAATTTAATATGTTTTAATTTTGAATTGTAAGCGAAGTGATAAATAAGGAGTAATCATTTTACTACATTGGGGTTTATGTTCACCCCTATATCACTATGGTTATCATGAGGCTTGCAGGTTAACAATTTTTTTAGTCATACATCTACTATCCCTGTATTTCAGTCGATTATGTGCTACATTAGTAGTTACTAAATAACCCTTATCCTTATGAAAAAGATCTACTTTACTGTACTAATACTAATTTTAGCTCTTAACGCCTTTGCCCAGGATTGTACCGGTGGTTCAAAATACAATGACACTGACATTACAGCCTCCAACTCAGGAGTTGTGGAAACTTTAGATACAACTGTTGGTCATGGCTATTATTTAGAGGTGTCGGGCATTCTTGCGGAGCAGTACCAGTTTACAGCCTCCCATACCAATATTGGGACACCTGTTAACGACTACATCACCCTTACCGATGAAAATGGTAACGTATTAAAAAGTGGGACCTCACCTATTAACTTTACCTTTACTCTGGGAGACATACCCAATGGCATTATTCGACTGTATTATTATAAGGATGCAACTTGCGCTATTGATGATATCAACCTGAAGGCTACCTTGTTAAACCTGACAGCCTCCTCTACGACCTGTCAGAAACCTGAAAGTCCACGTATAAGTTACCTGTCTAATTCAAGGATCGATTTTTACTGGAGCGCTCCATCTTTGGGGGCAGTGCCGAGTGGTTATTCATGGGTCATTGTATTGCAGGGGAATGATCAGGGACAGGTGCTATTCTCAGGCAGCACGGACGCCTCTACCCTGGAAGCCAGTTCCGGAGACGTATTGTCACCGAGTACGGCATATGATATTTATATTTATACGGATTGCAGTGAAAATGGCTTTAGTGATCCGCTTGGGCCATTGGGGTTTACAACAAATGCGGGTAATCCGCCATCCAATGACCTATGCGATGGCGCCTTACTTGTAGTGCAGGAGACGAACACAGATACTGCTAATGCAACCTTATATTCGGGCTCTGTGGTCAATGGAGCTGAGACCAATTTTGAAGGTGAGAACTGCGATGGTGGCGATACTGATAATGCCAGAGATGATGTATGGTATGCATTTATTGCCCAGACCACTGAAATCAACATCGAATTGCTGCCGGATTTTAATGGTATTTTAACTTTGTTCTCCGGAGACTGTGGCTCATTGATGAATGAGGCCTGCAGTGATGCTAATAAAACTTTGGCACCACGTGATGAATCCATCGCCTTTTCTGGTCTGGTCGTTGGAGACACCTATTACTTCAGAGTGTATTCACAGGACTTTTCCGCCTCAAGTCCGGATTTTCAATATAAACTGTGGTCATCCCAATCGATCACGGATGGGGATGGCGATGGCTATTCAACTGCTGGTGGCGATTGTAATGATGGCAACGCATCTATATATCCCGGTGCAACGGAGATACCGGATAACGGGATCGATGAGGATTGTGATGGTGCCGATCTGCTGACCTGGTATCTGGATGCCGATGGTGACACTTTTGGGGATAGCAATACTACTACTTTAGCGAATACACAACCTGCGGATTATGTTTCCGATAATACGGATTGCAATGATGCCGAGACGAATGTTAATCCGGATGCCACCGAAGTGTGCGACGGTATTGATAACGACTGTGACGGTCTTATAGATGATGCGGACCCCTCTGTTACAGGACAGACCACATACTATGTTGATGGGGATGGTGATGGATATGGTGATGCGAGTGATGCCGGTGCACTGTATTGTTCCGATCCGGGGGCAGGATTCAGCTTAAGCAATACCGATTGCAATGATGCCAATAATGGGATTTATCCCGGTGCAACCGAAATACCGGATAATGGGGTCGATGAGGATTGCGATGGTGCTGATCTGCTCACCTGGTATTTGGATGCCGATGGAGACACTTTTGGGGATAGCAATACTTCAACTTTAGCGAATACACAGCCGGCGGATCATGTTTCCGATAATACGGATTGTAATGACACTGAGGCGAGTGTTAATCCTGATGCCACGGAAGTGTGCGACGGGATTGATAATGATTGTGACGGCTTGATAGATGATAACGATCCGAGTGTGACCGGACAGACCACTTTCTACCGCGATAGCGATAACGATGGCTATGGTGATGCGAACGATACGGTTCAGGCCTGTGCGGCACCTGTCGGCTACGTTTCCGTGGGCGGTGATTGTAATGATGCCAATATGGCCGTCAACCCTGATGCCACGGAAGTATGCGATGGTATCGACAATGATTGTGATGGTCTGACCGATAGTGATGATCCGAGTGTGGCAGACCAGAGCACCTTTTACCGTGATAGCGATGATGACGGCTTTGGCGATGCCAATGATACGGTTCAGGCCTGCGCAGCCCCTGTGGGTTATGTTTCCGATAATACGGATTGTAATGATGGGGACCTGAATGTTAACCCCGGTGCTGCTGAAATATGTGATGGTATTGACAACGACTGTGACGGTCAGACGGATGAAGGATTTACCGATACTGATAGCGATGGCGTGGCCGATTGTATTGATAATTGTCCGAACACGCCGAATCCCGGACAGGAGGACGCCAACACTAATGGTATAGGCGATGCCTGTGAAGGGCTGTCGGTGGAGGATCTTAACTTCAGCAGCATTCGGGTTGTACCGAATCCCTTTAGCTCGGCTTTACAGGTCCAACTCTCCAACTATTTTGACGGCAAAACCATAGCTATCACGCTTTACGATTTAAATGGCCGTGTGGTGTACAAAGCCACGACCTCGAGTGAGAACGGACTCGTGAAAATAGAGCGTTTATCGCAGCTGCATAAGGGGATCTATCTCCTAAAGCTCCATGCTGATGGCGGACAAACCGTAAAGCAGGTCATTAAACGCTAAGCGATAACATCGGTTTAGCGTTCAGTCCCTTGTTGCCGACCCTTTGGTGCCTTGATGCGGTGAAAGGAAACGATCGCTATCAGAAAATGATATCGTTTCAGTTTCATTTCATCGATATTATTTACATTTAATCTGTTTTGCATGCTCGCGTCATAATTAATGGATACATTTAATATAGCACCACTTCGTTCATGTTTTTAGCCTAATCTTATTGGATTTTTGACACTATAATTCTCCCAAGGAATAGCCATAGTTTTAACGAAATCAAATAGGATCGCATGAATAAAATTACCTGTCTACTCTTTGTCCTCATTTCTGTATGGTCTTACGCCCAGAACTGCGACAGCAATACATTGAATGGCTCTTATATGGCCACCAATTCCGGGGATACCGAACAGATCACCAATACCATCTATGCCGGGGAATACCAGACGGTTACCAATATTCTAACTGAAGAATACACCTTTACATCTTCGTATTTGACTAACCCTGATTTTATAACCATCAGGAATGCGGACGGGACTGCTGTTTTGGCCGAAGGGGATTCCCCATTGACCTATACCTTTCAGGCTGCTGACATCCCAACCGGGGAGATCCGGGTCATCATTCATTTAAGTAATAGCTGTGATGGTGATAACAATACGCATACAGTAACTTTAATCAAAGTACCAACGTGCTATAAACCTGAAGACCCACGTGTGAGCTATTTATCCAACAAACGCGTGGATTTTAATTGGATGGCCCCGAGCACGGGGCCTGCGCCTGTTGACTATGAATGGGAAATCGGTCTTTCTGGCTTTACCCCGGGCACGGGTTCCCATGTGGTTAACGGATCAACCGGAGGGGGTACCAATGCCACCTCCGGAGAGAATGCCTTGATGGCCAGTACCACCTACCAGGTGGCCATACGCTCGGATTGTGGATCCGGGGATTACAGCAATTGGTTGATCACCCCGAATATTACGACTTTAGCAGTCGATCCACCGGCCAATGATCTCTGTGATGGGGCGGTTTTAGTTGTTCAGGAAACGGATAGGATGGATGCCGCTTCGGCTATAGGTTTCAGCGGATCTGTTGTCGGAGGAGCTGAGACCAACAAGGAAGCGGAGATATGTAATAGCAAAAGTGCCAATGCCCGCGACGATGTATGGTATTCGTTTGTGGCTCAAACTAGTGAGGTGACCATTACCTTGGAGCCTCTATTCAACGGTAGGCTCAGTCTGTTTTCTGGAGATTGCAGTGGACTGACCCTTTTGGAATGTAGTGATATCACCAACAGTTTTGCTACTGAAGAAGTTACCCGTAGCGGTTTAACGATAGGAACCACTTATTATTTCAGGGTTTATTCACAGGGGTTTTCAGCCAGTGATCCCAATTTCACTTTGAAATTGTGGTCATCCCAATCGATCACGGATGGGGATGGCGATGGCTATTCCACAGCCGGTGGCGATTGTGATGATGGCGATAATACGGTCTACCCGGGAGCTCCTGAGATCTGTGATGGTGTGGACAACGACTGTGACGGGCTTACCGATGCCGATGATCCCGATGTGACCGGATCGAATACCTATTATAGGGACAGCGACTCGGATGGATACGGAGATGCCTTA
The DNA here is from genome assembly GCF_022662015.1 of Aestuariivivens sediminicola. GTDB lineage: Bacteria > Bacteroidota > Bacteroidia > Flavobacteriales > Flavobacteriaceae > Aestuariivivens > Aestuariivivens sediminicola. The sequence goes on along the minus strand of NZ_JAKMCM010000014.1, from coordinate 2,748 downwards.
GATACGGTTCAAGCCTGTTCGGCCCCTGTAGGTTACGTCAGTAATGACACGGACTGTGACGATACCAACGCGGACATTAACCCTGGAGAGGTGGAAGTTCCGGGTAACGACGTGGACGAGAACTGCGACGGGAATTACCTGCGCTATGTGGATGCCGATGCCGATGGCTATGGTTCCACTGCTACAGTGTCTTCAACAACAGCGACACCCGATACTAACGAGTCCAATACCAACGATGACTGTGACGACGGAAATGCAGCGATTAATCCCGGTGCGACGGAAGTGGCAGGTAATGACATAGATGAAAACTGTGACGGCGCGTACCTTCGCTATGTGGATGCGGATGGTGATGGTTATGGTTCCACCGCAACGGTGTCTTCATCGACCAGTACCCCTGATACAAACGAATCAAACAACAACCTGGATTGTGACGATACCAATGCCGCCATCAACCCCGATTCCACTGAAGTGGCAGGTAATGATATCGATGAGGACTGTGATGGTAACTATCTGCGCTATGTGGATGCCGACGGGGATGGCTATGGAACCACTGCAACGGTTTCCTCTTCATCGAGCACACCCGATACTAACGAGTCCAATACCAATGATGACTGTGACGACGGAAATGCCGCGATTAACCCTGGTGCCACGGAAGTGGCAGGTAATGATATCGATGAGAACTGTGACGGCGCTTACCTCCGCTATGTGGATGCGGATGATGATGGTTATGGGGCAACCACAACCGTATCGTCCTCAACGCCCACACCTGATACAAACGAATCAAATAACAGCCTGGATTGCGATGATACAGATGCTGCCATCAACCCTGATGCTACCGAAGTAGCAGGAAATGACATTGACGAGGACTGTGACGGGAATTACCTGCGCTATGTGGATACCGATGGGGATGGCTATGGAACCACTGCAACGGTTTCCTCTTCATCGAGCACACCTGATGTCGGCGAATCGAATACCAACGATGACTGTAACGACGGAAATGCGGCCATCAACCCCGGTGCCACGGAAGTGGCAGGTAATGACATTGACGAAGATTGTGATGGCAACTACCTGCGCTATGTGGACGCCGATGGGGATGGTTATGGTTCCACTGCGACGGTGTCCTCATCAACCAGCACACCTGATACAAACGAATCAAATAACAGCCTGGATTGCGATGATACCAACGCTGCCATCAACCCTGATGCTACCGAAGTAGCAGGAAATGACATTGACGAGGACTGTGACGGGAATTACCTGCGCTATGTGGATACCGATGGGGATGGCTATGGAACCACTGCAACGGTTTCCTCTTCATCGAGCACACCTGATGTCGGCGAATCGAATACCAACGATGACTGTGACGACGGAAATGCGGCGATTAACCCCGGCGCTACAGAAGTGGCGGGTAATGACATTGACGAAGATTGCGATGGGAACTACTTGCGTTATGTGGATGCCGACGGGGATGGTTATGGAACCACTGCAACGGTTTCCTCTTCATCGAGCACACCTGATGTCGGCGAATCGAATACCAATGATGACTGTGACGACGGAAATGCGGCGATTAACCCCGGTGCCACCGAAGTGGCGGGTAATAACATCGATGAGGACTGTGACGGGAATTACCTGCGCTATGTGGATGCCGACGGTGATGGTTATGGAACCACTGCAACGGTTTCCTCTTCTTCGAGTACACCTGATGTCGGCGAATCGAATACCAATGATGACTGTGACGACGGAAATGCAGCTATTAACCCTGGTGTTACTGAAGTGGCAGGTAATGACATCGACGAGGACTGTGACGGGAACTACCTGCGCTATGTGGATGCCGATGGGGATGGCTTTGGTTCCACCACTACAGTGTCTTCAACAACAACGACGCCGGATACTGGTGAATCCAATACCAACGACGATTGCGACGATACCGATGCTAACGAATATCCGGGTCAGCTATGGTACGCGGATGTGGACGGCGATGGCTACAGCAGCGGCTCCTCCCAGACCGCCTGCGAGCGCCCATTGAACCATTACATCGCCTCTGAGCTTACGGCCACCTCTGGCGATTGCAACGATAATGATGCGGCCATACATCCTGATGCTATCGAGATCTGTGATGGCATTGACAACGACTGTGATGGTCAAATAGACGAAGGGGTTCAAACCACCTATTACGCCGATACCGATGGCGATGGCTATGGGGATCCGGCATCAACCACCCAGGCCTGTTCCGTCCCTGCAGACTATGTGAGTAACAACACGGATTGCGACGACATGGATGCCAATGAATATCCGGGTCAGCTATGGTACGCGGATGTGGACGGTGATGGCTACAGCAGCGGCTCCTCCCAGACGGCCTGCGAGCGCCCATTGAACCATTACATCGCCTCTGAGCTTACGGCCACCTCTGGCGATTGCAACGATAATGATGCGGCCATACATCCTGATGCTATCGAGATCTGTGATGGCATTGACAACGACTGTGATGGTCAAATAGACGAAGGGGTTCAAACCACCTATTACGCCGATACCGATGGCGATGGCTATGGGGATCCGGCATCAACCACCCAGGCCTGTTCCGTCCCTGCAGACTATGTGAGTAACAACACGGATTGCGACGACATGGATGCCAATGAATATCCGGGTCAGCTATGGTACGCGGATGTGGACGGTGATGGCTACAGCAGCGGCTCCTCCCAGACGGCCTGCGAGCGCCCATTGAACCATTATATCGCCTCTGAGCTTACGGCT
>NZ_JAKMCM010000013.1 GCF_022662015.1 Aestuariivivens sediminicola | reverse complement strand
ATTAAAACAAAGAGAGATAATTAAAATTAAAACAATCAAGAAGAGAAGAAAACATCATTTATTGCAAAAAATGAACTAATAACTTAATTTTAAGCCTAACTGGTAAACATGCTTTGACTACATACAGATATCAATCATCAAATAAAATACCCCATCATATCCTTTATAAATACGTCCTTTATTTTTCTTAATTATGGAATCTAAAGGCTTTAAGTAAAGCTGTTCTAATGTTTTGGACTCGTCAATTATAGTGGGGGTAAAATGTGAAACATATAATTCATTATGTATTAAATGAACATCTGCCTCAACAGAAATGAATCCATTTTCTATGGCATCGAATAAAGGTCTTTCATGTTCATAGTCGTTGTGTGCATGGGCATTTACTAACGGCAATTGATTTTTTACTGTAATACATGACACCGCAGACAAAAACAATATGAGGATAAATTTCATTCTATTCATTATTGTGAAGCCCTTTAGAATTTAAGAACGCTATTAATTCTTCAGATTTATCTGTAAAAATAGCATCAGTTCCTTGAGCTAGTTCCCATTCCCAAATAGTTTCTGGGACAAATGTTTCCTCTGAACAATTTGATCCTTTAAGGGTTGTTGTAAGTATCCATTTATCCAACTCTTTTATTTTATTGTAAACATCATTATTTGAAGAAATTAAATCGCAACTTGGAAAGTAGCCCAAAGGATCTAATTCATTTTCTAAATCTGTGATGTAGGTCAATGATTGACCAGTTCCTGCTCTGGGAATGTGTGAATTGAAAAATGAGAGTAAATAATAAAAAGTAAAGCTTTTTCATAATGGATTGATTTAGTATTAGTCTATATTTTGGTAACACCGAATCTTCACCTTTTTTATTGTTGAAGGCCATTTGAACATTCAGTATCTCTCAAAACTAAAACCAACGATCCATAAATGTATCCTGCACAATGCTGTACACCAAAGCTTATGTCGAACAAAAATATAACAGGATAAAATTAAAATTTCACCAATTCCAATACCTTTATATAAAGTGATTTCGGGAAAAGGACATTGGACCATCCGACCGTTCCTATATGCAAATTTTACAGTGAAATTTATATAATGCTAAGAGACAAACTTGGCGACTATGATTAAGAAAGAACAATTGCGCTTCAATAAAATATCAATGTTTAAATTATTATAAGTTTTAACTGCATAATTGATCAACATAAACCATTATTTAGTTTGCGTTTAATTTAAGGCTGAAACGATCATACCTCTTAAGAAATTATCTCGGACAGAGGCAAAACTGATTCACATTTCTGGTCTACAATTATGGATAACAGCTTACATTCAAACAATTTGAAAATAGCGTTTGTAAGTTACTATTTTGAATCTGGTTTTCGATTCAACCAAAAATAATAATCTCATAGACGAAACCTTTAAAAAGAATTAAAAGCTATAATAAGCAACAATAGCATTACCAATAATTATAACTATTTAATAGATCTTGGTATAGTTGACAGTCAACAAATAACATGTTTTGAATAAATGATTATTTTTTATTCTTGAAACACTAAAAAAGGTTCTAAACTATTTATTTTTTACAATTTTCTTTTCTATCGGATTTTTATACAAAACAGGTTTGTTTAACATTAAGTATTTATGGATGTGATAAGTGATCTCCATCCATTCGTCGTCTTCTTTCCATAAAGGTGAACTCATCTCTTTTTCCCAAGAACTAAGTTTGCCTGTTAAATCTTCTAATCCAAGAGTATCTATTTTAGAAATATCTATAGTTTCCTTAATATCATTATTAAGATTGTACATAGTAGACCCAAAGTCTTCTAAACGAATTAATTTTTTAGGCCCAACCCTTATCGCTGCTTCCTGAAGTTTACGCCAGTATAATGCCTCGTGCGGATTTCCTTTTTTATCTTCAATTAGGTAAGGTAAAAGATTAACACCATCTAAGTTTAAGTTTGAATCCTGCGATATATTTCCCGCAGCCATCGATGTGCTAAAGATGTCCAAAGAGGATGTTAACCCATTAAAAGTCTGGGTACCTTTAATCTTTTTTGGCCAACTTACAATAAAAGGTACGCGATGCCCTCCTTCAAATTTATTACCCTTCCATCCCTTTAGATGACCATTATTGGAATCGTTGTTATCTGCCCCGCCGTTGTCGCTTAGAAAATATATTAAGGTATTATCTAATAGGTCCAACTCTTTTAATTTACGTCTTAATTTACCAATATTCTCATCCAAAGACCATGTCATTGCTGCTAAATGCTGTCGTGGATGATCTTTATATTTTTCGAGATCTTCCTTTTTTGCTTGCATAGGTGTATGCACTGCGTTGTAGGCTAAATACATAAAGAAAGGCTCATTTTGGTTCTCCTCAACAAAACTTACCGAACGGTCACCCAGGATGTCGGTTAGATACCCCGTAAATCTCACCGGATTTCCATTTTGCTGTATCATATGGTTTTCCGACGGGTTCTCCAAAGGAAAATAGGAACGGGAACCGCCTAAGAATCCGTAGAATTCATCGAAACCTCTTTTATTGGGATGGTCTGTTTCGGTCGCACCCAAATGCCATTTTCCAATGGCGATGGTCTTGTAATCATTTTTCTTAAAGACGTCGGCCATAGTTACCACATCATCAGATAAACCAATATCTCCGGAATGTTCATCTCCGGTACCGTTAGCCTCAAATCCAAAACGCTGCTGGTACTTGCCGGTTATAAGACCGGCTCTTGAAGGAGCACAAACGGTGGCACTTACATGGGCATCAGTAAAAATAACACCGCCCATAGCTAACTTATCTATTTCCGGAGTATCCAAATCTTTGGAGCCCATAAAACCAAAATCCATATAACCGGCATCATCAGCAATAATAACAATGATGTTGGGTTTTGAGTTTTCATTACTTTCTTCCACAGATGCCTCTTTCGACCTATGGATACAGGAAAACAGAAGTACGATTGCAATGATTTGATAACCGTATTTCGGCATGGATTATTTATAGTAATTAGATTAAAAAGGATAGAGGTATCTGTTTTTGTAAATAGGTAACCTCTATCCGAATAATTGACACTATTAAGACTTCAATATTATTGTTTGATAAATTTGAAGGAGCCTTGAGCATCTTCAATGTAAGCTTTCATAATATATAAACCGTCTGCAAGTTTTGATATATCTATCTGACCTGTTGTATTAGAAATAACCTGATTCATAACCTGCTTGCCGACTATATTATAAACCTCTATATTATCAATATTTTTTTTGGCTGATAGATATAAACGATCTTGTGCTGGATTTGGATATGAGCTAAAGCTAAATTGCTTTAAATCATCAATACCTAGTGTACTCTCTGTGATGCTAACATTATCAAAATAAGCAATTCCTGAATTTTTATATAATTTAATCGTTATGGAAGTTATTCCAGCAGGAACAGTATACGCTGTCGTAAGCGTGGTATTTACATCTGTAGCAATATTACTTATGGCAACTGTAGTACCTCCATCCTCTATCACCTCACAATATAATACTTGTCCTGTATTGCCGGTTCCATTTGCAGCTCCTGCTTGTGCACGCCCTGAATAAGTGATATCATAAGTCACCCCGGGCACTACCGTAACCGTTTGATATAATTCAGAATAATTATTTACAGCTGATAGACGCACACAAATTGTTCCATCAAAGGATCTATCAAGAGCAGGGTCAGTATTAGGATTTTGTTGTCTTACCTCACCCCATGTAGTACTTTGCCAATCTTCAAAGACATTGCTAGATACTAATAATTCAAAGTCTCCATTCAAAAGCAAATTCTGAGCATTTAAAGCTCCTACAAAAGCCATTAAAATGGCAGTTAAAAATAATTTTGTTTTCATATTTGTTAAAATTTAAATGGTTAATAAATAATATTTGTAATTGTTTGATTTTCATGCTGTTAACAGCATGAAAGTTGCTTGTTTAATTTTTAGTCCTTACCGGGCCCAATAAATACATTGGGTTTAAAATCTGCATAATACTCGCCTAACGGCGTTAATTCTCCATTTGAATCAAAAAGTGCCGATGAAGTCCCTGCGGAAGAACTTTCCTTAAACGAAAACCATGAATAGCGCTTCACATATTCTAAATCCTCCAGTTTCGGGAGCACACCTTTCATGAAGTTGAGCACCTGTTCTGGGCTAAATTTATTATCTTCCGGTGTGGCTGCCGTCCAGTCTGCCACCGCAAATTCTGTAATCCAAATAGGCTTACCATATTCGTTCCATACATCCTCCAACATATTTATAAAATTGTCTACACTAGCTCCTCTATAAGAGTGTACGGTAACAAAATCAACTCTAAGATTTTCTTCAGTAGCCCGTTGCATGAATTCTTTCATCCAATCGTTCAAAGGGTTAGTTGTTGCAGGGCTCCCTAAAGGGACGCCTACTTCCATAAGCTTTGGCCAGCGATCTATGGCTTCATCCACGGTCATATTCGCCTGATCAGTTTTATCTGGTTCATTAAATCCAAGAAGGTAGTGCATTTTACCCGCATCCCTAAAAACTTTCAATTCAGCAACTCTTTCATCGTTAATATTCCACTTTCCCCATTGCATGGGCACGAATTCGGTATATTCTGGTTTCATGTCATAGACCTCACCACTCAGTCCAGGCCCCCAAGTATAAAACCAGTGTGCTTGTAAAGTGGATATTTTAGTTGAAAATCTATCAGAACTTAGTGTAAAGCAAACACCCTTTTTCCCAACTGCCTCAGCATCGGGAGTTGGAGGGACAATAAGAGGAGCATCAATTTCTTCGTAACCGAATTGATTAAGATTAAATTTTCTTTCGCATGACGTGAAAATGATTCCAAAAACGATTAGTGTTCTAAATATATTATTCATAGTCTTTTTTTTAAGTTTTATTTACCATCCAGTATTCTGAGTTAAATTTTGGTTTTTATTAAGTTCAGACTGAGGAATTGGGTATAGATTCATTCGCTCTTCAAAAGTTCTTGTTTCAAGTAATTTCTTCTCAAAATCAAAGCCTCCAAAATCACCCGGTGTTATTTCCATTTGGAATATATCGGTAGTCTGTTGCCCGATTTTCCAGCGACGGATATCCCAGAAACGATGATCTTCAAAAGCTAATTCTACCATACGCTCATTGCGTAACTTATCACGAAACTCTTCTTGACTCATTCCTGTTGGGAAGTTTGGCATATTTGCACGTTGTCTTACTTCGTTTACTGCATCAAGTGCGGTCATTCCCAAGTCGGCAGCATTTTCCGGCCCATAAGCCTCATTCATAGCCTCGGCATAATTTAAAAGTACTTCACCATATCTGAATAATACCCATGTATGTTCTCTGGTAGTTGTATTTGTAGGGAGAAGATTAATAGCTTCTATAACATATTTTTTAAGGTAATACCCCGTTTTTGTCGCATTGATAATTGGTGGGCCATTTGATCCTCCGAGAAAACTACCGACTGTTTGGTCTTTCCAAGTAGATCCATTTAGGATAACTGTTTTTTCTAAGCGGGGGTCCCGACCTTCATAAGGGTCTGTGGGATCGTAACCCGATGCTGGATTTGTAATAGGAAGACCATTAGTTTGCATCTCGTAGGCATCCACTAAATTTTGTGAAGGACAGGTTCCTGTATTACCCCCTTCGTAACCTATTGGGAAGTTTCTTCTTTCAAACCCATTTGAAGGCCCTTCACGACGCTCAAAAATTAACTCGTTACTGGTGTAGTCATTTACAACATTTGAATAATTATTCTCCAATGTGTATTTATTCAAATCCATAACTTCTTTGGCGGCGGCGGCGGCACTAACCCATAATGCCGTATTGTTACCCGTATTGTGCAACGGACTTGCTGCATACAATAACATACGAGCCTTTAGAGCCAGCGCTGCCCCTTTGGTAACCCTACCCGTTTCTTGAACCGAAGAAAAGTTTTGATAATCTTCCGGCAACTCTAAAGAAATAGCATTGCACTCACTGACAATAAAATTGACGATGTCGTCAAAACTATTTTGCTGGGCGTTTATAGCCTCTTCCGGGGTTAAAACATCGGTAATAAGCGGTATATTTTTATAGCGCTTTACGAGCTCAAAATAAAAGAATGCTCTTAGAAACCTGACTTCGTACTGATAGTTATTAAATTGTTCAATAATTTCTTCGTAATCTACATTATACTGGTCTTCCAAAAATCCTTGACCCTCAGCCTCCATTAAATACATGTTAGCGGCACGAATACCGGAATACATGTTGCCCCATACATTGTCTATAGGTTGTATGGCACTAAAACGACCTTCATTGAATCTTTGAACATCAGATAGGTCCCACACGTGTTCGGCCTCATCTGAAGCAGATGACCGCATAGCGCCGTCTATACTATTAAAATCTGTGGGTAAATAACTGTATATATTTGATACGAAATTTTTAGCCCGGTTAAAGTCATTGAATACATCTTCCTTACGATTAAAGGATGTTTCGTCGTAGTCTAGATAATCACAATTACTAACCGAAAAGAAAAGAATTGCGAGTAGTCCGTGGTATATATATTTTGATATTTTCATAGGTATTTTTATTAAAATTCAATTTTAAGTCCAAGGTGATATGAGGCCAGCGTCGGATATCCAATTCCTATCGCTTCCGGATCTGCATCCCGTATGGCATCAAAAGAAAGTACGTTCATACCTCGTCCGTATAGTTTTGCCTTCTTTATCGCCAACTTACTAACCAAATGATCCGGAAAATTATAGTAGATCTCAAAACGTCTTAGTTTTAAATAATCTCCACGGGTTAACCAAATGTCGTTTCTACGGAAATTATTGTTGTTTTCTAACAATGAAAGTCTAGGTAAAGTAGCTGTTTGAGCCGTTTCAGGTGTCCAGCTATTTGCAGAAAAATCAGAAAGAGTGGCGTTTCCTCTTAATGGCCAAAATACACTTGGTGTATTTAAGTAAATGGTTTGATTAGCGATACCTTGGAAAAGTATATCCACTCCAAATCCCTTCATTTCATATCCAAAATTTATTCCGTAATAAATTTCCGGATACCCCCCGGCATAACCTATCGGTACTACGTCTAAATTATCTATTACACCGTCGCCGTTCTGATCCTTGTATTTTATATCACCAGGTCTAACTTCAGAGAATAATTGCTGCGGGCTATTATCAATATCGGCTTGGTTTTGAAAGAAACCTAGAGACTCTAAACCAAATTGCTGTCCTACCGGATTCCCCGTTTCCCTTAAGTAGTCATAGGGCTGAAATTCTTCGTTCATCTCGACAATCTCATTTTTGGCAAACGTAAAATTACCTCCAATGAAGTACTTGAAATCGCCTACTTCCTTCTTCCACAAAAGCGATGTCTCTAATCCTTGACTTTTTACTTCTCCTGCATTTTCTATGGCAGTAGTAACCCCAATTAAAGAAGGTATGGCGCCACCTGTTCCAATAAGAATGTTTTCACGCTTATCATAAAAAACATCCGCAGTCATGGATAAGCCACCTAATAATTTCAAATCAATTCCAATATTAGTTTTAATGGAATTTTCATAGGTTAAACCTACAGTAGCCAATCGCCCTTCTGAAATGCCTCCCGAGCTGTTATTATTGCTAGTAAAATAATAACCACCTCCGCCTCCGAACGCCTGTTCAGCTAAATTATAGTTCATCGAATCATTACCACTTATACCCCATGACAGCCTTAATTTCAAATAATCTATGGTCTTACTGTCTTTCAGAAAGTTTTCACGATTTACAATCCATCCAGCTGAAAAGGCAGGAAAAAAACCAAAACGATCACCATCGGGCAATACACTGCTGCCAGCATAAGATAAAACATGGTCAATAAAGTAACGGTTTTTATAGCCATAAGACGCTGACACCATTGAATTCTGATGTAAGAAGGTATTATATTGCCCATCATTTACCCGTTTGTCTTGATGATACATTAATGATGCATTAAGTTTGTGATTGCCCCAAATTTTATCGTAATTCAACTTACCATAGAGCGTCGCGTGCCTTACCTGATCTCCAAATCCACTACTAAAATTTAAATCTGTTTCACTTCCAAAAACAGTTGCAAAACTGTCAATAATCTCACCTGTTAAAGGATCTCGTAAAAACGATAAACTTTCATATAAAAATTCACGAATTCTATTTTCTGTATAAACTACCTGATTATCGTAAGCTAAAGCTAGTTCTGCAGATAACCCTTTCACCAAGCCACTTAAGTCTTGAATAATTTGACCATCCACCATAATTTGTCTTCCATTGGGTTGGCGTACACCTGTTGAAGACACCAGAGCCACAGGGTTATTGTCATAAAATTCAGTCCCGCCAAATTCTCCGTTTGGGGTTCTAACAGGAAATGCCGCTGAAGGAATTCTGTAAAGTGCATTCATTATACCAGATACCTGGGCTCCTGGTACTGTTCGACCATCAATATATCCTGTAGCATTAAGAATAAATTTTGTTGTGTTAGTCACATCAAGGTCAATATTCGTTCTAAAATTAAAACGATCATATTTCAATTGGCTATCATAGCGATTATCAAAATTGGTATTATCAAACAACCCTCTTTCATTTTGATAGTTTACAGAAGCGAAGTATTTAAGTGTTTTCGATCCACCTGAAAATCTGCCACTAATGTTTGTGGTATTTCCGAAATCTCGAAATGTCTCATCGAACCAGTTTACATTTGGAAGTAAAAAGGGATCCTCGTTGCTCTGGAAACCAAATAAATCTTGATCAGAATATACAGGAGCATTTCCATCAAGAATACTTGCTTGGTTTACTGCTCTGGCATAATCATAAGAATTTAAGAACTCAGGCTCACGAAACGCGAAATTCCAACCTTGATCAATAGTGAATTCAGCCTTTAAGCTACCTTTATTTCCCCGCTTTGTAGTTACCAGTATCACCCCATTTGCACCTCTTTGACCATATCTGGCTAAAGCCGTACCATCTTTCAATACCGATACACTTTCTATATCAAGTAGCGCAAGGGTGGATAAATTTCTCTCAAAGCCATCAACTATGACCAAAACAGAATTGTTGTTCAAGGTTCCTCGTCCTCTGATATTTATACTAGGGTTTCTATTCCATGGTTCACCACCATTTTGCAGAACCATAAGCCCCGTGAGCTGCCCGTAGAGGCTTTCAAGCGGATTGTTAAGTGAACTCTTCTCCAGTTCATCTGAATAAACTACATCTATGGATGATGTAGTCTCATCTACAGACTTTGAAAGTCCAAACCCGAGATTAACCCTCTTATCGCTATTATTCAACTGTACTTTTACTTTTTTGGTTTTGACCAGAACAGTTTCTTCCATATCGCCGAGGGTCAATTTTATCAGTCCATTAACAAGAATATTTAATGTTGCAACACCTGATTCATCTGTTTTAACTAATTCGGAGAAGTTATCCATTGATTGTATGATCACACCTTCCAAAGGAAGGCCCGAGCCATCTTCAACATATACACTGACTTCTTCTGCCTGTCCAATAACTACCTGAGTCGAAAGGATAAGCGCTAAAACACATATAAATCCTCTAAATCTTAAGTTTACATATGTTATAAGATGTTGTAAACCTAAGGAAGTTATACTGTTCATAATGCTATTCTTTAAGGCTTTGTTATTTAGTTGTCCTAGTTTGTATTTTTTCATTTGATAGTGATTAGTTGTATTCAAGTTGTAGTTATTCCCATCCCGGGTTTTGCACCAAACCATAACCTTTATTTATTTCGTCTGGCGGAAACGCACTTAAGTACCATTTTGGAGAGAAGTCGTTCTTCCAATAGCGCTCTGGAAGCTCGTTAATTTCGTATGTAAATTGACCGTTCTCACGTATTGTATTAACGCCATATATTGGTGTGGTAAAACTGTCTTCCATTTTCCAGCGAATAATATCAAACCAACGTACTTCTTCCTGATAAAATTCTAGAGCTCTTTCCTTTAACACGGCCTCCCGAAATTCTACTTGAGATAATCCGGTTGGAAGACCATTTAAACCTGCACGATTTCGAACGTAATTAACAGCGTCATAAGCAGCTTGCGTTGGTCCTCCATTAGACTCGTTTAAAGCCTCTGCATAAGACAAATAAATTTCAGGCAATCTTAAATATGGCCATTGTACTATTGATTGCACAGAAGTAGCAGTATTTCCATCTAGCCAAAACTTTCTTTGTCTAAAACCGGATTTGCTTCCGTTATGACCGATATTCCTTCTCTCTCGGCCACCAATCCATAATTCTGCTGTACGTCCTCTATAACTGTCACCATTTACCAAAACACTTTCATATAATCTCGGATCTCTATTGGCCCATGGGTCATTTGGATCCCATCCAGAACCTGGAGCATCTATCGGGGTGCCATCTGCCATGGGAAACATATCTACATAATTTCCCGTAGGAACGGCAGCTCCGTAGTTTGAACTCTGGAAAAAATAATATGAGGTTGCCCAAAAACCTTGAGTTCTAAATCGTACTCTTGTACTAATTAGAATCTCACCATTTCCTCGTTTGTAATAGCCATCTTGGAAATCCTGTCTTGGGTTTCCAGTATTGACGAGATCATATCCTCCATTAGCATTAATATTGTCTAGTAGATCCTTTGCAGCCTCCGCAGCCCGGGTCCATAAATTGGAATCGTATCCACCATGCCAAGTCATATTTTTATCAGATGCTTCGCCGGCCATATAGGGTTCATTGCTATTAAATAAAGGACTCGCTCCAAATAACAGTACCCGAGCCTTCAAACCCATAGCTGCCGCTTTTGTAAAGCGCCCATCCCAATTAGATAAATCCTGTATCGTCCAAGGTAATAATGGAATAGCTTCATCAATAAGAGACACTATATTATTCATGGTTTCTTTTGAAGTTGATCTGGGTAAAAACGTGTCTTCGGTGGGAATATAAGCATGGTCTACCCAAGGCAAACCTCCAAAATGTCGAAACATGTCCGTATAGTGAATAGCAATAATCATCTTGGCCTCTGCTTTCAACTGTTCTTTATATTCTGTGGGAGCATCTGGTACACGATCGACATTCTCGATAATGTTCCATCCAATCCGAATACCTTCCCAGCTTTCTTCTTTAGTGTAATGATATTTGGTGTTAGAAGCATCATTTTCTACCGCTGCAGAATACTGACCATTATAATAAAGTCTATTGGGACCACCCCATGCCAAAAAGCTTGTACCTATATCGGTCAGGGATTCTAATAAGTCCATACCTATTTTATTGCGTTTGGCAGGCCAACCTGTGTTTAAGCCATAGGGTAAGGTTACGTATCCACGCCACAAATAACGTTCGGTTAATTCTATTGAGTTAAAAATAGTATCTGAAGTGACATCTATACTCGGTTCTTTTTCAAGGAAATCATTCCCGAACTCAACCTCTTCACAACTGTTAATAACCAATGCTAATAATGCAATGATGTAAATTAATGTCTTTGTTTTCATAAGTGCCTTTTTTTATTTTTCATTATTTCATTTACTCTTTTAAAGGAAATTAACCTTAACTCCTAAATTGTATACTTTCGTAAGCGGATACTGAGAATCATTAGCTGTTCTAGATTCAGGATCCGTTAGATCAAGCTTAGAAATGGTTATAAGATTCAATCCATTCATGTAGGTCCTCAAATTACTTATACCAATACTTTTCAAGAATGCACTCTTAAAATTATATCCTAATTCTACATTTCGTAACCTTGCATACGATGCATCACGCAACCAGAAATTGGAATCTTTGGTATTATTTTGAGTGCCGACCAAAGTCATTCTTGGATATGTGGCAGAATCGGCTGTTTCTGGTGTCCATCGACCATCGGCCATGTACTGTAGCAATGAACGATTCAAGGTTGCCCCAAAAGCAACACGGTAGGTTTCACCCAAATACCTTGAAGTATTTGTAGCTCCTACCCATGACATCGAAAAGTCCAGATTCTTGAATCGAAAACCCATATTGAGACCAAAAACATTAAAAGGATATACAGGATAACCAATGGCTCTCTGGTCATTTTGGTCAATCACACCATCATCATTCAAATCCTTATATACCATGTCCCCCCCTTGTAGGTCATATTGATGATCTGGCAGTTGGTCATTGCCGGTATCAGTGTCATTGTAGAATTTATCGAATATGTATCCAAAGGGTTGTCCCACCGGCAGACCCGTTCTGTATAAATAATCTTCTGTTTGAGGAACTTCATCTTGGAAAACAATTTCATTCTTGGCATGCGACATGTTTGCATTTATCCAATATTTAAAATCGTCATTAACAGTATGATTCCATTCGAGTTCTATTTCAAAGCCTTCATTTCGAACTTTTCCTATATTAACCGCCGGTAAGTCGTATGCTACAAATCCAGGTACTGTACCCCTAAATGTTAGAATGTCAGAGCGATTTTCTATAAAATAATCTACGTTAATACCTAGTTTATTTTTAAGAAATTTTAAATTGATACCATAATTTTGTTTTTCGGATGTTTCCCATGAAACATTTGGATTTCCAATTTGGCCTTCACTAGCAGCTTGCTGGTTCTGTGGATTATCGGTTCCAAAACTATAGCTCCCATCAGACGGATCGTAACTATTTGGAAGATATAGAAAACGGTTTGTTCCCGGATCTCCAATTCGGTCATTACCAACTAAACCATAAGATACTCTTAGTTTAAAAAAATCTAAAAATGATTGGTTTTTCATAAAGGATTCATTCGTCAAAACCCATCCCACAGATGCTGCCGGAAACGTTCCAAACCTTCTATTCCTTGCAAAATTTTCTGAACCGTTATACCCAATACTTAAATCTAAAAAGTACTTGTTTTTGAATTCATAGTTTACACGCCCAACAAAACCTACTAAACCTCTAGGAATATCTGGAAACTGCTCAGGATAATATACCTTTTGTTGGTTATAAAGAGCCAATGCTCCTACATCGTGATCTCCAAATGAGTTTTTATAACTCAAACCTCCTTCTAAATACCAATTTCTATCAGTACCGTAAGATTCGGAGTAGCCCAAATTACCTGCAGAACCATTTCTTTGAAACACAATTTCATCACTACTTTGGTCTGCATTTGGATCGATATCCCTTAAGTAGACCGGTGTGTAATTAGGTAAAGAAGAATTACGTATTTTTCTGTGGACATAATCTGTATTGTAGGCAAATTTTGTTCGGAATTTTAATCCCTTTAAAAAATTAAGATTTTGGTTTAAACCGATATCAAAATTTAGCCTATTGCTAGTAATATTTGTATAACCCTGGCCATAATAATAACTTAAACCATCTCTTTTATTATCAGGAATGTAATCGTTACCAATAAGAATCAGTTTCCCATCAATTATACCTGGGCTTGCAAAAGGCACCGACCAATAAGTGTTTCGAAACAATTCATTAAAATTACCATTTGTGTTGGGGCGATTAGTGACGCCAACGCGACCCCCGATGGTAATGGCCAATTTAGTGGTGCCGGTAATATCAATATCCAAATTAGTTCGGTAATTATACCTTTTGAAAGAAAAATTGTAATCATAGCCTGTCTCAAATGTTTTGAATAGGCCATCTTGATTCAATATTCCCAAAGACACAAAATATTTAACTTTTTCAGTACCACCGGTTAAATTAACGTTTCCCTGAGATTGTGATGCTGTTGGTTTTAAAATATAGTCTAACCAATCTAAGTTCGGAAACATGATCGGATCTGAACCCGTCCTAAAAGCTTCTACAACTTGAGGTGTAAAACGAAGTTCTTCAGGAGATAAATTTGGGTTGTCATTCAGTTCTGCTTCATTATATCTCAGTGCATATGTATAACTATCTGCAAAATCGAGCAATCTGGTTGGTTCCTGAAGACCTGTTGAAAAACTTGCGGATATTTTCGGCTTTCCAAACTTACCTCTTTTAGTTGTGACCAAAACAACACCATTGGCTCCTCTAACCCCATAAACCGCTGTAGCAGATGCATCTTTTAATATGGAAATACTTTCAATTTCGTTGGGATCCAGCGATGTAAAAGGACGCTCCACACCATCTACAATAAAGAGTGGAACTGATCGTCCCTCGGATAAAGAGGCAATACCACGCAAATAAATGTTAGGTTCATCCGCGCCAGGTTGACCGGAAAACTGAACTGTCGCAAAACCTGTTACCTTACCTGCAAGAGAATTTGCTATATTAGGAGCAGGTGATTTCACAAGCTCTTCAGATTCAACTGTACTTATGGCTCCCGTCACAGCGATCTTTTTTTGCTGTCCATAAGCGACTATTGTAATTTCATCTAAATCAGTAGTACTTACATTCAATGTGACATTTATTGAATTTTGGCCACTTACACTTATCTCTTGAGTCTGAAACCCGATATAACTAAAAATTAAAGTGCTTTCGGAAGAAACATCTATTTGATATAGCCCATCAAAATCTGTTATAGCACCATTGGTTGTGCCTTTTTCGAGTATCGTAACCCCTGGAAGTGGGAGTCCTTTGTCATCGATAACCAATCCTGAAACTTGTATAGTCTGTGCGTACAATAAACCGTTTATTCCCAATAAAGTGATTACTGTTAGAAATAAATGAATTCGTGTTTGTTTTATTTTCATAGGGTTTTAATTTTCTTAATTTTTGTTGCTTAGTTGTTTTTTAAGTCTTGTTCTTGAATTCAGAATATTTCAGCTACCTTAATTCTGTTTATAACTCAATAAAAAATAAAACATCGTTTAAATTGTTTCATCAAAATAATTGGTCTGTTGAGCCACTTTAATTTTTTGGGGAACATAACCAGGAAAAGAAATTACAAAGGTGGAACTGTTGGATACCGTTAAGGAACAAATTCCATCAAAAGAGTTATGCATACCATTAGTTAATCCTTTTTCAATAACAATGGCTTCGGCCAGTGGAAATCCTGTGGAATCTTTAAGCTTACTCGAAACGATTTTTTGTTGTATGGTTTTTGTGTCAGAAATCCAATTTGGATCGTCAATTGCACTAGAAGAAATCGATGTAAAAATGAAAAATACGAATGCATAAAGCACATACCTGTTTTTTCGAATTCTTATGCGTCTTTTTGAATTACTCATAAAATGTTTAGTTTTAGTTAATTTTAGTTGCAGATAAATAAGATTCAAAACTTAGCGGTATGCTTATCAAACTATTTAGTTTTTTTTATAACTCAGTTCTCGAATTCATGAGTTTTCATGTTTACTTCATAAACAAATAAAGTAGTGTTACAAAAAATACAATTAGCAAACCAAAAACAATTAAACCATGTAATTTGTTTTTATTTCCCGCTTTATTAATTTTTTCATCCATAATTAATTTATCTCATAACAAAGTTTCACGTTTTTACTTTATTTTAAGATTGACGAGCGTTCAAAAAGGGGGGGCTATAAGATTATATGCCTTTCTTAATCATAGAAACCTTTGAGTTTCCCTAACTTCTTAGGATAATCTTTAATGCCTGCGATTAAATCAAGATGACAACGTTCAAACCTTCTATTGTCAGCGATTACGTTTTATATTGACTGTGCTCTCCAATATACCATCAACCGATATTTCACTAGATGTTCTAGAAATAACCTTAACCGTGGCAACGACTTTGTTCTTTATGAACCAATGTCCGATGATACAGTTTAATATGATATCCCTGGAACAGAGTTTTTATAAAAAGAGGGATGTACGGATAAGGACCGCATTGAAAGCGTTATTCACAAATAAAACATAGGAAAGATGTAATTGGGAGCATTTTTAAAAGGAGATATCAGGTCAATGCACCACAATCTCCCAAGCTCGATTTGAATATTAATATATTTAAAATCCAAAATCCCATTGCAAGAGTCTCGCAATAATCAATACCTCTGTAATAGAGAGTAAAGAATCATTCTGATTAGAGCTAAAGGCTATTTTTTTAAAATGAAAACCACTACCCGGAGACTTCCCTATTTGTGGATTCTTTACTAAATTTAGAAGGTGAGGCTCCAAATTGATCCTTAAAACACTTTCTGAAATATTTTAAATCGTTGAATCCTACGGCATAGCCAATCGAGCCAATATTATCGTGCTTATTCAAAATCAATTGGGCTGCTCTCTTGATGCGGATGGATCTCACAAAGGTAGACGTATCCTGCCCGGTTAAGGTTTTTATTTTTCTATAGAGTGTCGAAGGGCTGGTTGCTAATTTATCGGCTAAAAATTCTCTGTTTAAATTTTCATTCAGGAGATTTTCCTCGACTATTTTCATAGCATTATTAATAAACTCCTCATCATGGGAGGTAGCTTCGACATCCGTTGGTTGCAGGGTAATTTTCTTTGAAAAATATTCCCTTAGTTTTAACCTGTTAGTCAGTAATCCCTGAACCTGCACTTTTAACAGGGCTGCATTAAATGGTTTAGTCACATAGATGTCAGCTCCATAGCTATAGCCCTGCTGTTGAAATACTGTGCTGGTTCTTGCTGTTAACATAACGATTGGTATATGCATGGTTTCCTTAGTTTTTCTAAGATTCTTGCATAACATAAGACCATCGACTTCAGGCATGGCCAAATCTGTAATTATAATATCAGGTAAATGCTTTAATGCTTTTTCAAAACCTATCCTGCCGTTTTCCGCTTCCATGGTATTATAAGTGTCCATGAAAAGCGTTTTAATAAAGTTTCTAATATTGGCATTATCCTCGACGATCAACATACTTGGAAGTTGGTCATCACGGGTTTTGACAACATCATTTTGAAAGCTCACCACTTTTTCGACTGTATAGTGAACAGGATCTTCAGCTTTTTTGAAATCCGTAATAAAATCTTCCATCGCGAAGTGGTTATTCCCCAAAGGTAATTTCACTATGAATTCACTACCCTCGCCCTCCTCACTTTCTACCTCAATAAGGCCTTTATGTAATTTTACAATACTTTTTACCAAGGCTAACCCAATGCCCGTACCTAAAAGACTGGAAGAATTTGTATTAGAAATTTGATAAAACCGATTAAAAATTAACTTTAAACCCTCCTTCGAAATTCCAGTGCCATTATCTTTTACGGAAATCATGCAATAGCCCAATGGAAACTGATTGCTTTCGTCCTTGTTATTTGAGGTGCTCACTGTCAACACAATTTCACCATGATCTGGAGAGAATTTAAAAGCATTGGATAGGAGGTTGCACAGGACAATTTCCATTTTTTGCCTATCATAGGTTAGAGGTGTCATGACGCCTTCAGCATTAAACTGAAAATTTATGTTTCTGCTTTCGGCTAACTCCAAAAAAGAAAGGTATATTTCATAAGCAAAGCTCTGAAAATTGCCTTCGGCTACTCTCAATTTCATTTTACCACTTTCAACTTTTCTAAAATCCAGTAATTGATTTACCAAATTTAAAAGCCGTTGTGTGTGGTAGTAAACAGTCGATAGATGTCCTTTTCTTTGATTCTCATCCAGAGTGTCATCCATCATCATTTCCACAGGTCCAGAGATTAAAGACAGCGGTGTTCTGAATTCATGAGCAACATCGGTAAAGAACTGGGTTTTCAATCTAATGAGTTCTTCTTCCTTTTTCCTTTTTAATTTAGATATTTCTAGTTTGTTTTTTAGATTATGCTCCCTTTCAATCACGAGCTTAAATAAGTATAATAACCCTATAAATATTAAAACATAGAGCACTAAGGCTTGCCACGTTTTCCAGAACACAGGCAATACGGTGATCTTTAAACTAGCTGCTTGTGTCTCCTTCTGTATGTTTTTATTGATGGTCTTAACTTTGAAGATGTATTCACCGGCATCTAAATTCGAGTAGGTTATTTGGTTTTCATTAGTGGTTGTGTTCCAATCGGAATCAAGCCCTTCTAACATATAATTATATGAATAGTCATAACTCGAAAGGAAGTCTAAAGCGGCATATTCTAAAGTGAGTCTATTATTATCATGAGACAAAATAATTTCAGTATTGTATTCAATAGCCTTTTCTAAAACAATATTTTCATCATCTGTTGTGCCTCCAGAAATTTCCTGTCCAGATACTTTTAGGCCTGTTAACACGACCGGCGGTATTTCGGAATTCCCAATGGTCTCCGGATCTAAAATGTTAATTCCATAGATACTGCCAAAATATAATTTCCCATTTGATCCATTTACTGCAGAATCTTCTAAAAAAGTGTTTGACAATAATCCAGAGTTCGTATCATAATTATAAAACAGACCATCTTCTTTGTTAAATCTGGAGACCCCTTTATTCGTGCTAACCCATATATTCCCGTTGTCGTCTTCTAAGATAGCATGTATATAACTGTCTAGTAATCCATCTTTTTCTTGATATAATTTAAAGATGAATTTATCATTACCTGCTTCAATAACTTTATTCAGTCCATTCGGGGTTCCTACCCAGAGTGTTCCGCTTTTGTCCTCATGCAAACAAATAATAATATCACTACTCAGTGTTCCCGTTTTCCCATGAATTTTATTAAAGGTCTTGAAATTATCAGAAATAGAATTATATAATTTTAATCCTTGATAGGTTCCAACCCATAAACGCTCTTTGCTATCCTGTAAAAAATCACTTATCCTCTGGTTATTCAGGTATTTTTTAAAAGATTGGGTTTTCGGGTTTCCGGAATTTAAAGATTTTCTTAGCCCTCTTTGTTGTGTGCCAATCCAAAATGTACCATCCATGGTCTGAAATAATTTTGTGATTTTTGTGAGGTAATGTTCTTCAGAGGTTACATGGTCTTTAATTTTAATTGGAACAATAGAAAACTTGGCATCATGCTCTACTATTTCATACAGACTTGTTACGTTTGCAAGCCAGAGTGAGCTATCCCTTGCCTGGTAAATTTCCCGGACATGATCTTTTTCACCGACCAGGAGATCGGGCTTGAATTGAGGCACTACTTTTTTAAAGGACGTGAGGTTGTCTTCACTGTAATAGACATTCTTATCCCCTTTTAATCCAACCCAAATATTGTTTCTAAAATCCTTTTCAATTTTCCAAACAGGTTTATTTGGCAAGTTACTACTTTGAGTACTTTCAAATTGATTCTCCTTTTGTGCTACTTTGCAAACACCTCCATTAGTGCCAAACCATAAAATTCCGAGATCATCTTGAAATATATACAAGACTTCATCATACAATTCTGCTGCACCTCTATTATGGTTTTTACCAAAACTGAAGGCGTCAAATTCTTTAGTTTGTGGATCAAAAATAAGAAGACCATTCCCCCAGGTCCCTATCAGCATGCTACCATCGCTTATCTGCTCTATATAATATGTGTTTCTTAAATCGACATTTGGATGATCCTTATATTGGGTAAAGGTATTTTTGTTA
Organism: Aestuariivivens sediminicola; assembly: GCF_022662015.1. Taxonomy (GTDB): domain Bacteria; phylum Bacteroidota; class Bacteroidia; order Flavobacteriales; family Flavobacteriaceae; genus Aestuariivivens; species Aestuariivivens sediminicola. Next base: position 9,712 of record NZ_JAKMCM010000013.1, on the reverse strand, counting down.
TTATCGTACTCCAAAACTCCCTCAGACCATGTAACAAAATATATTAAATTGGTCCGTACATCTTCAGCAATGGCGTTAAACTCTAAATTTCTACCATCAAAACGGATATGTTTAATTTGGTGCCCTTTGGATGAAAAGAGATAAGCGCCATTATTTGTAGCCACCCATATATTGCCATTTTTAGATTTTAAAATGTCATTGATCTTTAAATCACTTAAAAAATGACCCAAAAGTTCTCTCTTTTGGTTAAGGATATAAAATCCATTTTGCCATGTCCCCAACCAAATTTCCTTAGAATCTGCCTCTTCTATGGCAACGACTCGTTTGTCGCCAAGAGGCAAAGAATCAGTTTCAGATCTTACTTTTGGCAGCTGTTCGAATTTATGAAATTCCGGATTGTAACGACTAACACCATTGGACTTGGTCCCTATCCAAATATATCCATCGCTATCCTCAAATAATGTTTCAATCGAGTTATTTATAAGGCTATTGGAATTCTCTATTTTGTTTCGAAAAACTTTTATGGTATTCCCATCATAGCGATTTAAACCTCCGCGGGTACCTATCCATATAAAGCCCTTCTTATCCTTAATTATAGAAGTTACTTCACTTTGAGAAAGTCCATTATCGGCATTAATATATTCTGTGTTGATAAAATCCGTAAAAATTTGGGAATACGAATCGAATATGCTAACCAGCGATAGCAACAGAAAAAGCAACCATAATTTTCTATTTATCATAATTATAATATCCAATTTTCTGCTATAATAGTTTGATAAATTAACGCAAGAATAGCTTAAATTTTTACTAAAGTGAAACAATTTTTTAAATTAATGTAATAAAAGCCTCAATATAAAGATTTAATTGACAGTTCAAGAAGCATGACCTCTAAGTTACCCTTTATTGAGTAATTTATACCCTAAAGGGCATATAACATGATTATATATTTGTACGAGTTCAGGGCTTAATCTTTTCAATAAATTAAGCAGTCACTTTTATGAAAAAGGAATTTATAATCTTAATTATTCTAATGACTTTGTTTCAGAGTTATTCGCAGCAGTTAACATGGACAGGGTTTGCTGCCAACAACGATTTTTTTGATGAAACGAATTGGAAAGATTCAATGACTGACCTACCACCGGAAATCGGAACAATAGACGCTGATCAACCCATAAATATTGATCTTGAAATAAGCGATTCTAGTCTGGAAGTTATTTTGGCTTCCGGAATCATTAATTTAGGATCCGGAACACTTTCTATAACATCTTCAGCCTTGGAAGCTGATGCATTGTCATCTGGTCATGTAATTATAAATAGTAACGCATACCTAAACCTCAGTCATGCCAGTCCTTTTCAAAATGGTATAGCAATAGATTTTACCTCTGATATGGGTTGGATTAGGACTTTAAACAAAAATCCCCAATCCATACTTAATGATCATATAGGTCAGATCACCGTAAATGGTGCGGCCGCTAATTATCAAACTAATCTTCGATTGGATAATTACTACGCCATAGGTACTGTTATTAGAGGAAATAATTTGTCATCTGATGCACTGACGATTTTCGATGACGCCTATTTAACTGGTCAATCTGCTAATCTCTCGATAGGCGATGTTCACAACGGAGTTAGTCTTCCTAACCATATGGAAAATAAAATGGAATCTTTCCTTTTGAAGAAAGGCTTTATGGCAACCTTTGCCGTAACCGAGGATGGCACGGGTAAAAGTAAAAATTATATCGCTTCAGAAGAAGATCTAATTATTAACGAATTACCAAACTATCTGGTCAATAATGTCTCATTTATTAGAGTTGTGCCTTGGAACTGGGTTGCGAAAAAAGGTATTGGTGGTATTTATGATGAAATGGATCATACTTGGTACTATAATTGGGGAAACGGAAATACTTCGCGATTGGCAACAGAATATGCACCTATGGCTTGGGGTTATGGAGGTGCCAATGATGACGGTGACATTGCAAATTATAAATCAAAATATAAAGTCACTCATGTACTGGCTTTTAATGAATCTGACAATTGTGAAGATCAGTCCGGACAATGGAATAACTTATGCAATACGGATGTCGCCGTAAATACCTACAAAAATTTAATGAAAACAGGACTGCGATTGGTGTCTCCAAATTGCAGAGAAAATGCACCTTTTGGTTGGCTCAAAGAATTTCATGACAAAGCCAATGCACAAGATATCAGAATAGATGTTATTGGGGTACATTGGTACGATTGGGGGTCAAGTCCGAAAAATTCTCCAAATGCCGATCCTCAACAGGTGTTTAATAGATTTAAAAATTACTTGCAAAGGGTATATGATCTATATAAGTTACCGATATGGATTACAGAATTTAATGCCAACCCCAACAGATCGACCGCTACCAATTATGGCTTCATGCAACTGGCTTTACCATACTTAGAAACTCTAGATTATGTTGAAAGATACTGCTGGTATCAACCCAATTCGGATGTTGCAGATTATTATACAGTTGCTAATCAAACAACCCTCACCGACGTTGGATATTTTTACAACAATCAGAACTCAACACCAGCTATACCGGAGGCTACGGTCTCGGCAGACAGCAACTTGGATATTTATTATGCCAGTACTTTGTCTAATACCAAAATGACTGTAAGCGATACGTTAATATTTCCAAATCCGTGCGATGGTATATTTACAATAAAATCATCCTTTCCGATGGATTCCCTTACAGTATTCGATGTGAACGGAAAAATAGTAAAGAAAGTGTTTAATTTGAAGTCGAACCAATCAGAAATTAATTTAAAAGATCAAAAGCAGGGCCTTTATCTTGTGATAATAAAGGATACTAATGGCAATACCTTTACAGAAAAATTGATTTCAATACCATTGAATAACCATTAACAATAAGAGGATATGGCTCATTATCATTTTAGCCTCCTGTCTTAAAACTTTAATAGAACCGTAACGCATGTAAATTATTGCAGTCGACATCTACAATTACCTTGCTTACATGTGCAAAAGAATGGTTATGATCAAAATTAGATATCTGTAATCAAAACGATACTGAATATGGGAGCTTATCTTTAGCATTAATAGAAAATGAGTATTTACTATTTTAGCACAAGTAAAAATGAAATTCATTACATTACACAAGACCATACCTTTCTATTTTAATTATGCCATAAATTATTGATTATGTTAAAAAAAGTTCTAATGTTTATTATGCTTGCAGTCATATCAGCCATGGCGAAAGCACAGGAAATAGCAAAGCCTAATGTCTTATTTATAGTCGTGGATGATTTGCGTCCTGAGTTGGGTTGTTATGGGAAATCTCAAATAATTTCCCCTCATATTGACAGGTTGGCGGCATCCGGTATGATTTTTAATCGGTCCTATTGCAACATACCGGTTTGTGGTGCCTCCCGTGCCAGTCTGCTCTCCGGTGTGCGTCCAAATCGATATCGCTTTGAGGATGCCCATATAAGCCAGGATAAGGATTTACCCGGAGTAGTTAGTCTCCCCATGCATTTTAAAAATAATGGATACTACACCATATCCTTGGGGAAAGTATATCATAAAAACCCGGATGGAGTTGGTAGTTGGAGTATTCCGCAGTGGCGACCAAAGGGGGATTGGAACGGTTGGCAAGAATATATTACTCCGGCGTCTCTTAATCAAAGCGTTAAAACTAAATGGGGCATTAATGGTCCTAGCTTTGAGGCTCCGGACGGGTCGGATCATATTTATGGTGATGGCATGATTGCTGATGAAGCCATTCGACACCTGGGGAATTTTAAGGAAACAGGTCAAAGATTTTTTCTTGCTGTTGGATTTAGAAAACCACATCTGCCGTTTAATGTACCGAAGAAATATTGGGATATGTACAATATTGATAACATACAATTACCCGATAATATGTATAAACCTATTGGTGCACCCGACATAAGTATGCATAACTTTAAAGAATTAAGGGAATATACCGATGTGCCTGATGAAGGCTCAATGGAACAGGACTTTATGAAGAAATTAATTCACGGGTATTATGCTTCGGTGAGTTATGTCGATGCGCAAGTGGGCAAAGTTTTAAACGAACTCGAGCATTCTGGTCTGGCCCAAAATACCATTGTCATTCTTTGGGGCGATCACGGTTGGAACCTTGGTGAGCACGATTTATGGGTCAAACACTGCAATTACGATAACGTATTACGTACGCCCTTAATTCTATATGTTCCGGGACAAAAGGGTAATGTTAAAACAGATGCTTTGGTAGAATACGTTGATATTTATCCGACCTTATGTGATTTGGCAGGCCTATCTAAGCCGTTTCATTTGCAAGGCAAAAGTTTTGCGCCTTTGGTAGCTGAGCCTGATCAATCTTGGAAAGAAGCTGTATTTAGCCGTTGGAAGACGGGTGAAACCATCATAACGCAAACATATACCTATACCGAATGGTTTGACGATCATACAGGAGAAAGAACAGATCGAATGTTGTATAATTTAACCACAGATCCGGATGAAAATGTAAATATTTCTGAAATAAAAGAAAATAAAAGTTTGGTCAAAAAATTATCCGCAAAGCTCGCTGATCATATAAAACAAAGAGATTTTATCCAGATCAAAAATTGACACTTGAAAGCGAATATTACATAAAAATAATAAACATTTAAATATCATCATGAGTAGATTATTACTTCTTTTGTTTGTGATGTCCATACTAGCTTGTTGTACTACTGAAACACCATTAAGAAAGATAAATTCTTTTAACGATCAATAGTTATTCAAAAAACTGAGGATTCGTTGGCTTCAACAGTGGCGTATAATGATTCTAATTGGAGGCCATTATCTGTACCTCATGATTATGTGATTGAAGGCCCTTTTAAACCTGATTATAATCTTAGAACTGGTGGTTTACCTATTTCTGAACACGCCTGGTATCGAAAATATTTCACTATTGATGGGATTGAAAAAGACAATGTTGTAACTCTTGAGTTCGATGGTATTATGAACAACTCTACCATTTTTATTAATGGTAAAAAGGTATATCACAGACCCTACGGTTATATCGGCTCTCAAATAGATATAACGGCCTATATCAATTTTGGTGGAAATAATATCGTTGCTGTAAAAGTTAATCCTGAAGATTTATCTGCAAGGGGGTATCCCGGTGCTGGAATATATAGAAATGTGCGGTTCGAAATAAAAATTCCTGTTCATGTAAAACATTGGGGCACTTATATTACAACTTAGCCACAATAGTCTATTTATCATTTTTCTTCACCTACATTAGGTCTGTATTTTTCCCTTTCAAAGCCCTCAACACTCCAGGGAACAATATCCTTTTTTATAAGTGGTGCCTCATGTTTTGGTAAATATTTTGCCAATTTCGCCTTTTGTTTTTCATATTCCGGTTTATTAGCTAAATTATACCATTCGTTTTTATCATTTTCGTGCGAATACAACTCTTCGGAACCATCAAAATATCGAATATATCGCCAATTATTGCTTCTAACAGCATAATTCCCTCTTCCCCATGAAGTAATAGCAGGTTCTCCGGTATGTTTCTCGGGTTTCTTAAGTAAAGGAACCAAACTAGTTCCATTGACATATTCCGGTATTTTCAGATCTACGAGTTCGCCAAGTGTTTTATAAATATCAATCAAAGAAACAGGTTGAGAGCAATCTTGCTTATTCTTCATTTTTATACGAGGATCATAAATAATAAACGGAACACGAGTCGCTTCTTCCCACAAAGTGAATTTCTTAAAACTCATTTTCTCTCCTAAATGGTATCCATGATCTGACCAAATTACAATAATAGTATTATCCGCATAAGGGCTTTTTTCCAGTTCATCCAATACACGACCAATGTTATAATCAGCCCACGAAATACAAGCAAGATAAGCACGTCTCACTTCATTCCATTTGTTTTCTTTATAGTAAAAAGAGCCGGACTTTTTCATCTCTCTACCCACTTTTGGTATATCATCCAGATCATTCTTCAAAATTTCAGGCGAAGCAACTTCGTCTGGTAAAGCATCAAAAAACCGTACAGGAGCATCAAATGGTAAATGTGGCTTCACAATCCCGACTGCTAAAAAGAAAGGCTTTTCGTGCTTTTCTTTGAGAATATCAATACCATAAGATGCTACTTGGTGGTCAATATGCTCCTCGTCCGGATTTAGAGTTGCTCTAAATGACATCTTTCCTCCTTTACCATGATGATACCCCAAACCTTCTTTAAATTGTTTTTTTATCGGTTTTGATTTAAAATATTCAGTCCATTCACGTTCATCATTAAAACTTCCGTGATGAATTTTACCGGCTCCATAAGTCGAATATCCGCTCTCTTTCAGGAAACGCGGTAAACTTATATACTTATCTGCCAGCTCATCATGTATTCCAAGCTCATAAAAAGGGTATAAGCCCGAATTAAATGGCTCAATTCCAAACAAAAGAGCATTCCTGCTTGGCGAACAAGCTGGCGCCGGACAATGTGCATTTGTAAAGCTTATTCCTTTCTTTGCCAGCTTGTCCAGACTTGGCGTTATTGCATCAGGATGGCCTCCTAAAAAGCCGGTCCAGTCATTCATATCATCAATTGCGATGAATAAAATATTTGGTTTTTCGCTTTTTAACATATCTGCTTTTCTTTGTGCGAAAGCAAAAGATGCAAACAAAACAAAAGCGATTACAAAGAAATTCTGTTTGATATTCATAAGTTTTATTTTTTAAATTTTAATTTATTATGATTTTTTACACACTGTCTTTATAAGCTGCTGTTACTTTCCTGTCAAGTTATAAGAAATTAAAGCGTTCTAAACCCCTTAATTTCAATACTGTATCGGCTAATGCTTTTCATAGGATACATTGTTGTGTTTAGTAATTTATCGATTATTCACATATTGTCCATATAAGTGTTAACTTTTAAATATGTAAATATTATTATTTTTCAACGAAAGGAGGTTTTTCAAAAGTCTGACCGTCTCCACTAACCCGAGGGTCTCCAGTGGCTTTTAGATTATCTATAAGACGTTTATGGAGTTTCTTCTGCACGTCTGCGTATTCTATCTTATCTGCAACATTATAGAGATAATCAGGATCTTTTCGAAGATCGTACAGTTCCTCCATCGGCCTTTTTCCAAAACCCAAGAGCCAATGCATTTCCCATTCTTTTTGTTTACGATTCTTAATCATCCATGCTTTTGTGGGACTGGCATCCAAATCTGAATAAGAAACAGATGTATTATTTTCCAACTCTGCAAAAGACGGTTCAGAACCTGTTCCATCAAGTCCAAAAGGAGTACCCATTGGCTCTCTGTCAGGAGCAAAATTTATGATATATAAAAAATCCTTAGTACTAATTGCTCTTTGAGGATAAGGTAAATTTCCCTCTCGGGCTTTAGCAACATGGCGTTCTCTGCCTACAATCACATAATCCCGTGTAGAATCAATAAGTCCGCTTTTATCAGACTGGAGCAGAGAGACAATACTTTTGCCAGTCATGCATTCCGGAATTGGTTGGTCCGCCAGTTCAAGGAATGTGGGTGCCAAATCCATCAAATTAATAAAATCATCTACATATCTGCCTGCAGGAGCATGTCCTGGCCATTGCACAAGAAGAGGAACCTTTGTGCCGAAAGGATAAAGATTGCATTTACCACGTGGCATACCAGGAATACCATGATCGCCACTAATTACAATAATGGTATTTTCCCTCTCTCCCATAACTTCTAATTCTTTCAGAAACAATTCCAGAACAGCGTCTAAAGCCAGTACTTCACCGAGATAGTCAGTCATATCCTCCCTCACTACATGCACATCGGGTAGAAATTCAGGCATCTTTCCTTTAAGGCTATCAGGTTCTAATCCCCATAACATTTTCCCCGAACCTTTGACCCATTTTCTGTGGGTGTTGGTAGGACCAAACCAATAACAAAATGATTTATTGTCCTTACGATCGGCAATAAAATCTCTGAAATTCTGAATGACTTCCTTATAGATTTCAGTCTTTGCTTCATCAATTAATTTACCTCTCGCAACCATTTTGGTTACATTTTGTGAAAAATTGTTGAATCGTCTTCCCGCATTTGCATATTCATACTTTTTTCCACCATAAGGAGCATCCTTGGGAGTACCGGGACTCCATACTTTATAAGTGTAACCAATATGATATCCGGCATCTCTTAACAAAAGAGGATAACTTGGAATATTCGAGTCCCACTTTGCTCCCGTAAGAATAGCACCAGTACCAGTACGATAAAAGTATTGCCCTGAAAGTAAAGAACTACGACTGGGAGTACAGGAAGGAGATGTTACATGGGCATTATTAAAAATCACTCCTTTTTTTGCGAACTGGTCAATTGTAGGAGTTCTAAATGACTGATTGGGTGGAAAAGAATTATATACACTCGCATATTCACCCCAGTCGTCTGCGAAAAAAAAGAATATATTTGGTGGCCTTTCTTCTGATTTATTTTGAGCAAATAATATTGAAGGAAATAGTATAATGACCATCAAAACAACTCTAATTCTTTCTTTTATACTCATAATGCATCTTTTTAAAATTACACAAGATTTAATAATTATTAAACACAACGCGTGTGAATACGCAGTGCAAGCTTAACATCTACAGATTTTTCTTTTACTTCTAATTTAACGATCTCAAAATATTCAAATATTTCTTCTGGTAAAACCAATTTTATTAGTTCGCGGAAATAATCATTTTTTGGGTTCATAATGTTAAAGATTTTGGTAACAGATAAACAAATTATTACAATTCCCTCAACTTTTTAAAATGATCCCTTATAATCTCCTGGACGAATTGCGCAATCAGCTTTCATCCCTGTCTACTCATGGTAATGAGGATAGTTCCAATAAAGATTTCGATTAAAATAAGGTTTCTTTTTGACTATGAGCTAAATGAGTTAAAAACAATAGTATTACAACCAAGCAAGGTGCTAATTCGTTTTTCATAATCAATGTTTTTTATTTTCTTTTGTAATTTCAATAAAATGCTTATCCAGCTCTTCAGAGTCTTTATATTTAACACGTAGTTCTGTCAGCTTAATTTTGAGTTCGTTTACAATATCATTGTAATCAGGATCATCATATATACTATTCATTTCCTGTAGATCTTTTTTACGATCATATAATTCCCGTTCATCAACATCGTGATAAAAGTGAACCAACTTATATTCTTTGTTTACTATACCATAATGCCGTTTTACTTTATGTACACCGGGATACTCATAATAATGGTAATATACAGCATCTCTGGTCCAAAGTTTATTATTCCCCTTTAGTAATGGCATCAGACTTTCGCCTTGCATTGAAGCTGGAGATTTTATTTGTGCAGCCTCTAAAAAAGTTTGTGCAAAATCTAGGTTCTGCACCATCTCATCACAGGTGGCACCTGCTTTAATTTTATTTGGCCAACGAATTAATAAGGGGGTTTTAAACGATTCATCATAAATAAACCGTTTATCAAACCAACCATGTTCACCAAGGTAAAATCCCTGATCGGAAGTATATACAACAATTGTATTTTCAGATAATCCATTCTCATCCAAATAATCTAATACCCGACCAACATTGTCTGTGTAGCGTCAGCTAAATGTTTACCAGTTAAGGAATAAAGTTAAGTAATAGATTATTAACTTGAAAGCATGCTTTCAAGGCTTTATTACAAACCTTAAAAAGTAAACATTATGGCAAAGAAGAAAT
>NZ_JAKMCM010000012.1 GCF_022662015.1 Aestuariivivens sediminicola | reverse complement strand
ATTAAAACAAAGAGAGATAATTAAAATTAAAACAATCAAGAAGAGAAGAAAACATCATTTATTGCAAAAAATGAACTAATAACTTAATTTTAAGCCTAACTGGTAAACATGCTTTGACTACATACAGTTGTCCTACTCATTCCTTCTGATGTTTCTCTTTTCGTGGAGGAGCTAATAATAGACAATGACTTTTTATTAACCTCAAAAAATGAAATCATTAAAATTAATTGCCCATATTGTCGAACTGGAAATCTTGTTGTCAGACAGAATTCATTTAAAAACAATCAATTTTTAGGTTGTTCACATTATCCAATTTGTAATCAAACATTTAACAATTTGGAAATTTTAGAGAAAACAATACTTTGCCGAAGTTGCAAAAGTGGTTTTATGACAAAAAGAAAAAGTAAGCACGGGAACTTTTTAGGTTGCACGAATTACCCAGATTGCACGAACACAATAAATTTAAAATGACAAACCCCAAACATACAATACGAGCTATGGTGTATTGCTTCTAATTATCCATACTTATTGTACTTATCTTGAACCTTTATTGCGTGTTTATATTTTTGTTTTGACTCTTACTGTTTGGGGGTATAAGGTCTCATTTAAGCATGACATATCGAGGTATGAGAGCGTTTTAGGATTTTCTAATGGTTTACCCTATCTGAGGAATTATCGTTCGTGTATCAGACCTTTTTCTTGAAAGGGATGACGAGGTCTATTCCTCTTGCATGTTCTGCCCCAATTAATATTCATGAAATAAGTCCCAATTTATCGATGAAGACATTTATCGGATAGTTAAACATAGACAAGTGCTATTTTTGATTAACTATTTATGTGGAGCGTTTTAAATAATTAAGAGATTAATTTTTAAAACAAAAGCCATGAAAAACACACACATCTTTTTAATACCATTTGTTCTTTTTACTTTGAATTGTTCAATGCCTGATATAGAACCAATTAAAATTGATTTATGCAATGGGAAATATTACGTGTTTTTATATCCAACAAGTTGTGATGACATTCCACATCAAATTAGTATATCTGGAGAAGAGCTTACACGCCTTAAAGAAATTAAGGATAATTCTACCGAAGAATGTATTCCAATCTCAATAAATCCATTATCAGGTAGTGAAGAATTAACAGATGGTTACCTGAAATCATCCATCAATCTTTTCTGCAGTATTTAAAATCAGGACACATCTAATTATAAAATATCTGTCTTCAACAAAAATTGAATTTTTTGGTTTAAAATCTTAGAAAGTGGTGCTAAAAAAATCCAACCGATCATTCTCAAATTCTCAAAAAATTAGTGTGCATGATTAAACCATTGAAATGACTCTGGCTGTTTTGGGGTATTGGGGGATTATCTCCTTCTTCATTCTGATGGGAGAATAGACTTGGGTCGCACCAAAGACAGATTTTGTCTTGTCTTTAAATCTTTGGTTCTATTTTTAGATTTAATTTTCTTTTTTTCTTATAATTAAATTTTTTAGCATAATATTTTAGAATTATCTTTTCATTACTTTCCAGATGCAGCTGACTATTATAAGTAAAGGGCTTATAAGAACTATTGCTTTCTACGTATGATTCGAAAACTTCTCTAAGTTGTTCGAAATCCAATAATTTCAGTTCTGAATAAATGGTATTAATTATTTGAACAGGATGTTCCGTCAACCCATCGTAAATAATTTCCATAAAGTGAGATGATTGTATAATTTCTTTATCTTTTTCAAACTTTGCCATCATTTTATCATATGTACCCAAGATAAGATCTCGCAATTCATGTTCAGCAACAGATTGAAGTGAGAAATGATCAATATTTGATTGCCACAGTTTGAGATGTGAACGAAAAACTTCTTTTGGGTGTCTATCGATAAAAATGAACTTCGCATTTGGGAACAATTTAATGAGTAAGGGAACCCTTGCTAAATTAGGGGGAGTTTTAAGCAGTAATTGACGCCCTCTGTTCTTGTAGCTAATCTTCTTGAGCAAATGCAGATAGCATCTTGACCAATTATTTATTTGTTCCTCAGAAAAATCGGCCATTAGCATATTCCTGTTGAACCAGTACTTTGCATGTTTAGGAAAAAGGTATGCCAAATAAGATGAATTATTTCCACTTTTATTGAGTAATGCTGTGTCTTCTTCACAAGGAAGATCCCAATCGAAAGGGGCATTATTAAAAAATGGTACCTTCAATTTCAATGTAACTGCAACAAACTGAAAGATAGGTTTTAGGAAACGCTCTGTCCATAAAAAAGACCCAAAAAAAATTACTTGGTAGTAATTAAGATAACCGAATCTTTTGTCTTGAACTAATAGTTGATGAAGAAAGCTGGTACCAGTCCGCCAATGACCTAAAATAAAGATTGGAGGGTGAATTATTCGATGTTTCGAAATTTTTCTACTGTAAATAAGAGATTCTACCAGATTTAATGGGATGGAGGTAAGTCTTAGAAAAATATAATGAATTAAATGACTAATCTTTCGGATACTCAGACCGTCTTTTACAACTAATTTGATAAATTGGATAAGAGTTGACATTATAATACTTAACTCATTTTAATATTTCGTGTAATTTTGAAGGTTAAATAAATCAAGAAAAAATGAACTAGGGCTGCTAAATCCATTCCAAGAATATACCAAGGCCATTCTCCTACTACCAAAGGATTATCGGCGTACGGCTTTTCATTTAAAAACCAGTAATTTGCCTTAATCAAACAATTAAAAATAAATATCAGAATAATGAATATTTGAGTAATAATAAAAACAATAAGCCATGAATTCCTTCGAGGTCTCATTCCTAACACTATAGTCAGGTATAAAGCTGATAATATTAATCCACCATGAACAATGTAAAATTCGAGTAACAACAAAGCCCCATCTCCATGTATAATTTCTGGAGTTAATATAGATTGAAGTCCCCCTGAAATTCCCCAGTACAGCAATATTTCATAGACCAATTGCTTTCGCCAAAATAATACAAGACCAGACAATATCCCACTCATTGTACACATTTGCAACGGTAATGATGTTGAAATATTCCAGCTATCATGCATCAACAGGTATGGATGTATTAAAATGGCCGTTGCCAGTAACAGACTCCCTATTCCATAGGCAAGATAATTCCTCCCTTTGACCTGAAGAAAAACTCCAGTTACAATAGGCAATATTATTAGTAAGGCTGTTAAGGAAATAGCCTTCCACCATAATAAACTAAAGATTTCAACTGTATAATTATAGTCCATTATCCATTAAAATAATATCCTCTTATGAATTTTTCAAATACCCTACTTGGCAGCACCTTTTTAAGCATTGGAGCAATGAGTTGACTTCTTTGTTTTCCAACTGTATACCTAACTTTTGGTTTTCGCATGTGAATAATTTTACAGATCAGCCGGGCCACTATTTCTGGAGAGCCCCCATCGTATTCGTCTTTTTCAATTGTGTTTTTTGTTCGAGCAAAATGTTGTTGGTATAAATGATCATGTTTGTCAATCGCATTAATTTGACGATTTTTAGTAATTGAGGTACGAAGATCTCCTGGTTCTATTAAGACTACCTTAATACCAAGTTGATGTAGTTCCATCCTTAAACTTTCAGATAGTCCTTCCATCGCAAATTTAGATGCGCAATATATTCCCTGAAAAGGTAATCCAATTAAGCCTCCAATGGAAGAAATGTTTATTATTGTCCCACTTTGATGTTTCTTCATTAAAGGGAGAACCTGTTGTATCAAATAGATAACACCTAATAAATTGCAATTCATTAATGTATTAATCTGATTCGTCGTTGAATTTTCCACCGAACCAATCAGACTTATTCCGGCGTTGTTAATCAAGATATCTATACTTTTCTCTTGACTGATTATCTGAGACACTCCTTTTGTAATAGAGTTTATATCGGAGACATCCAAGGCTAACCAGTTAAAATTGAATGACTCCTTTGGCTTATTTCTACTCACACCATAAACTATGTATCCCCTTTCTACCAATAATTCAGCAGTGACTCTTCCAATTCCAGAAGAGGCACCAGTAAGGAGAACTACTTTTTTTGAAGTAAGAGAACTAGACATTATGGGTTATCAAGGTTTTGAGATGAACAGGATTATTTTTCACACCATATTTTTCTAATAATTCTTCTAATTCCGTAATTAAGCCATCAATCTGTTCCGTCGTGTGTTCTGTCATAACAGTTATTCTAAGTCTAGCCTTACCTTTGGGCACTGCAGGCCAACGTATTGCAGGGATAAAAAATCCCTTCTTGAATAATTCTTCTGCTATGCTCATGGCAATTGATTCATCACCTATAATTATAGGTATGATTGGAGTTGGATAGTATTTGACATGAATGCCTATTTTTTTTAAACCTGATTGAAAGTATTCTACATTTTTCAAAAGCCTATTCCTTAAACCAGGTTCTTCTCGAAAAATTTTAATGGCAGTAATTAAACCAGAAGCTACTCCGGGTGGCATAGCAGCAGAAAAGATATAGGATCTCGATGCAACTCTAAGAAAACGGCATAAATCTGTGTTACCGGAGACAAAACCTCCCACCCCTGCAAATACTTTATTTAAAGTGCCCATTTCCAAATCAACCTTTCCTTTCAGATTAAAGTATTCAGCCGTTCCGCGACCATTTTCGCCCAATATCCCTGTTGCATGTGCATCATCAATAATTGTAATTGCTTGAAATTCTTCTGCAAGTGCGACTATCTCTGGTAAAGGAGCTATATTCCCATCCATACTAAAAACACCATCCGATATAATGATCTTTCTCTTATTTCTATTTTTTTTAAGCTTTTCCCTGAGATCATTCATATCAACGTGTTTATACCTGATATGTGCTACATTAGCAATTTTACATGCATCTATTATACTTGCGTGATTCAACTCATCATTGAAAATGACGGTCTCATTTTTTAATGAATACAACATGTTCATCGTTAATTCTTTTGCAACAGACCTAGCTGGTGCAGCCATAGCCGAAATGACACCTAAGTTTGCAAGATATCCAGATGAAAATACAAGTGAATCTTCACAATTCTTTAATTCAGAAATCACTTTTTCTAACTCTTTATGTAAATCTGTTGATCCGGAAATTAACCTTGAACCACCGGCTCCAGTTCCAAAATTTTTAGTTCCTTCAACATTGGATTTAATTACTCTGGGATGAGTTGCTAGGTTCAAATAGTTATTAGAACAGAACATATGTAAATTTCTACCGTCAATTCTTACTACAGGTTTCGGAGGGGATGAGACCGTTTTAATTTTCGGGTACAATCTCAAGTTATCTAAATATTCAAGTGTTTTAATGACTATTTCCATTTTTATTCTCCTCTAGTTAAAATAGTTTCTCCGCATATGCTTTGAATTAATGACTGACAGTTTGTTTGTCTTTTACTCTGTTTTTATGGATTACCAAAGCTCTTTTTTTTCACACCATTAATGCCATCTTAATCCAAAAGTTCACCACTAGTACACTATAATAGGACTATGCTAATTCCCAGACATAATACTTTTAGGGCGTTCATGAAATATTTAAGTATTATCATAAAATTAATCCTTAATTACTAGTTATCTGTCCCAATTAATGTATGAAGCATAAATCAGGACTTAATTTAAAATCAATCAATTCAACGGTTGTAGGAAAAATTTAAAAAAAGTGATATTAGTTCAGGTCAATTCAATTAACTAAAAAAATAGTGTCAAGTCATGAAGCATAATTATTAAGACTATTCACAAATTTAAAAGGTGTTGAGGCGCCACCTTTTGACATCAATAAGTGTTAATTCCCACTCAGTAACTTTCTGAATTCTGCCATATCATAATCATTACCATAAAGCAATGTACTCATGCGCAGGACATCGGAAGCGATTAAAACAGCTGTTTTGATTTCTTCCTCAGTGGCCCCAAGCCTTTTGGCTTCAGCCAAATGATAGGGTATGCAATATTTACATTTGGTTGCTGCAGCTGTTCCTAAAGCAATCAAGTGAGCCTCCTTTTCTTCAATTGCTCCATTTTTTAGTACAGCATCCATAGCATCAAAAAATTCATCAGCACTTTTAAGAACTGAGGTGGGATAAAGAGAATTGAACGGGCTTTTAGCGAGCAATTCTGCCTTTTCTTGGGGCGTTAAGACATCTTGGGCAAATCCAGTACAAAGACTTGAAATAAGAACTAAGATTACTAGAAAATTTCTCATAATGGTTTGATTTTAATTAAATTATAATGTCATGCATCTCATAAAAAGAATAATGATAGCATTAGAGTTCTCATGAATTGACGGCTAAGTTTAATGTAAAAGACTTAGTAAGGTAATCTGAAAATTTAATGAATTTATAGAAACTCTGACATGAAATAAGTTCTATGATTAGTATGAATAATTTTGTACCTTATGAAGTTATAACTTCATTCTGCGTTTGAAGAATTAATTATTCTAATAATTTAACCGCAATACTAAAAATTCACAATGAGGGATAACAGTTTAGATTGGCTTAACTGATGCTCATTATTTCACCTTTTATGTGTCCTAATTAAATTGAAGCATCGATAATTTCAAAGGTCTATACAATGACATGACCCTGGCTGTTTAGGGGTGTGGGGATCAATGATTAATCAAGTCTTGGAGCATACTTATCCAGACTATGCCCATATTTAAAACTCCTTACTTCTGTTATGACGTTGTGTTTGGCATCATAGACAACCTCAACAAAGGTCTTGTCGATTGCATAGCAGTTGATTTAAATACTTTAGAAATTTAGTTGTCTAAACTAATTGAAGTTTTCTGTTTTAACCTTTATGCCAAATCTATAAAAAACCTTCGCCTTCAACTTGACCTGTTCATCATACTCCTCCCAAACACCATCTGGTTTACCACCTTTCATTGTTCCTTGTATATGTAACTGTCCATTCTCGTACCAGTTTTTAACAAGACCATCTGGTTTACCATCTTTATATGTTCCTTCCTCTTTCAACTGTCCATTCTCATACCAAATTTGGTAAATCCCTTCTTGTTTACCGTTCTTAAATAACCCTTCCTCTTTTAACTGTCCATTTTCATACCAGTTTTTACCTACACCATCTGGTTTGCCTTCCTGCCATGTTACTTCACCGGCTAACTGTCCATTCTCGTGCCACGTTTTCCCAATTCCTTCTAGTTTACCCTCCTTAAATGTTGCTTCGGCAGATAACTGTCCATTCTCATGCCATCTTTTCCCAATTCCTTCTTGTTTACCCTCCTTGAATAGTCCTTCCTCTTTTAATTGTCCATTATCATACCACATTTTCCCAAGACCATCTTTCATGCCGTACTTAAATGTTGCTTGTTTATGTAACTTTCCATTCTCGTACCATGTTTTACTAATTCCTTCTGTTTTACCGTCCTTCCATGTTTCTTCAGCCGATAACTGTCCATTCTCGTGCCACGTTTTCACAAGACCGTCTTGTTTGCCGTCCTTAAATAGCCCTTCCTCTTTTAACTGTCCATTCTCGTACCACGTTTTAACAAGACCATCTGGTTTACCTTCCTTAAATGTTGCTTCACTAGATAACTGACTATTGTCGTGCCACATTTTCGCAATTCCTTCCAGTTTACCATCATTATATGTTCCTTCCTCTTTCAACTGTCCATTCTCATGCCACATTTTCGCAATTCCTTCAAGTTTACCATCCTTCATTGTTGATTCCCCTTTTAAGTGTCCATTTTCATACCATGCTTTCATATTACCCTCAAATTTACCATCCTTCATTGTTGCTTCTAAAGATAACTGTCCGTTCTCGTACCACATTTTCACAATTCCTTCTGGTTTACCGTCTTTCCATATTCCTTCACCAGATAACTGACCATTCTCATGCCACGATTTAACCTTGCCATTTGCTAAAGAAGAATCGCTTTTCATTACTCTAAGCCCATCTATCATAATGGTATCGTCATAATCAAAAATGTTTTCATCTTGCCCAAATGCAATAAATGAAGAGGCAAAAAGAACTAATAGTAATTTTTTCATAATGGTATAATTTACTGTTTGATTAAATTTAATATGGTCTTTTCTTATGAATGTCCCAATTATTGTATGAAGGATAAGTCAGGACAGATTTTATAAACAGTCAATGTAATTGTAATGCTAAAAATTCACAATGAGGGATATCAGTTTAAATTGCGTTAACTGATACTCATCATTTCTAAATCTAAATTAATAGGGTATTTTGAGGACTTGTGATATCTGATTAAATGATAAATCACCAAATGTTTATAATATTTAGTTATCCTATTTCATCCGTGAACACATTTTTCGGATAGTCTTACAATGGACCGGTGATACTTTTGAATAACTATTTCTGTGAAGAGTTTTAAAAAATTTACTGTTCAATTTTAAAACACAAACCATGACAAGAGTACACATTTTTTTAATATCATTAGTTTTTAGTTTAGGTTGTTCCACGGATAATCCAGAATCAGAAACTGACATCAGTTTATTTTTAGAAACAAATAAGGGTGTTTTATTTGAGAAATATAACCCCACTGACGTATTACGTATGCCTTATTGTAGATTTACAAATAATCTAATGGCACCTATTGAGGAATGGTTTGATTTAGTGATTTGGGGTGAAGGGTGTTATAGATATTCTAATATGGATTATCGGGGTCGTTATGATTCACATGAAATAACGAAAGATTCAGCAACTGAATTTCAATTTGTATTAATTAATAATCATATGTCAGGTGTTGGTATTTTAACTGAAAGTAAAAGAATAAAAACATTTAAAATAACGGGTGATATACTTGAAATTAAAGAAGAGAACTATGATGACAATATTATTACGTCAAATTGGTCAAGTACCTACATTAAATCAGCACGAAATATAGACAATTTAACCATGTGTAATGATTAAAAATCATTAGTTTCCGTGATTATACCATTGAAATGACTCTGGCTGTTTTGGCGGTTATAAGTTCAATAGAATTGGTGATTTATTCATTGTTTCTTTTTTGTGCTGCTATAAATTAAAAAAGGGAGATATTATTCTCCCTTCTAATATTTGAATATAATAATCAGTTTAAATTAAATGTCGCACCTATTCCAACTGAAGAGGCATCAATAGAATCTTTTATCATACTCTGGTAATATCCAAATATATCAGCAGAACCAATTCTTAAACCAATTTTTGGATAATAATAAAATCCTCCCCCATCTGAACCCTCATTAGTTATAATTCCGTATCCCACATCGGCTCCAAAAAACCAATCTTCGCCTAATACAATTCTTGAAGAAAGTGCAACCGGTATAATACCGAGATCCTCTACTTCAAACCCATCAAAATCTTTACTAAAGAAATTGATATATCCTGTTGCAAGTCCTACATCAATACCTTCACTTAAATTAAACAAATAAGACACATCCAATCCAATAGCAAATGACGAAAGGTCATCCCAATCGCCCACTGGAATACCCGCATGTAAACCTAAATTGAATCCTTCGCCGGAGTTAGAATTTTGGGAATTATCTTCCCCACCTTGTGCGCTAATATTTGAGAATCCAAATACAGCAATGATAACAAATAATAATTTTTTCATAATTGTATAATTTAATGTTAGATTAAAATTAAAATGGTCTTTTTTAATGAATGTCCCAATTCCTGTATGAAGGATAAATCAGGACAGATTTCATAAACAATCAATGTAAATGTAATACTAAAAATCCACAATGAGGGATATCAGTTTACATTTAGTTAACTGATGCTCATCATTTCATCTATCACCTGTTCTAATTACATTGTTCATCGTTAATTTTAAAGATGAATACAATGAGAAGATATTTAAAAACGGTTGCGTGTTTTTTGAGTTTGTTGATATTAATTCAAAGCTGTACAGTCTAAAAATCTGCCAATGTCAGCCTTTCTGAGGCGTCTGAATCAAATTCAAAAGTTAAGATTACTACTAATTCTGGAGAAAAAAAGCTATTTGATAGGATTGAACTCTCCGATGACGGCAAGTTTTATGGTATAAAAAGTTTAAGTAAGACAAAAAAAATTTGGATAAACCAAAACCAAGTACAAATAGTCCAACTTCCCGACAAAAAAAAATCCACATTGGTTAATATAGGTGTGGGTACATTGTTAGTAACCGTTGTTGTATTGGCTGCAGTTATTACAATTTTTAATCCTGGCGGGGGGAATTCTAAATAAATTTGCTGTTTCACTTATAAGGCAATGCCACTTTATTATCCTTTCATAAAATGACTAAAAAGGGAATATTTAAATAACACCCCATCATTCTCAAATTCTTAAAAAATTAGCACACATGATTATATCATTGAAATGACCCTGGCTGTTTTGGGGTATAGGGGTCATTTAAGCATGACATATCGAGGTTTTAGAGCATTTTAGGATTTTCCGATGGTTTACCCTGTCTCAAGTATTATCGTTCGTGTATCAGACCTTTTGTTAAAAAGATGCGAGGTCCGTTACTACGGCTTATACACGTTGTTAGCCTTTCGTTATTATATTTATCCTTCCTCAAAATACACCCTCTTAGCAAACAAAGTCTCAGTGCATAATTTGGGGGCTGAGAAACACTCTACTTTTCATACCCGAGACCGTTGTGCGGAATTTTCAAGTCGACAGATTTAAAATGAAAATTGAATAATTTTGTTTTTTATACAATTACTGAGAATAAAAGACGTATGTTTGTGCCGTTCAAGATAGAACAGCTTTTAATAGTAAGGTATTTTTTAGTAATTAGTTAAAGAGTTTACTCTTCTTTCCGTTTTTATTTCATCAACACTTTATTTTTTAAGAATTGAACAGCGTATTAGTCGTCTAGATTTTATAATAAATCAAAGCGAAACGCTAAATAAGCAATCTAATTGGACAAAATTTATTTTTAACTTAAAATTTAAAATGATGCAAGAAGGCACAGTAAAATTTTTTAACAACTCAAAAGGATTTGGGTTTATCAAATCAAATGAATCAGGAGAAGACATCTTTGTACATTCCACTGGTTTGATTGACGACATCAGAGAAGATGACAAAGTTCAATTTAGAACTGAACAAGGAAAAAAAGGATTAAATGCTATTAACGTTGAAGTTGTATATTAATTTGTAACAAGTTAGCAATTTTAATTTTGAATCAAGATTGTCTGAATAGGCAATCTTTTTTATTTCATAATGTATCTGATTAAAAAATACGTACAACACCGTTAATAATTTACTGCTCGTAAAATGTCTAATTCATTTCAACTATTAGTAATATTGGATACAATCCGCATTTAATACTATAACAGTTGTAGATTTCTGATGAGTTAAATAACAAAGGAAATTATATCCTTTACTATTTAACCCTGCATTTGTTCAATATGTATTAAACTTAGTTTTTATTCCTCGGCTTTGTTCAGTGGGGAATGATGTTCGTGAACGATTCTCCATCCATTATCAGTTTTCAGAAATAGAAGTGTCATTTGGTCATTTACGACAACGGAATCTTCTCCAAACTTTAGATGAAAATCAGTGTGAGTAGTAACGTTAGCTATATCGCCATAAACAGCAATTTTAGTGTCGTTCATATCAAATTTTGAGATTTCTGTAACAGAACCGAAAACACCTCTTTCAAAATCTTCATTTTCCCTTGCGCCATTTCTAACTTCTCCATTTTTAAATTCTGTAAACTTTGGGCTATATGCATGGAAAGAAATCAGTCTATCGAGGTCTCCATCTCTTACACTCTGAACTATGCTGTCTATGGTCATATTTATTTCCTGTTTGGCTTCTGGAAATTCATCATTTAAAAGGTCAACTTTTACCTCTACTTTTTCCTCAATTTCTTTACAACTGCTTAGTATGACTCCAAAAGCCATAATTGTTAAAAAGGTTAATTTAATTTTCATAATGTTATATTTAATTGGTTAATATCAATTTATAATCTTTTAAAGTTTTTTTAATTTAAAATTTTGATGTCTTTAAAAAATGGATTGACAGTCTTTTTTATATGTCCGTTTTTTTTGAATAAATTGTGGATTCACTTAAAAAATCAAGTGACCTGTTTTAAAAAAATATAATGCTAAATTATTTTAAGCACAATGGAATACTCGCTGCATAAACTGCAAACAGTGTGTTCTTTTGACCTTAAATGGCTAATAATAATGGGCAGTCTATTTTTCAATACAGTTCTAATGTAAGAAAATTATTTTTAAGGGGGTTTGGTGTGGGTTTCTAATTCAGTTATTCGCCAGTTGAACTTAAATCTTTGGAATTAATTTTATCAATTCTCTATCGTCCTTTTTTTGGATTGAATTCTACTTTTATTAGGACCATGGACAACGGTTGACAGTGTTTAATCTGTTCTGCTTAAACGAAATATTTTACGTTTTTAGATAATACCATGATTATGAGTTTTATGATATAAATCATAGAATTAATGAAAATGAACAGTTAGATTTAGAAGTTGACAATATTTTGTGTTCAATTTTTTCTTTCGTTAATTAATTTATCTGATTAACTCACACAAAGGACTTCTCGATAAACGTAATATCAATCTAAAACAATTAATTATGAAATTTCTATATTCTATAATTTTGGTGTTTTCTTTTCAATTTACACAAGCTCAATTGATTGACGGAACAACTACAATGACACCTGAGGAGCAATTTAACTACCATTCGTTAAAACAAAAAAGAAATAAAACTGCAGCCTGGATTTTATTTGGTAGTGGAATTTTAATGACTATGTCTGGAATTGTCATTAATAGTGCCGATGAATATGTGGAAGTTTTTACTTTAGGTTTGAAAGAAGTTGAAGACGTTCATAAAGGAGATTGGTTAATTTATGTAGGTGGAGCAACAACACTTGCGAGTATACCTTTCTTTATATCTGCAGGGAAACATAAGAGTAAAGCTACAGTTACATTAAAAGCTCAGCAAAATTCAGTTGTGCGGGAAACTTTATATAGCTCAAATTCTTTGGCTATTGGGTTCAAAATAGACTTCTAAAAAATAATATATGATAAAGAACGTGAATTTATTATATCTATTTAAGTTTTTCTTTTTGGTTTTAATTGTTTCATGTACTGAAATATCAAATGCTCAAAGAAAGGATATCGTTATAAGTGAATATCTTTCAAGTAATTCCGATATGATGAAGGTAAAGATGGGTACTCAATGGTTTGGTAGGATTATGAATTTTAAATTCGGTGATTATGCTGTCTTAAGAAAAAGTAGAATGAGTCCTAAAAGAACAGAACAAAAATCAAATTTTTTAGGAACAAAAAACCAGTATGAAACTCGGTATAAATTTGATTTTTTATTAAGTTATAAGGACATCGATACGGCTCTTGTTGAAGCTTTATATACAAGAAAAGTTAATGAGTTATATACTCTTAATATAATTCCAATAGAATTAGTACTTGATGAAATTGTAAAAGATTCAATAAACTTTACAGCTGACATTTCATTAAGAAGTAATAGTAATAATAATTGGAAATTGTTCTTTCATATAAAATCGGGAACTGAGGTTGAATTCAGAAATGAGGGTATTCTTATAAAAGACGATAGAACAATATGGATAAAACAAGTTAGTTCAAATCGAGATGGAAATGATAAAAGAAGGTATCCAGCATTAGGGTATGAATTTTTAGAAAATGGTAACGCAATTTGTGCAGTTCAATACTTTGGAGGTGGTGCATTGGGATATAATAAAAATAGAATTTGGATTGATTCGAATTTAAACGAAGAAATGAAACTAATACTAGCTGCTTCTATGGTAGCCATAATGCAATTGAAATTATCAGAAATGTCAGAATATGAATGACTTAAGACTAAATCATAACAAAAATTATTTTTAAAGACGTCAATAAAATCATTGAGAAACAATAAGAGTGTGTTTTTTGATATTAAACAAGACACTTGATGTTAATTACTGATATCATAAAATGATGCAAACTTCAATAGTTCTTCATTAAAATGGTTCGACAAAACAATATTTGGGGGAGCAACCTAGTAAGAATCTGTACTTAAATGAAGTGCGGCTTTTTTTGTACTTCATTTTGCCTTTAGATTTTACAATTTCTATACATTTTGTTTAATTACAGATCTAATAACAGTAAAATAAAGATGATATTAATTTCTTTGGTTATGAAGTTACCAAGGATATCCCTTAATTCCACATGACTCCTCATCATTCAATATTTCAAAAAAATTAGTCTGCGTCGTCATACCATTGAAATGACTTTGGCTGTTTTGGGGTATAGGGTCTCATTTAAGCATGACATATCGAGGTATTAGAGCGTTTTAGAATTTTCTGATGATATAGGGTTAGAAGGGAATTATTGTTAGTCTGTATAAGGATAAAACACCCCTGTACAAAATGAGTTAAAATTCATTCTTATGTTTTGATATTGGTTTTTTAATTTCCTAGATATTCATTAACATTTTTGATCAACTCTTTTGTTGGCTCTATCAATCTATAATTAGAGGCAATTACTCCAGATTTCCAGGCACGGCGATTATAAATCCAATTGATAAATTCTCGGTTCTGTTTAAGCCCTTCATAGTCTATCGGTACTGCTACCGATTCTCGATTTGTTCTAAAAAATTTATTAAATACATTTCTCGTAACACTATAACGTTGCATTGAGACATCTCTTATTAAGTTAATTACATTTGGATAAGTCATTTCCATTAATTGAATGATTTCCATTCTCAGAGATTCTGATTGAATATTTTTTAAACCAATGGATTTGAGAGATTGATAGGCAGAAGTAGAAATAGTAATTTGTTCAAGATATAATAACCGTCTGAAGCTTAACGAATCATTATAGGGCTTATCGTTTTCTATATGGTCCAAGAGTACATCAATATGTCGGATTCTATTTTTTTGTATTTTAATATTTCGTTCAAACTCTTCAAGGTTTGTTTGAAGATTTATAACTAACTCTTTAAGTATTTGTTCTTCCTGGATTGTGTTCTTTCTTTGCTCATTCCAATTATTCACCTGAAGCGCTAGTAATATCCCAACCATGACCAAAACAATCTCTCCAACAGCATACAACAAATACTTACTAAGCTTGTTTTGTGATAGTAGTTTTAAGCGTATTTTTCTAAAGAATTTTATCATTGGTCAATAGGTTAGTTTTTTAATACCCATCTTTTGCTTTTGGTTTTTTAAATGGAGAGTTAAAAAATCGTTCAGCCATTAAATTAAAAATTTCAGGTTCAAGACGGTAAGCTCTATGACCAGCAGAAGGAACTATAAAAAGGTTGGCTTTTGGAATATTCTCGTATATTTCTATAATATGTTCGAAAGGCATATAATCTGAATCGCCAAAAACAAGAAGAACAGGAGCGTTAATTTTCTTTAGCTCTTCGGTCTCAATATTAGGGTATTTTAGCATTTTTGTGATTAAAGCTTTTCGTCTTATTGTCTCATTGGAATTATCTCCTTTTTTAATTTGCTCTTCCACTTTCTTAAGGTCAGAATTCATTTTATCTATAGACCATTGATGTAAAGCGGTAGAATCAGGTCTTAAATTTGGTGCAGCAGCAATAAGTTTATTTACTTTATCTGGATATTCAATTGCCATCAACAAACCAATAATACCACCATCACTTTGACCAATAATATTAACGGAGTTCAGATTAAGGTGATTAAGTAATTTATAATAGTCATTGGTCATTAACTTGTAAGTCAGTTCTTCCGCACCATTTCCGGACTTTCCCTGGTATCTGCTATCAACTATGATAACAAAATAGTCATCTTTAAAATATTCTATCTGACATCTTCCAGATTTAACAGAGCCACCATTTCCATGTATTAATAATAAGGGTTGTTTAGTAGAGTCTCCATAGGTTTCATAATACATTTTAATGCCATTTATTTGGGCATAATTCCCTCTTTTTTTATTATTTCCATAGTCAATGGTAGTAACACAATTGTGCGTCTGACTAAAAAGATAAAGATTAGAAGTCAGCAGGATGGATAGAATTAAAAGTTTTTTCAAAGTATTATGAGTTCAAATTAACGCCAACGGTTTCGGGTATGATTTCGTTGTGGAATCATCCGCCGGATTATTCCGCCTTAGAAATCTGCCGTTTTGTTTCGTTAAATTTATAGTTTTTGTTCTAATGCACAATGAATTATAGCCATTGTTGGCAATAGTTTTTATTTTAATAAACTGTAAAACGCTTTATCATTTTCCTGCCAACAGCGTTTGGAATTTCAGATATTAGCACAAAATTACCTTTCTCCAGAGTTGCTTCAAAATAACCTGTTTGTCCAGCTGGTAAATCTTCAACTCCTCCTAAAAATAATAACCCTTCAGGTTCAGGTGAACGAAATGCATTAAAGTCAACTATATTTAACCAATTATTTAAATCAGTAACTAAACTGTCATTTTCTATTTTAACCAAATTAACATCATGTCCCATTAGATGTTCGTATTGCTTTTGGTCCTCAAATTTTGCTTCAAACGTGTAATTGCCTGATTTTATTGAATCATTAAAAGTTATTCCTTGTTCACTTGATATACCTATTTTAAAATTACTTTTTGGTGGTTTGTTACCATTTGATTCATTAATTACTTTGAGTTCTTTAATCATACCCATAAAAACATGGCCCAAGCCATTTGGCATCCTAACGTAGCATTCCATTATATATGTTCCAGG
The DNA here is from genome assembly GCF_022662015.1 of Aestuariivivens sediminicola. Lineage (GTDB taxonomy): Bacteria > Bacteroidota > Bacteroidia > Flavobacteriales > Flavobacteriaceae > Aestuariivivens > Aestuariivivens sediminicola. The sequence continues at coordinate 12,413 of NZ_JAKMCM010000012.1, read as the reverse complement.
TTCGAGGTATATTGTCGATAAGGATGTTGTTTTTTTTGAAGTCAATCCAACTCCACCAGCCAATTCTACTTTGAAGAACCATTCGGGAATATTTTCAAATTCTTTCATTCCAGCTTCCATTTCTCCTTTTTCAAAATGCTCAAATGCAGAGATGAAAGGAGGGAATAAATCCTTTTTGTAGGTAGTTAAACCTAAAGTATCAGGCATTTTTTCTAATATAAAAAAGTGCGGTTCAAACGATTTGTTTATGTATTTAAATGTAGTCCAGCCAGATTTAATTTCATCTACGGTTTCGAAATCCATTCCGTTTGTTACTACCTCAATATAGTTGTTTTCAGATGCTTTTTCGTTTTCTAAAATTTCAGTTTCTTTTTTCTCTTTGCATGAAGTCAAAGCTAATAGCATTAGAATTGTAAAAATTAACAATGAACTTTTTTTGTTTAATTTCATAGTATTAGAATTTAATTTAAATTATTGCCAACGGTATTGTGTATGATTCCGTAGCGAGGAAAAATCACAGATTTTTCAGAGTAGGAATCCTATAACTACCTAAATATATAAAGTTCCCCTTAAAGTGCTAACCGAGCTATGGATTATACACGTTGTTGGGCATTGTAGTTTTTTATTCAGATTAGTTCTGAGGAACTGAAGCATGGATTTGAACAATTTTCCAAGAGTTATTTCTTTTCTCAAGTACACCTGTAATTCTAATATCATTCATTTGAATGTTTTCATTGTCAATGATTAAAATCCAATCACTTACATCCGCAAACCATGCCACATGGCTATTATGACTCAGATAGACATTCATTTTTTTGGAGGTGATTTTGGCCTTATCAAATGCTTCAAATTGAGCTATGTGATTATTTCTCCATTCAGACCAACTATTGTGGAGGTCGGAAATACTTGTACCAAAACTTAACATACTTTCGTCATGAGCCATTACTTCTGACATGAGGTCGATATCCTTATCTTCAAAGGACTGATACAATCGGTTAATAGCTTCTATTACATTTGTTTTTTCAGTACCTGAATCAACCTTAGGTGTACATGAAAACAATAGACACAAAATTGGTAAAGCAATGAGTGGTAAATTTTTAGTATTCATATTTTAAATATTGGTTTTGTGATTCATTCACTATTATGCCCAACTAGTTATATGTTATCAATATAAGTCTTTATCCCTATAATTTAGCCGATAAACAAACATAACCGTTGGTTTCAGTCTTCCTCATTCCAACTAAAAATAAGCAAAAAGTATTCAAAAGGAAACAAGATGACCTAAATCACACCATCATTCTCAAATTCTTAAAAAATTAGCACACATGATTGAACCACTGAAATGACTCTGGCTGTTTTGGGGTGTGGGGTCTCATTTAAGCATGACTAATTGAGGTGTTAGAGCGTTTTAGGGATTTATGATGGTTTTGCCTGTCTAATGAATTATCGTTCGTGTATCAGACCTTTTTCTTTAAAAAGATGGCGAGATATATTTCCCAAACTTTTCTAACTTTAACAACTCAATTCAATAGATTATTATTTTTATCCCGTGGAAATTATAGTTTTTTTGGATTGTTTGTGTTTAATCTAGACTATTATTTATTATGAAAAAACTATTGTTTTTATTCATATTCCTGCCCATAATTTCTCACGCTCAGGAGGATAGAGTTATCGATCCCAGTGAAATATTCATTAAAGATTATATTGCCTATTTCAAGAAGGATTCAACTTTAGTGAATGGACTTGTTAATGGTTGGTATCAGAGACAAGAAAACTTTGGATTTAAGATTGAAGCAACATTTATAGATGGTAAAAGAGATGGATTATTTAAAACTTGGTATGATAACGGGCAGTTGTTAAGTGACGGAAACTACAAGGATGGAAAACCGGAAGGTGTTTGGAAAGAGTGGGATGCGAATGGGCAGTTACGTAGTGAATATTCTTATAAGGATGGAAAAAAGGATGGTATTTGGAAGAAGTGGAATGAGAATGGGCAGGCACTTATTCAAGAAACTTACAAGGATGGAATAATTGATGGTGTTTGGAAAGAATGGCATCAAAATGGGCAGTTATGGAAGGAAAAACCTTATAAGGATGCAAAAAGGGATGGTGTTTGGAAAATCTGGTATGAAGATGGGCATTTATGGAAGGAAGAACCTTATAAGGATGGAGAACCGGATGGTGTTTGGAAGAAGTGGAATTTGGAAGGGAAGTTGTATGGGGAAGAATCTTACAAGGATGGAAAAGAGGATGGTGTTTGGAAAGAGTGGCATCCAAATGGGCAGTTGTTCAGGGAACAATCTTACAAGGATGGAAAAAAGGATGGTGTTTGGAAAGAATGGTCTGAAGAAGGAAAATTGATTCAAGAAATCACCTATGAAGATGGAAAGACGGTTTCAGAAAAGAAATACTAAAAGTTTTATTTTATAAAGACGTCATCCAATTTAGGAGTTACTATATCATAACGCTGTTATGACTTACTGCTTAATAAAGTCACCCCAACTTTCTTATTTTTCAATAAAATTAGCATGCGTGATTATACCATTGAAACGACTCTGGCTGTTTTGGGGTGTAGGGGGTGTTTTAAGCATGACATATCGAGGTTTTAGACTGCTTTAGGATTTTCTAAGGGTTTGCCCTATCTGAGGTGTTATCGTTCGTGTATCAGACCTTTTTCTTTGAAGGGATGGCGAGGTCTTTTCCCCTTGAATCTTCTGCCCCAATTAATGTATCTTTTTAAGGTCAGTTCTTATCTTTCAAAATCCAATTAGATATAAGGTTTAAAACATTCGGCGAAATTGTTTCTTCGATTTGTACATATTCGTATTCTGATCCCGTGTCTGCTGTTTGATATAAATGGTTTACACCTTCAATTAGTTGGATTTCAATATTGTTTTTGTTATTAAATTTAACAGCTTCCTCAATCAATGGCATATTATCAATAGCAGAAACCTGCACATCCTTTTCTCCAAATAATAACAGGGCAGGGCAGTCTATTTCCATATATAAATCTAATACATCTAACGAAATGGAATACCTCCACCAAGGGCTTAACAATTGAGATACTATATGATTCATGCGACCTTCAGGCCAATTCATCCTTTTTATATCTTCTTCAGATAATTCTCTGTAAGCTTTCCACATTTTTTCAGAGGCCAGAATTGAATCTGTGGACTCTTTAACAATGCTGTATAATTTTCTTCGCCACTCCATTTCTAATTCGATGATTTCATTTGGCACATTTTGTGACTCTAATCGGTCTGTTAACTGAGAGATAACGATTTCACCAAAATTTAATATAACTCCAGATAGGGAGATAATAAATTTCACATCATTAGATTGGCTAGCGGTTATCAGAGCGGTCGCACCACCTTCACTGTGGCCTATTAATCCAATTTGATTCACATCAATATCCTTACGATTTTTTAAATATTCAACTGCTGCCAAAGCGTCTGAAGCGAAATCACCTGTGGTTGAGTTATTGAAATCTCCTGAAGAACCACCAAAACCTCTGTCATCCAGGCGTAAAACTGCAATACCGTGTCTGGTTAAATAGTCAGCAATAACCCAGAAGGGCTTATGGCCAGCAATATCCTGATTGCGCCCTTGTTTACCTGAACCAGTAAGCAAAACGACTACTGGAACTTTTGAGCTGGTCTTGGGCAAAGTAAGAGTTCCCGCCAATTTCACATTGGCCATTTTATTTTGAAGTTCTATTTCCTCACTTATATATCCAAAAGGAGCTTTTGGTGTTTGGGGTCTTTTTAACTGTGGAAGCTGGTCAACCTTCCTCAAATTTAAAGCGAATCTCCCTCCTCGTTGCATGTAAATACACGGTATGGAATCTTTATCAGGTCTGAGATGCCCCTTGATGGTAATACCTAAATCATTAATTTTGAAGGTTACTGTATCACCGATTATCAATACCTCATCCATAGGGATGTTACCCGTAGCTTGATCAATAATGTTAAGGGCCGATGAACCATCCTTGTCCACTATAATGCCCATTCTAATTACTGCTGCATTTGGAATTTCTAATTTTCCAAGCCAGTTACCCACTATAATTTGATTTGAATTACTTTGGGCATCCATTTGAATGGGACTAATAAAGAATATTGCAGCAATGAAAAAAAATACTAATAACTTAGAAATATTTTGTAATGTTTTTTGATATGAAATGGTAATACCTGCAAAAAAACCTGTAAATGATGCTACTATATCTGAAAATATTCTTGTGCGTGATACAATATTTGTACTTATTACTCCTAAATATTTAACAACATTTGGTTCTTCAATATTATGTGTTGATGTAATTTTAAATTCATTACTCATGATTTGTTATTATTCTGTTTTTGATTAATAGTTAATTACGAAAAGTACAATTTGTAAGTATCTAACTGCATGACAATTATCATAGAATATTAATTACTAAAAAATTATGTTTAATGTTGGTTTAGACCTTTACAGAGAATAAAATAACACCCATCATTATTAATTTCCCTAATAATTAGTCTGCGTGTTTATACCATTGAAATGACTCTGGCTGTTTTCGGGGTGTGGGGTCTCATTTAAGCATGACTAATCGAGGTATTAGAGGGTTTTAGGGTTTTCTGAGGTTTAACCCTATCTAAGGTATTATCGTTGGTGCATCAGACCTTTTCCATTCTTATAAAAAGAGGATTAATACCCCGATAACATAAAAGAGGCGATATTGTAACAATAGATTTATTATGAAGCGAGTATTAAGAAATAGTCAATTAAGCTTTTATTTAAAATTATGGGTAATCCTGTGAGATAATTACTTATATTAATGGGATAAAATTATGGATATATGCACAACGTGTTTATTCCTTAATCGGATGGTTAATGCTTTTATTATTCTTTACCTTGTCTAAATAAATTAATAGAGAGATATTTTAGATCTCGAGATATTCAATGGTTTAATAAGAAAGAATACAATCTTGATATACAACGAATTATCATTTGGCTTTTTTATTCTTATTCCTTTCTTTTAACTACGTTATATGGATTAACTATTAAAATGACAAATTGCCCAGTCTTTTATTAAAAACTAATAGGTATGATGTTTCTTTACCCATATCATTAGCTAATCCAGTTTGAGCAAATCTATTAAAACTGCATTTTTTTTATAGTTAGTCCTTATCTGTAGAAATGGTTTTTTCATTTGATGATTTATTTCAAGTATCTTTATGTAAAATGAATTTTATATTATAAAAAATTAATGAAACTCTATATTAAATATATGGTAAGCTTAAGATGTAAACTTTTTGTTAAACATGAGCTAGAAAGATTGGGGTTGAATTATAAAAATATTGAACTTGGGATGATCGAATTAAAAGAGGATATTTCGGAATCTCAAAAGCAAGAATTCAAATTAAATTTGGCTAAATCGGGTTTAAAACTAATGGATGATAAAAAAAGAATTCTAATAGATAAAATAAAAAACGTGATTATTGAAATGATTCATTATTCTGATGAAACCCCGAAAGTTAATTATTCAGACTTCATAGCAGAAAAATTGAATTATGATTATACGTATTTATCAAATCTATTTTCAGAAGTAAAAGGAATTACTATTCAGCATTTTATTATTAAACACAAAATAGAAAGAGCAAAAGAATTGATTCTTTATAACGAACTCAATCTTACCGAAATTGCTTATAAATTAAATTACAGTAGTGTCTCTCATTTGTCTAACCAATTTAAAAAGGTAACTGGTCACACACCTTCTTATTACAAAAAAATTGGTCAAAAAAGGAAAAGTAATCTGGAGAATCTGTAAGATGTGTAATCTTATAAACAACTTGTGTAACAGGTATTAAGACATAAGTCCTCATCTTTGTAATAGTAATGCAATTAAGCATTACGCTTAATACAATATTATGGAAACCAAGAACAAGGAAGGTGAGAGAAAGTCTAGTGAGTTATTTAAATTTAAAGGTGATTGGGACAAACAATCAAGAGCATTAAAAGTAAAATTTCCTAAGCTTACATCAGAAGATGTAAAATTTGAGAGTGGTAAAGAGTTAGATTTGATAAAGCGTTTAGAAAACAAGTTAGATAAAGACCGTAATGAAGTGGTAGGGATTTTAAAATCAAACTATACAGCAGTTACAAAAGCAATCTAATCTAATTAATGCCCAAATTTAGTTAAAGAGCAGTTTATTTATAAATTGTTCTTTTTTTAATTATTTCAATCTGTAATATCTGCAACTAAAGGTATTTATTATATAACGAAATTATTGTCATTGATAAAGATATTTGTAATGCTATTAATCAATTAAGGAAGACCAAATATTAATTTATTTGGCTTTAAAAGGCAGACTTAAAAATCTGCTTTTTTTATTCCCATTTCATAGGTTTTATTTTTTGTATAAATGTTATTTGTCTTCTTCCATTTTTGGCCAAGTTTAAATGTATTGGCTTATCCTTAAAAGCAAACCTAATTTTTTGAAATATTGGTTTTAATAGAGTTTTAAGTTTTGTCTGTTTATTTGGTTTAATACCCTTTTTTTTAAAGGTTATGGCGTAATTAATCTGTAAATGATTCATTATATAACTTTTTAATTGTTTCTACAAAGTTGAGACTATTATTTCCTTCAAGTTTACAGCCTATTAATCTATGTTTACATAATTGACTGATATTTTAACCTTGTCAAATAATCTGTGATATCTACAACTTATCTTTTTGTTAATGTAACTAACTAGCTGCTATTAGTGGTATCTTATGTCCTAATCAAATAATTTAGAAGAAGATGTCAAAAGAAAATAAGGGTAAGAAAAAAAATGACAAAACGCCTGCAGCAACAACAGCAAAAGAAAAAAGGGCTGCTAAAGTTTTAAAGCGGAATTTAAAGAGAAATTCAGAATAGTTTTGAAATGGAAAATGAAGATTTTGAGGTAGGAATTACATTTAACCTTTCAAATATCCTAGATTATAATTCTAACGATATTGTAGTTAAAAATATATTAATAAGAGATGCTGTTGTAATTCAATGTCTACTTTTTGATTTTGGAAAAGTTCGAGCTTTTGAAAAGTCACCTTTTTTAAGGTTTATTTATATAGTGGAAGGTAAGGCAGAGGTTGTCATTAATAATAACTCTACTTTTTTACAGAAAGGCGATTCAATACTTATCCCTGGAAATACAGAAAGTTCAATTGAAGCCAACCAACCATTTAAAATGCTTTGCGTAACAGAAAAAAATGACTAGGAATTTATTATGAAAAATTTATTTAAAACTGGCGATATAGTCAGCACAAAAGTTAACCCTAAAAAGCCTTTAAAAGTTAGGCTTTTTGCCAGAAAAGTTTACTATTGTGACGTATACAATCATCCTGAAGAAAAAGAAGAAGTTTATTTTGAGAGGGAAATAGAATTTTATAAAAATAGTTGAATTAATGAAATTCTTACAGTAATGTTCGGTAGGGCTTTGTATATAATTACAATTGTGTTGTGTACAAGAATTTTCGGCATGACTATTCAATAGAGAAATCAGTTGAGATAATTCAGAAACCTTTAGTTTCCCGTTTTCTTTATAAGAAGATTAGCTCGTCATATTGTTAAATACTAACATAACTCTTTAAAATTAGGTATCAAGCTAAGTGTACAAAAACTTACGCTATTAAGAATTGTTATAATGAGATCTTCAAGGTTAGATTTGCTCCAAAAAAAATAGTTCTTGTTGTTGAGGAATCCGAAAACATTTGTAATTCTATCAGAAGAATCTTTCTTAGGCATAGTCAAGGGTTTCGGTTAAACGGTCTTGTGATTATATTCATAAAATCAGTTATAAAAATCAACTTTAATTTAAAACTGACCCTTATCATTGCTTCTTATAGTAGTTTATAAATATTTTACATGTGCTATAATATTTTTAACTACGTTTATGGAAGGGATTAAATTTGTAAGACAAAACAGTAAGGAACGAGAGTTTGCCTCCGAGGTCAGAAGACGAGTTCGTACTTATTTTAAAGAAAACAATAAGTCTATTTACGGTAACTTTAATATGTACGTTAAGTCGGCTGTTATTTTATGTATTTATGTAGTGCCTTTTATAATATTGCTAACCAGACCCGTATCACAATGGACAGGCCTTTTTTTAGCTGTTATCATGGGTGTCGGTGAAGCTGGTGTCGGTATGTCAATTATGCACGATGGGGTACATCAAGCTTATTCTTCTAAAAAATGGGTAAATAATCTCGCATCATCTACAATGCTCCTTTTAGGAAGCAATATTTTCAATTGGAAAATTCAGCATAATCTCAAGCACCATACGTTTACTAATATTTACAATTATGACCCTGATATTTCCAACTTAAAAATTATTCGTCTAAGCAAACATGGGCCGCTCAGAAAGTATCACAGGTATCAGCATCTCTATGCTTTTCCTCTGTATGGCCTTATGACATTTGTAAGGTTGTTTGGTGAAATTGGCGTATTACTTGAGTATAATAGAAAAGGCATCACAAAGCAACAAAATCTTGATCCACGGTGGCAACTAGTAAAACTTATTGGAATTAAGATCATTTATTTTGCAGTTATTATCGGGCTTCCATTATTGTTTACGGATTTTGTTTTCTGGGAAATAATAGTAGGCTTTATTGCCTTGCATGTAACCGCAGGAATGATAATGAGCACAGTTTTTCAAATGGCACATGTAGTAGAAGGTACAGATCAGATTCTGGTTGATAAAGACCATCAAATTAAAAATGATTGGCTGGTACATCAACTTCATGTAACATCAGATTTTGGCAGAAGGAATGGTGTTTTAAGCTGGTATATTGGCGGACTAGATTTCCAAATAGAGCACCATCTTTTTCAAAACATATGTCATGTACATTATGCTGCAATTGCTAGTATTGTCCAAAATACAGCCAAAGAATATGGAATTATTTACAATTTGAAATCCAATATTTTTAGTGCTCTTGCTTCTCATTTTCGCAGGTTAAAAGAGTTGGGTCGAGAGGCCATGCCACTTGAAATTCAATCTGGATAAATATGATTTTATGAAAGTAGAGTAAGAGATATGGTGATATATATAAATGAAAAGAACACTTGATCTCATTATTTTAGATAAATAACCTTGGAATATATAAATAACCTAAATTTAAACTAATTAGTGAACTACACTCAAAAAAGTGTAAAAATAATTTATCAATAGCAGAACAGTTGATTTTAATGTCTTTGGTTATGAAGTTACCAAGGATATCCCTTAATTCCACATGACTCCTCATCATTCAATATTTCAAAAAAATTAGTCTGCGTCGTCATACCATTGAAATAACTCTGGCTGTTTTCGGGGTATAGGGTCTCATTTAAGCATGACATATCGAGGTATGAGAGCGTTTTAGGATTTTCTAATGGTTTACCCTATCTGAGGAATTATCGTTCGTGTATCAGACCTTTTTCTTGAAAGGGATGACGAGGTCTATTCCTCTTGCATATATATCTTATATCTTAAAAAATATAATCAAAAACATACAAAAAGAAGTAAATGAGTGGGTTGACTCATTTTTTAGCACTTAAACTTGACCCACCACGTAATTATTTACGCAGTCCTCTTGCTAATTGGGCGTTCGCTATCCAGTTCGGTCATAAGACCCTGCAGTTCGGGCATGAGTTGTCACCTCGAGGACATTGCTCACTTTGCAAACATGTTTAAGAACTGTATTTAAAAAGACCTTACCTAATCTGAACTTCGGTGTATCTTTTTAATGCTGACGTTTGAGTTTTTTAAGAGGTCGAACCGAGAATAAACACCTCCCAATAGCCTATTACTGTATTAGTTCCGGACTGTTTTCAACAGTACTTATTTAATTATTGGAAGACAAAAGGCTCTTAAACTTAAAACCAACAATTCTCACCTATCTTTTTAATCTTGTCATAGCATTTTCAACTTCACTTCTTTTGTAGTAAATTCTTCCTCCTAATTGGTATGCAATTAATATTTCTTTTTTGGTATAATTGTGGACAGTTGAAAGGTCTACCGAAAGCATCTCAGCAACTTGGTTCCTAGTTAAAAAAACCGGCGGTTCCTTTGGCTCAAAGTTTTTAGTAAATTCTTCCATTTCAGGCAAAATGCTTTCTTTGAGCTTTTCTACTAATCCTTCTGGTGTGATTCCTATAAATTGTACTTGTTGCATTGTAAGTAAATTTTAATTTACAACGCGATAATATTTAAAGTGGAGATTGAGTGTAGAAAGTGTGTAGAAAAATATCTACCCTTTTTTATTTTTTTAAAGTTTGCAAATAATTATTAATTTCAGATTCACGAACTTTTCCTGGATATTTTCCATTCATTAAATGCCTTGCATTGGTCTCATCACAACCTAAGATGATGGCAACTAATTGGTATTTTTTCTTATCTGAAACATTTAGTTTTCTTATTAGAGAATCAATATCTAGAACCGAATCTGCTATTTGGTATCGTTCACTTAAATTAGGTATTCTTCCATCAATTGTTACTCCTTTAGACCTGCCTTCTTTTTTATTTATGACCTCTAAATGGGAGCGTTTTAGCAGATAATAAGCTAATCGAAATTCAACTCTTTTCTTGTTGTCGTCTACTTTCGTCTTAAGAGTATCTTCCAGAGATTTTATCTTACTATTTATGAAATCAGTTTCATGCTTGTTGGGGTTATTTTTTAAATAACTTTGAAGACCATAAAAATAATTTTCCTCTTCGATTTTGAACCAGCTAGGTGTATATCCATTTTCCATAACCCTATTTTAAGAAACAGATTTTATAATGTTCAATAAAGTCGATTTCTTTGCCCTGAGTTCTTTTGTTTTATAATAATCCAAAACAATTTCCACGTGGTCATCATGATTTCGATTTATGTATTGTAAAAGGGTAGATTCCTTTTTATGTCCCGTAATTCGCATAATTACAGGAGTTGGTAGTCTTTTGTAATGTAGTGTAGCAAATGTTCTTCTGCCAGTATGTGTGGAAATATATTCGTACTTTGGGCGAAGCTTTTTTACATTTCTTCCAGTATTTTTATCACGTTTTTTACCCATTACCATCTCATTAATCCCTGCTATCTTGCATAAAGTTTTAAAATGAAAATTCAGTTTTTGTATAGTTACCTTGTAAGGCATACCTTCTTCAAATATTTTTTTAACTTTCGGTAAAACAGGAATAGTTATTGGTTTGTTCCCTTTTTTCTGCTTAATTTTTATGATGTAATCTTCTCCATAGCTTTCAAAGTTACCCTCATTTATTCTGTTAATTAATGTGTCACCTCTTTGCCCTGTAAAACAGGCAAGAATTAACCATTTTCGAGCATTAATTAAGGCTTCAGATGTAAGCTCTGTGATTTCAATCTTACGAATATCTTCTTCGGTTAATGTTATAACATCCATATCATCATCATAAGAAGAAACTCTTTTGAACTTTATAGAATCAAAATCCTTAGCAATAGGAACAAATTCTCTAGCCACTCGTACTACTTTTTGTAAATCTGTAAGTTTCTTAATTGCAGTAGCGGGACTATATTTTTTTTCATTAAATAACCACCTTTTAAGAGACTCAAACATCCTTTTATCAAGTTCCGCAATAGACAATACTGTCTTGCCTTGAAACTCCTTTACAGTATATAATAAGCCCTTGTAGGCCTTAATTCTATTATAGCTCAAGCCATAACCCCCTTTTGAGTTCTCAAAGATGTGTGCGTTTTTAATGATATATTCAATCCAATAGATTACCTCTTCTGGTGTAGTATTGTCCTTTAATCTATTAAACTTTAAATTTATAATGTACTCTAGCCACTTCCCAGAAATTAATTCCCCTTTACTAACCGCTTCATTAAGTTTATTTAAAACAAAAGTTTCTAATTCCCTTAAATTCGCATTAAGATTCTTATTATGCGCCTTCGTTTGCTTAGCAAAACCTCTTACATGACTCCATTCTACTGGGTTTACAAATAGACCAGTCTTCCTCTTTAGAGATGCCCCTCTTCCTAAAGAAAGTCTTAAATAAATAGGTGCGTTGTCGTTTCGACTTTGTAAAAGATACTTTATTGTTGCCATTATAAAAACTTAAATAAAAGTAGATAAATTTTATAACTTAGTCAACATTTAGTCAACATTTAGTCAACCATTTTCAATAATTATCTATAATATTCCATTTGGTAATAATTTCATAATCTCTTAATATTATTGTATTTATAAGTATTGTTACATAATTAAAACAATTTGAAGACACTCCAAAAAAGAAGCGTTCGACTCCCACCTTGAGTACAGATAAAAAGCCGGAATATTTTATTTCGGCTTTTTTGTTTTATGGCATGAGCGAGGTTTACCTCTGCGAATAGAATAAAATAAAAAAGGCACTGCGTCAGCAGGCTTTTTTCACCACGGGCCGGTGGGAACTGTCAAAGGCAAATCCCA
>NZ_JAKMCM010000011.1 GCF_022662015.1 Aestuariivivens sediminicola | reverse complement strand
GTTTTTTTGTTTGGACTATTTTCAAAGCGGAGCTTTGAGGGAACAAGGTGCGAAGCACCTTAATCCCTGATTGATTGGAATAATTTATTCCGATTTATTACCGAAAGAGCGTTTTTTTGTTTGGACTGTTTTCAAAGCGGAGCTTTGAGGGAACAAGGTGCGAAGCGCCTTAATCCCTGATTGATTGGAATAATTTATTCCGATTTATTACCGAAAGAGCGTTTTTTTGTTTGGACTGTTTTCAAAGCGGAGCTTTGAGGGAACAAGGTGCGAAGCGCCTTAATCCCTGATCGATTGGAATAATTTATTCCGATTTATTACCGAAAGAGCGTTTTTTTGTTTGGACTATTTTCAAAGCGGAGCTTTGAGGGAATAAGGTGCGAAGCGCCTTAATCCCTGATCGATTGGAATGTATTATTCCTTATGTATTGCCCAATGAGCGTTTTTTTGTTTGGACTATTTTCAAAGCGGAGCTGTCCAAGGTGTGGTACAACACATCCTGACGGGCGCTATTTATTTTAGACTAAAACATGAAATGACATTGAACGATAAACATTATTTAACTTCAGAAAAACATAAATAGGTTATTTTTGCCCCTTAAGTGGCATCTATGAATCTAGCAAACATCAAACTGGTTGTTTCTGATATGGACGGTACATTACTCAATCCGAAGGGAGAGATTAGTGCGCGTTTTTTAAACCAATTTCAGGAACTGCAAAAGAAAAACATCCATTTTGTGGCCGCTAGTGGACGTCAGTACCAAAGTATAGTGGAAAAATTTGGTGACATGAAAGATCAACTGACCATAATAGCAGAGAATGGCGGTTTAATCCGGTTTAATCATATAGAACGCATATTATTCGAATTGTCGAATAAGGTGGCCTTGAGAGCGATTAAAAAACTGCGTACCATCAAAGGATCTTATATTGTGCTTTGTGCAAGAAAATCGGCATACATCGAGACCGACGATCCCGTTTTTGTGTCGAAGCTCCGTCAGTATTATACGGCGTATACCATAGTTGATGATTTGTCGGCGGTGACGGATGACAATTTTTTAAAAATAGCAGTGTACCATTTCGAATCAACGGAAGAACAGGTACTGCCGCATTTAGAAGACCTGTCGAAAGACCTTAAAGTAGTCGTCTCCGGACAGAACTGGCTCGATATATCGCATCCGGAAGTGGATAAAAGTATGGCCTTGGCATTGGTCCAAAAGAAATTGGGAATCGGTTATGAAGAAACCATGGTCTTTGGAGACTACAACAATGATTTGAAAATGATGGGTCTGGGGTATTTTAGTTTTGCCATGGATAATGCGCATCAAAATATAAAAAACACTGCCCGTTTTAAGACCAGGAGCAATGCTGAGGAAGGGGTGGAGGACATTCTTGACAAGCTCCTTCAAAAATAGGTCACATCACCTTTTAATTCTAGAATCACCTTGTAATTGACACCTCCAAGTTTAATTTATGATAATTAATTATGCAAAATCGGTGTATCGGTCATGTCAATTTCGAATAAGATCTGACATTAAAGTGGGATTGAGCACCTATTCTTAAAACGATAAGCAACCTGGTTCAAAGTTTGGCTTATATTTTTCCAGTTTTGTAAGCATCCATCTCCAAAATTGTCCTGTGAATTTTTGAAATTGTCCTGTGAATTTTGAAAATTCACAGGACAATTTTGAGATCCTTTGCTCATAGCTTATTAAAATGATACCTAAGGCTTTATTAATCTGTGCCCAAAGATCTCCATAAACTGCGCTGGAAATGTCCCGATAAAGTGTGGTTTGTTGCATTCTAGTACCTTGGATGATTGAGATAATATAGCTATGCTGTAATGTCGTATTGCTCTAAAACGTATCGAAATGAGTCTTGTTTTGGTTAATTGCAAACGTGTCTTGGACCCGGAGGAGAAAGGACATCCATGGAATTAAGGGATTCTGTTTTGAGAATAAAAGCCGTTGCTTAATCTAAAGCGTTTTTGGTGACATAGTACCGCCAACCGATAATGGCTAATTGTAGTTTACTTAATTTAGCCAGATTTAAGTTCTTTTTTGAATAACTGGGTAGTATTGCTTTGTTAACCTTTGCTAAAATCTTAAAAACCTGCCGCTTCATTTATAATTAAATTCTTTTAAACTATAAAAATAGTAAAACTTATTCTAGACTAAGCTTTACTAGTTTGAGTTTAGATGATAATCGAAAGGATAAAATCGATTATTAATTCGGCAAGTGTGATCATAGTTTTCGGTTTTAAGGTTAATAAAATAGACTTTGTTTCTTGATTGAGGTGCCAATATATTCCTTTGCCAATGCTTCATCCAAAGATTTATATTAAAAATCATGGATTTAAATACAAATTTGTAATCTTAAAAATGACTTTGATATAAAAATATAAATATCTATCTACGAATTAGTTTCTATATGTTAGTATTTAAGACTCTTATTTTTGAATATTGTAAGATTTATAGGCCCTTTTTTCGTGTTGCTTTTATGTTCTAGACGAATTTTAAGCCAGAAATAGAAGAAATGCCAATTTTCATCTTGCAGAGTTCAAATTCTATTCATTCGTTGATAGGATCGTTTAAAATAAATATGACCTAAAAATCCTTTATTGATTTCCTTGTAGTATATTCGCAGAAAAAGTATTTATGAGTTACCTATGGGTTGCTTTGGGTTTGGTTTTATTGGTTATCGGTGGGGAATATTTAGTCCGATCTTCTGTCGCTCTTTCGTTTAAATTTAATATCTCCAAGATGGTCATTGGGATGACCGTGGTCTCTTTTGCTACTTCTGCTCCGGAGCTGCTCGTAAGTTTGCAGGCGGCTTTGAAAGGATCACCGGCTATTGCCATTAATAATGTTGTAGGGTCTAACATAGCGAATATAGGTTTGGTCCTTGGCATCGCCGCTATGGTTAGCTCCATTGGGGTGGATAGATCATTCTACAAAGTCAATTGGCCGGTAATGATGATCTACTCCTTAGGATTATATTATTTTCTTCGCAACGACAATGTGCTTTCCGCCTTGGAGGGAGGGCTCATGTTTTTAGGGCTTATTTTATTTTTAATCTATCTTATAAAAGGAATAAAAAGAGATCGCGCCTCCGAAGCGGTGGATGAAGGCTTGGCCATATCATCAAATTTTAAAATTTTTATATGGTTGCTCATCGGTGCCACCGCATTGTATTTTGGCAGTGATTGGTTGGTTTATGGAGCTAAGGAAATTGCCGTTTCTATTGGAGTCAGTGATGCTGTAATCGGGGTGTCCTTGGTGGCCGTGGGAACCAGTGTCCCGGAATTGGCGGCTTCGGTTATTGCCGCGGCAAAAAAAGAGAAGGCCATATCTTTGGGTAATTTGCTGGGATCCAACATTTTTAATATTGGTTCGGTTCTTGGTTTAACGGCCTTAATAACGCCAATCCCCGTAACGGAACCAAAAATGTTATCCAGCGATATTATCTGGATGCTTGCTTTTGCGGCAGTCATATTACCAATGGTATTTGTAAAGCATAAATTTGAAATCAGCCGAGTCAAGGGTTTTCTTTTAGTTTTGGCCTACAGCATTTTTATCGTACTGCTTTTTGTTTCGGGTAAATTTTAGTTTTGTTATGTTAAAAATAAAAAAAGCGTCTGCAGGAGTACAAACGCTTTTTTTGAACAAAACATAAAGTATTTTTATACTTCAGCAGATTTTACGGTTTCAATAATTCTACCTGCAATTTTATAAGGATCACCATTTGAAGCAGGACGACGGTCTTCTAACCAGCCTTTATAACCATTTTCAACTGTTGCAATTGGAATTCGAATAGAAGCTCCACGATCCGATATACCATATGAGAAATCGGAAACATGTGCGGTTTCATGTAAACCTGTCAATCGCTCATCGTTAAAAGCCCCATATACAGCTATATGTTCATCCGCCACCGGTCTGAAAGCTTCACAAATTTTTTCGTACACCTCTTTTGAACCGCAGGTCCTTAATGTCGTATCAGAAAAGTTAGCATGCATGCCTGATCCATTCCAATCCCCTTTTACTGGTTTTGGGTGGTATTCAATATAATATCCATATTTTTCGGTTAATCTATCCAATATGTATCGGGCAACCCATACCTGATCACCTGCGTTTTTTGCGCCTTTTGCAAATATTTGAAACTCCCATTGTCCAGGAGCTACTTCCTGATTGATACCCTCAAAGTTAATTCCTGCCTCAATACACAAATCGGAATGTTCTTCAACTAAATCCCTTCCCCAGGTGTAACGGCCACCTACAGAACAGTAGTATTTTCCCTGAGGGCCGGGGAATCCACCGCGCGGGAATCCCAAGGGTAAATCTGTTCTGGTATCCATTAGGAAGTATTCTTGCTCAAAACCAAACCAAAAATCATTATCATCATCATCAATTTTCGCTCTTGCATTGGATGCATGAGGTGTACCATCGGCATTTAAAACTTCAGACATCACTAAGTATCCATTTTTTCTAGTTGGATCAGGAAAAATAGCTACAGGTTTTAATAAACAATCCGAAGAACCACCTTCTGCTTGTTCTGTTGAACTTCCATCAAAAGACCAGACCGGACAATCTTCCAGCTTTCCGCTAAAATCGTTTTCAATCTTGGTCTTACTTCTCATGTTTTGAGTTGGTTCGTGACCGTCAAGCCAAATATACTCAAGTTTAGATTTTGCCATGTTTTTAAATTTTTTACTGTATGATTAATTAAGAATGGCACAAATATAGTTTTTTAAATATATACTTCTAATTTTGAAGGGGTATTTGTTTTAAATGATGAGTTATTTTTGTTTAACCCCCAATTTTTTTGGGAGTATTTTAAAAAATATTAATTATTTTAATATAAAATTGAATAATTGTTAACAACATTAATTTCAAAATCACATCAAAATTAAAGTGCTATACTTACTTTTGTGTTTTCAATTAATTTCAATTTAAAAATGTCAACTTTACGATTTCACGCCATAAAAGAATCTTTGGCACACACGTCTAAATTGGTACTTGACAATGACAGGCGTTCCGAATTATTTGGTCAAAATGTATTTAATGCTCAGACCATGAGACAGTATCTCACCAAAGATGCTTTTGAAGGGGTCATGAATGCGATTTGGCATGGAAAGAAAATAGAGCGAAGTATTGCTGATCAGGTGGCTTCCTCCATGAAGGATTGGGCTTTATCTAAAGGAGTGACACACTATACGCATTGGTTTCAACCGCTGACCGGTGCCACTGCCGAAAAGCATGACGCGTTTTTCGAAACCTCAAATTCCGGGCTGTCCATTGAGAAGTTTGAAGGGTCACAGTTAGTTCAGCAAGAACCCGATGCCTCTAGTTTTCCAAGCGGAGGTATCAGAAATACCTTCGAAGCACGAGGATACACTGCCTGGGATCCCACATCACCTGCTTTTATTTATGGAACAACACTTTGTATACCTACCATTTTTGTGGCTTATACCGGAGAGGCCTTGGATTATAAAACCCCCTTACTGAGAGCACTGCATGCTGTAGACGATGCCGCAACGGCAGTTTGTAAATATTTCGATAAAAACGTCAGGAAGGTCACCTCGTCTCTGGGTTGGGAGCAAGAGTACTTTTTAGTAGATAAACTTCTGGCCTCGAGTCGCCCCGATATCATATTAACAGGAAGGACCCTGCTTGGGCACTCATCCGCGAAAGGGCAACAATTGGACGATCATTATTTTGGTTCGATACCATCCCGCGCCTTGAATTTTATGCGCGATCTGGAGAACGAATGCATGCTTCTTGGCATTCCGGTAAAAACAAGACATAATGAGGTCGCTCCGAATCAATTTGAATTGGCACCGATTTTTGAAGAAGCCAATCTCGCAGTAGATCATAATTCATTACTCATGGATATTATGGGCCGGGTGGCGTCAAGGCATCATTTTAAGGTGTTGCTCCACGAGAAGCCCTTCGCAGGCGTCAATGGTTCTGGGAAGCATAATAATTGGTCCCTTTCCACAGATACCGGGGTTAATTTATTGGCACCCGGTAAAACACCAATGAGTAATTTGCAATTTCTGACATTTTTCATCAATACCATTAAAGCGGTTCATGAGCACGAGGCCTTATTAAGAGCTGCGGTCGCATCTACGGGTAATGACCACCGCCTTGGAGCCAACGAGGCCCCTCCGGCTATTATATCCGTATTCATTGGAGAGCAGTTATCACAGGTTCTTGAGGAGTTAGAAGGAGTGACTAAAGGGAAATTATCACCTCAGGAAAAAACCGAATTAAAGCTGAACGTCGTTGGTAAAATTCCTGATGTACTTTTGGATAATACGGATAGAAACAGAACATCTCCTTTTGCTTTCACCGGAAATAAATTTGAGTTTAGAGCGGTAGGTTCAACTGCTAATTGTGGAAATCCCATGACCGTCCTAAACACTATAGTAGCCAAACAACTCATAGAATTTAAAGTTGAAGTTGATAAATTGATAGATAAAAAAGGGCTGAAGAAAGATGAGGCAATCTTCAATGTATTACGAGAATATATAAAATCGTGCAGAGCCATTTTATTTGAAGGGAATGGCTATGATGAAGCCTGGAGAGTGGAGGCAGAAAAAAGAGGACTGAGCAATAACAAAACCACTCCTGAGGCCTTAAAAGCGAAGGTCGCTCCATCGACCATCAAACTCTTTGAAGAAATGAAGGTGATGAGTGAAGTTGAGAGCCGGGCGCGTTACGAAATTGAGGTTGAAGCCTATATATTGCACATTCAAATTGAAAGTCGTGTGTTAGGGGACATTGCCCGTAATCATGTGGTCCCAACGGCAGTGAAGTATCAAAATATCCTGATAGAAAATGT
This sequence comes from Aestuariivivens sediminicola, assembly GCF_022662015.1. Classification (GTDB taxonomy): domain Bacteria; phylum Bacteroidota; class Bacteroidia; order Flavobacteriales; family Flavobacteriaceae; genus Aestuariivivens; species Aestuariivivens sediminicola. Next base: position 27,169 of record NZ_JAKMCM010000011.1, on the reverse strand, counting down.
GAAGGGCCTGAAAGAAATTTTCGATAAAAAATTTGTTGAAGTTTCAAGGGAGCAGCTCAGTTTAATCGAAGAGATCTCACAGCATATTGCCGGTATTAATGCCAACGTCACTAAAATGATCGAAGAACGGAAAAAAGCAAATGCGCAAAGTGATATAGAGAAAAAAGCACACGACTACTGTTTCAATGTAAAATCGATATTTGATGATATTCGCTACCACTGCGACAAACTCGAACTTCTGGTCGATGACGAACTATGGCCTTTAACGAAATACAGAGAATTATTGTTTACAAGATGATCGCATATTCGAAATTAAAATCTCAAATTAAACGCGGGATGTTTCCATTCAAAACGGTAAATTTGCACTTCAACTAGAAAGGATGAGTCAGGAAATTTCGAAACGCTATGCCCAAAGAGGTGTCTCGGCTTCAAAGGAAGATGTACACCAGGCCATAAAGAACATACATAAAGGATTATTTCCAAAGGCGTTTTGTAAAATAGTACCGGATTATTTAACCAACGATAATGCCTATTGTCTGGTGATGCACGCCGATGGCGCTGGAACGAAATCATCCTTAGCCTATATGTACTGGAAAGAAACAGGAGATCTCTCTGTTTGGAAGGGCATCGCCCAGGATGCTTTAATAATGAACATTGATGATTTATTATGTGTGGGGGCTACGGATAACATTATGCTCTCATCAACGATTGGGCGAAACAAAAACCTGATTCCCGGTGAGGTCATTTCGGCAATTATTAATGGTACCGAAGAGTTGATTTCCGAATTGAAGCATTTTGGCATACATATCTATTCAACCGGAGGTGAAACAGCTGATGTGGGTGATCTTGTAAGGACAATAATTGTAGACTCTACGGTAACCGCGAGATTAAAACGCAGCGACGTTATAGATAATGCAAACATTCAGGCTGGCGACCTCATCGTTGGTTTGGAAAGCTATGGTCAGGCGACTTATGAAAGGACCTATAATGGGGGTATGGGTAGTAATGGATTGACCTCTGCACGTCATGATGTCTTTCATCATGAGCTTGCTAAAAAATATCCTGAAAGTTTTGATGCCTCCGTACCTGAAGATTTAGTTTATTCCGGTAATATGAAATTAACGGACGCAGTGGCGCATTCGCCTTTGGATGCAGGAAAACTGGTGTTGTCTCCAACACGAACATACGCACCGATTATAAAGGCTGTTTTAGCAGAGTTCAATAATAATGACATACATGGGATGATTCATTGTTCGGGAGGTGCCCAGACTAAAATCTTACATTTTATAGAGGATCTGCACGTCATTAAGGATAATATGTTTCCTGTTCCGCCTTTATTTAAATTGATTCAAGAACAGAGTCAAACGCGCTGGAAAGAAATGTATCAGGTGTTTAACTGTGGTCACCGAATGGAACTGTACGTCAAACCCGATATTGCAGATCGGATAATTTCGATATCAAAATCCTTTAAGGTAGATGCTAAAGTCGTTGGGCGCGTTGAACCCGCTACAGAAAAAAAGCTCACAATAAAAAGTGAATACGGGGAGTTTATGTATTAAAACATCATCGCAATTAAAATGGAATGGTTTTTGTTAAAAAATCAGCGTTAAAAAAATCTCTAACCAATACTACATGAAAAACCTTCTTCTGATTTCTGTTTGCCTTTGTTTTCAATTTTTAAGTGCCCAGCCGGACTCACTTTATATCAAAGCCCTTATACCTAAAGCGGAACGTCCTGAGTGGACGGAAAACAATAAATTCTCCATTGATTTCAGTGAAGTTGCTTTTGTGAATTGGAACGCCGGAGGAAGTAATTCGGTTTCGGCTTTGGTTGGATTTTACAAAGAAGCAAACTATAAGGACAAATATTATTTTTGGAACAACAATTTAACCATGCGTTATGGTGTAAACAGCCAGCAGGGTGAAAAAATCCGGAAGACGGATGATTTATTTGATTTGAATTCCAATCTCGGGTACAAACCTGACAGCAATTCAAATTGGTTTTATTCCATACGTTTTAACTTAAGAACGCAGTTTTCCAACGGTTATAAATATCCAAACACCGATGCGCCTATTTCAAGATTCATGGCGCCCGGATACGTATTTTTCGGGGGCGGAATGGAGTATGGTAAAAATATTGATGAGTTGTCCTTTTATTTTTCACCCCTAACGCTAAAAGCCACTTTTGTTTTGGATGAGGATTTGGCCAATGCCGGAGCCTTCGGAGTAAAACCCGCTGTTTATGATGAATTTGGTATTTTAATTAGAGAAGGAGATCGCATAAGAAGGGAAGCCGGTATTTTGATTACGAATAGTTATGAAATGCAGGTAGTTGAAAATGTCGGTCTTAAACATCAGGTCAACCTCTACACCGATTATGCCAATAACTTTGGGAATGTGGATGTGGATTGGAGCCTGGATTTTGATTTTAAGGTGAATAGTTACGTGCGTGCCACCCTTGGTTCCCGTTTGAGATACGATGACGATATTAAAACTCAGGAAGCTACGGAAGTCGAAGGAGAATATGAGGAGGCGGGCGCGAAAATTCAATGGATGCAATTCCTTGGTGTTGGGTTTGCTGTCGATTTTTAATTTCTGAGAAACACCACTTCAATAATTTATGGGCAAATGCGCTTCCTTAAAAGCTCTTATTTTTAAGAATTTCCCAAGCAGTTTTACTTTAGTACTTCTTCAAAAAATTTGTTAACTAATTTATGTTGATAAATTTTTATTCTATTGACATTCAATAACTTGACCTTGTATTTTTGCATACTTTATGATTTTTGTCATGTTTTAGGTTTGCAATTTTTTGTTAATTCATACCTTTATTCAAAATTAGTAACCAACCTTAAACCCCTACAAGTTTATGAAAGCAGCATTGGCCCAGACCTCCAGGAAAACGTATACTCAGGAAGACGCTTTTGAGGCCTCTCTTAACTACTTTAAAAATGACGATTTAGCCGCACGCGTATGGCTGAATAAATATGCGCTTAAGGATTCTGAAGGTGCTATTTATGAGCTTACCCCTAATGACATGCACCACCGAATTGCCAAAGAAATTGCTCGTATTGAACAAAAGTATCCAAATCCCTTAACGGAGGAGGAAATTTATGGTTTAATAAAGGACTTTAAGTTTATTGTCCCTCAAGGCAGCCCCATGGCTGGAATAGGCAACCCGTATCAGATAGCATCCTTATCAAATTGTTTTGTTATTGGTAATGCAGGTCAATCCGATTCTTATGGTGGCATTATGAAAATTGATCAGGAACAGGTCCAGCTCATGAAGCGACGAGGGGGAGTTGGGCATGATTTGTCCCATATCCGCCCTAAGGGTTCCCCAGTCAAGAATTCAGCATTAACATCAACCGGTATTGTCCCATTCATGGAGCGTTATTCCAATTCAACAAGAGAAGTTGCCCAGGATGGGAGACGGGGCGCACTGATGCTATCCGTATCTGTAAACCACCCCGATTCAGAAGATTTTATAGATGCGAAATTAGAACAGGGGAAAGTTACGGGTGCCAATGTTTCGGTGCGTATTGATGACGGATTTATGCGCGCTGTGAAGGAGGGATCGAATTACGTTCAGAAGTACCCTATTTTTAGCGAAGATCCAAAGGTTTCTAAAACCATTAAAGCCAAAGATTTGTGGGATAAAATTGTACATAATGCCTGGCAATCAGCCGAACCGGGGATTTTATTCTGGGATACAATTATTAATGAGTCCGTTCCGGATTGTTATGCCGATCTGAGCTACGGAACGGTATCGACAAATCCATGCGGAGAAATTCCCCTGTGCCCTTACGATTCCTGCAGATTGCTGGCCATTAATTTATTCTCCTATGTCGAAAACCCATTTACCACTGAGGCGAAGTTCAATTTTGATTTGTTCAAGCAACATGTTGGGTATGCGCAGCGGATTATGGATGATATTATCGACCTGGAACTGGAGAAGATCGATAGCATCCTCAAAAAAATAGATGATGACCCGGAATTGGATGAGGTAAAAGGAACCGAACGCAATTTATGGCTTAATATCCGAAGAAAGGCGCAGGAAGGCAGGCGTACTGGGGTGGGTATCACAGCAGAGGGCGATATGCTTGCTGCACTCGGTATTCGATACGGTAGCCCGGAGGGTAATAAATTTTCTTTGGAAGTACATAAAACGATAGCATTGGAAGCGTATCGTGCTTCAGTTTATTTGGCAAAGGACCGCGGTGCCTTTTCCATCTATGATGCCGAACGTGAAAAGAATAATCCTTTTATAAACAGACTTAAGGAAGCCGATGATAAACTGTATTATGAAATGTTGGAATATGGGAGACGTAATATCGCATTGTTAACCATAGCCCCGACAGGAACTACAAGTTTAATGACCCAGACCACCTCTGGTATAGAACCTGTATTCATGCCCGTGTATAAGCGCAGAAGAAAAGTGAATCCAAACGATAAGAATGTGCGTGTAGACTTTGTTGATGAGGTAGGCGATTCATGGGAGGAATATGTCGTTTTTCACCACCGTTTTAAGCAATGGATGGAAGTCAATGGTATCGATACGTCTAAAAATTATTCACAGGCGGAAATTGATGAAATAATTGCCCAATCGCCTTATCACAAGGCCACCTCCAATGATGTCGATTGGATGAGTAAGGTGAGCATGCAGGGGGCTATTCAAAAATGGGTGGATCATTCCATAAGTGTCACTATCAATTTACCGAATGATGTTTCTGAAGAACTGGTGGGTGAACTCTATATGAAAGCATGGCAGGAGGGATGTAAAGGGGTGACCGTCTATCGCGATGGTTCACGTTCGGGAGTCCTGGTGTCCAATACCGATAATAAGAACACCTATTCTGAGGATAAATTATTGGCATTCCCAAAGAAACGACCTCAGGTGTTGGAAGCCGATGTGGTTCGATTTCAAAATAATAAAGAAAAATGGATTGCATTCATTGGTTTAATTGATGAAAAACCATATGAGATATTTACCGGATTAGCAGATGATGAGGACGGTATTCTTTTACCGCGTTGGGTTAATTCAGGTCTGATTATTAAAAATAGAAATGACGATGGTACCTCGCGTTACGACTTCCAATATAAGAATACAAGAGGCTACAAAACAACCATTGAAGGCCTGTCCCATAAATTCAACCCCGAATTCTGGAATTATGCAAAATTGATTTCGAGTACCCTTCGTCACGGTATGCCGATAGATAAAATTGTGGATTTAATAAATAGCCTGCAGTTGGACAGCGCCTCTATTAATACCTGGAAAAATGGTGTTGTACGTGCCTTGAAACGCTACGTAGAGGATGGTACCAAAGCAAAGGGACAACGTTGTGACTCCTGTAATTCGGATAATCTCATTTATCAGGAGGGCTGTTTAACCTGTAAGGACTGCGGGTCTTCTAAATGTGGTTAAATAGGTATTTGTTTCACAATAGGATATGATGCCCATGAGGGATGCCTTCAAATTCAATTTGAAGACGTCCCTTTCCTGTCTCTGCAGTTAGACAAATTCTCGAAGTAATACCAAAAATGGCAGACTTGCTCCGATATCGAGAAGCATGACAAGGCCGAATAATTTTAATGTTGACAGCGTATCGGATTTAATTAAGGCAATAACACGCGACCATTTCGATTCTCGGATGATATGATGTAAGAATAGAATGGATAAGAGTTTTATCAATAGAATGATGATCAAAGGAAAGCCGATGAGTGTAAAAAAGATATTGATGCCAAAGGACCAAAAAATAAAATGTTTATAAAATATCAATATTGGAAATAAAGGCCTCATGATAACTTTAATAACGCCGTTGTCCCCTTATTATTTTTTATTTCTACAGGTCGGATCCCAATAAAGCAGCATAGAATACATAATTTATCGTATTTTTGGACTCCAATAAAAAACCCAAATGTTAGAGAAATTGCAAATAGTCAAGCAGCGCTTTGATGAAGTCAGTGATTTAATCATTCAACCCGATATTATCTCTGATCAGAAACGTTATATTGAATTAAACCGAGAGTATAAAGACTTGCGGGTCCTGATGGATAAGCGAGAACTCTATATTGAACTGACGCATAATTTAGCTGAGGCCGAGGAGATCATAGCCGATGGGAGTGACGCCGAAATGACAGAGATGGCAAAATTACAATATGACGAGGCAAAGGAAGGGATTGCGAAATTGGAGGAAGATATTAAATTATTGTTGATACCGAAAGATCCGGAAGATGCAAAGAATGCAGTTGTGGAGTTACGTGCCGGCACCGGAGGTGATGAAGCCAGTATTTTTGCAGGCGATTTATTCAGAATGTACACCAAATATTGTGAAAGCAAGGGTTGGAACGTCAGTACGGTTGATTTCAGTGAAGGTACGAATGGTGGATTTAAAGAAATCCAGTTTGAAGTGACTGGAGAAGATGTTTATGGTACCCTAAAATTTGAAGCGGGTGTACACCGGGTGCAGCGTGTGCCTCAAACTGAAACTCAGGGACGTGTACATACCAGCGCAGCCACCGTCATGGTGTTTCCCGAAGCGGAGGAGTTTGATGTTGAAATAGATCCGAAGGATGTGCGCATCGATTATTTCTGTTCATCAGGGCCCGGTGGTCAGTCGGTGAATACGACCTATTCAGCTGTGCGGTTAACGCATATTCCAACAGGACTGGTGGCACAATGTCAGGATCAAAAATCTCAGCATAAGAATAAGGAAAAGGCCTTCAGGGTACTGCGTTCACGGTTGTATGATTTGGAATTGGCCAAAAAACAGGAGGAAGATGCTGCCAAACGAGGGAGTATGGTGTCCTCCGGAGATCGCAGTGCCAAGATAAGAACCTATAATTATCCTCAGGGCCGCGTTACCGATCATCGAATTGGTCTGACCCTTTACGATTTACAAAATATAATTAACGGCGATATTCAAAAAATAATTGATGAATTGCAACTCGCGGAAAATACGGAGAAATTAAAAGCAAGTGACGAGATCCTGTAAAATTTCGATACTGTCCAACGCTCTTTAATTGAAAATGGAAGAAGCACCTCTGAATGCCTTTCGATTCAGGAATAAAATTAAACCAAGTGACCACATCACAACTCATTTCAGAAATTAAAAAAAAGAACTCCTTTCTGTGCATAGGATTGGATGTTGACCTTAATAAAGTACCGAAACACCTTTTAGCAGAGGAAGATCCGATTTTTGCATTTAATAAGGCTATAATCGATGCAACCCACCACTTATGTGTAGCGTATAAACCAAATACAGCCTTTTATGAAGCTTACGGACTGAAGGGATGGCAGGCCTTGGAAAAGACGATTCATTATTTAAATAAAAACTATCCCGATTGTTTCACCATAGCGGATGCCAAGCGCGGTGATATTGGTAATACCAGTAAGATGTATGCCAAGGCGTTTTTTGAAGATTTGGGTTTCGACAGTATTACCGTTGCCCCTTATATGGGCAAGGATTCCGTAGAACCATTTCTATCATTTGAAAACAAGCATACCATCCTTCTCGCATTGACCTCGAACGAGGGGGCATTCAATTTTCAAACCTTAAATGTGGGTGAACAGGAACTTTACAAGGAAGTTATCGAGGTCTCAAAGACATGGCATAATGCTAAAAATCTGATGTATGTTGTGGGTGCTACAAAAGCCGAATACCTGGCGGAGATCAGACAAATTATTCCCGATAGTTTTATATTGGTTCCGGGTGTGGGAGCTCAGGGAGGTGACCTCCGTGAGGTATGTCAATATGGTATGACCGAAAATGTTGGACTGTTGATAAATTCCTCACGCGGCATTATCTATGCCTCTCAGGATGAGGATTTCGCAGAAGAAGCGGCGGCTAAAGCATTAGAACTTCAACATGAAATGGCTGAAATTTTAAAAGGCAGTTCGTAGCTCTTCAGAATAGACAACCTTGGATTTGTCTTCGACAAAATTGGCAATTCTGTTTTCAAATTGTTTCAAGCTCGTCAATTTGTTAAGGTTGGGCTTAATTTTACCGATTGTACAAAAATGGGGACTCATAAGTTCTTTTTCTACAAAATACGGGTAAATAAAGGATTTGGATGTAATGATAAGGTTAAATAACCAATAATTATTCAGCCAATTGTGCCTGTTCTCTTGCCAAATAGTCCAACTTGTTGAGTTTATTGAGAAGTTTTATTGCTTTAAACTCCGATACATCACTGATGGCAGAATCCGTTTGTCTCGAATTATAGGCCAGTTCAATAAGATCTCTGTATTCTTTTAAGAGCTTACTTTGGTTTGACTTTATGGTTTCAATTCTACTCATTTAAGCAGTGATTAACAAGCTATTAAATATACATTTTTTATTTAAAAATCAATACGATCCTTCGGTCTTTTTTTATTTTATTCGAATACATTAGAGGTCTTTTGACAAGCTGTGGGAAGTATTTCGATATAACACTTTTATGGGTGTGAATTCGTAAATGATTCAAAAGCGATTACTAGGCCATCAATCCTGTAAGGCAAATACCTTTTTCAATAAATCTGTAGTTCTTGAAGTCAGTTTGGTTCTAATGTCTTTTTCTTCAATGGCGATCATCGTATAAACCCCTTCAAGCGCTTCATTGGTGACATAATCCGTGAGATCGGGGTTTACATTTGCCGTCAATGGAATGGCATTATATTTACTGATCAAATTGGTCCAAATGGTGTCGGCTCCCACCTTAGCGAACGAGTCTTTAATCACTGGATGGAATTTAGCATAGAGTGCAGAGGCCGTTTTGGAGCTCAGGTATTGTGTTGCGGCATCGTCAGCACCCAAAAGAATGGATTTGGCATCTGCGAAGGTGATGCCTTTAACGGCATCAACAAATATAGGTGTCGCTTCTTTAACGGCATCTTCGGCCGCACGGTTAAGCAATTTCAGCCCTTCATCGGCCAATTTACTCAGGCCAATATCCCGAAGGGTCTGATCTACTTTTTGAAGTTCTTCCGGCAGTACTATTTTAACCAGTTCGTTTTTATAAAACCCATCGGGTTGTGTCAGTTTTGTGACTTGTTTATCAATTCCAAAATCCAGGGCCTGTCTTAGACCAGAAGCAATTTCAGTTTGAGATACCGCTCCTTGAGGTAATTGGTTCACGACTTGTTGAAGTTCGGCACAGGATGATAAAATGAAAACTATTAAAAAGGTTATAGTGTTGCGGATCATAATACTTGGGGTTTTATATCTTTAACAAATATATATGTTTTAAAATGAAATGCATTAAACCACTATACCTCCTGTTGTGCCTTGTCTGTTTTAATTGCCTGAATAGTAGGACCAGCAATCCGGATTTGTCGACAAATGAATCCGAATCCAAGCTTTACGTCACGGTTTTAGGTGTTGCCCAGGATGCCGGATTTCCTCAAATTGATTGTGATAAGCCCTGCTGTCAGTCTGTTTATAGTGGTGAAGAAAGGCCTAAAATGGTGTCTTGCCTGGGGCTTATCGATTTGCAAGAACAAAAAAAGTGGTTGTTCGATGCCACGCCCCACATCGGGGAACAGCTGCAAATCCTGAAATCACAACACCTGAATAATGGGAAGGTGGTAGATGCAGTGTTTTTAACGCATGCTCATATGGGACATTATACGGGGCTGATGCAATTCGGACGAGAGGCTTTAAATGCAAATCGACTTCCGGTATTCGTTATGCCAAAGATGAAGGCATTTCTGGAGACCAATCAGCCATGGAAACAATTGGTAAGTTTTGGGAATATTGATTTAAAAGCACTTAAGGCAGATTCGGTTCAGGTTCTGGGCCCTCATGTCAAGGTGATGCCCATTCAGGTTCCGCATCGGGATGAGTTCTCCGAAACCGTCGGATTCCGTATTGAGGGCAAGTCGAAATCGGTACTTTTTATTCCGGATATCGATAAATGGGAACTTTGGGAACGGGATATTGTAAATGAAGTCAAACAAGTGGATTACGCTTTATTGGATGCGACCTTCTTTAAGGATGGTGAAGTAGATCGCCCCATGGCAGAAATTCCACATCCCTTTATTGCGGAGACCATACGATTATTTGAAAATGAACCCCTTGAAACCAGGTCGAAGATCTACTTTATACATTTTAACCATACCAATCCTGCACTCCAGGCAAACCACCCTGTAAAAGACAGCATTTTAAAATTGGGATTTCATTTTGCTGAAGAAGGCGACCGCTTTCCCTTATGAAAAGATAACGGTTTTATTGTTGTACACCATGACCTTTCGATCGGCATGTAATTTCACTGCATTGGCCAAAACAATCTTCTCCAAATCACGACCTTTAGCAATTAAATCCTGAATGGTGTGTGCATGGGTAACACCGGTAACATCCTGTTCAATAATTGGTCCGGCATCCAAGACCTCAGTAACGTAATGGCTTGTGGCTCCGATAATTTTAACCCCTCTGTTAAAGGCCGAATGGTAGGGTTTTGCACCAACGAAGGCAGGTAAGAATGAATGGTGAATGTTAATTATCTTATTGGGGTATTTATCAATGAGTTTGCTGGAAACAATTTGCATATAACGGGCCAGCACAATAAAATCGATGTGGTGTGCTTCCAATAGCCTGAGTTGTTCATCTTCGGCGGCAGCCTTGTTGTCTTTTGTAACCGGTATGTGATAAAAGGGAATCGCAAATCGCTCAGCAATGGGTTTTAAATCCTCATGATTACTCACAATGAAAGGGATGTCGAGGTTGAGTTCTCCGGAGTTATAACGCCCTAAAAGATCGTAAAGGCAATGATCGTATTTCGAAACAAACAAGGCCATTTTTGGTCTGTATTCAGAGGAATAAATACGCCAACGCATGCCGAATGCTTCAGCTAATGTTCCTTTAAAATCATCTTTAAAGTTGTCGGTTGAAAATGTTTTCGAATTAAATTCACTTTCCAGACGCATAAAGAAAATGTCCTGCTGCCTGTCCACATGCTGATCGATGTAAACGATGTTTCCACCTTTCTCAGCGATAAAATTAGTCACCGAAGCAATAATGTTCGGGCGGTCTTTGCAATGAATTAAAATGATGATTTTATTCATAAGGCATCAAATGATTAGCGTTCAAAATTAATTTAAAATATGACGCATCATAAATCCAAAAGGAAATTTTAGAAAATATTGTGCATTTAATAAAAAAATTTGAATATTTCGTAAATTGCAGTACTTAAAATGAATATAATTTACGAATGAATCAACAAGTTCCGTATCAACCCAAGCACAACATTCGAATTGTTACTGCGGCATCGCTGTTTGACGGGCACGATGCTTCCATCAATATCATGCGCAGAATTATTCAGGCTACCGGGGTTGAAGTGATTCATTTGGGACATGATCGAAGCGTGCATGAGGTGGTCAATACGGCCATACAGGAAGATGTCAATGCCATTTGTATGACCTCGTATCAGGGCGGACACAATGAATATTTTAAATACATGCTGGATCTTCTGAGAGAAAGAGGAGCCGAACACATAAAAATATTTGGTGGCGGAGGTGGTGTTATCCTGCCTTCAGAAATCAAAGACCTCATGTCCTACGGTATCGCCCGGATCTATTCACCGGACGATGGACGCGAAATGGGCTTGCAGGGTATGATCAATGATTTGGTCGAACAATCCGATTATCCTACACCTGCCTTGCCTAAGGGAAGAGATATCGCAAAGGCCCTCAAGGAAAAGGATGTTTCTGTAATTGCAAGATTAATTTCATTGGCAGAAAATGATCACAAGGCCTTTGAAAAGGCATTCAATCCCACATTGAATGCAAGCGCTAAAGAGGGTAAAGTCCCTGCTGTGTTAGGCATTACCGGTACGGGAGGTGCGGGAAAATCGAGTCTGGTAGATGAGCTGGTGCGCCGATTCTTATCCGATTTTCCTGAGAAAACCATAGGCATAATTTCGGTCGATCCCTCAAAGCGCAAAACAGGGGGTGCCCTGTTGGGAGATAGAATTCGCATGAATGCCATTAATACGCCGCGGGTGTACATGCGCAGCTTGGCAACGCGACAATCCAATTTGGCCTTATCCAAATATGTTCAGGAGGCCGTTGCTGTTTTAAAAGCCGCCGCATACGATTTAATTATCTTAGAAACATCGGGTATCGGGCAATCTGATACTGAAATCATTGAACATAGCGATGTATCCCTCTATGTGATGACGCCTGAATTTGGGGCGGCCACACAGTTGGAGAAGATCGATATGCTCGATTTTGCAGATCTGGTCGCCATCAATAAATTTGATAAACGTGGCGCATTGGATGCCCTGCGCGATGTTAAAAAGCAATATGTCCGAAATCACCATCTGTGGGATGCATCCGAGGATGAACTACCCATTTTTGGTACTATAGCGTCACAGTTCAATGATCCGGGTATGAATCGACTTTACAGAGCGGTCATGGATACGTTGGTGAAAAAGGCCGATGCGAATTTAAAGTCTGATTATGTGATACCTGAGGGGACAACTGATAGGACCTTTATCATACCGCCCAAAAGAACACGGTATCTATCGGAGATAGCAGAAAATAACCGGGCTTATGACAAACATGTCAAAGAACAGGTAGACATCGCACAGCAGCTCTATGCCATTTATAAAACTATAGGGACTTTAACACACCTGTCCCAAGAAGATGAAATGACCTTTGTCAGTGCCTCCGGATTGCAGTCGGATGCTATACTCAAATGGGTTCAAAAGGGTAGTACAGAATCGAATTCGACGAACAGCTCCACTGATGAATCCCAAGTCACCGTTTTAAACCATTTATTTAAGGAATTTGAGCGGATTAAGCGCCATCTGGATCCCTTTAATTGGGAAGCCATATTAACCTGGGAGGACAGGGTGAAAGCCTATAAGGATCCGGAATATACGTTTAAGGTTCGCGACAAGGCCATTACCGTGAATACCCACACCACCTCCTTATCGCACTTGCTGATACCTAAGGTCGTATTGCCCAAATACCAGGGATGGGGTGATATATTGTGTTGGGTGTTGCAGGAGAACATACCGGGTGAATTTCCTTTTGCCTCGGGGATCTATCCCTTTAAACGAACCAACGAAGATCCGGCGCGTATGTTTGCCGGTGAGGGCGGTCCTGAACGGACGAATAAGCGGTTTCATTACGTGAGTCGGGAATCGCCGGCGAAACGCTTATCCACGGCTTTCGACAGTGTGACGCTCTACGGAAACGATCCGGACTACCGACCTGATATCTACGGAAAGATCGGCAATGCGGGTGTTTCGATATGCTGTTTGGACGATGCCAAAAAACTGTATTCGGGATTTAATTTGGCCGATGACATGACCTCTGTCAGCATGACCATCAATGGCCCGGCGCCCATGCTGCTTGGCTTTTTTATGAATGCAGCCATCGACCAGCAATGTGAGCTATATATCAGGGAACACGGCCTGGAGGCGGAAGTGGAAGCCAAAATAGAGGCAATGTATCAGGGGAAACCCAGACCAAAATATCATGGTGAGCTTCCGGAGGGCAATGATGGCCTGGGTTTACTATTGTTGGGAACAACAGGCGATAAGGTGTTGCCATTACAGGTCTATAATACCATTAAGGCGCGCACTTTATCTCAGGTTCGAGGTACGGTACAGGCCGATATATTGAAGGAGGACCAGGCACAAAACACCTGTATATTTTCGACTGAATTTGCATTGCGGTTAATGGGGGATGTTCAGGAGTACTTCATTCATCATAAGGTCAGAAATTTTTATTCCGTTTCCATTTCGGGATATCATATCGCCGAAGCTGGCGCTAATCCGATTACGCAACTGGCCTTGACCCTGTCCAACGGATTCACCTACGTGGAGTATTATCTGAGCCGAGGCATGAACATAAATGCCTTTGGTCCAAATTTGTCCTTTTTCTTCTCTAACGGTCTCGATCCGGAATATGCGGTTATTGGTCGCGTGGCACGTAAGATCTGGGCAAAGGCGATGAAGTTGAAATACGGAGCGAATTCGAGAACCCAGATGCTTAAATACCACATCCAAACCTCAGGACGGAGCCTGCATGCCCAGGAAATCGATTTTAATGATATTCGCACGACGCTACAGGCCCTTTATGCCATTTACGATAATTGTAATTCCTTGCATACCAATGCCTACGATGAAGCCATTACCACGCCTACAGAAGAGTCAGTGCGTCGTGCAATGGCCATTCAGTTGATCATCAATAAGGAACTCGGGCTCACACGAAATGAAAACCCATTGCAGGGGGCATTTATCATCGAAGAGCTGACGGATTTGGTAGAGGAAGCAGTGCTTCTGGAATTCGATAGGATCACGGAACGCGGAGGTGTTTTGGGCGCTATGGAGACCATGTATCAGCGGAGTAAAATTCAGGAGGAGAGCCTGCATTATGAGACTTTGAAGCACAGCGGAAAACTGTCTATTGTTGGTGTCAACACGTTTTTAAACAGCAAGGGGTCCCCAACAGTCTTACCGGTGGAGGTGATCCGCGCCACAGAGGAAGAGAAGAAAAGGCAGATAGAAACGCTGGAAAACCTGAAGGACATGAATGATGGTTCCGCATTATTAAAGGAATTGCAGCAAAAAGCGATTCGCAATGAGAATATGTTCGAGGGGCTAATGGAGGTATGCAAAGTCTGTTCCCTCGGGCAGATTACAACTGCCTTGTTTGAAGTAGGCGGGCAGTACAGGAGGAATATGTAAGCAGGATTCCAGTTTTCAATAGCGTAGCGCATTGAAAAATGAGAATATCGCTTACCCTGAGCCCTGTCGAAGGGTCTTTTGTTTTCAGTTGGATATTTTGGACCCACTTTTTCCGGTGGAAAAAGTGTGTGAATCGCTTACCCTGAGCCCTGTCGAAGGGTCTTTTGTTTTCAGTTGGATATTTTGGAACCACTTTTTCCGGTGGAAAAAGTGTGTGAATCGCTTACCCTGAGCCCTGTCGAAGGGTCTTTTTGTTTTCAGTTGGATATATTGAAACCACTTTTTCCGGTGGAAAAAGTGTGTGAATCGCTTACCCTGAGCGCTGTCGAAGGGTCTTTTCAGGATTCCAGTTTTCAAGAGCGTAGCGAGTGGAGAACTCTTATCGAAAGGGGATTTAAACAGTTCGAGCAAAATACTGATGTATGAGGTATTTTTATCTGCCTGTCTCTGTTAGCTGTTTTGAACTTTTATCCCATATGCTTCTCGATACAACCCCTCCCGATCCCGAGTACTCGGGAGGGATCGGGGTCACTCGAAGTGACAAGCAATCGTAACATATTAAGAGTAAAACTGAAGGATTATAAATCGTTCCACTCATGTGGACATGACGCATTGGTCCAATCAGGAATTAAGTTAGGTCTTATCAATAAATAATTTCGATAAATAGCTTTTTAAAAAAGGGCCTGCGTTTTTAAAGTGTAAGCATCCACGAGCTTTGGAGCTTTTTAAACTTCTTCAATTCACGTCTTAAGACCGGTAAAAAGTCCTTGCCATTGGAGTTGGATCGCTCCAAACGGTATGAATTCTTATAGAGTAGATTGGTCAGTCGCTTTAAGGAGGCAATATGTTTGTATTTTCTTTCGGAATGACGTTCGAGTTCGGCATTCATGATCTCCGGAGCCAGGGAAACTGATTGCTGGACAATATCGCCTGAAAAATAAATGTGATGGTCTTCAGAGCCGTCTTCCCGAAGGGCGGAAAGGTCGTGATTCAGGTACACAGAAATGTTCTGTGAGAGCGCAAAAATCTCTAAAGCTTTTCTGTAAATCGGTAATTCCGATAGATTTGATGGGGTATTTGATAATTTCATCTGTTTTTCATTAAGCAATTACCCAAAATTAGTAACAAGTAAGTAGAATCATCTTTAATAATTAAAGTAAAATCGTATATTTGCTTTAATATTTATCTTTTTAGAGTTAAATTTCTTTTAAATGGGATTAGATGACCTTAATAAGAAGATTTTGAAGTGTTTACAGCAAAACGCCAGACTCTCGAATGCCGAAATCGGAAGGCAGGTTGGGATTACTTCACCGGCCGTTTCAGAACGCATAAAAAAAATGGAAGATCTCGGGATCATAGAGGGGTATAAGGTTGCAGTGTCACCCTTTGAACTGGGCTATCAACTCAAGGCGATAATAACGCTAAGGGCCTTTATGGGAAAACTAAAGCCATTTCTGGAAAAGGTTAAGACCTACGATGAGGTCATCAACTGCTATCGCATTACTGGAGATGAAAATATTGTAATGGAAGTGGTTCTAAAAAACCAAAAACACCTTGAGAGCTTTATCGACCAACTCATTACCTATGGTGAAAGTAAAACGCAGATCGTGTTGTCTCGCGTGGTCAAGCAAAAGGAGATCAAACCCATTTAGCAATTCTTACAGCCCATGACATTGTAATTCGTAACATCAAGTAATTCGCCAGGGCGGATTTTTCCTGTTTTTACCGGCATGATACAGGATCAGATGGTTGCCGTCCGGATCTTTCAGATGCGCTTCACGCCAAAGCCAGGGCCTATCTTCCGGCAGTTCATCAAATACAATGAACTTATCCTGCAAGGCGGATACCCACTGGTCCAGATCATCACTTTCAAAATAGAGGCTTATGCCTTCGCCAATCGGCAAGGCCTCCACTTTATGAATGGAAAAGGTCGCATCGCCATCCGGGCATTCAAACCGAACATAATTCGGAAGGGCATCCACAATGAGGTGCAAGCCCAAGACCTTATAGAATGCTGTTGCTTTTGCAACATCCAGAGACGGGATGGTTATCTGATTTAAGTTCATATCATCTGGTTTAGGTTAATATCTTATCAAGGTGCGCCGCAATTAATTTGGCATGTATCCTGCTGTTTTCTATAAACCATTTATGCGTTTCCATACCCCCGCAAATCACACCGGCGAGATACAGGCCTGCCACATCGCTTTCCATAGTGTCCTCGTTGTATACAGGACGCTTTATGTCGTCATTGGACAAGGATACACCGGCCTGTTCGAGGAGATCAAAGTTGGGTTTGTATCCGGTAAGCGCAACAACATAGTCATTGGGCAGGACTTTCTGACCTTCAGGCGTATTGATGATAACCTCTTTAGGTCGTATTTCAACGACCTCTGAATGGTAATAGGCCTTAATGCTGCCTTCCTTAATACGATTTATAATATCCGGACGCACCCAGTATTTAACGCGCTCCCCAATGGATGCGCCGCGAATAACCATAGTGACCCGTCCTCCTTTTCTCCAAATTTCCAGTGCAGCATCGACCGAGGAATTGCTCGCCCCTACTACGATCACATCCTGCATGCTATAGGGATGCGCTTCCTTGTAGTAATGGGTTACTTTTGGTAACTGTTCCCCCGGAACACCGAGCGTATTCGGAATATCGTAGAAGCCGGTGGCCAACACCACTTTCTTAGCGCGATATTGCGCCTTATCCGTTGTTATTTCAAATGCATCCTTTAGACTGGTCAGGTGTTCAGCGGTTTCGTATAAATTAATATGTATGGCATTGGAGGTGGCTACCCTCCTGTAATACTCCAAAGCTTCATCACGGTTCGGTTTAGGGTTCTTACTGATAAACGGAATACTGTCGATTTCCAGCTTTTCAGAGGTCGAAAAGAAGGTCATATTTTTCGGATAATTAAACAGGGAATTCGTCAGGGCACCTTTTTCTAATATGACATAGTCCCACTGTCTTTTTTCAAATTCCAGGGCACATGCAATACCAATGGGTCCGCCGCCTATGATGACAATATCTTTCATATGTTGACTCATACTCATTTATGTTTTGCTAAACTCAGATTTCGTTTCAGAATAAACAATAAAAATACACAAACAGCGCCTAATAGGGTAATGATATGCCAGGTATTATCGAAACCCAATTGATCCGTCATCTGCATACCGGCATTATGGCCGATAATATGCGCAATGGAAAAGGAAATGGAATATAAGGCCATATATTCGCCCTGGTTGCCTTTTTTAGCCCGTTCGATTGCGAAGGCATTCGAAAACGGAAAGGCAATCATCTCACCGAAGGTCATAAGCAACATGCCGACAACCAGGATCCCCGCCCAGGACGTGAAATTAAGAACCATAAAGCTCAAAGCCGTCAAAACGGCACCGATGAGCATCAAACCTGTTTTTGTGCGTCTCGTGTTTTCCAGCCATTTGATCAATGGCATTTCAAAAACAAAAATCAAAAAGCCATTCATGCCCAGGAGGATACCAATTTCCAGCTCCGTTAAGAGGTGTCTGTCTTTATAATACAAAGGCATGGTTGAAAAGTATTGCAGGAATATCACACCGAACAATACCATGGCCACCAGGAATATGATGAAGGACTTATCCCTGTAGGCCGACTCAGGATGTTCCACAGTAACATCGTCCAAGACCTCAGTCGATTTTGGATTTAATACATTTATCAGGACAATGGCGGCAATAATACAGGTCACACCATCTACCCAGAATAAGCCCTTATAGCTTAAGGCCGTAATTATCAGACCGCCAATGGCGGGTCCTGCCGAAAACCCAAGGTTAATGGCCAGACGTATCAGGGTCACCGATCGTGTTTTATTCTCAGGTTTGCTATAGGCGCTCATGGCCACAAAGGTGGCAGGGCGAAACATGTCGGCCACCAGCATCACCAGGAATATACCCAGGCAAAACCCGATGAAGGTACTTATGTACTGGAGCGCAATAAACAAGATCCCGGTGCCCAGCAAACTGTAAACCATCACCTTGTAATACCCAATTTTATCGGTTAACCTTCCGCCTAACCAGGATCCAACGACCGAGCCCAATCCAAAGGCGCTCATAATCCAACCCACATCGCTCAATGAAAAGTTGAGGCTCTGCGTAAGGTATAGGGATAGGAAGGGGATGACCATCGTTCCCGCCCGGTTGATCAGCGTAATAAGGGCCAGCCACCAGACCGCTCTGGATAAGCCTGCAAAGGTGTTCAGATAGTTTTTGAACAGTGTTTTCATTTTCGGTTGTTGTTTATATTGATCCTTCCTTTGTCAGGATTAATTCAACTATATCAATGCAATGCGCTGCGCTTTTGAATCGATAGATTAACTCATAAAAAAAGCCCGACGTTAGGGTCGGACTTTCATATATGGATATCGTATTTTAAAATATCACCACAATACATAATCAGCCCAACATACCCTCACTAATGAGGTCCATTGTTTCTTATAACATGTGACGATATAACGCATGATTCTTGATTTAAAGCCTCAAAACTAGGTAAAATATGTTTAAGTTGTATTTTTGAAGTGTAATTTTTTTAAAATGAAACCTATTATTACTCTCTTTTTAATCGTCATTTGTATCACCGGGTGCACACAGAAGAAGCGTCCCTTACGGGGTGACACCGCCTTTCAGAAAGATTTGAACGCTAAATTCAAAGATGCCACCACATCACCGCTAAAGGATAAGGACAGGAAATCGTTCGAGGGACTGGAGTTTTTCACCTACGATTCCGCCTATGTGGTTACTGCCCGTTTCAAACGCACACCGGATGAAGAACCGTTTCAAATGAAAACGACCACCGACCGACTGCCCGTTTATGTAAAGTACGGGGAACTCGAGTTTCAATTAAAGGGGGCAGATTTTAAATTGAGCATCTATCAGAACCAGGAGTTGATTACAGAGGACGGTTATGAGGATTATCTGTTTCTGCCGTTCCTGGATGAAACCAATGGTTTGGAAAGTTATGGGGGAGGCCGTTACATCGATACCCGAATCCCGAAGGGCGATACCTTGGTCATTGATTTCAACGAGGCATATAATCCCTATTGCGCCTATAATGACAAGTATTCCTGTCCCATTGTACCCCGGGAGAATTATTTAAAAACGCGAATTGAGGCCGGGGTAAAGGCGTTTAAGAAATAGGGGTTAGTCTGTAGTTGGTAGTCGGTAGACTTTAGTCTTTGGTTGGTAGTCTTTAGTTTTTGGTAGGTTATGGTTAGTTTGAAGCCGACAGGTGTAATATATTATGTCCCTTCAGTCATGTCGACCCCGATCCCGAGGATTCGGGAGGGGAGAAACCTTTAGGTTTAGCAAAACTGCATCACATTATTATATTAACCGAGATGTCACTTCGAGTGACCCCGAGTATTCGGGGTTGTATCGAGAAGCAAACCACCAATTGTTCTCGATACCTCCCAGCGGCAGGCAGGCTAGTCGATCCCAAGTACGCCACAGGGATTCTTCGACCTCAAACTTATAATTACTGTCTTCTGTCTACAAACTAACGTCTAAAGTCTACCGTCTAAACACTACCAAATCACTTCACTAAATACAACCCTAAAAACACCGCCAGAAACCCAACAATAAAACTCGCCAGGGTGTAAACGGCAAAACTGGTGAAGTCACCTGACTTTAAGAAGACATAGTTCTCGTAGGCAAAGGTGGAAAAGGTGGTAAAGCCCCCGCAAAAGCCGGATGCCAGCAGGAAGACCTGGCCTTGTGACAGGGTATTTTGCCTTAAGGCCAGCCCGAGAATGATTCCAATAAATAAACTGCCCAGAACATTGGCCGCAAAGGTACCAAAGGGCAGTCCCGTTTCAATGTTGTTCAGGTATTTTCCGATAAGAAAACGCAACACGCTACCGAATCCACCACCCAAAAAAACCAGTAATACGTGCTTCATTTATTTCAGGGCTATGTAGATTTCTGTGATCCACTCGGCAGGGTTTGCAGTGTCTGCAGGACCCTTCTGGTAGGCTTCCATCATTGGGCCATTATCTGCAAAGGTCAGTCCGTTGTCAGTCACATGGGCCATGGATTGGTCCCAGGCCTCCTTTAAATGTTCATAATCACCCTTTAAGGTTGTTTTCAGAGCCTTAAAGGGGAGCAGTTGTCCCGTTAGAATATCGGGTTCCGTGGAGATCACTTTTGCAGTGGTGGGCACACAACAAGAAAATATGGTGGCGTTGTTGGCCTCATCCCATTTCAGCAAGTTCACAAAAGGGGCTCCTGCTATGGAAATGTTGTTCTGTGCTGCATAGGCTTCAAGCTTCGGCATCATGCCCATCATCTTCGATTCAAAATCGGATATTTTACAGGAGGTGGTATTGTACAAATAATAACCGCCGCCGTGTTCTGTCACACCTTCAATGGTCACACTATAGACGTTCATCCTTGCCAGGGCGATGCTGTCCAGTTTTTCCAATCCCCGTTCGAAATCCGGACCAATCTGTTCTTCCATACTGCCGGAAAAGACGCTGTACAATTTGAACCCGAATGGCAAATTATCACCGGCAATGGTCCATGATACTTTCGTTTCTCCTGAATCAAGGGACTCAAAGCTCCAACGGATGCTGGAGGCCGGAAAGTCCTCAAATTGCATGCGTTGGTCTATCGCAGTCGGTTCTTCAGCACTCAAGGTTGTCATGCTGCCCTTACCGTCCTTCTCTATCCAGGAATAGGAGGCACCAACGCCTTCGGTTGTATCGGAATAGATCAGGGTGATGGTGCTGTCCCGTTCAATCCATGGCGACCAGGCTTCCCATTTCCTGAAATCAATAATCTGATCATAGAGGACCGACGCTGGCGCTTTTATGGTTCTGCTTCTGGTCACCTCAAAGTTATCGGGTTGTACCGTTACGTAAACGGCGCCAAAAATGACGAGAACAAGAATTAATAAGGGGACATATTTAAAGCCTTTCATGAGGGTGTTAAAATTTGGATTTTATATTAAAATCAAAGATAAACATTTTAAAATTTCTCTTAATAAATTATTACATTTGCTATCCATAAATTTAATATTCTATAATTTAATGTCTCTAAAATAGATTATTCAATAAATTATAGGGTTTTATTTGATGAATTTTTGAATAATATAAAATTTTAAAATAATGACATTTGACCTGAAAAAAATCGAATTCATGAAACTGTTCACCCTGGGTCTTACCCTTATTATGCTCTTAACCACCGCGTGTATTTCAGAGAAGAAAGAACAAGAGTCTGACACTGCAACCGATACGACGGCCGCTTTTGATTACAAGGTCGACCAGTTTGCCGATGTGAAAGTCTTGCGCTACCGCATCCCGGGTTGGGACCAGTTGACCTTAAAGGAGCAAAAACTGGTCTATTACCTGACCCAGGCGGGTTTATCGGGACGCGACATCATGTGGGACCAGAATTACAGACACAATCTTAGCATCCGAAAGGCCCTGGAACAGGTCTATGTGAATTATGATGGGGATAAAACCACTGACGAATGGATGGCCTTTGAAACCTATTTGAAGCGGGTCTGGTTCAGTAACGGCATACACCACCATTATTCCAATGACAAGATCGAACCCGGATTTACTGCGGATTATTTAAAGATTCTTTTGGAGGCTACCGGAACGGTACTGGAAGGTGAGGCCTTCGAGGTCCTGTTCAATGATCAGGATGCCAAGAAGGTGAACCAGGCTAAAGGCATTGATAATGTGGCGCTGTCGGCGGTAAACTTTTACGGTGTGGGCGTCACGAATCAGGATGTTATCGATTTCTATGCGGCAAAACAGTCACCGGATCCGGAGCGTCCTTTATCCTTCGGATTGAATTCCCAGCTGATCAAGGAGAATGGCCAGCTTAAAGAGCGCGTGTATAAATCCGGAGGGCTCTATGGTGCCGCCATCGATGAGATCGTTAAATGGCTCGAACTGGCACGGGGTGTTGCTGAAAATCAGGCACAGGGAGATGCCCTGGGTCTACTTATCGACTATTACAAAACGGGAGATTTACAAACCTGGGACGATTATAATGTGGCCTGGACCAAGGCCACGGAAGGCAATGTGGACTACATTAACAGTTTTATAGAGGTCTACAACGATCCTCTGGGGTATCGCGGTTCCTACGAGACTATTGTGCAGATCAACGATTTTGATATGTCACAAAAGATGAAGGTCCTGTCGGATAATGCCCAATGGTTTGAGGACAACTCGACCTTGATGGAGGAGCACAAGAAAAAGAATGTGGTGGGCGTCACCTATAAAGTGGTGAATGTGGCCGGAGAGGCCGGCGATGCCTCACCGAGTACCCCCATTGGTGTTAACTTACCCAATGCCAACTGGATCCGTAAGGAGGTGGGCAGCAAGTCGGTGTCCCTGGGGAATATCATCAATGCCTCCAACCAGGTGGGCAGCGTCGGAAAATTGGAAGAGTTCGCTCACGATGCGGAGGAAATAGAAAACCACAAGCAGTATTTCGAATTGGCCGATAAACTGGAAACGGCCCTGCACGAGGTCATCGGTCACGCTTCAGGGCAGCTTAACCCGGGTGTGGCGGAGACCAAGAAGACCCTTAAGAATTACGCCTCAACGCTGGAAGAGGGCCGTGCCGATCTGGTGGCCCTGTATTACATCTACCATCCGAAGCTGGAGGAACTGGGACTGGTCGATAACTGGCAGGGGGTAGGGAAGGCCTCCTACGACGAATACATCAGTAACGGCCTGATGAAGCAATTGGTGCGCCTGCAATTGGGGGATGATGTGGAAGAGTCCCATATGCGCAATCGGCAGTGGATCTCAGCCTGGGCCTTTGACAAGGGGCAGGCGGACAATGTGATTGAAAAAGTAACCCGCGACGGGAAGACCTATTATAATATAAACGACTACGACAAACTGCGTGAGTTGTTTGGGGAATTGTTAAGAGAAACCCAACGCATCAAGTCGGAAGGCGACTATGCCGCGGCCGAGGCTTTGGTTGAAGGCTATGGAGTGAAGGTGGATCAGGCTTTGCATGCCGAGGTCTTGGAACGCAACAAGCAGTTCAAGACGGCGCCCTACACCGGCTATGTCAACCCGGTATTGGTCCCTGAAACCGATGAGAGCGGTGAGATCACGGCCATTGAGGTCACCCATCCGGAGAGTTTTGTGAGTCAGATGCTGGATTACAGCAGGGACTACAGTTTTTTACCTACGGTGAATTAAATAGGTGATATATTAATATGTAATTAGGTTGTCACTTCGAGTGACCCCGATCCCGAGGATTCGGGAGGGGTAGTATCGAGAAGCTTAATAAACTAAAAAGGCCAAACTCAACTTTTAATATACCTAAAGGTTTCTCACCGAGTACTCGGTGAGAAACCTTTAGGTTCAGCGAAGCTACATCACATCCTGTTGAGTACATCTAAATCGGATTATCCATTTATAACTTATTTTTAAAAACATAATAATGCGATGTCTCACTTTAACCTGTCTTGATAGACAGCTAAAAGATTCGACATGACTGCAAACACAAATTGGACCATTCAGTCATGTCGCCCTCCAGCACTCGAGGGAGAAACCTTTAGGTTCAGCGAAGCTACATCACATCCTGTTGACTACATCTAAATCGGATTATCCATTTATAACTTAGTTTTAAAACATAATAATGCGATGTCTCACTTTAACCTGTCTTGATAGACAGCTGAAAGATTCGACATGACTACAAACACAAATTGGACGGTTCAGTCATGTCGATAGGAACGTAGTGCCTGAGACATCGCATCATAATTATAGAATACCAGTTCCATATAAGAATTGCTACACCCAACCTATGAACCTATAAACATATAAGGCCCGCACTCAACGCTCCGTTTTATTATTCACACTAAACACAAGGAGCATAAAGTTAATCAGGATCAGCAGGCAAAGGATTAATAGGATTTTCATTTTTTTAAGGTAATAGTTGGGAGACGTTAGTCTTTAGTTGGTAGACTTTAGTCTTTAGTTGGTAGACATTAGTTATTTGTATTTATCATTACGCATTATTAATCCTAATTATTCATTACTACTTGATCATCATTAACTGTTCATTGTTCATCGATGATAAAACATCGGTTATTAGTAATTAATTTCGGTCATTTACTATGTATAGAACAATTCAGGTCTGATTTATCCCAGTCGAGATCTTGGAAAACGAAATGAACAGTATCGTAAACAATTGAAAATCAAAAGAATATATATAATTAAAAAGGATGTCATCTATAGACTCCAAAAGCCTTAAGGGCAAGAAAAAGGCAAATCATGTATTTTGTCGATGTTAGGTTACGGGTCAACTAAAAAGTGGCTTTTTGAGGCAAAGTTTAAGATTATTTCTATATTTTTACTATGCTTACGAAACTGTGAGTTATTCTCCTTTTGAAAAAAAGCATTTGATTAATAGCACTATTGAATGCCTCTTTCTACAAATTCTTAGGGTACCGTGTTATGTGTTTTATCATGGATAAGACGCCTAAACCCCTCATTCTACTATTACCGCGCATACAGTGTTATGTTAACATATTTATTAATTAATCTTAAATGTTATGTTAATGTACAAAATTACCAAACTAAAAACGACCAATAATACACTCTGTTGTTGGTTAAATCTTAAGAAATTATTTAAAAGCATAGGCGGCCTGGCCGTGTTGATGCTTTTTTTGTTTTCCACTTCTAATGCTGAGGCACAAATAATAATAACACCATGCGATACACAAAATCCAGGTGATGTCACTATTTGTGAAGCAATTGAACCTTTAGGTTACCAATTACCTGCTTTTACAGATCCAGGTCTTGTATCTCCTAAATATTTTACTGGGCCTAGTGCTACAGGTGATGAATACGCCCCTGGTGATTATATTAATTTTACTACGGCAATGTATATTTATGATGCAGGCGCAGCTTGTGAGGCAACTTTTGATATTGAATGGGTTCCTGAAGGAACTGGTATATGTATCGATGGTAACCCGTACGATTGGCCTTCTGTTTTATATAATGGTGCTTTTGATGCCGTGTTTATTCAAGATAACACCAGTGATGATGGCGTGAGTAATAATGATACACAATTTACAGAAGGATCATCAGATGTCAATATTGTAAATGATCCTGATGCAGCCCTCCCAAATGGATGGATATGGAATCTTGGTAATGCCAACAACAAAGGAGATATTTCAAATGGTGGTGCTGTTTTAATCGGGGATAAGATCTATTTCTTTGGAGACCGAATCGCCATTAATGGGGATGCTCAAATTGGATTTTGGTTTACTTTAGACGGTATTTCACCTTTACCTCTAGATGGTGCTAATTCTGCCGGTTTTACCGGTACGCATAAAGAAGGTGATTTATTGGCCTTAAGTAATTTTACCAATGGTGGTGGAAAAGTAAATTTAAGACTTTTTAGATGGGTTAATGATCCGGCCGATGCAGTTTATGATGGACCACTTCCTGACCCGATTAATGCACCAGATGGTGATGAATCCAAAGGAAATTTAAAGTTTTTAGGGGTAGACACAAATGCTATTGTAAATGCAGTAGAGCTTAGTATACCTTCAATTCCTTATATGAGCAAGCCTGCTATTGGCCCTTACCCTGGCTCACAAGATATAATACCTCAAGGAGGTGCCGGTGTTTGGACATATACTGGTAGTACAGGTCCGGGTATTACTCAAAAAGATGGTGTATACCACGAAGGAGCATTCTTTGAAGGGTTTATCGATTTATCAGATCCATTTTTTCAAGGAGTAAATACTTGTTTTTCAAGTTTTATTTTGGAAACCAGAAATTCACAATCTCCGAATGCTTCACAACAGGATTTCATAGCTGGACCTTTTGGAGGCGTTCCAACGCCAGAAGATGCAACAGATGATTTCTGTGAGGAGGTCTTCTCCGATACAGCATTGTCTACCTATAATGGTGATGTAATTGGAAATGGTATATCTGTTGAGTGGTACAGTGATGCCGACCATACTATTGGAATTACCACGACAGGCACCCTTACCGCTGCGAATTCACCTCACACATTCTATGCGCTAGTTTATAATGAACGTGGGTGTCCAGCTCCTGCAACGTTGACTATTACAATCTATCCCACCCCAACAGCTGATGCCGGCGATGACGACGCAGCGTGTTATGATGACGGTGTGAACCAGATTCAGTTGAGCGGATCGGCCAGTGGCGGAACAAGTCCTTACAGTTATGCATGGACAGGTGCTGCTACAGATTACTTGAGTGCAACGAACATCGCTAATCCAACATTGGACAATGCACCTGTAGGCGTTCATACCTTCACTTTGACAGTGACAGACGCCAACGGATGTGAGGATACCGATACAGTAGATTTAGAGATCTATGAAAACCCAACAGCTGATGCCGGCGATGACGACGCAGCGTGTTATGATGACGGTGTGAACCAGATTCAGTTGAGCGGATCGGCCAGTGGCGGAACAAGTCCTTACAGTTATGCATGGACAGGTGCTGCTACA
>NZ_JAKMCM010000010.1 GCF_022662015.1 Aestuariivivens sediminicola | reverse complement strand
GCATTGATACCACAGTTATCTGAGGTTGCTGGATTTACAAGAGCTACAGTAGCGAAGCACTCTCCGGGATCAACGTTAACAGCGACATCGGCAGCACAAGTTATTGTTGGGTCAATATTGTCAGTTAAAGTTACGCTTGCAGTGCAGGTGGAACTATCACTAGAATCTGTAACTGTTACTGTAATCGGTGAACCGATATCAGAACAATCAAAGCTACTAATATCGAGTGTATAATTTGGCCCTACGTTCAGTGGATCAATATCAGCAGGAGTAATGGATGCATTTCCTGTATTATCTAAAAAAACAGTAATGTTTTGACAACTGGGAGCTGCTAAAAGATTATTATTAGAAAATGTATAAATAGTGCTATTGTGAGGTTCAATCAACTGCGCATAATCCGAAAGAATACCATAATAAGGGGTATTGTTCTTTTCGGTAGACGCTATCTCTCTATTTATAAAGATGGAATTGGCCCAAAGCGAACTGCATAAAAGGAGGGCACTATACGTATATAGTAATTTACATAAGTAGCTTTTGTTCATAAACTGTTAATATTTTAGGGCGTTGCACAAACAAAATGTGTTCGCTTAAATAAAAATTTTTATAAACGAACATATTTATGGCTTAACGTGCTATTAACCAATTTTATGAGGGAAGCGGTAAAATTATTGTGATGCGTTGTAGGGGACAAAAAAAATCGTTGAAATACACTTATCCTCTACAGTTGGACGTAAATTTTACCCATGGATTAACTAACAGTTTTTTAATGGATAACAGGTCGTTTGAACCCCTACAAAAAAGTACGAATACAAAAAATACTGTTATACGGACACGAATATAGGATAATTAATTTAAAAAACATCTATGAAATGCAAATAAATTCGATAAAATGTAAATAAAAATATTGGTTCATCTGACTTAAGTAGTTGATAATAAATTAAATAAACTAAAATTTTAGGTATCAATACAGGTAAATCGATAACGTGTCAATTTAGAGGTCGATTTCGGGACTTTTATCGTTAGGATTCATGCTTTAATTTTCCATTAAGAAGCCCGTTTAGGGTCTTACAACGGCATTTAAAAAAAAAGGATTACTTCACTCAGCTATTCCGAGTGTTCCTCTATTTGGGCGTGAAGCAGCTGTTAAAATAGTTATGCCTGTGAATCCAAAATTTCATGCGGAAGAAATCAGAATTTCATGCCTATGAATTGGTAAAAACATAAGGATAAAATTGGATTTTATAAGCATCTTTCTTAAGCCTTATAAATACTGGGTGTTTCAGAGGATTATTAGAATTTTTTTCTTTCCTTATGTGCACTTCTCTCATCGGTCATAAGAAGTAACTTAATCTCTTTTTTTGATCATTCCTTTGTGATCGAGATGTATAGAATCTGCGTTTGGGGGCTGTGACAATAGAAAAGGTCCAAATGCTGACGCATTCTCCCTTTTTTATGCACTTATACCCGAAGCAAGCTTCAGTATCGGGCATAAAAAAAGTTCAGCACTTCGTACTGAACCTTTTCTGCTGTAGCGAGATCGAGATTTATAGTATCTGCGTTTAGGGGCCGTGACAATAGAAAAGGTTCAAATGCTGGCGCATTCTCCCTTTTTTATACCCTTATACCCGAAGCAAGCTTCAGTATCGGGCATAAAAAAAGTTCAGCACTTCGTACTGAACCTTTTCTGCTGTAGCGAGATCGAGATGTATAGAATCTGCGTTTGGGGGCTGTGACAATAGAAAAGGTCCAAATGCTGACGCATTCTCCCTTTTTTATGCACTTATACCCGAAGCAAGCTTCAGTATCGGGCATAAAAAAAGTTCAGCACTTCGTACTGAACCTTTTCTGCTGTAGCGAGATCGAGATTTGAACTCGAGACCTCCGGGTTATGAATCCGACGCTCTAACCACCTGAGCTACCTCGCCATTTTGAACTTAAAGCGCTAACCACCTGACCTGCCCGACTGACACCGTTCAGGCGGGGCTACCTCGCCTTTTTCAAGGCTGCAAAGATAAAAACAAAATCATTGCGCACAAACAGAACTTAAATAAAATATTATCACTTTTTTTTGTAAATCTCATGAATTAATGTATATATTGAGCAACATAAATTTAACAGCAACCTATGGACGATAAAATTAAGTTTGAACTCGAGTTTCCTATTCATGCATCTCCACAATTACTATTTCAATATATTTCCACCCCTTCTGGACTCTCCGAATGGTTTTCGGATAATGTCAATTCCCGAGGTGAAATATTCACCTTTATCTGGGACGGTAGTGAGGAAAAGGCGAAGTTGCTGAGTAAGAAAAGCGGGGAGCGGATCAAGTTCAGATGGGTGGTCGATGAAGAGGAGGATCTGAATTATTATTTCGAGATCCGTATTCAGGTGGATGAGATTACCAAAGACGTATCCCTGATGGTGACAGATTTTGCAGAGGAAGACGAAGTTGAGGAGGCTAAAATGCTATGGGACAACCAGATTTCTGATTTAAAACAGGTCCTGGGTTCGGTTTAGTTAGATCGTATTTTAATCTTATATTTGTCCCGATTTTTTCGGGATTTTTTTATGATCAATTTTAACGGAACTATTTTAGAAAACCAAACCGTTCTTTCCATGGAGAACAGAGGCTATGCCTATGGGGATGCGCTTTTTGAAACTGTAAAATCGGTACGGGGCAACCTGCTGTTCTGGGAAGACCACTATTTTCGATTAATGGCATCCATGCGTATTATGCGTATGGAAATCCCCATGAATTTCACCATGGAGTATCTTGAAAATCAGGTATTAAAAACCTTGGAGACCAATGCCTTATCAGATCAGACCGCCAGAGTGAAATTAACGGTGCATCGTGCAGAAGGGGGCCTGTATTTACCTGAAAATCACGATGTGGGCTTCGTGATTTCGGTAAAGCCTTTGGCAACTGACGCTTATCGGATGGATACCGATCCCTATGTGATCGATTTATTTAAAGATTATTATCTGTCACCGAGTTTGCTCTCCACTTTAAAGACCAATAACAAGGCCCTTAACGTTATTGGTAGTATATATGCGAGGGAAAACGGGTTGGCCAATTGTCTGCTGTTAAACACCAATAAAAATGTGGTGGAAGCCCTGAACGGTAACCTGTTCCTGGTAAAGGATCAGATCATAAAAACACCACCGCTTACTGAAGGCTGCCTGAATGGGATCATGCGTAAACAACTTCTGAGATTGTTAAAAAACCACCCTGCCTATGAGGTACGGGAAGCAACCATATCGGCATTCGAACTGCAAAAAGCGGATGAAATTTTTATAACCAATGTCATTGCGGGCATTCAACCCGTCACTAAATACCGCAAGAAACAATTTAGTATGGAAGTGTCGAAAGACATAACCCGGCATTTAAACGAGAGTCTCGGGCTGACTTAATTGTAATTCGGGTTTTCAGGCGCATTGGACCAGATGATATATTCACCGCCTAACTCCAACATTTTCTCTTTCCAAAAATGCTGATAGTCCTTTTCAATAATGGCCTTTTTGTAGATATTTTCAGAAACCACCCAGGAATTCAATTTTAACTCCTGCTCCAGTTGGTTGGCATCCCATCCGGAATACCCCAGGAAGAAGCGAATGTCCTTTTCTATTAAGGTTTCATTGGTAATGAGTTCAACCACCTTGTTGAAATCACCGCCCCAATAAATTCCAAAGGATATTTCTATACTGTTCGGAATAAGTTCGGGGACCTTATGGATAAAATAAAGATTATCCTGTTCCACCGGACCGCCGTTGTATACTCTGAAATAGGCCTCAACTTCAGGAAGGAGGTCGTTAATGGTGTATTCGAGCGGCTTGTTCAATATAAAACCAATAGACCCATCATGATTGTGATCGGCGAGCAAAACAATCGAGCGGTTAAATGATAAATCACCAATTATGGCAGGTTCGGCAATTAACAAATCGCCCTTTTTTGGTTTAATTGTGACCATATTTTTGTGAAATTTGTAACTAAATCTAATATTTATTTATTAAAAATGCAACTCTGACAAAAAGTCGAACAAAAAAAGCCTTCAAACAGATGAAGGCTTTTATTTAAATTTTTATGATGCAAGTTTAGTTAACTGCGCTTGATAAATCTGAACCAGCTTTAAACTTTACAACATTTTTGGCTTTAATTCTTATAGTCTCACCGGTTTGAGGGTTTCTGCCTTCTCTTGCTGATCTTTTAGAAACCGACCAAGAACCGAATCCAACTAGAGAAACACGGTTACCTTTTTGTAAAGCACCTTCAATTTCTATTAGAGCGCATTCTAAAGCTTTTTTTGCAGCAGCTTTCGTGATTCCTGCATGTTCTGCCATTGCATCGATTAAATCTGTTTTGTTCATAATATAAAATTTAAATAATTAAAATTGGTTAAACATCTTTTGTTAAATCCTCTACAAATTTATACGGATTATGCAACCACGCAAGTAATAGCAAGGGAAATGCATGGTTTTGTTGATAACTTCACGTATTTGTTAATAAAGGAGATGTATTTCGTCGAAGTTTTAATAATGGCAGTAATAATAAGGGTTTAGCGCATTTTGGCATTGGCATAAAAGGTATAACCATTTAATAGCGATTTGGTGTCCATTAATTTCTTTCCGGGAAGCTTAATTTTTTCAATTTTTATATAGCCATGGGGCACGGCTACCTTAAGTTCTTTTTTAGTGGCGACAATATGACCTGAAGCATAGCTATGGTCCTGATAGACCTTTTTACTTTCATAGATCTTAATATCCAATTCATCCTCCCCGTTACATAAGGTACACCAGGCACCCGGATACGGACTCAATCCGCGAATCTTATTATAGATGTCTTCTAAGGGAGCCTTCCAATCTAACTTACAGTTATCCCTGTTGAGTTTAAAAGCGGTTCTTAAGTTTTCCGTTTCTACCTGAGGGGTAGTTGTGACACTATCCGTTTCTATTTGCTTTACCGTTTTAATGACCAGATCACTGCCAATGGTCATGAGTTTGTCATGTAGGCTTCCGGCATTTTCATCGGGGTCTATGGCCACAGATTCCTGCAAGATCATTTCACCTGTGTCTATTTTTTCATCAATAAAGAATGTCGACACTCCCGTTTGGGTTTCCCCATTCATAATGGCCCAGTTTATAGGAGCGGCACCCCGATAATTCGGCAGCAGTGATGCATGCAAATTAAAGGTCCCGTATTCTGGCATTTGCCAAACTGCTTTTGGCAGCATTCTGAACGCCACTACGATCTGAAGATTTGCTTCCAGGGCCTTCAATGCACTTAAAAAGTCCTCATCCTTTAAATTTGTAGGTTGCAGCACCTTTAGGTTATTCAGTTTAGCATAGTGTTTTACCGCACTTTCACGGAGCTTTTGTCCACGACCCGCAGGTTTGTCCGGGGCGGTAATAACCCCCACAATAGTATAGTTGTTTTCGATTAAGGCCTTTAATGCCGGTACCGCGAAATCGGGAGTACCCATAAAAATGATTCGTAATTTCCTCATAGATGACTCAACTTATATGTATTCGTTTCTGTAATGGCGATGATGTCATGCTCCAGTAATGTATTCAACATCGACAGGGTTTCCTCTGCCGAGGAATCAATATGTGACATGATGTCTCGCGATGATTGATCGCCGTGTTCCAGTAGGGCAATGATCTTGTTCTTAAGAAGCCCCTGGGGCGTTGCTTCTTTTGGTTTCTTGTTTTTTAAACACACGTCACAAATACCACACGGTCTGGAATCGGATTCTCCAAAATAGGACAAAAGTTGCACGCTTCGGCAGACCTTGTCATTACCGATATAATCCAGTACCGCTTTTACCTGCTCTTGTCTAAGGGTGCGTTGCTGCTCTATGATGGAAGCAATGCGATTAATGGTTTTATCATCTTCACGAGGTTCGATAAACGTAATTTCGGCATCTGTCTTACGCATATCCAGATCGATGATACCGTCTTTATGCAGCTGTTTCAGCATCGCTATGATCTCGGTTTCGGTGGTCGAGGCCTTATCGGCAATCTTTAGCGTGTTCACCGGTGTCAGGTATTCAAAAATACCACCATAGATCCGCAGAATGGATTTCACAATCACTTCAAAATGGGAATGGCTGTCCAGATAATTAAAAAGGATATGTTGTGCAACCACAAATTGCAAGCTTACCTGAGTCCTGAAATGTCTCGACAGATTAATGATGCTGTTCCTGTCTAAGACCATCAGGGTGTTATAGCAAAGCAGCGCATTGAAATCGTAGGCTTTACAGAAGGCATTAAAATTAAAATTAAAGCTGCTGTAGGCGCCCTCACCATAGGATATTTGAAAATAATTACTGAGCTTTCGGTACACCATTTTTACAAACTGCACTGTGGGCAGACTGCTTAAAAACTGACTTTTTACAACATTTTCGTCACTGTCGTTCTTCAAAAGAATGGCATAGGCTTTATCATCATTGCGCCCGGCACGGCCGGCTTCCTGAAAATAGCTTTCAATACTATCGGGTAAATTCAAATGAATGACCGTTTTTACATTGGGCTTATCGATACCCATACCAAAGGCATTGGTCGCCACCATGACCTGTTTTTGTTCCTCTAACCAACGTGTCATGTTGTTGTTCTTTTCCTCTGCGGTAAGTCCACCGTGGTAAAAGGTGGCGCTAATTTTTTTTGATTCCAGAAACCCGCTGACCTCACTGCATAACCTTCTGTTTCGGACATAAATTATGGCCGGGGCCTTGTGTTTTTGTAAGATGGTTTCAAGCCTGTAATATTTGTCATTCTCATGCAGTACGATATAGGCCAGATGCGCCCTGAAAAAGGATTCTCGAAATACCTTGGGAGCTATGAAATCCAATGCACTAATAATGTCATCAACAACCTTTGGCCGGGCGGAGGCTGTAAGCGCGATGACATTTACGGACGGTTTTAGTTGTCTGAGTTGGACAATGTTCCTGTAGGCTGGTCTGAAATCATTTCCCCACTGTGAAATGCAATGGGCCTCATCGACTGCTATTAAAGAGACATTCATAAGTTTTATGCGTTCCTGTACCAATTCCTGCTGCAGTCGCTCCGGCGACACATACAAAAACTTATAATTCCCATAAATGGCATTGTCCAGAAGCGTATCCAGTTCCTGAAACGACAGACCACTGGTTAGCGCCATGGCTTTTATGCCTTTCTCATTTAGTGTTTTTACCTGGTCTTTCATTAAGGCAATCAAGGGAGAGACAACAATGCATATGCCGTCTTTCAGCAATGCAGGAATTTGGTAGCATATCGATTTACCGCCACCGGTAGGGAGCAGGGCAAAGGTGTCCTCCCCATCCAGAACCGATTGGATAATGGCTTCCTGCTGCGGTTTAAATGCCGTATAATTCCAGTAACGCTCTAATATGTTTATGGGGTGTTCCATAATTACATATGCACAATATTCAAAATAAAATCGGTTCTGTTTTCAACGGTTTCAAATGGGACATCTATTAACATGTAATTGTACTTCGTATAGGTATTCACCAGGTGGTCATGAATTTGAATGGCCTCATCGAAACTTTCATAGCGCTCATTGTCGCTGGTGTAAATAGCTTCCCAGGGTTTCAGAATAAACACCATATCATAGATCGAGTTTTTGCAGGCCTCGTTAAAGGCCTTCGGATAACGATTACCAATGAAATCCATGTAAGCCACAATATCCGGAATACCCCTGTCAAAAAATACCGTGTCGACAGCTAAGGTCTCCGCCTGTTGAAACTGTTCTTGCCGTCCTTTCAGCAATAGTTCGCTGAACAATAGGGGGTCACTTAGAAATAACTGGTCAATGCCCTGGTTTTTGGCCTCGAGAGTGACCTGTCGGGAAATCTCCTCAAGGCAGGTATGGCCTTTTTTTTTCAACTGATTTATGATACTGGATTTCCCTGTTCCCGGACCACCGGTTATGATTATTTTTTTTGATTTCAAATTGGACGCATTTTGGATGTAAAATTCGTAATTTAACTGTTATAAAAAAAATGGACTGACAGGGTCTTGAGTGCAGATCGAATTAAATTGGTGTTTGGCGGACAGATGGTCTTAAAACACCAGATTCATGTTGCAGAATATGATCTGGCCCAAACCAGCATGATTTGATTTATGATTTGGCTAATGGAAATCATGCTCTTCTTAAAAAAACATGTATTTTTGCAGCTCAAAAAAATAGTCTATGAACAGCAATTCGAATTCTGAGGCCTTCTATATGAAATTAAGGGCACAACTCTATGAGACCAACACTTGGCCGGCAGAGTATTTGTATAAATTTATCGTGAAATCTGAGGTCAGGAAGATCGCAGAGATAGAGGGTATTTTCAATAATATGGGCGCTGTGATCAACACCATAGAATCTAAAAATGGAAAGTATACCAGTGTGTCCATTAATGTGCTTTTAAGGGATCCTGATGCCGTTATCGAGAAATACAAAGAAGTCACAGAAAAAGTGGAAGGTGTTATAAGCCTTTAGAATTTTTTTGTATTTTGCGCATACATTACAACTACGTCCTAATATTAATTCTACACTGATAAATTTTGATAGACAATTTAGAATATAACACCGAGCGTGAACATTTAATCATTCCCGAATATGGTCGTCACATCCAAAAAATGATTAATTACGCAAAGACCAGGGAAAGTAAGGAGGAACGCGAAAAATTGTCCAAGGCCATTATAGCGGTTATGGGAAACCTGCAACCGCATTTGCGAGATGTACCTGATTTTCAGCATAAACTTTGGGATCAGCTTTTTATTATGTCTAACTTCGAACTGGATGTGGAATCACCTTTCCCAAAGCCTTCCAGGGAACTTTTTGAGGAGCGCCCTGAACCTTTAAAATACCCTCAAAACCATCCCAAATATCGATTTTATGGCAATAACATAAAAATAATGATCGACGTAGCCAACACCTGGGAGGAGGGCGAACTTAAGGAGGCCTTGATCT
Organism: Aestuariivivens sediminicola; assembly: GCF_022662015.1. Lineage (GTDB taxonomy): Bacteria > Bacteroidota > Bacteroidia > Flavobacteriales > Flavobacteriaceae > Aestuariivivens > Aestuariivivens sediminicola. The sequence continues at coordinate 40,331 of NZ_JAKMCM010000010.1, read as the reverse complement.
ATACCATTGCGAATCACATGAAGAAGTGTTTTTTGAATTGGAATAAAGACACGGTTGAGGACGACGTCATTTATGATCACCTTTACGAGCTTTCAGGAGGAAAAATAAACCTGAAGAATTCGGATGAAGACCTGTCTGATGCTTCCAGCTTAATGCGATCCAAGAGCAAGTATTCAGGCAAAAAAGGACATAAGAAGGGATCAGGCCGTCAAAGAAAACGTTACTAAACATTTATGGGAGTATTTAAGATTGAAGGAGGGCACCGGCTCAAAGGGAGCATTCAGCCTCAGGGTGCGAAGAATGAAGCCTTACAGATTTTGTGTGCCGTGTTGCTCACCCCTGAAAAAGTAACCATAAATAACATTCCCGATATTGTTGATGTCAATAAATTGATTAGCCTGTTGCGGAAGCTGGGGGTTAAGGTAAAGAAGCTGTCAAAAGGCAGCTACAGCTTTCAGGCCGATGCCGTGGATCTGGATTATTTGGAGTCCGATGCCTTTAAAGTTGACGGCAGGGGTCTGAGAGGATCCATTATGATCGTTGGACCTTTATTGGCGCGGTTTGGCAGAGGCTATATTCCAAAGCCGGGAGGCGATAAAATAGGCCGCAGACGTTTGGATACCCACTTTGAAGGCCTGATAAAACTGGGCGCTAAATTCGGTTATAGCCGAGAGGATCAGTTCTATGGGGTTGAGGCTAAAAAATTAAAGGGGACCTATATGCTCCTGGAGGAGGCATCGGTCACCGGAACAGCCAATATTGTCATGGCTGCGGTATTGGCCGAAGGGCAAACGACAATCTACAATGCAGCCTGTGAACCCTACCTGCAACAGTTGTGCAGAATGCTGAACCGTATGGGAGCTAAAATTAGTGGGGTAGGATCCAACCTCTTAACCATAGAAGGGGTGAAGGCATTAGGCGGTACTGAGCACACCATGTTACCGGACATGATTGAAATTGGCAGTTGGATCGGTTTAGCCGCAATGACCCGAAGTGAGCTGACAATCACAAATGTGAGCTGGGACGATCTGGGGATCATGCCGAGCATTTTTCGAAAATTGGGTATCACGGTTGAAAGAGAGGGGGATAATATTCATATTCCCGCCCATACCGATGGTTATGAAATACAGAGTTTTATTGACGGGTCCATATTGACTATTGCCGATGCACCATGGCCGGGATTTACACCGGATTTGTTGAGCATCGTTTTGGTCGTTGCTACCCAGGCCAGGGGCAGTGTACTGGTGCATCAGAAAATGTTTGAAAGCCGGTTGTTCTTCGTGGATAAGTTGATCGATATGGGTGCCAAGATCATTTTATGCGATCCACACCGTGCCACCGTTATTGGTCACGATTTTAAATCGACACTGAAAGCCACCACCATGACCTCTCCGGATATTCGGGCTGGGGTATCACTGCTTATCGCCGCATTATCAGCCAAGGGGACGTCTACCATTCAAAATATTGAGCAGATCGACCGCGGTTATGAGCGTATCGATGAACGTTTGCGCGCTATAGGGGCGCATATTGAACGAATCGATTAATAGGGGTCGGATACCTCTTTTACATTCCTAATAACATTCAAATGAATCGATTAAAGGCCTTCATAGAAAACAACGTCCAGGGCTGGAAGGTCCTGTCACTGTTTGTACTGACCAATGTGGTCTATGGCCTTATGCTGGCCGTAACCATTCCAGAAACCATGGCCTTTGCCAATGGGATGAAGCTGTTGGACATGATGCCACTTGGGTACGATTTGGAATATGTTATCGAACTGTTTAGTGCGCTTGGCGTGCAGGGACGATCTACCTATTTGACCTGCCAGATCCCGGTGGATATGGTGTATCCTTTTCTCTTCGGATGCAGTTACAGCCTTCTTTTTGGATACCTGCTTAAAAAATTAAATCGACTGGATTCCTTACTTTTCTATGCCTGCGCATTGCCCATACTGGCCGGTACAGCTGATTATCTGGAGAACATTGGAATTATTGTGCTGTTGAATACCTATCCTGATGTAATGCCAATTGAAGTTCAGCTGACCATGCTGTGCTCCCTGACCAAAAGTCTTACAACGAGCCTGTATTTTATCCTATTGATTATGGTTTTAATCTGGCTCGGCCTGAACCTCCTTTTAAAGTCCAAGAAGACCTGATATGGGGTATAACTGTGGTTGTATCGCTTAATCCAATGCCGACTTATAGACCTCTAAACAGCGTTGCCTGGCAAATTTGTGTTCCACAATGGGTTCGGGATAGTTGCGCTCTTGAAAATCGGGACACCAGTGTTTAATGTATGCCCGGTCTTTGTCAAATTTTTCGATCTGAGTCGTAGGATTAAATATCCGGAAGTAAGGTGCCGCATCGACACCGCATCCGGCCACCCATTGCCAGTTACCCACGTTACTGGCCATCTCATAGTCGTGTAATTTCTCAGCAAAATACGCTTCTCCCCAACGCCAATCGATAAGGAGATGCTTGCATAAAAAGCTGCCAACCAACATGCGCACCCTGTTGTGCATGAAACCGGTTTCATTTAATTGTCGCATACCGGCATCGACAAGCGGATATCCGGTCTTTCCTTCACACCAGGCTTTAAATTCTGTTTCATTATTGCGCCATTGTATGCGATCGTACTTGGGTTTGAAGGATTGACTTGCCGTAAATGGAAAATGCCAAAGGATCTGCATAAAAAACTCGCGCCAGATCAATTCTTGCCAAAAGGTTTCATTCTCTTCAGCGATGGCCTTCGTCATGATTTTACGAATACTAACCGTCCCAAAACGCAGGTGCGGTCCAAGTCTGGAGGTCGCCTCCTTTGATGGAAAATTGCGATAGGCCTCGTAATTCTGAATAAGAGCCGCTGATGTGTTATAAGGTGCTATGACTTGCCGGGATCGGGTAAAGCCGATATCCGATAAGCCCAAATTGGGATAGTCGAACCGTTTAATAATTTGATCTAAATTGAGAGGATAGGTCTTTAAGGTATAGGTCTTGAATTTTTCCTTCCACGACTTCATGTATGGTGTGTAAACCACATAGGGATTTCCATCGGCCTTGACGACCTCATCTTTTTCAAAAATCACCTGATCTTTGAAGGATGTAAAGGCGATGTCCTTCTGTGTCAAAAATGTTTTTATTTCATCGTCGCGCAGTTTCGCATAGGGCTCGTAATCATGATTTGTAAATACCGTATGGATCTGATGGTGCTGTGCCAATTGTTTAAAAATCTCCAAAGGCTTGCCATGATATAGGGCGATACTGCCTCCCACGGTATCCTGAAGTTCAGCCTGCATGCGTTGCAGACTTTCGTGAATAAAAGTGACGCGTGCATCGTTCCTGGGTAGTTTGTCCAATATCTCGGTATCGAAAATAAATAGGGGCAGCACAGGATAGTCACTTTCCAAGGCATGATGCAAACCGGTATTGTCCTCTAACCTGAGATCCCGACGAAACCAGAATATGTTTATGGGGGATTTCATTTAGTACCTGCCAAATAGTTCTTCCAGCTTCTCCGTCCTGTAATTAAAAATTTCTTCAAGCTTGGGTTTGACCAAAATGGGATGGGCAAGCTGCCCTAAGACACCCAAAGGTAGTTTATAGTCCACGATATCTTCCATCTCGACGCCGCCTTCTATGGGTTTAATGAAATGTTTATGATGCCATAGACTGTAAGGACCGAACCGCTGTTCATCGATAAAGTACTGTTTGGGGACCACATGTGTTATCTCGGTGACCCACTTCGTTTTTATACCGAGGACAGGTGTCACAATATATTGAATGATTTGTCCGGCGTACATGGGCCGGTCCGCGCCGGACAGGATATGAAATCCCATGTAGTCCGGGGTTATGGTTTTCAGATTCCTGGGATCGGAAAGGAAATCCCAGGCCGTATCCATACTTATCGGTAAATTTTGTTTTTTATGTAATCTGTAAATCTTCATTTTTAGTTATTAAAAAAGATATAACCGTTCAGTGATGTTGCTACACATAACCAGATGAGGTACGGTAATATCAATATGGTTTTCGCCTTCAAAACTTCCTTATACGAAAACGTGAACAGGGCGACTACAATGGTGAGCAAAATAATGACCAATAATCCGATGCCTATAAAGTGCTGATTGAAGAATATATAATTCCAGATCACATTTAAAACAAATTGCACTGTAAACAATAACAGGACTTTATTACCTGGTTTCAAGTTATACAGATAGGCCATGTAAATTGAAAAACAGATCATTATGGATGTCCAAGCTACACCAAAAGCCCATCCCGGAGGTGTCCAGGGCGCTTGATTCAAGCTACGATACCATTCTGTTTGTGGCCCATTGTCCATGAGCCAGCCTCCAATGGCTAATGCGCCAAAATTGATGACTAAAAATACTGCTATGTATTTAAGCAGCTTCACTGTTCATTCGATTTAATATTCTAGCAATTTCTTGAGCCTCAGCGTATTTCTCATCACTGGCAGCCCTGTTTATCGATGATAATTGATGCCATTGCTGCATTAATTTTTTAAATTTTTCCTCTAATCGTTCTTTTTCTGATTTTCTTTTAAATAATCCAAACATAGCATTTTATTTTAAGTGTTTTGTAATTTTTGAACTTAAGGGCCCGGTGGCGGAAAAATAATAGTCAAGCCATTCGCCTTTTGGTGAGACCAGATATTTTTGAAAATTCCATTTAACGGACGAATCCTTAACACCGTTGTTCACCTTTTGGGTCAACCAGGTATAGAGTGGGTGCTGTTTGCTGCCCTTAACATGGATTTTTTCGGTAATCTTAAAACTCACACCATAATTCAGTTCACAGAATGATGAAATGTCCTGAGCATTACCGGGTTCCTGCCCGCCAAATTGATTGCATGGTACCCCAATGATCTGTAAGGTGTCTTTGTACGCATCCTGAAGGCTCTGTAAATCTTTGTATTGTGGTGTAAATCCGCATTTCGATGCCACATTTACAAAAAGAATGTACTTGCCTTTGTAATCGTTCAAGTTGATGGGTTGTCCTGACAGGTCGTTTATTTCAATGTCATAAATAGAATCAATTTCCGTTAATTTTTGTTGATCCTTTCCTGTTCCGAACTGAGCTATAGTTTTTAATAGGTTCATGATACTATCTAAATTTTAAATGATACAATACCGCAATCCATCTCGAATATCTGTCCTGAAATGGAAGATGCATTTTCCGATAATAGAAACTCCGCCATGGAAGCCACTTCTTCAGGAGAGAGGAATTTCTTCAGCGGATGTCTTTCCGTGATATTAGCCACCATTTTCTCGTTCCTGAGTAATTTCGATGCCAACTCGGTATCCGTTACAGTCGGTGCAATGGCGTTAATACGAAGGGTAGGCGCCAACTCAGCACCCAGCGATTTAACCAGGCCTTCAACCCCGGATTTGGCAACCGCGATACTGGCATGGAAAGGCATTCCCAATTTCGCAGCTACCGTACTGAAAAGAACAATAGCGGGATGCTTACCGTTTTTCAATACAGGGAGGAAATGTTGTATTACCTTTACGGCACCAAGAACGTTAATTTCAAAATCGTTCTTAAAGTCGTCTATTAGCAACCTCGAAATGGGCTTTAAATTGATACTTCCCGGACAATACACCAGCCCGTCAGCATGATCAATTTCAGGAAGTTTATCTGTAGTCACATCACATGAGAAGTGCCTCAGGTTCGGATGTGCTATTTCTGGAGTGGTTCTGCTTATGTTAACGACATTGCAATACTCTAAAAGCTTTGCAACTATGGCCTTGCCAATGCCCTTACTACCACCAATAACAATAACTGTCTTCATAGTGTTTAGGGCATTAAAATAAGTTATGGCCTGCCCTTTAGCCGCTTTTCAATTTTTTGTTTTATAACCGTTAAGCGTTTCATTAAATCCATAAGTTCAGGATCTTTATCTTTCTTATAGATTTCATTTATGCTCAAAATTAATTGCTTTACTTCTCTAGAGGATTCGATACGCTCACTTGTTGTTTTAAAGGTGTGTTTGCGCTGCTCGAACTCTAAAGCTTTGCCAATAATCTCCATAATTTTTTATACTATTGTTTTGTGTGAAGTGCCCAAAAATTTTTGGACGGTTTGCAATATAGTAAATTGTGGCAGATTATCGGTTTTTATTTAGATTTATTGAATAAAACACAATTAGTTATCCAATAAAGCTCATTTTTTTTTATAATTTTTTCTAATTAAAGTTTTCCCTTTAAACGCTTTTCCACCTTTCTTTTGATGGCCGTTAAGCGTTTCATTATATCCATAATCCTTTGATCTTTTTCTCTCTTGTAGATCTGATTTAAATCCAGGATCAGACTTTTGGCCTCTCTTGAAATCAAAACACGGTCGCTTCTTGAGAGGGATCTCATTTTTCTTTGTTCAAATTCTAATGCGCGTTCAATTAAGTCCATAACATTAATTATTTATATAATTTTGCAATTCTGTAATTTTTTCTGATGTATTAAACCTTCCGCCATAATAGGCAGTAACCGTCGATGAGGTATCATCTTTTATACCTCTTGAGGACACACACAAATGCTTCGCGTCGATAATAACCGCAACATCCTCTGTGTCTAAAATGGATTTTAACTCTTTGGCAATTTGATTTGTTAAGCGTTCCTGGACCTGTGGTCGCTTGGCGTAATAATTAACTATTCTATTAAGCTTAGAGAGCCCTATTACTTTTCCAGATGATATGTAGGCGACATGCGCTTTACCTATAATAGGTACAAAATGGTGTTCGCAGTTGGAATAGAAGGTAATATTCTTTTCGACCAACATCTGATTGTATTTGTACTTATTATCAAACAAGGCCACTTTTGGTTTGTTTGCAGGGTTTAGTCCTGAAAAAATCTCATCAATATACATTTTGGCCACACGTTCAGGCGTGCCTTTTAATGAATCGTCAGTTAAATCCAGACCCATAACATCCATTATTTCCTCAAAAAGAATGGCAATACGCCTTTTCTTTTCTACATCAGTCAGTTTAAAGGCATCATCTTTCATTGGAGTTTCCAAGCCCGTATAGAGGTGATCATCGCCAATATCTTCTATGGTATACCCATTTAATTTATGGCCGTTTCTTTTTGTTTTTTCTTTTTCTAATTGCATATGTTCTTTTTTATGTGCTGTTTTAATTCGTAATCAAACAAAGCACGTTAACGTTTTGAAATCCTGTTGTGGGTTATTTGCTTTTGTCTGCTGCATTTAAACCGTCCTGTTTTAAAACCTCTCAATTGTTCATGTTTCGTCTTTCTTCCCTGGACGCGCTCACGCCATCTCCTGAAGCTTTTCGGTTTCAATTGGGTTCTCATAAACGCAATGACCTCTTGCTCCCTTATCCCGAATTGAAATCTGATGGCCTCAAATGTGGTCCTGTCTTCCCAGGCCATTTCAATGATGCGATCCTTTTCCAATGCCGTAAAATTCATGCGAACTGAAAATTATATTGTTCGTCGGATTTTATCTTCTCGTCTAACATTTTTTGAAAGAATGGTTTATTCTCTTTGAAGGTCTTTGTATTTTTAAAGTGAATGAACTTGCCCTGGGCATGAATACTGATGCCATTGGTTTTGTACATGACCAATTGATAATAGGGTATGGCCCAGGTAAAGTTTTGAAGCCCTTTGTTTATAAAAATTAAAATGCCGTTTTTACGTAACTCAATATTGGCATAATTAATATCTGCTATTTTATTCAGGTACGATTTCATATTTGGACTTACTTCTCCAATGATCATACGTTTTGAACCTATTCCTTTCAGTCTGATCGCTTCGAAAAGCGTGAAAGAGCGCCCGACCAAATCCTCTATTAACGATTTGTGTTCTTTGTCTGAATGTGTTGTATTAAGAATCATATCTAACGGCTTATGGTCAAATATACAAAATGTTTAACAAAAAACATATAAAGTTAAACAAAAATAATTATGAAGTCATTACAAAAACTAATAGTCCTCCTGATTAGCAATGATATGCTGTGCTTTTTCCTTTATCGCATTCAATTCTGAAGCATCCTTTTTGTCTAGCAAGCTATACATCATCTTCATTCGCAAGTTATTTTCCAGTTGGTCTCGTTTTTCATCCAGAAAATTCCAATAAAGGCTGTTGAATGGGCAGGCTTCAGGACCTGTGACGGATTTCTTGTCATAATAGCAATCCTGACAGTAATTGCTCATTTTATGAATGTAGTTGGCGGAGGAGATGTAGGGTTTGGTTGCGATCAGCCCCCCGTCGGCATATTGGCTCATACCTCTGGTGTTAGGGAGTTGGACCCATTCAATCGCATCCATATACATGCCGAGATACCATGCATCCACCTCGTCCGGATGGGTCATGGTCAGGAGGGCATAATTCCCGGTGATCATTAAGCGCTGGATATGATGGGCATAGGCATTTTGTAATGAATTCGTTATGGCATTCTTTAGACAATTCATTTTGGTATTCCCGGTCCAGAAAAAGTTGGCCAGATGGTTGGTGCTTTTCAGCGCGTTCTTCTTTTTGTAGTCAATGCCAAGCATCCAATACATGCCACGCATGTATTCGCGCCAGCCGAGTAGCTGTCGAATAAAACCTTCTACCTGTGATATATGAATCTCTTCTTCGTGTGCCCTGTAATAGTCCAAAACACGGTTTACAACATGCTTTGGAGAAATCAGTTTGATATTGAGGGCAAAAGATAATCTGGAATGAAATAGGTAAACCTCGTGGGTATGCATGGCATCTTGAAAGTCACCGAAATGAATTAACAGGTGCTCACAGAAGTACTGTAACTGTGCTTCGGCCTGATGCAGTGAAATTGGATAGTCCAGGGTGCTGTTTTCAATGAATCCTACGGTTTTGATGTTGTCCTTTTCAATGGCTGTTAACACGGTTGATACGTCATTGTCGAATTGCTTGAATGGCGGGATATCAATATGTTCCTTCCAGGGTTTTCTATTGCTTTTATCGTAATTCCATTTGCCTCCTTCCGGATGCTTTCCAACCATGAGGATGTCATGTTTTTTTCGCATATATCGATAAAAGGTCTCCATTAAAAATTGGTTCTTTCCCTTGAAAAAGGACTGAAGTTCAAATCGCGATGTGTAAAAGTGTTCTGAACTGCACATTTTTGAGGGGATTTCAATGCTTTTACAGAATTCATGCAACTGTACATCCAATCGGTGTTCGTCGGGTTCCATATATTCAAACCGTTCAATCTGATGATCTGATATGAGTGTGGAGAGGTTTTCCTCTAAATTTTGTGTGTTGTTGGGAGCATCAATTTCAAAATATGCTACGCGATGTTTTTTAGTTTTCAGATCCTTGGCAAACTGACGCATGGCGGCAAAAAACCCAACCACTTTTAAAATGTGATGTTCGGTGTAGTCCGTTTCCTGACGCATTTCAAAAAGACAATAGATGACATGGTGTTGTGGTGTCTTGAACCAGGAATGGTTGATATTAAGCTGATCGCCGAGTATGAGTCTTAGGGTTTTCATTTAGAAAAGGGTTGGTTGAAGCCATAAATTTTGAAATTTTCCCGAGGGATCATATCGATTGGCCTGCCATTCTACATCGAATTTTCTGTCCCTTGGATCATTACCAACACCGGAAACGTACATCCAATTACCGTAATTACTGTGCACATCATAATCTATTAACAGCGATTCAAAATAGGATGCTCCAATTCTCCAGTCCAACCGCATGTCTTTAGAGAAGTAAGATGCCACATTTTGACGCCCGCGGTTACTCATCCATCCCGTTTGTTGAAGTTCCAGCATATTGGCATTTACAAAAGAAGACCCGGTTTTACCGTTAATCCAATTATTGATTTCGCGAACATCCCGTTCCCATTCATATTCCCTATTGCGAATGCCTCTAAGATGAAATATGCTGTTGCCGTATTTCAGTGAGACGTACTTAAAATAGTCTCTCCAAATCAGTTCAAAGATCAACCAATAGGTCGATTGGTTCTTTTCGTGTTCTTCTTCGAATCGTTTTACATTCCAATACACGGTTCTTACCGAAAGGCTCCCATTGGCCAACCATGGCGATAGTTTGGAACTATAATTTGTTCCTATCAGACCATTTCTGGTTTTTTTGTAAACACCGAGTTTTTTTGTTTCGAAGATATAATAATTTAATCTCTGGAATGCCGAACGCTCACCGCCAGTAAAAGGAAATGCAGATAGCGGATGCTGTTCAAAATCCTGAAATCCTAAATCGGCTAAGGTGGGTATTCGAGTTGTATTGGGAACAACCTTCGAAGACCTATACTGCGGTTCTGCCGTTAATGGTCTGACACGAGCGTATTTTTCAACATGCTTTCTAAAATCTGTAAAAACCATGGGAATTTCGGAGATCTTCATCTCGATCGTTTCGGGATGATAGAGAAATTGAGTGTAGGACTCATAAAACCGGATCGTAATGGAGACCCTGGATTTGACTTGATTCAGAACATGACCTTCTTCAGGCGTCCATTCCTTTTGCAAATAGACTTTAGAGATATCCCATTCTTCAAGTAATTTTGGGATGCTATTTTCCGGCTTATCAAGAAAAATGAATAATTCTATCCCCATCGCTTTTAAGCTGGTCTTCAGATCGCTTACCGAATCAATAAGGAATTTGGCCCTGAATTTTTCTGTCTTCTTGAATCCGAAGGTTCCGTTCTCAAAGTGTCGCGGATCGAAGCAATAGCAAGCAATAAGGATTTCATGATTGGAGGTGGCTAGATGAAGCACATCGTTATCTGAAACTCTCAAATCATTTCTGAACCAAACTAAGCCGATATTTTGCTTTTTCTGCATCGCTTACTGCAATATTTTACGTGTTCCCAGTTGCGTTCCCATTTTTTCCTCCAGGCGAATGGTCGATGACAAACCGGACATGTTTTATGAGGCAAAACCTGTTTATTGTGACTCAACTTTGACAAGATTTTTAATCATACCGGAAAAGATAATGCCATGAAACGGCAATACGCTGTACCAATAAAGTCTTCCCCAAAGACCTCGAGGACGGAACGTGGCCGTTTGCTTTAGGATATTGTCTTCAATTTTAAACTCGAGCCAGGCTTCACCTGGTAATCGCATTTCGGCATACATGAGAAGTTTCTGCTGTTTTTTGTCTGCAAAAATAACACGCCAAAAATCCAGTGCATCTCCGGCATTTAATTCATGTTGATTGGTTCGCCCTCTTCGCAGTCCGATACCGCCAAAAAGTTTGTCGATATAACCGCGAATGCGCCATAAAAAATTACCGTAATACCAACCATTTTCTCCTCCGATTTCCCATATTTTATCAAGTGTCTTTTGTTTGTCTATGACAGGGCGCTCCCTGTAATCCCTAAAACATCCAAACTTGGGTACATTGACGTATTTATGCAACTGTTTCCTCAAACGACCACTGCTGATCATGGAATCCTTCCAACTGGAAATGATACCGTTTTGCTCCGTCTTTTCAAATGCTAACTGAACCGCCTGTTTATAGGAAATGGGTTGAATATCTAAAATGTCATTAATGTTACTGGGCTGTCCAATAATTTGCACCCCCATACTGTCTACCAACGAAGACGCCAGCTTGTATGACGTTGAGGTTACAAAATATAACCAGTAGGACGATAATTTTGGCGTCATTACGGGTACTGTAAGGATGTGGCGTTTTAATCCGCGTACCTCAGCAAATTGCAGCAACATTTCCTTGTAGGTTAGAATTTCAGGCCCAAAAACATCAAAGCTCTTGTTGTAGAAGAATTCATTTCCTGCAACTTTAAAAAGATAATTCAAAACGTCTCTTACCGCTAAAGGTTGTGTTTTGGTATTGAGCCATTTCGGGGCAATCATCACAGGCAGTTTCTCGACAAGATCCCGAATGATCTCGAATGACGAACTTCCGGATCCGACAATAATTCCAGCCTTGAGAATGGTGAGGGCATACAGGTCTGAAGCGAGCTGTTCTTCCACATTTTTTCTAGATCGTAAGTGCTTAGAAAGTTTTTCTTCATTCGTAATGCCGCTTAAATAAATGACTTGCTTCGTTTGAGTGGTTTCAATATATGTTCTAAAATTATGGGCACATTGTTCTTCCAAGGATTCAAAATTTTTAGAAGAATTTGACATGGAATGAATCAGGTAATAGGCCACATCAATTTTTACGGGGAGATTTTCTAAGGTTTCAGGCTTTAAAAAATCGCCCTCAAAAACAAATACATTATCGTCTTCCGCGTAGCTCTTATCTGCTCGAAGTTTGTCTCTTACAACACATACCACCTTATGCCCTTCATTAAGAAGAAAGGGAATAAGCCGTTTCCCTATATAGCCGGTGGCTCCCGTTACAAGAATTGTCATGCCGGTGAAGTTAATGATTTTGGTCTTTGGTAACCAAATCTTACTTTATTCTTTGGGATAACGTAACCATCCAAGCCATTAATTGCTGCTACCTTTGCTTTCGATAAATTAATAAAACCATCGTCCTCAACGAGAGTATCATTGACATAAAGGCCAATGATTTTACCAACAACCAAGATGGTATTATTGGCTTTAATTGGATATTCCTCGACATATTTCATCGCGATCTGGATAGGGGCCTTTTCTACAAATGGTGCCTCAAAACCGTTTTTATATTCAGGTCTCAAGGTGGTCACATCGAACTCAGACACAGATGCTTCATACTTTGCTGAAGTATGATGTGCTTCTTTGATGATCGTCTCGTGGATGTGATTAAGCGTGTAATACCCTGTCGATCTAATGTTTTCATAGGTGTTTCGTATTACCGTTGTCGGTCTGAGAAAAAAACCGAGCAAGGCAGGTTGTGAACCCAAATGGGTTACCGAACTGAAAACTGCGACATTTTCAATACCTTCATGTGAAATCGACCCTATTAAGTTGGCGCTTTTATATCCAGAGCAACTATTGATGAGGTTGATTCGGAATATGTGATCCAGCTTTTGTATGTCGTTTTCGTCAAAATACATCAGGTAAGTTTCAGGTAATTATCAATTCGAATATGCCGGGCTTTTAAGTCGAACATTAAATTATACAACCCGAAGAAGGTACGATTAATATATATGAAATGCTTGGACCCTCGGTTACCATTCATTTTCTTCAGGTCCGTACTTTTGGAGTAGCGTTCACCCAGCTCAGCTATTTTTCCAAAAAATTCGGGATCAGAAAAATCGAAAACATCATTGTGAAACGGCTGTGTAAATAAACTGAGCATATCGTGAAACATTTGAGTAAAAAACGCTTTCTCTTCGTTGCTGTCCTCTTCTTTTAATATTTCGAGTGCATATAACCGGTCTTGAAAAAACTTTCGATTATTGAGATTTTCTTTTTTGGCGAGCTCGAAATAGGGGGTGTAGAATTCTTGTGGGATCTGTTTCATACAGCCAAAATCGAGAACAATCAATTCCCCTTTTTCAGAAACCATAAAATTTCCAGGATGTGGATCGGCATGTACTTTTTTCAAATGATGAATCTGATACATGTAAAAATCCCACAGTGCCTGCCCCAATTTATTTGCTTTTTCCTGATCGGAATTACGCACTGAGAATTCAGAGAGGTGAATGCCATCCATATAATCCATAGTGATGATGCGATCCGAGGATAATTCCTCATAATAATTCGGGAAGCTGATGTTTGAAATGTGAGCGCAAGCCTTGGAAATCTCTCTACTTTGTTCGATTTCGAGAATATAGTTGGTCTCTTCCAATAATTTATTTTCAACTTCCTTGAAGTATTTATCTGAATCTTTGCCCTTTATATTGAACATACTGATCGCCACAGGTTTCACCATGGCCAAATCTGAAGCGATACTTTCTGCAACTCCCGGATATTGGATTTTCACAGCAAGTTTTTTCCCATTCTTAGTTGCCATATGCACCTGACCGATGCTGGCAGCATTTACGGAAGTTGCGTTGAAAGTATCGAACAGATCGTTTGGGTGTTTCCCAAAATAGGTTTTAAACGTTTTTATCACCAGAGGAGGGGACAAGGGTGGTACGGAAAACTGCGCAAGAGAGAACTTTTCAACATAAGCCTGTGGCAGAATGCTCTTTTCCATGCTGAGCATCTGAGCCACCTTAAGAGCACTGCCCTTAAGTTGTTTCAGCCCGTCGTAAATATCGGAAGCATTATTTTTATTTAAACGTTCTTTTGCTTCCAGTTCGGTATTCACTAATCGATCACCGTAATATTTCAAGTAATTAACACCAACTTTGGCCCCTGTTGAAACCAGTTTTGTTGCTCTTTGAATCTTAGAAGTAGGTATGTTATCTATGGTCTTCATTCCCACTAGCCCATTTGTAATTTTTCCTTGAACAAAAACTTCCCTAAGTCCAAAACACTTTGAATTGGAGCTATGTTTAACACATCAAAGGTTGTATTCACAGATTTTTCGATAAAAATGTCCGTTTTTTCGAAAGAAGGACTTGTATCATCCAACCAGAATTTCATAGTCAGTACCAATTGGATCCAAGCCGACTCTTTAAGTGCCCTGTCCTGAATCTTTTCCAACTTTTCTTGCTTTAAGTCCAAGGTCTCGATCCCCAGTTGACTGATATAGTCACTGAAGTGACGTTTAAGATCTGAAAAGACTTTAAGTCCTTTAAAGTTGGTTTTATAACGGTCAAGCACCCATTTGACGTAACTTCTATTGGCCGTTAGATTTTCAAAAAAGGTGTAGTAAAAGCTCAGTAGCTTATTTCTGGCATCGAAGTTTTGATAATCTTCACTCTTTTCAAGTACCTTGAGCGTATTGGTGAAGAACGTGGTGAATATGTTCTTTTCAATCGATTCAAAAGACCCGAAATAATCATAGAATTTAGCCTCTTCAAAATTGTACATTTTAGCGAATGCAAAAACCGATTTAGGATGTTCACCATGCTCAAGCACAAAATCCATATACCAGCTTCTTAGGTCATTTTTAGATATAGTTTTTTTCCTTGCCATAACACTTGTAATTTTGGGTAAAGATACAAAATGTTTAACAAAATATTAAAATAATTAAACAATAATACTTATGGAAGGATCACTTTTTCTTATGCATCTTAGCAGCAGTTGTTGTCCTTGACTAGTGTGCAACTGGAAACGGCGAGCAGTTTACCCGTGATTGGAGCACAAATATAGAGCCTGAGCTCTTAAACGTTATCTGTAAATAGGGCAGGAATCAAAGTGCGTAGCGAATGCATTGAAGCTTTGGTTATCGGACCGACGAACCTTGCTTTCAACAGAATGACCGCACTGAAAGCGATGGCCACCATGGTTCCAATTCCTTTGCTTTCCGCAGATCCATTAATGCTGACGATTATTTAGTAGAGGTTCCAATTGATTCTGAATAAAATGTTTTCTCGATATTCAATTTTCCCGAAGATACAACACCTTATTTTAAGGTTTTGTTAACAATAAACACCTTTATAATTATTACATTTAGTCAATTTTAAAACTAATTTTAATCAGAAACACAATGAAAAAAATCATCTTTCTCTTTATGGCCTGTGCTACCTTATTTGCTGTTAATGCCCAGGTTGAAACCCCGGCACCCAGTCCATTTTCTAAATTAGAACAAAAAGTCGGTCTAACAGATGTTACCTTAGAATACTCCAGACCAGGAGTTAAAGGAAGAACCGTGTTTGGCGATCTGGTTCCTTTTGGAAAAATTTGGCGTACAGGGGCGAATGCACGTACTAAAATAACCTTTAGCACCGATGCCACTATTGATGGTCAGACGCTGGAGGCAGGATCATATTCGATTTTCACGATTCCAAATGCAGAATCATGGGAAGTCATATTCTACAATGATGGGAAGGAGTTTGGTACGCCAACTGAATTGGATCCTCAATACGTGGCTGCCAGAACAACGGTTAAAACCTATCCTATACCATTTAGTGTTGAAACCTTTACCCTTGATATCAATAATATCATGAACAGTAGTGCCACTGTTGACTTCATTTGGGAAAAAACATATGTGGGCGTACCCTTTACGGTACCAACGGATGCTGCAGTTACAGCGAGTATCAAAAATGTAATGAGTGGTCCGGGACCGAATGATTATTTCCAGGCGGCCGTCTATTATTTACAAGAAGGAAAGGACATTCAGCAGGCGAAAACCTGGATCGATAAAGCAGTGGAAATGAGTAAAGATAATCCGCGTTTTTGGGTCTTAAGACAACAGTCTTTAATTCACGCGAAAGCCGGAAGTAAAGCCTCGGCCATTGCGGCTGCCAAGGCCTCCTTGAAGTATGCCGAGGAAGCAGGCAATGATGACTATATAAAAATGAACAAGGAATCCCTAAAGGAATGGGGTGCGATTTAAATAACATGGTATCGCCTTGACGCATTAAAAGCGCAACTTAAAAAAGTTGCGCTTTTTCATTTTATCGTCATCTGGTAAAAAAAAGTGCGTAATGTTATTTTTTAATAGTGAAGATCAATCTTATTTCTCACCTGGTCCAGGAGTTTGATAAGGTTTCTGCTAAATTCAAAAGTCATGATATGACTTTCATTTTTACCCTGTCTGAGGAGTTGGTTAAAATGAATGATTTCATAATTATAGCCCAGTGTATCGCCCTTAAAATCTTTTATTAGTTCTTGCCCATTGGCAAAAATCGAAACCGTTGTAGGCATGAAAAACATGCGATTGATTTTTATGATCCCTTTTTCACAATGAAAAACTGCTTCTGTTGGCAGATCTTCTTTCACGGAACTTTTTAGAAGAGCTTTCACATTATTTTTATAATGAAATACCATAGCGCAGGACGCATCAACACCGTTGTCAAAAAATGTAGCTTGGGCGTCTATTCTATTCGGAATACCCAGGTTTGAAAGCGCCACAAAGATGGGGTAAATTCCAATATCCAATAAACTGCCACCACCTAAAGTTTTATTAAATAAACGCGTACTATCGTCGAAGGGTCGAGAAAATCCAAAATCAGCTTCAATCTTTTGCAGGTCACCGTAGGCTTTTGTTTTAATGAGCTCTGAGACATATTGATAATGGGGTAGAAAGTAGGTCCACAGCGCTTCCATTAACAAGGTGTCATTGGCTTGTGCACAGGCTATCATTTCTTCAACTTCGTGAAGATTCATAGCAAAAGGTTTTTCACATAACACAGCTTTTCCTTGGGTCAAACATTGCATGCTTTTTTCTTTGTGCAAGGCGTGTGGTGTAGCGATATATACGGCATCAACATCAGGGTCTTCAGCTAAATCAGTATAGTTATCGTACGCTATACTGGCACCATATTTTAACGCGAAAGTATCAGCTTTTGCCCGTGTTCTGGAAGCCACCGCATAGAGTTCGGCATCCGGAACAGTTAATAGATCTTGAGCAAATTTGTTAGCAATATTTCCGAGACCTAATATGCCCCATCGTATCTTTCTAGATTGTAATTCAGTTTTCATTTATATGCATTAATTGCATCAGGAATGCCAGGAAAATGACAACGATGCATCCCACAAAATTTAACCAAAGGAACGGTAAATTAATGAATTCAAATTCATTCAGGAAATACAAAATAATAACAATAATCTGAGTGATTATTGCGGCTATAAATACCGCATTACCTTTTACGAATTTAAAGAAAAATGCCAATAAAAAGATACCTAAAACATTCCCGTAGAAAATCGATCCTATAATGTTAACCAATTGAATTAAGTTTTCTGCCAAATCGGCAACACAAGCCACGGCAATAGCCATAATGCCCCAAGCAAATGTGAACCATTTTGAGGCCTTCACTTTTTCGGCTTCAGTTTTCTCACCTGTATTTCGAATGTATAAATCGATCGTCGTTGTAGATCCCAATGCATTTAACTCGCTCGAGGTACTGGACATGGCTGCACTGAGGATAACGGCCAGGAGCAAACCGATGAGGCCCCGTGGTAAATTGTTCAAAATAAAATGAATAAAAACATAATCTTTGTCATTACTTTCGACCTTCACGTCCTGTTCCTCCGCCACTTTTTCAATCAGTGAACGGGCTTCATTCTTGATATCGTTATCTTGTTGGTTAATCTTACCTAGTTCTTGTAATGCCAGATCCTTATCTTTATCTTTAGACGTGAAAAGCCCCTCAATAATTTCCTTTTTGTCATCGAAGAGACTTTCATGCTTATCCTGTAGGGCCTCGTAATCCGCTTTGTGTTCAGAACTTAAAACCAATTTAGTAGCTGTAGGATTGAAATTTACCGGAGCACTATTGAATTGATAAAAAACAAATACCATGACCCCGACCAGCAAAATGAAAAATTGCATCGGCACCTTCAACAGTGCGTTAAAAATGAGTCCCAACTGCATTTCCTTGATCGATTTACCGGACAAATAGCGCTGTACCTGACTCTGATCCGTTCCGAAATACGATAACATTAAAAAGGTACCGCCGATAATTCCGCTCCAAAACGTATAGCGATTATTTAAACTGAAGGAAAAGTCCAATATCTCCATTTTACCACTTGCGCCTGCAATCTCAAGTGCTCTTGAAAAGCTAATGTCTTCAGGGAGCTTACCAACTATAATAAAGAAAGCTACCCACATCCCGATAAAAATCACGATCATTTGATGTTTTTGTGTGACATTAACTGCTCGTGTCCCTCCGGAAACCGTGTAGATGATTACCAGTAATCCTATAATAATATTCAGGGTGAGCAAATCCCAGCCTAAGACCACCGACAGGATAATGGCCGGGGCAAAAATAGTTATACCAGCAGCCAATCCCCGCTGTATTAAAAATAAAACCGCAGCAAGTGTCCTGGTCTTTAGATCGAACCTGTTTTCGAGGAACTCGTAGGCGGTATATACATTTAATCTGTAGTACAACGGAATGAATACCATACAAATAACGATCATGGCAATGGGCAGGCCAAAGTAAAATTGTACAAACCCCATTCCGTCATTGAAGGCTTGACCCGGTGTAGACAGAAAGGTTATTGCACTGGCTTGTGTTGCCATGACAGAGAGTCCAATGGTCCACCACTTTGAAGAATTGCCACCTCTTAAATAGTCTTTAACGTTTTTGCTCCCTCTGGTTTGCCAGGTTCCATAAATGACAATGGCGAGCAAGGTAAGTATTAATATAATCCAATCTACCCAGTTTAATGCGTGCATATTAAAAGGCTTTGGTTATGATATAAAAGGCAATGATATAAAGTGCATTTGCTATAAGTATAATGGAATATAACTTAAGCCATTTGGGATGGTTTTTCTCTGTGTTACTCATGATCAATCATTTATTTTAGCTTCCAATTCAACTTTATCTTTTCCTATAGAAAGCATGTTCGCAAATAAACGATAGGCACCTGATACCCCCTCTGGAAATTCTCTGAAAAAACTCAATCCTGTGTAGATGTAATATCCTTTGCCATATTTTGCAACTAAAAGGCTACCGTCTTTAGGTGTCTCACCGGGATCGTTCATGGACAGAACAGGGGTGAATTCTTCAGACCATTCATCCGGAAAGTAAAGACCGCGTTCCTGGGCCCAACCCTGGAAGTCATTTTCTGTAATTTTATTGGGATAATTAAGGAGTTCATGTTCCGGAGCTAAGAAGCGCACTTCGGCATTTTCATTAGTGACCCGATCTCTGGAGATTTTTAAGTCGTAGGGGGCAAGCTCTTTTGAGTTTAAACCATAACCCGTATTGTATTGGACAATCATATTTCCGCCCTCTGCGACGAAATCAAACAACTGCTGCTGCTTATACTGTAAACTTTCAACGGTATTATAGGCTCTTATACCAACAACAACCGCATCAAACAGGCTGAGCGTTTCGGGTGTAATTTCCTCGGGGTCTATTATTCTAACCTGGTATCCAATCTGTTTCAGGCTCTCCGGTACGACATCACCAGCACCCTGGATGTAGGCAATGTTTTCACCTTTCTTTTTAATGTCCAGGCGTACTACCTTGCTCTCACTAGGCAATAGTACCGTCTGAAATGGGATATGAGCATAGTCTATTTCAATGAGCTCTTTTGTATGGACTTTATCATTGATATGAACCATGGGGCTTAGGTAACCTTCACTCTGACTGTCAGGTGGAAATACCGTAAACGTCAGCATCTGTTCTTCCCCTTTATTTACAATACTTATTTTTTGTTTTTCCGGATATACATTCCAGTTTTCCGGGTGGCAAATTTCAACATACCCCTCCAATAAATCGCGACCTGCTTTAACAACGACCGATATATCGCGCTGGCGATCATTTTCGAAAATGATGACCTTTTCAGTAATCTTAGCCGATACTTCAGGTATGATCTCGAATGGTCGGTAGAGTTCACCCTTATCCGGTTTGGAAAATCTGTATACGACCGGTTTTGTTATTGTAATAGGTACCTGGCCAAAGAGTAAATTAAAGTCCACTGTAAAGACGCGAGGTGTTTCAGGTATCCCGATCAAACTTTGCTCTGTCACCTTATACATTCCTAAACTTCCTTTTTCCATGAGCCAATAAGGAGCGGTGGGTTTTTGATTGACCTCAATTTTTAAGGGTTCGCTAAAAACATATTTGGTGTTTTCCTCTAGTGGCATATCTTTAGCGACAGCGATGCCATTTGAGGATCTGATACTTAACAACTGAACAGGTAGGTCAGACCGATTTAATACTTCAAGATTTAACTTTATGAATTCTCCTGGCGTGGCCCAATTGGATTCTGCAGATGCTTCTAAATACAAGCCCGTACACATTTCGATAATCCTTTTGAGTTCTTTTAACTTTAGGATTTTCCAGTGTTCATCCTGAATTTGTTGAACTAACTGATAGGCTTTTAATAATTGTGGTATATGTACAGCAGGATTTTTAAAATTGAAGTTTTTTTCTATTTCATATAAAATCTGACCTATGGCCTTTCCTCCCTTAATTCGACTCCATGACGTATCAATACCGGCAAATATATCCTTATCATCACTTAGCGCGTCTCCCTCTAAAAATTCGATATACTCGTTTTGACTTCCGCGTTGCGATAACCTGCCAAAACCCTGACACAAGTGCTGGCTGCTTGCCAGTGCGGCAACTTCATTATTAGACATGCCTTTCAGCGGGTAATACACTCCTATATCTAAACTTAGCATGTTGCTTTTATCTGCTTTTTCAAAATTTTCCCGACTGCCATAAAACCACCAACCCGTATTAAAAAACAATCGTTTAGGCTGCCAAGTACCATAATCTTTAGCCGTTTCCGGAAAGGCAGAGGGGTCATTGCATAAATTGAAAGCCTCCATGCTTAAAATAGCCGAACTTGTATGGTGGCCATGGGTAGCTCCCGGAGTTCTATGATCAAACCGATTAATGATAATATCCGGTTTAAATAATCTAATGGTACGAACAACATCGCTCAATACCTCGTCCTTATCCCATATTGATAGGGTCTCATCAGGGTGTTTGGAATAACCAAAGTCGTTCGCTCTGGAGAAAAATTGTTCACCGCCATCTATGCGTCTGGCAGCTAAGAGTTCCTGCGTTCTGATTACTCCCAAAAGTTCCCTGAGTTCAGGGCCAATGAGGTTTTGTCCGCCATCACCCCGTGTCAGGCTAAGGTAACCGGTTCTCGCTTTAATATGGTTTGATAAATAAGAGATAAGGCGCGTGTTTTCATCATCCGGATGCGCAGCAACATATAAGACGGAACCTAAAAAGTTTAGCTTCTGTAAGGATTCATAGATTTCTGTAGAGGACGGCGTTTTGGGTTTTTGGGCGCTGGTAAAAGATAGGAAGAAAATGGTTGCTAAAGCAACTAGGGTCGATCTAAGCATAACTTTTTTTAATTAGCTGGAATTCAAATATAACAAAGTTATGCTGACGATGTCTGCTTTTAATGTTTCTTTAACTTTAAATAGCTACAGCCATTTCTTGCGTTTAAAATAGAAGAGCATACCCAAGAAAATGATGATCATTACACCCCAAATTATAAAATAGCCATATTGGTATTTTAATTCCGGAATGTATTCGAAGTTCATGCCATAAATACCTGCTATGAAGGTCAGGGGAATGAAAATCGATGCCATAATGGTGAGTACCTTCATAACTTCGTTCATTTTGTTACTTATGGTGGTCATATACATGTCCATTAAACTCCAGATCATTTCTCGATATATATCGATGTTTTCGGATACTTGTATGATATGATCATAGATATCTCTGTAAAAGGTCAGGGTTTTTTTATGAATTAATGGGTTTTCATTTTTTTCAATGCGATTAATCACTTCACGAAGCGGGAAAATCGAACGTCGAACCCTAAGGATTTCACGTTTTAAATTTTGAATATTCTGAGTGGCATTGTCGCTTATATTTCCTGAAAAAATAGCGGTTTCAAAGTCCTCAATTTTATCGCCAAGCAGTTCAATAACGCTAAAATAATGATCTACAATTGCATCGATTAAGACATAGAGTAAATAATCGGCCTGCATGCTTCTAACACGACCTTTGGCCTGTCTGATGCGATCTCTTACACTATCGAAAACATCGCCTTCTGATTCCTGAAAGGTTAACACATAGTTTTTGCCTAAAATAAAACTGACCTGCTCGCAGACCATTTTTTCATTGGCATCGTAGTATAGCATTTTTACTACAATAAAAACATAATCATCAAACTCATCGATTTTCGGACGTTGGTTAATGTTAACTATGTCTTCAAGGACCAAGGGATGTAAATTGTAATTAGCACCTAATTTTTCAATGGAATCAACATAATTCAGGCCGTTTATATTGATCCATGTGATGGTCTCTGAGGATTGATATACAAAGCTGTCTTCGACGCTCTCAAGATCCTTTTCAATGCATTGCTCCTTGTTGTAATCAAAAACTTCAATGGAAAGCTTCTGTTTGGCTCGATTACCAGTGTAGATAACACTTCCGGGTATCTGACCTAGTTTTTTTTTGGAATGCTGTGTTCTCTTTTTTGCTAATTTAACCATCTAAAATCTTTACTAATTAAAACCCTGATTATACGGCGTCACCATCATCCTCAATAGCATCTTTTTCAACCAGGGTAACCGCCTTTTGAAGTATTAAATTGTTGGGATAGGTTACCAGATCGCCGTTCTCTAACCTGAGATGGAGGTGAAAGGCTCGGATATCCTCTATTATGGCCGTAATGGGAAAGTCTTTATCATGAATTTCAATTTTATCGCCCACCTTATACGGAAAATTAAAGAACATGATAATGCCCGATGTAATATTGCTCAATATGGACCAAATAGCAAATAAACCAATTCCAATTATTGCAAAAACCGAAGAAAAAATTAAGGTAATTTCTTTGGGGTTAGTTCCAAAAATATAGGCTTCAACAAATACTGCAATCAATAGGAAAAGCACGGTTAAATATCGACGGATTAATCGAATACGCGCATCGTTTATGCCATTTTTTTTGGCCACCTTGGTAATGGTAAAGTTGGTTATGGCTCGTATTAACAAGAGTGATAACAGAACAATACCGGAAGTGATGAGTTCGTATTTATATGCGCTTAAAAAATCAATCATTTTAATTTTAGTTTTAACAAAGATACATTACAAATGTTTTTAATCTTAATTTAGATGTAAAGTATCTCTGAGTACTTCATCATCGATACTGTTCTTTTTCCAATACGCCGATTTAATGGATTTCAGTCGGGTAGCTCTGGATGTTAATATCTTCTGGTTCGTGCCGAAACCACTTTTAAAGGTTTCCTCCCATGATATGATGTCATAAGGAAAATGAGGGTTGAAGTCAATAGCCAGGGTCCTGTTTAATTCCGGATATTGCAAGGTGTACCTGGTGGTATCTAAGGTGGCTAATGCTTTATAGGGTTTTATAGGGACATGTTGAAATCTGGAAAATTCCAATGACGGTATGACGTCAAGTTCGCCAGTTGGCAGTGATTTTGGATCGATACGCAGTTTTGTCCAGAGTTCATTTTCCATAATGGACTTTTCCAACGTATAGTCCTGATCCGCTTCATTTTCAAAATAAGAGTGAAGGGTAACTTCAATTTGCTCCCTGGTATTTAGCTGCGCGTAAACATGTCCGCACCATTCCTGCATGGAGCTGGTTACCTTTAGCGCATGACTGTTATTAGAAACAGGGTAAAAGGTACTTTGCATGGTCGCGTAAGGATAGATCCCTGTATTAAAGTTCTTAGTCGCATTTAATTTCAATACCGAGACACGGTTATCATGCAATTGCTCTGCCTTCACCTGCTTATCGGGTAAAAAATCTTCAGTGACAAAGATTAAAACAGCTTTACCCTGTCTTATTTCCCCATAACGTGCCTGTTCCAATCGATATGACGATATTTCTGCTTCTCCGCTGTACCAGTAGTCCTTAAATTCCTCGGATAATGGTGTCGCGCTATAGCCATTTTGATCGACATTTGACGGCATTGAATGATCTGTAATAATTGAACTTTTGCGTTCTCTTTGACACGAGTAAAGGGCCATTAATAACGCCGCAATACCCATGATTAATGAATGGGATACTGGAATTCTATTAAACATAACTGCATTTTTGTGTAAAATTACAAACTTATGTGGCCTCCGCAATGTCGTTTAACGTTTTGTAAACAAGGTGGGTTGGAAGGCCCATGACATTAAAATAGGAACCCTCTAATTTTGTGACACCAATTTGACCAATCCATTCTTGTATGCCATAAGCCCCGGCTTTATCAAATGGACTGCATTGGTTGATGTAATATTCAATTTCCTCATCGGATAAGGGTTTAAATGTCACTCTCGTAATGTCGTAAAGTAGTTTTTGAACGTTAACCGTCGTAAAGCATACTGATGTTACCACCTCATGTGTTGCATTACTTAGCGATCTTAAAATAGTGTATGCTTCTTTTTTATCTCTCGGTTTACCCAATGCCGATTCCTGATGCCAAACGATGGTATCACTTGTAATGAGAAGATCGTTTGGGTTTAATTCGGACTTAAATGGGGTGGCCTTTAATTTGGCCAGATAATTACTGATCTCAAAATATGTTAAGTGCTCTGGATAGTCTTCTCTTATGGGTTTCAATCGAATCTCAACATCCAATCCCAAATTTTTAAAAAAGGCTTGCCGACGTGGAGACCCTGAAGCCAATATGATATGATAATTCTTTAATTTTTCGCGTAACATTATTTTAACAGGATAAATTTGTACAATAGCAGTGAAAGCATACCGAATGCCAAGATGAGCTTTAAAACCTGGCTTATATGACTGAACATCTGTTTCGATTTCGGACCTAGTAATTGAATGCTGACATATATCAAAGGGCCAATAATAAAAAGTAAAAAGTAGCCTGAGGCATACATATTCTTGTACAACTTGGACTCCAGGTAATGCAACAGGCCAATAACCGTAAACCAGGTTAGCCCCGTTGCTATATATGCGGTTCGTTTTAGTCCTAATAGTATGGGTAGGGTGCGCATTCCCGTTAATGAGTCACCGCTAACATCCTCCATATCCTTAACTATTTCACGAATTAGGGTAATTATAAAAGCAAAAAAAGCGTAAAAAAAGATGATTTTAAAAACTGCAAGTTGAACGTTTTGATTATGCACGGTTATACCTGGAAGCAGTTCAAAAATACCAACAATTAAAATACTTGTGGCCACCAGAAGAGCAATGACAATATTACCAATAAGAAGCAGGCGTTTTAAATAGCTCGCATAGATATAGAGTAAAGCAGAAATAATAACGAATAAAGAAAATAAGGCATTGTTATCTATCTGATACGATACGAAAAAACCAATGGCAACACCGATACAGTTTAGGAGAATAAACAAATTGAACCCTAATTTTTCTGTAATTGCGGTGTTTATAACCACTTTGTCAGGTTTGTTGATGGTATCTGTTTCTACATCGTATATATCGTTAATTATGTATCCGGCTCCGGCAATGCATATACTAGCCAGTATGAGCATTGAGAATTCAAAGGAATTCAAACTTGTGTTCACTCCGAGTGGCTCTAATAGTGCATATTTTAATAATAATTGAGCCATTGTAATCATGAGCAGGTTTTTCCAACGTATCAGGGTTAAGATTTTCAATGGCTTCGTTTTCAAAAATTACAATTTGGAATTTAGTCCACCAAAAGGGGCAGAATAAGATAAGCGGTTATTGCAGTTGCCTTTAAAAAGACTATGTAAGTTGCCATTTCCCGGGTGAACGCGTTCGATCATAGGCCTTTTGCTTGTTTATTTAAAAGGAGATAATATTCTAATCACTAGTCATTTTTTGCATCATAAAGGTCATTCCAATTACCCTGAACTTTTAGTACCTGTTCAATAACATCTCGAGCTGCTCCATCGCCTCCTTTTTTATGGGACACGTACTTTGAAATGGCTTTTATTTCGGGAACCGCATCCTGTGGACAACAAGGTAGACCGATTGATTTCATAGCGGGTAAGTCAGGAACATCATCGCCCATAAAAAGGACATTTTCAGACTTTATCCCCTTTTTATTGAAATAATCATTCAGTTGATCCATTTTATTATGGGCGCCCAAATAAATATCTTTAACTCCTAAACCTTCCAATCGTAACCGGACCCCTTCATTGGTACCGCCTGAAATAACACCAATATTATAGCCTTTATTTACAGCCAATTTTAAGGCATAACCGTCTTTGATACTCATTTTCCTCAGCATCTCACCGTCCGTGGTAACGATCACAGATCCATCAGTTAAAACACCATCTACATCAAAAATGAAGGTAGTGATATGTTCCAAATACTCCTTATAACTCTTTTCTTCCATATGATTCTTTTTTGTCAAAATTATTTCCTGAGACGGACTTCTTAAACGGATGCCTCCCAGTTTCAGAGGAATATGTATTATGTGTGTCCTGTATTGCTGAGGTCAATAAGGTGTATATCTCTCGATGTTTTTTTTTATGAAGCAGTTTGATGTGCTTTTCAATAGTTTCCATATCACCTCGTTTTGCCGGACCGGTCTGTGCCGCATAGGGGGACATCGTTTGAACTTTTTTTGCAGTTTCTAGGATGAGCGGTTTTAAAAGATCGAATTCGGCGCCATACCTTTCGGTGATTTCATGACCAATTCGGAATAATTGATTGGTAAAATTATTAACGAAGACGGCAGCCAAATGGAGGGAACGCCGCTGATCGCTGTTTACCTTTTTGGTTGGACTACCTATTCCAATGGCCAATTGTTTCAGTAAATGATAATCTGGTTTATGAAGCGTCTCTATACATATAGGCACCTGCTGAAAATCCATTTCTTTGGTTTTACTGAAGGTTTGCAAGGGATAGAAGACACCGCGTCTGTTTTTTTTGTCCATATCATGAACATTCACACTACCTGAAGTGTGCACAACTAATCTGTTTTCAAAAGGAAGCTGTTCCGATAATCCCGCTATGGCATCATCACTTACCGCCAAAATATAAATGTCGGCTTCCTTCAAGGCCTTGAGATCATCAGTAATGGCAATGCTATGTTTAAAGCGTTTCAATGATTTTAAGTTCCGGTTGTACCATTGTTTTAACACTACGTTATCTGTCTTATTAAACGCGTTATACAAATGAGTGGCGACATTGCCAGCGCCAAGAAGGGTTACCGAAATCATTGTGCTAAAATAATTAATAAAACTGTATTTAAAAACAGACCATAACATCTTAAACCCGGGTTATGAAACTTTATTATTGGGTCTGAATATTCAGGTGATGTCATTATAGTACGGAATTACAAGGGCCTGAATAGTATGACATGTAACGTCCTGACGTTCTTGTGCCGTGAGCATCAGTTTAACTACTCACAATGCCCTGGGAAATTTGAATCAAAGTGTTAATTGTCAATTCGCATGGTCTTCTATTTTTTCTAAATAGTCGTTAGAAGACACGTTAAGTGTTATACCATATTCATGTTTATCGAACTTAATAAGGCCTAACTATAATCGAATTTTAACACAATTAACTAAATTGAAATATGTAAATTTGCACGATCTGAAAAACAGGTAATTGCCATGAAAGAAAAACTCTCTAAAATTCTTTTTTCCACCAAACTTACCGCTGTGTTATTCATTGTCTTTGCATCAGCTATGGCTTGCGGGACTTTTATGGACGCCGGACAGGAAACCTCGCCGACACCGTACACCAGAACTTTAATTTACAATGCCTGGTGGTTTGAGGCCATAATGGGACTGTTTGTAGTGAACTTTATTGGTAACATTTTTAAGTTTAAATTATTAAGGAAAGAAAAATGGGCCACTTTGACCTTGCATCTGGCATTTATATTTATTCTTCTAGGTGCATTTGTAACACGTTATTTTGGTTTTGAAGGGATGATGGCCATTCGTGAAGGTGCCACCGAAAGTAGATTTTTATCACAGAAAACTTATATAACAACTTATATTGATGGTGATTATGTCGTAGATGGTTTGGCGCAGCGTCGTGTGCTGGAACATGAGGTCGATTTTTCTCCACGTTTGGATAATCATTTTAAGGTAAGAACCGATTATAACAAACAGCCTGTAACGATTACCCTGGATAAATTTATTTCTGGTGCGGAAGAAGATATTATACCTGATGAAAATGGAGAATCCTATTTGAAAATTGTTGAAGCAACCGGTAATGGTCCACATAATCACTTTTTGAAAGTCGGTCAGGTAGCCAACATACACAATACAATTTTTGCATTAAATAAGTACACCGAAGGTGCTATTAATATTTTTTCCAGAGGGGATTCATTGGCTATAGAATCACCATATGATGGTGAATACATGATCATGGCGACCATGAAAAAGGGGAATTTGAAAAAGGACAGCTTGCAAACCCTGCACTTGCGTTCACGCTACGTTTTAGGGAACATGCAACTGGTATTTCCGAAACCAGTAATTAAAGGGGTATTTGAGGTCATTCCGAAATCCCAAATCCTTCAGAACGATGTCGATGGTGTGGTACTTAAAGTGACTTCAAATGGAGAGACCAAAAGTATTGGTTTATTAGGGGCGAAGGGAATTGATAATAAATTCAAGCAAATTCAGGTTGGTGGATTGGATTTTGCATTTAAATACGGTTCAAAGACTTTAGCATTGCCTTTCGAGATAAAGTTAAATGATTTTGTGGCTGATAAATTTCCTGGTTCCAATATCAATTCAGCCTATTCCAGTGATGTTACGGTTTTTGACAAGGAGCAGGGTAGCTTCGATTATAAGATCTTTATGAATAACATTTTGAACCATCGTGGGTATCGCTTTTTTCAGTCGAGTTTTGATCCTGATGAAAAGGGGACTATACTTTCGGTGAATCATGATTTTTGGGGAACACTCTTGACCTATATTGGTTATTTCATGCTGTACTTTGGACTGCTAGCCATATTATTTGCTAAAGGAACCCGTTTTAATGATTTACGAAATCAACTGAGAAAGGTAAAAACGAAGAAGGCTAAATTAACAGCCGTACTTGTATTGTGTATTGGAATGAATGGATTTTCCCAGGACATGAAGCAGGAGGATCACGATCACAACGCTACAATACCCGCTCAGTCCAAATTAAGCAAGATGCAGATCGATTCCATATTGGCCTCGAATATGACGTCGAAAGCGCATGCAGAAAAGTTTGCACACCTGGTAATTCAGGATTCTGATGGGCGAATGAAACCAGTGAGCACCTACGCCTCTGAAATGTTGCGAAAATTGAGTAAGCATGATACCTATGAGGAATTTGATGCGCATCAGGTGTTTTTGTCCATGCAAGAAAGTCCGAGATTATGGTATAATGTCCCTGTTATTTACTTGGCAAAGAAAAAGGCCGATACGGTGAGACATATTATCGGAACCAGTGTTGAAGATAAGTATGTGGCGCTTGCCGATTTCTTTACAGAGAAAGGCGCTTATAAATTACAGCCCTTTTTAAATGATGCGTTCAGTACAACCAATCCCAATGGCTATCAAAAAGAAATTCAGGAAGCTCATAAGCGTGTTAACCTGCTTTACAATACTATAGAAGGAGAATCTCTGCGGTTATTTCCGGTTCCTGATGATGAAAATAATACCTGGATATCAGCTAACAAGTATCGTTTCGATACTCATGGAATTCAGGATTCATTATATGGTAATTTCATTAAAAACGGCTTTAGGGCTTATTTGTTTACACTAAATGAAGCAAAACAAACTGGCGATTTTACCGAGGCGGAAAAACTGTTGAATGCATTTAAGAAAACGCAGCAGAAATATGGTGCTGAAGTCGTCCCAAGTGATGAGAAGGTACATGCCGAAGTCCTGTACAACAAATATGATATCTTCAAAAGGTTATTCAGCTGGTACATGTATGCGGGGTCTGTTATGTTTATTCTGTTGATTGTCCAGATTTTTAACGATAAGAGTTCGTTTGTCAATACGCTAATAGGCATCCTGAAGTGGATTATCGTTCTGGTTTTTATTTTGCATTTGGCTGGATTAATTGCCCGTTGGTACGTTTCCGGTCATGCCCCCTGGAGTAATGCCTATGAATCTATGATATACGTGGCTTTTGCAACCATGTTGTTTGGTTTAATATTTGGGTGGAAGAGCAGTCTGACATTGGCGTCTACAGCCTTTGTCACCTCCATGTTGTTGATGGTCGCACATTTCCAATGGATGGATCCTTCCATTGGAAACCTTCAGCCTGTTTTGAATAGTTATTGGTTAATGATACACGTCGCAATTATTGTGGCGAGTTACGGACCCTTTACTTTAGGCATGATTTTAGGTGTGGTGGCCTTGTTTCTTATGGCGATTACCACAAGTCAGAATAAGAAAAAAATGAATTTAAATATCAAAGAACTGACCATAATTAATGAAATGGCTCTGACGGTTGGTCTTGTTATGTTAACTATCGGTAATTTTCTTGGGGGAATGTGGGCCAACGAAAGCTGGGGACGCTATTGGGGCTGGGATCCAAAAGAGACCTGGGCGCTCATCAGTATCATGATTTATGCCTTTGTAATTCATATGCGATTGGTCCCAGGGTTACGCGGAAGATGGTTTTTTAACTTTATTTCTGTCATTGCTATTTCCTTTATCATCTTTACTTATTTCGGTGTTAATTTTTATTTGTCGGGATTACATTCCTATCAATCGGGTCAGCAATTAGCGAGTTTTAAAATTATTGGTATAGCACTTTCTGCAATAGCGATGCTCGGTTTCTTTGGTTATAGAGGGTACCTAAAATTTTATAAAAAATAGATTTATTACACTTATCTGAAAGCATTTGTTTCTTTAAATGTTTGAATGTAATCGGATTATAAATGTTAAGCTTCAAGAATATGCAATTATTCAAAGAATTTAAAGAGTTTGCGGTTAAGGGCAATATGATGGATATGGCTATCGGGATTATCATAGGTGCTGCCTTTAATAAAGTAATTGATGTTTTAGTCAAAAAAGTAATGTTACCGCCCCTTTCCTTGCTGACCAATGGCGTAAACTTCAGAGACAAACGTATCATTTTGAAAGAGGCAGTTATGAACATTGATGGCTCGGTTAAAACGGATGAGGTCGCTATCGGATATGGTGCCTTTGGAGAAGCGTTTTTAGATTTTTTGATTATTGGTTTTACGGTATTTGTAATCGTTAAGTTTTTGAACAGGCTTCGAAACAGGGCCCATGACACACAAGATGAAACCGTAGCAACACCCAAAGATATTGAACTACTCTCTAAACTTACGCAACTCACCGAAGAGCAGAACAACCTGCTTAAATCGAAAAAGAATCACAACTAAGTGGTACATTCAAAAAGAGGATGGATCCTGCTATAGTAAATACTTTTGAAATCTGAAATCACTTTATCAGCTTTCGAATAATCTTGATTTTTAGAGTGTTTGCTTTTATACCCAACACAAAAGATGTTGGCCGCCCTTGCGGCTTCCATACCATTTGTTGAGTCTTCAATTACCATGCATTCCTTAATTTTAAAACCGGTGGATTGTACGGCCTTTAAAAAGATTTCTGGATGTGGTTTAGAAGCTTTAAGATCGGCACCGCTAAACTTTGATTTAAAGTATGGATTTAGGTTAAAGCGTTCAAAAATGCGCTCAATATTCGACATGGATGCCGATGAACCCAATACCAATGTTAAACCGTTAGTATGGTAGTCCTTAATTAAATCCAAGACCCCATCAATAAGCTGAAAACGTTTATCATTATCAAACAGATAATTGTAGTGTTTACGCTTTATAGCGACTAATGTCTCCGGTTTTTCCTTTAGGTGAAAGTGATTACATAAGGTTTGGCAAATGGATAAAGTCGTTTTGCCTGTAAACGATTCATACAAGCAATCACTGACCTCTATGCTTAATTCTTCGAACAGGTGTTGATACGCTTTACGATGAATGGGTTCGCTATCCACAATAACACCATCCATATCAAAAATAACCCCTTTTAGCATGTGATGATTTTTCGGCGAAGATACACATTGCAGCGCACCACGAAAACAATTTTGTACTTTTAAAATATTTATTCATCTTTGTGACTTATGATTGTTTAATTCTACTTCCCACATTGCTTTCGAGATTCTCTCGAGCTAAAAAACGCTGAATACTCAGGTATTCTATTATGTCTATCTTTTTATTTTTTCAAGAATGCAATCAAATAAAATCACGTTAAAACAATTTCTTCATTATTTCAAAATTGCGGTAACTGGCAAAGCCAATGAATTTACCTCAGGAAGCATAAGAAAAGCGATATTCATGTTGTCCATTCCCATGATCTTGGAAATGCTCATGGAGTCTATATTCGCACTGGTCGATATTTTATATGTTTCGCAGGTCAGTGTTAATGCTGTTGCTACCATTGGTCTAACTGAATCGGTTTTAACATTGGTCTATGCCGTAGCCATAGGATTGAGCATGGCAGCAACGGCTGTAGTCGCAAGACGGGTCGGTGAAAAGGACATTGAGGGGGCCTCAAAAGCTGCGGTTCAGGTTATCTTTCTCGGTGTTGTAGTCGCTGCCATTATCAGTGCCATAGGTATAATATATCCGAAGCATATTTTATCACTTATGGGTGGAGAACCTGACCTTATTGCCGAAGGTTATGGATATACACAAATACTTTTAGGTGGAAATGTCACCGTCATGCTGCTATTTTTAATTAATGCGATTTTCAGAGGAGCTGGAGATGCTTCTGTAGCCATGTGGGCCTTAGTCCTTTCCAATGGCTTAAATATCATTCTGGATCCCATATTCATCTTTGGTTTCGGACCTGTTCCAGAGTTTGGCGTTCAAGGTGCTGCTATAGCAACCACAATCGGTCGTGGAACAGCTGTTTTGTTTCAGCTCGTTATTTTATTTGTTGGGTACAGCAAAATTAAAATTGGCATTAATGATTTGGTTTTACGGCTTAAAGTCATGTTTAATTTAATTAAAGTGTCTCTGGGCGGTATCGGACAGTTTTTAATAGGCACCTCATCCTGGGTATTTTTAATGCGGATTATGAGTGAATTTGGAAGTGAAGTACTGGCGGGTTATACGATAGCTATTAGAGTAATGATGTTTACCCTTATGCCGGCATGGGGAATGAGCAACGCTGCGGCTACTTTGGTAGGACAAAATTTGGGGGCACAAAAACCAGATCGAGCGGAACGATCGGTGTGGAAAACAGGAAAGTACAATGCTATTTTTATGGGTTTGGTGTCCATAGTATATTTGGTGTTCGCCCCTCAAATCATTACCCTATTTAATGCGACCGATGCCGTTGTAATAAGTGGTAGTAACTGTTTGCGTATTATTGCTGCCGGTTATATTTTCTATGGTTACGGAATGGTGGTTATTAATGCTTTTAATGGAGCTGGAGATACTAAAACACCCACTTACATCAATTTTGTTTGCTTTTGGTTGTTTCAGTTGCCATTTGCGTATGTCATGGCCCTGACACTCAATATTGGCCCTTCCGGTGTATTCTGGGCTATAACGGTTGCTGAAATTTTAATTGCCCTAATAGCCATAATATGGTTTAGAAGGGGGGATTGGAAAACGGTTCAGGTCTAAGGGAAAATTTGTACATTACTCCTATTTAACTTTTAAAATGACTATTTATGACCAGAGGAAGACTAGAGGCCTTTACAGATGGTGTATTAGCTATCATTATAACCATAATGGTATTGGAACTAAAAGTTCCGCAGGGAGGAGCGTTTGAAGATTTAACTCCTTTGCTTCCCGTATTTGGGAGTTATGTTCTTAGTTTTATTTATCTGGCCATTTATTGGAATAACCATCACCACATGATGCAGACCGTAAAGCAGGTTTCTGGAAGCATTTTATGGGCTAACATGCATTTGTTGTTTTGGTTATCTCTAATACCGTTTGTTACAGGCTGGATGGGTGAAAACCAGTTTACCACCGCATCTGTCTTCCTTTATGGTATTATTTTATTATGCGCAGCAATAGCCTATTTTATCCTCCAGACATTGATTATTAGGGATCATGGTAAAGATTCAATATTGGCCAAGGCATTGGGTAAGGATATCAAAGGGAAGTTGTCGCCCGTGCTCTATATTTTAGGTATTATTGGTGTTTTCGTCAATGTGTGGGTTGGTGGCCTTTTTTATATTCTTGTAGCTGTAATATGGCTTATTCCGGACAGCAGAATAGAAAGAACGTTGAAAGACGAGCTGTCAGAATAAATTTAAATCTTTGTTAAATCGGTTTTAAAAAATAATCCAATTTGGAGTCTATGTAATTGCTCCCTGTTGGAAGTGGTTCTGTTCATGTACCCTAACTGTACATTGTGAGATTTGGAAAGTTTGATTCCCAATCCGGTATAAAACCTGTTTTCGGGTGTGTTAGTTAGTTTTGGTGTAAACAATAACTCTTCGTCAATGCGAACAAAAAAGGTTTTGTTCAGATTAAATGTCGATCCGATTCGATATCTGAGGCGGGCTACATTTAGATTTGTATTGGATTTTTTAAAGAAACGATGTTCAATTCTAAATCTATGGTCTAAAGGGATTTTACCTAATTTATGGGTGTATAAAATCTGCTCGGTTATACGTCTTTCATAGTTATGCGGAACGCTCATATTTATGTTGCCGTCAAAATCGGAATAGGCCAAATAGACAGTAGCCTTTAATTTGGAGTTCAGGTTATAGTTGTACCCCATTTTTAATAAAAAAAAGTTGAATTTGTCATCAATCTCATATGTCCATAACTGAATATATGTGGTGATACTTGATGAATTAGAGATTCTATGATTACCTCCCAAGTCGTACCAAACGCCTAATTTATCCTCAGGTTTCAATTGTGCATTGCCCAGGAAAACAATCATTAGCAGACTCATTTGAATGATATAGTTTCTCATATGGGACCAAATATATGGGTTTGCGAATTATTTTAAATAGATTTTCAATAGAAAAGGAGCTCTTTCGAAGAGCTCCTTTTAAGGTAAATAAGAACCTAATTAAAAGTGTTCATGCAAGTGATGGTGTTCATCAATTAGCGGTCCACCTTCAATTATTTGTTCAGATGCCTGACGTTCGAACTTCTCAAAGTTTAAATGGAATGAATGGGCTAATTGTATCGCCTTGCCAACATAGGCCCCTTTTTGTAACCAGGTATTCATTGGATCTAAAATTTCAGAAGGTACACCAGGACAATATTTTGGCATGAATAATCCAAAAATAAAGTTTTGTTCGTAGTCAACACCGTCTAAATCACCGTTAAGAATAGCGGTAATCATTGCTCTTGTGTATTTAAGTTTTATACGCGATCCTACCCCATAAGGGCCACCACTCCAACCGGTATTTATAAGCCAGACATTAACCCCTGCTTCTTGCATTTTCTTGCTTAACATTTCACCGTAAACTGTTGGATTTAAGGGCATAAAAGGTTCGCCAAAACATGCCGAGAATGACGGTACAGGTTCTGTAATTCCAGCTTCGGTTCCGGCTACCTTTGCGGTATATCCGGAAATAAAGTGATACGCGGCCTGTCCAGGAGTTAATTTAGAAACCGGAGGAAGAACACCAAATGCATCACAGGTTAAGAAAAATATATTCTTTGGATTAGTGGCATAAAGTGTTTCCTGAATATTATCGATATGATAGATAGGGTAGCTCACACGTGTGTTTTGTGTAATGCTGCTATCTTCGTAATCAGGCTCACCATTTTCCTTGATCACAATATTTTCAAGTAAGGCACCGGGTTTTACTGCACGATAGATATCGGGTTCTTTTTCTTCAGTCAGGTCGATTACTTTTGCATAACACCCGCCTTCAAAATTAAATATCGTATTATCCGCTGTCCAACCATGTTCGTCATCACCAATTAATTTTCGATCTGGATCAGCAGATAGTGTTGTTTTTCCGGTACCTGAAAGTCCAAAAAATATGGCTGTGTCACCCTTTTTGCCCACGTTAGCGGAACAGTGCATAGGCAATACATTTTTTTCAGTGGGTAAAATAAGGTTCAATGCGGAGAAAATACCTTTTTTCATTTCACCGGTATATGCAGAACCACCTACGAGTGCAATTTTCTTTGTAAAGTTTAAAATCGAAAAATTACCTTGACGTATTCCATAAGCTTTGGGATCCGGGCATTCGTAACCAGGAGCACAAAGGATAAGCCAATCTTCTTTGAAGTTTTCTAATTCCTTGGCACCCGGTCTAAGGAACATATTGTAAACAAATAGATTGGACCATGGATACTCCGTTATCGTTCTAATATTAGTTCGGTATTCCGGCTCTGCACAAACATAACCATCTCTGGCATATATTTCTTTACCCGAAAGGTAGTTTACAATTTCATTTTGCAATTTGTCAAAATTTTCAGGAGATACCGCCTTGTTAGTTTTTCCCCACCACACCTTGTCAGCTGTATAGTCGTCTTTTACAAGAAAACGATCTTGAGGGGAACGTCCGGTAAATTTTCCTGTATTTATGGCTAAGGTACCATTGGCGGTTTCTTTACCCATACCTTTTTCGACAGTAATTCTTTGAAGTTCTTCCGGAGGTAAATTCCAGTTTACGATAACATTTTTTATACCGTATTGTTCTAAACTTGTGTCTTTTTCTAAAGTTTCTGAAGTTTTCATGTTTTATTGGTTTTAAGGTTCTTATTAAAAATTAAATATTAAAAAGGCCAAATTAATGGAACTAATAATAGCGATACAGTGAGGAAAATCAGCAATAAGGGTGCGCCTACTTTAAGGTAATTCATGAATTTGTATCCTCCCGCCGTCATGACCATGGCATTCGTTGTTGTTCCAATTGGGGTTAAAAAAGCAGTTGAGGCACTAATTGCTACCGCAATCATAAAGGGTTCCGGTGACAATTCTAAAGAACTTGCCGCTAAAATGGCAATGGGCGCCATAAGTACTGCAGTAGCCGAATTATTTATCACCTGACTAAATGTTGTGGTCAATAAGAAAACCCCTCCCAGTAAGACTATAGGATGTATCGATCCTAAATAACTCACCAACCCATTGGCTATGATCTGTGCCGTACCTGTTTTTTGAAGAGCGATGCCCATTGGTATCATTGCTGCGATCATAACCACACTGGTCCAACTAATACCTTTATAGGCTTTAGTTATCGGAACACAACCCGTTAATAAAATGATTCCAGCAGATATCAGGGCAGCAATGGCTCCCGGAACGATATTAAACACCATAAATACAATCATTAGCAAGAGGGCACTCAAGGCAATAAAGGATTTTACATTTAGTTTGTCAACGTTCTTGGCCATACCTTCAGGACTGCCTATAATGACCAGATTTTCATGTTGTTTTTTTAAGTTATCAATATCCTCCCAAGTTCCTCTTAATAAAAAGGCATCACCAGCTTTAACGGTTATTTCTCTATCCTCCAATGGTTTATTATTTCTTGAAGCTGCAAGTAGTTGTATCCCATAGCGATTAAAATAATCGCCGATTTTATAATGTCTTCCTACCAGGATCGAATTGGGATTCACAATGACCTCAGTCATACCTACCTCCTGATTAATGAGATTGTTTTTTAATTCATCGGTAATGGGTTCAAGGGGTAGGAGACCCAATCTGAATTTTATCATCAACTTATTTATAGCTTCAGTATCTCCTTTTACCGTCAGAATATCATGATATCTGAGCTCCGTATTCGTAGATGGGAACTCTTCAAAATTATGGATGCCCTTCAGGAGACTTGGATGCCTTCTTTTTAACCGGATGATGGACACGTTATACTCTTTTTCAAGATGCCAGTCTTCTATTCTGGTATTTATTAATGGTGACAGACTTCGGATTCGCAATCTGTAATAGTCGTTATCTATTTTGTAGGCCTCTATCCATTTGTGCAATGTGGTCTCAATATTAACGGGCTTATTGTTTGTTTTGTTTTTTGGTAACAACTTATATCCGATATATCTGAAATATAATAATGCAATTATAAGTAATGGCAATCCTATCAATCCAAATTCAAAGAATGAAAATCCTTCAAAACCACTTTCTACCAGAGCGTTACTCGCAATAATATTAGGAGGTGTGCCTGTTAAGGTTAAAAGGCCGCCTGTATTGGATCCAAAAGCCACGGGCATCAGCATTTTTGAAGGTAATGTGCCAATACTCCATGCCGAAGATATAGTTAAAGGCATTAAAGTGGCCACCGTCCCTGTATTACTTACGAAACCGGAGAGTATACCTGCTCCTAAGGTGACGATAACTAATAGTTTTGGGACGCTTTTACCTGCCCATTCAACAAATTTTTTACCTGCCATGGCAGTCCAGCCGGTTTGAGCAATGCCCTCTCCAATAATAAATAAGGCCGCAATCATTATAACCGTAGGGTTACTGAAGCCACTTAGGGTCTCGGTGGCATTAAGAATGCCAGTAAGATATAAACTAATCATAGATATGAGCGCTACGATATCGGGCGTAAATTTTCCCCAGACAAAAAGTCCGATGGTAATGATTAATATGGTAAGCATTAAGTAGATCATATCTCGTAATTGTTTGTTAGCTTTACGATTCTAAAGAACTCAATTATAAAATTAATTTTTCACATAGTAAAATTACATGGTATTAGGGCATACATAGTATGACGAAAGTCATACTTTGGTTAAACATGTAATTTTTAGCAAATTATAGAATTATGAGATATTTTAATAGTGAAATGAAATACGAAAACGTAATAGTAATAAGGCTTTTTTAAAGATTCTTAATATATTTAAAAAAAATAGATCTTCTATTTAAAAAAATAGTCTAAAATGCATGAAAATTTGATAAAAATTCTTCTAGTTTGGAACTATTTTGAGTCGCAAATAAATTAATTGATAATTGATTATGTTAAACCTGAAATTAATATTGATGTCTTTATGAAAATAGATATTTTGGCCATTGGAGCACATCCTGACGATGTGGAATTGGGTTGTAGTGCCACTATAGCGAAGGAGGTGTCCAGGGGGAAAAAGGTGGGAATAATAGATTTAACGCGTGGCGAACTTGGAACGAGAGGTAATCAGGAGACCAGGCTGGCCGAGTCGGAACTGGCTGCAGGAATACTGGGGGTTGCATTTAGAATGAATATGGAGTTTTCGGATGCCTTTTTTGTTAATGATAAACCACATCAACTCGAGTTAATCAAAATTATTCGACAGTATAGGCCTGAGATTGTCCTTTGTAATGCGGTGGACGATCGGCATATAGACCATGGTAAAGCGAGTAAACTGGTTAGTGATGCCTGCTTTTTAAGTGGGTTATTAAAAATTGACACCAAATTTGATAAGGATGATGCATGGCAGGAGCCTTGGCGACCAAAGCACGTGTACCATTATATTCAATGGAAAAATTTAGAACCCGATTTTGTTGTTGACGTGACCGGTTTTATGGAAAAGAAAATGCAGTCTGTTAAGGCTTATAAGACGCAATTCTATGATTCAAGCAGTAAGGAACCCGAAACACCAATATCGAGTAAAAACTTTACGGATAGTATTGAATACAGGGCGCGGGATCTGGGTCGTTTAATAGGAGTGGAACATGGCGAAGGATTCAATGTTGAACGGTTCGTGGCTGTGGATAGTTTATTTGATTTGAAATAGGATTGTATCCTTTAAATTAATCAAAAAAGGTTTTGTAGAGAATTTGAAATAATTTACATTTGCACCTGCCCATTTATGGGCTTTATTCACGAATGTGGTCCAAATTATACGGTGGTTGTAGCTCAGTTGGTTAGAGCGCCTGATTGTGGTTCAGGAGGTCGTCGGTTCGAGACCGATCTTCCACCCCTTACAAAGTCTCTTGCTTGTCAAGGGACTTTTTTCATTATAAAGTAATCGGTCGAGAAGTTTATGCTGAGCACCTCACTTAAGTGAGGTAGTCGAAGTGAGACCGATCTTCCACCCCTTACAAAGTCTCTTGCTTGTCAAGGGACTTTTTTCATTATAAAGTAATCGGTCGAGAAGTTTATGCTGAGCACCTCACTTAAGTGAGGTAGTCGAAGTGAGACCGATC